>NZ_DASQNH010000065.1:0-147335 GCF_035645055.1 Streptomyces sp. | reverse complement strand
GGTGGCGGCAGACCTGCTGAGCAGTGCCGACGGCGACAGGATCGGCGCCACGGCGGCGAGGGCGTCGTACGTGTCGTGACGGCCCGTCCCCGCGTCGTGCCCCGGGTTACGACCGGCGGCGCGGCTTGCCCCGCCGCGCGCCCTTGGGCGCCTGCTTGGCGCCGCCCTTCGAGGCGGCGCCCCTGGCACCACCGCCCCTGGCCGCACCGCCCCTGGCGTCGCCGGACCGGGCGCCGTGCGCGGTCTTGCCGGCGGCGCGGGACCCGGCCGCGGGCTTGCGCCGGGCCGTGCCCTCATCCGCGCCCGTCTCGGGCTGCGGGCGGGTACGGCCCCGGGTGCTATTGACCGTACGGCCGCGGACGATGCCGATGAAGTCCTCGACCAGGTCCGTGGTGGCGTCCTCCGGCCAGGACAGGGCGACGCTCGACTGGGGTGCGTCCACGACCGGCCGGTAGGTGAGGTCCCGGCGGTGGTGCAGCCGGGCCAGCGACTGCGGCACGATCAGGACCCCGATGTTCGCCGCGACCAGCTCGATCGCGTCGGCCGTGGTGGCGGGCCGCTCGAAGGCGGGCTCGCCCGGCGGCCGGTCCCAGCCGAGGACGTCGTCGAGGGGGTGCAGGACCACCTCGTCGGCGAGGTCGTCGAGGGTCACCTCGTCCGCCGCGGTGATCACGTGATCCTTGGGGACCACGACGACGGTGGTCTCGGTGTAGAGGGGGATCGCGCTGAGGACCGTACGGTCGACGGGGAGGCGGACCAGGCCCGCTTCCGCGCGGCCGTCCCGCAGGACATCGGAGGCCTCGGCGGGCTCCACCTGGACGAGCGTGAGGGGGACGTCGGGCGAGCGCTGCGCCCAGACCCGCACCCACTTGGCGGGCGTCACTCCGGGGACGTATGCGAGCCGGAACGAGGGGGAATCCGCCGAGTCGGTCATCCCGCCAGGTTACCGGCTGTGGTCGGAGGTCTCGCCGGCGGCCGATAGTCTGGATGGCATGACGTCGCACCAGAGCACCCAGACGATGAAGCCCGCGACCGCGGCGAAGAAGCTGGGTGTGTACCTTCCCGCCACCCCCGCCGAGTTCCAGGAGGGCGTCGTCTCGCGCGCCCAGCTGGACGAACTCCAGGCCGACCCGCCGGAGTGGCTGCGGGACCTGCGACGCAACGGCCCGCACCCCCGGCCGGTGGTCGCCGCGAAGCTCGGCGTCTCCATCGCCGGCCTGGCCCGCGGCGGGGTCACCGAGGCGCTGACCACCGAGCAGATCGAGGCGCTGAAGCAGGAGCGGCCCGAGTGGCTGGAGAAGGAGCGCGCCACACAGGCCGAGGTGCGCAAGGAGGCGGCCCGGCTGAAGAAGCGCGACGCCGAGCGGGCGCAGGAGGGCGACGCGCGCGCCTGACGCGCGCCCTGTCTGCCCCTGACTCCACCCTGACACGCGCCTGACACGCGCCCTGACGGCGTGCTGCCATCGCACTGCCATGACCTGCCGGCCTCCCTGCCATCCGCCCCGGTCCGGCGCCCGGGGTGCACGGTTCGGATTCGTCCTGAGACACCGGTCCCGTGACGTTCTGCGTCCCGGGACGACCTGTCCGACTGGGAGGATTCGGAATGAGGGCATTGCGCCGTGCTCTGGTCTCCGCCGCGCTCGCTCTGTCGCTCGGCGGTCTGCTGGTCGCGCCGCGGTCACCGGCATCAGCAGGCCGAGCAGCCCGGCGAAGGCGGTGGCCAGCAGGGCGGCGGGCAGCACGGCCGTACCGACGGCGATCAGCGCCGTCGCGAGGGGTCTGCCGCTGGCCGCGGTGAGCGACAGGACCGCGCCGTAGAGCAGCAGCAGCGCGGCGACCGGGCCGAGCGCGGCGAGCAGCGGGCCGAGCAGGGCGCCCGTGCTGCGGGACAGCCGGCCGGTGGCGGTGGCGGCCAGCAGCTCCGGCATACCGCGGGTCTCCACGCCGCGGCGCAGCCGGTCGGTCAGGGCGAGCGCGAGTCCGAGCGTGCAGAAGCCGTTGACGAGCACGGCGGTGATCCCGACCCGGGCGGCCGGGTCGGCCGAACCGGTGACCACGGGCGAGGTGAGAGCGAGCAGCAGGGTCAGCGCGGCCAGCGGCAGCACCGCGGCCCAGACGGCCCGCCGCCGGACCGCCATCAGCGCCTCGTAGCGGATGGTCCACAGCAGCGCGGTCATGGGCTCTCCAGGGTGGGTGGGGCGGTGCCGGTGTCGCGGGGTACGGCTCGCCCGGTGGCCGACGCGCCGCGCGGCGATCCCGGCCCGCCGGACGGCGGCACGCTGTCCGTACGACGCTCCCGCGCTGCCGTGCGGGACGGCGCCGCGCTCTGCGTGCCGTCTCCCCGCACCACCGCCCCGGGCGGCGACGCGCTTTCCGTTCGGTGCATCCGCGCGGCCATGCCGGACGGCGCCGCGTTCTCCGTGCGGCCCGGCTCCGCCGTCCCACTCGACTCGGGTGAGACGCGTTGTTGTTCGCGGCCGGTCCGATCCGGCCGGGAGGTGGTGGCCGGGTGGGGTGTGGGACCCATCAGCCGCCCTCCTCGCGTTCGTGCGCGAGCGTGCCGGAGTGTTCCGCGTCGGCGAGGACGCGCAGGTACGAACCCGGCCCCTCCCCCGCCGACGGCAGTGCGGACGCGGTGCGTCGGTGGGCGGAGGGGGTGCGGGCCGCGGTGGCGGCGGCCTCCGGGGAGGAGCGGGCCGTGTGGGGCGGTCAGCTCGACGCGCTGCTGGTGGCGGGCGTCCAGCGGCACGACCGTGCGGGGCTCGCCGCGGTGCTCGGGGCGGCGCACGCGCTGGGCCGCGCGGACACCGCCCTGGCCCGGTCGGGTGCCGTGCTGCTGACGGCGGGGTGGTGTGTGCCGGGGACCTCGCATGGGGCTCCGCAGGGCCGGGTACCCGGGGGGACCGACCGGACGTCGGGAGGCACATGATGAGCGAGCAGACTCCGTCCCAGGCCGAGGGTGAACGCGACGACGTCACCCCCGCCTACGATCCGCCGCGCACGACGCCTTCCCAGGCGGAGGGCGAGCGGGACGACGTCGAGGAGGTGACGCAGACGCCGCCGGGCGAGGGCACGCACCGGCGGGAGAGTTTCGCGCGCGCCCGTGACGAGGATGAGCCGGGAGCCCACTCGGGCCGGGAGAGCCAGGCCCGTGAGCGGGTGGTGCCGGGCACGGCGAGTGCCACGGAGGGGTACGGCCCGTCCGGCGGCACGGCGAGCGGCGACCCGCTGACCGGCGTGGAGGGATCGGCGGACGAGCGGACCCGCTGACGGCGGCCCGTACCGGGCGGGCCCCGTCGGGCCGTGGGTCCACGTGCCTGTGGACCCGCGTGCCTGTCGCGCTCGCGGGTCGGCGAAGGCCCGGAGGTGAGGCGGATGATCTCCGAGACGGTGACGGTACCCGCCCACGGGGTGGCGCTCGCCGGGGATCTGACCGTGCCGGGCGGCGAGAACCCGGCGGTGGTGCTGTTCGCGCACGGCAGCGGCAGTTCCCGGCACAGTCCGCGCAACCGGGCGGTGGCCGGGAGACTGAACGGAGCGGGTCTGGGCACGCTGCTGCTGGATCTGCTGAGCGAGGGTGAGGAGCGCGACGACGCCCTGACCGCCCGGCACCGCTTCGACATCGGTCTGCTGGCCCGGCGGCTGGTGGACGCGATCGACTGGCTGGAGCGGCAGCGCGCCACCGAGGACCTCCCGGTGGGGCTGTTCGGGGCGAGCACGGGCGCCGCCGCGGCGCTGGTGGCCGCCGCGGAACGGCCGCGGCGGGTGTACGCGGTGGTCTCCCGGGGCGGGCGGCCGGACCTGGCGGGCGACGTCCTGCCGCGGGTCGGGGCACCGGTGCTGCTGATCGTGGGCGGCGCGGACGAGATGGTGCTGGGGCTCAACGAGGAGGCCGCCGCGCGGCTGTCGGCGCCGTACCGGATCCATGTCGTGCCGGGTGCCACGCATCTCTTTCCGGAGCCCGGCGCCCTGGAGGAGGTGGCCGCCGCGGCCGGCGGCTGGTTCCGGGAGCGGCTGGTCCCGAGCCGGTGAGAAAGGGGGCCCGGCCCGCCGTCATGTCACGGGCTGCCGGTCCCCAGAGCTTTCGCGCATATTCGGGTTGTGCTTCCCCGTGCACCCGTGCGCCCCCATGGAAAATGGATGCCGCAATCCGCGATCAGGTTGAACTGGGCAGTACATGATTCAAGTGCCCGTTCGGTGAGAGATCACCGAATTCCATGTTTCGACTGAGACGGGTGGTATCCGATGAGCGGTTCCGTCAGGGAACCAGAGCGGGAATGGACAGTGGAATGTGCCCCCGGCGCGTTCCCACTCCTCGGCCACGGTATCGCCCTGTTCCGCCGACCGCTGGAGTTTCTGAATTCTTTGCCGGCGCACGGGGATCTGGTGGAGGTGCGGCTCGGACCGCAGCGCGCCTGGGTCGTATGCCATCCGGAGCTGGCGCACCGGATGCTGCTGGACACGTCCACCTTCGACAAAGGCGGCACGCTGTACGACAGACTCCGCTCGCTGATGGGCGACGGAGTCGTCACCTGCCCGCACGCGCGGCACCGCCGTCAGCGCCGGCTGCTCCAGCCCGCCTTCCGCCCCTCCCGCGCAGCCGAACACGCGGACCTGATGGGCGAGGAGGCCGCCGCGGTGGCCGCCCGCTGGCGAGCCGGGCAGGACGTCGACGTCAGCGCGGCCATGATGACGGTCACGGCACGCGTGATGAGCCGTGTGCTCTTCTCGGACTCCCTCGACCCGGCGACCCACGCCGAGGTGCGGCGCTGCCTGGCCGATGTGGTGCGCGGCCTGTTCATCCGCACGATCGTGCCGGTCGACGCCGTCTTCCGGGTCCCCACACCCGCCAACCGGCGCTACCGGCGCTCCGTCGACCGGCTGCACGCGATCGTGGACGCGGTCGTCGCCGAACGGCGCGGCGGCGACGCCCAGCACGACGACCTGCTGGGCGTGCTGCTGGCCGCCGCGAGCGACGAGGACGGCGGGGTCACCGACCGCGAGGTCCACGACCAGCTCATCACCCTGCTGCTCACCGGCGTCGAGACCGCCGCCCTGTGCCTGACCTCCGCTTTCGATCTGCTGGCCGGCAATCCGGAGGCGGAACGGGGGCTGCACGCCGAACTGGACACGGTGCTCGCGGACGGACGGCGGCCCGGCGCGGACGACCTGCCCCGGCTCGGCCACACCCGTGCCGTCGTCACCGAGACACTGCGCCACTCCCCGCCGGGCTGGCTCTTCACCCGGGTCACCACCCGGGACACGGAGCTGGCGGGACACCGCCTCGCCCGTGGGACGACGGTGCTGTACAGCCCGTACCTGCTGCACCACGATCCCGCCTCCTTCCCGGAGCCCGAGCGGTTCCTCCCCGAGCGCTGGCTGTCCGGCCGGACCGCAGCACGGCGGGAGCACGCCCTGGTGCCCTTCGCCGCGGGCAGCCGCAAGTGCCTCGGCGAAGGCTTCGCCATGACCGAGGTCACCCTCGCCCTGGCGACCATCGCCGCCCGCTGGCGGCTGACCCACCGGCCCGGTGGGGCCCCGGAGTCCCGCCCCGCGGTGACGCTGGGACCGAGGGCCCTGCGCATGACCTGCGAACCGCGGACGCACCAGCGGACCGGCGCCGCGCACCGTACGACGATCCGCGTACCGGACTCCCGAATGGCAGGTGGCAACGGTGCCGACGACGCATGAGGAGATCACGGTCCCCCAGCAGGGCGGAATTCATCATTCCAGCCTGAGGGAACTGATCGACGCGCAGCTCTACATGCCCTTTCCGTTCCAGCGGAACCCGCATGAGGCGGAGGCCGAGGCGGGGGTGGAGAAATGGCTGAGGGAGTGCGGGCTGAGCGACGAACCGGGCGTGCTGGAGATGATCGCCTATACCCGCCCCGCCGAACTCGCCTCCTTCAACAGCCCGGCCATGGATCCCGGGATCCTCCAGATCGTGGCCAATCAGATCGCCTATCAATTCGTCTACGACGACCGGGCCGAGGAGGTCGGCCGCCGATGGCCGGACCGGCTGCTGCCGATGCTCTGCGAGAGCGTCTCGATCCTGCGGGACGGAGCGGCCCCCACCACTCCCCTCGGCTCCGCGCTGACCGACCTGTACCGCCAGGTCAGGGAACGCTGCACACCCGCGCAGGCCGCCCGGTGGGCGTGGAAGAGCCGGGAGTACGTCCACGGCCTGCTGTACGAGGCGGTGGCCCAGACCTGTTCCGTGCCCCTGCGGATCGAGCTGTGCACCTCGGTCCGCTCGCTCACCGCGGGCGTCGAGCCGTTCTACCCGCTGTGCGAGGCCTCGCAGCCCGGCGAGCTGAGCCACGCGGAGCTGCACCACCCGGCCATGCGGCGGCTGGAGCGGCTGTCCGCCGACGCGGCGGTGTGGATCCCCGACCTGTTCTCCGCGGTGAAGGAGCAACGGACGGGTGAGGTGATCAACCTGGCCCTCGCCCACCGGCAGGCGCAGCGCTGCTCGCTGCCGGCGGCCGTCACGCGGGCCATCCGGCAGATCAACGACACGATCAGTGAGTTCGAGCGGGTCTACGCGGAGGTCGAGCCGGAGTTGACCCCGGCCGGCGTCGGCTATGTGGAGGGGATGATCGGCTGGATACGCGGCTGTTACTACTGGTCCCGCACTGTGCCGCGGTACGGGGAGGCGGTCACGACGCCCTTGCTCCGGTGAGGCTCGACGACTGGCCTTCCACGGATCTCGACGAGGGCCGGTCCTACGACATTGCCAGACGGATCGATCGTCAAACCACCGAGGCCGTTGATTCACCCGAACCTGTCCTTCTCGTGCCCTAATGCGGCCATCCGGGTGGTGTCCTGGGCGTACGCTCACCCTGCCTGCGAGGACCAGCGACAGGAAGCGGTAAGGCACATGGCGCCTGTGTCACGGCAACCGATCACCCATGCACGGCCGTTGTTCGAACGCCGGAGGGAACTCGAAGCGCTCGATACCGCCTTCTCCGAGCTGCGAGCCCCGGCGCATGGCGTCGGACCGAGTCGCGGCGGGCTGCTGGCCTTCACCGGTCCCGGTGGGCTGGGGAAGACGGCACTGCTGTCGGCGGCCCGCACCCGTGCCGTCGGGCACGGGTTCACCGTGCTCTCGGGCCGCGGCGGGGAGGCGGAGCAAGATCTGGCGTTCCGACTGGTCCGGCAGTTGGTTCAGCCCTCGCTGGCGGCGATGGACGAGACGGAACTGCGCAAGTTCCTGGGGAGCTGGTATCCGATCGTCGCCCCGGCCCTCGGGCTGGAGGCGGCGGACAACGGTCTGCCGGACCCGACCGGTGTCCGTGACGGGCTCGACTGGGTGATGACCCGCCTCACGCTCAAGAAGGCACCTGTCGTCCTGCTCCTCGACGACCTGCACTGGGTCGATCTGGAGTCACTCGGCTGGCTGACCTCCTTCGCCCCGCGCGTCGCGGACCTTCCGCTTCTGATCATCTCCGCCTATCGGCCCGCGGAACTGCCGCCCGAGGCAGCCGGGTTCGGGTCCCTCATCGAGGATCACGGGCCCCGTCCCTACTCCCTCGCCCCGCTCAGTACGGGGGCTGTCGCCCGGATCGTGCGGGAGGAAGTGGGAGAGCAGGCCGAGGACGAGTTCTGCGCCGAGTGCTGGTCGGCCACCGGTGGCAGCCCGTTCGAGACCGTGGAGATCGCCCTCGGACTGGCCGAGCGGAACCTCAAGGGCACCCGGGAGGACCTGCCGGCCATGCGGGACCTGGCCGCCGCGGTCAAGGGCCCCGGCCTCCTCGACCGTCTGAACAGACTGGGCACCAGCACCGTGCGCTTCACGCACGCGGCGGCCGTCCTCGGTTCCCCGTTCTCACCCGCCATCGCCGCCGCGCTGGCGGCGGTCGGCAGTGAGGCCGCGGCCGAGGCGGTCGAGAAACTGCGCGCCGCGCGGATCGTGGCCGAGGGCGACGCGCCGGGCGGTTCCCTGGACTTCGCACACCCGATCATCGCCAGGACGATCTACCGCTCCATCCCCGCACACTTCCGCAGCGGCTATCACAACGCGGCGGCGGTTGCCGTCCGCGCTGCCGGGTTCGGCCCTGGGGCCGCTGCCCGCCACCTGATGGAGGTGCCCTGCGAAGGCAAGCCGGAAGCGGTCGAAAGTCTCCGCGAAGCCGCACACGAATACCTTCGCGCCGGGGCGCCGGAAGCCGCCCGCCGACTGCTGAGCCGCGCGCTGCAGGAGCCGCCCCTTCCGGAGCAGCGCGCCGCACTGCTGCATCAACTGGCCTGCGCCACCTTCCTGATCGAACCGACGGCCACGGTCACTCATCTGCGCGAGGCCCTGGCGGAACCCGGTCTCGACCCGGAGCTGCGGGCCTCCATCGTCTACCGGCTGACCCAGGCGCTGGCCCACACGGGCCGGATGGCGGAGGCCGCCACGGTGGCCGAGGAGGAGGCCAAGACCTGCCATCCGCGGATCCGGCTGCGGATGCAGGGGGATCACTTCGTGTGGAGCATGTTCCGCACGGACGAACGCGACTCGTCCGCCCGCTCCCGCAGGCTGACGAAGCTGGCCGAGCGGCTGCCCGGACGCGGCCCGGAGGAGCGCTGGATCCTGGGCCTGCGTGCCTGGGACTCCCTGCTGCGCGGGGAACCGCGGCGGTCCGTCCTCAGGTACGCCGAGGACGCCCTGCGGGGCGGGATGAGCTGGACGGACGAGAACCGGGGCTTCGAGGTTCCGGTGTCGGTGGCTCTGACGTTCATGCACTGCGACCAGCCACGGCGCGCGGAAGAGCTGTTCACCAGGGGGATGGCCGAGTGCGAGGCGAAAGGGTGGCGGGGTTCTCACCTGGCCCTCGGGCAGACGCTGTTCGGGTACATCCGTTACCGCCGTGGCAACCTGATCGAGGCGGAGCACTGGGTACGCCAGGGCCTCCGCACGGCCGAGCGGGTGGAAGGCGCGGTTCCGGCGCAGTGGTTCGCCGTCGGGATCCTCATCCAGACGCTCCTGGCCCGCGGTCGCCCTCTCGCCGCCCGTCGGCTCGCCGACGAGCACGAGCAGTACGGACGGATCGTGCCCAACGCCGTCATCTACCCCGACCCCCGGACCGTCTACGCCGAACTCCTGCTGGCGGAGGGGCGTCACGCCGAGGCCGCGGAGCTGCTGGGCGAGGTCGGGGCGTGGCTGGAGGGGCGGGACTGGCGCAATCCCTCGTGGTGCCCGTGGCGGCTGGATCTGTCGGCCGCGCTGGCGCGGACCGCGCCGGACCGGGCGGTGCGGGTGGCCCGGGACGCCGTGGCGCACGCCCGGGACTTCGGGGCGGCGTCGGTGATCGGGCAGGCGTTGCGGACCGAGGCCGAGGTGACCGGCGGGCGGGCGGCGCTGGAGTTGTACGCGGAGGCGGTGGAACGCCTGGAGCAGTCGCCGTCCGCGTACGAGCTGGCCCGGGCGCTGGTCGGGCATGGTGCCGCGCTGTCCCGGTACGGCCGGCTGCAGGACGCCGCCGACCGCCTGTACCAGGGTCTGGAGGTCGCCGTCCACTGCGGTGCGGAGGCGCTGGCCGGGCGGGCCAGGGAGGAGCTGTCGACCGCCGGGCTGCGCCCGCTGCCGTTGAGGTACGCGCAGACGGACACGCTCACCGGGCACGAGCGCCGGGCCGCGGAGCTGGCGGCCCAGGGCCGTCCGGTCTCGATGGTGGCCAAGGAACTGCATCTCACCGAGCAGGGGGTGCGTCAGCTTCTGTCGGCCGTCTACCGGAAGCTGGGCACCGATCCGGCCGGCCTCGTCGACGCGCTGGAGGCGCTGCCGCGGGCGTGACGTGCGCTGTCACCCGTGTGGCGCAGGAGCGGCACCGGGGCGATGATGGTCGTGTGGACGGCGCCTGGACCTGCGAGAGCTGCGGCAGGGACGCACCCGAGAGCGCGCAGCAGTGCCGCTGGTGCGGCGCCTGGCTGGCGCCGTACAACACCGGGGAGCCCCCGAAGCGGCCGTGGTGGCGGCTCCCGAGGACCCTGCCCCAGGTGGCCGACGACCGGCGGACATGGCTGGGGCACTCCCCCCACCGCAGGACGTGGCGGGGGCACCCGGACACGGTGACGATCGACCGCGTTCCGCCGCCCAGGCCGGAGCAGCAGCCGCCGCTGACGCTGGTCTACGCGGGCCGCGGCACCATCGAGGGTGTGGCGCGGAACGTGGAGATGCGCACCGAGTTCACACGGAGTGCCTGGACCACGAGTACGACGGTGGTGTGCAACTTCCGCGCCGAGATCCAGGACCGGCACAGTGGCGAGCAGCTGCGTCTGGTCGCCGTCGAGATGCGCGGCGACTCCTTCGAGGGGACCGTCCACGAGGGCGACTGGGTGCGGGCGACGGGCGAGTTCCAGCGCGGGACGCTGCGGGTGCGGCGGCTGCGGAACCTGACGACGGGTGCGGAGGTGTCGGTGGGGCGCACCAACTGGACCGCGATCGGCGTCATCCTCGTTCTGTTCCTGGTGTACATGGTGTATTTGTTCGGCTTCGTCGGGCGCTGAGAGGCGGCCGAGCCGGCTGCTGCCCTGTCCCGGTGTCCGGCTACCGGCGGGGCGGGAACGGCACTCTGAGGTCGACCAGCCGGAAGTCGCCGCCGCCGCGCGGCTCGACGTAGGCCAGCGGGGCGTAGTGGTACCGGATGCCGTGCGGGCGGCGGGGCAGGGGGCGTCCACGGTGGCCGAGGGGCCATTCGACGTCTCCGGTGAGGACGCGGGCGGGGATGAGCCAGTAGTCTCCGCGCCGGTAGACGCGGGACCGGCCCTCGCCGGGCTCGAAGCGGATCTCCACCCCGTCCTCCAGGGGCAGCCACTCGCCCTCGCGGACGGGCAGGCCCATCTCGGCGGCGCCGTCGCCCCACGCGCTGCCGCCGTGGTCCCAGCGGCGCAGCAGCGGATGGCGGGACGGGACCCGGCCGGCGGCCGGGAGGTAGGGGTCGTCGGCGGGGTCGGCGTCGAGGAGCACCTGGTAGCCGCCGTAGTCGATCTCCCGGACGGTGTAGAGCCGGCCGCAGCCCTCGTCGGGCCGGTCGGAGGCGCCGCGGCAGACCGTGGCGTCGTCGACCAGCTCCACCACGTCGCCGGTGTCCACGCCGAGCTTGTCGTCGCGGCCGAGGGTGTCGAGCCGGACGGCGGGTCCGGAGATGTCGCGGACGGGCAGGGTCACCGAGCCGTTCTCCCGGGACCATTTGAAGGTGGCGGTGCCCTCGGGGCCGCCGTGGTGCACCTCCACCCGGTACAGCTGGTTCTCGGGGGCGCGGTAGCCGGCGGACGGGGGCAGTTCGCTGACGGCGGGGGTCTCGTCGGGGCGCCGGGTGCGGGCGGCGAGCATGCCGCGGGGTTCGAAGCGGCGGCGGATGCGGTCGCGGACGTAGCGCACCGCCTTGCGCACGTCGGGGACCGGGCCGCCGCGTTCCATCGGGAGCAGGCACAGTTGCCAGACGACTCGGGTGCGGGCGGTGGTGTCCGGGCCGTCGGTGCCGAGGGCGACCTCGCGGATCCAGGGCGCCTCGACCGCGGTGACCAGCCGTTCCCAGACCCTCAGGTACACCAGGAAGGGCCCGGACGGCAGGTGGTCGTCCGCCCGCTCGGTGTCGAGGTGGCCGTCGGGCTGGTTCCAGTAGTCGGTGCCGTCGCATTCGCAGAGGATGCCGTCGACGTACATCCGGCCGGGCGCGACGGTGAAGTTGTCCCCGTCGTAGCCGTCCACGCCGAACGCCCCGACGCCGTCCGGGTCTTCGTCGGGCGGGTAGGCGGCGGGGCCGAGCAGGTCGGTGGCGAGGGTGCGCAGGTAGTGCAGGAGGATCGCCGTCTGTTCGTTGATCTCGGCGTCGAGCTGGACGCGGCCCTGCTGGGACAGGACGGCCGAGAAGCGCCGGGCGGGGTCGAAGGTGACGCGGGAGAAGTCGCCGTGCATGGGGGGTGTTTCCTGCCTGTGGGGGGTGGGGCCGCGCGGCGGCTGTCAGGTGACGAAGAAGAGTCCGGTGTCGCATCCGGCGGGTGTGTACTCGGCGAGCCGGGTGCGCAGGTTGTCCTCGCGCTGGGTCTCGAACAGGTGGTGCAGGGCGCCGGGTTCGCCGCCGTCGTCGGCGCCGCGGCGGATCTCCTCGGCGCAGCCGTCGGCGAGCCGGACGTAGTCGGGGAAGCCGTACCGGGTGCCGGCGAAGCGCAGCGCGACCCGGGCGGGATCGTCTGCGGGCTCGGGCCGGCAGTGGAAGCGGGGCGGGGTCCGCGACCCGGGGGGCACCCAGCAGAACCGCACGGAGCCCTGGTCGCGCCGGGTGATCCGGAGCTCGCCGTCGAACAGGCAGTTCTCCAGGACGTCGACGGCGCGGGCGCGGACGGAGCCGATCACGGTGGTGCGGCGGGTGGTGAGGAGGACGGGGGCGGGGCCGCCGTACGGGTCGGAGAGCGCGGTCGACTCGCGCCGGTCGGCGTCGAGGACGGTGTCGTACAGGGCGATGCGGGAGGGCTCGTCCTGGCCGGCCACCGTGAGGGCGCCGAGCACACTGTGCCGCACCTCGACCCGGACCGGGCCGTCGGCGATCTCCAGGCTCGGCGCGTCGGGCGCGAGGGGGGTGCCGCCGGGGGTGAGGGCCCAGCCGGGCACGAACGTGCAGTGCCGGACGGTGAGCTGGGAGATCCGGCCGGTGACGCGCACGCCGCCGCCGGTCAGCAGCAGGCCGTCGAGGACGAGCCGCGCGGTGCGGGGGCCGCGTTCGGGGCCCTCGACCAGCAGAACGCGCGGGTGGTCGCCGTGCCGTCCGGACAGCCGCACGACGGGTCGGACGCCGTCCGCGGCCCGCAGGGTGAGGAGGTCTCCGGGGTCGAGCCGGATGTCGGTGAGGTCCTCGTGGACGTCGTTGGCGGTGAGCTCGACGACCGCCGCGGTCTTGTCGGGGTCGCCCTGTTTCTCGGCGTGCCAGCGGTCGAGGGCGTCGCTGACGCGCTGGTGGTCCTGGCCGGGGCCGACCCGGTAGCGGGCCGTCTTGCCGGTCGCGGGCGCGTCCGGGCGGGGGTACTCGCCGCCGCCGAGGTCGCCGGAGAAGGCGTGGTGGTACGTCACCCGGACGCCGCGGGCGGGGGCGGTGCCGGTGGGCAGGGCGAGACGGCCGAGGACGGGGTCGACGGCGACCTGGTCGCCCACGGGGCGGTACCGCCAGTCGGAGAGGTCGGCGGCCACGATCCGGCTCAGCGGCACCGGATCGTCCTCGGGATCCTGGCCGGTCCAGACGCACAGGCTCTTGCCGGGGCCGTAGAAGTCGTACGGCCGTTCGGCGAGGGCCCGGCGGCCGATGGGCTCCGGGACGTTGGTCTCGTCGGCGACATGGCCGCTCGACGGCTCGGGCAGCGGCGCGGTGAACAGGGGCGTGTCGACGGCGAGCACGTTGAAGGTGTAGCAGGCGTCGTCCCGGTCCAGGCAGTACGCGGGGGCGCGTGTCACCGAGTAGGTGCGCAGCCGCCACACGTGCAGGCCCACGGACTGGACGCCGTACCGGCCGGAGCGGCGCGGGGAGCCGGCGCGGGGCACCTCCACGGTCCGGGCCAGCTCGTCGAACGGCCCGCCGGTACCGGCCGGCGGCCCGGCCCGCCGTACGTCGACGAGCGCGCCGCGGGCCCGGCGGCGGCGGGCGTCGAGGTCGTCGGAGGTGTACCGGCGCACCGGCTGGGTGACGGCGAGGGTGCGGCGGTACTCGACGACGCGGGCGGGCCAGCCGGCCACGCCGGACGCCAGGTCCTCCAGGAGGGCCAGAGTGCCTTTGCGGCGGCGGTTGGCGACGGTGTCGGCGACGTCGCGGCGGGGCACGGCGGCGGCCGGGAGGCCGGTGGCGCGGGCGGTGTCGTCGGAGAGGGCGGCGGCGATGCCGGGCAGCACCTGGTAGCCGACGAGGTCGCCGATGTAGGGCGCCACCCAGTCGTCGCAGGTCTCGATGAACCAGTTGTCGTAGAGGCGGTCGATGTCCTCCTCGATGACCCGCACCTGGTCGGCGATGACGCCGAGCAGCGTGTACAGCGGGCGGCCGCGTTCCTCGTCGTGCCGGCGGTGCACCGCCGGCAGCAGGGCGTACAGCTCGTCGGGGGTCATGGAATCCTCCGCAGGATCAGGGTCCCGGGCACGGCGGGGTCGAGCAGCACCAGCTGGGCCGGACGCAGCAGGGTGCGGGCCGGGCCGGGGGCGGGGGGCCGCGGGGTGCCGGGGCGGTCGAGGACGACCGTGGGGGCGTGCGCGGCGTCGAGGACGACGGTGGGGGCGTGCGCGGCGTCGACGACGACGGCGGTGCCCTCGGGGCCGGCCGTCTCGCGTACGGCGCGGGGGCCCGCGGGCAGCGCGGGCACGATGGGGACCACGGACGGGTGGGCGGCGAACCGGGCCGCCTCGGAGGCGGCGGCGCCCTCCGGGACCCCGCCGAAGGCGTCCACGTCGACGAAGTCCACGCCGGGCACCGCGTGCGCGGCGGCGACGACGGCGCTGAGGTAGACGGGCTGGGCCAGCCGGGCCGCGTCGAAGCCCAGCCGGGCGGCGAGCGCTTCGCGCACGCGCCGCTCGACCTTCTCGGGGAGGTGGGTGGGCAGGGTGCGTACGCCCAGGACGACGACGAGCCGGACCCGTTCGCAGGGTTCGACCCGGACCGGCAGTCCGGGGTCGCCGTACCGGCGCAGGGCGGTGCGCAGCGCGGTCAGCAGCGGTGCGGCGGGGTCGAGGGGGGCGTCGCCGGCGGCGGCGACGGTCACGTGGACGAGCGGGCGGCGACCGTCGGTGACGCGTCGGGCCACGGCCTTGCCGACGCCCGCGAAGGCGCGGGCGAAGGACTCGTAGTCGCGCACCGAGACCAGCCGGTCGAAGGCGGCGAGGCGCAGCGGGATCGCCTGGCGCAGTTCGGCGGGGCCGTCGGCGTCGGCGCCGCCGGCGGCGGGCAGCGGGTTGGTCACGGCGCTGACGCCGAGCGGCTTGCTGAACACCTGGCTGATCCGCCCGGCCGGGACGTTGCCGGCCCGGCCGCCGCCGACGCGGTAGCGGGCGGTGACGTTCTCGCTGCCGGTGGGCAGTCGCGCGCCGTGCCGTCCGTCGCCGAACTCCACCGCCGCCCGGCCGTCGGTGCCCGCGACGAGGCGGTAGACCTGGTCGGCCGGGCCCGCCTCGCCGAGGTCGGAGGTGCGCCGCCAGGCCACGTCGTCGACGCGGACGGTCAGGGATTCCTCGCCGCCGTCGGCGGTCGTGGACGGCAGCCAGACGAGCGGGCCCTGCTTCAGCGGCAGCACCTGTCCGGCCCGGGCGCCGTCGCCGCTGCCGAGCACCTCGGTGACGGTCTCCCCCGCGGTCGCCGGGACGACGTTGCCGTGCACGACGACGCTGTCACGGCGGTAGCGGTGGGCGAGCGGGGCGGTGAGCAACAGGGTGGTGCGGACCCGGGCGTCGGCCGAGCCGCCGTCGAAGGCGTGCCGCACTCCGGCGAGGACGGCGAGTTCGGCGCCGGGGACGCCGGGGCGGCGGCCCGGCACGGCGCCGTCCGCGGGCGGGGCGTCGGGTACGACATCGGTGCGTTCGCCGGAGACGACGAGCAGCCGGCCGGGGGCCAGTCCCTCGAAGGTGCCGTCCAGGTCGATGGCGTCGCCCAGCACGTCGGTGGGGTCGGGCGAGGGCGCGAGGAGGAGCGGCACGGGCGCGGCCCACACGGTGGTGGCGCGGCGGGCGGCGATGTCGTCGACGTTCTCCGTCCAGGGCGCGTCCAGGCGCAGCCGGGTCACCCGGACCGCGTCCTGCTCGTTGCCGACGGCGATCCGGTCGGCCTCGGTGACGCGCAGGACGCGGGTGCGGGAGCGGCCCGCCACCCGCACCGCGATCCGGCTGCCGGGCTGGATGTCCTCGTGTACCGCGTCCAGCAGCAGGACGTCGGCGGCGAGGGGTGCGGTCCCGTCGGCCCGGGCGGGCACGGCGGAGCGCAGCAGCCGGCGGACCCGCTCGTCATCGGGGACGGCGGCGCCGAGGGGGGCCGTGGTGAGGCGGAAGTGCAGCACGCCCGGCGGTGGGGTGCCGGCCGGGGCGACGGCGGCCAGCGCGTCGTACAGGGAGGCGGTGAGGCCGGGCCGGTTGCCCGCGAGGAGGCGGGGCAGCGCGTCGGAGCCGGCGCCGAGGACGGCGCCGACGGGGGGCGGCGCCAGGGACCGGGTGCCGGGCGGGGGGCCGCCGCGGCCGAGGGCGTCGAGCAGTGGGTCGACGCTGTGCAGGATGCCGCGGCCGGGGGTGGCGAGGTCGCGTGCCAGCGCGTCGCGGCCGGCCGCTCCGGGCGGTTCGGCGGGTTCCCGGGTCAGGCGGCGGACGGCGTCCCGGACGGCCGCGAGCCGGACGGCGGCCCGCTCGGCCAGGGCGTCCGTGTCCAGCTCGCCGGAGAGGTCGGGCAGCCGCTCGCGCAGCCGGCGCAGCCTGCGGTCGAGCCGGGCGGCGAAGGTGTCGGGGTCGCGCAGTTCCCCGGCTCGTTCCCGGACGTCCCGCAGCAGGTCGAGCAGTTCTTCGAAGGGGCCGCGGGCGTCGGCCCGCCGGGCGGCCTCCTCCAGGTCCTCGCGCAGCGCGTCCACCGCGACGTCGAGCTGCCGGGCCGGGGCGGGCACGCGCAGCCGTACGGTGGTCCGCCCGCGGGCGGGGTCCCGCTCCACGTCCTCGACCATGCGGGTCAGGTCCAGCCGGGCGTCGGGGTAGGTGAACAGCAGGCGGTCGCCGGGGCGCAAGGGGTGCTGGACGCCGTCGACGTCGAGGGCGGGGACGCGGAGCGCGAGGTCGGGGGTCAGGGTGACCGGGCGGGTGGTGCGGACGGGCAGCCGGTTCCACTCCGCCCGGGCGGTGAGGTCCCTGGACGTTTCGAAGGGCAGCGGCAGGCCGCCCGGTTCGGGCGTGCTCCTGGCCTGGGAGCCGGCCGGCACCACACAGGACGAGCCGGGGTCGAGGGTGTAGGCGAGGTGGGTGGCGGCGGCGAGGGCGGGGCGGGGCCGGTGGCCGACGAGCCGGCCGAGCCGGACCAGGGAGTCGTGTTCGGTGGCGGTGCGCAGGTAGCCCTCGTTGGCGATGCGCTCCTGGTAGAAGGTCAGCACGTCGGCGACGACGGCCCAGGCGTCCAGCAGGGCGATCGTGGGGTCGTCGGGCTCCCGGGTGGTCAGCGCGGCGAGGGGGCCGTCCTCGTCGGGCGGCAGGGCGCCCGCCTCGGACAGCCGGGCCAGCATCGCGTCGAAGAACTGGCGGTGGGTGCCGACGCGGTAGGACAGGGCGGGCAGCCCGGGCCGGTTGCGGGGCGGAGCCGGGCGGTCGGTCGGGGTTGGGCGGTCGGTCGGGGTTGGGCGGTCGGTCGGGGAGGTCATCGTCCTCCTCTCAGGTGCAGGGTCAGCCGGCCGTTCTCCGGGCGGGTGACGTCGCCGTCCAGGCGGGGGATCTCCAGGGGCCGCATCCGCAGTTCGCCGGAGGACGGCACGTCCGGGCCCGGCACCGCCTCGTCGAAGTCGTGGATCCGGCGCAGCCGGGTGACCTCGGCGTGCCGCACACCGGGAACGTCCATGCACAGGGCGACCAGGGCGCTGGCCCGCACGGGGGTGCCGAACGTGAGCGCGGCGGGGTCGAAGAATCCGGTCCGGCCGCCGGGGCGGCGTCCGGGCAACAGCCGCCGCAGCAGTGCTCCGCGGATGTGGGCGGTGATGTGGTGCGGGTCGACGAGCACGTCGAGGGCGAGGTCGAGGGGCACCAGGAGGGCGGGGCGGGTGACCACGTCGTGGCCGATGCGCCGGTAGCGGTACAGGTCGGCGCGGACGTCCTCCAGGAGCCGGGCGGAGGGGGCGGTGGCGCCGTCCGGGTCGAGGGCGACGTCTGCCTCGTACCAGCTGCCGGTCCAGCGCAGGGTGGCGGCGGCGCGCTGCACGCCGGGCCGCTGGGCGGCGAGGGTGGCGTAGTCGTCGGCGGTGACCGCGCGCAGCAGGGTGCGGAAGGGGGCGCGGGGGGCGGCGAGGCGTACCTCGGCGACGGGTTCGGGGTCGGTGCCGCCGGTCGCGGGCAGGGGGTTGCGTACGCGGGTGACGATGCCGTCCAGGCCTGCGTCGCGGGCGGCGACGCGGTTGACGGCCTCGCGGCCGGTGTTGCCCGCGCGGCCGTTGCCCACCCGGTAGACGGCGCTCAGCTTGCTGCCGGGGGTGGGGGCCCGTCCGCACCGGCCGTCGCCGAAGCGGAGGGAGAGGACGCCGTCGTCGTCGGTCTCGGCGGTCACATGCCGGTCGCGGGGCCCGCTGGCCAGCAGGTCGCGGCGGGGCAGCCAGGACGGCTTCCCGGTGCGGTCGGCCTCCTCCACCGGGCGCAGCACGGGCGGCGCCGGCGGTCCGCCGGACGGCACGTCCCGGCGGGGCGGCCGGACCGGCTGCTCGGTCCGGCCGGCGTCTTCCTCCACCAGGCGCACGGCGGGCAGCGCCTCACGGGGGTCGGGGCGCAGCGCGGTGCTCGCCGGGCCGTGCAGGGCGGGGTTGCCGGGGAGCAGGGAGGCACCGGCGACGCCGCCCCAGGTGCGGTCGAACTCCCAGCCGACGTCCGCCGGGTTGAGGACGTATCCGGAGCGGGCCTTGCGGATCAGGCGTTCGAGCTGGCGGATCTTCGGGCGCAGCAGTTCGTCGAAACGGGACCGCAGACGGTGCAGCGTGTCCTCGGGGTCGGCGTCGTCGGCGAAGGCGCGGCCGAACAGCAGCCGCAGGAAGGCGCGGTCGTCGTCGGTGAGGTCCGTCGCCGAGTACTGGAGGTCGCGCAGCCGGTCGCGGGCCTCGGCGGCGAGGTCGAGGAGCCGGTGGGCCTGGGCCGCGGCCATGTCGCCGGGGCGCGGGTAGGGCGCCGACCAGGTGAGGGGCCGGCCGTTCAGCCGGGCCGTGAACGGCCGCCGGCGTACGCCGTCCGGCTCCGGGACGGTGTCCGGCACGTGGATGATCTCGGCGGTGGCGTCGGCCAGCCAGGTGTTCTCCAGTCCGTGCTCGACGAGGACGGCGTTGCCGCGCGCCACGACGGTCGCGCCCGGCCGGCCGTCGGCACCGCGCGGGTTGCGCACGGACAGCGGGAAGGCGAGGGCGTCCTCCTCCGCCCAGGCGATTTTCAGTACGGGGGTGCCGGTGTTCGCGTCGGTGTCGCGGGTGACCCGGGTGAGGCGGACCGCCTGCCGGTGCGCCGGGTCGGGCGGGCCGCCGTCGGGGCCGCGCGTCTCTTCGAGGACGATCAGGTCGCCCGGCTGGAACTCCAGGGCACGGCCGGGCCGGCCGTCGCGGAGGGCGGCCCGGGTGGTGCCGGCGGGCAGCGGGAAGGCGTCCTTCCCCCAGGCCCACAGGGGGACGCTGTTGTGCTGGGGCCGCAGGCACATCTCGGTGCGCTCCAGCGGCTGGTAGACCGGGTGCGGGCCGGCGGCGAGGGCGGCGGCGGGCATCACGGGGCCGCTCACCGGGGGGAGTTCGCCCTCGGGGAGCGCGGTGAACGCCAGATCCTGGGTGTGCACGGCGACGGCCGCGTTCGTCTCCAGGCAGACGACGGTGCGGGCGGCGCATCCGTCGTGCATCGGGTAGCCGACCAGCCGGGCGTGCCGTCGTACCGAGGTGCGCAGGCGGGCGGTGTCCAGGTAGGCCTCGGTGGCCACGGCGTCCTGGTGGTAGCTGAGCCGGTCCCCGACGTGGGCGAGGATCTCCACCAGGGTGATCCACAGGTCGGGTACATGGCGTTCGGTCCACTGCGGCAGGGTGAGCGACAGCCGCTCCAGGAGCAGCCGCCGGAAACCGGCGTAGTCCTTGGCCAGGTAGTCGATGGCGGGCGCGGGAGGGGCGGGCGGGGCGGCGGGCTCGGCCGCGGGTTCCGTCTCGGGGCGGGCGGTCGGGCGGAAGGTGAACTCGGCGCGGTTGCGCCCGCCGTGGAAGCCGCGGCCCAGTACCCGCAGCCGGTAGGTGGAGTCGTCGCCCGGCCGGTCCAGGGTGAGCCGGAGCCGGCTCACCGCCCGCTCCCCCGGCATCTCGCCGGTCTCGTCGGTCTCGTCGGTGACTCGCAGGACCCGCAGTCCGACGACGCGCCGGCCGCCCTCGATCAGGAAGCTGTCGCGGCCCAGGTGCCGTGGGAGGGGGCCGGAGAAGATGACGGTGAGGGTGCGCCGGTCCCGGTGCGCCCGTACGGCGTCGATCCCGGCGAGCCGGGCGGCCGGTCCCCCCTCGGCGTCGCCGAGTCCGGTCATGCCGGTCGTGTCGGTCATGAGGTCACCCCCGTGCGCACGCTGACGGTACGGCTCTCCCCGGTGGCCTTGAGGACGTACGCGACGTGCACGTCGAGCGTGGCCTCCCGGGACGTCACCGTCAGGGACTCCACCGCGATCAGGTCGCCGAGCCAGCGCTGGAGGGCCGCCTGGGCGGTCGTCTGGAGGGTGGCGCCGAGTTCCGGGCTGTTGCCGGCGAAGACCAGGTCGAGGAGGTTGCAGCCGAAGTCGGGCCGGTTGACCCGTTCGCCGGGGCTGGTGAAGAGGACCTGCTCGATCATGTCCCGGACGTGATCGGGGTGGCCGGTGACCGCGGTGCGGCCGCGGGCGTCGACGTGGTAGGGGAAGTCGATGTTCATCGCGGTCACATCCCCCGCACCCGCAGCTGCATCGCCAGCACCAGCGGGGGGTTGGGCGGCGGGGTGCCGATCCCGATCGCGGGAGCGGGGCTGGCCGGCGGGCTCGGATGCAGCAGCACGGGCAGGCCGTTCACGAACACCCGGGTGGAGGTGTGGAGCCAGGTGACGCCGGTGCAGGGCGGCGCGCCGAGGGTCATGGCCGGGAACGAGCAGCCGGCCACCAGGAACATGTCGGCGCTGGTGGCGACCGGTTGCGGCCCGACGAGCACGCGTTGCTGCACCGGCGCCGGGATGGTGACGAGGCCGGGCGGATGGGCGCACATCATCATCGCGCCGTAGTGCATCAGCAGTCCTGGCATGGTGTCCTCACAGCACCGTGAGCGCGCCGCCGTTGACGGTGACCTGGGGTCCGGCGAGTTGGACGGTGGCGAGTCCGGGGCCGCAGGACAGCTCGATCGACATCTCGTTGATCTTGAGGTACGGCCCGTTGCCGCCGTGCAGTTGCAGCTTGATCCCGCCCGACGGGCCCGGCAGGTCGCTGATCACCAGGGCGTTTCCGGTGGGGGTCGCCAGCACGATCTGCGGGATGCCGGGCGGGGTGTCCCCGGCCGCCGGGGGCACGTCCCCCGAGCTGCCGCGCCGGAAGCCGACGCAGACCGGCCGGTCCAGGTCACCGTCCAGGAACCGCACCCACACCCCGGAGTCCGGGGGCGGCACCACGTACATCCCGCAGTCCGGTCCGGCCATCGGGGTGAGCGGCGCGGCCCACACGGGGTTGTCGTCACCCAGCACCTCGGGGACGCGCACCATCAGCCGCCCGACGCCGGTCGGGTCGACGGCGGAGACGACGACGCCCTCGTACATGCCGTGCCACTGCTTCGCCCCCGGTGCGGCCGGGCCGGCCTGCGGCATCGTCGACGCGGCGTCGGGTGCTGCCGGGTTCGCGTGGGGTGCTGTCATGGGGTCACCACCTGGATGTCGGCGCCGAGTCCTTCGCGGACCAGCGTGAAGTGCTGTCTGTAGGCGTCCCGGGTGAGGTCGTGGGTGACGGCGGCCACGAGGTACCGGCCGTCGTAGGCCTGGCCCGCCCCGCGCACCCCGACCAGACCGTGCGGGCTGAGGACATGGCCGTAGCGCAGGACGTCGAGCGTGCCCCGGCCGGTGACGGGGTCGGCGGCGACCGCCCGGCCGAGCCCGGCCAGCAGGGTCCGGGGCAGCGGCCGCCCGGTCTGGCCGCGCAGCGCCTCGGTGCGCAGCGCGGGGGCGGGGCCCGCGGCGAGGGCGGCCCGCAGCAGGCGGGGCTCGGGGGCCGTGACCTCGGAGGAACTGGCGGACGAGCCCTCCAGCCGGTGGGTGCCGTGCCCGGACGCGGCGAGCCCGTCGAGGGCGAAGGTCAGTTCCTCGACGTTGTCGGCCGCTCCGCAGCCGGTGGTGAGGGCGGGTTGCAGGGCCCCCTCCCGCTTCTGCGGGCCCCAGTAGGCGGTGCTGACACCCGGGGTCGGGCCCGGTTCGAGGTGGAAGACGTGTCCGACGTCGGCGGCCATGGAGCGCAGATAGGCGAGGTCGGTCGCCGACTGGACCGGGATCTCGACGACCGGGTTGGGCTGGTCGGTGAGGGCCGGGGCCACGGCCCGCGGGGTGATGCCGTACTGCGCGTATCCGGCGCACACGGCCGTCGCCCGCAGATGGGGGGCCAGTCCCGGGAAGGCGCGCCGCACGTGCTTCAGATCCATGAGCACCGTCAGGTCCTCGCCGGTGACGACGAGATACGACGCGCCGGGCGCCCGTCCCGCGTGCAGTTCCTGCCGGGTGATCACCCCGTCGACGAGCACATGGCAGCGGCCCGCGAGGACCACGGCCACGACGACCCGCTTCTTCGGGTGCAGGGCGCCGGACGGCAGGACCGCGCGGTGCAGCGGCGAGCGGGGGCCGAGCGCGAAGGTCAGCTGGAAGCCGTTGGTGGTGCCGGTGGCGGCGGTGATCCGGGCCGCGTGCAGGGCGTCGACGAGCTGTGCCGGGGCCGGGCTCGGCACGGTGTCCCCGACGAGCAGCATCAGGTGCAGGCTGTGGACCGTCACCGGGCCGGCTCGCCCGCGACCGGCGCCGCCGACGCCTCGGCGGGCAGGGTGATCCGCAGCCGTCGGCCGGGGACGGCCGTCAGCTCGTCCGGGCGCATCGCCCGGTTGGCGTCCGCGATCCGCCAGGACTGCTCGGGATCGCCGTACCAGCGGGCCGCGATCAGGTCGAGCCGGTCGCCGGCGACGACGACGTGCTCGCCGAGGACCGCGAGTCGCTCGGGCCGCGGCAGCGGACGGCGGCGCAGATGGGTGACGGTCCGGCCGTCCGCGAGGGTGTGGGTGGCGGTGGGGACCTGGTGGTATCTGCTGGTGGGCTCGATCATGTCCGATCTCCTCGTTCAGCGGCCCTGGTAGCCGACCGCGCCGGCGCCGTATCCCACGAGTGCCGCGAAGCGTTCCCGGTTCTGCTGGTACTGCAGGTAGAGGCCGCCCGCCTTGTGCTGGTGGCCGACGTCGTCGACGGTGAGGATCCGGACGGTCAGCGTCACCCGCGCCCGGATCGGGGTGAGTTCGCCGTCGTACGTCTCCTCCGTCACGTCGAGGTCCAGCACCCGCACCGGCAGCACCCGGTGCGGGCCGAGCACCAGCACCGGCAGCGGCCCCTGCACCGGGGCGATCTCGAGCATTCCGCGGGCGGCGAGGTCGTTCTGCTGGGTGAGCTGGGCGGCCGTGGGGCACACCGCGCTCTCCAGCGCGGACAGCATCCCGAACAGCCCGCTGCCGGCGGGTGGCGCGCCGCCCGGGGCCCCGGCGATCTGGTCGGTGGCGTCGAACTCCGCGTCGATCCGGAACGTCTCCCGGGGCGGGCCCTGGAGTCGCAGTGCCTCCAGCCGGTCCCCGGCGTCGGCTCCGATGCCCCGGGGCCGCACGGTGCGGGTGATGGTGTCGGGGTTGTACTGGAAGGGCACGACCCGGAGCACCGAGCCCTGCTCGGGGTCGAGGAAGACGAAGCCGCCGCGGCGCGGCGCGGGTGTGGTCATGACGAACGCTCACCTGCCTCCGGCGCGGTGGTTCCCGGCACGGTGGTTCCCGGCGCGGTGGTTCCCGGCGGGACGGTCTCGTGGGGGACGGCTTCTCGTGGGGCGGCTTCCCGTGGGGTGGTTTCCCGTGGGGTGGTTTCCCGTGAGGCGGCGTCCCGTGGGATGGTTTGCGCCGCGGCGGCCGCGCGCGGGACGGCTTCCCGCCGCCGTTCGCGCAGTGCCGCGTGGACGGCACGGGCGATGTGCCGGGCGAGGTCGGTGATGTGGGGGTCCGCCGGTACGGCCGGACGCCCGGCCACCGCCGATGCGTGGCCGAGCAGGACGGCCAGTTCGGCCTCGACGGCCGCGCACAGTGCCGCCCGCGACGGCCGGACGCGGGCGTCCAGTTCCAGCCGCCGGATGCGCAGTTCGACCCGGGTGCCCGTCATGTGATCACCACCGCCGTGTCGGCGTCGAAGTGCTCGGCCGGCCCGTCGGTCAGCGGACTGTCCACCCCGTCGACGCGCAGCCGCAGCGGATACCGGCCCGGCCGCGCGGCCGCCACCCGGAACCGCAGCTTTCGGGTGGCCCGCGCGAACGGCTCGGCGGGCACCGGCTGATCCGCCACCAGCAGCTCGGCCCGTTGACCGGGACGGACCGCCGGAGCGCACTCCACGGTGAGCACCACACCCCCCGAGCGGTCCCGCGCGGCGGTGAGCGGCAGGGCGCCGGTGATGCGGGGCGCGATGTGGAGGGGCCTGGGACCGGTGGTGCGTTCGCTTCCGTCCGGCGCGGTGAGCACCACGACCGCCGACCAGCGCCCCGCGCCGTGCTCCTCGCCCAGGGTCGCGTGGACGGTGCCGCCGCCGTCGGCGCGGGCGGGCAGCACCACCGGACCGCCGAGCAGCGGATGCGTCAGGCGCACACTGGGCGTCCCCGCCCCGAGCCCCGTGCCGCTCAGCACCAGCTCGGCGCCGGGCGCGGCCACCGCGGGCCGGACGGCATGCAGCGCCGGCCACGGAACGGTGGTCCACGGCATCGCCTCCGGCCCGCGCCCGGAGTCCCCGCGCCGCAGCACCGGCAGCGGTGTACGGCCCGGTGTGGCGCTGTCGATGAGCACGACCCTGGCCTCGTAGGCCGCCGACAGCCGGTAGGTGTGGCCCAGTGCCTCCCACAGGCGGTACAGCTCGCCGGGCGCGGGCTCCGCGGGGGTGATCCGCACCGCCTCCGGCTGCAGATGCAGATCGCTGAACCCCGCGGCCGCCTTCAGCTCGGCGGACCGCAGCACCGGCCTGGCGTGCAACGCCGACATCGCCGCGCCGAGCAGCCGTTCGGGGAGCGTGGAGTCCTCGGCGTCGGCGGCGTACCCGGTGAGCAGATAGTGCAGCACGAGGGGCAGCGCGGGGTGCCGGGTCTCGCCCGGATGGGTGCCGACGGGGTCCGCGTTGCGCCAGGCGCCGTCGACCGCCGTGCGGTAGAGGAACACGTTCAGCGCGGCGGCGGTGCCGGCTTCGACACCGGCCCGCTCCGGATGACGCGCCGTCACCGCCGCGCCGGGCACGGCACTTTCCACGGCCTCCTGGAGCACGGCTCGCAACGTCTCGGTCACCGCCGCGATGGCGAGCGCGTCACTCACGACCGCCTCCCGAGGTAGTCCTCAAGGCTGAGCGCCGGGCGACGCGAGGGCGCGGGGGGCTCGTCCGGCGGTGACGCGGCGGTCGTGTGCACCACCAAACGGTCGATGGTGACGCGGATGACGGTCTCCGGGGTGGCCGGGGGGCTTGGTCGGGGGGAGGCGGTGGGTGCTGGGGGCGTTGGCGGCGTTGGGGGCCTTGGCGGCGTTGCCGGTGTCGGCGGCGTTGTTGTCGTTGCGGCTTTTGGTGGCGTTGCCGGTGTTGGTTTTGCGGGTGTTGTTGTTACGGGTGTTGTTGTTACGGGCGTTGGGGGTGGTGGAGTAAGCCGGGTGGGGAGACGTCCGGGGTCGTGAGGGAGGACGCGGGGCGCTCGCTGCGCGTGCTGTGCGGTGGGGGACTCGGGGCGCCGGGCTGGGGGCTTCGGGCCTGGGGACGAGGGCTTGGCGGGTGCGGCGCGGCCCTTGGGGGAAGAACCGGAAGTTCTCCGGACCGTGGTCGGATGCTGCGGCGCGGGGGCCGAGGTGCGCGGCGGGGCCGGCGAGGACTCCGGCACCGGGGACGGATCGACGGACTCCGGCGGCACGTAAGGGGTTGGTGGCTGTGCTCGGGTCTGCCCGGGCCCGGGCATGGGGGGCGGCGACGACAGGTCTCGGGCCGAGGGTTGCGCCGCTGGGGCTGCCGACGGCGGGGTGGAGATACGTCGGTGGGGAGCGGAGGCATTCGGCGGCAGGTCGGCGGCGGGGGTACGGCCACTCGTGGGCGTGGCCGGGGGCTTCGGCGACGGGGCGATGGGGTGGAGGGGCGGGGTGGAGACCGTCGGCGTCGTCGCACGCTCCGAGAGACGCCGCACGGCCGCGTCTGCGTGCGGCACGCCGCCGGACTCGCGCGGCGCCGCGGGGCCGACCGGCGATACACCGCCGGACGTACGTGACACAGCTGGGGCGTGCGTCGACGTGCCCTCGGACCGACGCAGCACTCGCGAGCCGCCCGAGGCATCCGGTGATACGTCCCCGGGCTCGCCCTGCGCCGCCGAGGCGTCCGGCGACATCCCGTCAGCCTCGCGCGGCGCACGCGAGACGATCGGTGCCCCCTCTTCCGGATTCCGCCCCAGGGCCGGGCTTCCCGGCGAGAGCACCTCGGGCTCCCGCAACACAGCCGAACCGCGCGACGACGGGCCCTCAAGGCCCCGCGACGCGGATGCGCTCCGCGCCGACCCGCGTTCCGGCTCGCGCGGCACCACTCTGCTCTCCGCCGACGGTTCCGCGGGCTCCCGCGCCTCAGCCGACCGCCGCGACACCACATCCTCCGGCTCGCGCCGCATCGTCGGATCCGCCTCCCCCAGCTCCCGTGCGTGAGACGGACGCCCCCAGGCCACCCGCTGCGGCTCTCCCGCCCCAGGTGAGTGCTCGGGTGAGAGGCCCACGGCCACCGGCGGCTCAGCGGCACTGCCTCTCTTCGGCTCCCGGGCGGGCTCGGCCGGTTCACCGACGCGGCTCGGCGCGGAACCGTGAGTCTGCCGCTCCGGGGCAGGGCCGGGCCCGGTCGGCAGCGGACCAGGACCGTGCGGTGCGGAGGCCGAGCCGCCGGGCACCGGATGAGAGGAAACTGAGGAATCAGAGGAAGCACAGGAAGCAGAGGAAGCCTTGGATGAGGCATCCGTGGCTTCCGCCAACGCACCGGCGCAATCCCCGGACACCACTCCCCGGCCACCAGCCGAAGCCCCAGACCTGCCCCTCGAACGACCGGGCGGCGAAGCCTCGGAAGGCCCGACGACCACCCCTGAACCGTCCACCCCTGATCCGCCCACCCCTGAACCGTCCACCCCTGATCCGCTCACCGCAGGCTCCGAACCCTTCGGGCGTCCTCGTTGTGCCGCACGCCGGTCAGGCAGCGGCGTCGCGGGGGCCGTAACAGCGCACTCGGGTGCGGGACCGGCCGAAGGCGCCGCTTCGCCGGGCGGGACCACCTCAGGTGTGCGCGCGTCCGGACGACGGTGGCCGGTCGAGCCAACGGCGCCCCCGTCCGCCGACCTGACACGACGACCCCGATGCCGATCACGAGCATCGCGGACTTCCTGAACACCCCGGCCGGAAACGCCCCCGCCCACCGGCGTGGCTTCCACTCCCGCGCCGGTCGTCACATGGCGCTCCGCGCCCGAACCCGCCGAGCGCTCGGACCTCCCCCGCGAGTCCGGCCCTGCCGCCTCCACCGCGACACCTACGGCATGACCCGGCCCGCCCGGGTCCTCTTCGCCCGCCCTGCTCCCGCCACGCACCGGCCCTGGACCGGCCACCGCGGGCGCCCCCTCAGCCTCCGCACGCGCCCCCTCCAGCGCCTCCCCCGCCTCCCCCGACTCTTCCGCCTCGTCCGACTCTTCCGCCTCCTCCGACTCTTCCGCCTCCCTCGGCTCCACTGCCTCCTCCGACTCCCCTGGCGGAGCCTGCGCAACGACGCGCTCCCCACCCCCCGGCAACCGCGGTGCGTCCGGGTCGAAGACGTTGGGGGTCAGCGGCCGGAGCCACGGTCCGGGGGCCCCGAGCAGCCGGGACACGAAGTCAGTCATCCAGCGCTCGCCTCCAGGTAGAAGCGCCGCCGGAGCGGACCGACCGCCAGCACCTCGGCCTCCGACCAGCCGTACGCCCGCGCCAGCGCGTGCACTTCGTGCAGCAGCCGCTGCGCGTAGCCGCACACATCGGCCCACAGGTGGTCGGCGATGTCGAGCGGGGCCTGCCAGCGGTGCGCGCACTGGGGACAGTCGAGGGTGAACACCGGGTCGGCGCCGGGGTCGAGGCCGGGCAGCCGACGGGCGATGTCCTCCAGGACCTCGTCCGGCACCTCGTCGGCGGGCGGGCTGACGCCGAGCACGCAGCGGCGCAGCAGTTGCCGGCGAGCCCGGGGCGCGGTGGGGTCGACGGCCTGTACGTCCCGCGCGGTGAGCGCGCGGAAGGTGATCTCCATGCCGTGGGCGGTGAGGGTGGCGACGGCGGGCTCGGTCCGTCCGCCGGGCCCCGCCTCCCCGGTCCGCCCGGCCCCCAGTGCCCGCAGCTCGTCCGTGGAGACGGTGACGTCGAGGCTCTCGCCGCACCGCGGGCAGTCGGTGACGCAGGGCAGCAGGTCACCGAACGCACCGGACCGGAGGTGCAGCAGCAGCGCGTTGAGCGTGCTGAGCGGCAGGTCGGCGACGTCCCGGCCGGACGGTGCCGCCATGGAGGCGAGCAGCACGGCCCGGCCGGCCGGCGTGCTGCCGAGGCCGCTCTCCCACACGTCGAGGACGTTCGTCTCCGTCAGCGCCCACGGCACGGGTCATCACCCTGCGATGTCGGTGAACTGGGGCTCCTCCGGCGGGTTGGTCTTCTCCCGCACCCAGCCGTGGTGCTCGATCCTGATGCGTTCGAAGGCGACTCCGGGGGATCCGGCGTCGAGTTCGGGTAGGCCCTGGTACTCCGAGACCCAGGCCTCGCGGACGGAGTAGGACAGCACCTGCTGGCCGCCTTCGTCGAAGACGTCGATGATGAGGTCCCGGCGGAAGTCCTTGAGTGAGGTCTCCAGGCCGCCGGAGGAGTTGCGCAGGCTCCAGATGCGGTTGGCCCACTCCTCGAAGGCGGTGTCGACGGTGATCCCGCGTTCCAGGGTGATGGCCTCGTACTCGGTGCGGCCCGGCAGTTTGCGGCTGGTGCCGGGGTCGCCGCCGTCGCGGTGCAGGATGACCTCGGTCGTTCTTCTCAGGCCGCTGACCTTGCTGATTCCGGCGATATGGGCGGTCTCTCCGCTGAACTTCACCTTGAAGCGGAAGTTCTTGAAGGGGTCCCGGCGCGTCACTTCCGGCATCGTCGTCCTCCTAGACCTGGATCTGGCCGGCGAGCTGCTGGATGTGGACGATCACGAACTCGGCGGGTTTCAGCGGGGCGAAGCCGACGTGGATGTTGACGATCCCGCGGTCGATGTCGTTCTGCGGGTTGGTCTCCTTGTCGCACTTGACCAGGTAGGCCTCCTGGGGGGTGCGGCCCTGGAAGGCGCCCGCGCGGTACAGCGAGTTCATGAAGGCGCCGACGTTGAGGCGGATGGACGCCCACAGCGGCTCGTCGTTGGGCTCGAACACCACCCAGTGCGTGCCCCGGAACAGGCTCTCCTCGATGAAGAGCGCGAGGCGGCGCACCGGCAGGTACTTCCATTCGTCGGCGAGCCGGTCGGCTCCGCGCAGGGTGCGCGCTCCCCAGGCGACCGGGCCCGCGGCGGGCAGCCGGCGCAGACAGTTGATGCCGAGCGGGTTGAGCCGCCCGATCTCCAGGTCGGTCAGCGACACTTCGAGGTCGCTGACGCCGGTGAGCGAGGCGTCGGTGCCCGCGGGCGCCTTCCACACCCCGCGCTGGACGTCGGTGCGGGCCAGCACCCCGGCCATGACACCGGACGGCGGGAAGGCACGCAGCGCGCCCTGGCGCAGGGGGTCCGGAGCGAGCACCTGGGGGTAGTAGACGGCGGCGTTCTTGCCGGGGTCCCCCAGTTCGAGTTCCTTGGCGCGGCCGACCACGGCGCCGACAGCGTCGACGGCGCCGGATCCGCCGCCGGACTGCGGGGCGGTCCAGGTCGGCGGCGGGTCGACGAGGAGGATGGCGCGCCGGTCGATGCACAGCTCCAGCGCGGCGTCCCGGAGCGTCCTCACATTGCCGCCCTCGCCCTTGGCCGCCAGTTGCTCGTCGAGCCAGTGGGCGTCGGGCAGGCACAGGATGTTGAAGATGTCCGTCTTCAGCAGCTGGTACAGGCCGGTCTTGGCGGCGACGTCGCCCTGGTAGGCACGCGGATCGAGGGGCCGTTCGTCCTCGTCGGCCCCCCGGCCGGAGTCGGCGGGGGCGTAGTAGAGCGGCTGGCCGCCCGCGGTCCCTTCCAGGCTCAGGGAGAACGGGTCGGCTCCGGCGTCGACCGGCGCGTTCTGCGGGGGCACCGTGTCGATCGGGCTGTGCGGGTCGACGCGGACGAGCCGGGAGGTCTCCAGCAGGTCGGCGAGGTTGCGGGGGCTGTCCGGCCGGACGCTGACGTTGAGGTAGCGCTCTTCGGCGCCGGTCTCCATGTCACGGATGGTCAGGTTGAACAGTTCCCGCCGGTCCCTGGCGACGTCCGGCCCTTCGGAGGTGTCGTAGTCCACCCGGGCCCGCAGGTTGTGTCCCCAGCGCCCCGGGGAGGCGGCCACCAGGCCGGGCGGGGCGGGGCGGCCCCGGCCGCCCGGCCGGTCGGCACCGGTCGCTTCTCCACCGCCCCGGCCGCGTTTCTTCTCCTCGGCCGGGGGTGCCGTCTCGGTTCCCTCGCCCTCGCCGGCGTTCTCGCCGCCTTCGCCCTCGCGCGCGGGTGCTCCCGCGCCGCGGGCGGGTTCCTTGCCGGACGGCGTCGTGCCGAGCGGCAGCCGGACGGGCTTGTCACCGTCCTTCACCACCCGGACGATCTCGGCCTCGCTGCCGCCGTTCAGGTAGAACTGGTAGACGGCATAGCTCATGGGGCAGTTGGCCTGCAGTCCGCCGAAGGCGGCCTCGTAGTCGGCCCAGCCCGTGATGTGCACGGGCCGGTCGACCGGGCCGCGCGGCGCGTAGCCGACGAAGGCGGCCACCGAGGTGGGCACGCCCGTGATCGTCCGGACGGAACTCTTGACCTCGTCGATGTAGACGCCCGGATAGGTGACGTTCACCGGCATGCCAGCCTCTTCTCTCCACGCCGAACTGAAGAACGCTGCTCGCGGTCCGTGATCACCGTAGGCAGACGAGGCGCGGTACGGCGCTCTGGAGAGCGGTGGGGCTGCTTCGATCAGGTGACGGAAGTCGGCTGATCAGACCGGACGGGGGCGGCCGGGCACTCAGGAGCCGCCGAGGAAGCTGAGCCGTACCTGCCGGTTCGGGTTGTCGCGGTTGGTGTCCACCAGGCACACCGACTGCCAGGTGCCCAGTTCCAGTCGACCGTCCAGCACGGGCAGGGTGGCGTGCGGCGGGACGATGGCCGGCAGGACGTGGTCGCGGCCGTGGCCGGGGCTGCCGTGGCGGTGCTGCCAGCGGTCGTCGGCGGGAAGCAGGGTGTGCAGTGCGGTGAGCAGGTCGTCGTCGCTGCCCGCGCCGGTCTCGATGACGGCGATGCCGGCGGTGGCGTGCGGGACGAAGACGTTGAGGAGGCCGTCGCGCCCGGCGGCCGCCTCCCGGAGGAAGGCCTCGCAGTCGCGGGTGAGGTCGACGACGGTCTCCTCGGAGCCGGAGGCGATGTGCAGCACTCGGGTGGTGAACGCATCTGACATGCCCCCCATCCTTACCCATCCCGTCCGCCGCCGTGGTCGCGCCGTCCCGCCACCGTGGTCGCGAGGCACCTGGGAAGATCCATGACCACGCCACTGTTGGTAGAAGCGTGAACAGCACACGCGAGGTCGAGGTAGTCGTCGTAGGGGCCGGTCAGGCCGGGCTGGCCGCCGCCTTTCACCTGCGCCGCACCGGTTTCGAGCCGGATCGCGACTTCGTGGTGCTGGACCGATCCCCCGCCCCGGGGGGTGCCTGGCAGTTCCGGTGGCCGTCCCTGACGTACGGCAAGGTGCACGGGATGCACGCGCTGCCGGGCATGGAGCTGACCGGGGCGGATCCGGCGCGGCCGTCGTCGGAGGTGATCGCCGAGTACTTCACGGCCTACGAGCGGGCCTTCGGCCTGCGGGTACGGCGGCCCGTCGGCGTGCGGGCCGTCCGGGAGGGGCGGGACGGGCGGCTGCTGGTGGAGACCTCGGCGGGGACCTGGGCGACCCGGGCGCTGATCAACGCGACCGGCACCTGGGACCGGCCCTTCTGGCCGCGCTATCCCGGGCAGGAGTCCTTCCGAGGGCGGCAGCTGCACACCGCGCAGTACCCGGGGCCCGAGGAGTTCGCCGGGCAGCGGGTGATCGTGGTGGGCGGGGGCGCCTCCGGGACCCAGCATCTGCTGGAGATCGCGCCGTACGCGGCGGCCACCACCTGGGTGACGCGCCGGCCGCCGGTCTTCCGGGAGGGGCCGTTCGACGAGGAGGCGGGGCGCGCGGCGGTCGCGCTCGTGGAGGAGCGGGTGCGGCGGGGGCTGCCGCCGAAGAGCGTGGTGTCGGTCACCGGGCTGCCGCTGAACGACGCGATCCGGCAGGGGCTGGCGGACGGGGTCCTGGACCGGCGGCCGATGTTCGACCGGATCACCCCGGAGGGCGTCGAGTGGGCGGACGGGCAGCACGTGGAAGCGGATGTGATCCTCTGGGCGACCGGGTTCCGGGCCGCGATCGACCATCTGGCGCCGCTGAGGCTGCGCGAGCCGGGTGGCGGCATCCGGGTGGAGGGGACGCGCGCGGCAGCGGATCCGCGGATCCATCTCGTGGGCTACGGCCCGTCGGCGAGCACGATCGGCGCCAACCGGGCCGGCCGGGCGGCCGTACGGGACATCAGGCGCCTGCTGGCCGGGGAGCCGGTGGCGGCGTGATGTCCCGTACGGTCAGCGCCGGGGGCTCTGGCTCTTCTGCTGGGCGTTGAACTCGGCCACGTTGCGCTGGTGCTCGGCGTAGTCGGCGGTGAAGCGGGTGTCGCCCGGCTTGACCGTGACGAAGTACAGCCAGTCGCCCGGCGTCGGGCTGATCGCGGCGCGCACCGCCTCCTCGCCCGGGTTGTCGATCGGCGTGGGCGGCAGGCCCATGCGCTGGTACGAGTTGTAGGGGCTGTCGATGCGGGTGTCGTCCAGCGTGGTCTTCAGCGTGGCGCGGTTCAGCGCGTAGTTGATGGTGGAGTCCATCTGGAGCGGCATGCCGCGCTCCAGCCGGTTGAAGATCACCCGGGCGACCTTGCCCATGTCGGCCTTGGTGGCGGCCTCGGCCTGGACGATGCTGGCGATGGTGACGGCCTGGTAGACGTTCATCGCGTTGCGCTGGGCGCCGGCGGCGATCGGGGCGCCGTTGAACCTCTTGTTCGCGGTGTCGACCATCGCCGTCAGCAGCGCCTCGGGGGTGGTGTTCTCGGCCAGCGGATACGTCGCCGGGAAGAGATAGCCCTCCGGGTTGCCCTCGGCGTCGATCGGCAGCTTCAGATTGGCCTTGTCCAGGGACTTCCTGGTGGTTCCCGGGGGCAGTTCGAGGGCCTTGTCGACGGCCGCGTAGATCTGGGAGGCGCGCCAGCCCTCGGGGATGACCAGGGTCGTGGGCTTCTTGGGCTCCTCGTCCTCGAGGGTCAGCAGCGGCACCGCCACGGCGGTGCCGGCCACGACGGCTCCGGTCGCGATGAGAGCCACGCGGCCCCGGCGCGTCAGTCGAATCGTGCTCCGTGGCGGAGTGTTCATCTGCATGCGGGCACGGTAACCCGCATACCCCTACAAACCCGGCATATCTTCATCTCGTCGGCTCCAGTCGGGCGTCCCGGCGCACCAGCGCGGCGTAGCGCCCCTGGAGCGCCAGCAGCTCCTCGTGCGTACCCCGCTCCACCGCGCGCCCGGAGTCGAGGACCACGATCTGGTCGGCACCCCGGACCGTGGACAGCCGGTGCGCGATGGTGAGCGTGGTGCGGCCCGCGGAGAGCGCGTCGATCGCCTGCTGCACCGCGTGCTCGGTTCCGGTGTCCAGGGCACTGGTCGCCTCGTCGAGGATGAGCACCGGCGGATCGCGCAGGATGGTCCGGGCGATGGCCAGGCGCTGCTTCTCACCGCCGGAGAAGCGGTGGCCGCGCTCGCCGACGACCGTGTCGTACCCGTCGGGCAGGCCCGCGATGTGGTCGTGGATCTGGGCCGCGCGGGCCGCCGCGTGCAACTCCTCGTCGGTGGCGTCGGGCTTGGCGAAGCGCAGGTTGTCGGCGACGGTCGCGTGGAAGAGATACGTCTCCTGGGAGACCACTCCCACCGCGCGGGCGAGGGTGTCGAAGTCCAGGTCGCGCACATCGACGCCGTCGAGGGTGACCCGGCCGCCCGTCACGTCGTACAGCCGCGGCACCAGATAGCCCAGCGTGGACTTGCCCGCGCCGGTCGGGCCGACGATCGCGAGACTGCCGCCGGCCGGCACGGTGAGGTCGACGCCGTCGAGGACGGGGGCGCCCTGGCCGTCGTAGCGGAACTCGACGTTCTCGAACCGGACCTCGCCCTCGACCTTGCCGAGGCGGACCGGGCGTTCCCGCTCGGTGATGTCTGTCGGCAGGTCGAGATACTCGAAGATGCGCTGGAAGAGCGCCAGCGAGGTCTGGAGCTGCACACCGGTGCCGAGCAGGCTCACGGTCGGGCGGAACAGGCCCTGCTGGAGGGAGACGAACGCGACGATCGTACCGAGGGAGACGTCGGGTCCGCCGAGGGCCAGGGCGAGACCGGCCGTCCAGTAGATGACGGCGGGCAGCGCGGCCATGACGATCGTGATGACCGCCATCCGCCAGCGGCCCGCCATGTTCGCGCGGACCTCCAGGTCGACCAGGCGCTCGGACTCGTCGGCGAACGTCTTCGTGAGCGACTCGGCGCGGCCCATGGTGCGGCCGAGCAGGATGCCGCTGACCGACAGCGACTCGGTGACCGTGGCGGCCATCGTCGCCATCTGCTTCTGGCGCTGGGTGGTGATCCTGCGGCGTTCGTTGCCGACGCGGCGGCTGATCCACACGAAGACCGGCAGCAGGAGCAGCGAGACCACGGTCAGCCGCCAGTCGAGGGCCAGCATCGCGACGATCGTCGCGATGACTCCGGTGAGGTTGGAGACCAGCGAGGTGGCCGTGGAGGTGACGGTGGCCTGCATCCCTCCGATGTCGTTGGCGATGCGGGACTGGACCTCGCCGGTGCGGGTGCGGGTGAAGAAGGCCAGGGACATGCGCTGGAGGCGGCCGTAGACCGCGGTGCGCAGATCGTGCATGACGCGCTGGCCGACGGTGGTGGAGATCAGGGTCTGCAGCACGCCGAAGACGCTGGTGAGGACGGCGCTCAGGATCATGCCGAGGGCCAGCAGGGTGAGCAGGCCGGTGCGCCGCTCGGGGATCGCGACGTCGAGGATCGCCTTCAGCAGGAACGGGGTGGCCACCGAGACCACCGAGGAGGCGCCGACCAGGAGGCCGACGACGGCGAGACGGCCGCGGTAGGGGCGGAAGAGCGCGAGGATGCGACGCACCTGCCGGGGCTGCTCCTCGGCGTCGGCGGGTGGGCTCCAGACGGGGTCGTGGTCGGGGTGCATGGGCTCCTACGGAGGTGGGCGGCGGGCGGGAGGACCGGGGAGGCGACGGCTTCCCGCCGGGGACGATGGAGGATCGTAGCTCATTGTTACCTACACTCACAATGAACGGTGTCCTGATATTGTTCCCGCATGACCACCCCCGATCCGGACGCCCTGCTCGCCGAGCAGCTGCTGCGGCTCACCCGCCGGGTGCACCGCATCCAGAAGCGCCATCTGGAGCAGCGCGGACTGGGCATCACCCCCGCCCAGTCCCGGCTGCTGCGCACCCTCGCGCACTACGGCTCGCCGCCCCGCATGGCCGATCTCGCCGAGCGCCTGGAGGTCGTACCGCGGGCCGTGACCACGCTGGTCGACGGGCTCGAGGCGAGCGGGAAGGTGCGCCGGGTGCCGGATCCGGCGAACCGGCGGGTGATCCGCATAGAACTGACCCCCGACGGCCGCACCGCGCTGCGGCGGCTGCGCGGAGTACGGCGGTCGGCGGCGAACGAGATCCTGGCACCGCTGACGGAGGATCAGCGGCGGCTGCTGGGCGGGTTGCTGGACACGCTGGTGGACGGGGCCGGCGAGCGGTCCTGCTGAGACCTTTCGCGGGCGCGGGTCACGCCCCCCGGCAGCGCAGCCGGTCCTCGACGAGCACGCCCTGCACGGTCGTGAGCGTGCGGTCATGGCACCCGGACGCACCCGCTTCGGATCCGGACAGCCGGTAGCGCTCGCGCGTCGTGCCGACCGCGCGCCGCTCGTCGCGCGGGACGTTCACGGTGTAGGTGGCGTCGCCCGTGTAAGTGTCGTCGAGCCGCGACCAGGCGGTGCGCCGGCCGTCCCGCGTGGTGACGGCGACGGCCCGGTCGCCCAGCGTCAGCACCGTGCGCAGCCGGTCCGCCGCGCCGAGGGTGGTGGTGCCGTCCATCGTGTACGTCCGGTGGGTACGCGTCGTGCGGGCCGGTCCCTGCCCGCTCACGGTGACCGCTTCCGTGTCGGTCCACTCGGCGTCGAGCGCGTCCGTGGTCTCCTCGTCGGTCCAGCGGTGCGCGGAGGCGTGCGCGAGGGCCCGGCTGACGGTGGTGGTGACCCGGCCGTGCGAGGTCTCGACGTATCCGGAGACCGTCAGACGGTGGGCGGCCTCGGTGTCCACCCGGTGCTCCTCCTTCTCCGAACGCGGCGTGTACGTCGAGGAGTTCGCCGGGACGCCCTCCCGGTGGCCGGTGAGCGCGCCGGGGACGTGTGCGCGCCTCTCGTCCTGCCAGACCAGGACGTTGACGGGCGCGCCCCAGCCGGGACGGCCCTCGGGCACGCCGGTCACGGAGACCTCGATCCGGTGCGGGCGGCCGTCGTTGAGGAGTCCGGCGAACGGGGTCAGGTCGTAGGTGATCGGCTTGATGTCGAAGGCGCGCGGGCCCGGAACGACGTACCAGAGGAAGGGGTTGGACCAGCCGCCGGTCCAGACCGTCGGGAACGGCGTGGCGATTCCGGCCAGTCGTCCGTCGACCCGGAGCTGGACCTCGCGGTAGGGGCCGTCGTCGGCCCGGCAGGAGTACGGCGCGATGGAGGGCACCGTGAGATACCAGTACTCCTCGCAGCCGCCTCCGGAGCCGGTGGCGTACACCTCGGCGACGATGCGCTCGCTGTTGCGCGGGGTGGTGAGGGTCGTTCCGTCGGTGAGGGTGAGGACGCGGTCGGGGGTGCGGACGCGGTCGGAGGTGAGGACGCGGTCGGAGGTGGGCGCGCCGGTCGGGCGGCCGGCCGCGTAGAAGGTGAGGGTGGTCTTGACGTCGATGACGCCCGTGTAGGTGTCGTCGACGACGTTCCCGATGAGCATCTCGACCTCCTGGGCGCGGCGGAAGGTGTCGCTGTAGCGGGTGACGTCCTTCTCGACGGACCACTCGATGCCGTCCGGTGAAGGCTGCGGGGTCGAGGTGCGGAGAATCTCGACCCCGCCGACCTGGAGATGGCCCAGGCGGTCGTACTGGCGGCCCTTGACCTTGCCGTCGAGGCGCAGTACGACCCTGCTCCAGCTCTCGCCGCAGCCGTCCGGCGGGGTGTAGGTGCCGCGGTAAGGGGTGAAGTCGCGGAATTTCGCCTCGGCGAGGGTCACTTGGCAGGACTCGGTGTCCGGCCTGGGGACGGGCGGGGCGGCGGTGACCGGATCGTGCCAGTCGGTGCCGAACTCGGCGGGGACATCGGCCGCTTGGGCGGGGCCCGCTCCGAGCAGGGCGCCGGCGAGGAGGGTCGCTCCCGAGAGCCCGGTGAGCATGGACATGATGAGACGGTTTCTCATGGCGGGTTTCTACGGGGGTTCCGCGACCGGCGCAATGAGGCATCCCCGGCCGCCCCCTGCCACCCTCCGGCCCCGCCTTGCCCGTTCTGTGCGGTCCCGTGGAAAACCGTTTGCTATTGACCATGTCACGACGTGAACCTTTCACGGCTTGCTGTCGCCGTTCACCCCCCTGATCCGAGCCACTGGGACGTCATGCAGATCCGAGACCTTCCGTTTCCCGACCCGGGCGTGCCCGACGCACGCTCGGGCCCCCGATTTCTGTGGTGGCTCTTCCGCAATCAGCTGAGCGGCCAGCTGAAGTCGCTGGCCTGGGGCCTGCTGCACTTCGTCTCCGTCTCCGCGCTCCCGTTCTGCGTCGGGTTCGCCGTCCAGGCGGTCGTCGACCGCTCCGGCTCCCGACTGGCCCTGGCGGGCGGGCTGCTGGCGCTGTGCGGCGTCGGCATCGCGCTCGGCGACACCTTCCTGCACCGCGCCGCCGTCACCAACTGGGTGACCGCGGCGGCCCGCGTCCAGCAGCTGCTGGCCCGCAAGACGGCCCAGTTGGGCTCGGCGCTGACCCGGCGGGTCGCGGCCGGTGAGGTGGTGGCCGTCTCCACGGGCGACGTGGAGAAGGTCGGCTGGTTCGTGGAAGCCGTCTCCCGGTTCACCGCCGCCGCCCTCACCGTCGTCCTGGTCGCCGTCGGCCTCGTCGTCTACCAGCCGGCGCTCGGCGTGGTCGTCGCGCTGGGCCTGCCCGTGCTGGCCCTCGCGGTGCTGCCGCTGCTGCCTCCCGCCACGCGACGCGCCGACATCCAGCGCGAGAAGGCCGGACGGGCCACCGAACTGGCCTCCGACACCGTGGCCGGCCTGCGCGTACTGCGGGGCATCGGCGGCGAGGACCTGTTCCTCGACCGCTACCGCCGCGCCTCCCAGGAGGTCCGCCACGCGGCCGTGCGCAGCGCCCGGATGTGGTCGCTGATCTCCGCGATCCAGGTGCTGCTGCCCGGACTGCTGCTGATCTCGGTCGTCTGGTACGGCGTCCGCCTGGCCCGCGAAGGCCGGATCACCGTCGGCGAGCTGGTCACCGTGTACAGCTCCGTCATGATCATGAGCTACCCGCTGCGGCACTTCGAGGAGATCGCGATGGCGTACTCCTTCTCGCGCCCCTCGGCCCGGCGGGCCGCCCGCGTGCTGTCGCTGGAACGCGCCACCGACACCGGCGGCTCACGCGCCGCCGATCCGCCCTCCGGCGATCTGTACGACCCGGCCACCGGACTGCTCGTCCCCGAGGGCCTGCTGACCGCCGTGGTCTGCGGCGACCCGGACGCGGCGGGGCGGCTCGCGGAACGGCTGGGCGGACACGCCGCCGAGGCGGGTACGCCCGTGCTGCTCGGCGGGGTGCCGCTGGACGAACTCCCGCTCGACACCGCGCGCACCGCCGTCCTCGTCCAGGACAAGGACCCGGTCCTTCTCTCGGGCACCCTGCGCGACCTGCTCGACGTGCCCTCCTCGGGCGCGGTCGACGCCTCGGACGCGCTGTCCGCCGCGCAGTGCGGGGACGTACTGGCGGCGCTCGCCCAGAGTTCGCTCGACGTCGAGGACCCGCTGGACGCCCGGATCACCGAACGCGGCCGGTCCCTCTCCGGCGGCCAGCGCCAGCGGCTCGCCCTGGCCCGGTCGCTGCTGACCGACCCGGAGGTGCTGGTCCTCGACGAGCCGACCTCCGCCGTCGACTCCCATACCGAGGCGCGCATCGCCCAGGGCCTGCGGGACCTGCGGGACGGCCGTACGACCGTGGTCTTCACCTCCTCTCCGCTGCTGCTGGACCGCGCGGACCGGGTGGTGCTGGTCCACGACGGCCGGGTCGCGGCGGTCGGGCCGCACCGTGAGCTGGTGCACGACGAGCCGCGGTACCGGGCGGTGGTGACCCGTGAGGCCGACGACGGAAGCGGACTCGATGAAGTCGGCGGCCGGAAGCAGCTCGACGGACAACGGCCCGGTGAACAGCGGCCCGGTGAACAGCGGATCGATGCGCAGCCGATCGATGCGCAGCCGATCGATGCACAGCGGATCGACGCACAGCGGATCGATGCGGAGCAGTTCCACGGACAGCGGCTCAATGAACTGAACGAACTGGAAGAGATCGAGGAGACCGCATGATCGGCGTGGCGCCACCGGCCCACGACCCGGCGGCCCCGACGACGGCGAACACCCTGCCCGTCGGCGCCCCCGCCACCGTCCGCGCCTACGTGGCCGAGCTGTTCCGCCGGCACCGCCGTGCGTTCCTGCTCCTCGTCGGCGTGAACACGGTCGCCGTGATCGCCTCCATGGCGGGCCCCTACCTGCTGGGCGGACTCGTCGAGCGGGTGACGGACGAGGCGCGGGAACTGCACCTGGGCCTGACGGCGATCCTGTTCGTCGTGGCGCTGGTCCTCCAGGCCGTGTTCGTGCGGGAGGTACGGCTGCGCGGCGCGATGCTCGGCGAGCGGATGCTGGCCGATCTGCGCGAGGACTTCCTCGTCCGGTCGGTCGGGCTGCCGCCGGGCGTCCTGGAACGGGCCGGCACCGGCGATCTGCTCTCCCGGATCACCACGGACATCGACCGGCTCGCCAACGCCATGCGCGAGGCCGTGCCGCAGCTGGCCATCGGTGTGGTGTGGGCCGGACTCCTGCTGGGCGGACTCGTCGTCACGGCACCTCCGCTGGCCGCCGCGGTGCTGCTCGCGCTGCCGCTGCTGGTGGCCGGCTGCCGCTGGTACTTCCGCCGGGCGCCCTCCGCCTACCGGTCCGAGTCCGCCGGATACGCCGCCGTGGCCGCCGCGCTCGCCGAGACGGTGGACGCCGGGCGCACCATCGAGGCGCACCGGCTGGGCCGGCGGCGGGTGGAACTGTCCGAGCGGCGGATCCGCGAGTGGACGGCCTGGGAGCGGTACACCCTCTGGCTGCGCTCGGTCCTGTTCCCGGTCATCAATCTCACCCATGTGACGGTCCTCGGTTCCGTGCTGATGGTCGGCGGGGTGTTCGTCCTGCAGGGCTGGATCGGCGTCGGGCAGCTCACCACGGGCGCACTGATCGCGCAGATGCTGGTCGACCCTGTGGGGCTCATCCTGCGCTGGTACGACGAACTCCAGGTGGCCCAGGTGTCGCTGGCCCGGCTGGTCGGGGTCCGCGACATCGAGCCGGACGCGGGGGACGCCTCGGTGCGGCCGGACGGCCGCGACGTACGGGCCGACCGGGTGCGCTTCGGCTACCTCGAAGGCGTGGACGTGCTGCGCAAGGTCTCCCTGGAGGTCGCTCCCGGCACCCGGCTGGCGCTGGTCGGCCCCTCGGGGGCGGGCAAGTCCACGCTGGGCCGGCTGCTCGCCGGGATCTACGCGCCCCGCGACGGCCGGATCACCCTCGGCGGTGCCGAACTGTCCCGGATGCCGGCCGAGCGGGTCCGCTCCCATGTGGCCCTGGTCAACCAGGAGCACCACGTCTTCGTGGGCTCCCTGCGGGACAACCTGCTGCTCGCCCGCACCGACGCCGTGGACGCCGAGCTGTGGGCGGCGCTCGGCGCGGTCGACGCGGACGGGTGGGCACGGGCTCTGGACGAAGGCCTGGACACCGAGGTCGGCTCGGGCGGGCTCGCGCTGACCCCGGCGCAGGCCCAGCAGATCGCCCTGGCCCGCCTGGTGCTGGCCGACCCGCACACCCTGGTGCTGGACGAGGCGACCTCCCTGCTCGATCCCCGCGCCGCCCGCCATCTGGAACGCTCCCTGGCCCGGGTCCTCGACGGCCGCACCGTCGTCGCCATCGCCCACCGCCTGCACACCGCCCATGACGCCGACGTCATCGCCGTCGTCGAGGACGGACGCATCACCGAACTCGGCAGCCACACCGATCTCGTCGCCGCGAACGGAGCGTACGCGGCCCTGTGGAGGTCGTGGCACGGCTGAGCCGTCCGCCTGGGGTGGGGCGGAGCCGACGGTGGGCACGCCGCGGGTCCCGGGTGGGGCGGAGCCGAGGGTCGGTGCCGCGCGGGCCCCGGACGGAGTGGGTGCCAAGGGCAAGTGCCGGGCGGGCCCCGGACGGAGTGGGCGCCAAGGGCAGGTGGCGGGCAGGCCCCGGACGGAGTGGGCGCCAAGGGCAGGTGCCGGGCAGGCCCCGAGCCGGGCGGGTGCCGCGCGGGCCCCGGACGGAGAGAGCGCCAAGAGCGGGTGCGGGCCTGCGCTGGCGGGGCGCGGCCCGAAGGGCCGGAAGTACCGTGCGTCCCCGGACGGCCGATTGCCAGGCGCTGCCCCAGACGCTGTTTGGCGGGCGCCAGCGAGGCGCCGGCCCAGGCACTCGGGTGTCCCATATCGCCTCGTGCACCCCTGGCCGCGTCGCCTCGCCCGGCAGCGACGGGACCGGCCGGGGCGCGGGCGGTGCCGGGCCGTCGGCGTCCGGCGTGGTTCCGGGCAGGCGGTGGGCTGCCGCGGCCTGGATCCCGGCCGGCCGTTCATCACCGGCACGGGCCGGAGCCCGGGGAACGGCCCGGGCCGGAGCCCGGCGCAGCCCCCTCGGCTCCTTGCCGTTGCGCGGTGCCGAACAGGGGTGGAAGGCTGGATAGCGGCGGCGCCGGCTCGGGGGCGCGCCCGCAGTCCGTGGCGGGCGGGGCCTGTGCCCCGGCACGGACGATCGCGGTCCGCCGCCCACCGCGGTGAGAACGGCACCGTCCCCACCCCCTGGAGGTACCCGTGAACAGCGCCGACGGATGGGGAGACGACGTCTATCAGCCCGACGCGTCCGACCAACGCGAGGACACGGGCGTGCTCGACGCGGAGGACACCCTGGAGTACGACGGTGTCGACGATCCCCTCGACCGGGGCTGGTCCCCTCCGGAGCGACCGTGGGCGGTGGAGCACACCGGGGTGACCGCGGCCGAGCGCCACGCCGGCGAGACCCTGGACCAGCGGCTGGCCGAAGAGCAGCCCGACCTCGCCGTTCCGGACGGCGACGGCCTCGGCGACTCCGCGGACACGGACGGCGAACTCCTGGACAACGAGGTCGGTGCCGCCCGCGCGGGTCGTCTCGTCGCCCCCGACGAAGGCGCGCACGAGGACGAGGAAGCGGCACTGGTCGCCACGGACGTCGGTATCGACGGCGCCGCCGCCTCCGCCGAGGAGGCCGCCATGCACATCGTCGACGAGGAATCCCTGTCCGGCTGACCCCGCCGTCACCGGCGCCTCTCCCCTGCCCCCGCCCCACCTGGAGCACCCATGCAGCAGGACAAGCACCCCGACTACCACCCCGTCGTCTTCCGCGACCGGGCCGCCGGCTACGCCTTCCTCACCCGGTCCACCGCGACCAGCGACCAGACCATCGAATGGGACGACGGCGAGACCTACCCGGTGGTGGACGTGGAGATCTCCGCGGAGAGCCACCCCTTCTACACCGGCAAGGCCCGCACCGTGGACACGGAGGGCCGCGTCGCCCGCTTCGAACGGCGCTACGGCGAGGGCACCCGCCAGGGCTGAACCCACCAGGTCCGAGCCCACGGGGCGGCGGGCCGCCCGGGCGGCCCGCCTCAGATCACGTTGAGCGCCGCCGCGCCGCCCACTCCCCCGAGCAGCATGAACGCCGGCATCAGCACCTTCAGCTCGACCCAGCTGCCCGCCCGGAAGCGCATGGCCCTCGGCGGGCCGACCGGGTACCAGCGCTTGCGCCCGACCGGGATCGGCCACAGGATCGGGCAGCCGGAGACCGTCAGCGCGTCCCCGATGTCGTGTACCAGCGCGCCCAGCACGACCGGCAGTCCCAGCCACAGATACTCCTGGCCCGGCGCCGTGAACAGCCAGTCCGACCCGTTGCCCGGCTTGTCCAGCACTCCGGCCAGGATCCACGCGCTGGTCGCGGCCAGGAGCCATACCAGGACATCGCTGCCGGAGCCGCGGGTCGCCCGCCACAGCAGGCCCTCGATCGCCAGCACCATGTGCACGAACAGGATCGCCAGCACCGCCCAGCGCTCGCCGGTGATCGCCAGTACCGAGGTGCCGCCCCCGATCAGCACCGCCCACACCCAGGTGTGCGTCAGCGTGCGGTGCCCGCCGGAGCGACGCGGGTCGCCTTGCTTCCTGGTGGCCTTGTAGACCGCGTACGAAAGCTTGTCGACGATCTCGCACAGGCCGCGCGAGAGGGGCCCGAAGGCCCGGGAGATGGTCGCCGCCTTGTGGTCGAGGTCGGGGGCGAGCGCGGCGCCGGCGCAGATCAGGGCGCCGGCCAGCACGACCGGCCAGGGCATGGGGTGCCCGGCCGCGGCGGCGGCCGCTCCGACTCCGAGCCAGGCCGCGGCTCCGGAGAGTGAGTGTGCTGGTCCCATCATCGCCGTTGCCCGCCCCGTTCTTCGTGTGCCGCTGTCCAGTCGGCCGCGCGTGCTGTCGCCACGCCGGCGACTCAGCGTAGCGTTCGTGATCTTCGGGCGGGCATCCGATTCCCGCATCGGGCGCGAGGCCAGGCAAGATGGGGGCGTGACCCTCATCGATCAGCTGCCGCCGACCGCCGACCCCGACGCCCTGTACGAAGCCTTCGAGTCGTGGGCTCAGGACCGCGGTCTCACCCTCTATCCCCACCAGGAGGAGGCGCTGATCGAGGTGGTCTCGGGCGCGAACGTGATCGTGTCGACGCCCACCGGTTCCGGCAAGAGCATGATCGCCGCCGGTGCCCACTTCGCGGCGCTCGCCCGGGACGAGGTCACCTTCTACACCGCTCCGATCAAGGCGCTGGTGTCGGAGAAGTTCTTCGAGCTGTGCAAGATCTTCGGCACCGAGAACGTCGGCATGCTGACCGGCGACGCGTCCGTCAACGCCGACGCCCCGGTCATCTGCTGCACCGCCGAGGTGCTCGCCTCCATCGCGCTGCGCGACGGCAAGCACGCGGACGTCGGCCAGGTCGTCATGGACGAGTTCCACTTCTACGCGGAGCCGGACCGCGGCTGGGCCTGGCAGATCCCGATTCTGGAGCTGCCGCAGGCGCAGTTCATCCTGATGTCGGCCACCCTCGGCGACGTCTCGATGTTCGAGAAGGACCTGGCCCGGCGCACCGGCCGCCCGACCTCGGTGGTCCGCTCGGCGACCCGCCCCGTCCCGCTCTCCTACGCGTACCGGCGCACGCCGCTCACGGAGACGCTGACGGAACTGCTGCAGACCCAGCAGGCGCCGGTGTACATCGTGCACTTCACCCAGGCGCAGGCGGTGGAGCGAGCGCAGGCGCTGATGAGCATCAACATGTGCTCGAAGGAGGAGAAGGAGCGGATCGCCGAGCTGATCGGCAACTTCCGTTTCACCACCAAGTTCGGCCGCAACCTCTCCCGTTATGTGCGGCACGGCATCGGTGTGCACCACGCCGGCATGCTGCCCAAGTACCGGCGTCTGGTGGAGAAGCTGGCCCAGGCCGGTCTGCTGAAGGTCATCTGCGGCACGGACACGCTCGGCGTCGGCGTCAACGTGCCCATTCGCACGGTGCTGTTCACGGCACTGACCAAGTACGACGGCAGCCGGGTGCGCACCCTGCGCGCGCGGGAGTTTCACCAGATCGCGGGCCGTGCCGGGCGGGCCGGCTTCGACACGGCGGGTTTCGTCGTCGCCCAGGCGCCCGAGCACGTCATCGAGAACGAAAAGGCGCTCGCCAAGGCGGGCGACGACCCGAAGAAGCGCCGCAAGGTGGTCCGCAAGAAGGCGCCCGAGGGTTTTGTGGCGTGGTCGGAGGACACCTTCGAGAAGCTGATCACGTCCGAACCGGAGCCGCTGACGTCCCGCTTCCGGGTGACGCACACCATGTTGCTGTCGGTGATCGCACGGCCCGGGAACGCCTTCGAGGCGATGCGGCATCTGCTGGAGGACAACCACGAGCCGCGCAGGCAGCAGCTGCGGCACATCCGCCGCGCGATCGCGATCTACCGTTCGCTGCTGGGCGGCGGCATCGTCGAGAAACTGGACAAGCCGGACGCAGAGGGCCGGATCGTCCGGCTCACCGTCGACCTCCAGCAGGACTTCGCGCTGAACCAGCCGCTGTCCACCTTCGCGCTCGCCGCGTTCGAGCTGCTGGACCCGGAGTCGCCGTCCTACGCCCTGGACATGGTGTCCGTGGTGGAGTCCACGCTGGACGACCCGCGGCAGATCCTCGCCGCCCAGCAGAACAAGGCGCGCGGCGAGGCGGTGGCCGCGATGAAGGCGGACGGCGTCGAGTACGAGGAGCGCATGGAGCGCCTCCAGGACATCACCTACCCGAAGCCCCTGGAGGAGCTGCTCTTCCACGCGTACAACACGTACCGCAAGAGCCACCCCTGGGTCGGTGACCATCCGCTGTCGCCGAAGTCGGTCATCCGCGACATGTACGAGCGGGCGATGACCTTCACGGAGCTGGTGTCCCACTACGAGCTGGCCCGCACCGAGGGCATCGTGCTGCGCTACCTGGCCAGCGCCTACAAGGCGCTCGACCACACCGTGCCCGACGACCTGAAGTCCGAGGATCTGCAGGATCTGATCGAGTGGCTGGGTGAGATGGTCCGCCAGGTCGACTCCAGTCTGCTCGACGAGTGGGAGCAGCTGGCGAACCCGGAGGAGATGACCGCCGAGGAGGCCCAGGAGAAGGCCGACCAGGTCAAGCCGGTCACCGCCAACGCGCGGGCCTTCCGGGTCCTGGTGCGCAACGCGATGTTCCGCCGGGTGGAGCTGGCGGCCCTCGACCAGGTGGCGGAGCTGGGCGAGCTGGACGCCGAGTCCGGCTGGGACGCCGAGGCCTGGGGCGAGGCGATGGACAAGTACTGGGACGAGTACGAGGAGCTGGGCACCGGCCCGGACGCCCGCGGTCCCAAGCTGCTGATCATCGAGGAGGAGCCGCAGAACGGTCTGTGGCGCGTCCGGCAGATCTTCGACGACCCGAACGGCGACCACGACTGGGGCATCAGCGCGGAGGTCGATCTCGTGGCCTCCGACGCGGAGGGTCGCGCCGTGGTCCGTGTCACCGACGTCGGCCAGCTGTGAGCACAGGAGAAAGGCACCCATGACGAATCCGGCCGAGAGACTCGTCGACCTGCTCGACCTGGAGCAGATCGAGGTCAACATCTTCCGTGGCCGCAGCCCCGACGAGTCCCTCCAGCGGGTCTTCGGCGGCCAGGTGGCCGGCCAGGCCCTGGTCGCCGCCGGGCGTACCACGGAGGGCGACCGCCCGGTGCATTCGCTGCACGCGTACTTCCTGCGCCCGGGCCGGCCGGGCGTGCCGATCGTGTACCAGGTGGAACGGGTCCGCGACGGGCGGTCGTTCACGACCCGCCGGGTCACGGCCGTGCAGCAGGGCCGCACGATCTTCAATCTGACCGCCTCCTTTCACAAGCCTGAGGAAGGGAGCTTCGAGCACCAGCTGCCGCCGGCCCGGAAGGTGCCGGACCCGGAGTCCCTGCCGACGGTCGCCGACGAGATCCGCGAGCATCTGGGCGCGCTGCCCGAACAGTTGGAGCGGATGGCGCGTCGCCAGCCGTTCGACATCCGCTACGTGGACCGGCTGCGCTGGACGCCCGAGGAGATCGAGGGCGCCGAGCCCCGCAGCGCGGTGTGGATGAGGGCGGTCGGCCCGCTCGGTGACGACCCCCTGGTGCACACCTGCGCGCTGACGTACGCCAGTGACATGACCCTGCTGGACGCTGTGCGCATCCCGGTCGAGCCGCTGTGGGGACCGCGTGGCTTCGACATGGCGTCGCTGGATCACGCGATGTGGTTCCACCGGCCGTTCCGCGCCGACGAGTGGTTCCTGTACGACCAGGAGTCCCCGATCGCGACGGGGGGCCGGGGTCTGGCCCGTGGGCGGATCTACGACCTGGAAGGGCGCCTGCTGGTGTCCGTCGTCCAGGAAGGGCTGTTCCGGGCGCTGTAGTCCGGGGCCGACCGGCTGTTCAGGAACCTCTGCGGCGCAGCCATCCGGGAAGACGGCGCCGTCGCTCCGGCGTCGGCAGCTCGGCCTCGGGCAACCGGGGGCGCGGTGTCGGCCGGGGCGCCGGGCGTGGGGCGGGCCGGTGCTCGCGGGCCTCTTCCAGGGCCCGTGTCAGGTCGGCCCGCAGCCAGCCGATCTCGTCCGCGTCCTCTGCCGTCGTGATCCTCTCGGCGAGCTGGGCCGCCGGCGAGCCGGGGGCGCACCGGACCGGCGGACCGGGCCGGAACCGGTTCAGATGCGCACGCTCGTAGGGGTCGTTGACCAGCTCCGCGATCTGGACCGGATCGAGCAGGGCGGCCAGGGCGCCCGCCTTCTCCCAGGGGTCGTCGGCGTGCCGCAGCAGGAAACCCAGGTGGCGGCCCCGCCAGTTCCGGGGCCGTAGATCGAGCCCGGCGGCCAGCTGGTCCCGCAGCCACTCGGGTGCCCGGCCCCTCAGCAGCGCGGCGTTCTTCTCGTCGGCGGCGAACTGCCGTACCTCGTCGGCGAGATAGAGCCAGACGACCGCGCGGTAACGGTTGATGTAAAAGGCCACGGGCACCACCAGACCCAGGCGCGCGAGGCGGGTGAACCTGGTCGGCGTCACGCCCATGAGTGCGGTGGCCTCCCGTGTCCCCACTGTCCGCAGGCCGTCGCGGAGCGTCTCGGGGAAGCCCTCCGCGGCGCGCAGCCGGTCGACCTCGTCGCGGGGCACGCGGCGGCCTCCGCCGCCGTCGTCGGGCACCGTGCGGATGCGTCCCAGGTGCACCGCGAGGTCGAACTCGTCGCGCTTGAGCCCCAGTTCGCGGGCGGCCCGGCTCGGCGCCCAGGTGAGGCGGTTCCCTGCCGTGATGGTGTCACCTGACATGTCGGTCTCCCCCGTGGAGTCGTGTGCTCACGCTGTGTGCGTTCGCGGTGACACCAACGTAACCGGTCCGGCCGACAGCGCGCCGAGCCTGTGGACAACTCCGCGGGGGAGTGAGAAAGCGCAGCTCAGAGGTCTGCGGCTGGGGCTCGCTCAGGGCGGCGGGCATCTACGCCGAGGTGTTCGCCGACCCGGTTGACGAGCAGCGTCATCTCGTAGCCGATCTGGCCGATGTCGGCTTCAGCGCCGCTGAGCACGCACAGACAGCTGCCGCTGCCCGCCGCGGTGACGAACAGCACCGCGTCGTCGAACTCCACCATGGTCTGGCGGACATTCCCCGCGCCGAAGTGCCGGCCCGACCCCTTGGCCAGGCTGTGCAACCCGGACGCGACGGCGGCCAGGTGTTCCGCGTCCTCGCGCCGCAGGCCCGTGCTCGCGCCGGTCACCAGCCCGTCGTTGGACAGGACCAGTGCGTGGCGCACGTCTTCGACGCGTTCGGTCAAGTCGTCCAGCAGCCAGCCGAGTCCCTGGTTCTGTGCCATGTTCAAGTCTCCCCGTGTGATGTCTCCCCCTGGCCGGAGGGGATCTCTCCGTCAGCCTTACCCAGGACCGGCGCGCGGGCAAGGAGGAGGGGAGGCATGCACAGAAGATGACCGACGGCCAATGGCGGGAGTTCGTCTCGCGCGGTGCCCGCACCGGAAAGCTGTCGACCGTCCGGGACGACGGGAGTCCGCATGTGACACCCGTCTGGTTTCTGCTGGACGGCGACGAGGTGGTGTTCGACACCGGCAAGGACAGCGTGAAGGGGCGCAATCTGGCCCGCGACGGCCGGATCGTCCTCTGTGACGACGACGACCGGCCGCCCTACGCCTACGTGGTGCCGCGGGGCCGCGCCCGGCTCGTGGAGGACCCGGTCGAGCTGCGGCACTGGGCGGCCCGGATCGGGGCCGGGTACATGGGCGAGGACCGCGCCGAGGAGTTCGGGGCGCGCAACGGCGTACCCGGTGAACTTCTGGTGCGGGTGACCATCGACAAGGTCCTCGCGGAACGGGGCGTGGCCGACTGACTCCGTCCCCGCGGCCGGGGAGCACGGGTCAGCCGACGGAGTCGAGCAGCCGGGTGGCGTGCATCCGCCCGGCGTACTCGACGAGCCGGATCAGCACCTCCGTGCCGGAGTCGCGGTCACGGGCGCCGCACAGCACCACGGGGGTGCCCTGGTCGAGGTCGAGCGCGCGGCAGACATCGTGGGCGCCGCAGGTGCGGGCGCCCACGAAGCAGTTGACGGCGGGGCACAGGCGCACACAGGGGCGCATTCTCGAAAGGTGCTGGAATGTGGCGCGCAGGTGTACCTGAACGCCCGCCTCCCGCTCGAACGGGTGCGCCGAGGCGTCGTCCGCCTCGGTGAGGGATCATGCGGAACATGAGCGACGACCGTACGCACGTCCAGGAGTTCTTCACCTCCCGCGCCGCCGACTGGGACAGCCGGTTCCCCGACGACGGCCCGGCCTACGCGGCCGCGGTCGCCGAACTGGGGCTGCGTCCGGGCGACCGCGTCCTCGACGCGGGCTGCGGCACCGGACGCGCGCTGCCGCCGCTGCGCGCGGCCGTGGGCCCGTCAGGGGTGGTGGTGGGGGCCGATCTCACTCCGGCGATGCTGGAGGCCGCCGTTCGGGCCGGCCGGGACCGGCACGGGCGGCTGCTGCTCACCGACGTGGCCGCGCTCCCCCTGCGGACGGGGGTGTTGGACGCGGTCTTCGGGGCGGGCCTGATTGCTCACCTGCCCGACCCGGCCGCCGATCTGCGGGAGCTGGCTCGCGTGGTGCGCCCGGGCGGCCTGCTCGCCCTCTTCCATCCGATCGGCCGCGCAGCGCTGGCGGCCCGTCACGGGCGGCAGATCACCCCGGACGACCTCCGCGCGGAGCCCAACCTCCGCCCGCTGCTCGCCGCCTCGGGCTGGCGCATGACGTCGTACGTCGACGAGGACGACCGGTTCCTGGTGCTCGCCGTACGCGAGGACTGAGCCGTCGGGGACGACCGGGCCGTCACAGGAGCATCACCGCGCTGACGGGGCATGTGCGGCCGGTCGCGGAGAGCACCCGGTATCCCGCGATCAAGCGACTGGAGCGGGCCGGTCTCCTGGTACGCGCCATGGAGCCCGGGGCGGTGGCCGCCCCGCGGCACGTGCTGTCCCTGACCCACGAGGGTCGGCGGGATCTGCGCCACCGGCTGGCGGAGCCCGCGCGGCGCGACATCACGGACGAGAACCGCTGGTTCACGGTGCTCGCCTTCCTCCGTCACCTGGACGACGCCGACGCGCAGGCGGCCGTACTGCGCCGCAGGCTGTCCTTCCTGGAGGAGCCCGCGAGCTTCTTCTACGACGGTGACCGGCCGCTCGCCGCCGAGGATCTGGACGACCCGTTCCGGCAGGGCATCCTGACCATCGCGCGCGCCACGTCCCGGGCAGAACTCAAATGGCTGCGCGCCACGTTGACGTCACTCGGCGACCGACCCGCCACCGTGCCGCACCGGGCAGCCACGCACCCCCGGCGTCGGCCAGGTGCCCAGGTCGGCCAGCCGATAGCCGTCCGGATAGCCCTTGATCTCCCGGTTCTGCCGGGCGAAGTGCGGGGACCGCCGCGGCGGCATCAGCCGGACGGCCCGGCCCCGCAGGCGCACCGCACGACGTACCAGCGCGCGCGTGCCGGGGCTCGGCACCGGATAGCGGAAGGCCCGCAGCAGCGGGTCGTCGAGCAGCGCCAGGATGCCGGTGCGCAGCACGGGCGCCAGAGGGCGCGGATACCAGGAGGCCATCAGGTCGAGCGTGGCGTCCGAGACCCGGCGCCCCGCCTCGTCCCAGTCGAAGTGGGCGGCCTCGTAGTCGTCGAGGCAGGCCTCGAACTCCTCGTAGGTCTCCGGGATGCCCTTGATGCCCATGTGGCGCCCCAGGGCGCCGTAGTGCACCGCGAAGGCGGAGATCTCGTGCCGGGACAGCCTCCGCCACCCGTAGGCGTCGATCCACCGCCTGGGCATCACGACGAACGTGCACAGCACGTACCGCATGTCGTCGTTGCTGATGTCGTAGGAGCGGTGCATCCGGTTGATGCGGCGGACCGCCGTACGGCCGGTTGTGCTGTCGAAGCCGTGCTCCACGACGGCGTCGAGCAGAAGCGAGGTGTCGTCGTACCGCTTCTGCGTACGGTCCGTCAGTTCGGCGGTCTCGGCGAGCAGCCGGCCGATGCTCGGCACGGCGTAGGTGCGGTACAGCGCCAGCTCCAGTGCGCGGGTGTAGTCCCATGGGAACTCGTACGCCGATGTGAGCCGGAGGATCGCCGTCGCCTCCTCGCGCGGATCCATCCGCCGGATCTGCTCGAGCCGCGCGAATCGCTTCACTGCGCCCCCCTTCTGCCGCCGAAGTTCCAACTCTACGTTGTGCAACAGTGTTTGAGACGATCAGTGACGCACACCCTCACAGGGGGGAAGGTGGTCGGCATGTTCGGCAAGGTATGCCAGGCATGGGGGAAACTTCAGGGCGCCGCGCGGGAGGAGCGGAGTGCCGGCCGTGACACACGCACGCACAACCTCTTCGAGGCGGCAGCCGTGTATGTGTCGGCCTGCGCGGAGGACGACCAGGAGCGGAGCGACGAGGCGGCGGGCTGGGTGTCGCCGGAGGCGCTGTCCTTCGGGGTGAACGAGCTGGCGTGCCGTGCGGTGATCGCGCTCGCGCGGGAGCGCGGCGAGTCGCCGCAGACCGTCGCCCGCGATCTGCTGGGATTGCCGGCGGCCTGACGCCCGCGGCCCGAGGTGGCCGTTTCGTCCGGTCTCCACCGGATCACCGCGGTTCCGCGCGGTCGATGGAGTCGTGACAAGCGGCTCCCGGGCGCACTAGGGTGCGCGCCGTTGGACGAACCCCTGGGGAGGCTGTGATGGCCGGGATGGACGAGGATGCCGTCGCCGCCGCGGACGACGCGCTGTATGTGCTCACGGCGGTGCTGCTGACACCGGCCAAGTTCCCGAGCGTGCTCGGCGACGACTACCCGGAGGCCTGCGCGGCGCTCGGCCTCCCGCCGCTGGCCGACGGGTACGGCCTGGTGCTGGGCCAGGACGGCGAGGGCGCGCGGTGGACGGTGGTCACCGACGACGTGTCCCTGGTGGCCGTCGCGATCGCCTCCTGGGACTGCGGCATGGAGTACGACCTTTCGCCGGACGAGCGCAGCGTGGTCGCCGCCCTGCCCGGGTGGCCCCTCGCGCTCGCGGTGGCGGCGCCCGGAGTGCCCGCGCCGCATGACCCCGGCCCCGACCTGGCCGACCGTCCACCGCTGACTCCGCCCGACACCAGCACGTGGGGTCCCGCCCAGCGGCGGCTCGGGGCCGACGAGATAGCCCTCCAGTGGGCGCAGTGGAGGGAGCAGCTCGACGACTCCGAGTTCACGACCCCCGGCGGCGCCGGGGAGGGAGAGCGGGGAGGCGGGCACGGCGGTGTGCGGCGGGTGCTCGCCGAGGCACGCGCGTACGTGGCCACGCCACCGCCCCTGGGCCGGGTCCGGTCGTCCTTCGCCCCGGGCGACGCGCGGACGCTGCGCGCCGACGGTCCGGGCTGGTCCCTGGTGGCCAGGACCGACGACATCGCGTTCGTGCTGCTGGACGAGATGCCCGGGGAGGTCCTGCCGGTGGGGCGCGGGCCGGAGCTGCCGGGGCTCCTGGAGGCCCTGGACAGGATGGCCGTACGCCCGAGCTGAGCGCGCCGGGCCGTAGGGGCATCGCGTGGCGGACCGGGCTCGTGTCCGCCACACGGTGTGAGCCGTCGGGCGCACGCGCCACCCGGCGCATTCGGGGGTTGGTGGGGAGCCGGTGGCTAGCGGCCGAGCTCCTTGCGGGTGGCACGGCGCAGGCGGCGCCGCTGTGCGGGGTCCAGTGCGACGTACGCGGCGGCGGGGACGCCCAGCACGATCAGCAGCGCCGCCCACCAGGGCAGCCAGATCAGCAGAAGAAGACCAACCGCCACACCCCCTGCGGCGATCTTCGCGTTCTTCGACATATGAGTCGCCTCCTTCGCGGCCACTGCCGCTCTCTGCCGGAAGAACGGCCCCGCGCCGCCGACGGTTCCGAGCCGCGCCCCTGAGACATCCCTGACGCCCGTCCCTTAGGGCATCCCGAAGCCTTCCCCGCTCAGTGACTCAGGTCACAACCTTCTCATGCCGAGCCGGCCGATGCGGTGCTGTACCCTCGGCGACTCCAAACCCGGTAGTCAAATTTGAGGAATGCGACGCGCTGTGCAGAGGATTTCCCCGGCAACCTCCTCCGAGATCCCCGAACTTGCCCGCTGCTGCGCGGTGTTCGTACCCGGTGACCCGGCCCGCGCCGGTGGCGTCGCCTTCTGGCGGCCCGGCGGCGAGGCACCGCCGGATGTCGCCGCGGGCACCGTCACGGATCTGGTCGTCGTCCTGCCCGACGGCGGTGGCGTCGAGCGGGTCACCGTGCCCGCCGTGGTCCTGCCGCTGCGCCTGTCCCTGCCCGTCCTCACCCGCGCGCGTGTCACCGGGCAGGGGCACCGGGCGGCCGTGTTCTGGGGGGCGGCGGCCCTTCTCGCCCTGAGGTTCACCGCGCGGGGCCTGCTGCTGCCCGGCCTTTCCGCGAGCGATCACGACGCATGGCGCACCGGTCCGCTGCGCGCGGAGGAGATCGAACAGGTCCGGCGGCTCGCCGCCGCGATGCCGCCCGAGGCGCACTCCGTGCCGGTGGACCACGCGGAGCCGCCGCGGCTGCCCGACCAGGAGCGGCTGTTGCGGGCCTTCCTGGACGCCGTCGCCGACACACTGCCCCGCTCCCCCGCCGCGCCGCTCGTCACCGGCGGACCGGCGTACGCGGGACGGGAGCCGCAGTATCTGCCCGAGCAGCGCGCCTGGGCCGCCGATGTCGCCGCGGGCCATGACGCGGGGGTGCGGATCTCGCTGCGGATCGAGGTGACGGGGCTGACGGACGCGCCGGAGCGGGCGAGGCCCGCCTTCCGCGCGGTGCCGCAGGTACACCTGGTGAGCGACCCCTCCCTCGTCGCGGACGCGGCCGACGTGTGGGCCGCCACGGACACCTCGGGCCGTGCCTTCGGCCCGCGCGCGCGGATGGACGCCCTCGTGGCGCTGCGCCGCGCGGCCCGCGCCTGGCCGGCGCTCGGCCCGCTGCTCTCGGCCGCCGTGCCGGACGCCGTGGACCTCGCGGACGAGGAGATCACCGAGCTGCTGGGCGAGGGCGCGGCGGCGCTCGCGGCGGCCGGGGTCGACGTGCACTGGCCCCGGGAGCTGGCCCGCGGCCTGACCACCCACGCGGTCGTCGGTCCGCCGGACGACGAGCCGGGCACCGGGGGCAGGATCTCCTCGGACACGCCGTCATTCCTGTCCGCCGACGCGTTGCTCGCGTTCAGCTGGTCGTTCGCGCTCGGTGACCAGCGGCTGACCCGGGAGGAACTGGACCGCCTCGCCGAGGCGAGCCGCCCGGTCGTCCGGCTGCGCGACCAGTGGGTGCTCATCGACCCCCATCAGGCGCGCCGGGCCCGTGACCGGCAGGACCGCAAGGTGACGCCGATCGACGCGCTGGGCGCGGCGCTGACGGGCTCCACGGAGGTCGACGGGCGCCGGGTCGAGGTACGGGCCACGGGCTGGCTGGCGGGGCTGCGCGAACGGCTCGCCGCCCCGGAGGGCCAGGAACCGGTCGCCCAGCCCGCCGCCCTCGCCGCCGAGTTGCGCGACTACCAGCGACGCGGTCTGAACTGGCTGGCCCGGATGACCTCTCTGGGACTGGGCTGCTGCCTCGCCGACGACATGGGCCTCGGCAAGACCATCACGCTGATCTCCCTGCATCTGCACCGGCAGAGCGACCTCTCGACGGCCGGTCCGACCCTGGTCGTCTGTCCCACGTCCCTGATGGGCAACTGGCAGCGCGAGATCGAGAAGTTCGCGCCGGGCACGCCCGTGCGCCGCTTCCACGGGGCCCGGCGCGACCTGGACGCTCTGGCCGACGGCGAGTTCGTGCTCACCACCTACGGCACTATGCGCCTGGACGCCCGCCGGCTGGCCGAGGTGCCCTGGGGCCTGGTGGTGGCCGACGAGGCCCAGCACGTGAAGAACCCGTATGCGGCGACCGCGCGGGCCCTGCGCTCCATCGGCGGACGCGCGCGCGTGGCGCTCACCGGCACTCCCGTGGAGAACAACCTCTCCGAGCTGTGGGCGATCCTCGACTGGACCACCCCGGGACTGCTGGGCCGGCTGGGCACCTTCCGCGCGCGGTACGCGCAGGCGGTGGAGAGCGGCCGGGACCCGGCCGCCGCGGAGCGGCTGTCCCGGCTGGTAGGCCCCTTCCTGCTGCGCCGCCGCAAGTCCGACCCCGGGATCGCGCCGGAGCTGCCGCCGAAGACGGAGACGGACCGCGCGGTGTCGCTCACACCGGAGCAGACGGCTCTGTACGAGGCGGTGGTGCGCGAGACGCTCGCGGAGATCGCGGGCGCCGACGACATGGCGCGGCGCGGGCTGATCGTGAAACTGCTGACCGCGCTGAAGCAGATCTGCAACCACCCGGCGCAGTACCTCAAGGAGGAGCGCCCGAGGATCGCCGGACGCTCCGGAAAGCTGGAGCTGCTGGACGAACTGCTCGACACCATCCTCGCCGAGGACGCGGGTGTCCTGGTCTTCACGCAGTACGTGGCGATGGCGCGGCTGATCGAGCGGCATCTGGCCGCGCGGGGCGTGCCCTCGCAGTTCCTGCACGGCGGGACGCCGGTGCCCGGGCGGGAGGCGATGGTGCGGCGCTTCCAGGACGGTGAGGTCCCGGTCTTCCTGCTGTCGTTGAAGGCTGCGGGCACCGGACTCAACCTCACGCGCGCGGAGCACGTCGTGCACTACGACCGCTGGTGGAACCCCGCCGTGGAAGCCCAGGCCACCGACCGCGCGTACCGCATCGGGCAGACCCGGCCCGTGCAGGTGCACCGGCTGATCGCCGAGGGCACGATCGAGGACCGCATCGCCGAGATGCTGAGCCGCAAACGGGAGCTGGCCGACGCGGTGCTCGGCTCCGGCGAGGCCGCGCTCACGGAGCTGACGGACGCCGAGCTGGCCGACCTGGTGGAACTGCGAGGGAGCACCCGATGAACCGGAACCGGAACGACACCGAGCGCACCTTCGCCGCCCTGCCGCCCGCGCCGGGGCGCGGTTTCGCCCGCACCTGGTGGGGCCAGGCCTGGCTCAAGGCTCTGGAGGACACGGCGCTGGACGGCGGGCAGGTCAAGACGGGCCGCCGGCTCGCGCGCGCGGGAGCCGTGGGCGCGGTGTCGGTGCGGCCGGGCCGCATCACCGCCGTCGTCCAGGACCGCGACGGCACCGCGTACCGGGCCGACGTCCTGCTGGAGGAGCTGTCCGCCGAGCAGTGGGACCGCTTCCTGGAGCTGGCCGTCGAGCGCGCCGGGCATGTCGCGGCGCTGGTCGACCGGGAGATGCCGCCGCACCTCGTCGAGGACGCGGCGGTGGCGGGCATCGAACTGCTCCCGGGGCTGGGCGATCTCGAACCGGCGTGCGACTGCGACGCCTGGGACCACTGTGGGCACACAGCCGCGCTCTGCTATCAGATGGCTCGGCTGCTCGACGAGGACCCCTTCGTCCTGCTGCTGTTGCGGGGGCGTGGCGAACGGGCTCTCATCGGCGATCTTCAGGCGCGCGGTACCGCGCGGGCGACCACGTCGACGTCGAGGTCGGCATCGGCGGAGGAGCCTTCGGAAGCGGCCGGGGTGGACGCCGCCGAGGCGTACGCCGCCGGCGACATCCTGCCGCCGCTGCCCGCCCTGCCCGAGCTGCCCGAGCAACCCGGACTGCCGCCGTCGCTGGACACCGAGGCCTCGCCCGCGCCGGGGATCGACCCGGCGGCCCTCGAGTTCCTGGCCGCCCGGGCCGCCGCGTCGGCACACCGTATGCTGGCCGACGCCCTGAGGGCCGAGGAGGACTCCCGGGAACCGGAGTTGCCGGTCGTTCAGGACGCGGTCCGGCTGGCCGCCGGAGGGCCCGAGCGGGCGATCCTCGAGCGGCTGGCGGACGGCTCGGGGCGCGGCCGGGAGGAACTGTCGGCCGCCGTACGGGCCTGGGAACAGGGTGGGGTGGCCGCTCTGTCGGTGCTCGAGGAGGAGTGGGCGGTCGAGGGTGACGCCCTCGCACGCGCGCGTGCGGCCCTGGAATCGGCCTGGGACGAGGACGATCGGCCGCCGCTGCGCGCGCGGGGCAACCGCTGGACGGTCGTCGGCGCGCCCAGCCAGCTGCGCCTGGGCCGCGACGGCCGCTGGTGGCCGTATCGCCAGGAACGCGGCCGCTGGATCCCGGCCGGCGGCCCGGCGCTGGACCCCGCGACCGCGCTGGCCTCGGCCCAGGCCCGACCGGAGGAAGGGGCTTGCTGACCGGCTTGGGCGTGCCCCCGCGGGCGGTGGCGCGAACCCCGGCGCGGTACGGGCCCGCAGCGACGTGAGGCCCGGGCAAGTCGGGATCCCCTGGCCAGGGGGTGACCCCAGCGGGATGTGGGCCACCACCGGGCTGTTGGCCCCCGCGTGAGGGCATGGGTCCGGCGGCGAGGGCTGAGCATGGCGGCGGCCGTAGACGGCATACGGCCGCCGCCGTGTGATCGCCTGGCCGGCGCCCGGGCACACGGCCGAGTCTCGGTCACCCGGCCGACGCCATGTCGTGCGGTGATCGCGCGTCCAGTCCCCGCGCTACGGCAGATCCCCCTCGCCGAAGGACGGGATCAGCGATTCCAGACCGCTGGGAAAGTGGCTGGGGAAGCCGCTCGGCAACTCACTCGGGAAGCCGCTCGGCAACTCACTCGGGAGGCCGCTCGGCAGGTCACTCGGGAGGCCGCTCGGCAGCTCGCTGGGGAAGCCCGACGGCAGGGACGGCACACCGGTGGGCAGCTCGCTCGGAAGACCGAGGGACGGCGCCGGGGAGCGGCTCGTGCTCGTGCCGGGCTCGGCGGAGGCCTCGCCGTCCGGCAGCCCGTCGCCGTCCGAGGCCACGAGCAGGACCGCGGCGACGATGGCGACGGTCACGAGAGCGGCCAGGGCCAGCAGGAGCGCGGTGCGCCGCCGCGCCGGAGGCTCGGGGCCCCCGGGAGGCGGTCCGAAACCGTCAGGGGGCGGCGCGCCGGCCGGTGGGCCGGGCGGCTGAGGCGGTGGGGGCGGCATGGCCATTCCACCAGCCTCCCGCCGGACCGGCCGTGAGGCGACCCCCGCGCGGGGTCCGGCACGGACTCATGCCATGGACCACATGATTCCGCGACATCGGACCGCGGCGCCAGCGGCATGGGCGCGCGGCATTCCGCACGGGGGGCCTCGGCCGGCCATCCGGCCGGCCGGGTGGTCAGCCGCGTGCGCCCAGCAGGTGGTCCATGGCCAGCTGGTCCAGCCGCTCGAAGGCCATCCCGCGCGCGGCGGCGGCGTCGACGTCGAACTCCTCGAACGCCGACCGGTCGGCGAGCAGCGCCTGCAGGCCGTCGTCCGCCGTCGGCTGGGCCAGCTCGTCCAGGCGGGCGGCGCGCAGGGCTTCCTGGACCTCGGGGTCCGCGCGGAAGGCGGCCGAACGCTCCTTGAGGATGAGGTAGTTGCGCATGCAGCCGGCGGCGGAGGCCCACACGCCGTCCAGGTCCTCGGTACGCGGCGGCTTGAAGTCGAAGTGGCGGGGGCCGGTGTAACCGGCGTTCTCCAGGAGGTCGACCAGCCAGAAGGCGGAGCGCAGGTCTCCGGCGCCGAAGCGCAGGTCCTGGTCGTACTTGATGCCGGACTGGCCGTTGAGGTCGATGTGGAAGAGCTTGCCGGCCCAGAGGGCCTGCGCGATGCCGTGCGGGAAGTTCAGCCCGGCCATCTGCTCGTGCCCGACCTCCGGGTTGACGCCGTACAGCTCGGGCCGCTCCAGGCGCTCGATGAACGCGAGCGCGTGGCCGACGGTGGGCAGCAGGATGTCGCCGCGCGGCTCGTTCGGCTTGGGCTCGATGGCGAAGCGCAGGTCGTAGCCCTGGGAGGTGACGTACTCGCCGAGGAGGTCGAAGGCCTCCTTCATGCGGTCGAGGGCGTCGCGCACGTCCTTGGCGGCGCCGGACTCGGCTCCTTCGCGGCCGCCCCAGGCGACGTACGTCTTCGCTCCCAGCTCGACCGCCAGGTCGATGTTGCGGATGGTCTTGCGCAGCGCGTAGCGGCGCACGTCGCGGTCGTTGGCGGTGAACGCGCCGTCCTTGAACACGGGGTGCGTGAACAGGTTGGTGGTGGCCATCGGCACGGTCATGCCGGTGGCGTCCAGAGCCTGGCGGAAGCGCTTGATGTGCGATTCGCGCTCGGCGTCGGAGGCCCCGAAGGGGATCAGGTCGTCGTCGTGGAAGGTGACGCCGTAGGCGCCGAGCTCCGACAGGCGCTGCACCGTCTCGACCGGGTCGAGGGCGCCGCGCGTGGCGTCGCCGAACGGGTCCCTTCCCTGCCAGCCGACGGTCCACAGGCCGAAGGTGAACCTGTCCTCGGGGGTGGGCTGGTAGCTCATGCCGCGGCTCCTTGCTCGTTTGCTGCTGACTATTTCGTCATGGCGCTTTACAAATTAGTATGCGGTCGCGTCTCTGGGAAGAGACAAGGTGTCCCCGATCGCAACGGGTCACAATCCACCACATATCTCCGCTGAGCCGCGGAAGAGGGAGAGCCCCGATGTCAGCAGCCGAGGGTCCGCTCGTCGTCGGCGTGGACACGTCCACGCAGTCCACCAAGGCGCTGGTCGTCGACGCGGCGACCGGGCAGGTCGTGGCGAGCGGCCAGGCGCCGCACACCGTCACGACCGGAGCGGGACGCGAGAGCGACCCGCGGCAGTGGTGGGACGCCCTGTGCGAGGCGTTGCGCCAGTGCGGTGACGCCGCCCGCGAGGCCGCGGCCGTGTCCATCGGCGGGCAGCAGCACGGCCTGGTCACCCTGGACGAGCGGGGCGAACCGGTGCGCCCCGCGCTGCTGTGGAACGACGTCCGCTCGGCGCCGCAGGCCCGCCGGCTGACCGAGGAGCTGGGCGGCGCGAAGTTCTGGGCCGAGCGCACCGGGTCCGTCCCTGCCGCGTCCTTCACGGTGACCAAGTGGGCCTGGCTCGCCGAGCACGAGCCGGAGGCGGTCCGCGCCACGACGGCGGTGCGCCTCCCGCACGACTACCTCACCGAACGGCTCACCGGTCAGGGCACGACCGACCGCGGCGATGTCTCCGGCACCGGCTGGTGGGCGTCGGGCAACGAGTCGTACGACGCCGAGATCCTCGCCCATGTCGGTCTGGACCCGGCGCTGCTGCCCCGCGTGGTGCGGCCCGGCGAGGTGGCCGGGACCGTGCGGGACAGCCACGACCTGCCGTTCTCCAAGGGCACTCTGGTCGCGGCCGGCACCGGCGACAACGCCGCCGCCGCGCTGGGACTCGGACTGCGCCCGGGGACGCCGGTGCTGAGCCTCGGCACCTCGGGCACGGTGTACGCGGTCTCGCGGCACCGGCCCGCCGACCCGACCGGCACCGTCGCGGGCTTCGCCGACGCGCGCGGCGACTGGCTGCCGCTGGCCTGCACCCTGAACTGCACCCTCGCCGTCGACCGCGTCGCCGCGCTGCTGGGCCTGGACCGCGAGGCCGTCGAGCCCGGCACGACCGCGACGCTGCTGCCGTACCTGGACGGCGAGCGCACCCCGGCCCTGCCGCACGCCTCCGGGCTGCTGCACGGTCTGCGGCACGACACGACCGCCGGGCAGTTGCTCCAGGCCGCGTACGACGGCGCCGTGCACTCGCTGCTGGGGGCGCTCGACCTGGTCCTCGACGAGGACGCGGACCCCTCGGCCCCGTTGCTGCTGATCGGCGGCGGCGCCCGTGGCGCGGCCTGGCAGCAGACCGTACGGCGGCTCTCGGGACGCCCGGTCCAGGTGCCCGAGGCGAAGGAGCTGGTCGCGCTCGGCGCCGCGGCCCAGGCCGCCGGGCTGCTGACCGGCGAGGATCCGGCCGCGGTGGCGCGCCGCTGGGACACCGCGCGCGGGCCGGTGCTGGAGGCCGTGGAGCGGGACCAGGAGACGCTGACCAGGATCGCCGGGGTACTCTCCGACGCGGCACCGCTGCTGGAGCGGAGCCCGCAGAGCCGCTGAGGACGGACGGAGGCATGACCGTACCGCTGCACGAGACCCACCCGGCCGGTCCCAGGCGCGCGCTGCCCGACACCCAGCAGGGCATGCGCCGCCGCAACCTCGCCCGGGTGATGCACACCGTCAGTGCCGAGGGGCCGCTGTCCCGGGCGGCCGTCGCCTCGCACATCGGGCTGACCCGGGCGGCGGTGTCCACACTCGTCGACGAGCTGATCCGCTCCGGCCTGCTGCGGGAACTGGGACCCGAGCGTCCGGGCCGGGTCGGCCGGCCCGGGTCCGCGCTCGCGGTCAGCGCACAGGGGCCCGCCGGACTCGGCGCGGAGATCGGCGTCGACCATCTCGCCGTGTGCGTGGTGGACCTGCGCGGCGAGGTACGGGCCCGGGCGGTGCGGCACGGCACCAACCGCGGCCGCGCGGCCGAGCCGGTGGTCGAGGAGCTGACCGGGCTCGTCCGGCAGATCGTCGCCGAGGCGGAGGGCGAGGGGCTGTGGCCCGCGGGGCTCGCCGTGGCCGTGCCCGGTCTTGTGGCGCGCGACGGCCGCACGGTCGTCCGCGCCCCCAACCTCGACTGGCACGACATCGACCTCGGCGCCCTGTTGCCTTTCGAGGCCGGGCTGACCGTCGACAACGAGGCCAACTTCGGCGCGCTGGCGGAACTCTGGCTCGGGGAGGGCACCCCTCCCGATTTCCTGCACGTCTCGGCCGAGATCGGCATCGGCGCGGCGGTGGTGGTCGGCGGAGGTCTGCTGCGCGGCACGCGCGGCTTCGCGGGCGAGCTGGGCCATGTGCCGGTCCGCCCGGACGGACCGGAGTGCGCATGCGGCGGGCGCGGCTGTCTGGAGCAGTACGCCGGCGAGGAGGCGGTGCTGCGTGCGGCGGGTCTGGAGCCGGGCGAGGACCGGGTCGGGCTGCTCGCCGGTCGCGCCGAGGAGGGCGACGAGGACGTACGGCGGGCGCTGCGCGACGCGGGAGAGGCGCTGGGGATCGCGCTGACCGGGGCGGTCAATCTGCTCGACCCCGAGAGCGTGGTGCTGGGCGGCGCGCTGGCCGGACTGGCGCCCTGGCTGCTGCCGTCGCTGCGATCGGAACTGGCCCGGCGCACGGCGGGGCCGCCCTGCCCGGTCTCCGTCTCCCGGCTCGGTCCACAGGGCCCGCTGCTGGGGGCCGCGCACTCGGTGGTCCGGGCGGTGCTGGACGATCCGGCGGCGGTGGCGGGACGGGTCTGACTCCGGCGGCGCACGCCAATCACCCGTGTGAGTGAGCGAGTTGTCCACAACGGCGCGCTTGTCCACGGAAGATCGCCGGGCCCTTCTGCCCGTCCGCCAAGCCCCGTACCGTGAATCACGCGAGCCGCACCGGTCCTGTCCCGTCCCGCGACGACGGCGGTGTGCGGATCGCGCCGACCGAGGGACTCATCGTCGACGGGGGACGCTCATGTCCGGAGAGCAGACACGCATTCTGACGGTACGGCCCGAACCGGGCGAGTACGCCTGGACGTTCGGCGGCGTGCCGCCCGTGGCCCGGATCGCGCCGGGCACCGTGCTCGATCTGTACACCGAGGACTGCTTCGCCGGGCGAGTGCGCTCCGAGAAGGACCTGGTGTCCGAGGTGTGCGAGTTCCCGTACCTCAATCCGCAGACCGGCCCGTTCCACATCGAGGGCGCCGAGCCGGGCGACACGGTCGCGGTGCACTTCGTGTCGATCGAACCGGCCCGGGACTGGGCCGCGTCGACGACCGTGCCGCTGTTCGGCGCGCTCACCTCCACGTCCACCACGGCCACCCTCCAGCCCCCGCTGCCGGAGACCGTCTGGATCTGGCACCTCGACCGGACCCGCCGCACCGCGCTGTTCCGGGCACACGACAGCGACATCGAGATCGAGCTGCCCCTCGACCCGATGCACGGCACGGTGGGCGTGGCCCCGGCCGGTCTGGAGGTCCGCTCGGCCCTCGTGCCCGACGCGCACGGCGGCAACATGGACACCCCCGAGATGCGGGCCGGTGTCACCTGCTATCTCGGGGTGAACGTCGAGGGAGCGCTGCTCAGCCTGGGTGACGGGCACGCCCGGCAGGGCGAGGGCGAGACCTGCGGGGTGGCCGTCGAGTGCGCGATGAACACCGTGGTGATCGTCGAACTGCTCAAGGGCCTGCGCACGCCCTGGCCGCGCATCGAGTCGGACACCCACATCATCTCCACCGGCTCCGCCCGTCCGCTGGAGGACGCGTTCCGGATATCCCAGCTGGACCTGGTGCGGTGGCTGGTCCGTGACTACGGGTTCAGCGAGCTGGACGCCTACCAGTTCGCGACCCAGGCCGTGGAATCGCCGCTGGCCAATGTGTGCGACACGAACTACACCTGCGTGGCCAAGCTTCGCAAGGAATGGCTCCCGGCCCGCGAGACTCACCGCGGACTGCACGCCCGACTGCGCGAGACGGCGGCGACGCTGCGGAGTTGAGCCCGCGCATCACCTCTCACCCACAGAGCCCCACAGAGCACTCGAAAGGCACTCCCCCATGGAACGGGCACGACCGCTCCCCACCCGGCGACGGCTGCTGCAAGGCGCCGCCCTCGCCGCCGTCCCGTACGCGCTGCTGCCCGAGACGCGGGCCGACGCGCGGACCCGGGCCCCCGACCATCCGCCGGCCGCGTGGCATCCGGCGCACACCGCCAACTGCACGCCGGCGAACCGTCCGGTGAGCCACCCGGTCGACTTCGTGGTCATCCATGTCACCCAGGCGTCCTACTCGACCACCCTGGGCGTCTTCCAGAACCGCAGAAAGCAAGTGTCCGCGCACTACGTGGTGCGCTCCGCCGACGGCCGTCTCGCGCAGTGCGTCCGCGAGTCCGACATCGCCTGGCACGCGGGGAACTGGGACTACAACACCCGCAGCATCGGCATCGAGCACGAGGGCTGGGTGGACCGGCCCGGTTGCTTCACCGACGTCCTCTACGAGCGGTCGGCCCGGCTCACCGCGTCGATCTGCGGCAAGTACGGCATCCCCAAGGACCGCGCGCACATCATCGCGCACTACGAGGTGCCGGGCTCCGACCACACCGATCCGGGCCCGCACTGGGACTGGAGACGGTACATGCGGCTGGTCAACCGCGTCTGACCGGCGCCCGCCGCACCCACAACCCTTCGGGCGAAGCCGAGAGAGGGCCACGGACACAGGTACGTGGCGTCGGGTCGCACGGTCCCGGCGCTCATCCGTCACCTCGTTGCCCGGTGCACAGGGGCGGGCGGTGCGATCCAGCCGGTGAGACGTGAGACCGATGTCGTACCCGGAGCGGCCCGTGGTGACGCTCGTGGTGCGCGCGGCAGCCCGCCCCTCCCGCCGGACAATGGTGACCGGCACGTCGTCATCGGCGAGAACCAGCAGGTCATCGCGGATCACAGGCGCTGCCCACCGACCGGCCGGAGCATCGCCGGGCCGTCGGCCCGGCGCCGCTCCCGCAGGCGGTCAACCGCGCTGCGCCCCGAGTGGGAGAGTCGGGCGTGGTGGACGGGCACACCGGAGGGTTGGCCGAAAGGAACTGGCAAGAATCCGGGCAGCGGGTCGGACGGCCCTGTCACTCTGAGTCAATGAGTCAGCCCGCTCTCAGTGTTCGTTCCCTGGACCTCACCGATCCGGCCACTTTCATCGAGAACGACATCCACGAGTTCTGGCGCGACGTACGTGCGCGACGTCCCGTCTACTGGCACGAGGCCACCGATCGCCGTCCCGGGTTCTGGGTGGTGTCCCGGTATGCGGACGTGCAGTCGCTGTACCACACCGCGGCCCTCACCTCGGCGAGGGGAAACGTCCTCGACGTCGTGCTGCGCGGCGACGACTCCGCGGGGGGGAGCATGCTGGCCGTCACCGACGGTCCGCGCCACCGCAGCCTGCGCAACCTCATGTTCAGCGCGTTCACGCCGCGGGTCCTCGGCGAGGTCGTCGAGAAGGTCCGCAAACGCACGGACGAACTGGTGTCGGCGGTGCTCGAGAGGGACACCTTCGACTTCGCCGCCGAGGTCGCCGAGCAGATTCCCATGAACACGATCTGCGATCTGCTGTCCATTCCGGTCACCGATCGCGGTGACCTGCTGCAGTGGAACAAGATGGCCCTGTCGTCGGGTCACGCCGACAGCAGCGAACTCGACGCGCTCAGCGCCCGCAACGAAATCGTGCTCTATTTCATGGAGTTGGCGCAGGAACGCCGGGACAAGCCGGGCGACGACGTCATCAGCATGCTCGCGACCTCGGAGGTCGAAGGCCGTCTCCTCACCATCGAGGAAGTCGCCGTCAACTGCTACAGCCTCATTCTCGGCGGCGACGAGACATCCCGGATATCGGCGATCTGCGCGGTCCTCGCGCTGATCGAGAACCCCGATCAGTGGCATGCGCTGCGGACGGGAGAGGTCTCCTTCGAGTCCGCGGTGGAGGAAGTGATCCGCTGGGCGACTCCGGGAATTCACCTGGCGCGCACCGCCGTCGAGGATTTCGAGATCCGCGGCGAGAAGGTGCGCAGCGGCGACATCGTCACGCTGTGGAACATCTCGGCGAACAACGACGAGTCGGTCTTCGACCAGCCGCGCCGGTTCCTGCTGTCGCGTTCGCCCAACCGGCACCTGTCGTTCGGTCACGGCCCGCACTACTGCCTGGGCGCCTACCTCGGCCGGGGGGAGCTGCGGGCGCTGCTGAGCGCCTTGGTGGAACGCGTCGCACGGATGGAGCTGCGCGGGACACCCCGCCCGATCTACTCGAACTTCCTCACCGGTTACGAGAGCCTGCCGGTTCACTTCGAGAGCCGCTGACGCCCTCGCGGAACAGGTCCTCGCGGAAAGAGGCCGCCGCGGAGGAGTCCTCCGCGGAAGAAGTGAACCCGGCGGCACCACGAGGTTGCCATCCGCATTGCCGTCCGCGAGAACACCCGAAGTCGAGAGGTGAGCATGAGGAAGAGTGTCTGTGTCATAGGCGCGGGTCCATCGGGTCTGGTGGCGGTCAAGGAACTCCTGGACGAAGGTCATTCCGTGACCTGCTTCGAGCACAGCGCCGAACTCGGCGGCGTGTTCCGGGCGGGAGTCGGGGCCGACGAGGCGGGTGCCTACGACTCCACGATGCTGACCATCTCCAACTACATGATGACCTTCTCCAGCTTCCCGCCGCCCGATGGCCAGGACCGGCGCTACTGGTCCGCGGGCGAGTACCGGCGGTATCTGCTCGACTTCGCGGAGAAGTTCGGCCTCGAACCCACCATCCGGTACCGGACCGATGTGCTGAGCGTGTCGCGGAACGACAACGGCGGCTACACCGTCGAGGTCGCCCCGGCGGACGACCCCGAGGGCCGGATCGCCCACCAGTTCGACGCCGTGGTCATCTCGACCGGAACCCACCGTGTCCCGAACTACATCGACCTGCCCGGCCAGGAGGACTTCACGGGCGAGATCGTGCACTCGGCCCACTACCGCAACGCCGACCGGTTCCGCGGCAAGCGCGTGCTGTGCGTGGGCATCGGCGAGACGGCCGCGGACGTCGTGAACGAGATCGCCCAGGTGGCCGCGAGCTGCACACTGTCCGTGCGCCGCTACCAGCCCATCGTCGAGCGGTACCCCGGGGACCGGCCGTTCACGAACGACGCCTACACCTCCCACCTGCTGCACTCGGTGCCCCTGGCCGCCGCCGGCGCGATCATGCACTTCGGGATGAAGCGGAACCGGACCCGGGGGAAGACGGCCGCCGCCCGGGCGGTGGCCGCGTGGAACGCGAACAACAAGGACTTCTTCCACCACTTCCTGACGAAGAACGACGCGTTCGTCCACCGGATCGTCGACGGCACGCTGACGGTCAACGCCTCGGGCATCCAGCGGCTCGGCAAGGACCACGTGGTGTTCGAGGACGGCCGCCGGGAGTCCATCGACACCATCATGCTGAACACGGGCTACACGGAGGACTTCAGCATCCTGAAGGACGTCGACGTCACCGACGTCCGCAGGCTGTACAAGCACATGATCCACCCGGAGCTGGGCGCCGGTGTGGTCTTCGTCGGGTGGGCGCGGCCCGCCGCCGGTGGCGTTCCGGCCTGCTCCGAGATGCAGAGCCGCTACTTCGCGCTGCTGTGCAGCGGCAAGAAGCGGCTGCCGGACCGGGTCCGGCTCCAGGGGCTCATCGAGCGGCAGGCCGCCTACGAGAACGAGGTCTTCCACGGCAACCCCGGTCTGCGGACCCTGGTCCACTACAACCACTACATGATCGATTTCGCGAAGGTGATCGGCTGTTCCCCGTGGCGTACAGCCCTCGTCCTCGATCCGCGGCTCGCCCTCCGGCTGTGGTGCGGCTCCCAGACACCGCACGTCTACCGGCTGTTCGGCCCGCACAGCGACCACAGGACCGCGCGCAGGACCGTCATGAGCCTGCCGTCGGCGTTCACGGTCTCCCGGATCGTCCTGACCATGGCGGTCGGCGCGGTCTCACGCGCACTGATCGCGATGGGCCTGATGAAGCCGGATCCCGCGTACTGAGACGTGTCGCGACCACCACCACAGGGCACTCGGGACGGGTCAGGGAGGTCCCGAGGAGAGGTGCGGTCACGGTGGACGATCGGCGCTACGACGAGCAGGGCGAGGTACCACTGGCGGGCTACGCCGGTGTCGCGGGCGTGTTCGCGGCGAGCGCGGCGACGTACGCGCTGGTGTTCCGGCGCCTGGGGCGGCAGGTGCCGGAACGGGTGCCGCCGTGGGACGTGGTGCTGCTGGGCACGGCGACCTTCAAGGCGGCACGGCTGCTCACCCGGGACAAGGTGACCAGTTTCCTGCGGGCGCCGTTCACCCGCCGTGCCGGGGAGGGCGGCGGCAGCGAGGTGTCGGACGTGCCCCGGGGCGGTACCGCCCGGCAGGCGGTCGGCAGCCTCGTGTCGTGCCCGTTCTGCACGGCCGCCTGGGTGGCCGCCGGCCTGACCGGCTACTACGCGTGGGCGCCGCGGCCCGCCCGGCTCGTCTGCGCGGGGCTGACCGCCGTGACCCTGGCGGACTGGCTGCAGTACGCCTGGACCGGGACCCGGGAGGCCGTCGACGGCTGACACCCGGGGATTGGGCACCGCCGGTCGCTCACCGGCAACACGGAGACGGGCACTGGGGCTGGCCCGTGGCGCCGCGGGTGCCCCGACCGCCTGACCCGACGGCACACCGGCGCCCGGCGCGGCGCACCACCTGCCGGACGGTCCCGGCACCCGGACCGGTATCACCGGCGCCGGACGGTGACCGATGCCGACGCCCAGGGGACGGCAACCGGGTCTGGGTCGGCCGGCGGCCCGCGACGCAGCCCCATGGTCTCTGGGTCACCGAGGACGGCCGGCTGACCGGCGGGCGCGTGCGGGACAACGACTTCTCCGGCAACGCCGGCGGCGACCCGGCGCGACACCGCGCCGGTGGACGCGCGGTGACGGGACAGCGACGAGTGACCCGGCGATCCGGGGAGAGCCGGCTCAGCGCCGTTGCGGCACCTTCGTCCCCGTACCGCCGCTCAGCCTCAACCGCGCGCCCTGGCGCAGCAGTTCCTCCTGGACGAGTTCGGCGGGCACCTCGCGCGGGGCGCGGCCGGAGCGGACGGCGAGCGCCGCGCAGACGCCCGCGGCCTGTCCGGTCGCCATGGCGATGGGCATCACGCGGTAGGAGGAGTGCGCCACGTGCGAGCCGGAGATGCAGCGGCCGGCGACGAGGAGGCGCTCGGTGTCGCGGGGCAGCAGGCAGCGCAGCGGGATGTCGTAGAACCGGCCCTGCGGGACGCGCATCAGGATGGTGCCGGAGCCCTTCGGGTTGTGGATGTCGACCGGGTAGGCGCCGTGCGCGACGACATCGGGGAAGGAGCGGGCCTCCATGATGTCGTGGCCGGTCAGGTGGTAGTCACCCAGGATGCGGCGGGTCTCGCGGACCCCGATCTGGGTGCCGCTCTGCGCGACGTACGACGTCTCGAAGCCCGGCACGTACTGCCGCAGGAACCGTTCGATCTGCTCCAGCTGGCGGCGGGCCACGTACTCGGCGCGGGTCAGGTCCCACACGTCGATGCCCAGCGCCCCGGTGACGCGGGTGCTGTTGACGCTCACCTCACCCGCGTGCGGGGTGCCGAAGAACAGGATGTCCTCGCGCGGCAGCGTCAGTTCGCCCGCCTTCGTGGCCTCCTCGACCAGGTCCCACAGCCCGTGCACGCCCTTCCACTGGTCGGGGTGCTCACGGACGTACTCGGAGAATCGCGGGCGCAGGAAGTCGACCACCCGGAACATCAGCGTCATCGGCTGGACCAGCCCGTCCTGCGGGCGGCCGATCTCGAACGGCGCCCCGCAGGCGGTGGCCACATCACCGTCGCCGGTGCCGTCCACGACGACGTCCGCGTCGATCACCACCGGCCCCGACTTGGTCTCGAACACCACGCGCCAGCCGTCGTCCAGCGGCAGCGCGGTGGAGGCGAAGGAGTGGAACAGCAGACGCACCCCGGCGTCGTCCAGCAGGTCCAGCAGGACCAGCTTGTAGATCTCCGGGTCGAACGGCACGGTGTAGCCGGTCTTCAGGGACGGCCGGACACAGCCGCCGCGCGCGTTCAGCCGGTCCAGCAGCTGCCACAGGAACCCGGCGACCACCGCCTCGCCCTCACCGTGGTCGGTGGGCAGCAGTTGGTCGCCCAGTTCGCCGGGCTCGGTGAACACCGCCTGCTTGCGCTCGTTGTGGAACGACATCAGCGGCATGACCAGGGCCGCGGTGGCGTTGCCGCCCAGGAAGCCGTACCGCTCCACGAGAACGACCTCCGCACCCGCCTCGGCCGCCGCGCAGGCGGCGGCCGTGCCGGCCGGTCCCCCGCCGACGACCAGGACATCCGTCCGGCCGCCGTCGCGGGCCGGGCGGGCCGGCACGGTGAGGGTCCGGGGCTGTGCGGGTGGTTCCAGGATCGGCATCACTTCATCCCGTCGGCAGGTGGATCCGCTGCGGCAGGCCCGGCGTCCGGCGCGGCAGGGGGCGGGGGCCCGGCGGCGGACGTCAGGTCGGGGTCCCGGTACCCGGCCTGAGCAGGTGCAGGCCCGGCTCGGCGGGCTCCGCGACGGCCGGGGCCGCCAGGTCGAGCGCGTCGAGCACCGCGCCGAGGCGGGTACAGGTCTCCCCGGCCCGGCCCCGCAGCCGCTGCACCCGCTCCTCGAAGTCGCCGCGCCGCTGCGGGAACTCGTCCCAGAGCCGGTCCACCTCGGCGAGCAGCAGCCCCGCCTGCTCGCGCGCGACACCGACCAGGGCGGGGGCGCCGAGCCGGCGGGCGAAGTCGAAGACCTTCCCGGAGTACGGCAACGGCAGGACGGGCAGCCCGGAGAGGGCGGCGAAGATCAGGAAGTGCAGGCGCATGCCGACGACGAGGTCGAGGTGGCTCATGAAGCCGAGGACCTGGCCGGGGCTGTAGACGCTGTGCAGGATGCGGCCCCGGTCCGGGGCGGTCATCCGGGAGAGCACACCGTGGGCGTGGTGCACGTCCTGGCGCTCCATCGGCACGAAGACGACATGGGCGTCCAGCCGCCGCACCAGGAAGTCCGCCACGTCGGCGAGGAGCGCGTGGTAGTCGCCCTCGTCGAGCTTCTCGGCGGCCCGGCCCGGTTCCCGCACCGACATGCCGACCAGCCGGTGGGCGTCGGCCGGGATGCCCTCCTGGCGCATCATCTGGTCGGTGAACGGTTCGGGCGGCAGCAGCAGCGCGGGATCAGCGGTGACGACGATGTCGCGGTCCAGCCCGGCCTCCTCCAGGACCAGGTGCGATTCCTCGTCGCGGACCACGACCTCCTCCATGTCCGACAGCACCGCGCGCACCGCCTCCCGGTCCTCGGCCTCGCGCAGCGGGCCCGCGCCGACGGCGTAGGCGAAGGTGCGTACGCCGCGGGCCTGGGCCGCGGCGACCAGGCGCAGATAGCGGCGGGCCTCGCCGTCGTAGAGGATGCCGCCGCCCCCGAGGACCAGCAGGTCCAGCCCGGACAGCACGTCGAGCAGCTGCCGCTGGGGGACACCCTCCCAGTCGACCACCTCGTCGAGGGTGGGGTGGTGCGCGCGGGTGTGCTCGGCATTGCGGCTGAGGGCGACGAGCCGGGCCTTCGGGCGGTGGGCGCGCAGACAGCTCAGCATGCACGTGAGGATGGCCTCGTCCCCTAGGTTGAAGCCACCGTAGGAACCGAGCAGGCCGATACTCGGGCTCGCTTCGGTGGAGCGGGGCGGCTGTGCGGTGGTGGTCATCCGGCACTCCTGTTCCGTGGCGGGTCGCTGCCGCGGTTCGGGCCCGAGTTGCCGCCACAAGTCGGGAGAAACACCCCTTCTGAGGCAGTCGGGCCGAGAGGGCGGCGGACGGCCGGTACGCCGTCGAGGTCAGTCCGAGGTCATACGCACGGCAGCCGCGAGCGTCGTCGCGGCGGAGCCCGCCGGTTCCGCGACCGGGGCCGCCTCCCCTGCCCGGATCCGGCCCGGTACCCGCCCGGCGGTCGGATCGGCTCCGCGCCCATCCTTCCACGGGTCCCGACCGGCCACCATCGCAAGCGGGGCCGGGGCGCGGCGGCCGGAAGAGACGGCCGCGACAGCCGAGGGGACGGCTCCCCGCCGGGCCGGGGGGCCGGGGGCAGCCCTGCGGACACCGGGGTGCCGGCCGGGCCGGATCGGTGCCGGGCGGGCGCCGTCACGTTCCGTGTGTCACTCCGATGCCGTACATCGCCGAGCCGCGACGGCCCGGACGACGGAGGCTGATCGGGTGCAGCGGTTCGCCGTCGCGCCAACGAGGAGGCCCGAATGAGCACTCATTCTTCCCGGACCTGGCAGCACGCCGTCGTCACCGGCGGCGCCGGGTTCGTCGGCTCCCATCTGTGTGCCGCCCTGCTGGAGTCCGGCGCGGCCGTCACCTGTGTGGACGACTTCAGCACCGGCCGCCCGGAGAATGTGGCGCCGCTGCTCGACCGCCCGGGATTCGCCCTGGTGCAGGCCGACGTCGCCGAGGGCGTCCCCGTGGACCGGCCACCGGATCTGGTGCTGCACTTCGCCTCTCCCGCTTCCCCGGCCGACTATCTGCGGCTGCCGCTGCACACCATGGAGGCCGGCAGCCTGGGCACCCGGCACGCCTTGGAGCTGGCTCATCGCGCGAGCGCCCGGTTCGTGCTGGCCTCGACGTCCGAGGTGTACGGCGACCCGCAGCAGAACCCGCAGGACGAGCGGTACTGGGGTCATGTGAACCCGGTCGGCCCGCGCAGTGTCTATGACGAGGCCAAGCGTTTCGCCGAGGCGCTGACCACCGCGCACGCGGACAGCGAGGGCACCGACACCTGCATCGTGCGGCTGTTCAACACGTACGGCCCGCGGATGCGCGGCCACGACGGCCGGGCGGTGCCGACCTTCGTCCGGCAGGCCCTCGCCGGAGAGCCCCTCACCGTCACCGGCGACGGGCGTCAGACCCGGTCGCTGTGCTACGTCGACGACACGGTGCGCGGCGTTCTCGCCGCGGCGGCGCACGGCCTGCGCGGCCCGGTGAACATCGGCAACCCGAGCGAGATCACCATGCTCGGCCTCGCCCGGCTGGTGATCGAGCTGGCCGGGTCGGACTCGGAGATCCGGTTCATCGAGCGGCCGGCCGACGATCCGGCCGTGCGCTGCCCGGACATCACCCTGGCTCGCGACAAGCTCGGCTGGGATCCGGAGGTGGACGCCGAGGAGGGGCTGCGCCGCACGATCGCCTGGTTCCGTTCCGGCGCGGCCCGCTGACTCCGCCGTCGACCGAGCCGTCCCCGCGGAAGCCGACCGCTCCCTTCGCCGAAAGGCCTGGCCATCCATGCGCATCCTCGGAATCAACGCCCTGTTCCACGACCCCGCCGCCGCTCTGGTGATCGACGGCCGTACCGTCGCAGCCGCCGAGGAGGAGCGGTTCTCCCGCCGCAAGCACGGCAAGCGGCCGGTGCCGTTCTCGGCCTGGGAGCTGCCGGAGCAGGCGGCCGCGTGGTGTCTGCGGCGGGCCGGACTGCGCCCGCAGGACCTGGACGCCGTCGCCTACTCCTACGACCCGGCCCTGGCCCGGCCCGCCGGCGAGCTGGGCCTGGACGACCCCTGGGACCATCTGCGGCAGACGTACGCCCGGGAGGCGCCGGGGTTCCTGAGGACCGCGCTGCCGGGGCTCGACCCGGAGATCGTGCGGTTCGTGCCGCATCACATGGCGCACGCCGCGTCCAGCGCGTACTGCGCGGACGGCGCCGAGGACTCCTCCGTGCTGGTCCTGGACGGCCGCGGGGAGCGCGCCTCGCATCTGGCCGCGCGCCGGGTCGGGGACAAGCTGGAGCCGCTGTACGCGCAGGAGCTGCCGCACTCGCTCGGGCTGGTGTACGAGGAGCTGACGGGACATCTGGGCTTCCTGCGTTCGTCCGACGAGTTCAAGGTGATGGCCCTGGCCTCGCACGGCAGCCCGCGCATGCTGTCCGAGCTGCGCCGCTACGTCCATCCGACCGGCGACGGCGGGTTCCGGGCGACGGGTGTGCCCTGGCACGAGTTCTGTCCGCCGCGGGGCGCCGAGGAACCGTGGACGCAGGACCACGCGGACGTGGCCGCGAGCGCTCAGGCGGTGCTGGAGGAGACCCTGCTCGACCTGGTGCGCTGGCTGCACGGCCAGACCCGGCACAGCGTGCTCACGCTGGCCGGCGGCGTCGCCCTGAACTGTGTCGCCAACTCGCGGATCGCCCGCGAGGGGCCGTTCTCCCGGGTGTGGGTGCAGCCCGCGGCCGGGGATGCGGGCACCGCGCTGGGTGGCGCGCTGCTGCTGGCCGCCGGGTCGGGGGACTCTCCGGAGCCGATGGCCGGCGCGGACCTGGGCCGGGACTGGACGGACGCGGAGCTGGGCGCGTGGCTGAAGACGGCGGCCGTGCCGTTCGAGCGTCCGCCGGACATCGCCGAGACGGTGGCGCGCACGCTCGCGGACAACGGGATCGTCGCCTGGTTCCAGGGCCGTTCGGAGTACGGCCCGCGGGCGCTCGGCCATCGCTCGCTGCTGGCCCACCCGGGGCACGCGGGCAATCTGGAGCGCCTGAACGACGTGAAGGGGCGCGAGCAGTTCCGGCCGGTGGCGCCGATGGTGCTGGCCGACCGGGCCGCCGAGATCTTCGACGGGCCGCTGCCCAGCCCGTACATGCTGTTCGTGCACGACGTGGCCGAGTCCTGGAGGGACCGGATCCCCGCCGTGGTGCACGTGGACGGCACGGCCCGCATCCAGACCGTCGACCCGGCCCGGGAGCCGCTGGTGGCGCGGATGCTGGGCGAGTTCGAGAAGCTGACGGGCCTGCCCGTGGTGGTCAACACCAGCCTGAACACGGCGGGCCGGCCCATGGTGGACGACCCGCGCGACGCCCTGGAGTGCTTCGGCTCCTCGCCCGTCGACCTGCTCGCCATCGGCCCGTACGCGATCCGGCGCGGTGACGTCTTCCGCGCCGCCGGCGACGGGAGGGTCTGATGGGCGACCACGGAGCGCGGTGGCCGCACGGCCACGGGCCGGAGACCGCGTACGCCGTGGTGATCCCCACCCTCGGCCGCCCCAGCCTGGGCGTCTGTCTGCGCGGCCTGGCCGCCGCCGACGGGCCGCCGCCGGAGCGGCTGGTGCTCGTCGACGACCGGCGCGGGGACGCGGGCGCGTCACTCCTGGCCGAGGTGCCGCGGTCGCTGCGGTCGCGCACGACGGTCGTCGCGGGCGGCGCCCGCGGGCCCGCCGCGGCCCGCAACGCCGGGTGGCGGGCGGCCGGCGCGGTGCCGTGGATCGTCTTCCTCGACGACGACGTGGTGCCCGGCCGCTCCTGGGCCGCCGATCTGACCCGCGACCTGGCGGCGACGACGGAAGGGACCGCCGCGGTGACCGCGCGGATCGAGGTGCCGCTGCCGGAGGGCCGGCGCCCCACCGACTGGGAGCGCAACACCGCCGGGCTGGCGACCGCCCGCTGGATCACGGCCGACATGGCGTACCGGCGTACGGCCCTGGAGGCGGCGGGCGGCTTCGACGAGCGGTTCCGGCGGGCCTTCCGGGAGGACGCGGACCTGGCGCTGCGGGTGACCGCGGCCGGGTGGTCGGTGGCCGAGGGGGCCAGGACCACGACCCATCCGGTGCGGCCCGCCGGCCGGTGGGTCTCGGTGCGGCTCCAGGCGGGCAACGCGGACGACGTGCTGATGACCCGCCTGCACGGCCGGGACTGGTGGCGGCGGGCGGACGCGCCGCGGGGGCGGCTGCCCGCGCATCTGACGGTGACCGGGGCCGCGGTGGCCGCGCTGTCCTGCGCGGCGATGCGCCGGCCGCGGCGCGCGGCGGTGTGCGCGGCGGTCTGGCTGGCGGGGACGGCGGAGTTCGCGCTGGCCCGGATCCGGCCCGGGCCCCGGACCCGGGACGAGGTCGTCACCATGGTGCTGACCAGCCTCGCCGTCCCGCCGGCCGCGGTCTGGCACTGGCTGCGCGGGCAGCTCGTCCACCGGGGAACGCCCCCGTTCGACGTGGCGGGGACCGAGGGACCGCCGTGGACGCGGCGGGAGCCGGAGCCGGAACGGGTGGGCTCATGACCATGCGGCCCTGGATCTTCGCGGGAGCGGCGGCGCCCGCCCGCGCCCCCGCTCGCGATCCCGGCGACGGTCTCCCGGCCGCCGTCCTCTTCGACCGCGACGGCACACTGGTGGCCGATGTGCCCTACAACGGCGACCCGGCGCGGGTGCGGCCGGCGCGGACGGCGCGCGCGGCCGTGGACGCGGTGCGGGCGCGCGGTATCGCGGTCGGGGTGGTGAGCAATCAGTCGGGGGTGGCGCGCGGGCTGCTGACCCGGGCCCGGGTCGAGGCGGTCCAGCACCGGGTGGAGGAGTTGCTCGGACCGTTCGGGGTGTGGGCGGTGTGCCCGCACGGACCGGACGACGGCTGCGCGTGCCGCAAGCCCGCGCCGGGGCTGGTCCTGGCCGCCTGCGCCCGGCTCGGTGTCGATCCGTCCCGCAGCGTGGTCATCGGCGACATCGGCGCCGACATGGCGGCGGCCCGCGCGGCGGGTGCCCGGGGGGTGCTCGTGCCGACGCCGGTGACCCGCCCGGAGGAGACCGCCGAGGCCGCGGAGACGGCACCGGACCTGCTGGCGGCGGTACGGCTGGTGCTGGGCCCGGACCCGCACCCGGAGCGGCCGGGGGCCGGGCCGGGTCCCTGCCTCGACCCCCTGCGCGAGCCGGTCCCGGAACCGCCGGGCACCGCGCCTGCCCCCTCCCCCGGCCCCGCCCGAACGGCGGCCCCCTCATGAGCGCCGCCCCCCGGACCCTCGTGGTCCGTCTCGACAGCGCCGGTGACGTGCTGCTCGCGGGGCCGGCCGTGCGGGCGGTGGCCGCCGGGTCGGCGTACACGGCGTTGCTGTGCGGGCCGCAGGGCGAGCAGGCGGCGCGGATGCTGCCAGGCGTGGACGAGGTGCTGGTGCACGACGCCCCGTGGGTGGGTCTGGAACCGGCGCCGGTGTCGCGGGAGGGGACGCGTCGGCTGCTCGGGGAGCTGGCGGAGCGCCGCTTCGACCGGGCGCTGATCCTGGTGTCGTTCCACCAGAGCCCGCTGCCCGCGGCGCTGCTGCTGAAGCTGGCGGGGGTCGGCTGGACCGCGGCCGACAGCGAGGACTATCCGGGCGCGCTGCTGGATCTGCGCCACCACCGGCGCCCGCACCGGCACGAGGCGCTGGCCGCCCTGGATCTGGCCGAGGACGCCGGGTTCGCGCTGCCGCGGGGCGACGACGGCGCGCTGCGGGTGGAGCCGCCGCCGGACACCACGCCTCTCACCGGTGCCGAGCCGTATGTCGTGCTGCATCCGGGCGCGGCCGTGCCGGCTCGCGCGTGGAGTCCGGACCGGGCGGCGCGGGCGGCTGCGGCGCTGTCCGCCGAGGGCCACCGGGTGGTGGTCACCGGGGGGCGCGGGGAACGTGAGCTGACCGCGCGGGTGGCCGGGCGGCACGCACTGGACCTGGGCGGGGTCACGGATCTGCGGCAGCTGGCGGGGGTGCTGGCCCGGGCACGGGTGGCGGTGACCGGGAACACCGGTCCGGCGCACCTCGCCGCCGCGGTCGGCACTCCGGTGGTGTCGCTGTTCGCCCCGGTGGTGCCGGCCGAGCGGTGGCGGCCGTACGGCGTGCCGTTCGTGCTGCTGGGTGATCAGCGGGCGGTCTGCGCGGGGACGCGGGCGCGCCGCTGTCCCACGCCGGGACATCCGTGTCTGGACGGGATCGGGGACGCCGAGGTGCTGGCCGCGGTGGCCGCGCTGTGCGGCGGCCGAGCGGCGGACCGACCGGTCGGGATGAATAACTTGACGGAGACAAGAAAGACGGCCCACGAGACAACTGTGACAAAAGGGGCAAATGAGCGAGGAGTGACCTGGTGAACATCCTTCTGTGGCATGTGCACGGCTCCTGGACGACGGCGTTCGTGCAGGGCCCGCACACCTACCTCGTCCCCCTGCTCCCCGACCGCGGACCGGACGGCCGCGGTCGCGCCCGCACCTTCTCCTGGCCCGCCTCCGTACGCGAACTGCCCCCCGACGAGCTGCGCGAGGCGGAGGTCGACCTGGTCGTCCTCCAGCGCCCGCACGAGCTGGAGCTGGCCGAGCGGTGGCTCGGCGGCCGACGCCCCGGCCGGGACGTGCCCGCCGTCTACCTGGAGCACAACACCCCGGACGGCGACGTACCGAACACCAGGCACCCGTTCGCCGACCGCGACGACCTCACCCTCGTCCACGTCACCCACTTCAACCGCCTCTTCTGGGACAACGGCGGCACCCGCACCGAGGTGATCGAGCACGGCATCGTCGACCCGGGCCACCGCTACACGGGCCGGCTCGCCCGCGCGGCGGTCGTCGTGAACGAGCCCGTACGGCGCGGCCGGTACACCGGCACCGACCTGCTGCCCGCCCTGGCCGAGGCCGCGCCGCTGGACGTCTTCGGCATGCGCGCCGAAGGACTCGCCGCGCACCTCGGGCTGCCCGAGGAGCGCTGCCGGGCCATGGACCTGCCGCAGAGCGACCTGCACGCGGCACTGGCCGAGCGGCGGCTCTACGCGCACCCGGTGCGCTGGACCTCCCTCGGGCTGTCGCTGCTGGAGGCCATGCACCTGGGCATGCCGGTGGTGGCGCTGGCCACCACGGAGGCGGTGGAGGCCGTCCCGCCCGGCGCGGGCGTGCTGTCCACCCGCCCGGAGGTGCTGGCCGAGGCCGCCCGCCGCTATCTCGCGGAGCCCGGGGCGGCGGCCGAGGACGGGGCACGGGCCCGTCAGGCGGCCCTCGGACGGTACGGGCTCAAGCGCTTCCTGAACGACTGGGAGCGCGTGATGACGGAGGTGCGCTCATGACGGCATCGGCCGGTTCCCTGACCGCCGCACCGGACGCCGGTGGCCCCGGCTCCCTCGACATCGCGCTGGTCTCCGAGCACGCCAGCCCGCTCGCCGCGCTCGGCGGGGTGGACGCGGGCGGGCAGAACGTGCACGTCGCCGCCCTCGCGGGCGCGCTCGCCGACCGCGGGCACCGGGTGACCGTGCACACCCGCCGGGACAGCCGGGAGCTGCCCGACCGGGTGCCGCTGCGCGACGGGGTGGAGGTGCACCATGTGCCGGCCGGGCCGCCCGAGCCGCTGCCCAAGGACGAACTCCTCCCCCACATGGACGAGTTCGGCCGGCAACTGATCGGGGTGTGGCGCTCCCGGCCGCCCGACCTGGTCCACTCGCACTTCTGGATGTCCGGCCTCGCCTCGCTGCACGCGGTGCGCGCCCTCGACCTGCCGCTGCTGCACACGTATCACGCGCTCGGCACGGTCAAGCGCCGCCACCAGCAGCTCGCCGACACCAGCCCGCCGCAGCGCGTCGCGCTGGAGACCGAGGTGGGCCTGGGCTGCGACCGGGTGATCGCCACCTGCCGGGACGAGGTCGCCGAACTCGCCCGGATGGGGGTGCGCTCCGCCAAGGTGAGCGTGGTGCCCTGCGGGGTCGACACCGAACTGTTCACCCCGCAGGGCCCGGCCGCCCCGCGCGGCCCCCACCCCCACCGGCTGCTCCAGCTGGGCCGGCTGGTCCCGCGCAAGGGCGCCGCGGTGTCCATCGCCGCCCTCGCCCTGCTGCCCGACACCGAGCTGGTGGTGGCCGGCGGCCCGCCCGCGCACCGGCTCGACCAGGACCCGGAGGTGCGCCGGCTGCGGGAGATCGCCCGCCGGGCCGGGGTCGCGGACCGGGTCCGGTTCACCGGCGGAGTGCCCAGCCGGCAGGTGCCGACGCTGCTGCGCGGCTCCGACGTGGTGCTGTGCCCGGCGGACTACGAGCCGTTCGGCATCGTGCCGCTGGAGGCGATGGCCTGCGGCGTCCCCGTGGTGGCCAGCGCGGTCGGCGGCCAGCTCGACACCGTCGCCGACCCCGGCACCGGCCGCCTGGTCCCGCCGCGCGACCCGCGCGCGCTGGCCCGGGCGGTCGCCGATCTGCTCGGCCGCCCCGAGGCCCGCCGGGCGTGCGGCGCGGCCGGCCGCCGCCGGGTGCTGCGCCGCTACACCTGGGCGCGGGTCGCCGCCGAGACCGAGGCCGCGTACTGCGCCGTTCTGGAGGCCGCGCCGGCCGTGACGGAGGTGGTCTGACGAAGCGGCCGAGACAGCCCCGGCCGTCACGGCTCCTCGGGAGCCCAGGCCATGAGGGCCACGTGGGAGCACCGGCCCCAAGGGCTGCCAAGGAGCGCCGACCGCCCTCTGCCACCGCTGCGAGCACCGACGTCCGAAGGAGGTGCGGGTCCCGCCGCCGTCGTCCCGACGCGGTATCCCCGACCAGCATGAGCGAATCCCCTGCACTCGCCGCCGCCCAGCTGCACTGCCGCTCCCTGGAGCAGGCCCTCGTCCGGCTGCGCACCGACGGCCTCGGCCGGATCGCGGAGTGGGGCGGCCGGCTGGCCGCCGTCCTGCCCACCGGCGGCCGGCTGCTCGCCGCGGGCAACGGCGGCAGCGCCGCCCAGGCCCAGCATCTGACCGCAGAACTGGTCGGCCGCTACCGGCAGGAGAGGCCCGCTTTCTCGGCGATCTCCCTGCACGCGGAGACCTCCAGCCTCACCGCCATCGGCAACGACTACGGCTTCGACCAGGTGTACGCCCGGCAGGTCGCCGCCCACGGCCGCCCCGGGGACGTGCTGATCCTGCTGTCCACCTCCGGCCGCAGCGCCAATCTGATCGGCGCGGCCGTCGCGGGCCGCCGGGCCGGCCTGCGCGTCTGGGCCTTGACCGGGCCCGCCCCCAACCCGCTGGCCGAGGCCGCGCACGAGGCACTGTGCGTCGAGGCCGACACCACGGCCACCGTGCAGGAGGCCCACCTGGTCGCCGTGCACCTGCTCTGCGAGGGCTTCGACGCGGCCCTCGGCACCGAGGCCGCCGTCCGGGAGCGGGCCACCGCGGCCGGGGGGATGTCGTGACGGGGCCGCGGCGGCTGGTGGTCGTCGGGGACGTGCTGCTCGACGAGGACGTCGAGGGCGTCGCCACCCGGCTGGCCCCGGACGCGCCCGCGCCCGTCGTGGACGTCACCGACGACCGGCGCCACCCCGGCGGGGCCGGCCTGGCCGCCGCGCTGGCGGCCCGCGGCGGCCGGGAGGTCGTCCTGGTGACGGCGCTCGGCGACGACGCCGCCAGCGAGGCCGTACGCCGCCAGCTGCGCGGCCGGGTCCGGCTGGTGGAGATCCCGCTGCGGGGCAGCCTGCCGGTGAAGACCCGGGTGCTGGCCGGCGGCCGTCCGCTGGTCCGCATCGACCGGGGCGGCGGCGAGCCCGGGAAGCCCGAGCCCGGGGAGCCCGACGAGGCGGTGCGGGAGGCGCTGGCCCAGGCCCACGCCGTGCTGGTCGCCGACTACGGGCGGCACACCGCGCGTGCCGTACGGCAGCACCTGGAGGGGGTCGTCCCGCGCACCCCGCTGGTGTGGGACCCCCACCCGAAGGGCGACCCGCCGGTGTCCGGCGCCCGGCTCGTCACGCCGAACGCGGCCGAGGCGCGCACCCTGTGCCCCGGCGAGGGCGAGTCGCTGCGCGCGTACGCCGAGCGCGGGTCGCGGCTCGCGGACCGCTGGCAGGCGGCCGGTGTCGCGGTGACGCTCGGCGAGCGCGGGGTGCTGCTGACCCGGCCCGCCGCCGGGACGCCGATGCTGGTCCCGGCGCCGTACCGGGCGAGCGGCGATCCGTGCGGCGCGGGCGACTGCTTCGCCGCGACGACCGCCGCCGCGCTCGCCGACGGCGCGCTGCCCGAGGAGGCGTTGCAGCGGGCGGTCGCCGAGGCCGCCGCGTTCGTGGCGGCGGGCGGCGCGGGGAACCCGGCGCTGTGGCGCACCGAACCCGACCCACCCGTCCGGCAGGCCCCCGCCACGGACCCCTTCGCCGTCGCCGAGCGGGTACGGGCGCGGGGCGGCACGGTGGTCGCCACCGGCGGCTGCTTCGATCTGCTGCACGCCGGGCACGTCGGGCTGCTGGAGAGCGCCCGGCGGATCGGCGACTGCCTCATCGTGTGCCTCAACTCCGACGCCTCCGTGGCCCGCCTCAAGGGCCCCGGGCGCCCCATCAACCCGGTGGCCGACCGGGCCAGGGTCCTCCAGGCGCTCGGCAGCGTCGACGCCGTCGCGGTGTTCGACGAGACCACTCCGCAGGAGTTGCTGACCCGGCTGCGGCCCGACGTGTGGGTGAAGGGCGGCGACTACTCCGTGCAGGAGCTGCCCGAGGCGGAGACGCTGCGCGCGTGGGGCGGGCAGGCGGTGGTCCTGCCGTACCTCGACGGCCGGTCGACCACGGTGCTGGCGCGGCGGGCCGCGCGGGCCGCGCGGGCCGCCGTGCCGCTGGAGCCCGGCGGGCCGGCGGCGTGAGCCTGGAGCCCCGGACGGCCCGGCCGAGCGCGCTGGTGCTGCGCGCGCTCGGCCTGGGCGACCTGCTGACCGCCGTCCCCGCCCTGAAGGCGCTGCGCCGCCACCTGCCCGGCCACGAACTGGTGCTGGCCGCCTCCGAGCGGCTGGCCGGGGCGGTGGCGGCGACCGGTCTGGTCGACCGGCTGCTGCCCGCCGAGGCGCCGGGCCGGGCCGTACCCGCCGCCCTCGCGTGGCCGGGCGAGGGCCCGGACCTCGCGGTGGACCTGCACGGCAACGGGCCGCCCAGCCATCTGCTGCTCCAGCGCCTGGGCCCGCGCCGGCTGTTCGCCTACGCGCACCCCGGTACGCCCGGCATCCCCGGCCCGGTGTGGCGGGAGGACGAGCACGAACGGGAGCGCTGGTGCCGGCTGCTCACCTGGTACGGCATCGCCGCCGACCCCGCCGACCTGTCGATCCCGGCGCCCGCGGCCTCCTCCCCCGCGCCCGGCGCCGTCGTGCTCCACCCGGGCGCCGACGCCGCAGCGCGCCGCTGGCCGAAGGAGCGCTTCGCGGCCGTGGCGCGGGAACTGCGCGCGGCCGGTCACCTGGTGGTGGTGACCGCGGGCGCGGGCGAGGGCGCGCTGGCCGGGTATGTGGCGGAGCGGGCCGGGCTGCCTGCGGGGTCCGTGCTGGGCGGCACCGCCGACGTCCCGTTCGACCGGCTGGCGGCGCTGGTCGCGGGCGCCCGCTGCGTGGTGGTCGGCGACACGGGCCTCGCTCATCTGGCGACGGCCCTGGGCACCCCGTCCGTCGTCCTGTTCGGCCCGGTCGCCCCCCGCCTGTGGGGACCCCCGCCCGGCCCCCGCCACCGCGTCCTGTGGCACCCCGGCACCGACCCCTCCCCCCGCCCGGGCGACGCCCACGGCCGGGCCCCGGACGAGCGGTTGCTGCGGATCACGGTGGAAGAGGTGCTGACCGCGGTCCACACCCTCGTGGAGACCGCTGCCGGGCCGATCGGGCACGACTCGGCCGGCCACCCGCCGGTGGACGCCCCGGCCGGCTGAGCCGACGGAGTGCCGGTGACCCGAGCCGCTGGTCGGGGCGCCGCGCGAGCCGCGCGCCGTACAGCCGCTCGGCGGCGCGAGTCGGAGCCGTACGGCCTCTCGGGCGGCGGGGTCCGGGGCCGTACGGCCCCTGCTCAGGCCGCCGTCTCCAGGGCCGGGCGCAGTTCCTCCGTGCGGAGCGGCCTGATCGGCGTCGGGGTGCTGCGCTGCCGCAGGAGGTGGCCCGTGCCGATCGCGCCCGCGATGATCAGGCCGCCGGCGACGAGCGCGCCGCGGGCGCCGGCGCACTCCATGAGGAGGCCGAGGGCGGGCGGGCCGGCGAGGCCCCAGCCGGTGCTGATGCTGCCCCACACACCGAGGACTCGGCCGCGCAGGTGGGCGGGCGGGTCGGTCTGCAGGACGGTGGTCCCGGCGGTGTCGGAGACGGACTCCACGACGGCCATGGGCAGCACGAGCACCAGCAGCACGGCGAGCGACGGCGACAGGCCCGCCACCGCCTGGAGCAGCCCGCCGGCCGCGGCCAGCGCGCCCACCAGCCGCACGGACGGCTTGCGCAGCCGCGCGCCGAGCACCGCCCCGACGATGCCGCCCACGGCGAGCGCGGTGGAGACGGCGCCGAAGGACCCGGCATCGCCCGCGAGCGGGCCGGTGACGAGGACGGCGAGGGTGAGGCCGTAGTGGCGGCCGAAGACCGCGCTGATGCCGGTGATGCCGGCGAGGGCGACCAGCCGGGGGCGCCGGGCGAAGAACGCCAGGCCCTCGCGGACGGTCATGTCGCCGCCCTCGCGGGCCTTGCGCCGGTCGGGAACGGCGGCCACCCGGCCGGCCGCCCCGGCGACGGGCTTCAGGAACGGGACGACCGAGGCGACGAAGAGGAAGGAGAGACCGTTGGCGGCGTAGGCGGCGCCCGTGCCGAGGAAGCCCACGGCCACCCCGGCGCACGCGGTGCCGGCGAGCCGGCCCGCGCTGTGCACCAGGGAGCCGACGCCGATGGCGGAGGGCACGTCCTCGGGCCGGACCAGGTCGTTGCCCAGCAGGGCGCAGGCGGGACCGTCGACAGTGGCGATGGTGCCGGTGACGGCGGCCAGCGCCAGCAGCACGGTCAGGTCGAGCCGGTCGGTCGCCACCAGCACGGCGGTGACCAGGGCGACCGTGCCGAGCAGGGCCTGGCTGACCATGGCGGTCAGCTTCCGGGGCCAGCGGTCGACGGCGGCGCCGCCGGCCAGGCTGATCAGCAGGGCGGGCGCGGCCTGCACGGACACCGACAGGCCGGTCGCGGCGGCGGATCCGGTGATCTGCAGGACCAGCAGGTTCTGCACGGTGAGCTGCATCCACGTACCCGCGTTGGACACGAAGTTGGCCAGGGACCACCAGCGCATGCTGCGGTAGCGCAGGGACCGCCACGGCGAGCGGGCCTCGGCGGACGGGGGCGCGACGGGGACGGTGGCGGGGCCGGTCGGGGGCGTGGAGGCGGCGGCCGTATCGGGCACGGTGGAGGAAACAGGCACGGCGGAGGAATCAGGCACGGCGGTACTCGGCAGGGTGTCCGGGGACTCGGGAGGATCGCGAAATCCACGGGAGTCGGGAACACCGGCGGCCGCGCTGCGCGGCCACTCCAGGGGATGTTTCGAACGAGCGCCGCCCATCGTGGCAGACGGGGCCCCCGAGTCTTCACCGGCCGCCCTCCCCGAAAGCCTCCCGGAGGGGCCAAGTCCCGGTGGCGGCATGGCCTTTCCCGCACCTTGTGCACTTGCTCACAAGCGCCGCGCGGGCGCCGCCCGCGCCCCTCCATTCACACCCCAGTGCCCGCGTTACGCCGGCCCCGGCACGGGCACCCGGGAGGCTGGGCGGGCCCCGCCCGCGGGAGCCGCCGCAGTCACGACGGAGGGAGCGACATGGGACACGGAGGAAACGTCATCGACGAGCTGGTGACGGATCACCGGGAGGTCGAGACGCTCTTCGGGCGGATCGAGGCACTGCCCTCGGGTGACAAGGACCGCAAGGTCTACGCGGACCAGGCCATCATGGAGCTGGTGCGTCACTCGGTCGCCGAGGAGGCCCACCTGTACCCGGCCGTGCGTGAGCACGTGGCCAACGGGGACGCGCTGGCCGACAGGGAGCTGGAGGACCACGCGAAGGCCGAGCAGATCATGAAGGATCTGGAGGGCTGCGACGCCGGGGATCCCGAGTTCGACCGCCTCATGGGCATGCTCATGATGGAGATCCGCTCGCATGTGGCGGACGAGGAGGAGAACCTCTTCCCCTTGCTCCGCCAGTCCTGTCCGGCGGAGACCCTCGACGAACTGGGCGACAAGGTGCGCATGGCGAAGAAGATGGCGCCGACCCGGCCCCACCCGTCCGCCCCCGACAAGCCCCCGGCCAACAAGCTGCTCGCGCCCGGCATGGGACTCGTCGACCGGATGCGCGACGCACTGACCGGCCGCGGAAAGAAGGACTGAGCCCCGTCCGGGTGCCCGTCCTTCGGGGAACCCCCCACCCGTTCTCGACCGCCATGGAGGTGTCATGGCCGGCATCACCCCACCCGACCTGCAGAAGGCCCTGTCCGGCGCGGAGTACCCGGCGGACAGCAAGCAACTGGCGAAGGTCGCCCAGAACAACCACGCCCCCAAGGAGATCACCGAACGGATCAAGCACCTGGGGAAGAAGGAGTTCCAGAACCCGGCCGAGGTGAGCAAGGCCGTGTTCCGCGAGCAGTGACTCCCGGTCCCCGCACCGCACGGCGGCCGTGGCACTCAGCCACGGCCGCCGTCGTCCGCGCGTACGCCGCGCCCCCCTGACGTCAGTCGGCCGACGTACCTGACGTCAGTCAGCCGACGTACCTGCGCGCGGGCGACGTCCGCCGCGCTTCCTCCAGCAGGGCCAGCCGGGCCTCCAGGTCGGGCGGGACCGGATCGCGCTGGCGCAGCACCCAGGGCAGCCCGGCCGCCGCGTGGGCGAAGGCGCGCGCCGAGGCCCGGTCGTGCGGCACCGTGCGCAGCAGGTACCAGGTCCGGCGCAGCGCCGAGGGCAGGGGGCGGCGCAGCCAGGTGAACCACAGGGTGTTGCGCAGGCCGAGGACCCGCCGGTGGGTGCTGTCGCGGACCGGGGAGGCGGCGTGGTGGATGGTGATCTCGGGGACGTAGCAGAGCCAGTGCCCGCGCCGCAGCAGGTCGGTGGCGAGCAGTTCCTCCTCGCCGCCGAGCCACAGCCCGGGATGGAAGCCGCCGGCGGCCCGGAAGACGTCGGCGCGCATCACGGTGGCGGCGGCGAGGAACGAGCCGAGGGCGGGGCCGGGCAGCCAGTCGGGGCCGGTGAGGGGCGAGTCGCGCAGCTCGGCGACCACCGGGTCCTCCTCCCCGGACGGCTCGACGAGGATCCGGGCGGTCACGGCGGCGACCCTCGGGTGCGCGTCCAGCACGTCCGCCGCACGGCGCAGGGAGCCGGGCTCCCACCAGGTGTCGTCGTCGCAGAAGGCCACGTACGGGGTGCGGGCGTACCGCACGGCGAGGTTGCGGCCGACGGCTCCCAGGTTGCGTCCGGGGCGCAGCAGCAGCACCTCCGGGTGGTCGCGGGCGACCGCCTCGGCGGTGCCGTCGCGCGAGCCGTTGTCGGTGACGATCACCGGGGGCCGCTCCGGCAGGTCCCGCAGTGTGCGCAGGGTGCGCAGCAGTTCGGGCCGGCGGTCGCGGGTGATCACCACCACGGTGGTACGGCCGTCGGGGCGGGCCGCGTCGTCGGTCATGGGTGCCTCCCGTCGTCCAGCAGTCGGGCCGCCCGTTCGACCCGGTCCGGCAGCGGCGTGCGGTGTCTGAGGGCGGCGGGGAGTCTGGCGAGGGCGCCGCGCAGGGCGGCCCCGGCGGCCGGTTCGCGGCGCAGGGCCGCGGCTCCGAGGCGGGCGGTGCCGCGCAGGGCGACCGGGGCGGGGCGGCGCAGCCAGGCGGTGAGCACTTCGTTGCGCCGCTGGGCGGCGGAGCGGCCGGGCCGTCCGCCGGGGTCGGGATGGTGCAGGGCGGTCACCGAGGGCACGTAGGCCACGCCCCAGCCGCGGGCGGCGAGGTCATAGGCGAGGAGGGTCTCCTCACCGCCGAAGAACAGCACCGGGTGGTAGCCCCCGGCGTCGAGGAAGGCGCGCCGCCGCACGACGGAGGCGCAGGCGAGGAAGCCGAGCACCGGGGTGCCGGGGAGCCCGGGGTCGGGGGGCAGCGGGGAGGCGGCGAGGACGGAGTTCAGCGGGTCCTCGGCGGCGTCGGGCCCGACGAGGGTGCGCGCGGCGAGGAGCCCCAGTCGGGGGTGGGTGTCGAGGACGTCGGCGGCGGTCGCCAGGGCGCCCGGCGCCCACCAGGAGTCGTCGTCGCTGAAGGCGATGTACGGGGTGGTGGCGTGGCGGACGGCGAGGTTGCGGCCGAGGGCCCCGGTGTTGCGCCCGGGGGTCAGGACGCGGGCGCCGACCGGGTGGTCCAGGACGGCGGCGGCGGTGGCGTCGGCGGAGTCGTTGTCCACGACGATGACGGGGGGCCGTTCGGGCAGCTCGGCCAGCCGGTCCAGGGTGCGCAGGACGCTCGCGCGGCGGTTGCGCGTGATCACGGCCACGGTGATCCGCCCGGCCGCGGGCGTGCGGGCCGGGACGGCAGGGGTCGGGGCCTGCTGGTGCACGGGGGGCGCTCACGTCCTTCCGTCGAGAAGCCTGCGCACGGCACCGGCCACGTCCCGGGCCGTGCTGTCGCCCGGGGCGAGCAGCACGGTGGGCACGCCGTGGGGACGGCGCGGTCCGCCCGGCGGGACCAGCGAGACGACGGGCGTACCGGTGGCGGCGGCGAGGTGGGCGGGGCCGGCCACGCCGGTCGCCACCGCGTCGGCGGCCCGCAGGACGCCGGCCAGCCGCCGGGGGTCGGTACGGCCGCCCAGGTCGACGGCGATGTCCCCGCTGACGTGCCGGGTCACCGCGGTCTCCTCCGGTCCGCCGGTGACGACGACGCGGTGTCCGTCGTCGGCCAGCGCGGAGACGGCCGCCGCCCAGCGGTCCGGGTCCCGGGCGTGGCCGGGCGGTCCGGCGCCGGGGTGGACGACGACGTAGGGGCCGTTGCCGGTGAGCCGGGCGGTGTCGGGCGGGGGCAGCACGCGCAGCCGTCCGTCGTCCCCGGCGCGGGGGCGGAAGCCCAGGGTGGCGGCGGTGTCGAGGGCCGCCTCGGCGCCGGCGCCGCCGCAGGCGCCGACCCGGTCCACGCGGGCCATCCGCAGCAGCCGCTCGGCGGGCTCGGGGCTCTGCCCGGCGGGGGCGACGACGAGTGCCACGTCGTACGCCTCGGCCCGCAGCCGCCGCACCAGCGCGTCCTCGTCCGCCTGCGCGGAGCCGGGCGTCTCCCACGGCGGATCCCAGACGACGACGTCGTCGACGTGGGGCAGCAGCCGGGCGGCGGGCGCGCCACCGGGCGCGCACAGCACCGTCACCGGGTTCGCCCGGGTGGCGACGGCGCGGACGGCGGGGCCCGCGAGGAGGACGCCGGTGAACCCGTCGAGCCGTACGACCAGCGCCTTCACAGTCCCTCCCCCTCCCGGGCGCCGGGGGCGGACCGCTCGGCGAAGTGGGCGATGGTCCGTTTGAACCCTTCTTCCCACGGGACCCGCGGCGACCAGCCGTAGACCTCCCGGGCGAAGGTGGTGTCCGGGCGGCGCCGGGCGGGGTCGTGCGCCCGGCCGGGCCGGTGCACCAGCCGGGAGGGGGAGCCGGTCAGGTGGATCACCCGGCGGGCGATCTCCTCGACGGTGGCCTCGTCGTCGCCGCCGATGTTGACGGGCCGTACGGCGCCGCTGGCGGCCACGCGCAGCACGCCCTCGACGACGTCGTCGACGTAGGCGAGCGACCGGGTCTGGCTGCCGTCGCCCTCGATGGTGAGCGGCTCTCCGGCGAGTGCCTGCCGGATGAAGGTGGGCAGGGCCTGGCGGCCGTCCGCCCGCATCCGCGGGCCGTAGGTGTCGAACACGCGCACGATCCCGGCGTCGGTGCCGTGGGCCGTCGCGCCGGCGGTGGTGAGGGCTTCGGCGAACCGCTTGCCCTCGTCGTGGGCGCTGCGCGGCGCGACCGGGTCGACGTGACCCCAGCAGTCCTCGCGCAGCGGGTGCGCCGCGGGGTCGCCGTACACGTGGCAGGCGGAGCCGAGCAGGAACCGCGCCCCGTCCCGTTCGGCGACGGCCAGCGCGTTGCGGGTGCCGGGTCCGGCGGCGTCCAGTGCGGCCAGCCGGTCGCCGAGGCAGTCGGCGGGCGAGGCGGGGCCTGCGAAGTGCAGCACCAGGTCGTAGGGGCCGGGCAGGGCGTCCGGGCAGCCGGACGCGCTCACGTCCTGCCGCAGGAACCGGAATCCGGGGGATGCGGTCAGGTGGCGGACGTTGCCGGCGGACCCCGACGACAGGTCGTCCGCGCAGTCGACCTCGATCCCGGCCTCGACCAGCCGTTCGCACAGGTGGGAGCCCAGAAACCCGGCACCGCCGGTGACCAGGGCCCTTTTCCAGCGGGGCCGTGACATCGGCAGCGGTATCGCGGAGAACGCCATCGGCGTCATGTACACGGCCTCCTTCCGCCGATGAGGCCTCCGTCCCCGCCGGGGGACGGACGGCGAGCGGCGCCCGAGTGCCCAGGGGGGCCGTTTTCATACTCCGACGCCCGGTGCCGCCGTGCCACATGAGGCCATCGGGCCGCCCGGGGCCGCCGGATCACCCGTTCGGGGGTCCCGTTCGTCCATCCGTCCCCCGACGCGCACGTCCGGCCACCCGGCCGGACGTCGCCGTCTGGTGCACTTCCCCCCGTTGCTGCGACAGTTGACGGAACCTCAGGGGGATGTGTGACGAGACGTCAAAAGCGCTGCCGGGCCGGCAGAACGGTACTGGCCCTCCTCACTGCTCTCGGCTCGCCGGCCGGTGCGGCCCTGGCCGGGGCGGCACCGGCCCGCGCCGCCCCTGCGGCCGTCGAGATCGCACCGGGCGTGGCCTATGAGCAGTTCGGCCTCCAGGCGGCGGGCGGCCCGGCCCGCGCGCATGTGCTCGCCGTCGACCTGCGCCACCCGAAGGTCCGTCTGGACCTGCTGTATCCCGGGGCGGTGGCCGAGCGGGCGACCGTGTCACGACTCGCCGGCCGGCAGGCCGCCGTCGCGGGCGTCAACGGGGACTTCTTCAACATCACCGAGACCCAGCACCCGGGTGTCGAGGCGACCGGCGCGAGCGTCGGACCGGCCATCGCGGGCGGCCGGACGCTGAAGGCGGCGGTACCGGACGGGCAGCGCTTCGGCCCCGCCCTGCCACCCGGCACCTCCACCCGGGACGTGTTCGGGGTGGGCACCGACCGGCGGGCCCGGCTGGACAGTCTCGCCCTGGACGGGACGGTCACCACGTCCGCCGAGCGACTGCCGCTCGGCGGTCTCAACCAGTACGCGCTGCCGGTCGGTTCGGTCGGCGCGTTCACCGCTGACTGGGGCGACGCGTCCCGGGTGCGCGCCACCTGTGGCACGGACACCGAGCGGGCCGCGCCGTGCAGCACGGACACCCACGAGGTGACGGTCCGGGACGGCCGGGTGGCGGCGACCGACCAGAGCCCGGGCGGCGGGCCAATCGCCGCGGGCACCACTGTGCTGGTGGGGCGCGAGGCGGGGGCGCAATGGCTGCGCAAACTCGCCGTGGGCGACACCGTGCGGGTGCGGCACCGGCTGGTGGCGGCCCGGTCCAAGGTGCCGTACCGCTTCGTCATCGGCGGCTACCCGGTGCTGTCCGGCGGGCAGCCGCTGCCCGGACTGGACCACCGGACCAGGGCGGTGCGCTCCGCGGCGGGCCTCGCGGACGGCGGCCGGCGGGTGCTGCTGCTGTCACTGGACGGCTCCCCCGAATACCGCACCGGCCTGACCATCGCCGAACTGGCCGACGTCATGCGGCGGCTGGGCGCGGTGGACGCCTTCAGCCTCGACGGCGGCGGCTCCTCCACCCTGGTCGCCCGGGCCCCGGGCACGACCACCGTGACCGTCCGCAACCACCCGTCCGGCGGCACGGAGCGACCGGTGCCGAACGGGATCGGGGTGTTCTCGACGGGGTGATCCCCGGGTCCCTACGGCCTGAGGCTGCTCACGATGTCCGCCGTCGCCGTCAGGCCGCTCTGGATCGTGGGCGCGACGCTCGTGCTCGCCAGGTAGAAGCCGAGCAGCAGGCAGACCAGCGCGTGGGAGATCTTCAGGCCGCCGTTGCGCAGAAAGATCACCGCAAGGACCAGAAGCAGCAGCACCACTGAGATGGAAACGGCCATCGTCAACCTCCTCCGCCACGCCGTCACGCGTCCGGTTCACGGCGTTCGGCCGCAAGTGTGGCGTAGCGGAGGGTTCATCCGGGCGACTGACCTGTCCTCCGATCGTGTGGTGTCTACGCCGGGCGGTGGGTGTCCAGGAAGGTTGCGAGGCCCGCGAGGTCGTCGGTGTTGAGGTGGTCGACGCCGGCGGCGAGCAGTTCGGTCCATACCGCGTCCCGCTCCGGTCCCGGCTGGTCGGGGGTGGCCCAGAACCGCACCCGCTGCCCACGCGCGTGCGCCGCCCGCACGATGTCGCGCAGCTTCGTCCGCTCGGCCGCGGGGAACGCGCCGACGCCCCGCCAGGTGAAGTGCCGTGTCCAGTTGTCGCTGATGAGCGGGGCGAAGGAGGCGGGCGCGGGGCCGCCGAGGTCGGTGAGCCGGCCGTCATAGAAGGCGCGGCGGACGGTCTGGGCCTCCATCGGGGCGCGGGCCGCCCGGTCGCCGGAGATGACGGCGGTGACCGGGCCCGGGATCACCCGGCCGTGGGCGTAGGTGGTGAACAGGTGGCGGTGACGGCGCAGGTGCCGGTCCAGCTCCCGGTAGGTCGAGGAGCCCTCGGTCTTGAGGTCGACGAGCAGTTGGAAGGGGCCCCGGTGGCCCCGGTACACCGAGCCGTGGTGGGCGCGGACTCGGGCGGCGAGCGGGTCGAGGTAGAGGGCTTCGAGGGTGCGGGCGGGGTCCAGGTCCTCCGGGTCGTGGGCGACGAGCAGTTGGCCGTCGACGAGGAAGATGTCGGCCTCCACGCTGCCGAAGCGGTGGTCGAGGGCGTCGAGGAGGGGGCGCGGGTGCTCGTAGTCGTTGTGAGCGTGGGCGCGCCACAACGGGCGGAGCCCGGGCCGTCGTTCACCGGCGAGCGCGCTCCCGGCGGGCAGGGCGACGGCGCCCGCGAGGGCGGCGCCGAGGGTGGTGAGGGCTCTGCGGCGAGTGGTGAGGGCCATGCGCTGCCTCCCTTGAGGGGCCGGACGGGACGCAGCGAGTATGCGATCGGCGGGGGCTCGATGGACCCGTCCGCGCGGCGAGTTGGCCGGGGTGCCGTCAGGTGTTCACTTCGCCGGAGCGGCGCACACGAAAAAGCCCGCCCCCGGTGGGGCGGGCTTTCCCGGCGGTCCGTCAGGGGGCCCGGAGGTCCACCAGTTCGGCCAGCGCCGCGCGGTGGGCGCCCGCGGTGCCGTAGGCGATCGAGTCGGCCTTGGCCCGCTTGAGGTAGAGGTGGACGGGGTGCTCCCAGGTCATGCCGATGCCGCCGTGCAGTTGCAGCGCCTCCTCGGCGGCGCGGACGGCGACCGGTGCCGCGTAGGCCTGGGCGACCGCGACCGCCACCTCGGTGTCCTCGCCGGTCGCGAGGGCGTCGGCGGCGGCGCGGGCGGCGGCGCGCAGGCTGACGACCTCCAGCCACAGCTGGGCGAGCCGGTGCTTGAGCGCCTGGAAACCGCCGACCGGCCGGTTGAACTGTCTGCGGTCCTTGAGGTAGCGGACGGTCTCGGTCAGCGTCCAGTCGGCGAGGCCCAGTTGCTCGGAGGCCAGCAGCCCGGACGCCGAGCGCAGGGCCCGGCGTACGGCCGGTTCCGCGGCGCCGATCCGGCGGGCCGGGGCGCCGTCGAGGGCGATCGTCGCCAGCGGCCGGGTGAGGTCCAGTGACGGCTGCGGGATGACGGTCGCGGCGGCGGCGTCGACCGCGTGGAGCGAGCCGTCGTCGCCGGGCACGAGCAGGACGTCCGCGACGGCGGCGTCCGCGACGCCGGTCAGCTCCCCGCGCAGGGTGCCGTGCTCGACGCGTACGGTCTTCACCGCGCCGCCGGCCGCCACGTTCAGCGCGACGGCGAGGACGCCGATCCGGCGGCCCGAGGCCAGCTCCTCGACCAGATCGCCGGCGTCGTCGCAGGCCAGCAGCGCCTCGGTGGCGACGACCGCGCTCGTCAGATAGGGCACGGGCGCGACGGCCCGCCCCAGCTCCTCCAGCACCACGGCGGCTTCGCGGTGGGTGGCGCCCTGACCGCCGCGCTCCTCGGGCACCAGCAGTCCGGCCAGGCCCATGCCGTCGGTGAGGGCCTTCCACAGCCGCAGGTCGTGCGGGGCGTCCGACTCGGTGCGCGCGATGACGGCCGCCGGGTCGCAGTGGCCGGCGAGAAGGTCCCGGACGGCGGCGCGCAGCGCCTCTTCCTCCTCCGAGTACAGCAGGTCGGGGTCGGTCATCGGGCGAGGTCCTTCCAGGCGACGTCCTTGTCGGTGCGCGGTTCGGCGGGCAGGCCGAGGACGCGCTCGGCGACGATGTTCAGCAGGACCTCGCTGGTCCCGCCCTCGATGCTGTTGCCCTTGGAGCGCAGATAGCGGTATCCGGCGTCGCGGCCGGTGAAGTCGACCTGCTCCGGGCGGCGCATGGTCCAGTCGTCGTAGAGCAGGCCCTCCTCGCCGCGCAGTTCGACCTCCAGGCCGCTGATGGCCTGGTTGAGGCGGGCGAAGGCCAGCTTCATGCCGGCGCCCTCCGGGCCGGGCTGTCCGGCGACGAGCTGCTGGCGCAGGCGTTCGCCGGTGAGCCGGGCGACCTCGGCCTCCACCCAGAGGGTGAGCAGCCGCTGGTGCAGGTCGTGGGTGCGCAGTCCGGGCCGTTCGCGCCAGGTCTTCGAGACGGGGCCGATCATGCCGCCCTCGCGCGGGATGCGCATGCCGCCGATGGCGACGCGTTCGTTGTTCAGCGTGGTCTGGGCGACCCGCCAGCCGTCGCCGGCCTCGCCGAGCCGGTGGGCGTCGGGGATGCGGACGCCGGTGAGGAAGACCTCGTTGAACTCGGCCTCGCCGGTCATCTGCCGCAGCGGGCGCACCTCGACGCCGGGGTCGGTCATGTCGCACAGGAAGTAGGTGATGCCCTGGTGCTTGGGCACGTCCGGGTCGGTACGGGCGATGAGGATGGCCCAGCGGGCGAGGTGGGCGCTGGAGGTCCACACCTTCTGCCCGTTGACGACCCAGTGGTCGCCCTCGCGGACGGCCCGGGTGCCGAGCGCGGCCAGGTCGGAGCCGGCACCGGGCTCGCTGAACAGCTGGCACCACACCTCCTCGCCGGTCCACAAGGGCTTGAGGAAGCGGCGCTTCTGCTCCTCCGTGCCGTACCGGAGGATGGTCGGGGCGGCCATGCCGAGGCCGATGCCGATGCGCCGGGGGTCGTTGTCGGGGGCGCCGGCGGCTTCCAGTTCGCTGTCCACGACGGCCTGGAGGGAGCGTGGGGCGCCCAGTCCGCCGAGGCCCTCCGGGAAGTGCACCCAGGCGAGTCCGGCGTCGAAGCGGGCCCGCAGGAACTCCAGCCGGCCGGTGGTGGCGGGCGGGTGTGCGGCCAGCAACTCCCGGGTGCGGCGGCGCAGTGCGGCTGCGTCGGTCATCGGGCCTCCTCCATCACGACGGCGATCCGGCCGGTGCTGCGGCCGTCGGCGACCTTCTGGACGGCGGTCGCGGCCTCGTCCAGCGGGACGCGCTCGCTCACCAGCGGCTTGATGGCGCCCCGGGCGGCCAGGTCGGTGAGCTGGTCGTGGCAGTGCTGGACCAGCTTGGGGTTCTTGGTGTTGTACAGGCCCCAATGGAGACCGAGGACCGAGTAGTTCTTCACCAGGGCGTGGTTGAGCGCGGGGCTGGGGATGGTGCCGCTGGCGAAGCCGACGACCACGATCCGCCCCTCGAAGGCGACCGTCTTGGCGGACTGGCTGTAGGCGTCCCCGCCCACCGGGTCGTAGATCACGTCGGCGCCCCGGCCGCCGGTGGCCTCCTTGACGGCGGCGACGACGTCCTCGGCCCGCCGGTCGATCACCGTGTCGCAGCCCAGTTGCCGGGCGACGGCGGCCTTCTGGGCGCCGCCGACGACACCGATGACGGTGGCGCCGGCCGCCTTGCCGAGCTGGACGGCCGCGCTGCCGACCCCTCCCGCCGCGGCGTGGACCAGCAGTGTCTCGCCGGCCTGGAGCGCGGCCCGCCGGTGCAGGCCGAACCAGCCGGTCTGGTAGCCGATGTGCAGGGCGGCGGCCTCGGCGTCGTCCAGCGACTCGGGGGCGGGCAGCAGGGCGGCGGCGTCCGCGACGGCGTACTCGGCGAAACCGCCGTACGGCAGCGCGGGGTTGCCGATGACGCGGCGGCCGTCCTCGGTCTCGCCGCAGATCTCCACGCCCGGGGTGAAGGGCAGCGGCGGCCGGATCTGGTACTGGCCCCGGCACAGCAGCGCGTCCGGAAAGTTGACGTTCGCGGCGCGCACTCTGACCAGGACCTGGCCGTCACCGGGCGTGGGGCGCCCGGCCTCCGCGAGGCGCATCACCTCGCCCGGCTCGCCGTTCTCGTGCACGTGCCATGCCTGCATGCGGTGCCTCCACGGGGGACTGCTTCGTCTGACCGGGGTCGGATCGCATACTAAGCGGTCGCTTGCCGATCAGGGAACAGTCGCAGGGTCACTCGCCGGACGTCTTCTTCGGCCGCGCCCGGACGTGCATCCGCTCCCCCTGCGGCCCGAACAGGCTCAGGAACTCCACCGGCCCCTCCCCCGTCGACCCGAACCAGTGCGGCACCCGGGTGTCGAACTCCGCCGCCTCTCCGGCCGTGAGCACCACGTCGTGCTCGCCCAGCACCAGCCGCAGCTTCCCGGCCAGGACGTACAGCCACTCGTAGCCCTCATGGGTCTGCGGGGACGGTTCGAGGCGCCGGTTCGGCTCGATGATCTTGTACGCCTGGAGCCCGCCGGGCTGGCGGGTGAGCGGGATCATGGTCCGGCCGTACCGCTCGATCGGCTTGGCGGGCCGCACCCGGGGGTCCCCCACCGGCGGGGCGCCGACCAGCTCGTCCAGGGGGACCTGGTGGGCCTGGGCGATCGGCAGCAGCAGCTCCAGGGACGGCTTGCGCCCGCCGGACTCCAGCCGCGACAGCGTGCTCACCGAGATGCCGGTCGCCTCGGACAGCGCCGCGAGCGTCACCTCCTTCTCCTTCCGGATCCGCCGCAGCCTCGGGCCCACACCCGCCAGAACGTCATCGGTACTCATGTCCCACATTGCAGTTTCGGCAAACTGGTTTGTCAATGGGGCACCGATCGGCGACCGTCGGACGGGAGGTGGTCACCATGAACGAGAACCCGGCCGAGAAGTACGAAGCGATCGTCGTCGGCGGCGGCACCGCCGGTCTGTCCGCCGCCCTGGTCCTGGGCCGGGCCCGGCGCCGCACCCTGGTCGTCGACGCCGGCGAGCCCCGCAACGCGCCCGCCGCCCACATGCAGGGCTATCTGTCCCGGGACGGCATGCCGCCGGGCGACTTCCTGGCCCTGGGCCGCGAGGAGATCGCCCGCTACGGCGTCGAACTCGTCCGGGACCGGGCGGTGGACGTGACCCGCGACGGGGACTTCGCCGTGGAACTGGCGAGCGGGCGGACCGTGCGGGCCCGGCGGCTCGTCGTCACCACCGGCCTCAGGGACGAGCTGCCCGCCGTGCCCGGCGTCGCCGAGCGGTTCGGCCGGGATGTGCTGCACTGCCCGTACTGCCACGGCTGGGAGGTGCGCGACCGGGCCTTCGGCGTGCTCGCCGCGTCGCCGCTGAGCGTGCACCAGGCCCTGATGGTCTCCCAGTGGTCGAAGGACGTGACGTTCTTCCTGCACAGGGTGGCCGAGGACGAGCTGTCGGACGACGATCTGCGCAGGCTGGCCGCGGCCGGGGTCACCGTGGTGCCCGGCGAGGTGGCGGGCCTGGTGGTCGAGGACGACCGGCTCACCGGGGTGCGGCTCGCCGGGGGCACCCCCTGCGGGGGAGGCCCGGTGCACGCCCGCGAGGTGCTGTTCGTCTCCCCGCGCCCGGTGCCGCAGACCGGACTGCTGGAGCGGCTGGGCGCCGCCTTCCACGACACGCCGTTCGGCAGCTACCCGGTGGTGGACGCCACCGGGCTGACCAGCGTGCCCGGCGTGTGGGCGGCGGGCAACGCGATCGGCTTCGCCGAGCAGGTCGTCCACGCGGCGAGCGGCGGCTACCGGGCCGCAGCCGCGCTCAACGGCGAGCTGCTGATGACCGGCCTGGACTCCGCGGTGCGGGTGTAGACCCGGCCGCGCCGGTGCACCATGACTGCATGCTGCTGGCCCGGCTCGCCCAGGTGTCCCGGGAGGTCGCCGCCACGTCGGCGCGCTCCCGCAAGACCGCGCTGCTCGCGGAGCTGTTCCGCGAGGCGGAGGCGGCGGACGTCCCGGTCGTCATCCCGTATCTGGCGGGGCGGCTGCCGCAGGGGCGGCTCGGCATCGGCTGGAAGGTGCTCGGCCGCCCGGTCGCCCCGGCCGCCGAACCCGCCCTGACCGTGCGCGAGGTGGACGCCCGGCTCACCGCACTCGGCAAGGTGTCCGGACCCGGCTCGCAGGCCGAGCGGGCCCGGCTGGTGGGGGAGCTGATGGGCGCGGCCACCGAGGAGGAGCAGCGGTTCCTGCTGGGCCTGCTCACCGGCGAGGTCCGGCAGGGCGCGCTGGACGCGGTGGCCGTGGAGGGCCTTGCGGGGGCGACCGGCGCGCCGCCCGCCGACGTCCGCCGGGCCGTGATGCTGGCGGGCTCGCTCCAGACCGTGGCCGAGGCGCTGCTCACCGAGGGCCCGCCCGCCCTGGAGCGCTTCCGGCTCACCGTCGGCCGCCCGGTGCTGCCGATGCTCGCGCACAGCGCGTCCTCGGTGGCGGAGGCGGTCGGCAAGCTGGGCGCGTGCGCGGTGGAGGAGAAGCTGGACGGCATCCGCGTCCAGGTCCACCGGGACGGCGGCACCGTACGGCTCTACACCCGCACCCTCGACGACATCACCGACCGGCTGCCCGAGGTGACCGCGGCGGCGCTGGAGCTGCGCGGCGGGCGTTTCGTCCTCGACGGCGAGGTCATCGCCTTCGGCGAGGACGGCCGGCCGCGCTCGTTCCAGGAGACCGCCGGGCGGGTCGGCTCCCGGGTGGACGTGGCGACCGCGGCGGCGGCGGTCCCGGTCTCCCCCGTCTTCTTCGACGTCCTCTCGGTCGACGGCCGGGATCTGCTGGACCTGCCGTTCGCCGAGCGGCACGCGGAGCTGGCCCGGCTGGTGCCCGAGCCGATGCGGGTGCGGCGGACGGTGGTGTCGGGCCCCGGCGAGCTGCCCGCGGCGGAGGAGTTCCTGGCCGGGACACTGGCCCGGGGCCACGAAGGGGTGGTGGTCAAGGACCTCGGCGCGCCCTACAGCGCGGGCCGGCGCGGCGCGTCCTGGCTGAAGGTCAAGCCCGTGCACACCCTCGACCTGGTGGTGCTGGCCGCCGAGTGGGGCCACGGCCGCCGCACCGGAAGGCTCTCCAACCTGCACCTGGGCGCCCGCCGCGAGGACGGCTCCTACGCCATGCTCGGCAAGACCTTCAAGGGCATGACCGACGCGATGCTGGCCTGGCAGACCGAGCGGCTGCGGGAGCTGGCGCTGTCGGACGACGGCCAGGTGGTGACCGTCCGGCCGGAACTGGTCGTGGAGATCGCCTACGACGGCCTCCAGCGCTCCACCCGCTACCCGGCCGGTGTCACGCTGCGCTTCGCCCGCGTGGTCCGCTACCGCGAGGACAAACGCCCGCAGGACGCCGACACCGTCGAGGCCGTACTGGCCGCCCACCCGGAGGTGCGGCGGTGACGCCCCGGCGCAGTGCGGGGCTGCTGCTGTTCCGGCGCACCGGCGAGGGGCTTGAGGTGCTGCTGGGTCATATGGGCGGGCCGTACTTCGCCCGGAAGGACGCCGGGGCGTGGACCGTCCCGAAAGGCGAGTACGCACCGGGTGAACCCGCCTGGGAGGCGGCCCGCCGGGAATTCCGGGAGGAACTGGGACTGGAGCCGCCCGACGGGCAGGCCGTGCCGCTCGGCGAGGTCCGCCAGACCGGCGGGAAGGTGGTGACGGTGTGGGCGGTGGAGGGCGACCTGGACCCCGGCGCCGTCAGCCCCGGCACCTTCACCATGGAGTGGCCGCCGAGGAGCGGGCGTCTGACCGAGTTCCCTGAGCTGGACCGGGTCCGCTGGTTCGGCCTGGACGCGGGCCGGGCGGTGATCGTCACCGCGCAGGCCGCGTTTCTCGACCGGCTGGCGGAGCACTCGCCCTGAGGAGACGCCCCGCGTTGCGGCCCCCGCCGCCGCGCGCGAAGGTCGAAGCATCAACCCTTGCCAGGAGGTCAGTCATGCCCATCGCGACGGTGAACCCGGCGAACGGCGAGACGGTCAGGACGTACGAGGCCATGGGCGAGGAGGAGATCGAACGCCGGCTCCAGCTCGCCGAGGCCACCTTCCGCACCTACCGGACGACCGCCTTCGCCGAGCGGGCCCGTCTGCTGCACCGGGCCGCCGACCTCCTCGACGAGGACCGGCGGGACATCGCCCAGGTGATCACCACCGAGATGGGCAAGCCGGTGAAGCAGGCCCGCGCGGAGGCCGCGAAGTGCGCCAAGGCCATGCGCTGGTACGCCGATCACGGCGAGGAACTGCTCGCCGACGAGGAGCCCGCCGAGGCCGATGTGAAGGACTCCGGCGCCTCCCGCGTCCTCGTCCGTTACCGGCCGGTGGGCCCGGTCCTCGCGGTGATGCCGTGGAACTTCCCGCTCTGGCAGGTGATCCGGTTCGCCGCGCCCGCGCTGATGGCGGGCAACGTCGGGCTGCTCAAGCACGCCTCGAACGTGCCGCAGACCGCCCTCTACCTGGAGGACCTGTTCCACCGCGCGGGCTTTCCCGAGGGCTGCTTCCAGACCCTGCTGATCGGCTCCGCCGCGGTGGACGACCTCCTGCGCGACGAGCGGATCAAGGCGGCCACCCTCACCGGCAGCGAGCCCGCGGGCCGTGCGGTGGCCTCCACCGCCGGGGAGATGATCAAGAAGACGGTGCTGGAGCTGGGCGGCAGCGACCCCTTCATCGTCATGCCCTCCGCCGACCTGGACCGCGCCGCTGAGGTCGCGGTCAACGCCCGCTGCCAGAACGCCGGGCAGTCCTGCATCGCCGCCAAGCGGTTCATCGTGCACACGGACGTCTACGACGCCTTCGCCGAGCGGTTCACCGCCGGCATGAAGGCGCTGAAGGTGGGCGACCCGACGGACGAGGAGACCGAGGTGGGGCCGCTGTCCAGCGAGCGGGGGCGGGCCGATCTGGAGGAACTGGTCGACGACGCGGTGCGCGCCGGGGCGAGCGTGCTGTGCGGCGGCGAACGGCCCGACGGGCCCGGCTGGTACTACCCGCCGACCGTCCTCGCCGGGATCACCCGGGAGATGCGCATCCACCGCGAGGAGGCGTTCGGACCGGTCGCCACGCTGTACCGGGCCGGCGACCTGGACGAGGCCGTGCTGATCGCCAACGACTCGGAGTTCGGGCTGAGTTCCAACGTGTGGACACGGGACGAGAACGAGGTCGACCGGTTCGTCCGGGATCTGGAGGCCGGCGGCGTGTACGTCAACGGGATGACCGCGTCCCACCCGGCGTTCCCGTTCGGCGGGGTGAAGCGGTCCGGGTACGGGCGTGAGCTGTCCGGGCACGGAATCCGCGAGTTCTGCAACATCACCACGGTTTGGCACGGTGCGTGAGCGCCGCGCGGCTACGATCCCGGTTGTGAACCGCGAAGTGACTCTGCCTCTGATCGTCGATGACCGCGGGAACCTTCAGGTGGCCGCGGCCGATGTGAGCAAGCTGCTCCGCATGGTGGGCGGGCGGTGGCTGCATCTCGTCGAGGCCGGTGAGGAAGGGCTCGACGAGGACACGGTGGCCGCGCTGACCATCGAGCTGGCGAAGCTGGCGGATCGTATCGACGTGGCGTGCATCGCACACAGCAGCGGGGGCGCGCCGTAGCGGGTGCGCGACGGCGGGCGCTCAGGCGCGGCGCCTGGCGCGGCACTCCTTGTGGAACTCGCGGACGATCCAGCAGCCCGTGCCGGCGACGGTGAGCAGGACCAGGAGCCCGAGCAGGCCGGGAAGAACGATCATGCGGTCAGCATGACAGACGCCTCTTCCCGGCCGGCACCCGGTGTGACGTCCGCTAGCGGATCGGCATCCCGGACAGGGTGCGGGCGATCACCAGGCGCTGGATCTCGCTGGTGCCCTCGAAGATCGTGTAGATGGCGCTGTCCCGGTGCATGCGCTCGACCGGGTATTCCCGGGTGTAACCGTTGCCGCCGAGGATCTGGACGGCCTGGGCGGTGACCTTCTTCGCCGTCTCGCTGGCGAAGAGCTTCGACATCGAGCCCTCGGCCGCGGTGAACGGCTTGCCGTTGATCGCCATCCAGGAGGCCCGCCAGACCAGCAGCCGGGCCGCGTCGATCTGGGTGCGCATGTCGGCGAGCTGGAAGGCGACGCCCTGGTTGTCGATGATCGGGCGGCCGAACTGCTCGCGGGTCCTGGCGTAGTCGAGGGCGACCTCGTACGCGGCCCGGGCGGTGCCGACGGCCATGGCGCCGACCGCCGGGCGGGACGCCTCGAAGGTCGCCATCGCCGCGTTCTTCACGCGCTCGCCGCCCGCCTTCGCCTTCTCCCGGGCCCGCGCCAGCCGCTCGTCCAGCTTCTCCTTGCCGCCGAGCAGGCAGGAGCCGGGCACGCGCACGTTGTCGAGGATGACCTCGGCGGTGTGCGAGGCGCGGATGCCGTGCTTCTTGAACTTCTGGCCCTGGGACAGGCCGGGGGTGTCCGGCGGGACGATGAAGGACGCGTGCCCCTTGGAGCCCAGCTCCGGGTCGACGACCGCGACGACCACGTGCACATTGGCGATGCCGCCGTTCGTGGCCCAGGTCTTCGTGCCGTTGATCACCCACTCGTCCTTGGCCTCGTCGTAGACGGCCCGGGTGCGCATCGAGGCGACGTCGGAGCCCGCGTCGGGCTCGGAGGAGCAGAACGCGGCGACCTTGACGTCGTTCGCGTCGCCGTACATCTGGGGGATCCAGGTGCCGATCTGCTCCTCGGTGCCGTTGGCGAGGACGCCGACGGCGGCGAGGCCGGTGCCGACGATGGACAGGGCGATGCCGGCGTCACCCCAGAACAGCTCCTCCATGGCCATGGGGATGCCGAGACCGGTGGGGTCGAAGTACTGCTGGGCGTAGAAGTCGAGGGAGTAGATGCCGACCTTCGCGGCCTCCTGGATGACCGGCCAGGGGGTCTCCTCGCGCTCGTCCCACTCGGCGGCGGCGGGGCGGATCACATCGGCGGCGAAGCCATGGAGCCAGTCCCGGACCTCCCTCTGCTCGTCGTTCAGCTCCATGGTGAATTCGGCCATGTCCCCTCCAGCGGCACCCGTGCGTGTTACTTGCGGTAACCGCAGTCTGTTACCGGCGGGTAGGGAAAGTCAACTCACCCGGCACCCCCGGCAGCCCGTTCGATGAGTGTCGCGCGTCGAGTGTTAGTTTGCGCAGGCGTCACCGATACAGCACGGGTGGGGAGAGCACATGGACACCACGCAGCGGACCGAGCAGCAGCGGTCCGCCGACCGCCGACGACGCGAGCTGCTGGAAGCCGCGGACCGGGTGGTGCTGCGCGACGGGCCGCAGGCGTCCATGAACGCCATCGCTGCGGAGGCGGGCATCACCAAGCCGATCCTCTACCGCCACTTCGGTGACAAGGGCGGGCTCTACGCCGCGCTCGCCAAGCGGCACACCGACGCGCTCCTGGACTCGCTGCGAGCGGCGCTCGACGCGCCCGCGGAGCGGCGGGAGCGGGTGGAGTCCACGCTGGACACGTATCTCGCGGCCATCGAGGCGCGGCCCCAGGTGTACCGGTTCCTGATGCATCCGGCGGAGGGCGGCCAGGCCGGGGAGCAGGGGTTCGACGTGGGCAAGCACTCGGCGCCGGTGCTCCGCAGGATGGGCGAGGAGCTGGGGAAGGTCATCGAGGAGCGGGTGGACCTCGGGCCCGGCGGTGAGCGGCTGGCGCGGGTGTGGGGGCACGGGATCGTCGGGATGATGCATGCCGCCGGGGACTGGTGGCTGGGCGAACGGCCTTGTTCGCGGCAGGAGTTGGTACGCGGTTTGGCCGACCTGCTGTGGGGGCGACTGGCGGCCGCGGGGGACAGGGCGGGGGGGCCGGGTTTCTGACGGTCGTACGTCAGCCGCGGACCGGATGCGGCTGGTCGCGCAGCTCCCCGCGCCCCCGGCGGAGTCATCCCGGCCGGCACCAGGAGGCTCGGCTCACTTTTCGCATCAGCCTGCGGTGGCGCCAGCCCTTCACACGGTCCGCGTAGACCGTGCCGTCCAAGTGGTCGCACTCGTGCTGGAGGCAGCGGGCGAAGAAGCCCATGCCGTGGACGGTGACCGGATCGCCGGTCATGGTGAAGCCCTCGACGACCGCGTGGTCGTAGCGTTCCGTGCTCGCCTCCAGGCCCGGCAGGGACAGGCAGCCCTCCGGGCCGCGGATCACCACCCCGTCCGTCTCCACCAGGCGCGGATTCACGATATGCCCGAGATGCCGGACATCCTCGTCGTCGGGGCAGTCGTAGACGAACACCCGCAGCGACTCCCCCACCTGATTCGCCGCCAGCCCCACCCCCTGCGCCGCGTACATCGTGGCGAACAAGTCCTCCACGAGCCGGGAGAGTTCGGGGCCGAAGTCGGCGACCTCCGCGCACGGGGTGTGCAGAACGGGGTCGCCGAGCAGGGTGAGGGGCCGGACGCGCCCGTGGGCGCCCGGGATCGAGCCGTGTCGCATGGCCGCAAGGGTACGGTTCCCTCAGCCGCCCCGGCCCCGTGGGCACGGGCCGGGATTCGGGAGTGCGAATGGATCTCGATAGGCTGACCACCATCACGTTGCCGACAGGCCCAAGGCGCGGCGCGTACGCAAGGAGGATCGAGAACTGATGGCAGGCAACTCGGACCCGCTCACGCCGCGGGCCAAGCTGGCCGTGACCGCGGGCAAGGCGGTCGCTGCGGCATCCCGTGCCGCGGGACGCGGCAGCGGTTCGGTGATCGGTGGCCGGGTCGCGCTCAAACTCGACCCCGACCTCCTCGCCCGGCTCGCCCAGAACCTGGACGTCGTCCTGGTGTCGGCGACCAACGGCAAGACGACCACGACGCGGCTGATCGCGGAGGCGCTGCGGGCCGCGGGCCCGGTGGTCTCCAACGCGCTCGGCGCCAACATGCCGGCCGGCATCACCTCGGCGCTCGCCGGCGGCTCGGACGCCAGGTACGGCGTCATCGAGGTCGACGAGAAGTACCTCGCGGGCGTCGCCCGGGACACCGACCCCAAGTGCATCGCGCTGCTGAACCTCTCCCGCGACCAGCTCGACCGGGCCGCCGAGACCCGCATGCTCGCGGAGAACTGGCGCGAGGGCCTGGCCGGGTCCAAGGCCGTGATCGTGGCGAACGCGGACGACCCGCTGGTCGTGTGGGCGGCGTCCTCGTCCCCGAATGTGATCTGGGTCGCGGCCGGTCAGATGTGGAAGGACGACGCCTGGTCCTGCCCCGCCTGCGGCGGTGTGATGCAGCGCCCCGGCGACGACTGGTTCTGCGGCGAGTGCGGCTTCCGCCGCCCCACCCCGACCTGGGCGCTCTCCGGCGACCACGTCCTCGACCCGCACGGTTCGGCCTGGCCGATCCACCTCCAGTTGCCGGGCCGCGCCAACAAGGCCAACGCCGCCAGCTCGGCCGCCGTCGCCGCCGTGTTCGGCGTGCCGCCGCAGGTCGCCCTGGAGCGCATGTACCAGGTGCAGGCCGTGGCCGGACGCTACGACGTCGTCCAGTTCCAGGGCCGTGACCTGCGACTGCTGCTGGCGAAGAACCCCGCCGGGTGGCTGGAGACGTTCTCCCTGATCGACCCGCCGCCCACCCCGGTGATCCTCTCCGTGAACGCGCGCGGCGCCGACGGCACCGACACCTCCTGGCTGTGGGACGTCGACTACACCCGGCTCACCGGCCACCCGATCTTCGTCATCGGCGACCGCAAGCTGGACCTGGCGGTGCGCCTGGAGGTCGCCAACCAGCACTTCCAGGTCTGCGAGAACCTCGACCAGGCGGTGCAGATGTGCCCGCCGGGCCGGATCGAGGTCATCGCGAACTACACCGCGTTCCAGGACCTGCGCCGCCGCGTCGGCAACTGAGTGAGTCGAAGGACAGTGACCATGAGCGACAACAGCCTGCGGATCGTCTGGATCTACCCCGACCTGCTCAGCACCTACGGCGACCAGGGCAACGCCCTCGTCGTGGAGCGCCGGGCGCGGCAGCGGGGCCTGGACGTGGCCCGCCTCGACGTGCGCAGCGACCAGCCGATCCCGACCTCCGGCGACATCTACCTCATCGGCGGCGGCGAGGACCGGCCGCAGCGGCTCGCGGCCGAGCGGCTGCGCCGGGACGGCGGTCTGTACCGGGCGGTGGAGAACGGCGCGATCGTCTTCTCGGTGTGCGCCGGTTACCAGATCCTCGGCCACGAGTTCATCAACGACCTCGGCCAGCGCGAGCCCGGCCTCGGCCTGCTCGACGTGGTGTCGGTGCGCGGCGAGGGCGAGCGGTGCGTCGGCGACGTGCTCGGGGACATCGACCCGCGGCTCGGGCTGCCGCCGCTGACCGGGTTCGAGAACCACCAGGGCGTCACCCACCTCGGCCCGACCGCCCGTCCGCTCGCCCAGGTGCGGCTCGGCAAGGGCAACGGCACCGGCGACGGTACGGAGGGGGCGTACAACGACACCGTGTTCGGCACGTACATGCACGGTCCCGTCCTCGCCCGCAACCCGCTCATCGCGGACCACCTGCTGAAGCTGGCCCTCGATGTGAACGCGCTGCCGCCGGTGGACGACCACTGGTACGAGGCGCTGCGCAACGAGCGCATCGCGGCTGCGCAGCAGCCTGCGTAACCGGTTTTCGACCCGCAGTTCACCAGCCCGTCTGACGGTACGTCCGCACAGGTGAGCGGGGTCGTCCAGCAGGCGGACGCATGCTTCGGCCCCGCCCCCTTGTGCCGCTAGGGTGGCGGGGATTCCCGCCGGACAACGTGGTCCGGTCCCCGGCCCACATCGAGAAGGTATTTCGGGCTATGCGCATTGGTGTCCTCACGTCCGGCGGCGACTGCCCCGGCCTGAACGCCGTCATCCGGTCCGTCGTGCACCGTGCCGTCGCCGACCACGGCGACGAGGTCATCGGTTTCCGGGACGGCTGGAAAGGCCTCCTGGAGTGCGACTATCTGAAGCTCGACCTGGACGCCGTCGGCGGCATCCTGGCCCGCGGCGGCACCATCCTCGGCTCCTCCCGGGTCCGCCCCGAGCATCTGCGGGACGGCGTGGAGCGGGCCAGGGGCCATGTCGCCGAGCTGGGTCTCGACGCGATCATCCCGATCGGCGGCGAGGGCACGCTCAAGGCGGCCCGTCTGCTGTCCGACAACGGGCTGCCGATCGTCGGCGTGCCGAAGACCATCGACAACGACATCGCGGTCACCGATGTCACCTTCGGCTTCGACACGGCCGTCGGGGTCGCCACCGAGGCACTGGACCGGCTGAAGACCACCGCCGAGTCCCACCAGCGGGTGCTGATCGTCGAGGTCATGGGGCGGCACACCGGCTGGATAGCGCTGCACTCCGGGATGGCGGCGGGCGCCCATGCCATCGTCGTGCCGGAGCGGCCGTTCGACATCGAGGAGCTGACCGCTCGGGTCGGCGAGCGGTTCGAGGCGGGCAAGCGGTTCGCCATCGTGGTCGCGGCGGAGGGGGCCAAGCCGAAGCCCGGCAGCATGGCCTTCGACGAGGGCGGCAAGGACATCTACGGCCACGAGCGGTTCGCCGGGATCGCCCGGCAGCTCTCCGTGGAGCTGGAGCGGCGGCTCGGCAAGGAGGCCCGGCCGGTCATCCTCGGGCACGTCCAGCGGGGCGGGACGCCGACGGCGTACGACCGGGTGCTGGCGACGCGGTTCGGGTGGCACGCGGTGGAGGCCGCGCATCGCGGTGAGTTCGGGATGATGACGGCGCTTCGCGGGACCGACATCGTGATGGTGTCGCTGGCGGAGGCCGTCGAGACGCTGAAGACCGTGCCGGAGTCCCGGTACGCGGAAGCGGAGTGCGTGCTGTAGCCGTCCGGCGGGTGCGGGTGGCCCGTGGCTGGGCGCGTCCCCGCGGCGGAGCCGCATATCGATACGGCCCCGCGCCCGTGAGGTGAGTACGCGTGCCCCCGGTCATCAGCGCGGCCGGGGGCAGCTCTACTCTTGTGGGCGGACATCAGCACAAACCCCCCACGAATCAGGAGCCGGCGGATGGATCACAGCGGGCACGGCATGACGATGGATCTGCCGCCGTTCACGCTGGGGCGAGGGCTTCAGTGGTCCGCGGACCCGTTCTTCCTCGTCGCGTGTCTGCTGGGACTGGCGCTCTACACGTGGGGCGTCGTCCGGCTGACCCGGCGCGGTGACAAGTGGCCGGCCGGGCGGACCGGCTTCTTCTTCGCCGGTGTGCTCAGCATCGGGCTGATGATGAACACCAAGCTGAACGACTACGGCATGGTCATGTTCAGCGTGCACATGGTGCAGCACATGGTGATCAGCATGCTGTCGCCGATCCTGATCCTGCTCGGTGCCCCGATCACGCTGGCGCTGCGGGCGCTGCCGCCGGCCGCGCGGGGCAGCAAGGGCCCGCGCGAGCTGCTGCTGATGCTGCTGCACAGCCGGTACATGCGGGTCGTCACCCATCCGGTGTTCACCATCCCGCTGTTCATCGCCAGCCTGTACGGCCTCTACTTCACCCCGCTGTTCGACTTCCTGATGGAGTCCAAGCCGGGGCACATCGCGATGATGGTGCACTTCCTCGCGACCGGCCTGGTGTTCTTCTGGCCGATCATGGGCGTGGACCCGGGTCCGCACCGGCCCGGCTATCTGATGCGGATGCTGGAGCTGTTCGCGGGCATGCCGTTCCACGCCTTCTTCGGCATCGCGCTGATGATGGCCTCGCAGCCGATGGTCAAGACCTACACCGATCCGCCCGCCTCCCTCGGCATCGACGCCCTCTCCGACCAGAACGCGGCCGGCGGCATCGCCTGGGCGTTCAGCGAGATCCCGTCCGTCCTGGTGCTGATCGTGCTGCTGTTCCAGTGGTACGGCTCGGAACAGCGGCAGGCCAAGCGCAAGGACCGGGCCGCCGACCGGGACGGCGACAAGGAACTCGAGGCGTACAACGCCTATCTGGCCTCACTGAACGCGCAAAGCCGCTGAACGCCATGTGCCGCTGCACCGGCTGCGCAGCGGTGGCATGGGCCGTGCCGCCACCGGCGGACCGCCCACCCCGGCCGCCGACCTGTTCTCGCTGGGCTGCACGCTCCACTACGGCGTACGGACGCTGCTCGCCGAGGATCCGGTCCGGCGGCTCGGAGCGGCGGAGGCGGCGCCGGCGGCGATCGTGACCCCGCAGCCGCGGTGGTACGGCCGGGCGGACCCGAGGGCCGCAGCCCCCGTGGGGCGGGGCGGAGACGGGCCCCGCAGCGCGGCCTCCGTGGGAGCCGGCGCCGGCCGGTCCCGGGCCCGGCCCCGCTCCCGTCGGGCTCCCGTCAGGCTCCGCAGGCCGCTCCCCGGGACGTGCGGCTGGCCTCGTGCGCGGGGCGGTACGACGAGCGGGTGCCGGGGTTCACCCGGCTGGACCAGTGGCACACGTTCGCCCAGGACCGCACGCGCTCGGACGCGGCCTGTGCCGGGGAGGTGCCGCCGGGCGACTACGGACTCGATCCGTCGGTGTACGAGGCGGGGTCGTGGACCGGCCACGGGGCCTGTAAATCGGGCAGACATCTGGTCGCGCGCACCGTAAGAAGGCAGAACGGGGGCACCATGGAGGGGGACGAACCATGAGGAGGGTGTCGCGATGCCCGGTTCTACGGACGGCTCGACGAAGACCATGGGGGTGCTCACCATGGGTGGGCTCGTCATGGTGACGGCCTACACGGTGGCGCTCGGCAGCAACGGCTGGCTGTGGTTCGGCTGGGTCGTGCTGGGCCTGATCACCCTCGGCATGGTGGCCACCCGCAGCACCTGACCGCACCTGACCGGCATGCCCTCCCCCTACTCCTGGGCGAGGCGCCCCGCCGAGTGCACCCCCGGCTGGTACTTGGGCAACCGGGCGGTGACCTTCATGCCCGCGCCCACGGCGGTCTCGATGACCAGGCCGTGGTCGTCGCCGTACACCTGGCGGAGCCGGTCGTCGACGTTGGACAGTCCGATCCCGCCGGACGGGCTGACCTCCCCGGCGAGGATGCGGCGCAGCAGTTCGGGGTCCATTCCGGCGCCGTCGTCCTCGATGACCACCAGGGCCTCGGCACCCGTGTCCTGCGCGGTGATGCTGATCCGGCAGGTGCCGGCCTTGCCCTCCAGACCGTGCTTGACGGCGTTCTCCACCAGCGGCTGGAGGCACAGGTACGGCAGGGTGACCGGCAGCACCTCGGGGGCGATCTGGAGGGTGACGGAGAGCCGGTCGCCGAAGCGGGCCCGGACCAGGGCCAGGTAGTGGTCGATGGCGTGGAGTTCGTCGGCGAGAGTGGTGAAGTCGCCGTGCCGGCGGAACGAGTAGCGGGTGAAGTCGGCGAATTCGAGGAGCAGTTCGCGGGCGCGCTCGGGGTCGGTGCGGACGAACGAGGCGATGACCGCGAGCGAGTTGAAGATGAAGTGCGGGGAGATCTGGGCGCGCAGGGCCTTGATCTCGGCCTCGATCAGCCGGGTGCGGGAGCGGTCCAGGTCGGCGAGTTCGAGCTGTACGGAGACCCAGCGGGCGACCTCGGCGGCGGCTCGTACGAGGACGGCGGACTCGCGCGGGGCGCAGGCGACGAGGGTGCCGTGGACGCGGTCGTCGACGGTGAGCGGGGCGACCACGGCCCAGCGCAGCGGGCAGTCCGGCTCGTCGCAGGCGAGCGGGAAGGCCTCGCCGCGGCCGGTCTCCAGCGGGCCGGCGAGCCGTTCCAGCACCTCGGCGCGGTGGTGGCCGCCGACGCCGTCCCAGACCAGGACCCGGCTGTCGTCGCTGAGGCACAGCGCGTCCGTGCCGAGCAGGGTCCGCAGCCTGCGGGCCGACTTGCGGGCCGTCTCCTCGGTGAGCCCGGCCCGCAGCGGGGGCGCGGCCAGGGAAGCGGTGTGCAGGGTCTGGAAGGTGGCGTGCTCGACGGGGCCGCCGAGGCCCCCCGGGGCCTGGGTGCGGGCGGTGCGCCGGCCGAGCCAGAAACCGGCGGCCAGCAGCGGCAGGACGGCCGCGCAGAGCCCGGCGAGGAAGCCGCTCACGCCTTCACCTCCGTGCGCAGCTGTTCCGGCAGATGGAAGCGGGCCAGGATGGCCGCCGTGCCGGCCGGGACCCGGGCGGGGGTGGCGAGCGACACCAGGATCATGGTCAGGAAGCCGAGCGGCACCGACCACAGCGCGGGCCAGGCGAGCAGGGCGTGCAGCGGTCCGCCGCCGGGGAAGCCCGCCATGGTGGCGGCGACGGCGGCGAACGCGGAGCCGCCGCCGACCAGCATCCCGGCCGCCGCGCCGGGCGGGGTGAGCCGCCGCCACCAGATGCCGAGGACGAGCAGCGGGCAGAAGGAGGAGGCCGAGACGGCGAAGGCGAGCCCGACCGCGTCGGCGACGGGCAGTCCGCCGGCCAGGACGCTCGCCGCGAGCGGCGCGGCCATGGCGAGGAGCGTGCCGAGCCGGAAGTGCCGCACGCCGCGCGCGGGCAGCACGTCCTGGGTGAGCACTCCGGCGACGGCCATGGCGAGCCCGGAGGCGGTGGACAGGAACGCGGCGAAGGCGCCGCCGGCGAGCAGCGCGCCGAGCAGGTCTCCGGCGACGCCGCCGATCATCCGGCCGGGCAGCAGCAGGACGGCGGCGTCGGCGTCGCCGGTGAGGGTGAGCTCGGGGGCGTAGAGGCGGCCCAGGGCGCCGTAGACCGGGGGCAGCAGGTAGAACGCGCCGATCAGGGCGAGGACGGCGACCGTGGTGCGGCGGGCGGCCACGCCGTGCGGGCTGGTGTAGAAGCGGACGACGACGTGGGGCAGACCCATGGTGCCGAGGAAGGTGGCGAGGATCAGTCCGTACGTGGCGTACAGCGGGCGTTCCTCGCGGCCCGCGGCGAGCGAGGTCGACATGCCGGCGTTGCTGCCGCGGTCGGCGGTGGGGACGGGGGTGCCGGGGGCGAAGGTGAGGCGGGTGCCCTGGTCGACGCGGTGGGTGCCGGCGGGCAGCCGGATCTCGGTGCCGTCGTGGGCGCGGCCGTCCACGGTGCCGTCGACGGTGACCGTCAGCGGGCTGTCCAGGCGCAGGTCGAGGGTGGTGTCGACACGGACGGCGCGCTGTTCGCGGAAGCCTGGCGGTTCGTCGAAGGGACGGCGGGGAGCGCCGTCGGCCTGCCAGGCGAGGAGGAGGAAGAAGGCGGGGACGAGCAGGGCGGTCAGTTTCAGCCAGTACTGGAAGGCCTGGACGAAGGTGATGCTGCGCATGCCGCCCGCGGCGACGATGGCCACGACGACGACCGCGACGATGACGCCGCCGAGCCAGTCGGGCGCCCCGGTCAGCACGGTGAGGGTGAGTCCCGCGCCCTGGAGCTGGGGCAGCAGGTAGAGCCAGCCGACGCCGACGACGAAGGCGCCCGCGAGCCGCCGCACCGCCTGCGAGGCGAGCCGGGCCTCGGCGAAGTCGGGCAGGGTGTAGGCGCCGGAGCGGCGCAGCGGGGCGGCGACGAAGAGCAGCAGGACGAGGTAGCCGGCGGTGTAGCCGACCGGGTACCAGAGCATGTCCGGGCCCTGGACGAGAACCAGGCCCGCGATGCCGAGGAAGGAGGCGGCGGACAGGTACTCGCCGCTGATGGCGGCGGCGTTCAGGCGCGGCCCGACGGTGCGGGAGGCGACGTAGAAGTCGGAGGTGGTGCGGGAGATGCGCAGGCCGAAGGCGCCGACGAGGACGGTGGCGAGCACGACGAGGGCGACGGCGGGGACGGCGTACGAGGAGTTCACGGCAGGTGGTTCCGGTTCAGCGGTCCTCGACCAGGCGGACGAAGTCGCGTTCGTTGCGTTCGGCGCGGCGGACGTACCAGCGGGCGAGCAGGACGAGCGGGGCGTAGAGGCAGAAACCGAGCACCAGCCACTGGAGGCGGCCCGCGTCCGGTGCCGCCGCGAAGACCAGCGGCAGCGGGCCGATCAGCAGCACGAGGACGGCGCCCACGGTGAGGGCGGCGCGCAGCTGGCTGCGCATCAGGGAGCGGACGTAGGTGTGGCCGAGGGTGGTCTGCTCGGCGATCTCGGTGCGGGGGCGGTAGGCGCCGGGGACGCGGCTGGTGCGGCGGGGCGGGCCGGTGACGACGACCCGGCGGTCGGCGGGGTTCTGCGGCACGGTCACGGCCTCCTCATCAGCAGGTCCCGCAGCTCGCGGGCGTGGCGTCGGCTGACCTGGAGTTCCTCGGAGCCGACCAGGACGCTGACGGTGCCCGCGTCGAGGCGGAGTTCGCCGATGTGGCGCAGGGCGACCAGGTGGCGGCGGTGGATGCGGACGAAGCCGCGCGAGCGCCAGCGGTCCTCCAGGGTGGACAGCGGGATGCGGACCAGGTGGCTGCTGCCCTGCCCGGTGTGCAGCCGGGCGTAGTCGCCCTGCGCCTCGACGTGGGTGATGTCGTCGACGGCGACGAAGCGGGTCACTCCGCCCAGCTCCACGGCTATGTGGTCGGGGTCGGGTTCGTGCACGGGGATGCGGGGCGTGGTGCCGCGCAGGTCGGCGGCGCGGCGGACGGCTTCGGCGAGGCGCTCCTTGCGGACGGGTTTGAGGACGTAGTCGACCGCCTTGAGGTCGAAGGCCTGGACGGCGAAGTCCTCGTGCGCGGTGACGAAGACGACCAGCGGGGGCCGGGCGAAGCCGGTGAGCAGCCGGGCGAGGTCGAGTCCGTCGAGGCCGGGCATCTGGATGTCGAGGAAGACCACGTCGATCGCCTCGGGGCCGTCGGGTCCCGACTCCAGGGCGCGGTTGATCCGGCGCAGCGCCTCGGTCGCGTCGCCGGCGCCCTCGGCGCTGCCGATGCGGGGGTCGGCGTGCAGGAGGTAGAGGAGTTCCTCCAGCGAGGGACGTTCGTCGTCGACAGCCAGGGCGCGCAGCATGAACCCGGAGTGTAGGAGCAATTCGTACGCCTGCACACGGGCCGGTGGAGGAAGCCTCGCGGGCGTTCCCGCTGGATACAGTGCCGCCATGAACAGCAGGCCGGCACCCTTCGACGAACTCGACCGGAAGATCGTCACCGCGCTGATGGCGAACGCGCGGACCAGTTTCGCCGAGATCGGGGCGGCGATCGGGCTGTCCTCGACGGCGGTGAAGCGCCGGGTGGACCGGCTGCGGGAGACCGGGGTGATCACCGGGTTCACGGCGACGGTGAAGCCGTCGGCGCTGGGCTGGCGGACCGAGGCGTACGTGGAGGTGTACTGCGAGGGCGCGGCACCGCCGCGGCGGCTGGCGGAGGTCGTGCGCAATCATCCGGAGATCACCGCGGCGATGACGGTGACCGGCGGGGCGGACGCGCTGCTGCATGTGCGGGCGCGGGACGTGGAGCACTTCGAGGAGGTGCTGGAGCGGATCCGGGCGGAGCCGTTCATCCGGAAGACGATCAGCGTGATGGTGCTGTCCCATCTGCTCCCGGACAGTCCGGAGGCGGGCGCCAGCCACCCGGTGCCGGAGGACGCGGGGCACGGTACGGATTCCGGCGCAGCGGACGTGCGTCTCACCTGATCACAACGCAGTAATCCTGCGTAGGTGCGCAGCTTTCGTTTCTTGTCGGTCGTCGGGTTCGCTTTCTACCGTTGTGTCAACCCCCAGTAGACACCGCAGGAAGCGGAGGAACCCCTCTGTGTCCGAAAGCCGTGTGCCGCGCCGGCGGCGTTTCCTCGTCTGCGAGCCCAGACACTTCGCCGTGCAGTACGCGATCAATCCCTGGATGCATCCCGATGTCCGGGTCGACGTCGATCTCGCGCAGGAGCAGTGGCAGAAGCTGATCGCCGCCTACCGCGCCCACGGCCACGCGGTCGACAGCGTGGAGCCGGTGCCGGGCCTGCCGGACATGGTCTTCGCCGCGAACTCGGCGTTCAGCGTCGGCGGCCGGATCTTCGGCTCCCTGTTCCACGCGCCCGAGCGCCGGGCCGAGTCCGCGCACTACGAGACCTGGTTCAAGGCGGCGGGCTACGACGTGCACCGGCCGGAGTCGGTGTGCGAGGGCGAGGGCGACCTGGTCTGGACGGGCCGGTACGTGCTGGCCGGCACCGGGTTCCGCACGACCCGGGAGGCGCATCGCGAGGCGCAGGAGTTCTTCGGTCACCCGGTGATCAGCCTGACCCTGGTGGACCCGTACTTCTACCACCTGGACACGGCGCTGTTCGTGCTCGACGACTCCGCCGACGGAAACAACATCGTGTACTACCCGGAGGCGTTCTCCCCCGGCAGCCGCGAGGTGCTCAAGCGGCTGTACCCGGACGCCGTGCTCGCCACCCGCGACGACGCGATGGCGTTCGGCCTCAACTCCGTCTCCGACGGCCGCCATGTCTTCATCGCCCCGCGGGCCGAGGCGCTGGCCGCCCGGCTCGACGACCACGGCTATGTCCCCGTCCCCGTCGACCTGTCGGAGTTCCACAAGGCCGGCGGGGGCATCAAGTGCTGCACTCAGGAGATCCGTTCATGACCGCACCCGCCCGCACCGCCCGTGACTCCGCCGAGCTGATCGCCGCCGAGGAGCCCGTCCTCGCGCACAACTACCACCCGCTGCCCGTGGTGGTGGCCCGCGCCGAGGGCACCTGGGTGGAGGACGTCGAGGGTCGCCGCTACCTGGACATGCTGGCCGGCTACTCGGCGCTCAACTTCGGCCACCGCCACCCGGATCTGGTCGAGGCCGCCCACCGCCAGCTGGACCGCCTCACCCTCACCTCCCGCGCCTTCCACAACGACCGGCTCGCCGAGTTCGCCGAGCGCCTGGCCGCTCTGACCGGGCAGGACATGGTGCTGCCGATGAACACCGGCGCGGAGGCCGTGGAGAGCGGCATCAAGGTGGCCCGCAAGTGGGCGTACGACGTCAAGGGCGTGCCCGCCGACCGGGCGACGATCGTGGTCGCGGCGGAGAACTTCCACGGCCGGACGACGACGATCGTCAGCTTCTCCACGGACGAGGTGGCCCGGACCGGCTTCGGCCCCTTCACCCCCGGTTTCCGGGTCGTCCCGTACAACGACCTGGCGGCGCTGGAGGCGGCGGTCGACGAGACCACGGCGGCGGTGCTGATCGAGCCGGTCCAGGGCGAGGCGGGCGTGGTCATCCCGGACGACGGCTATCTGGCCGGGGTGCGCGAGCTGACCCGCCGCGCGGGCTGTCTGTTCATCGCCGACGAGATCCAGTCCGGGCTCGGCCGCACCGGCCGCACCCTGGCCGTCGAGCACGAGGACGTGGTCCCGGACGTCGTGCTGCTCGGCAAGGCGCTGGGCGGCGGCATCGTGCCGGTGTCGGCGGTGGTCGCCCGCCGGGAGGTGCTGGGTGTCCTGAACCCGGGCGAGCACGGCTCGACCTTCGGCGGCAACCCGCTGGCCGCCGCCGTCGGCACGGCCGTCGTCGACCTGCTGGAGAGCGGCGAGTTCCAGCGCCGGGCCGCCGAGCTGGGCGTGGTGCTGCGGGGCGGTCTGACCGAGCTGGCCGGCAAGGGCGTGGTCGGCTTCCGCGCGCGCGGCCTGTGGGCGGGCGTCGACATCGACCCGGCCATCGGCACCGGCCGCGAGATCAGCGAGCGGCTGATGCGGGAGGGCGTCCTGGTCAAGGACACCCACGGCTCGACGATCCGGCTGGCGCCGCCGCTGACCATCACCGGGGAGGAACTGCAGTCGGCGCTCGGAGCGTTGGAGAGGGTACTGGCACGCGGCTGAGGCCGTGGCCTTCCCCTGGATCGCCGAGTCTTCAACGATGATGGGGAACCCCTGACAGGGAGGTGCGTTCCCCTTGTTCTATCACCTGCTCAAGTACGTACTGCTGGGACCGCTGCTGAGAGTGGTGTTCCGGCCCCGGATCGAAGGCCTGGAGCACGTCCCGGCGTCGGGCGCGGCGATCGTCGCCGGGAATCATCTGTCGTTCTCGGACCACTTCCTGATGCCCGCGGTGCTGAAGCGGCGGATCACCTTCCTGGCGAAGGCGGAGTACTTCACGGGTCCCGGGCTGAAGGGGCGGCTCATCGCCGCCTTCTTCCGCAGTGCGGGGCAGATCCCGGTGGACCGCTCCGGGAAGGACGCGGGGCAGGCGGCGATCCGGGAAGGGCTCGGCGTGCTGCGCGAGGACGAGTTGCTCGGGATCTATCCGGAGGGCACCCGGTCGCACGACGGGCGGCTGTACAAGGGGAAGGTCGGGGTCGCGGTGATGGCGCTGAAGGCCGGGGTGCCGGTCGTGCCGTGCGCGATGATCGGCACCTTCGAGGCACAGCCGCCCGGCCGGAAGCTGCCCCGCGTCCACCCGGTGGTGATCCGTTTCGGCGAGCCGCTGGACTTCTCCCGGTACGCCGGGATGGAGAACGAGAAGGCGATCCTGCGCGCGGTCACCGACGAGATCATGTACGCGATCCTGTCGCTGTCGGGACAGGAGTACGTCGACCGGTACGCGGCGGACGTGAAGGCGGAGGAGGCCGCCGGCAAGGAGCGCAAGGAGCGCCCCTTCCGGCGGCTGCCGCTGGGCTGACGTGCCGCCGGTCAGGCGAGACGGGCCCGGGCCACCCAGTGGTGGTCGCGGGGCGGGCACAGCCGCTCGGGCGGCGCCGGCACCCAGGGGCAGGCGCCCGCGGCGAGTTGCCGCAGCGTGTACGCCTCCGCCTGCCAGCCGCACCGGTTCAGGAAGCCGCCGAAGTCCTCCAGGCCGAGCCGGAACGCGGATCCGCGGGCTTTCATGAACGCCAGGAAACGGGCGTTCGCGGGATCGGTGAAGTACGCGGCGTGCGGGGCGTCCACCAGCAGGACCGAACCGGGGCTCGACATCTCCTCGATGTGCGTGAGGAGCCGGGTGAAGTGGCCGGTCTCCACGTAAGGAAGCAGGCCTTCGACGACCCAGACCGCGGGCTTCGCCCGATCGTAGCCCGCGTCCTTCAGCCGTCGCGGCCAGGTGCTCTCCCTGAGGTCTTCGGCGAGGGTGACACGTCGGCAGGTGAGCCGGTCCGCGATCGGGGCGAGCAGCGCGTCCTTGGCTTCCAGCTGACCCGGCAGGTCGATTTCGAAGAACCGCGTACCGGACGGGAGCGGCAGACGCCAGGCGCGTGTGTCGCTGCCCGCCGCGAGACAGACCACCTGGGTGATCCCCTGGTCCATCGCCTCGCCGAGCGCGATGTCGCCGAAGCGGCCTCGGACGATCACGGATCCCACCGTGCCGCCCGCGGCCAGCGCCTCTTCCGCCATCGCCCTGGACCGTGGCGTGCTCAGCAACGCCGCATGGGGATCCGCCAGGTAGGCGTCGGGGCGCTCGTTCTCCATGGCCCTGATCACGGCGGTGATGAAACCGGTCTCCTTGACGGCCGTGTGCCCGTCGTCGCGCCGGGTCGCGTCCGTCACCGTCCACCCCCGACGGACAGCGAAGGCCTGGTGTTCACCCAGTCCTGGTCGAACTTGCCGGTCACGGCGTAGCCGCGGGAGATCTCGGCGAGTTCCTCCGCGCTGAAGACGTCCCGTACGTCGCTGAATCCGCCGGGGGCCCTTCGGTGAGCCATCGTGAGTACCCTTTCCGGGCCCAGGGAGCGGTTGCTCTTCTGCAGTTCCGTCATCTGCGGTCGGCGTTCCTCCTCGTAGGCCCGCAAGGCCGCACCGGCGTCGGAGTGCCGGGCGAGCTGCCAGGCGAGCACACGTGCGTCGATGACGGCCTGGGTGGCCCCGTTGGATCCGGCGGGATACATGGCGTGCGCGGCATCGCCCAGGAGGGTCACGCCGCCGAAGGTCCACCGCGGGAGGGGGTCCCGGTCGATCATCGGATACCGCTGGATGTCCGGCGTCCCCTCGATCAGGGCGGCGAGGTCCACTTCGGGAGGGGTCCAGTCACCGAGGTGACGCAGGATGTCCTTCCGCTTCTCCGCTGCGTCCGTGGTGGACCGCGCCTCGGACCGCTGGCCGGGAAAGGCGGCCACCCAGTTGATCAGCGTCCTGCCCGTCGTCTCGTCCCGGTCTATCGGATACAGGACGAGCCGCCTCTGGTCGTCTCCCAGGACGGCCATGGACTCCCCGGTCAGGAACTTCCGTCCCCAGACGGTTCCCCGGTACATCGTCACACCGTTCGTCGGGGGTGGTCCCTCGGCGGGATACAGCGCTGCTCGCACGGCGGAGTGAATGCCGTCCGCGCCGATGAGCAGATCGGTTTCGACGGTTCTCGTGGAGCCGTCCCGGCTCTCGAAGACCGCGCGGGTCCGGCCGGGAGTGTGCTCCAGGCCGACGAGCCGGGCGTCGGTGACGACCGCGCCGTCACCGAGGCGGCGCCGTGTCTCCGCGGCCAGCGCCATGACGAGCCGGGCGCGGGAGACCGACAGCTGCGGCCATCGGTACCCCGCCGCCAGTCCGCGGTCCTCCCGCCACACCAGGGTGCCCCGCGGGGTGTACATCGCCAGTTCCCGCGTTCTGATCGCCCGTCGCTGCACCGCGTCCAGCAGTCCGAGTTCGGCCAGTTCGCGCACGGCGTTGGGCAGGATGTTCAGTCCGAGTCCGAGCGGACGGAGGCCGGGGTCCGCCTCGAAGACGGTCACCTCGTGGAATCCGGCCGCGTGGAGGCTGACCGCGGCGGCGAGTCCGGCAATCCCGGAACCGGCGATCGTGATTCTCATCGCCCGCCCACCATGGCGCCGTTCTTTCTGGTGAGGGTCAGGATCTCCTCCAGGAGTTCCACACTCCCCCCGCCACTGCCCAGTTCATAGAGCCGTACCTCGGCACGGTAGGCCCGTCGCGCCATCACCAGGTGTTTTCCGCGAAAGGACGTGAGCGATCTGAGGGCTTGCCGCAGTCCGCGTGCGCTGGACCACGCGTACTCCTGGGACGGCGCACGGGAATCCGCGAGCGCGGCGACGACACGGGATGTCATGGACGGCGTCTGGGTCCATTCGGCATGACGCTCCCGCCAGTCGGGAAGGGTGTGGGAAGCGACCTCGTCGCAGAATGTCAGGTAGTCCCGGCTGCCCCGGTCGGAGGCCCAGAGGAGCAGGTCGATCAGGAAGAGGGGGATATGCGCGGCGGCCGGCCCCATATAGATGCGCCCCGCAATCCGCACATCCTCGAAGAACGGTCTGAGTACGAGCGCGAAGAATTCGGGGGTGACCTCCGCGAGCACGCTGCTCATCGCCTTGTCGGCGGCCGTGACGTGTGACGCCAGCGACCACATGGCGGCGGCGCCGTCCGGGGTGCGGAGATCTGTGTACTGCAAGGAGCACCCGGCTCTCACGGCGTTCGCCAGCTCCGGCACGCAGGTGCGCACCGCGTGGATGAGCCGGCGCTCCATGGGCTGCCCGCTGTAGAGGCGCTCGCGCTCCCCCACCGGATTCCAGCACGTGTAGTGGTAGACGGTGTCCCGCGGAATCATCCGAGTGCGCCGCCCGAGCAGTTGGAACGTTTCCGTCGCCTCGGGGACGATGTCGAAGGCGGACACTCCGTGCCGCTTGAGACTGCCGAGATACATCCCCAGGTCGCGCATGGCGGCGAGACACTCCGGAAGAGTGAAGGCAGCGACCCGCTCGACGGGCGGAAGCGCCTCTCGGAGGACTCGCGCCAGCGCGGCGACGTCCCCGCTCTCATTCATTTTCGGCAATGCCCTGAGGTCTACGTCCAGCTCCAGCGGATCGAGCTGTCCGACCTTCTCATTGTGTTCCTCGGACGTCACATCTATATGTGCTTCGCAGTCCATGTGAACCAACTCTCCGACGAGGATCCATGAGCCGCCCGCCGGCACGAAGGTAGTACTGACCAGCCAATGTCTCCTTTTGATTGAAACTAAGGTGAAACCAACAATTGCGAGGTGCGGGGCTCATGACCGAGGGGCGGCCGGTGGATACCGGCCGCCCCTCCTCTCGTACGGATCCGCCTACGGCTTGGGCGTGGCGTGCGGGGCGCAGGTCACGTCCCGGGCGTCCAGCTTGCCGGTGAGCAGGTAGGCGTCCACCCGCTCGTTGACGCACGAGTTCGCCAGGCTGGTCACCCCGTGCGAACCGGCGTCCTTCTCGGTGATCAGGCGGGAGCCCTTGAAGCGCTTGTGCAGTTCCAGCGCACCGCCGTAGGGGGTGGCCGCGTCGCGCTCCGCCTGGACGATGAGCACCGGCGGCAGGCCCTTGCCGGTCTTCACGTCCACCGGGGTCCGCTGCTTGACCGGCCAGGTGGCGCAGGGCAGGTTCATCCAGGCGTTGGACCAGGTCAGGAACGGGTGGTCGCGGTGCAGCCGGGTGTTGTCCCGGTCCCAGCGCTCCCAGCTCCTGGGCCACTTCGCGTCGGCGCACTCGACGGCGGTGTAGACGGCGTTGCCGTTCTCGGAGGCGGCGTTGCCCGCGGTGTCGCTCAGGTCGGGGGCGGCGGCGTCGACGAGGGCCTGGGTGTCGCCCGCGACGTACTTGCTGAACACGGTGGCCACCGGCACCCACGCCGAGTCGTAGTACGGCGCGCTCTGGAAGAAGCCGGTCAGCTCGGCCGGGCCGACGACCCCGCCGAGGGGCTCCTTCTTGGCGGTGGCGCGCAGCTGCAGCCACTTTGCCTGGACCTCGGCACGGGTGGTGCCGAGGTGGAAGGTGGCGTCGTGCTTCGCGACCCAGTCCTGCCAGTCCCGCCAGCGCATCTCGAAGGCGACGTCCTGGTCCAGGTTGGCCTGGTACCAGATCTTCTCGCGGGACGGGTTGACCACGCTGTCGGTGATCATCCGGCGGACGTGGTCCGGGAAGAGGGTGCCGTAGACGGCGCCGAGGTAGGTGCCGTAGGAGACGCCGAGGAAGTTGAGCTTCTTCTCGCCGAGCGCGGCGCGGATGACGTCGAGGTCGCGCGCGGTGTTCGGGGTCGTCATGTGCGGCAGCATCGCGCCGCTGCGCTCGTGGCAGCCCTCGGCGTACTCGCGGGCCAGCTTGCGCTGGGCGAGCTTGTCGGCCTCGGAGTCGGGCACCGGGTCCATCTTGGGCGCCTTGACGAACTCCTGCGGGTCGACGCAGGAGATGGGGGCCGACTTGCCGACGCCGCGCGGGTCGAAGCCGACGAAGTCGTAGGCCTTGGCGACGTTCTGCCAGACGGGGGCCTTGGTGGTGACGCGGCGCGGGAAGCGCAGGCCGGAGCCGCCGGGGCCGCCCGGGTTGTAGACGAGGGCGCCCTGCCGCTCGGCCCGGGTGCCGGTGTTGCCGATGCGGTCCACGGCGATCTTGATCTGCTTGCCGTACGGCTTGGCGTAGTCGAGCGGCACGGTGACCCAGCCGCACTGGATCGGCTTCTCCAGCCCCCAGTCCGCCGGGCAGTCCTGCCAGTCGACGCCCTGCTGCGCGGCGCGGGCCGCGGCGATCGCGGCGCCCCGGGCCTCGCGGTCCTGACCGTGGCGGGCCTCGGCGGCGGCCCGGTCGGCGCCGGCCGTGGCGCCCGCATCGGCGCTGGCCGTCGGTGCCGCGACCGCGCCGGCTATCAGGGTCGCCGCGACGAGCGCCCCGGCCGAGCCGAGCGCCGCCGTCCGCCTGTTCGGTCTGCTGTCCCTCAAGTGGGGCCTCCCCCTGCGTCGTTGCGATGAACAGGGGGATCCTGGCGGCTGGGTGGGCACCGGGAACAGAGGCGGCCCCGCTTCTTTGCCAATCCGATAACCGGATAAGACCATCGCGCTGAGCGGAATGCCGTGCTGCGGATGACGGTGAGTCGGCTAGCCGAGGTCCGCCAGCGCCCCGTCCAGCAGCCGGCGCAGCCGCAGCGCGTCCGGCGCCACCGCGCTCACCAGCGCGGCGGGCCCGGCGAGCGGCAGCACGGCGGCACCCTCCCCGAGCGTCCGCGCCACCACCGGACGCGCCGCGAACTCCGGCCGCACGACGACGAGCTGGCCCACGGCGCGATGTCCGCCCAGCCCGGCGGAACCGTCCCAGCCGCCGGGCGCCCCCGGCCCGCACGCCAGCTCCTGGTCGAGCACGGCCCGCCCGTCGACCCGCACCGTCAGACGGCTGGTAAGCCGCCCGGGTTCCTCCCCCACCCGCCCGAGCACCTGCTCCTCGCGCAGCACCAGCCGCCCGCCCGCCGCCAGGTCCACCCGGGTGCGGACGGTCAGCTCGCTGCCGGCCGCGCAGATCAACTGCTCCGGCAGCCAGCGCAGTTCGCCGCCGTCGGCCACGGTGAGCCGTACCTCGTAGCGGGCCTCGCCCCTGGCCTGGCCCGGCAGGGCGATGGTGGCGGCGGCCGAGCCGACCCGCAGCCGGGCGTGCTCGGCCACGTCCGCCGCCACGGTGAGGCGGTCGCCGCCCAGTGGCGCGCTCATCGCGCCGACGATCATGACGCGGGCCTCGCGACCGTTCCCCCGGGTCCGCCGCAGCGCCAGCGGGGCCTCGCCCGCGAGCACGGGCAGCGCCGTACCGCCCCGGCCGTCGGGCACGGCCCGGATCCGCGCCGTCGCCCGTACCCCGGTGGCCGCGGTCATGCCGTCCACGCGGCGAGCCGCGCCCGCACCCAGCCGGCGACGTCCGCGACACCGGTCTCGCCGCGCAGCGACTGGAGGACGACCGGCAGGTCACCCCGCTGCGCCTCGGCGTCCGCCGCCATCCGGGCGAGGTCCGAGCCGACGTACGGGGCGAGGTCGGTCTTGTTGACGACCAGCAGGTCCGCGGTGGTGACCCCGGGCCCGCCCTTGCGCGGGATGTCGTCGCCGCCCGCCACGTCGATCACGAAGATCTGCGCGTCCACGAGCCCCTTGGAGAAGGTGGCGGTGAGGTTGTCCCCACCGGACTCCACGAGGATCAGATCCAGCGGCCCGACCTCGTCCTCCAGGTCCTCGACGGCCTCCAGGTTGGCGGAGATGTCGTCCCGGATCGCGGTGTGCGGGCAGGCGCCGGTCTCGACGGCGGTGATCCGCTCCGGCGGCAGCACGGCCTCCCGGAGCAGGAACTCGGCGTCCTCGCGGGTGTAGATGTCATTGGTGACGACGGCCAGCGACAGCTCGTCGCGCAGTGCCCGGCACAGGGCGGCGACGGTGGCGGTCTTCCCGGACCCGACGGGCCCGCCGAGCCCGATCCGCAGGGCCCGCCGCGACCCGTCGGGCCGTAGAGCGTCGGCACTCAGGGCGGCGGGACCGTGGTGGGAGTGGTCGAGATGCATGGCAGCTCCTGTTTCAGCCAGGCCGGCGTGAATCAGCCCGTGCGGCGTTTGAGGACGAGGCCGTTCAGGCCGAAGGGGGGTCGGGGGGCAAGCCCTCAGGGTCGGGACCGGGAAGGGGCGTCGGGGGGCGAGAACGCCTCAGGAGGCGAAGAGACGCACGGGCCAGGCCGCATGCTGCTCGGCGGAGATCTCCAGCAACGGAGCGGAACACGCGGGCAAGGCGTCGACGCCCTCGACGACCGCGGCCCCCGCCGTCTCCACCGCCCGATCCGCGACGCGATCCAGGTCCGGCGCCAGCCGCGCCAGCACCCCGCTCGCGTCGAACGGGTCGAGACTCAGCAGCCGCACCGTCGCCGTCGCGGGCCCGCTGACACTCTCGTAGGCGGCGCAGTAGGCGGCGTCGGCCGCGCCGAGCCCCGCCGCCCGCGCCGCGAGCCCGAGCACCACCGGCTGATGCGCCCCCTTGGGGAAGGCACCGGCCAGGGCGTCGAGTTCGGCGGACGGCCAGGTCGCCCGCGCGGCCCGCGTCAGCTGGCGCCCCAGCTTGCGCGCCGCGGTCCGCAGCGCGGGTGACGGCGTGCGCGCGTCCGCGGCGGCGTCGAGAGCCGCGGGGTCCACGCCGAGGGCGGCGGCCGCGGCGAGAGCGGCCGAGACCAGCCCCGCCGTGTGCAGCCGTCCCCGGCAGAAGTCCTCCAGGCTCGCCGCTCCGGTGATCCGCCCGGCCTTGACCGCGGCCTCGGCCCCACCGGAGTGCGCGTGCCCTCCGGCGGGGAACCGGCCGTCGGCGAGGACGAGCAGTGCTGCGCGGGCCATCAGAAGAGGAAGTAACGCTGGGCCATGGGCAGTTCCTCGGCCGGCGCGGCCTCGACCAGCTCCCCGTCGATGTGCACGGCGAAGCTGTCGGGGTCGATCCGTACGTCGGGCCGGGCGTCGTTCTCACGCATGTGCGCCTTGGTCACGCCGCGCGTCGACTCGATGGCCACGAACCGCTTGCCGAGCCCCAGCCGTTCCGGCAGCCCGTCCTCGAGGGCGAGCGGGGCCACGAAGTTGACCGAGTTGGCGGCGGGCGCGCGTCCGATCGCGCCGTACATGGGCCGCGGCAGGATGGGCTGCGGGGTGGGGATGGAGGCGTTGGCGTCGCCCATCTGCGCGTAGGCGATCTGCCCGCCCTTGAGGACAAGGAGCGGCTTGACGCCGAAGAAGGCCGGTTCCCACAGCACCAGGTCGGCGAGCTTGCCGCTCTCGACGGAGCCGATCTCGTGGGCGAGGCCCTGGGCGAGCGCCGGGTTGATCGTGTACTTGGCGACATACCGCCGCACCCGGTGGTTGTCCGCGCGCCCGTCCCCGGGCAGGGTGCCGCGCCGCCGCTTCATCACGTGCGCGGTCTGCCAGGTGCGCAGTACGACCTCGCCGACGCGGCCCATGGCCTGCGAGTCGGAGGAGATGATCGAGATGGCGCCCAGGTCGTGCAGGATGTCCTCGGCGCCGATGGTCGAGGGCCGGATGCGGGACTCGGCGAACGCCAGGTCCTCGGGGACCGCCGGATTCAGGTGGTGGCACACCATCAGCATGTCGAGGTGTTCCTCGGCGGTGTTGAGGGTGAACGGGGGTCGGGTTGGTGGAGCTGGGCAGCACATGCGGTTCGGAGACCACGGTCATGATGTCCGGCGCGTGCCCGCCGCCCGCACCCTCGGTGTGGTACGCGTGGATGCCGCGCCCGGCGATCGCGGCGAGGGTGTCCCCCACGAATCCGGCTTCGTTGAGGGTGTCCGTGTGGATCGCGACCTGGATGCCGGTCCGGTCGGCGACGGTCAGCGCGGCGTCGATGACGGCGGGGGTGGAGCCCCAGTCCTCGTGCAGCTTCAGCCCGAGCGCGCCGCCCCGGATCTGGGACAGCATCGCCTCGTGGGAGACGGTGTTGCCCTTGCCGAGGAAGCCGATGTTGAGCGGGTACTGCTCCATCGCCTCCAGCATCCGGGCGAGGTGCCAGGGCCCGGGGGTGACGGTGGTGGCCTTGGAGCCCTCGGCCGGGCCGGTGCCGCCGCCGACGAGGGTGGTGATGCCCGACGCCAGCGCCTCGTCGGCGACCTGCGGGCAGATGAAGTGGACGTGCGCGTCGACGGCTCCGGAGGTGACGATCCGTCCGTTGCCCGCGATGACCTCGGTCTCCGGGCCGAGCACCAGCTCGGGGTGGACCCCGTCCATGGTGTCGGGGTTGCCCGCCTTGCCGATGCCGGTGATGCGGCCGTCGCGGATGCCGATGTCGGCCTTGACGACACCCCAGTGGTCGATGATCACGGCGCCCGTGATGACCGTGTCGGGGGTCCCGTCGGCCCGGGTGGCACGGGACTGCCCCATGGACTCGCGGATGACCTTGCCGCCGCCGAACACCGCCTCGTCACCGGCGAGTCCCGGTCCGCCGGAGCGGTCCTCCTCGATCTCGACGAGCAGATCGGTGTCGGCGAGCCGGATGCGGTCGCCGGTGGTCGGGCCGAACAGGTCGGCGTACGCGGCGCGCGACAGCTCAGGCATCGAGGGCACCTCCGGTCTCCCCGCGCAGACCGGGCACGATCCGGGCGCCGGCGATCGGGACGAGTTCGATGTCGACGGGGATGCCGGGCTCGAACCGCACGGCGGTGCCGGCGGCGACGTTGAGCCGTTTGCCGCGCGCGGCGGCGCGGTCGAAGTCCAGGCCGGGGTTGGCCTCGGCGAAGTGGTAGTGGGAGCCGACCTGGACGGGCCGGTCGGCGGCGTTGAGGACGGTCAGCCGGGTGACCTCGCGTCCCTCGTTGACGGCGATCGGTCCCTCGGCGAACAGGATCTCTCCGGGAGTCATCGAGGTCACCTCAGACGATCGGTTCATGGACGGTGACGAGCTTGGTGCCGTCCGGGAAGGTCGCCTCGACCTGGACGTCGTGGATCATCTCGGGGACGCCTTCCATGACGTCGTCCCGGGTGAGCACCTTGCGTCCGGAGGACATGAGTTCGGCGACGGTGCGGCCGTCCCGCGCGCCTTCGAGGATGTGCGAGGTGATGAGGGCGACGGCCTCGGGGTGGTTGAGCCTGAGCCCCCGGGCCCGGCGCTTCTCGGCCACGTCGGCCGCCACATGGATCAGCAGCCTCTCCTGCTCGTGCGGGGTCAGTTGCACGTCCCACCTCACATCCTCGCTCCGGGCCGTGCGGGGCCCGGTTGCCGCAGCCACCGCGTCAGGGGATAGATGTAACACACAAGGAAATGGCGCGATTCGGTGTGTTCGGGAAAGAAAAACCCCTGGTGGCGTGGAGGGGCAGGCTAGTTCGCCGGAGTTTCAACGACGTTAACCAGACCTTGATCGCTTCATGACCCGTCGCTGGACTCCCCCATACTCAGCAGCGCGCGCAGACCGTCCCGGAGCGTGCGCTCCGAGGCCGCGCCGAAGAGCGCGAACTGGACTCCGAACCCCTGGAGGAGCGCGATCATCACGCGCGCCACGGCATCCGCGTCGGCGTCCGGGGGCATCAGGCCCGCCTCCTTGTACACCTCCACCAGCTGCGACCAGGCAGCGCGGACCCGGTCGAACCCGGAGCGCAGCACGGCCGCCAGCTCCGGGTTCCGCAGCGTCTCGGCCCACACCTGCACCATCAGCCGGGGGAACACCCACTCGCCGTGCTCCAGCATGCCCGGCCGCACCTCCCTCATGCGCGCCATGACCCGGGGCAGCAGAACGTCCGGCGTCGGCGGCGGGGTCTCGCGGGCCGCCGCCTCGTAGAGAGTGCCCACCGTGTCCAGGACCTCGGCGACGATCGCGCCGATCAGCTCCTCCTTGCCGCTGAAGTACCGGTAGACGGCACCCGCGGAGAGGTCGACCTCCTTGAGCACGTCCTGCATCGAGGTGGCGTGGAAGCCGTTGCGGGCGAAGCAGACCGCGGCACCATCGAGGATCTGCCGGCGGCGGGCGTCGAGGTGTTCCTGGGATACGCGAGCCATGGTCACCAACCTAAAACGAACGTTCCTTCTTGACAAGGAGCCGCTCCCGGCGGGACGGTGGGCAGAGAAAAAACGAACGATCCTTCTCTATAAGTGGCGCCTCCGTCGGCGCCGAGAATCAGGCACCAGGAGATCCCCATGTCCGCTGCCCGCACCCCGGCCATGGCGCGCCGGCTGATCGCCGTCGTCGCCCTCGTCCCGCTGGTGGCCGCTCTGGCTCTGTGGGCCTTCGCCTGGCCCGCCGCCCGCATCGCACCGCGCGATCTGCCGCTCGGCGTCGCCGGTCCTCCCGCCGCGACCGCCCAGGCCGAGCAGCGGCTGACAGAGCGCGAGGGCGCCTTCGAGATCCACCGCTACGCCGACGAGGCCGCCGCCCGCGACGCGATAGCCGACCGGGAGGTGTACGGCGCGGTCGTCGTCACCCAGCGGGGCTCCCGGCTGCTCACCGCCTCCGCCGCGAGCCCGACCGTCGCGCAGCTGCTGCGGCAGGCGATGGCCGAGCCGGCGGCCGCCGAGGGCGCGCACGTCACGACGGTCGACGTGGTGGCCGCCCCGGCGGACGATCCGCGCGGCGCGGCCTTCGGCGCCAGTGCGCTGCCCCTGACGCTGGCCGGGCTGGCGGCCGGGGCGGTGGTGACCCTGCTGGGGCTGCGCGGGCTGCCCGCCGTGGCCGCGCTCCTCGGCGCCTCGGCCCTGGTCGGCGTGGCCGCCGCCGCGATCGCGCACAGCTGGCTGGGCGTCCTGACCGGCCACTGGTGGGCGGAGGCCGGGGTGCTCGGGCTCGCCTCGCTGGCCGTGGCGGGCGCCGCCGCCGGGCTCGCCGCCCTGCTGGGCCGCGCCGGGACCGGCCTCACCGCGGTCCTGATGATGCTCCTCGGCAACCCGTTCTCCGGGGCCTCCTCCGCGCCGGAGCTGCTGCCGGGACCGGCCGGGGTGATCGGCCAGTGGCTGCCGCCGGGCGCCGGAGCGTCCCTGCTGCGCTCCGTGTCGTACTTCGACGGCGCGGCGGCGGCCGGCCCCGCGCTCACCCTGGCCTGGTGGGCGGCGCTGGGGCTGGGGGCGGTGCTGCTCGGCGCGGCCCTGAAGTCCCGTACGGCGGCAACGGCCGCACCGGTGGCCGGGCGGGAGCCCGCGCTCACCGGCTGAGCACCGGCCGGACAGCCGCAACCGAACCGGCCGTGCGTCCCCGCGGCAGCGGACAGGACGCACGGCCTTGCGCCGCCCCCGGGGCATCCACGGCTGCGGGCGGGCCGCTCAGAGAGGGCCGGCCGCTACGACGGGCCGGGCCCCCGGTGTTCCGCCGCGATGCCGAAGCGCTGCTGTTCGCGGGGAGCGGACGCGGCCTCGCGGACGTGGGAGACGGCGCTGATCACCTGCTCCTCCCCGGGCCCGTCGGGCTCTTGAGGCTCTTCGAGCCGCTCCAGGTCAGCGGCCGAGACAAGGGCGACGAGAGGCTTGCCGTGGCGGGTCACGACCACGCGCTCACCGCCGTACACCACCCGGTTGATCAGATCGGCTAGCTCGGCCCGGGCTTGCGTCACCGGAATCTCGTAGGCCATGGCCTCCACATTACGTGATGTACGTCCTGTACATTTTTTACGGAGACAGCTCCCACCGCGAGGAGGGGTCCGCCATGACCCGACAGCCCGTCCAGCCGTCCGCCCGCCACGTCCTGCCCGAGTTCACCGAACGCACCGGCATCGGCCACCGGACGACCGATCCGTACGCCAAGCTGCTGGAAGAGCGGATCGTGTTCCTGGGCACGCCGATCGACGACACGGCGGCGAACGATGTGATGGCCCAGTTCATGCACCTGGAGTACCGGGACCCGGACCGGGACATCTCGCTGTACATCAACTCCCCCGGCGGCTCGTTCACCGCCATGTCGGCGCTCTACGACACCATCCGGTTCGTGAGCTGCGAGGTGGAGACGATCTGCCTCGGCCAGGCCGGCTCCGCCGCGGCGGTGCTGCTGGCCGCCGGGACCCCCGGCAAGCGATACGCCCTGCCGGGTGCCCGGGTGGTGATCCGTCAGCCCGCGCTCCTCGACCCGGTCGAGGGCCAGACCCGTGATCCGGCGATCCAGGCGGAGGAGTTGGTCCGGGTGCGGGGCCGGATGGAGGAGATGCTGGCCCGGCACACCGGGCGCGGCAGGGAGCGGGTGAGCGCCGACATCGAGCGGGAGCTGATCCTCACGGCACCGCAGGCGCTGGAGTACGGCCTGATCGACCGGATCGTCACCGACCGCGAGGGGCCGGGCATCGCGTCCGGCGCCAGGTGAGCCGCCGATGCTGCCGGAACTGCCGCCGCTGCCCGCCCTGACCCGCGCGGAGGCCGAGCTGATCGACCGTTATCTGGAGGTGGTGGACCTGCTCGGCCGGATCAACCCCGGCCGGGTGGGGCACACGTACGGCGGACTGCGCGCCGCCCAGGCCCTGGTGGCCAAGGCCGCCGCCCTGCGGGACGCGCTGGCGCTGATGCACCGGCGAGGCGAGACGGAGCTGCACGCGCCCACGCTCGCGCGGGCGCTGCGCGTGCTCGACGGGGAACGCCGCACGGCGCGCCTCACCCTTCCACCGCGCTCCGACAGTTGACGCACCGGACACGCGGTCAGGTGCTCCCGCGCAGGTCACGGGGTGTCCGCGACACGCCCGAAACGGACCGAACGGATTACCCACGTTCGGCGTAGGCCGGCCTCCTTTTTCGGGCTGGTTCAGGTTGCGCCGAGAGCGGGCCACCGGGGCGGAATTGGGCGTTCCGCTGCTGGTCCGGGGATCCTTGACGGTCTTGACACCCGCCCCCTCGTCAGGGTGTCCACCCGAACGGGTGAGTGGTGAGGAAGACCACAAATCCCCGGTTCCGTTGGGATTTTCGGACATGTGTGAGTCAAGATCCCTGTCTGACGACAAGCCCCCGCCACCGCGGCGGGGCGATCCGGGCGGACGCCGAGTCCTGCCGCCGCCCGGATGACCGGTCGACAGGAGTGGATCGGCAGGAGTGGAGGACCCAAGCACGACGGGTCGCCGGAACGGTCGCACCATGACCGGACCGAGCAGCCCTTGGGGTGAAGCCGCGGCAACGCGGCCGGGCAACTTCGCCAGCCCGAATCCGACAGGTCATCCTTCACAGGCGGCTGACGAAGGGTTCGCGCATGACCGCGCTCAATCGTGTCCCGTCGCTCATGGCCCGTGCCGGAACGGCCTCGGCCCTGACCCTCGCCGCGGTGGGCGGCTCCGTGATCGCCCCCGGCTTCGCCTCCGAGGCCGCGGCCGCCACACCGGCGTCCAAGGCGCTCCAGGTGGCCGCCTCGAAGAAGGGCTCCCCGTACAAGTGGGGCGCCACCGGACCGAGGCGGTTCGACTGCTCGGGGCTCACGCTGTACTCGTACAAGAAGGCGGGCAAGTCCCTGCCGCGTACGGCCGCCCAGCAGTACAACAAGACGCGCCACATCTCGGCCGGCAACCGCAAGGCCGGGGACCTGGTGTTCTTCCACTCGGGGTCGAACGTGTACCACGTGGGGATCTACGCCGGAAAGGGGAAGATCTGGCACGCCCCCAAGACCGGGGACGTCGTGCGCCTGCAGAAGATCTGGACGAAGAGCGTCTGGTACGGCCGGGTCAAGTGACCCGTGCGGGCCGTGGACGGCGCCCCTGACCGCCGTCACCGCGCCCGGGATGCCCTTGAGCGACCACGCCGGGCCCGAGCACGCGTACGCGCGTGCCGGGCCCGGCTCGCGTTCCGGGGACGGCCCTCCGGGCCGGGTCAGGGCTCCTGCCGCCCCGCCGTCACCGGCCGGGCCGGGATCGTCCACGGCAGTTCGATGGCCACGGTCTTGCCGCCGTCACGGGTGCGGCGCACTCTCAGCCGGCCGCCGCACTCGGCGGTCAGGCAGCGGATGATCACCATGCCGCGTCCGTTGTCCTGCTGCACGGCGGCCGGCAGCCGCTTGGGGAACCGGGGGTGACTGTCGGTCACCCCGATGCGCAGGTGTTCGTCACGGTCCAGCTGGACGTCCACCGTGAAGGTGGGGGACTGCCCGAACGTGTGCTGTACGGCGTTGGTGGCCAGTTCGGAGACGATCAGCCGGATGGTGTCGGCCACGTCCGTGTCCGACGGCAGACCCCACTCCGCCAGGGTGCTGACCACGTAGGCGCGAGCCGCAGAGACCGAGGCGGGATCGCTCGGCAGAGTGACGGATGCTTCCAGATGGTCTGCCATGGCGATGTCGTCCCTTTCCCAACGGGACCGCGGACCGCCACGAAAGACGAGGGTCGAGTACGGTCCCGGACTGGTGCTTCGTCGCCAGACTGCCACTCCGGGGCCGATCCGGGTGGCGATCCACCAAGTATGCATATATCTGTCCCTCGATGCGGTGAACTCTGCGACGACAGACCGTATTCGGGCGGCTCGGTTGGAGTAAGGAGGAGCCCATGCAGCACGGTCCCGCGGTGCGCCGCCGGAAACTGGGCGCCGAACTGCGTGCGCTGCGCACGGGTGCGGGGCTCACGAGTGGCGAGGCGGCCCGGCTGGTGGGCTGGCACCAGTCCAAGGTGAGCCGGATCGAGACGGGCGCGAGCGGGGTGAAGCCGGCCGATGTGCGGTTACTGCTCGACGCCTACGGGGTGGCGGACCCGCATTTCCGGGAACTGCTGCTGGCCCTTGCCGGGTCGGGCGGCGGGCAGGGACGGGACCACTGGTGGCACGCCTACCGCGGGGTGCTGCCGCCCACCTACCGCGATTTCATCAGCCTGGAGTCACAGGCCAGTGGGATGCGCACGCTGGAGACCTCCGTGGTGCCCGGCCTGCTCCAGACGGCGGAGTACGCCCGCGCGGTGACCCGGGCCGCCGTGGAGGGCCTGGACGAGGAGCGGCTGGACGCGCTGGTGGAGGTGCGGCTGGCCCGGCAGGACGTGCTGCGGTCCCGGCCGCCGCTCGCGCTCAGCGCGGTGCTGGACGAGGCGGTGCTGCGGCGCGAGGTCGGCGGCCCCGACGTCATGCACCGGCAGCTGCGGCGGCTGCTGGAGGCGGCGCGGCTGCCTCAGGTGCGGCTCCAGGTGCTGCCGTTCTCCGCGGGAGCGCACATCGGCGTCACAGGGCCTTTCGTTATCTTCTCGTTTTCGAACACTTCTGATCTGGATGTGGTTGTTCTCGACCACTTGACGAGTAGCCTCTATCTCGAGCGGAAAGAAGACGTGGGGGCCTACGCCGAGGCCTTCGACGCCCTTCGGAAGAACGCCCTGTCACTTGAGGAATCGCTGGATTACATCGCCGGGATAGCTGACGGCGGGTAAGGAGGCATCCATGACCGCACTGCCTCGGAACGTACCTTCCACGACCCATCTGTCCGAGGTGCGCTGGCTGCGCAGCAGCTACAGCACGGGAGCGAACAACTGCGTGGAGACGGCCAGGACCCGCTCGGGCCCCTGGGCCGGACTGCTCGCGGTGCGCGACTCCAAGAACCCGGCCGGGCCCGCACTGCTCTTCTCCCCCCAGAGCTGGGCGACGTTCACGGCCGCCGTCTGACCCTTCGTCCGTCACCGGCGACGCACGGCCGTGTCACGCCGACTCATGGCCGCGTTTCGCCGATCACACGTACAGCGCGTTCGATCTGGTCCCCGGAGAGGTCCGCCCGGGCGGTCAGCCGCAGCCGGGAGACGCCGTCGGGCACGGAAGGAGGGCGGAAACAGCCGACGGCGAGCCCGGCGGTCCGGCAGTCGGCCGCCCAGCGCACGGCACTCTCCGGGGACGGCGCGCGCACCGAGACCACCGCCGCGTCCGGCCGGACCGCCGCGTGGCCCGCGGCCGTCAGCCGGGCGTGCAGCTCGCCCGCCACCGCGCGGGCCCGCTCCGCCCGCTCCGGCTCACGGCGCAGCAGCCGCAGGGCCGCCAGGGCCGCGCCCGCCGCCGCCGGGGCGAGGCCCGTGTCGAAGATGAACGTCCGGGCCGCGTTGACCAGGTGGTCGATCACCCGTGCGGGCCCCAGCACGGCGCCGCCCTGGCTGCCCAGCGACTTGGACAGGGTGACCGTCACGACGACGTCGTCCGCACCCGCCAGACCCGCCGCGTACGCAGCGCCCCGGCCGCCCGCCCCGAGCACCCCGAGGCCGTGCGCGTCGTCGACCACCAGTCCCGCCCCGTGCTCCCGGCAGGCCGCCGCCAGGCCGGCCAGCGGGGCCGCGTCACCGTCCACGGAGAACACCGTGTCGGACACCGCCACGGCGGGCCCGTCATGGGTCTGGAACGCCTTGCGCACCGCGTCCGGGTCGGCGTGCGCCACCACCTGGGTGGTGCCGCGGGCCAGCCGGCAGCCGTCGATCAGGGAGGCGTGGTTGCCCGCGTCGGAGACGATCAGCGAGCCGTGCGGAGCCAGCGCGGTCACCGCGGCCAGGTTGGCGGCGTAGCCGGAGGAGAAGACCAGGGCGGCCTCGAAGCCGCAGAAACCGGCCAGCTCGCGTTCGAGTTCGGCGTGCAGTTCGGTGGTGCCGGTGACCAGCCGGGAGCCGGTCGAGCCGCCGCCCCAGACCCGGGCCGCGCGGGCCGCGCCCTCGGTGACCTCCGGGTGGCGGGCCAGGCCCAGGTAGTCGTTGCTCGCGAGGTCCAGCAGCGGCGAGTCGGCGGGCCGGGGCCGCAGGGTCCGCACGAGTCCGGCCCGGCGGCGCAGCTCCGCCTGCTCGTCGATCCAGCCGAACGCCATGGCTCCTCCGGGGGATTTTGTAGGCAGTGGACAGACACTAGCGGCCCGGCCCGCAGGCCAGGATGTGGCAATCCACACACGACGAAGTGGCGCTGTTGTACGAACTCTCCTTGGCCACGGGCACCTCCGTAGGACAGGATCGGCTCTCATGGACCTGCTGAACACGCTGGTGGACAAGGGGCTTCGGCGCGAGCTGCCGACCCGCGAGGAGGCGCTGGCCGTCCTCGCGACGACCGACGACGAACTGCTCGATGTGGTGGCCGCGGCCGGAAAGGTGCGCCGCCACTGGTTCGGCCGGCGGGTGAAACTCAACTACCTCGTCAACTTGAAGTCCGGACTGTGTCCGGAGGACTGCTCCTACTGCTCCCAGCGGCTCGGCTCCAAGGCCGGCATCCTGAAGTACACCTGGCTCAAGCCCGACGAGGCCTCCCAGGCCGCCGCCGCGGGTCTGGCCGGCGGGGCCAAGCGGGTCTGTCTGGTGGCGAGCGGGCGCGGCCCGACGGACCGGGACGTGGACCGGGTCTCCGAGACCATCAAGACGATCAAGGAGCAGAACGAGGACGTCGAGGTGTGCGCCTGTCTGGGTCTGCTCTCCGACGGCCAGGCCGAGCGGCTGCGCGAGGCGGGCGCCGACGCCTACAACCACAACCTGAACACGTCCGAGCGGACGTACGGGGACATCACGACCACGCACACGTACGCCGACCGGGTCGAGACCGTGCAGAAGGCGCACGCGGCGGGGCTGTCGGCGTGCTCGGGGCTGATCGCGGGCATGGGCGAGAGCGACGAGGACCTGGTCGACGTCGTCTACTCGCTGCGCGAGCTGGACCCGGACTCGGTTCCGGTGAATTTCCTGATCCCGTTCGAGGGCACCCCGCTGGCCAAGGAGTGGAACCTCACCCCGCAGCGCTGCCTGCGGATCCTGGCGATGGTCCGGTTCGTCTGCCCCGACGTCGAGGTGCGGATCGCGGGCGGCCGGGAGGTCCATCTGCGCACCATGCAGCCGCTGGCGCTGCACCTGGCCAACTCGATCTTCCTGGGCGACTACCTCACCAGCGAGGGCCAGGCCGGCAAGGCCGACCTGGAGATGATCGCGGACGCCGGTTTCGAGGTGGAGGGTGCGGGCGAGGTGACGCTGCCGGAGCACCGCGCGGCGGCCGGGGGCGGCTGCGGGTCGCACGCGGCCACCGCGGGTGGCGGCTGCGGCTCGCACGCGAGTGCCGGGTGCGGGTCGCACGAGGGCGGCACGTGCGGGTCGCACGAGGGCGGCGGGGTGTGCGGTACGGCCGCTGCCGTGCCCGCCGGCGAGCCGCGCACCGATCTGGTCGCGGTGCGCCGCCGGGGTGCCGGAACGGACCTCGCGCCCAATGCCTGAGCTGAGCGTCCCGGAGCTGCTGGAACTCGACCGGCGGCACGTCTGGCATCCGTACGGTCCGATGCCGAACCGGCAGGAACCGCTCGTCGTCGAGTCGGCGAGCGGAGTGCGGCTCAAACTGGCGGACGGCTCCGGGGAACTGGTCGACGGCATGTCGTCCTGGTGGTCGGCGATCCACGGCTACAACCACCCGGTGCTGAACGAGGCGGTGCGCGAGCAGCTGGCGCGGATGAGCCATGTGATGTTCGGCGGGCTCACCCACGAGCCCGCCGTGCGGCTCGCGAAGCACCTTGTCGACTTGTCGCCCGAGGGGCTCGAGCATGTGTTCCTCGCCGACTCCGGTTCGGTGTCGGTCGAGGTCGCGGTCAAGATGTGCCTGCAGTACTGGCGTTCGCTGGGCCGTCCCGAGAAGCGCCGGATGATGACCTGGCGGGGCGGCTACCACGGGGACACCTGGCAGCCCATGGCGGTCTGCGACCCCAAGGGCGGTATGCACGAGCTGTGGAGCGGGGTGCTGCCGCGCCAGGTGTTCGCGGACCCGCCGCCCGCCGGGTACGAGGAGGCGTACGCCGATCACCTGCGCGCGCTGATCGCCGGGCACGCGCACGAGCTGGCCGCGGTGATCGTGGAACCGGTGGTGCAGGGCGCGGGCGGGATGCGATTCCACTCCCCCGCGTATCTGCGGGTGCTGCGGGAGGCGTGCGACGCGCACGACGTCCTGCTGGTGTTCGACGAGATCGCCACCGGGTTCGGCCGCACCGGTGCGCTGTTCGCGGCCGGGCACGCGGCGGTGTCGCCGGACGTGATGTGCGTGGGCAAGTCGCTGACCGGCGGCTATCTCACACTGGCGGCGACCCTGTGCAACCCCCGGGTGGCCGACGGGATCTCGCGGGGCGAGGTGCCGGTGCTCGCGCACGGACCGACCTTCATGGGCAACCCGCTGGCGGCGGCGGTGGCCTGCGCATCGATCGAGCTGCTGCTCGGCCAGGACTGGCTCGCCGAGGTCAAGCGGATCGAGGCGGGTCTGCGGGACGGGCTCGCCCCGGCCGCCCAGCTGCCCGGAGTGCGGGAGGTACGGGTCCTCGGCGCCATCGGAGTGGTGCAGCTCGACCACCCCGTCGACATGGCGGCGGCGACCGCGGCGGCCGTGCGCGAGGGTGTGTGGCTGCGGCCGTTCCGCGATCTGATCTACACGATGCCGCCCTACGTCACGGGCGACGCGGATGTGGCACGCATCGCGCGCGCGGTGTGCGCCGCGGCACGGGAGGGATGACATGCCGGTCCTGGTGATCACAGGGACGAACACGGAGGTCGGCAAGACCGTCGCGACGGCCGCCGTCGCGGCGGCAGCGCTCGCGGCCGGCCGGTCGGTGGCCGTGCTGAAGGCCGCGCAGACCGGTGTACGGCCGGACGAGCGCGGCGACGCCGATGAGGTGGCCCGGCTCGCCGGCCCCGTCACGGCGACGGAACTGGCCCGCTATCCCGAGCCGTTGGCGCCCGGGACGGCGGCCCGGCGGGCCGGGATGGCGCCGGTGCATCCGCAGGACGTCGCCGAGGCGGCGGCCAAGCTGGCCACCGAGCACGACCTGGTGCTGGTGGAGGGCGCGGGCGGGTTGCTGGTCCGCTTCGACCCGGCGGGCGGCACGCTCGCCGACGTGGCCGCGCTGCTCGGCGCGCCGGTGCTGCTGGTGGCCTCGGCGGGTCTGGGCACGCTGAACATCGCCGAGCTGTCCGCCCGCGAACTGCGGCGCCGTGATGTGGAGCTGGCCGGTGTGGTGATCGGCAGCTGGCCCGTCGAGCCCGATCTCGCCTGCCGCTGCAACATCGCGGACCTCACCGAGGTCTCCGGCGCCCCGCTGCTCGGCGCGCTCCCGGAGGGCGCCGCCTCCCTCGCCCCCGCCGCCTTCCGCGCCGCGGCCCCTGACTGGCTGGCGCCCCGGCTGGACGGGACGTGGGACGCGGAGGCGTTCCGGGTGCGGGAGGCGCCGGGGCACTGGCGCTGAGGCGGTAACGCCGGAGCGGTGGCGCCGGGACGGTGACCGTGAGGCGGTGGCGCTGTGGCCGTGGCGCTGTGGTCGTGCCGCTGGGGCGGCGGTGCCGGGAGGTGTCGCCGTCCGTGCGCCGGCGAGGGTGCGGTGGAGCCGTTACGGGGGACAATCCCCGAAGGAGCAGTCCGCCCTCAGGGAGGTCCCCATGCCCCTACCGTTCGCCGGTGCCGGCAAGGCGGCGCGGGATCCCGTCCACCACCCGCTGTTCGCCCGCTACTACGCCCGGCTCAGCGTGGCCGCCGAGACCCGGATGGGCATGGCCGGGGTGCGCGACCGGCTGCTCGCCGGGCTGTCCGGGCGGGTGCTGGAGGTCGGCGCGGGCAACGGCCTGAACTTCGCGCACTATCCGGGAACCGTCGCCGAGGTCGTGGCGATCGAACCGGAGCGCGTCCTGCGGCAGCTGGCCGTCGAGGCCGCCGTGCGCGCCGGGATGCCGGTGGACGTGGTACCGGGCGCGGCGGAGGCGCTGCCGGTCAAGAGCGAGGGCTTCGACGCGGTGGTGCTGTCGCTGGTGCTGTGCAGCGTGCGGGACGTCCCGCGGGCGCTCGCTGAGGTGCGGCGGGTGCTGCGGCCGGGCGGACAGGTGCGGTTCTTCGAGCACGGGCGGGGCGGCGGCCGGGCGATGCGGCTGACCCAGCGCGCCCTGGACCGCACGGTGTGGCCGCCGCTGAACGGCGGCTGCCATGTGGGCCGGGACCCGGTGGCCGCGCTGCGGGACGCCGGGTTCGAACTGGGGCCGTACCGGCGGCTGCTGATGCCGGAGAAGGGGCCGGTGCTGCCCGCCTCGTACTGCGTGCTGGGCACCGCCTGGCGGCCGCCGGCGCGGGCGGGCTCGTAGGCGTCTCGGTCACTGGCACCAGTGGCGCAGTTCGCGCGCGATCTCGTGCACCGACGCCTCGCCGGACTTGACCAGCCTGGCCAGGTCGCGGACCTGTTCCGGCGAGGTGACGACCTTGAAGCCGCTGGCGATCAGATAGGCGTAGGCGACCGCGGAGGCGAACAGCGCGTTGGAGCGCTCCAGCGCGGGGATGTGGATCAGCTGCTGGAGCAGGGCGGCGGCGCGGGTGTGCGGGGAGTCGTAGACGGGGACGTCGAATATCTCGGCCTGGTGCCGGGCGAGCGCGGCGACGAGCGCGCCCCAGTCGGTGACCTGCGGGTCACCGGGGGTTCTGCGCTCGGCCAGCATCAGCAGCCAGGCCAGGTCGATACGCACGTCGCTCAAGAGATCAGCGACCGCCCTCGCCGAACTCCTCGGCGAACACCTTCTCGTACCGCTCCATGAAGTCGGCGGCGGCCTCCACGAAGGTGTGGCCGGCCTCCCCGGCGTCCTGCCGCACCAGTTCCTCGATGTAGCGGTTGACGCTCATCCCGCGGGCCAGGGCGCGTTCGCGGGCGGCCCGGGCCGTGTCCTCGTCCACCCGCACGTTCAGCTGGGTCTTCGCCATGCCTCGACGCTAGCGCCGGGGTGCTAGCACCGGCAAGGGCGGCCGTCCCGGTCCGATGAGGTGTACCGGTGTGCGCCGGTCACATTACGCTCGGCCGGGACAAGGAAGTCCGCCCGTCCGCGAGCTTGGAGGTAGCTTTGTCCACACCTGCTGCGGAGCACGCCCCGGGGCTCGGGTCCGCCGACGCGGTCGCCGCCCGCGCCCGCGGGCTGACCAAGGCGTACGGCTCTGGCGAGACGACCGTCCTCGCCCTGGACTCGGTGGACGTGGACGTCGCGCGCGGCCGGTTCACGGCCGTCATGGGGCCCTCGGGCTCCGGCAAGTCCACCCTGATGCACTGCCTCGCCGGGCTCGACACGGTCTCGGCCGGGCAGGTCTGGCTCGGCGACACCGAGATCACCGGACTGAGGGAGCGGGAGCTGACCCGGCTGCGGCGGGACCGGATCGGGTTCATGTTCCAGTCGTTCAACCTGATACCCACGCTGAACGCGCTGGAGAACATCACCCTGCCCATGGACATCGCGGGCCGCCGGCCCGATCCGAAGTGGCTGGACCAGGTCATCGACACCCTCGGGCTGCGGGACCGGCTCCGGCACCGGCCCGCGCAGCTGTCCGGCGGTCAGCAGCAGCGCGTGGCCTGCGCGCGGGCGCTCGCCGCCCGGCCGGAGCTGATCTTCGCCGACGAGCCGACCGGCAACCTCGACTCGCGGGCCGGCCTGGAGGTGCTGGGGTTCCTGCGGGAGGCCGTGGACGAGCTGGGGCAGACCGTCGTCATGGTCACGCACGACCCGGGCGCCGCCGCCCACTCCGATCTGGTGCTGTTCCTCGCGGACGGCCGGATCGTCGACGAGATGGCCCGCCCGACGGCGGAGGCCGTGCTGGAGCGCATGAAGCGCTTCGACGTCATCCGCGGACCGTTCGACCGGGCCACCGAGCCCGGCCGCCGTACCGGCGCCGGGGGAACCCCGGGCGCCGGCCGACCCGCCCCCGCCGGCGGAACGCCCGGCGCCCGCCGACCCACCGACGAGGACTGACCCGTGCTGAAGGCGACGCTCAGGAGTTTTCTCGCGCACAAGGGCCGGCTGCTGCTCTCGGCGCTCGCGGTGGTCCTGTCCGTGGCGTTCGTCGCGGGCAGTCTGATCTTCTCGGACACCGTGAGCCGTACCTTCGACCGGCTGTTCGCCTCCTCCGCGGCCGACGTCACGGTCGGCCCGAAGGAGTCCCTCGACGAGACGTTGCCGTCCGGGGCCACGGCCACGCTGCCCGCCGCGCTCGCCGGCCGGGTGGCCCGGATCGACGGGGTGGCCGCGGCGCGTGCGGAGGCCGAGGTGGAGAACATCACGGTCGTCGACGCGGAGAACGAGGCCGTGAGCCCCACGACCGGCGCCCCCACCATCGGCGGCGCCTGGAATCCGACCGACCGCAGTCCCGTGGCACTCGGCTCCGGGCGCGCCCCGCGCGGTCCCGGCGAGGCGCTGCTGGACTCGCAGACCGCGGACCGCGCGGGCGTGGCGATCGGCGACACCCTGACCGTGATCGCGCCGCCGGGGTCCTTCCGGGCGCGGGTCGTCGGCATCGTCACCTTCACCACCACCAACCCCGGCGCGGCCCTGCTGTTCGTGGACACGCCGACCGCCCGGACGAAGCTGCTCGGCGACGCGGAGGCGGCCACCTCCATCACCGTCGACGCGGCGGCCGGGGTGAGCGACGCGGCGCTGAAGCAGCGGGTGGCCGCCGCACTGGGCACCGACCGTTACGACTACCGGACCGCCGACGAGCAGGCCGAGTCGGACGTCGAGGAGCTGGGTGGATTCCTCGACGTCATCAAGTACGTGATGGTCGGATTCGCCGGGGTCGCCGTGCTCGTGGGTGTGTTCCTCATCGTGAACACCTTCTCGATGCTCATCGCCCAGCGCACCCGCGAGCTGGGACTGCTGCGCGCGCTCGGCGCCGACCGGCGGCAGGTGCGCCGCTCGGTGCTGACCGAGGCGCTGCTGCTCGGGCTGATCGGCGCCACGCTGGGCCTGATCACCGGCATCGGGCTGGCGGCCGGGCTGATCGAGCTGATGGGCCTGCTCGGCATGAGCATCGACACCACCGAGATGGTGATCGGCTGGGCCACCCCGGTGACGGCGTACGCCGTCGGCGTCGGCGTCACCTTCGTCGCGGCCTACCTGCCCGCCCGGCGCGCGGCGGCCGTGTCGCCGATGGCGGCGCTCTCGGACGCGGAGGTCGCCGGGGTGGGCCGGCCGCTGCGGCTGCGCGCGGTGGCCGGCGCGGTCGTCGGCGCGGCCGGGGCGGCGGCGCTGGCGGGCTGCGCGGCGGCGTCCGAGACCGGGTCGGCGGCCTCGCTGCTGGGTGTCGGCATCGTCCTGACCTTGATCGCGACCGTCATCGCGGGACCGCTGCTGGTGCGGCCGGTGATCCGGGTGCTGGGTGCGGCGTTCCCGGCGCTGTTCGGGCCGGTGGGGCTGATGAGCCAGCGCAACGCCCTGCGCAATCCGCGTCGTACGGGGGCGACGGCGGCGGCCCTGATGGTGGGGCTCGCGCTGGTCGGCGGGATGTCGGTGGCCAGCGCGTCGATGACGGAGTCGTTCGACCGGCAGATCGACAAGACGCTGGGCGCGGACTTCGTCGTGCAGAACACCAACTTCGCGCCGTTCCCGCGGGAGATCACCGAGGCGGTGCGCGGCACCGAGGGGGTCGGTCTCATGGTGCGTTCGGCGTTCACCACGATCGCGGTGCGCCTGCCGGACGGCGACCGGGTGGAGACGACGGCGGCGGGCTACGACCCGCGGCTGGACGAGGTCGCCAACATCACGTACGCGCGAGGGGGTACGGCGTCCGCGCTCGCCGACGGGCGGCTGGCGATGGACGCGGACTTCGCGCGCGAGCACGGGGTGCGGGTGGGCACCGTGCTGCCGGTCGAGTTCCGGGGCGGGCGGACGGCCGAGCTGACCGTGGGCGCGCTGACCGACCAGGAGGCCGCCGAGGGCTTCGGCACGGCGGGCGGGATCTACTTCGGCATGGGCACGGTCGAGCGGTACGCGCCGGGCGGCCAGGACGCCGCCGTCTATGTGAACGCCGCGGCGGGCACGGACGCCCGTGAGCTGCGCGCCGCGCTGGAGCGGACCCTCGATCCGTATCCGCAGGTGCAGGTGCGGGACCTGGCGGACTACAAGCAGCTGGTCCGCGACCAGATCGCCGTACTGCTCTATCTCGTCTACGCCCTGCTCGGCCTCGCGATCATCATCGCGGTGCTCGGCGTGGTCAACACCCTCGCCCTGTCGGTGGTGGAGCGGACCCGGGAGATCGGGCTGCTGCGCGCGATCGGGCTGGGGCGGCGGCAGCTGCGGCGGATGATCCGGCTGGAGTCGGTGGTGATCGCGGTGTTCGGGGCGGTCCTCGGGCTCGCGCTCGGGCTGGTGTGGGGGGTGTGCGCCCAGCAGGTGCTGGCCTTGCAGGGCATGACGGCGCTGGCGATCCCGTGGGGCACGATCGTCGCCGTCGTGGTGGGCTCGGCGGTGGTCGGCGTGGTGGCGGCCCTGCTGCCGGCGTTGCGCGCCTCCCGGATGAACATACTGGCGGCCATCGCACACGAGTGAGGGCAGCGCGGCGGCCGGCGCGTTCGGGCCTCGGTGTCCGCATGGTGGAATTCCGCGTCCCGCGCGATGCCGCGTGGTGGGATGTCGGCATGAGTGACCTGCGGATACGGGCCGCGACGGCGGACGATCTCGACAGCGTGCTGGCCTTCTGGAAGACGGCTGCCGAGGGGACGAGCATCAGCGACGACCGGGACGGAGTGGAGCGGCTGGTCGCGCGGGACCCAGAGGCGCTGATCGTGGCCGAGCGGGCGGGGGAACTGGTGGGTACGGTGATCGCCGGGTTCGACGGGTGGCGGTGCCACCTCTACCGGCTCGCGGTGCATCCGCGGCGGCGCCGGCAGGGCATCGGCACGGCGCTGCTCGCCGCGGCGCAGGAGCGGTTCGTACGGCTCGGCGGGCGCCGCGCGGACGCGATGGTGCTGACCCGGAACGAGACCGCGCACCACGCCTGGCACGCGGCCGGGTACGCGCCGGAGGAGCGGTGGCGGCGCTGGGTGAAGCCGCTCACCGAATCCTGACCGCGTTCCCTCCTCTTTTTGCCGAGCTTTTACTCTTGGCGGATCACTCGGTCCTCCAGATGAAAGATGTGAACGTCCACCCATGGGCGAGCCCCCCAGCACCCGACATCGCGCGCACTCCCCGGCCCTGGCCGACCATGGGACGGAGGTGACCCGATGATCGAAGTGCTCCTCCTGCTGGTGGCCATCCTGCTGTCGCTGATCTGCGGCGCCTTCGTCGCGGCGGAGTTCTCGCTGACCACGGTCGAGCGCGGCGACCTGGAGGCCGCGGCGGAGCGCGGTGAGCGCGGCGCGGCCGGCGCGCTGAAGGCCGTCCGCACTCTGACCTTCCAGCTCTCCGGCGCCCAGCTCGGCATCACCGTCACCAATCTGGTGGTCGGCATGCTGGCCGAGCCGTCGATCGCCCGGCTGCTCGCGGGTCCGCTGCGCGCCCTCGGCGCCTCCGCGTCCACTGCCTCGTCGATCGCCCTGGTGATCGGCACCGCGCTGTCGACGGTGTTCCTGATGGTCGTGGGCGAGCTGGTGCCCAAGAACTGGGCGATCTCCTACCCGCTGCCCGTCGCCCGGCGGGTGGGCAACGCCCAGCGCTGGTTCAGCGCGCTGTTCCGGCCGTTCATCACCCACCTCAACAACACCGCCAACCGCGTGGTGCGCCGCTTCGGCATCGAGCCCGCCGAGGAGCTGGCCTCCGCGCGCGGACCGCAGGAACTCGCCGCGCTCGCCCGGCACTCCGCCCGGGAGGGCGCCCTGGAGCCGGACACCGCCGAGCTGTTCGTGCGGACCCTGAACCTCGCCGACCTGACCGCGGAGAACGTGATGACGCCCCGGGTCCAGGTGATCGCCCTCGACGCGCAGGCCACCTGCGAGGACGTCGCGAACGCCACCCGGGCCACCGGGCTGTCCCGGTTCCCGGTGTACCGCGGCAGCCTGGACTCCGTCGTCGGCACCGCGCACATCAAGGACGTCCTGGCCGTCCCCGCCGAACGCCGGGCCCGGGTGCCCGTCTCGGAGCTGATGCGCGAGCCGCTGCTGGTGCCGGAGACGCTGACCGTCGACCGGCTGCTGGACCGGCTGTCCGGGCGGCGGACGATGGCCGTGATCATCGACGAGTACGGCGGCACGGCGGGCGTCGCCACGCTGGAGGACATCGTCGAGGAGGTCGTCGGCGAGGTGCGCGACGAGCACGACCCGCACGAGACACCCGACCTGGCCCCGGCGGGCACCGACGTGGACGGCCACGCGCTGTACTCGGCGGACGGGGCCGCCCGGATCGACCGGCTGGCCCGCGTGGGCCTGCGGGCGCCGGACGGGCCGTACGAGACGCTGGCCGGGCTGGTCGCCACCGAGCTGGGCCGGATCCCGGCCGTCGGGGACGTGGTGGCGGTCGCCGGGTGGCGGCTGGAAGTCGTGGACGCCTCCGGGCGCAGGGCGGCGCGGGTGCTGCTGCACGCGCCGCTGGACGACCAGAAGGGGGCGCGGGCATGACCGCCGTACAACTGCTGATCGGTCTGGCGACCCTCGTCGTCAACGCCTTCTTCGTGGGCGCCGAGTTCGCGCTGATCTCGGTGCGGCGCTCGCAGATCGAGCCGTACGCCGAGCAGGGCGACCGGCGGGCCAAGAGCGTGCTGTGGGGTCTGCGGCACGTGTCCGCGCTGATGGCGGCGGCGCAGCTCGGGATCACCCTGTGCACACTGGTCCTGGGTGTGGTCGCCGAACCGGCGATCGCGCATCTGCTGGAACCCGCCTTCCACGCGATGGGCGTGCCGAGCGGTGCCGGGCACGCGGTGTCGTTCGTCATCGCGCTGACCCTGGCGACGTATCTGCACATGCTGCTGGGCGAGATGGTGCCGAAGAACATCGCGCTCGCCGAACCGGTGCGCAGCGCGCTGCTCCTCGGTCCGCCGCTGGTGACGCTGTCGCGGGCGCTGCGCCCGGTGATCTTCACGGTCAACGCCTTCGCCAACGCCCTGCTGAAGCTGCTGGGCATCCACACCCGGGACGAGGTGACGTCGACCTTCTCGGACGCCGAGCTGGCCCGGCTGGTCAAGGACTCCGGTGCTGCCGGGCTCATCGACGACCGGGCGCAGGAGCGGCTGCGCGACGCGCTGGAACTGGGCCGGCGGCCGGTGCGCGATGTCGTCGTGCCGCTGGAACGCGTGGTCTACGCGCGCGTGGGCGTCACCCCGGAGGAGCTGGAACGCCTCTCGGCCCGGTCGGGCTTCTCCCGCTTCCCGGTGGTCGACGAGGGCCGCCGGATCGTCGGCTACCTCCATGTGAAGGACGCCCTGGACGCCTCCCCGCGCGATGTGCCGTTCCGGCTGCGCGACATGCGGCCCATCGCCCGGGTGCGGGAGACGACTCCGCTGGACGACGTCCTGACCGCGATGCGCGGCAGCCGCACCCACCTGGCGGCGGTGCTGGGCGCCGACGGGCGGCTGGCCGGGCTGGTGACGATGGAGGACGTGCTGCGGGAGCTGTTCGGGCAGCGGGCCTGAGCGCCCGCTCCGGGGGGGGGGGACCGACCGATGGGTATGTGCTTCGGGATACCATCGGTGCCGCCATGCAGAAGAACTCCCCTCCCACGCACGCCAGCCTGGTCGCGGTCGGTGACTCCTTCACCGAGGGCATGTCGGACCTCATGCCCGACGGGACCTACCGGGGCTGGGCCGATCTGCTCGCCACGCGGATGGCCGCCCGCACGCCCGGTTTCCGGTACGCCAACCTGGCGGTGCGCGGCAAGCTCATCGGGCAGATCGTCGAGGAGCAGGTGGGCGTGGCCGCCGCGATGGGCGCCGATGTGATCACCCTGGTCGGCGGCCTCAACGACACTCTGCGGCCCAAGTGCGACATGGGCCGGGTGCGGGGCCTGCTGGAGGAGGCCGTGGAGCGGCTGGCGCCCGCCTGCGAGCAGCTGGTGCTGATGCGCAGTCCCGGCCGGCAGGGGCCGGTCCTGGAGCGGTTCCGGCCGCGCATGGAGGAACTGTTCGCCTGTATCGACCAGCTCGCCGCCCGGCACGGCGCGCTCGTCGTCGACCTGTACGCCGCGCCCTCGCTGGCCGACCCACGGCTGTGGGACGTGGACCGGCTGCACCTGACGTCCGACGGGCACCGCCGGGTCGCCGAGGCGGTCTGGCAGACCCTGGGCTACGAGCCGGAGGACCCGGACTGGCACGTTCCGCCGCCGGTCACCGCGCCGCCCGGCTGGGTCACCCGCCGGGTCGCCGACCTCCGCTTCACCCGGCGGCATCTGCTGCCGTGGATCGGGCGCCGGCTGACCGGCCGCTCCTCCGGCGACGGCCGCCCGCCGAAACGGCCCGACCTGCTGCCGTACGAGGCCGTGCTCGACACCGGGGCGTGACGGCGGCGTCGCACACCGGTGGGCGTGCGGGGCCGGCTGCGGTGCCGACCTGTGCCGTCGGCGCCGGCGGCCGCCCGCCCGGTGCGTGCGGCCGACGATGACGGCCGCCTCTCTCCCCCCGGCGCGCGGTGAACGCCCGCCGAGGGCAGCCGCCCGCCGAAGCGACTCGGCCTGCTGCCGTACGAGGCCGTGCTCGACACCGGCGTCTGACGGCGGCACCGGCCGCACCCCAGGGGTGCGGGGCGGTGCCGGCTCGGGCGCCGATCTGTGCCGCCCGGCGGCGACCGCCACCCACCGGTGCAGAGCGACGGCGCCGGCAGCCGCCCGCCCGGCGCGCGGTGAACGCCCGCCGAGGGCAGCC
>NZ_DASQNH010000064.1:0-213648 GCF_035645055.1 Streptomyces sp. | reverse complement strand
ACGCGACGATCGGCGAGGCCGACGCTGTCTGCGGCCGCTACCGCATCAGCGGCGTCCCGGTCACCGACGAGGACGGCCGCTTGCTCGGCATCGTCACCAAACGCGACATGCGGTTCGCGACCGACGCCCGGCGGCTGGTGCGCGAGGTCATGACGCCGATGCCGCTGGTCACCGGCCATGTGGGCATCCGCCGCGACGAGGCCCTCCACCTGCTGCGCACCCACAAGATCGAGAAGTTGCCGCTGGTCGACGGGGCCGGTGTGCTGCGTGGCCTCATCACGGTCAAGGACTTCGTCAAGACGGAGCAGTTCCCGGACGCGACCAAGGACGCGGACGGCCGCCTCGTCGTCGGCGCAGCGGTCGGCGTGGGCGAGGACGTCGACTCCGGCGTCGACACCGCGCACGGCCACTCGCGCGCGGTGCTGGAGATGGTCGCCAAGCTCAAGGCCGAGACCTCGATCGACGTCATCGGGGGCAACGTCGCCACCCGCGCGGGCGCCCAGGCCCTCGTCGACGCGGGTGCCGACGCCGTCAAGGTCGGGGTGGGACCGGGATCGATCTGTACGACCCGGGTCGTCGCCGGCGTCGGCGTCCCGCAGGTCACCGCGATCTACGAGGCGGCGCAGGCGGCCCGCGCGGCCGGTGTCCCGGTCATCGGCGACGGCGGCCTGCAGTACTCCGGCGACATCGCCAAGGCCCTGGTCGCGGGCGCCGACACGGTGATGCTCGGCTCGCTGCTCGCGGGCTGCGAGGAGTCGCCGGGCGAGCTGATGTTCATCAACGGCAAGCAGTTCAAGTCGTACCGCGGCATGGGCTCGCTGGGCGCCATGCAGACCCGCGGCGACCGCAGGTCCTTCTCCAAGGACCGCTACTTCCAGGAGGGCGTCGCCTCCGACGAGCAGCTGATCCCCGAGGGCATCGAGGGCCAGGTGCCCTACCGCGGCCCGCTGTCCTCCGTCGTCCACCAGCTGGTGGGCGGTCTGCGCCAGTCGATGTTCTACGTCGGCGGCAGGACCGTGCCGGAGCTGCAGGAGAACGGCCGGTTCGTCCGGATCACCTCGGCGGGCCTCAAGGAGAGCCACCCGCACGACATCCAGATGACGGTCGAGGCGCCGAACTACAGCCGCAAGTAGTCACCAGGCTCGGTCGGGGCGGCTTCCGGGAACTCCGGGGCCGCCCTTGTCGTACCCGTCGGGGATACTGGAAGGCGCTGAAACGCATCAGGGAAAGGCCACACACGTGACTGAGATCGAGATCGGGCGCGGCAAGCGCGGCCGCCGGGCGTACGCCTTCGACGACATCGCCGTCGTCCCCAGCCGCCGTACGCGGGACCCGAAGGAGGTCTCGATCGCCTGGCAGATCGACGCCTACCGCTTCGAGCTGCCGTTCCTGGCGGCCCCCATGGACTCGGTCGTCTCGCCGGCCACGGCGATCCGGATCGGCGAGCTGGGCGGCCTCGGCGTGCTCAACCTCGAAGGCCTGTGGACGCGGTACGAGGACCCGCAGCCGCTGCTGGACGAGATCGTCGGCCTGGACGCCGAGACGGCCACCCGCCGACTCCAGGAGATCTACGCGGCTCCCATCAAGGAGGAGCTGATCGGGCAGCGCATCAAGGAGGTGCGCGACTCGGGCGTGGTCACCGCGGCCGCGCTCTCCCCGCAGCGCACGGCGCAGTTCTCCAAGGCCGTGGTGGACGCGGGCGTGGACATCTTCGTCATCCGCGGTACGACGGTGTCGGCGGAGCACGTGTCGTCCTCGCACGAGCCGCTGAACCTGAAGCAGTTCATCTACGAGCTGGACGTCCCGGTGATCGTGGGCGGCTGCGCCACGTACACCGCCGCCCTGCACCTGATGCGCACCGGCGCGGCGGGTGTGCTGGTCGGCTTCGGCGGCGGCGCCGCGCACACCACGCGCAACGTGCTGGGCATCCAGGTGCCGATGGCGACCGCGGTCGCGGACGTGGCGGCGGCCCGCCGTGACTACATGGACGAGTCCGGCGGCCGGTATGTGCACGTCATCGCGGACGGCGGCGTGGGCTGGTCCGGCGACCTGCCCAAGGCGATCGCCTGCGGTGCCGACGCGGTCATGATGGGCTCCCCGCTGGCCCGCGCGACCGACGCGCCCGGCCAGGGGCACCACTGGGGCATGGAGGCGGTGAACGAGGAGCTGCCGCGCGGCAAGAAGGTCGGCCTCGGCACGGTCGGCACCATCGAGGAGATCCTCGCCGGCCCGTCCCACACCCCGGACGGCTCCATGAACTTCTTCGGCGCCCTGCGCCGCGCCATGGCCACCACCGGCTACAGCGAGCTGAAGGAGTTCCAGCGGGTCGAGGTCACGGTCGCGGACTCCCAGCACAGCCGGTAAGCAGCCGTACGCCGACGAAGGGCCCGTCCACTTCCGGTGGACGGGCCCTTCGCGCGGATCGCTTCCCCCCCGGACGGGCTAGCGGGCCGCCTTCTTCGCGCCCGAGAACGCCACGACGCCGCCGATGGCGAGGAACAGGAAGGTCATGGCGTCGGCCGTCTCCTTCCAGGCCTCGGTGAGCAGGCTGAAGTTCTCGGTGAACATCTCGGTGGCGGAGACGCCCAGCAGGTCCGCGCTGAGCACGGCGATGCCGATGAGCTGGCCGAGGTAGACCGCGCCGAGCGAGAGGACCGCGCTGATCACCGGCAGCACGGGGTTCGAGCCGCCGATCTTGCCGGTCGCGAAGCCGACGAGGAAGCCCACACCGACCGCGGCGTAGCCGATCTCGTACTCGGTGGCGCCGACGACGGCGCCGTACACGCCGGCGGTGACCAGGGCCACGACGACGGCCGTGACCACGCCGAGGGCCACGTTGCCGCCGCGGGCCGGGGCGACCGGAGCCGGGGGAACGGCGCCCGGCTGCTGGGCGAACGGGTTGCCGTCGGTCGGCTGCGGCGGAAGTGACTGGGTCATGACAGGAATCCCCCCACGGGACGGTGTTACGAGCGGAGTCCGCGCACGGCTGTGCGACGAGGACGCCGAAGATTAACAGGCGCACCGGATCCGGCCACCAGCGAATTCCCGCGCGGGCACTCCCTCAGAGCCGGTGCGCGGCGCCCGTGGGGGTCGCGCCCCTGGTGTCCAGCAGCAGCTGCGCCTTCACGGACAGGCCCTGGAGGTCGTACGTGCGGTGCTGCTGGAGCAGGATGGTCAGGTCGGCGTCGGCGGCGGCCTCGTAGAGGGAGTCCGCGCGGGGCACCGGGCGGTCAAGGACGCTCCAGGACGGCACATAGGGGTCGTGGTAGCTGATGGACGCGCCCAGCTCCATCAGCCGTACGGCGATCTCGTGCGCGGGGGTCTCCTGCTGGTCGCCGAGGTCGGGCTTGTAGGCGACGCCGAGCAGCAGTACGCGGGCGCCGCGCGCCGACTTGCCGTGCTCGTTGAGCAGCGCGGCGGCGCGCTGGACGACGTACCGGGGCATCTGGTCGTTGACCTGCCGGGCCAGCTCCACCATGCGCAGCCCGCGTCCCGCCCGGCCGATCAGGTCCTGCGGGACGGCGTGGCCGCCGACGCCGGGGCCGGGGCGGAAGGCCTGGAAGCCGAACGGCTTGGTCTCCGCGCAGCGGATCACGTCCCACAGGTCGACGCCCAGCTCGTGGCAGAGCACGGCCATCTCGTTGACCAGGGCGATGTTGACGTGCCGGAAGTTGGTCTCCAGCAGCTGCACGGCCTCCGCCTCGCGGGTCCCGCGCGCGCGGACCACCTTGTCGGTGAGCCGGCCGTAGAAGGCGGCGGCCGACTCGGTGCAGGCGGGGGTGAGGCCGCCGATCACCTTGGGGGTGTTGGCGGGGGTGAAGGCGCGGTTGCCGGGGTCGACCCGGCTGGGGGAGTAGGCGAGGTGGAAGTCGCGTCCCGCGCGCAGCCCCGAGCCCTCCTCCAGCAGCGGGCGCAGGAACTCCTCCGTGGCGCCCGGGAGCACCGGCGACTCCAGGATGACCGTGGTGTGCGGGCGCAGCCGCGGGGCCAGGGTGCGCGCGGCCGTCTCCACCTGGCCGAGGTCGAGCCCGCCGTCCGCGGCGCGCGGGGTGGGCGCGCAGATGACCGCGGTGCGCACCCGGCCCAGCTCGGCGGGGCCGACGGCGTGCCGGAAGCCCCCCGAGAGCATCCGGCGCAGTTCGGCGGGGCTGAGGGAGCCGGGCTCCGGGCCGGTCTTGTAGCCGACGGTGGGGATGCCGGCGGCGACGGCGGCCTGAGCCAGCGGCAGGCCGAGCGGGCCGAGTCCGATGACGGCGAGATCTGCGGGCATGGCGTGGGCCCGTCCTTCCCAGTAACCGAAGCGGGACAGGTGCGCAAGCCGTGTGGACAGAACGAGCGAGCGCAATGTCAGACTAGGAGTAAATATGACCGATTTGTGGGATTGGGGGCCCGAGTTTCGGTGAGTGTTTCTGTGAGTGTTGTCCACAGGCTGGGGGCGAGTGGTGGCTGGAGTCGGGCATCGCGGTCAGAATTTGGGCAGAGGCATACGCAGAGGCATACCGAACCGGGCTCGCCCCACGGGTGCGGCCGACGCGACGCGATGAGCGGGAGGCAGCGGTGAGGACAGGGACTCTGGGGCCGGCGCAGCGCGCCGAGTCACTGGCATCGATGGCCGAGCGCGAGCTGGACCTGCTGGTCGTGGGCGCCGGCGTGGTCGGCGCGGGCACCGCGCTGGACGCCGTCACCCGCGGACTGTCCACCGGCCTGGTCGAGGCCCGTGACTGGGCGTCGGGCACGTCGAGCCGGTCCAGCAAGCTGATCCACGGCGGCCTGCGCTATCTGGAGATGCTCGACTTCGCACTCGTCCGCGAGGCGTTGAAGGAGCGCGGACTGCTGCTGGAGCGACTGGCCCCGCACCTGGTCAAACCGGTGCCCTTCCTCTATCCCCTCCAGCACAAGGGCTGGGAGCGGCTCTACGCCGGCTCCGGCGTCGCGCTCTACGACGCCATGTCGATGGCCCGCGGCCACGGCCGGGGCCTGCCGCTGCACCGGCATCTGAGCCGCCGTCACGCCCTGCGCGTGGCGCCCTGTCTGAAGAAGGACGCCCTGGTCGGCGCGTTGCAGTACTACGACGCCCAGATGGACGACGCCCGCTTCGTGGCCACCCTGGTGCGCACCGCCGTGGCGTACGGCGCGAAGGCCGCCAACCGCGCGCGGGTGACCGGCTTCCTGCGCGAGGGCGAACGGGTCGTCGGCGCGCGCGTGCAGGACGTCGAGGGCGGCGGGGAGTACGAGATCCGCGCCAAGCAGATCGTCAACGCCACCGGTGTGTGGACCGACGACACCCAGGCGATGGTGGGGGAGCGCGGCCAGTTCCACGTCCGCTCCTCCAAGGGCATCCACCTCGTCGTGCCCAAGGACCGCATCCACTCCACCACCGGGCTGATCCTGCGCACCGAGAAGTCCGTGCTCTTCGTCATCCCCTGGGGGCGGCACTGGATCGTCGGCACCACCGACACCGACTGGGACCTCGACAAGGCCCATCCCGCCGCCTCCAGCGCCGACATCGACTATCTGCTGGAGCACGTCAACTCGGTGCTCGCGGTGCCCCTCACCCGCGACGACGTGGAGGGGGTCTACGCGGGCCTGCGCCCGCTGCTGGCCGGCGAGTCCGACGCCACCAGCAAGCTCTCGCGCGAGCACACCGTCGCCCACCCGGTGCCCGGGCTGGTCGTGGTGGCGGGCGGCAAGTACACGACGTACCGGGTCATGGCCAAGGACGCGGTCGACGAGGCGGTGCACGGGCTGGACCTGAGGGTCGCCGAGTGCGTCACCGAGGACATCCCGCTGCTCGGGGCCGAGGGCTATCGCGCGCTGTGGAACGCGCGGGCGCGCATCGCCCAGCGCACCGGGCTTCATGTGGTGCGGGTGGAGCACCTGTTGAACCGTTACGGCTCCTTGGCCGAGGAGGTGTTCGACCTCATCGCCGCCGACTCCTCGCTGGGCGATCCGCTGCCGGGCGCCGAGGACTATCTCCGGGCCGAGATCGTCTACGCCGCCTCGCACGAGGGCGCCCGGCACCTGGACGACGTGCTGACCCGGCGCACCCGTATCTCCATCGAGACCTTCGACCGGGGCACCCGCTGCGCCCGCGAGGCCGCCGAACTGATGGCCCCGGTGCTGGGCTGGGACGACGACCAGACCGAACGCGAGGTCATGCACTACGAGAAGCGGGTCGAGGCCGAACGTGAGTCCCAGCGCCAGCCCGACGACCTCACGGCGGACGCGGCGCGGCTGGGCGCGCCGGACATCGTGCCGCTGTAGGCGCCGGGCTCCGCCGCCCGCTCCGGGAGTCCTTCGAATCCGCGCTGAGAACCCCTCAAATCCGTGTACTCCGGCTGTTTCCCCGGCGTGCATCGTCTGTTTCACTCGAACGAGTGCCGCAAATCGGGATCTCTGTTCGGAACCGGCTCGTTCTACGGGTGCGGGGACAGAACCCGCGGCGCGCGGGGCGGGAAGCCACCCTGGGCGTCGGGCACTTGTCGGGTGAGGGACAATGGAGGCTCTGTCAGGGCGGGTTGCATGAGGGGACGCATGTCGGAGGCGGAGCGGGCGGGAACATCTCGTCAGGAGACTCGTCAGGACAACAGCGAGCGTCTCCTCGCCGGGCGGTACCGGCTGGGAGACGTGCTCGGCCGCGGGGGCATGGGCACGGTCTGGCGGGCCGTGGACGAGACCCTGGGCCGGACGGTCGCCGTCAAGGAGCTGCGGTTCCCGTCGAACATCGACGAGGAGGAGAAGCGCCGGCTGATCACGCGCACCCTGCGCGAGGCCAAGGCCATCGCGCGGATCCGCAACACCAGCGCGGTGACGGTCTACGACGTGGTCGACGAGGACGACCGCCCGTGGATCGTGATGGAACTGGTCGAGGGCAAGTCGCTCGCCGAGGTCATCCGCGAGGACGGCCTGCTGGAGCCCCGCCGCGCCGCCGAGGTCGGCCTCGCCATCCTCGACGTGCTGCGCTCCGCCCACCGCGAGGGCATCCTGCACCGCGACGTGAAGCCGTCCAACGTGCTCATCGCCGACGACGGCCGGGTCGTGCTCACCGACTTCGGCATCGCCCAGGTCGAGGGCGACCCGTCCATCACCTCCACCGGCATGCTCGTCGGCGCCCCCTCCTACATCTCCCCGGAGCGCGCCCGCGGCCACAAGCCCGGCCCCGCGGCCGACCTGTGGTCCCTCGGCGGCCTGCTCTACGCGGCGGTGGAAGGCACCCCGCCGTACGACAAGGGGTCCGCGATCGCCACGCTCACCGCGGTGATGACGGAGCCCCTGGAGGAGCCGAAGAACGCGGGACCCCTCCGGGACGTCATCTACGGCCTGCTCTCCAAGGACCCCGCCCAGCGGCTCGACGACGCGGGCGCGCGGGCGATGCTCAAGGCCGTGATCAACGCCCCCCACCGCAAGCCGTCCGAGCCGGAGGCCCCCGACGCCACCAGGGTCGTGCCGCTGCCCGCGCAGCCGGACGCCCCGGCCACCGGCGGGAGCAGGCGCGGCGAGGAGGCGGCCGAGCGACTGCGCGGCGCGCTGCGCTCCGCGCGCAAGGCGGCCGTCGCGGCGGGCACGGCGGCGGCGACCCGCGGCGGCTCCGGCACCGGCGCGGCGACCGGTTCCGCGGCGGGCACCTCCTCCGGCAGCCCGGCCACCGCGGTCTCCGCCTCGGCGGGGAACACGCCGGGCTCCCGTGGCACGGCGAGCGGCGCGGTGAACAGCGGTGCCGCCGGCCGCGGTTCCGGCTGGCCCGTGATGACCCCGCCGGACCTGCCGCCGCGGCCCGTGCCGCGGGCGCCGCTCACCGACGTGGTGCCCCGGCGGACCCTGATCGTCATCGCGGTCGCCGTGGTCGTCGCCGTGCTCGGCGTGGTGCTGGCCCTCACCCTCGGCGGCGACGAGGGCTCCGATCAGTCCCGCACGGGTGGCGACAAGGCGGCCGCGGGCGCGAGCGCGGACGCCGGCACCAAGGAGGACCCGAGCGGCGGCGTGCACACGGACGGCGCGGCGACCGGGTCGGCCGACGCGACACCGGACGGCACGCCCAGCGCCCCGACGACCGACGGCGCGACCGGCTCCGACGCCTCCCCCGGCCAGGACCCGGGGAAGGAGTCGGGCAAGGGCTCCGGCAAGGACGACGACATCGCCGCCGACTCCACCCACCAGGGCGAGCAGGGCTACTCGATCGGCCTGCCCAAGGGCTGGAAGTACCAGTCGTCCGACGCGGCCGGTGACCGCTTCACGGGCCCCGACGGCCAGAAGCTGCTCATCGGCTGGACCACCACGCCCAAGAGCGACCCGGTCGCGGACTGGAAGAACCAGGAGCGCTACATGGTGCGCTCGCAGTACGACCGGATCCGCATCGAGAAGGTGGGCTACCGCGGCTGGAACGCGGCCGACTGGGAGTTCACCTACGTGGACGGCGGCACGAAGTACCGGTCCGTCGACCGCGGTTTCGTCGTCGACGACGACCAGGGGTACGCGCTGATGTACACGGCCAAGGCCGCCAAGTGGGGCAGCGAGTCGCGCAGGATCACCTGGCAGACACTGACGAAGACCTTCGAACCCAAGGCGTGACCGGCATCGCCGTCGGTTCGCGGGCGTGATATCTCCCATCCCCTCCGTACGGGTTGCCTCCGGCACGTATCGTGAGTGCTTGCGAACCGTGCGCATCCGGAACCGACGTGTCCGGATCGATCGGAACGGGACGCCGGGCGAACGGAACTGACAGCAGGGCGGCCGGGGGAGGCAACGTGGACGACTATGCGGGACGGGTCCTCGCCGACCGCTACCGCCTGCCACTGCCGCCGGCCGACGAGTACGAACTCGCCGAGACCCGCGCCTTCGACACCTACAGCGGGCAGGAAGTCCTGGTCCGCCAGGTGCCGTTGCCGGAGGTCGTCGAAGCGGAGGTGCTGGACGCCGAAGGGCTGCCCGAGGGCTTCACGGCACGCGACCGCGGCACCCGGCGGCCGGCCCCGGGACGCACCGGCGCGGGCGCTGTGCGGCGGCCGGCGGACCCCGCGGTGCGGCGCGCCGTGGAGGCGGCGCAGGCCGCGGCCCGCATCCCCGACCATCCGCGGCTCGACCAGGTCTTCGACGTCTTCGCCCAGGGCGGTTCGCTGTGGATAGTCAGCGAACTGGTGCCCGCCCGGCCGCTGTCGGCGCTGCTCGCCGAGCAGCCCCTGACGCCGTACCGGGCGGCCGAGGTCGCCTCCGACGTCCTCATGGCCCTGCGGGTGCTGCACGCCCACGGCTGGGTGCACCGCAACATCACCGCCCGCACGGTGCTCGTCTGCGACGACGGCCGGGTCATGCTGACCGGTCTCGCCGTCGGCGCGGCCGAGGAGGCGTTGTGCGGGTACGACCCGGTGCCGCCCGAGGAGACCCCGGAGGGCGACGGCCCGGCGGACGGGCCCTGGAGCGGTGAGCACGGGCGGACCGGCGGCCCCGCGATCCCGGCGCCGGGCGGCGGCCAGGCCGGGCGCGGTGCGCTCCCCGGCCCGGCCGGCGGCTCACCCGCCCCCGGCCCCGACCCCGAGGCCGCGCGCCGGGCCGCGATCGAGGCCCGAACGGCCGGCGGACTGCCGGGCGCGGACCCGGCCAACCGCACCGGCACGCCCGGCGGATCGGCGCTGCCGGCCCGCAGGGCACCGGAGAGCGGCGAGGACGTCAGGGCCGCGCGGGCCGGGGCGATCGCCGCCTACCGCGCGGGGGCCCGCGCCGCCGCCCGGGTCCAGGAGGCCCAGCAGAGCGACCGCGCGGCCCTGCCCGGCGCCCGCCGCGCCTCCGGCCCCGGAACCCCGGCCCAGGGGACCGGTGTCCCGGGCGCTCCCCGCACACCCGGTGACGCCACCACCCCGCCGGGCCAGATCGCCGACCCCTACGGCGTCCGTCCGGCCCCGTGGCACGGCGCGTCCCCCCGCCCGGACCGGCCCCAGGGTCACGCCCACGGGCCCGGCATCCACCAGACATCCCCTCCGTACGGCCGTACGGGCCTTCCGCCGGGCGGCGAAGACGGGCCGGCCGGCGGCCGTTGGGACGAGCCGGTGGCCGCCGAGCCCCCGCGTCGCGGTCCGGACACCGCGCTCGCCGCCGAGCGGGCCCGGCAGGCGCGGATGGCCGTGGTGGGGCCGGTCACGGAGCGCTGGGCGCCCGAGCAGGCCGGGCCGGTGCACGAGAACTGGCAGCTGGCGCCGCCCATCGGCCCCGCCACCGATCTGTGGGCCCTGGGCGCGCTGCTCTTCCGCGCGGTCCAGGGGCACGCCCCGTATCCCGAGGAGTCGACGGCCGAGCTGGTGCAGCTGGTGTGCTCCGAGCCGCCCGCCTTCGCCGAGGAGTGCGGTCCGCTGCGCCCGGTGGTCGAGTCGCTGCTGCGGCAGGACCCCACCGAGCGGCTGGACTTCGAGGAGCTGCGCGGCTGGCTGCGCTCCCTGGTGCGCTCGGCGCCCGAGCCGGAGGCCGGGGTGCACGTCGTCGCCGCACCGCCCGTCGGCACCGGCCGGCTGCCGGTCGTACGCCGCCGGGGCGAGCTGGTGCGCAGGCGGCGTGCCGGGCTTCCCGTGCACCACGGGCGGCACAAGCGGGGCAGGGACAAGGGGCGTTCGCCGCGCAGTCTCGGCCGTGCCCTCCTTCTGCTGGTGCTGCTCGGCCTGGGCGCGGCGATCGCGTACGCGATGCTGTTCATGCCGAAGGCCGAGGAGAGCGGCGGGGCGGACGGGGCCGAGCGCACCGGTGCGGCCGGGCAGGTGAGCGAGGCGCCCGGTCGGACGGCCGACGCGAGCGGCGGGGCCGGCTCCGGCCAGGGCGCTCCCGCCGCCGGGGATCCGTCCGCCGGCGAGCCGGCCGGCAACGCCCCGTCCGGATCCGCCGGTTCGACCCACACCCAGACCACCGGCCCGGAGGTCGCGGACGGCTTCACCCTGCGCACCGACCAGGAGGGCTTCCGGGTCGCCGTCGCCGAGGGCTGGCAGCGCAGCCCGAAGAACGGCAGCGGCCAGGTCCTGTACACCAAGGGAGACTTCGAGCTGATCGTCGTCCCCGGGCGGGACGCCGCCGACGAGTACGGCGACGACCCGATGGCGTACCAGCGCGAGCGCGAGCCGGAGTTGCGGCCGTACCGGGAGTCGACGTGGGCCAGCGCCACCGGCCTGAAGTCGATCCAGGTCGGCGGACGGACCATGGCCGAGGGGCAGTACACCTGGACCGGTGAGGACGGCGAGGAACTGTTCGTGCGCAACCTCGCCATTCTGGTCGGCGGCCGTTATCACGTGCTGCAACTGCGCGGCCCGGAAGCGGAGCGCGACGAGGTGTCCCGGCTGTACGAACAGGCGGCGGCGACCTACCAGGTCACCGGCTGAACACCCAGTCGAGGGGCGGCGTTGGCCCTGGTGTCACCGGGATCGGCCGAACGGTTCCCGTCCGTCACCGAAAGCGACAACCGTCACAGTGCGGTCTCCGTGGCGCCCCCGTGGTTCCCCGGAGGGTGGCCGCTCCTTACGCTGACCCTGTCAAGAGCATTGCGGGGAAACGTGAATCAGATGCAGGGCCTGCTCCTCGGGGGCCGCTACCGGCTCGACGGCGCCATCGGCAGCGGCGGCATGGGCCGGGTGTGGCGCGCCCATGACGAGGTGCTGCACCGGTCCGTCGCCATCAAGGAGCTGACCGCGGCGCTCTACGTCTCCGAGAGCGACCGGACCGTCCTGCTGGCCCGCACCCGCGCCGAGGCGCGCGCGGCGGCCCGGATCAACCACTCAGCGGTCGTCACCGTGCACGACGTGCTCGAACACGACGGCCGCCCGTGGATCGTGATGGAACTGGTCGAGGGCCGCTCGCTCGCCGACGCCGTCAAGGCGGACGGCCGGGTCGAACCCGCCGAGGCCGCCCGGATCGGCCTGTGGGTGCTGCGCGCCCTGCGCGCCGCCCACACCGCCGGGGTGCTGCACCGCGATGTCAAACCGGGCAACGTCCTGCTCGCCCACGACCGCCGGGTGCTGCTCACCGACTTCGGCATCGCGCAGATCGAGGGCGACACCACCATCACCCGCACCGGCGAGGTCGTCGGCTCGGTCGACTACCTCGCCCCCGAGCGCATCCGCGGCCACGACCCCGGCCCCGCCTCCGACCTCTGGGCGCTCGGCGCGACCCTGTACACGGCGGTCGAGGGCACCTCGCCGTTCCGCCGCACCTCCCCGCTGTCCACCATGCAGGCCATCGTCGAGGAGGAACTCGCCGAGGCCCGGCAGGCCGGTCCGCTCACGCCCGTCATCGCCGCGCTGCTGCGCAAGGACCCCGCCGCCCGGCCCGACTCGACGCAGGCCGAACGGCTGCTCGCCGAGGCCGCCGAGGGGCGTCGCCCGCAGGTGGCGGCGTACGAGGTGACCCGCCCGGTGGGGCCCCGTCCGACGGTGGCCGACACGCGCGCCCACACCCGGCCGGACGCCACCGCGCCCGCGGTGCCCGGGACCCGGCGCCGCCGGCTGCGGACGCTGGCGCTCGTCGTCGCCTTCGCCGCGATCGTCGGCGGCGGCACCGCGGCGGCGTGGCAGACCTGGGGCGGCGGCACCCGGGCCGGCACCTCCGCCTCGCCGCACCCCACCCCCACCGGCAGCGGCTCCACGGCGGCCCTGCCCGACGGCTGGGTCCGGGTCGACGACCCGGTGGGTTTCGGCCTCTCCCTGCCGGGCGAGGACTGGGAGCGCAGTGTGTACGGCGACGACGGCCAGCTGACCCAGGTCGACTACTCGCCCGACGGCGGAGTGCATCTGCTGCGTGTCGCGGTCGACCTCTCGCCGGACTTCGACAACGCGTACGACCATCAGGTGGACCTGGAGCAGCAGGTCCGGCGGCTCGCCGGATACCGGCGGGTCGGGCTGGCGGACAAGCTCTACCGGGACCGTGAGGGCTCCCTGTGGGAGTACACCTGGACCGCGCTGGAGAAGGACCCCGGGACATACGTCGGCCCGCGCCGCGCCGTCGACCTGATGTACCTCAGCCGCGACGGCGTCGAGTACGCGATCTACATGTCCGGACCGGCGACCGACTGGGACACCACCCGGCAGCAGTTCGACACGGTGCTGCGCGGCTGGCGGCCCGGCCACAGCTGACCGGGCGGCCGTGCCCCGGCCCCCATGGCCGAACGTCGCTGACGGACCGTCGGTTGTCGGCCAACCTGCGTCTTTCGCCCCGGAGGCGGCGCCTCCGGCTGGGGCATCATGGGCGCATGAGCACCGAGCGGACGGACGGCCGGGTGATCGCGGGGCGATACCGGCTGGAGGCGTTGCTCGGACGCGGCGGCATGGGCCTCGTCTGGCGGGCCACGGATCAGCTGCTCCGGCGCCGGGTGGCGGTCAAGGAGATCGCCCAGGACGCGTCCCTCTCCCCCGAGGAGGCGCGGCGCCAGTGCGACCGCATCCTGCGGGAGGCCCGCGCGGTGGCCCGGCTGAGCCATCCGCACGTCATCGTCGTGCACGACGTCGTGGTGCACGACGAACGCCCCTACATCGTCATGGAATTGATCAGCGGCGGTTCCCTCGCCGACCGCATCGTCACCCAGGGACCCGTCGACGCGTACGAGGCGGCGCGGATCGGGGTCCATCTCCTCGGCGCGCTGCGCACCGCACACGCGGCCGGGGTGCTGCACCGCGATCTCAAGCCGGCCAACGTGCTGATCGAGTCCGGCACCGGCCGGGTCGTCCTCACCGACTTCGGGGTCGCCCACGTCCCGGGCGCCACCACGCTCACCGAGTCCGGCTCCTTCGTCGGCTCGCCCGAGTACACCGCGCCGGAGCGGATGTCCGGGGCCGGCGCCGGACCGGCCTCCGACCTGTGGTCGCTGGGCGTCCTGCTGTGCACGGCGCTCAGCGGCCGGTCGCCGTTCCACCGGGACACCCTGGGCGGCATCCTGCACGCGGTGGTGGACGACGAGATCCGGCCACCTGAGCAGGCGGCGCCGCTCCTGCCCGTCGTGGCGGGGCTGTTGGAGCGCGACCCGGAGCGGCGGCTGGACGCGGCACAGGCCGAGCGGATGCTGCGGGCGTTCCGCGAGACGGGGCGGATGCCCCCGCCGGGCGGGGCGAGCGGGCGCACCCCGCGCGACCGGCTGGTGACCGCGCTGCTGGTCGCCGCGATGGCGGCGGCGGGGGTGTCGGCCGCGGCGCTGCTGATGACCGGCGGGGGCGGCAGAGGCGGTGACCCGCCGGCGAGTCCGACGCCGAGTGTGACGCCGGGTGTGACGGTGACGGAGACCGTCACGTCGTCGGTCTCCGCCGGCATCCGGGTAAACGGGAGATAAGCCGCACCGCGGGTCACGGCTCTGTGACCGCCCGCCCTCCCCGGTGGATGCGTAAGCGCTTGGCGCGATATGCATGAACTCATGAGCAACAACGGGGGAGCCCGCCAGGGGGCCGACGAGCCGACCAGTTTCGGGCTGCAACCGCCGCATCCGCATCCGCACCCGCAGCAGCCGCCCGTCGGCGTGCCGCACTCGGCCGTGCCGCAGCCTGCCGTGCCGCACCCCGGCAACCCGTACGCCGCGCCGGTTCAGGCCGCCCCGCAGCAGCCCCGGAAGCCTGCCCGGCAGGCCGACGCCGACCCCGACCCCGGTACCGGGCGTCTGATCGCCGGCCGCTACCGGCTGCTGGCCAAGCTGGGGCACGGCGGCATGGGCACGGTCTGGCGGGCCAAGGACGAGACGGTGGACCGCGAGGTCGCCGTGAAGGAGCCGCGCGTCCCGGACCACCTTCCCGAGCGGGAACGCGCCAACGCCTTCGAGCGGATGCGCCGCGAGGCGCGCGCCGCGGCCCGGCTGGACCACCCGGCGGTGGTGAACGTGCACGACGTGGCCGTGGTCGACGGCCGGCCGTGGATCGTGATGGAGCTGGTGCAGGGACGTTCCCTCGGTGATGTCCTGCGGGAGGGCACCCTGGGCGCGCGCGAGGCGGCCAGGATCGGCCTGGAGGTGCTCGGCGCGCTGGAGGCCGCGCACGCCGCCGGGATCCTGCACCGCGACGTCAAGCCGGACAACGTGCTGCTCGGCCGGCACGACCGGGTCGTGCTCACCGACTTCGGCATCGCCCAGATCGAGGGCGAGACCAACCTGACCGACACCGGCGGCTTCGTCGGCTCGCCCGAGTACATCGCCCCGGAGCGGGTGCTCGGCCAGCGCCCCGGCCCGGCGGCGGACCTCTGGTCGCTCGGTGTCGTGCTGTACGCGGCGACCGAGGGCGTCTCCCCGTTCCGCCGCAGCAACACCCCGGCCACCCTCCAGTCCGTCCTCAACGCCACCCCCGCGCCGCCCGCCTCCGCGCAGGGCCCGCTCGCCGAGGTCATCAACGGCCTGCTCCGGAAGGATCCGGCACACCGGCCGGGCGCCGCCCAGGTCCGTGCCCTGCTGGAGGCGGCGGCGAACCCGCCCGCGCCCGCGCCGACGCAGGTCGTGACCGTCACCGGCGACTCCGGCTCCCGGGGCGGCGTCCGGCTCGGCCGCAAGACGCTGATCGGACTGGGCGCGGCGGTCGTCGCGGCGGCGGTGGCGGCGTATCTGGTGATCGCCGAGCCGTTCGCCGGGCCGCTGCCGGACGGCTGGAAGACGCGGCAGGTGAAGTCGCTGGGCGCCACGCTGGCGGTGCCGGAGGCCTATCTCCCCGCCACGCCGGAGGAGACCGACGAAGGCCACTGGGTGACGTACTGGGACCCGAGCGACAGCATCTGGATCCACCTCAGCCTCGACAAGAAGTCGGAGGACAGGACCGGCGAGATCGCGGGCTCCGCCGAGGCCGAGATGTACGAGGACGAGGCCACCTTCGAGGAGAGCGGCGACTACGAGGTCGACATGCCGAAGGGTCCCAGGACCGCGCCGGTCGACGACGCCACGTTCAAGGGCCGCCCCGCGGCCGAGAACACGGTCGTCTACGACACCGACGACACGGAGAACCCCCTTCCCCGCGAGATGCGGATCTTCTACTACAAGACCAGGGCCGGCGACATGTACAAGCTCACCATCAGTTACCCGGGCAAGGGCGACTTCACGGAGCGGGGACGCGAGGTGGCCAGGACGGCCATCGCGAACCTGGAGATCGACAACCTCTGAGCCGCGTCGGCGACAGGGCGGTGTACGAGGGCGGGCACGAGGCATGGGTGACGGTGGCGGCGACGGGGGCGGACAGCGGCGTGACGGGCGGGTGGTCGGCGGGCGCTACCGGCTGATCCAGCGGATCGGCTCCGGCGGGATGGGCACCGTCTGGCGGGCCCACGACGAACTGGTGAGCCGCGAGGTCGCCGTCAAACAGCCCCGCCTGCCCGGCGATCCCGAGGACGAGGCGTACCGCCGGGCAGCCCACCGCCTCTATCGCGAGGCTCGCGCCGCCGCCCGCGTCGACCACCCGTCCGCCGTCGCCGTCCACGACGTCGTCGAGGAGGACGGTCTGCCGTGGATCGTCATGGAGCTGGTGCGCGGTGAGTCCCTGTACGAGACGCTCCGGCGCGGGCCGCTGGAGCCCGCCGAGGCCGCCCGCATCGGCCTCGCGGTCCTCGGCGCGCTGCGCGCCGCGCACGTCGTCGGGATCGTCCACCGCGATGTGAAGCCCGCCAACGTGCTGCTCGGCCGGCACGGCCGGGTCGTCCTCACCGACTTCGGCATCGCCCACGTCCAGGGCGAGGACTCCCTCACCGCCAGCGGGGAGTTCGTGGGCTCGCTGGAGTTCGTCGCACCCGAGCGGATGTCCGGTCGCGGCGCGGGTCCCTCCTCCGACCTGTGGTCCCTCGGCGTCCTGCTGTACGCCGCCGTGGAGGGCTGGTCCCCGTTCCGCCGTACGGCGCCGGCGTCGACGCTCGCCGCGATCCTGACCGCGGACCTGCCCGAGCCGAAGCGGGCCGGACCCCTCGGTCCGCTCCTGGTCCGGCTGCTGGAGAAGGACCCCGCTCTGCGTCCGGACGCGGAGGAGATCGCGGCGGCCCTGGAGGCGGCGGCGGGCGAGGCGGAACCGGGGGAACCGCCGGGGGAGCGGACGGAGGGCCAGCCGGAGGAACGGCCACCGGGGTGGCCGACGCCGTCGCGGGGCCCCGCTCTCCAGGACGCCTCCGCGCTGGCGGAGTTCGGGGACGACATCAGGACGATCCCACTGGGGGCAGCTCCCGGACCGGTAGCCGTCACAGGACCCGAGCCCGTCCGGCGCCCTACCGTCCGGCCTCCCCTCGTCCGGCGCCCTACCGTCCGGCGTCCCCTCGTCCGGCGCCTCCTCCGCCGTCGCGCCGTCCTCGTCGTCCTCCTCGGCGGTCTCCTGGCCGGCGCCCTACGGCTCGGCGTCCCGCTGTTCACCGGCCTGGACGGCGGCGCGGCCAGGGACCACGCGAAGGGCGCCACGACCGGCCGCCCGGCCGGCTCCCCCTCGCCGACGCCCAGCCCCACCGGCGGGTCCACCCTCGGCGGCTGGACCCCTCACCGCGAGAAGCAGATGGGCGCGACCTTCGCCCTCCCTCCCGGCTACGAGGAGTTCGCCCGCCAGGGCAGCGCGGCTTTCCAGCCCCGCGTGGTGGAGTACGCCGCCGCCGACGGTGCCGTCCAGGTCCGCCTGACCAAGTGGGACAAGGCGCCCGGAACCCTCATGAGTCAGGCGGAACAGCACGCGGCGACCTTCGAGTTCTTCGGCAACGCGAGGACGCGGAACACGCCCACCACCTTCCAGGGCTGGGAGGCACTGCGGTCCGACAGCACCTTCGGAGACGAGGGCCTCCGGAAGCGTGTCGTCGAGCTGTTCGTCCGCACGGACGACGGCGGGCTGTACGAGCTGCGCGTCGAGATGCCCGAGGGCGCGGCGGAGGAGAAGGAGGGCATGGCGGTGTTCGCGGGCGTCCGTGACCGCCTCGACCTCGCAACCTCGTCATCGACCGCACAACGCCCCTGATCAGTGGGTTTTTGCCAGTAATCGCTGGCGGCATGTGTGCGGTCGGTGAATCCGCATTACCGACGGGTACACAAAGCGTGCGGCGCGGCATACCCTGCGCCTCATGACCGACGCGCAGGCTCTTGAGAAGGCCGGTACCGGCACCAACCCCGTCGCCCCCGCCCCGCCCGGCGTGCGCACCGCCGCCGACGTGGTCACCCCCGAGCTGGTGGCCCAGCTCGCCAAGGGCGTGGTCGGCTCGGGACGGACCGCGAACCACACGCCGTTCACCGGCGAGAAGCTGGCCGACCTGCCCGAGTCGTCGCCCGAGGACGTGGAGAAGGCGTTCCAGGCCGCCCGCGCCGCGCAGCCGGTCTGGGAGCGGACACCGGTCCGCGACCGCGCCGCCGCCCTGCTCCGCTTCCACGATCTGCTGCTGGAGCGCCAGGCCGAGGTGCTGGACCTGATCCAGCTGGAGACCGGCAAGGCCCGGCTGCACGCCCACGAGGAGGTGCAGGCCGTCGCGGTCGCCGCCCGCCACTACGGCCGCCGGGCCGCCGCCTATCTGAAGCCAAAGCGGCACGCGGGCGCCGTGCCGACCCTGACGAAGGTCGTCGAACTGCGCCACCCGCGCGGTGTGGTCGGCCAGATCGCCCCCTGGAACTACCCGCTGGAGCTGTCCGTCGGCGACGCGCTCCCCGCGTTCGCCGCGGGCAACGCCGTGGTGATGAAACCGGACACGGAGACCTGCCTGACCGCCCTGTGGGCCCGTGACCTGCTCATCGAGGCCGGACTGCCCGCCGAGGTCTTCCAGGTCGTCCTCGGCGACGGCCCGGTCGTCGGCCCGGAGGTCGTCAAGCACGCCGACTACGTCTCGTTCACCGGCTCCACCCGCACCGGCCGCGAGGTCGCCCAGGGCGCCGCGGCCCGGCTGGTCGGCGTCTCCCTCGAACTCGGCGGCAAGAACGCCATGCTGGTCCTGGAAGACGCCGACATCGAGAAGGCGGCGGCGGGCGCGGTCCGCGCCTGCTTCTCCTCCGCCGGCCAGCTGTGCATCTCCATCGAGCGGCTGTACGTCCACGAGTCGATCGCCGACGCCTTCGCCGAGCGCTTCGCCGCCCGCACCAGGGCCATGCGGCTGGGCACGTCACTGGCGTACGGGGCCGACATGGGCTCCCTGGTCGGCGAACGCCAGCTGGAGACGGTCCAGCGGCATGTCGAGGACGCCGTGGCCAAGGGCGCGAGAGTGCTGGCGGGCGGGGTGGCCCGCCCGGACGTCGGGCCGTACTTCTACGAGCCGACCATCCTCGACGGCGTGACCGAGCCGATGACGGTGTGCACCGAGGAGACCTTCGGCCCGGTCGTCTCCCTCTACCGCTTCCGGACCGAGGACGAGGCGATCGAGCACGCCAACGCCACGCCGTACGGCCTGAACTCATCGGTGTGGACGAAGGACGCCCGCCGCGGCCGGGCCGTCGCCGCCCGGCTGCGCACCGGCACGGTCAACGTCAACGAGGGCTACGCGCCCGCGTACGGCAGCGCCCAGGCCCCGATGGGCGGCATGAAGGACTCCGGCCTGGGCCGCCGCCACGGCGCCGAGGGCATCCTCAAGTACACGGAGGCCCAGACGATCGCGCACCAGCGGCTGCTGCCGATGGCGCCGTCGCTGGGCATGGACGACGAGAAGTACGCGGCCTTCATGAGCCGCAGCCTCCGTCTGATGAAGGCGTTCCGCTTCCGCTAGAGCCCGGCCACCGGGGCCCGGCCCGCCGCGCCGGGCCCCTCACCGGCAGTTCTCAACGAGGAGAGCACGTGCCATACGACTACGACGTCATCGTCGTCGGTTCCGGCTTCGGCGGATCCGTCACCGCCCTGCGCCTGACCGAGAAGGGCTATCGGGTCGGCGTCCTGGAGGCCGGCCGCCGCTTCACCCGCGACACCCTGCCGAAGAACTCGTGGGACCTGAAGAACTACCTCTGGGCGCCGAAGTTCGGCATGTACGGCATCCAGCGCATCCATCTGCTCGGGAATGTCATGGTCCTGGCGGGCGCGGGCGTGGGCGGCGGCTCCCTGAACTACGCCAACACCCTCTACGTTCCGCCGAAACCCTTCTTCGACGACCCCCAGTGGCGGCACATCACCGACTGGCACGAAGAACTCGGGCCGTACTACGACCAGGCCAAGCGCATGCTCGGCGTACGGATCAACCCGACGATGACCCCCTCCGACGTCCATCTCAAGGACGCCGCACGGCGCATGGGCGTCGGCGACACCTTCCACCCGGCGCCCGTCGCGGTGTTCTTCGGCGACGGCAAGGACGCCGACGGCAGCGTGCGGGCGCGGCCCGGCGAGGAGGTCGCCGACCCGTACTTCGGCGGCGCGGGACCGGCCCGCAGGGCCTGCGCCGAGTGCGGCGAGTGCATGACCGGCTGCCGCCACGGCGCCAAGAACACCCTCAACGAGAACTACCTCCACCTCGCCGAGAAGGCGGGCGCGGTCGTCCACCCCATGACGACGGTCGTGTCCGTCACCGAGGACTCCCGGGGCGGCTACGCGGTCGCCACCCTGCCCACCGACGACAGGAAGAAGGGCAAGGGCCGTGTCTTCACGGCCGAGAAGGTGGTCCTCGCCGCCGGCACCTACGGCACCCAGACCCTGCTGCACCGGATGAAGGCCGACGGCCGGCTGCCGCGCATATCCGACCGGCTCGGCATGCTCACCCGCACCAACTCCGAGGCCCTGGTCGGCGCCCAGACCACCGATCGGCGCTACCGCAAGGTCAGCGGCGGGCAGAAGCCCGACTTCACCCGCGGCGTCGCCATCACGTCCTCCATCCACCCGGACGAGAACACCCACATCGAACCGGTGCGCTACGGCAAGGGCTCCAACTCGATGGGCAGTCTGTCCATCCTCCAGGTCCCCTACGCCGAGGGCTCCTCCCGCGTCCTGGCCTGGCTGGGCCACGCCGTCCGCCATCCGGTGCTCGCGCTGCGCTCGCTGTCCAACCACCGCTGGTCGGAGAAGACGATCATCGGCCTGGTGATGCAGTCGCTGGACAACTCCCTGACGACGTATCTGAAGCCGTCCGGCGTCGGCAAGGGCCTGCTCACCGCCCGCCAGGGCCACGGCGCCCCCAATCCCAAGCAGATCAAGGCCGCCGCGGAGGGCGCCTCGGCACTCGCCGCCTCCATCAACGGCTTCGCCGGGTCGAACGTCGGCGAGCTGATGGGCACTCCGCTCACCGCGCACTTCCTCGGCGGCTGCCCGATCGGCGACTCCCCCGAGACCGGGGTCATCGACCCGTACCACCGGCTCTACGGCCACCCGGGCATCTCGGTCGTCGACGGCGCCGCGGTCTCCGCCAACCTCGGCGTCAACCCGTCGCTGACGATCACCGCGCAGGCCGAGCGGGCGATGGCGTACTGGCCGAACAAGGGCGAGGCCGACCCGCGTCCGGAGCCGGGAGCGGCATACGAGCGGCTGACGCCGGTGGAGCCGAGGCGACCGGCCGTGCCCGCGGACGCGTTCGGCGCGCTGCGACTGCCGTTCCTGGGAATGCCGGCGGTGCCGCCCAGGAAGCAGGAACCGGTGGTGGAGGGGCAGGAACTGCTGACGGAGGAGGCGGCCCCGAAAGAGCCTGAGCCGCCGATGGAGCCTGAGCCGCCGATGATGCAGGGGGTCTGAGCCCCGCCGGACATGAAGAGGGACCTGCGCCCCCCTCCGAGCGCAGGTCCCTCTTGGCCGGTACGGCCGCTGCGGCTTACGCCCCGGCCTTCTTGCGGCGCACCGCGTACACCGCGCCCGCACCGGCGACGACGGCGAAACCGCCCACCAGGCCGATCAGCGGCAGCGCGGAGCTGGAACCGGTCTCGGCGAGGCTGCCGGTGGCCTGGACCGAGTTGACCTCGTCGAGGTCGGCCATGCCACCGGTCTGCGGCTCGGCGTCGCCCGGGTCCCCGGCGTCGGAGCCGGCGGCGAGGATGTCGAAGAAGTAGATCCAGCCGTTCGGGTCGTCGGCGATCCAGCAGCCCTCGTCGTCCGCGTACTGCGCGAACCCGCCGGTCAGACCGAGCGCGTCCGGCACCTCACCGCTGACGCTCAGCCGCATCTGGAACGAGACGGACTGGCCCGCGCCCAGCGAGAACGCCGGGAACGTGCCGCCCTCGCCGCCGGTGTTCGCGATGGTCTGCCAGGAGCCGCTGGCCTTGTCGCGGACCTGGACCGTGATGTCACCGGAGTAGTCCTCCTCGTCCCAGCCGACCGCGGCGACGCCGATCAGCGGCACGATGTTCTGGATCTCCTCGTCCCCGCGGTTGGAGACGTCGAAGGAGAAGTCCTCCCAGCCGCTGCCCGCGACGATCGTCTCGGCCAGGCCGGACAGACCGCTGCGCAGGTCCTCGCTGAGGCCGACGGAGTCGTTGTCCGGGCCGGCGCAGAGCTCGGGGTCCGCCGGGCCGGCGGACTCGCTCGCCGACGGCGAGGGGGAGACCGACGTGGAGCCGGACGGGGACGGCGACGGGGACTGCGAGGACTGGCCGGCGGTCGCCGAGGCGGAGGCGGACCCGGTCGGCGCCGGGGCCGATCCGCTCGCCGTCCCGGTGACGGAACCGCTCGGCGCGGGCTCGGTCTCGGTGGCCGAGGCGGAGGCCGTGGGCGACGGGGACCCGGACACCGTCTCCGTCGCGGACGCGCTCGCGGTCGGGGACGTCGTGCCCCCGGTGGCGAACGCGGCCGGCGCCGAGAGCAGCGCGAGCGGGGCTATCGCTCCCGTCGCGGCTGCTGCGACCAGGGCGCGGCGAAGCTTCATGAAGACCTCGAGATGTCCGGTGCTGCGACGACGCAGCATGCGTGGGGTGGGTCCGCGTGTGGGGCGCGACGGTGTGACCCTTGGTTCGGCAGGTTTGATCCGTGAGTCCTGTGAATGGTTGTCCTCGGATTCACAGAATTCTTATGTGGCCTGGATCACATGTGGATGCCTGCCGGGTTACCCGCGGGTTGCCCGCGATGTGCCCCCCGGAGTTGGGCTCCGCCGCTGCTTCACAGCTCGGCGAGAGCGTGCGGGGACGGCTCCCGCGGGGTGTGAGGGGATTCCCGCGGGGTGCTGAGGGGATTCTCGCGGGGGTTTCTGCCCGGACGGAACGAAGGGCCCCGCGGGACGGAGCCCCGGGGCCCTTCATCGGCCGGCACCGGCGTCAGGGCCGTGCCGGTGCCTGGAACGCGGCGCCGGGGGGTGCGCCGCACGTGTGAGGTGACGCGGAGTTCGCGGGTTCGCGAGGTCTGCGGGGCCTGTGGGATGCGGGGCCCGGGCCGCTCGGGGACGGGGCTGCTCGATTCCGCCGGCCGGCCCCGGGCGTCCCCGGAGCCGGCCGTCTCTTGGGTGACCGGGCTGCTGTCCCCTGCCGTCCGGTCACTTCCCTGGAGCGAGGTCCCACGACATACGGCACGATCCGTACGCCTCATCGCTCCAGCGAGCCACGCGTGGTTCTTTCGGGCCCGCCCCTGGCTGGCACGGACACCGGGACCAACGAAGCGGCCCGCGTGACGGTCACGCGCCGTACGGGTGAGAACCGATGCGTACGTACGTACACGGAACGGGGATTCAGATCTTGCCCCGGCACAGCTCCAGCAGCGTCATCGCGAGCGCCGTGCCCGGCTTGCCCAGCGCGTCCCGGTAGTGGCCGAGGATCTCCATCTCGCGCGAGAGGTTCACCCGCCGGCCGCCGGAGCGGATCCGCGCCTGCTGGATGACGGCCGAGACGGCCATCCGTTCCTGGATCAGACCGATGATCCGGTCGTCCAGGGAATCGATGCGCTCACGGGCGCCGGTGATCACATCGGCGGCCTCGACGGTGCGCGCGCCGGTCTTCTCCGCTGCGGTGGCGGTCATGTGGGGCTCCTCATCACGATGGGCGGGCGTGGGACGGGGTGCCCGGAGCCGACAGGAACCGGAGAAACGCCAGGCGCCCCGGACCTTGTCGGCCCGGGGCGCCTGGGAAGTCGCTTGTCAGTAGCTCAAGCAGCACGACCATGGCAGCCGGCGGGCCGGTTGCCATAGGTAAAGAGGAAGGTCGGGTGCGTGAGCATGGCGCCCAGTATGCAGGGGCGCCGGGCGCACTTCCAAGCGGCGTTCGTCACACCCGCCCGGCCGTGGCCGTGATCGGAGCATGCGACGGGGCGTCGTCCATGGCCGTCTCGGTAGAATCGACAAGCACAAGGACCAGCCCAACCGCCGGAAGGCACCCCGTGTCATCAGCGACTCCCGCTGCCGCCGCCCCCGACACCGTCCTGGTCGTCGACTTCGGTGCGCAGTACGCCCAGCTCATCGCCCGTCGAGTCCGCGAGGCCCGGGTCTACAGCGAGATCGTCCCGAGCACCATGCCCGTCGACGAGATCCTCGCCAAGAACCCGGCGGCGATCATCCTCTCCGGCGGCCCTTCGTCGGTGTACGAGGAGGGCGCTCCGCGGCTCGACCGTCAGCTCTTCGAGTCCGGTGTCCCCGTCTTCGGTATGTGCTACGGCTTCCAGCTGATGGCGCAGACCCTCGGCGGCACCGTCGACAACACCGGCGCCCGTGAGTACGGCCGCACCGACCTGCACGTCTCCCGCTCGTCCTCCACCCTCTTCGAGGGCACCCCGGAGGAGCAGGCGGTGTGGATGTCGCACGGTGACGCCTGCTCCGCCGCCCCCGACGGCTTCACCGTCACGGCCTCCACGGACGTCGTCCCGGTCGCCGCCTTCGAGAACGACGAGAAGAAGCTCTACGGCGTCCAGTACCACCCCGAGGTCATGCACTCCACGCACGGACAGCAGGTGCTGGAGCACTTCCTGTACCGCGGCGCCGGCCTGAAGCCGAACTGGACGACCGGCAACGTCATCGAGGAGCAGGTCGAGGCGATCCGCGAGCTGGTCGGCGACAAGCGCGCGATCTGCGGCCTGTCCGGCGGCGTCGACTCCGCCGTGGCCGCCGCCCTGGTCCAGAAGGCCATCGGCTCCCAGCTGACCTGCGTCTACGTCGACCACGGCCTGATGCGCAAGGGCGAGACCGAGCAGGTCGAGAAGGACTTCGTGGCCGCGACCGGCGTCCAGCTGAAGGTCGTCGACGCCGAGAAGCGGTTCCTCGACGCCCTCAAGGGGGTCACCGACCCCGAGGAGAAGCGGAAGATCATCGGCCGCGAGTTCATCCGCGTCTTCGAGCAGGCGCAGGCCGAGATCATCGCCGACGAGGGTCCGGCCGTCGAGTTCCTGGTCCAGGGCACCCTGTACCCGGACGTCGTCGAGTCCGGCGGCGGCACCGGCACCGCCAACATCAAGTCCCACCACAACGTCGGCGGCCTGCCCGAGGACCTCGAGTTCAAGCTCATCGAGCCGCTGCGCAAGCTGTTCAAGGACGAGGTCCGGATGGTCGGCCAGGAGCTGGGCCTGCCGGACGAGATCGTCCAGCGCCAGCCCTTCCCGGGCCCCGGCCTCGGCATCCGGATCGTCGGCGAGGTCACCAAGGAGCGGCTGGACCTGCTCCGCGAGGCCGACGCCATCGCCCGCGAGGAGCTGACCGCGGCCGGTCTCGACCGCGACATCTGGCAGTGCCCGGTGGTCCTGCTCGCGGACGTCCGCTCCGTCGGCGTCCAGGGCGACGGCCGCACCTACGGCCACCCCATCGTCCTGCGCCCGGTCTCCTCCGAGGACGCCATGACCGCCGACTGGTCGCGGCTGCCGTACGACGTCCTCGCGAAGATCTCCACCCGGATCACCAACGAGGTCCGGGACGTCAACCGGGTCGTCCTCGACGTCACCTCCAAGCCGCCGGGGACGATCGAGTGGGAGTGACTCCCGCGTGCGCGTGACCCCTACGTGCGCTTGATCGTGCGCAGGGGAGCGCCGGGCTTCCAGACCTGGAGGACGAGGTACTCGTCGTCCTCCACGTAGGTCCGTGTGACCTCCGTCAGCTCGGTGCGGAAGAGGTGGAACGGCTCCGGCGGTTCCACCTCTTTCGTGTACGCGGCCTTCGCCTCCGGGTCCGTCACCTCGAACGCCCGCCCGCTGATCCGCACGTCACCCCCGCCCATCCCGGTGCCCTCGCCGGGATTCGCCTGGAGCGCGAACCGCGGGTCGCGGCGCAGATCCAGCGCCTTGAGCGAGCCCGGCATCATCCCGAGCCACAGCTCACCGCCGCCGAAACCCACCTCCAGACCGCTGGTGCGGGGCGAGCCGTCCTTGCGGAGCGTCGCGAGGATGTGATGGGTGAAGGCGCCGAAGCGCTCCTCGACGGTCCTCGCGAGTTCGGGTTCGGCGCGGGAGAAGGCTCCCCAGTTCTCGATTCCTGCCATACGACGAGTGTGGCGTCGAAATCCGACATCTTCTGTCCGGTTTCCACTGTGACGCGCGCGTGTCGGACAAGGCCTGGCCACGTGCGCTGAACCGACGGTACCTTCCGCCCCGTACCGCAACCCGGCAACCACCCAGCGCTGGAGGACGTATGCACGGGACGCCCCGGCCCACTCCGCCCCCGCCCCTGCCCACCGACCGGCTCCGGTTCGCCATGCCGCCGATGCACGACTCGGTGGAGGACGAACGCCGGCACCGCAAGGAACGGCTGGCTGGCGCCCTGCGGATCTTCGGGCGGCTTGGCTTCGAGGACGGCGTCTCCGGCCACATCACGGCACGCGACCCGGAGTTCAGCGACTGCTTCTGGGTCAACCCCTTCGGCCTGCCGTTCAAGCACGTCACCGTCAGCGACCTGGTGTTGGCCAACGCCGACGGACAGGTCGTCGAGGGCCGCTACCACGTCAACCAGGCCGCCTTCACCGTCCACTCCCAGGTGCACGCCGCCCGCCCGGACGTCGTCGCCGTCGCCCACTGCCACTCCGTGCACGGCCGCGCCCTGGCCGCCCTCGGTGGCCTGCTCGACCCGATCACCCAGGAGAGCTGCGCCTTCTACGAGGACCACGCCCTCTACGACGCCTACACGGGTGTCTCCGTCGACACCGAGGAGGGCCGCCGGATCGCCACCGCGCTCGGCTCCCGCAAGGCCCTGGTGCTGCGCAACCACGGACTGCTGACCGTCGGCGACTCGGTCGACGCGGCGGCCTGGTGGTTCCTGACGATGGAGCGGTCCTGCCAGGTGCAGCTGACCGCACAGGCGGCGGGCCGGCCGGTGCTGATCGACCACAGGGCGGCGGTGGTGACCCGTGAACAGCTGGGCGGCGACCTGGTGGCCTGGATCAACTACCAGCCGCTGTGGCAGGACATCAGCCGCCGCGAACCCGACCTGCTGACCTGAGACCCGCCCGGCCCCTGGACGATCTCGGCCATACCGAAAGCCTCCCCGCCGGGTCAACGCGATGGTCACGATTTCACCCGCCCTGACCAGACGTGCCGGACGTGGACGCCCTGGTGTAGGGCACAATTCGCTGTCGTCGCGGAGGAGTTGTACGGCGGCGCCGTACGGGCGTCGCAGGGTGGTGGCAGGGAAGGGCGGGCGTCGGGCGTGGCGGTGCAGGAGGCGAGACAGGGTGCGGAGCCCGGAACGTACGGGGGCGTCGTCCACGCGGGCGGCTGCACCTGCGGGGACTGCCCGCACGGGGCACGCGAGGGGCATCGGCGGGCCGTCGCCGCGTTCCTGCTGAGACGCGACGAGTTCGCGGCCGGACAGGGGCTGCCCGCGGCGGTCGCGCACTCCCCGTCGGCGACCCGGCAGTGGGTCTCCGACGAACTGACGCAGTCCGCCCAGCTCGTCGCCGAGCGGAGCCGCGCCGAGGGCGGGGCCTGGCTGGCCCGGCTGTGGCGGCGTACGGCGATCACGGCGTGGGCGCTGGTCCTGGTGTTGCTGCTGGTGCAGGCGCTCACCGCGATCGGCGCGGGCTGGACGGCGGCCCGCACCGCCGGGCTGCTCGCCGCGCTGGTGGTGGCCGCGGCGCTGACGGCGGCCTCCTTCTTCCACCGGGCCCGCGGCGGGGCGCTGGCGCCGGTGATCGGCGAGGACAACCGGCTGTCCACGTCGCGCGCCGTGGCCGCTGCCTGGGTGCTGTTCCTGGCCTACGCGGTGCTGGTCCTGGCCGGGCAGCTGGCGGCCGCCTCGGACCACGACGAGCGTGACGAGCTGATCGCCGGACTCGAACTCGCCCGCGGCGCCGGCGTGGTGACGGTACTCGCCGTCGTGTGCACGATCGCCGTGCTGGTGCGGCGGGTGGTGGGGCTGCGGGTGCTCGCCCAGCGGCTGCAGAAGATCCGCGCGGACCGTCCCCGGGCCGCCGATCTGCTCACCGACGACGCCGGCCGGGGCAGCTTCGCCGACCTCCAGTACGTCGTGATCAGCGCCGTCGCCCTCGTTTTCGGCGCGGTGCGGCTGGCCCGCCGCCCGGACCAACTGCCCGACCTGCCCTGGGGTCTCGCGGCAGTCGTCCTGATCTCGGCCGCGACCTACCTCGCCGGCAAATACTCCGAGGGCGGACGTCCCGTCATCCTCTCCGTCGTCCGTGCCCGGGAGGCGGGCGACCTCGACGCGCCGATCCGCACCGGCGAGGACATCGAGATCCGCGGCGCCGGTTTCGTCCCGCCGGGCGCGCAGGGCGCCGACCGGCTGTCGCGGATGGCCGTACGGATCGGGGCGGTGCACGTCCATGTGCCACTCGTGCCCGTGACCGGCGGGTTCAGCAACCCCACCGACACCCTGCTCACCGTGCCCGTACCGGTCGACGTCGAGCCGGGCCGCGTGACCGTGCAGGTCGTGACCGCCGCGGGCGTGGAGACGAATCCGTACGTGATCGAGGTGACGGAGTAGGCGCAGGGGACCGGGCAGAGGACGGGAGCGGAGTCGGTCGACGCGACGGAGGACCACGGGGCGTAGGCGGGCCGCGGCTTCGGGAACCGGCCGGAACATGAGTGAACGGGGCCTCTCCTTCGTACGTATCGTCTGATGAGGGGTCACGGCAGGGCGGGCGAGAGGCGACGATCGGCGATGACTCACGGTATGCGTCCGGGCACCCGCACTTCGTCCGCACGTGGCGTCACCTGGCGGGACACCGCCACCCACTACGCCCTGTTCCCCCTGCGCGTCTTCCTCGGCGTCACCTTCGTCTACGCCGGCCTGGACAAACTCACCGACGGCGCCTTCCTGCGGGACGGCGGTTCCGGATCGGTCGGCGACATGATGCGCACCGTGCGCGACTCCTCGGCTCTCCCGGCCCTGGTCGACCTCGCCCTGAAGAGCCCCGTCGGCTTCGGCTACGCCATCGCCATCGGTGAACTCGCCGTCGGCATCGGCACCCTCCTCGGCCTCTTCGCCCGCCTCGCCGCCCTCGGTGGCGCGCTGATCTCGCTCAGCCTGTGGCTGACCGTGAGCTGGGCGTCCGACCCGTACTACTACGGCAACGACCTCGCCTACCTCATGGCCTGGACCCCCCTGGTTCTCGCCGGCGCCCCCTACCTCTCGCTGGACGCCGCCCGACGCGCACGGCGACGAGAGCGGGCGGGGGATCACCCGTAGCCGGCGGGAGGTCTCGGGAGGGAAGCCGGGGCAAACCGGCACGGAGAGCGGACCCCACCCGTCTGCCCCGGCTCGGAGGACCGGGCCGGCCGTCAGACCCGAGGCGTCGACCGGGGCTCGCGCGGCCGTCGCCGGGCCCTGCCCCGGCGACGTATGGAGTGGCCCAGGGCGCCCGCCGCGCCGGCCAGGCAGAGCCCGCCCACCACGAGGGGGAACATCACGAACCACGGTGCCTCCCAGGCCTCGCCCGCGTCCCCCGCGTAGACGACGCCCGCGACGGCGAGGAAGAACCCGGCGACGAGCCTCCCCGGCTGGAACTCATGACGCAGCACGGCTGACCTCCACCTGTCCCATCCCGACCCGAAGGTCGAGATCGATCGTGCCGACGCTCTCCGTGCCGGCCTTCGGCTTCAGCGTCACCTGCTGGTGCTTGCCCGGTGCCACATCCACGTCCTGCGCCTTGTCGCCCGGCAACTGGATGTCGCCCACTCCCACATCGATGTCCGCCTTCACCGTCACATCCGGCGGCACGATCACCCGCAGCCGTCCCACGCCCACTTCGGCCGACGTGATCAGTGTCTGTCCCTCGGCCGGGTCCAGCCGGGACAGGTCCAGGGTGCCGACGCCCGTGCCGAGGTCGTACCTCTCCCGTATCTCCGCCGCCGCGACCGGCTGCCAGGTCGTCCGTGTCCACTGCGTGCCGATGTCCTTGGGCAGTGCTGCCGAGCCGGCGAGCAGCGCCGCCGTGACGACCGCCAGGAACACCGACCCCGCTCCCGTCCGCCCGAGGAACGCGCTGACCGCGATGCCGAGACCGAAGACGGCGAGCGCGCAGGACAAGCCGGTCTGCAGGCTGGTGCCCAGCGGGTGCCGGTCCCAGGTGAGCCCGGTGCCGAGGCCGCCGGCGACGAGGGCGAGCAGGAAGACCCAGCCGCCGATCCAGCGCGGGCCGCGCGGCTTGGGCGGATCCTCGCGCGGGACGCCCCGCGCCTCGCGGCCGTGCGGGTACTCGTCGAGGCTGAGGCTCACGGTCATCGCGATGTCGTCGCCGCGCGAGTCGCCCGGGCCCCACAGATAGCCGGTGCCGCCGACGTGGGTGCCGTCCTTGACGATGGGGTCCCGCCACCAGGAGTAGGAGGCGGGCGCGGGCGGCGCCTGGGCCTCCGGCGGGGCGTCGGCGACGGCCTGCACGGCCAGCGGATCGGGGTCGGGAGCGCCGCGCAGCTGCGACCAGTACCCCGCGCCCGCGAGGAGCAGGGAGAGGACGACGGCGAAGGTCAGCACACCGCCGTTGTTCAGCATCGACAGGAAGACCCCGCACCCCACCAGCGCGAACAGCACGGCCGCCAGCGCCTGGCCGTCCACCCGGCCGGTGAGCAGCTTGCGGACCTCGTTCTCGTCCTCGTCGTCGTACGGGACGAAGAGCCAGGCGAAGCCGTAGAAGATGAGGCCGATGCCGCCGGTGGCCGACAGCACGGCCAGCGTGATGCGGAAGATCACCGGATCCATGTCGCACTGGCGGCCCAGCCCCGCACAGACCCCGGCGAACATCTTGTGCCGCCGGTCCCGCCGGAAGCTCCGCAGGCCCTCGGACGGCCGCGTCTCCTCCGTCTCCTCCGGCTCCCCGGCTCCCCGCGGGCCACGGGCGCCCGCGGCACCCGGCGGGTCCGTGTGTCCGGACGCGCCGGTTTCCGTGGCCGTGCCCCGCTGCGCGGTGCGGGCCGATGTCTCGGCCCCGCCGGCCGGCGTCTCCCCGTTCACCTTCGCCTCTCCGGCCCGGCCCGACCCGTCGGACGGGCCCGGCTGTCCGCTCGTGTCCAGCCGCGCCGCCGCCTCCTTTTGATCGCGCGCGCCCGTCCGCCCGTGCGTGTCCGCGCGCTCGTGCGCGCGCGCATCCGCACCCGCGGAGGCCGTGGTCGCCGGGTCGGACGCGGAGCCCGCGTCGGGCCCGGCGTCCGCGGCGTGCTGGTGATCAGTCATGTGTCCATGGTGACGGCCGGGCGGCCGCAGCGGCAGTCGGAACGACCCTGGCCGGACCCTGATATCGCCCCTGACGCACGGCGGGGGATCCGTGCGACGGTCCGCCCGTTCGAAGATCAGGGGAGTCTCGGGGATGGACCCTGATGCCCGGGCCCGCCCACCGTGTGACCATCGATGGCATGCCGGAAGCCGCAACCGCAGCAGCGCCACTCACCGAACCGCGGCCGCCGCGCAAGCTCTACCGCAGCAGTGACGGACGCTGGCTCGGTGGCGTGGCGCGGGGGCTCGCCGGACATCTCGGGCTGCCCGTGGTCTGGGTCCGTCTGGTCTTCGTCGGCCTGTTCATGGCCGACGGGCTCGGCGCGCTGCTGTATGCCGCGTTCTGGTTCTTCGTGCCGCTCGGCGTCGGCGGCGTCGACGCGGACCGGCCGCCGGCCTTCGTCGCCGCCGAGCCCTCGCCCGACGGCCGGCGCAGACTCGTCACCCGCAAACCCGACAAGGGCCAGATCGTCGCGCTGCTTCTCATGGTCGTCGTCGCCATGGTCTTCGTCAGCAGCGTGAATCTGGCCGGCGGCGCCAAGGCCTACTTGCTGCCCGCCGTCCTCGTGGGCGCCGGCGTGGCCCTGGTCTGGCGCCAGGCGGACAACGCCCGCCGGGCCCGCTGGGTCGAGGTCGGCCGCCGTCGGCGCACCCTCACCCTGCTGCGTGCCGGGGCGGGCGTGCTGCTGGTCACGGCCGGTGTCTCCGGCATCTTCGTCCTGCAGGGCTCCGCCGCCCACCTCGGCTCGGTGCTGCAGGCCGCCCTCGCCGTGCTCGTCGGCATCACCCTGCTCGCCGGCCCGTATCTGGTGCGGATGACCCAGGACCTCTCCGAGGAACGCCTGATGCGCATCCGGGCCCAGGAGCGTGCCGAAGTCGCCGCCCATGTCCACGACTCGGTGCTGCACACCCTGACACTGATACAGCGCAACGCGGAGAACGCGAGCGAGGTGCGACGCCTCGCCCGCGCCCAGGAGCGCGACCTGCGCACGTGGCTCTACAAACCGGAGGGCACCGGCAAGGACGAGGAGGACGAGCCCAGCACCCTGGGCGAGGCGGTGCGGCGCAACGCCGCCGAGGTCGAGGACAAGCACGGCGTCCCCATCGAGGTCGTGGTCGTCGGCGACTGCCCACTCGACGAGCGGACCGGCGCGCAGATGCAGGCCGCGCGCGAGGCGATGGTGAACGCCGCCAAGTACGGTGGCGAGGGCGGCGCCGTCCAGGTCTACGCCGAAGTCGAGGGCAGAACGGTCTTCGTGTCCGTCCGTGACCGCGGCCCCGGCTTCGACCTCGACGCGATACCCGCCGACCGCATGGGCGTCAGAGAATCGATCATCGGGCGTATGGAGCGCAACGGCGGCACGGCCCGGCTGCGGGCGGTGCCCGGCGGCGGCACGGAGGTCGAGCTGGAGATGGAGAGGGCGGAGAAGACGTCATGAGTGATCCGATCGAGGCGAACGGGACAGCGGGAGCGGCGGACCCGGCCGGGGAGCCGGCCGGCCAGGGCGCCGGTGACCGGAGGGCGCGGGTCGTCCTCGTCGACGACCACCGGATGTTCCGCACGGGCGTGCAGGCCGAGATCGGCCAGACCGAGCAGACCGGTGTCGAGGTCGTCGGCGAGGCCGCCGACGTCGACCAGGCGGTCACCGTCATCACCGCGACCCGGCCCGAGGTCGTCCTCCTCGACGTCCACCTGCCGGGCGGCGGCGGTGTCGAAGTGCTGCGGCGCTGCGCCCCGTTGATGGCCGATGCCGAGCGGCCCGTTCGCTTCCTCGCCCTGTCGGTCTCCGACGCCGCGGAGGACGTGATCGGTGTCATCCGGGGCGGCGCGCGGGGTTATGTGACGAAGACGATCACCGGCTCGGACCTCATCGACTCGATCTTCCGGGTCCAGGAGGGGGACGCGGTCTTCTCCCCGCGTCTGGCCGGCTTCGTCCTCGACGCCTTCGCCTCCACCGACGCCCCGCCGGTCGACGAGGACCTCGACCGCCTCACCCAGCGTGAGCGCGAGGTGCTGCGGCTGATCGCGCGGGGGTACGCGTACAAGGAGATCGCCAAGCAGCTGTTCATCTCCGTGAAGACGGTCGAGTCCCATGTCTCCGCCGTCCTCCGCAAGCTCCAGCTCTCCAACCGGCACGAGCTGACCAGATGGGCGACGGCACGGCGCCTGGTGTGACGGACGCCGGGGCGAGCCCCGGCGAGGGCAGGGCGCGGGGGCCTCAGCGGTGCCCGGGCCGTGCCGCCGGGTCCAGGGCCCGCAGCGCCCACCGGTAGTGCCGTACGGCCTTCACCATGCCGATCAGGCCCGTCAGCCAGAGAATCATGCCGATTCCCATGCCCAGGACGACGTCGGCGTGGGCCGACGGTCCGGGTTCCGCCTGCGCCGCCGTGGCGAAGGACGCCCACAGACCGATGGCGCCGACCAGCAGGGAGGAGAGCATCCAGAAGAGGCTGAGGCCGGGGGAGCGCAGGCGGGTGTCGACGGGCGGATGGGTGTCCAGGGCCAGCCAGGCGTCGATGAGTTCCCGTATCCGGCGGTCGCGGCGGACGGCGAAGACGACCGCGATGACGGACGGGGCGAGGGAGGCCAGACCGAGCAACGCGAAGATCGGGCCGAGGATGAACCCGAGAGGGTCTTTCTCCTCGATCTGCTGGAGCGGCAGTACGAGCAGCGACCAGCCGACGATCGCCGCGAGTGCCAGGAGCCACAGCAGGAGGATCCGGTGCACGCCGAGACTGCGCCGCCGCAGTTCCTCGAGCGCTCGGCCCCGGTCGGCCAGCAGCGCCGTTCGGTCCGGCCAGGTCCGGACGTGGGGCGGAGGCGGCGGCGGGGGCAGCGGGGAGCGGGGCATCGGGACCTTCTGAAGGGACGGAACTGCGGGGACCTGCGAAGCGGTGCTGCACCGCCTCGCCGCCCGACGCTACCGTGCCGTCGTGCCCATGCCATGTCCGTCACGAGTCGCGCGGCCCCCTCACACCACGCGCGTGGCCCCCGCGAAGGGCATCTCGTCGATCGGCGCCACCCGGACGGGAGCGGAGGGGTTGGGGGCGTGGACCATCTGCCCGTTGCCCACATAGATGCCGACGTGGCTGATGCCGGAGTAGAAGAACACCAGGTCGCCGGGGAGGAGTTCGGAGCGGGCGACACGGCGGCCGGCGTCGATCTGGGCGTAGGTCGTCCGGGGCAGGGAGACACCGGCGGAGCGGTACGCCGCCTGGACCAGGCCCGAGCAGTCGAAGGCGTCGGGGCCGGTGGCGCCCCAGACGTAAGGGCTGCCGAGCTTGGAGTAGGCGTAGGAAACGGCCGCGGACGCCCGGGAGTCGGGTGCCGCGACCGAGGTGCCCGGTGCCGCGAGGCCGTCCCGGGGGCCCGACGCGGCTCGTGAGGCGCGGGGCGTGCCCGTGCCCTGTGCCGTGAGCCGGGCCCGTTCCTCGGCCGTGAGCCGGGACAGCAGGTGCCGGGCCGTGGCCAGCTTGCCGGTGATCGTCTTCTTGTGCCGCTTCAGTTCGGCCTGACGGGAGGTCAGCGAGACCAGTTCGACGCGTGCGGCTCCGCGCAGCTGCTCGATCTCCCGCAGCTGCTTGCGGACGCGGGACACGGTGGCCGCCTGCCGGCTGCCGGCCCGTTCGGCGAGCGCGGCGCCGTCGAGGTACTGGTCGGGGTCGTCGGAGAGCGCGAGTCGCAGGGCGGGGGAGAGGCCGCCGCTGCGGTACTGCGCCGCGGCGACGGAGCCGAGGGCGTCCCGCTCCGCGTTGAGCCGTTCCTCCTTGCGGGCCGCCTCGTCCTGCAGGGCCGCCAGCCGCCGCTGGGCCGCGTCGGTCTTCTCCTGGGCGCCGTTGTACTTCTCGGTGGCCACCTCGGCCTCCTGGTACAGCTTGTCCACCTTGGCCTTGACCTGCGCCGGTGTCAGCTCCGGTTCGGCGTGCCCCGTCCCGTCGAAGGCCGTCGCGGTCGCCGCGCCCGCGAGCGCGATGGTCGCCGCGGTACGGGCTCGATGGCCGCCGGCCGAGCGACGCCGGGGCTTGCGGTGGGCTGCCACGTGGACTGCACGTCCTTTCCTGCGACCGGGAGACAACCGGCAGACGGCCGGGGGGTCCGGCGGCCCGGCGGCGGGCCCGGCACAGGGAATCGGGCCCGCCGCCGGACCTTCTCGGCGGAGACATCCGGCTGCCGCCCCTGGCCCGGGCGGCGGTGGGGAGCCGGACGTCTGGTGGAGGACGCTAGGCCCAGGTGTGCCGGAGCGGTAACAGGATGTACGGAAGTGGCGTGAGCGGACTGCCGGGTGACCGCATATGACCGTGTCCCGTGTCAGGAGCCGTCGGGATCACGCAGTGCGCTGACCGAAGTGACGATTCTGTGACCCCTGTGAGCGGCGGGGTGCTATGGCGCGCATATATCTGCCCGCCGTGTCTGCGTGGCCTCCAGAGGCGGCCCGGTGTCGGGCGGCGCAAGGGAAGCTGGCTAGGCTCCGGCCTCATGGACGTACTCATCCATCTCTTCGTCGGCCTGCACATCATCGGCATCGCCGCGCTGCTCGGCGGCTTCCTCACCCAGATGAAGGCGATGGGCCAGGGAACCGCCCGCTTCGTCCCCGCCATGCTGCACGGCGCCCTGACGATGCTGGTCACCGGCGTGGTCCTGGTCGGCCTCAACCAGGCCGACGACCAGACGGTCAACAACATCAAGATCGGCGTGAAGCTGGCCCTGCTGATCGTGATCCTCGGCCTCGTCTATGTGAAGCGGGACGAGGAGAGGGCGGACAAGGGGCTGTTCGGTTTGGTGGGCCTGCTGACCACGGCGAACATCTTCATCGCGGTGCTCTGGACCTAGGCTCCGGCCGCCGGTGCCGCGACGTGGAGGGCCGTACGGCGGCGCGGGCGGCGGCGGCCGCGCGGGCGGCGACCGCGACCCAGGCGGCCACCGCGATCCACAGCAGCACCTCACCCGGCCCGGAGAGCGAGGGCAGACCGGCGGCGGAGGCGACCGACAGCATCGCCGCCGCCGTCATCCCCATCGGGAACACCGTCGCCCAGCGGCGCACGTCGTGACGCGGCCGCGGCCGGACCACCTCGGCCGCGAGCAGGACGGCGTACCAGCACAGATCGAGCACCAGCAGCGCCAGGGTCATGAAGCGCAGCACGCCCCGGTCGTCGGCGTTCCACAGATACAGCGCCGGACCGTCGGCGGCGAGCAGCTTGGACCCCGCCAGCGCGGAGATCGCGAGCGCGCCGCCCGCCACCCAGTGGTCCCCGCCGCCCTCGAGCACCTGGCGTGGATCGAAACGGGCCAGCGCGAGTCCGTAGACGACGATCCCCAGCCAGAACAGCACCAGCGCCGTGTGCGCGAGCCACGCCGCGGACTCCGCCTCGGCCAGGGCCGCCCCGAGCACCGCCAGCCCCTGCGTCGCCACGCACGCCAGGAACACCGCCCCCGCCATCCGCCGCCGCCAGTGCTTCACGAGCAGCGCGAGCAGCACCGGCCACAGCACGGCGGCCAGCGCCAGCAGCGCCTCCGCCACGAGCTGCCGGTCCAGCGCGGAGAAACGCGCCCCCAGCACCGTCGTCGCCGCCACGGCGGTCAGCGCGGCGGGCGTGCCCGCCTCGGCCAGCCACCGTTGCCGCTGCCACAGCAGCCGTACGACGAAGTCCGCGGCCAGCGCGACCCAGGCGGCGCAGGCGAGCGCGAGCAGGACGAGAGAGAGCACCTCGTGGCCCGACAGGCCGAGGCCGATGGAGACGACGCCGGTCGCCATCACGGCGGCCCCGGCCGCCGGCGGGCGCTGCGCCCACCAGGCGCGGAGGGGGGAGGTGCCGGGCATGGGCCGATGCTAAGGAGCCCTGAGCGCCGTGCGAGCGGGGCACGCGCGCGGGCGCGCCGGAAACCACGCGAAACCACGCGGGCGCGGGCCCGCAGGTCCGCTTCCGGGGCTTCGCGCGTGCCCCGTCTCGCCCCGGCCTCGCCTCAGGCCGGGCGCACCACGCTGTGGATCGACGACTCGCCGTCGTAGTAGATCGACTCCTCGCGGACGTACGCCCCGGGCTTCGGCGCGTGGATCATCATGCCGTTGCCGATGTAGACGCCGACGTGGGTGACGTCGTCGTAGAAGAAGACCAGGTCACCGGGCTGGGCGGCGGCGAGGGAGACCGTGGTGCCGCTGGCCACCTGGTCGTAGGTGGTGCGCGGGAGGGTGACGCCGGCGGCCTTCCAGGCGGCCTGGGTGAGGCCGGAGCAGTCGTAGGAGCCGGGCCCGGTGGCGCCCCATACGTAGGGCTTGCCGATCTGGGCGCGGGCGAAGGCGATCGCTTTCCCGGCCTTGGCGGCGTACGCGGAGCCGGTCGAGGCGGAGGTCTCGCCGGTGCCGTTCGAGGAGGTCGACGAGCCGCTGTCGGCCTCGCCCCGCGCGGTCTCCCGACCGGCCGCCGCCACTGCCGCCGCCTCCTCCTGCTTGCGCCGCTCCTCGGCCTCGGCCTGCTGCCGGGCCAGCTCCGCGGCCCGGCGCGCCGCCTCCTCCTGCTTGCGCTTCTCGATCGCCGCGAGCCGCGCCTTCTCCTCGGCGGTCAGCTGCGACAGCAACTCGCGCGCGGTGGCGAGCTTCTTCTGGACGGTCGCCTTGGCCGCCTGCAGTTCGGTCTGCGACTCGGTGAGCGTCTCCAGGCTCTCGGAGGCCTCCCGGCGCTTCTTCATCGTCTCGGACTGCTGGGCGAAGTAGTCGTCGACCGCGCCCTTCTGGCGGCTGGTGAGCCGGTCCATCAGGTGGGTGCGGTCGAAGTAGTCCTGCGGGGAGTCCGCGAGCAGCAGGGTCGTGGTGTCGGGGGCGGCGACACCGGTGCGGTACTGGGCGGCGGCGTACGACCCCAGCTCCTCGCGCGCCTCGTTGAGCTTCTGCGCGCGCCGGGCGACGTCGTCCAGGAGCGTGTCGACGCGCTTGCGCTGCTTGGTGGCCCGCTCCTTGGCCGCGTTGTACTTCTCGGTCGCCGACTCCGCCTGGCGGTAGAGATCGCCGACCTTCTTCTCGACCTCCTCCAGGCTCGGCTTCCCGTCGGCCGAGGGAGCGGCGTCGGCGGTCTGCGAGAGCAGGGCCACGGAGGTGAGGGCCGCGGTGGCGAGGGCGGGGGTGCGTATCCCGGCCACGCGCGGGCTGGGACGCGACTTGCGGTGCGACGCCAAGGGAGGCGACTCCTTCCATCGGCCGCCTGCCGGGTCAGCGGTGGGGTCCCTCCAGGCCGTTCGGGCACTGGGGGAGGGTTCGGGCGGGGGTTCGGAAGGGTTGCCCTACGGTCCTCCCGCGAGGGGAGGGGCCGATTCACCCCAGAGTCGGTCGGGTACCCGGCTCCGGCCGCCGTGGGGGCGCCGGACTCGGCGGAGGCCGCGCGGCCCGGCGACGTTCGCCGGTGGGGGCCGTGCGGCCTGCCCGGAACGGTAGCCAACTCGTGTGGCTCGTGTGAAGGTTGGTGGGTGATATGCCCGATACATTTTCGTGACCTTCCGAGCGGTGTCGCTCGCCGTCGCCGAACCTGAGCGGGGCGTGGCCGACCTGCGGTGGAACCGGACGGCCGGCCTGCGGTGGAACCGGACGGCCGGCCTGCGGTGCGACCGCACGGGCGCGGCCGGTGACGGGCCCGGTGCGTGAGGCCCACGGAACCGTGGCGACTGTGATGTTCTCCGGGCGGCCCTCGGTTGTCAGTGGGGCGCCCTAGACTCGGAGAGCGATGAGCAGCCTCTTTGACGACAGCTTCCTGGCGGACCTCCAGGCCCCGCGGGCCCATGCGGAGGAGCCCCCGCCACCGCCCGAGGACGAGCACGTACCGGAGCCGTTTCCGGACGATCTGTTCGGCGGGAAGTTCGACGTGCCCCCGGACCGGGACCAGTACTACCGTGACGGCGCACCCCGCCCTGCGGTGGACTCGGCCGCGCTTCTGGAGGGGCTGAACGACAACCAGCGCGCCGCCGTCGTCCACTCCGGCTCCCCCCTGCTCATCGTGGCCGGCGCCGGCTCCGGCAAGACCCGCGTGCTCACCCACCGCATCGCCTACCTGCTGGCCGAGCGGAGCGTGCACCCGGGCCAGATCCTCGCGATCACCTTCACCAACAAGGCCGCGGGCGAGATGAAGGAGCGCGTGGAGCAGCTGGTGGGCCCGCGCGCGAACGCGATGTGGGTGATGACCTTCCACAGCGCGTGCGTGCGTATCCTGCGCCGTGAGTCCAAGAAGCTCGGCTTCACCTCGTCGTTCTCGATCTACGACGCCGCCGACTCCAAGCGTCTGATGGCCCTGGTCTGCCGCGATCTGGACCTGGACCCCAAGCGCTTCCCGCCCAAGTCCTTCAGCGCCAAGATCAGCAACCTGAAGAACGAGCTGATCGACGAGGAGGACTTCGCCGCCCAGGCCTCCGACGGCTTCGAGAAGACCCTCGCCCAGGCCTACGCCCTCTACCAGTCGCGGCTGCGCGAGGCGAACGCCCTCGACTTCGACGACCTGATCATGACGACGGTCAACCTGCTGCGCGCCTTCCCGGACGTGGCCGAGCACTACCGCCGCCGCTTCCGCCACGTCCTGGTCGACGAGTACCAGGACACCAACCACGCGCAGTACGCCCTGGTCCGCGAGCTGGTCGGCACCGGCGAGCACGACGAGGACGTGCCGCCGAGCGAGGCCGACCTCCCGTCCGCCGAGCTGTGCGTGGTGGGTGACGCCGACCAGTCGATCTACGCCTTCCGCGGCGCGACCATCCGCAACATCCTCCAGTTCGAGGAGGACTACCCGGACGCGACGACGATCCTGCTGGAGCAGAACTACCGCTCCACCCAGACGATCCTCTCCGCCGCCAACGCGGTCATCGAGCGCAACGAGTCCCGCCGCCCCAAGAACCTGTGGACCAACGCCGGCCAGGGCGCCCGGATCACCGGCTATGTCGCCGACACCGAGCACGACGAGGCCCAGTTCGTCGCCGACGAGATAGACCGCCTGACGGACGCGGGCGAGGCGAAGGCCGGCGACGTCGCCGTCTTCTACCGGACGAACGCCCAGTCCCGTGTCTTCGAAGAGATCTTCATCCGCGTCGGCCTGCCCTACAAGGTCGTCGGCGGCGTCCGCTTCTACGAGCGCAAGGAGGTCCGGGACGTCCTGGCCTACCTGCGGGTCCTGGCCAACCCCGAGGACTCGGTCCCGCTGCGCCGCATCCTGAACGTGCCCAAGCGCGGCATCGGCGACCGCGCGGAGGCGATGATCGACGCGCTCTCCCAGCGCGAGAAGATCAGCTTCCCGCAGGCACTCAAGCGCGTCGACGAGGCGTACGGCATGGCCGCGCGGTCCACCAACGCGGTCAAGCGGTTCAACGCGCTGATGGAAGAGCTGCGCACGATCGTCGAGTCCGGTGCCGGACCGGCGACGATTCTGGAGGCGGTGCTGGAACGCACCGGCTATCTCGCCGAGTTGCAGGCCTCGACCGACCCGCAGGACGAGACCCGCATCGAGAACCTCCAGGAACTCGCCGCGGTCGCCCTGGAGTTCGAGCAGGAGCGCGGCGAGGGCGAGACCGGCACACTTTCGGACTTCCTGGAGCAGGTCGCGCTCGTCGCCGACTCCGACCAGATCCCCGACGAGGAGGACGGCGACGGCGTCATCACGCTGATGACCCTGCACACCGCCAAGGGCCTGGAGTTCCCGGTCGTCTTCCTCACGGGCATGGAGGACGGCGTCTTCCCGCACATGCGTGCCCTCGGCCAGACCAAGGAGCTGGAGGAGGAGCGCCGCCTCGCCTACGTCGGCATCACGCGCGCGCGGGAACGGCTGTATCTCACCCGGTCCTCGATGCGCAGCGCCTGGGGGCAGCCGCAGTACAACCCGCCGTCCCGCTTCCTGGAGGAGATCCCGCCGACGTACGTGGACTGGAAGCGCACGGGGGCCGTCGCCGCTCCGGCGGGCCCGGTCTCGGGTGTGGCGGCCTCGCTGTCGTCGTCCCGCTCGCGCTCCTCGGCGTCCGGGGCCTCCGGGTTCGCCACCCGCCGCACCGCGGAGAAGCCCGTGGTGTCCCTGGCCGTCGGTGACCGGGTCACGCACGACCAGTTCGGGCTCGGCACCGTGGTCGCGGTGAAGGGCACGGGCGCCAACGGGGAGGCGACGATCGACTTCGGCGACGCCAAGCCGAAGCGGCTGCTGCTGCGGTACGCGCCGGTGGAGAAGCTGTAGCCGGAGCCGGAGCCGGAGCCGGTGCCGGTGCCGGTGTCGTGAGAAAGCCCCCGCCGGACAGGGCGGGGGCTCTCACTGGAAGCTCCGGATCCGCAGCAGGGATTACGTCGGGTCCAGACCGTGGCTGCGCAGCCACGCCAGCGGGTCGATGGCCGAGCCGCCGCCCGGACGGACCTCGAAGTGCAGGTGAGGACCGGTGGAGTTGCCGGAGTTCCCGGAGTACGCGATCGGATCGCCGGCCTTGACGGTCGTACCGGAGGCGACGGTGTAGCTGGAGAGGTGGCAGTACCAGGTCTCCGTGCCGTCCATGGCGGTCACGATCATCATGTTGCCGTAGGCGCTGTTCCACTCCGTGCGGACGGTACCGTCGGTCGCGGCCATCACGGTCGAGCCGTACGAGACCGGGAAGTCGATGCCGGTGTGCTGCGACATCCAGTTGATGCCGGCCTGGCCGTAGTACGCGCTGAGGCCGTGCTGGGCGACCGGGAGGGCGAACTTGGGGCGGAGCCGCTCCTTGCGGGCCGCCTCCTCGGCGGCCCGCTTGCGCTCGGCCTCCTGCTGCGCCTTGAGGTCGATGCGTTCCTGGGTACGGCTGACCCGGTCACCGAAGTCGTCCGCCTCGGCGGACAGGCTCTCCAGCTGGGTGTCCAGCTTGTTGTTGGCGGTGGACGGTTTCACCGGCTGGGCGTCGGCCGCGGTCGTCGAGGACTCCTGGGGATCCTCCGAGAAGGTCCCGACGGAGGCGGCGGCGATGCCCGCCACGCCCATCACACACGCCGAGGGCACCGCGACGGTCAGCAGCGCGGAGCGCTTGGCGGGCGTACGGCGGCGGGAGCGGGACCCGCGGGGGGCCGTGCGCGGGGCCGGGGCGGAGCTGGTCTCCTCCTGGCCGTCGAGGAGGTCGGTGACGGCGGGCAGTTCACCGGTGTCGGCCAGGCCGTCCTCCGGCGGAACGGTTTGCCCGGACTCCTCCAAGGAGGTGCCGCCGTCGTAATCGACGTCCTCGTAGGACGGGGCGTCTTCGTAGGACGGGGCGTCTTCGTAGGCCGAGTGGTTCTCGTAGGCGTCCTGCGCGACCTGCTCGAAGGTGGCGGTCGCCTGCTGCTCGGCGTCGCCGCCGGCGGTGTTCCACTGGGTGGCGTCGTACGCCCCGGTGTCGAAGGCCTGAGTGCCCCATTCCCACTGCTGGGTCTGGTCGGCCGGGCCGCCGGACTGGTCCGGCTGGAGCCAGGCGCTCGCGTCCCACTGGCCGCTGGTGTCGGGGGCCGTGGACTGCTGCGGGAGACCGCCGAGTTGCTGGTAGCCGGCCGACCAGGTGGTGGTGTCGTAGGCGCCGGTGTCGTAGGCGGCGTGGTGCTGGGCCGCGTACGGGTCCTGGTTCAGGGTGTGGTGGCTGCCGGTGGACCACTGGCCGCTGTCGTACGCCCCGGTGTCGTGGCCGCTGTTCAGGTCGCCGAAGAGGGGATCGGCCTGGAACGTCGTGGTGGCGGAGGCGGCGGGATGGCCGCCGGTTTCAAAACCACTGGCCGGGTACTCGCCGTATGTGGTGAAGTCGCCGTAGTGGGCTTCCTCGGTGCCGTACGGCGCGTAGTGCGCCGAGGCGGCGTCGGAAGCCGGAGCCGGGGTGGTCATGCTCCCCGACGGGTGACGGTCGTTCACCAACTTCTCTTTCGCCTCGACAACAGGGGCTGCCAGAGCAGTGCGGCGACTGTACCCGGCGGTACGCGGGCACGACAATCTTCAGCAGGTTTCGTGCCCGAGGGAAACGGGCATTCGGCCGTGTTTCGGGGGAGGGCGGGCACGACTTTGGCTTTGTGTTCGAAGAGTGTTCGATGTCGGACGGCTGTGCGGCGTCACTGAATCGGCTGTTTCGCCAGGCGTCGGGTGTGACCGAGGCGCACCCTGGCTCAGGCCACGGTCATGTCCTCGGTGCGCGAGGCGGTGTCGGTTTCCCCCTGTCCTTGACCTCGACCCTGGCCCGGATCCTGACCCGCGAGGTCCAGGGCCTGTCGTATCCCTGACGCGACGGCCGGATGGACGGGCAGGGCGAGATGCCCGATGCCGGTCACGCGCACGTTCCGCGCGGACAGGTCCGGATGGTCGATGCGGGCGGCCTCCGGCGGGTCCATCACATGGTCCAGGTCGCTCCAGAAGCTGACGAAGTGTGTGCGGCAGCCGGGCGCGGGTGCCGCCAGTTCCTCGATCACCTCGGAGCCCGGGCGCATCTGCCGCACGATCGGGTGGGCGCCGGCCAGCCGCGCGACCCGGGTGCCGGAGTGCGGGGTGCCGAGCGTGACCAGCGTGCGCACGCGCCGGTCACCGCCGAGCCGCTGGACGTAGTAGCGCGCGATCAGGCCGCCGAGACTGTGGCCGACGATGTCGGCCCGTTCGCTGCCCGTGCGCTCGCAGATCTCCTCGACGTGCCGGCCCAGCAGTGCGGCGGCGGCGCGGATGTCGCAGGTCAGCGGTGAGTAGTTGAGCGATTCGACCCGCTGTCCGCCGTGCCGGGCCAGGGTGCGGCGCAGCAGGACGAAGACCGAGCGGTTGTCTATGAAGCCGTGCAGCAGGACGACCGGCGGGCGGGCGGGTGCGGGGAGCCGGGGCGCCGGCCGCGGGCCGGGTGACGGAGTGGCGGGGCGTCGCCGCTCCTGGGTGATGCCGGACGGATAGAGCAGGAGGTGCCCCGCGAGGATCGCGACCTCCAGGGCTGTCGCCTTCAGGAGGGCCAGGGAGAGTCCGGTCGGAGCGCTCGGGAGGAGACGTCGGCTGAGCGGGGGGAGGGGCAGTGGGGAGAGGGGCGGCAGCGCCCTGATGAGCGGTAAGACCTTCATGGCCGGTCTCCTGTCGGCACGCGGGAGGGCGGCTCCGTCCCCCGTGTGCTGGTGAGGGAGGCCGCGGCGGAGGGGGCGACGGCGGGGCGAGCGTGGGCGGCCTCGCCCGGCACGCGTGCTCTTCGTCCGTAGATCGACGGGCCGCACCACCGGGCCGCGCGGCATGCGGCGCGAGGGTGCGGTGTCCTCGTGACGGCTTCCGTCGCGCAGGGTTCCGGCCCGGCCCGTGGGCCCTCGGCTGCTGCGGCGGGTGGGCCGCGACGGCTTGGAACGGTGCGCTGCGAATGTGTCCCACGTGTGATTTCCCCCTCGCTCTCCACCGCGAAACTGCCGGGTGCGGGATGCTGGCGATAACGTTCGTTCACTTCCCCGGTCGGTGCGGGACGGGGGTGTCCGTGCCGTGGTGGCGCCCCCGGACGGTGGGCGGCGGACCGCGCGGTACGCGCGCAACGAATATGTGATATGCGCCACATGTACGGCATATGTGATGTGTGCGGTACTTGTCGGTACGGATGGATGTAGTCGCTTCATGGAGGCAGTGATGGGTGTGGCAGCCGGTCCGATCCGCGTGGTGGTCGCCAAGCCGGGGCTCGACGGCCACGATCGGGGAGCCAAGGTGATCGCGCGAGCGCTGCGCGACGCCGGTATGGAGGTCATCTACACCGGGCTCCATCAGACTCCCGAGCAGATCGTCGACACCGCGATCCAGGAGGACGCCGACGCGATCGGCCTGTCCATCCTCTCCGGCGCGCACAACACGCTCTTCGCGGCGGTGATCGAGCTGCTCAAGGAGCGTGACGCGGCGGACATCCTGGTCTTCGGCGGCGGGATCATCCCGGAGGCCGACATCCCGCCGCTGAAGGAGAAGGGCGTCGCCGAGATCTTCACGCCCGGCGCGACGACCGCGTCGATCGTGGACTGGGTGCGGGCCAACGTGCGGCAGCCGGCCGGGGCATAGGGGCCCGGACGACCGGGGCGGGGCGATGGGTGTCGCCGTCGCCACCGTGGCCCGCCGCGGACGGCCCCCGCGCGTGTGGGGGGAGTGCGGCCGCTGTGACCCATGCGGCCAGGTGACCGCCGGTGTGACCGGGCTGTGCCGCGGGCCCGGTGGGCTAGGCCGCCGGGCCCAGGGCCGCCGCTGCCGCCCCGCCGGTGCCGGCGTCCGGTGCCCGTCTCAGCTCCTCGGCCATCGCCGCGCGCAACCGCAAGGTGGTCACCAGCCGCTGGAACGCCTCGGCCCAGTACCCGCCCGCCCCCGGTGACGCGTCCTCCGCTTCCTCCGGCGCTGCCAGCAAACCGTCGAGACGACCGGCCTCGGACGGGTCCAGGCAGCGCTCGGCCAGTCCCATCACCCCGCTGAAACTCCACGGATAACTCCCGGCGTCGCGAGCGATGTTGAGCGCGTCGACGACCGCCCGGCCCAGCGGCGGCGCCCACGGAACCGCGCACACCCCCAGCAACTGGAACGCCTCCGACAGGCCGTGCGCCGCGATGAACCCGGCCACCCACGCGGCCCGTTCCCCCGCGCCCAGCGTGCCCAGCAGCTTGGCCCGCTCGGCCAGCGACACCGCTCCCGGGCCGCCCGCCTCCGGTGACGAGGGCGTGCCGAGGAGCGCCCGCGCCCACTCCGCGTCCCGCTGCCGCACCGCCGCCCGGCACCAGGCCGCGTGCAGTTCGCTCCGCCAGTCGTCGGCCACCGGCAGGGCCAGGATCTCCCGCGGCGTACGGCCGCCCAGCCGGGCCGGCCAGGTCGCGAGCGGTGCCGCCTCCACCAGCTGACCGAACCACCAGGACCGTTCGCCCCGCCCCGCCGGGGCCTTGGCGATCACACCGTCGCGCGCCATGCCCGCGTCGCACTCGTGCGGCGCCTCGACGACGAGCCGCGGGCCGTCCCCGGTGTGGTCGACGGCGACGCAGGCCGCCGCCCGGACCGCCATCCGCCCGGCCAGTGCCGACCCCGGCAGCGCCGACAGCAGCTCGGCCGCCGTCGCCCGGACGTTGCGGCTGCGGTCGGCGAGCGCCTGCTCCAGGAAGGGCTCGTCTTCAGGGCTCAGCCCGGTGCGCAGCGAGTCCAGGAACATCAGCCGGTCCTCGGCGCGCTCCGCCGGCCAGCTGCCCGCCAGCAGCCCGCGGCCGGCGGCCGGATCGTGCGCGCGGACCGCCGCCAGCAGGGCGACCCGTTCCGCGAACAGGCCCTCCTGCCATAGCCGGCGCACGCGTTCCGCGTCCTCCGGCCGGGGCAGCGCGGCGTCGCCGCCCGGCGCGGAACGCAGCGCGAACCGCCAGTCCGGGTTGAACCGGGCGAGCCACAGGGCGCGCGGGCCGGCGAACGCCAGCGCGGCGGGCCGCAGATCGGTCCGCCCCCGGGCCGCGTCCAGCAGCGCGGGCAGCGCCTGCGGGGGCGCCGCGAAGCCATGGGCGTTGGCCATCGCCAGCCACTGGGGCAGCAGCTCCATCAGGTCCGGCGCGGTACCTCTGCGCCCGCCGCCCGCCGTGCCCGACCGGTCGGCCAGCAGCATCGCGAGCCTGCGGGCCGCCGCGGCGGGCAGCGCCGGCCGCGGATCCCCGGGCGCCGGGTCGGGGCGTCGCGCCGCGCGCGCGGGACGCAACCCCGCACGGCGCCGTACGGTCTCCGCCGCGGCCGCGTCCAGCAGCGCCGCCGGTGCCCGAGAGCCCGGCGGGACGCCGGGCGGCGTGCGCCGATCCGTGCCGAGCAGAGCGGCGGTGACGAGCTCCTCCCAGGCGCCCGGGGCGGGCGCACGCACAGGAGCGGAGGTCCTGGTCACGAGGTTCCTTTCCTCCGAGCGCTTGCCGGAGTGGTCGAAGGCTCATCGGTGGCGGGTGTCCCGTGGGGCGGGACGGACGCGCGTCGGACAGAGGGAAGCCGGGGGCCTCGTCGGGGTCAGTGCAGCGGCACCGCCTCGCCCTTGCCCTGCGGCCAGGCCGTCAGCGGGGTGAAGCCCTGGTGGCCGCACTCCCCGAAGACCGTGACGGGGGCCCCGCCCGACAGCGCGACCAGGCGCCACAGCCCCGGCCGTGAGCGGGCCGCGGGTGTCAGCGGCAGAGCCGTGTCCTCGTCGGCGTCCGCCAGTTGCCAGGAGTCGCCGTCCGGGGTGGGCACGACCCGGTCCAGCGTCACCGGGACCGCGTCCAGCCACGGGTCGTCCCGCAGCGCTTCGCCGTATCGGGCCGCCGCCTGGCTCGTCGTCACCCCGGGCGGCCGTATCGCCGTGGGTGCGGGGGGCGCGAACTGCTCGCCGAGAGCCGCTCGCTGCTGACCCGCGCCCGGGTAGGCGGCGACCTCCGCCTCCAGGGCCAGGCCGACCGGCAGCGCCAGATCCGGGGCGCGGCCTCCGGCGCCGTACGACAGGAGGAGCGCGGTGCGGTGCGACTCCGTGCCGTACAGCCAGATCCGGCGGGTGGTCAGACGGGGGTCCGTCAGGTCGTACTGGGCGAGGACCAGCCAGCGGTCACGCACGGGCGGGCCGTCCGCCGAGGCGGGCAGACCGACCCGGGAACGGACCGTCGCCGCCAGGGCGTCCGGCAGCCGCTCACGGCGCAGCCAGCCCTGGTCGAGCAGGTGCAGCAGCGCGCACTCCTCCAGCAGGCGCACCGGCCAGCCGGGACCCGACGCCGGGATCGCGCCCAGTTCCCGGACCCGCGAGGCGAGGCCCGGGGCCTGCGCGTCGACCATCCGGGCGGCCGTCTCCTCCCACAGGCCGTACCCCGCCCGCTCGGCCGTGGCCAGGCCGCCGCGCAGCAGGTCGGCCAGCCGCTGCTCCAGCTCCGTCGCGCCCGCGGTGATCCGCGCCGCCCGGCGCTCCGCCCGGCGGCGCGCCGCCTCCGGGCCGGCCGGACCCGGCGAGGAACCGCCCGCGTCCGCCGTCCGCTGCCGCGCCGCGCGCTCCTTCCTCTCCGCCAGCCATTCCCCCGCCCAGAGCGGCACCCGCTCCGGCGCCGCCGGGACCTCGCCGCCGGACCACAGCAGGAGCAGACCGAGCGCGTGCTTGCACGGGAACTTGCGGCTCGGACAACTGCACTTGTACGCGGGGCCGGACGCGTCCGCGACATCCACGACCGTCTGATACGGCTTGCTGCCGCTGCCCCTGCACAGTCCCCACACCGCCTCCTCGTCCGTCCCCGTCCCGGACCACGGCCCGGCCGCCGCGAGTTTGCCGCCCGCTTGGCGTGACGCGGCATCAGGCGCCAGTGCCAGCACCTGGTCCGCCGTCCAGCGCACCCCCTGCTGAGTCATGTCCCCGAAGGTAGATCCCCCCACTGACAATCGGTCCGGCGAACGCCGCCCGGAGCGCGTTCGCGCAGGTCGGAACGGATTGTCAGTGGGGTGGTGCACGGTTGGTGCCAGACCGAACCGGCCCAGCTGGAGGGGGACTTCGCCATGTCCGTGTCCGTGGAACCGACATCCGTGCAACCGACCGCGAGCGAGGCGTTGCGCCCGCACGCCGAGGACGCCTTCGCGGACGAACTCGCGGCGCTGGCGGCACAGGACGACCGTCCGCGTCCGGCCCGCTGGAAGCTGTCGCCGTGGGCCGTCGCGACGTATCTGCTCGGCGGCACCCTGCCGGACGGCACGGTGATCACACCGAAGTACGTGGGCCCGCGCCGCCTCGTCGAGGTCGCCGTCACCACCCTCGCCACCGACCGCGCCCTGCTCCTGCTCGGCGTGCCCGGCACCGCGAAGACCTGGGTCTCCGAGCATCTGGCCGCGGCGGTCAGCGGGGACTCCACCCTGCTGGTGCAGGGGACGGCCGGCACACCGGAGGAGGCGATCCGCTACGGCTGGAACTACGCGCAGTTGCTCGCCCACGGCCCGAGTCGCGACGCGCTGGTGCCCAGCCCCGTCATGCGGGCCATGGCCGAGGGGATGACCGCCCGCGTCGAGGAACTGACCCGGATCCCGGCCGATGTGCAGGACACCCTCATCACCATCCTGTCGGAGAAGACGCTGCCGATACCGGAGCTGGGCCAGGAGGTGCAGGCGGTCCGCGGTTTCAATTTGATCGCCACGGCCAACGACCGCGACCGCGGGGTCAACGACCTCTCCAGCGCCCTGCGCCGCCGGTTCAACACGGTGGTGCTGCCGCTGCCGGAGAGCGTCGAGGCCGAGGTCGACATCGTCTCGCGGCGCGTCGACCAGATCGGCCGGTCCCTCGACCTGCCGGCCGTGCCCGACGGGATCGACGAGATCCGCCGTGTCGTGACCGTCTTCCGCGAACTGCGCGACGGGGTGACCGCCGACGGCCGGACGAAGGTGAAGTCGCCGAGCGGCACGCTGTCCACCGCCGAGGCGATCTCGGTCGTGACCAACGGCCTCGCGCTCGCCGCCCACTTCGGCGACGGCGTGCTGCGGGCGGGCGACGTCGCCGCGGGCGTCCTCGGCGCCGTGGTCCGCGATCCGGCGGCGGACCGGGTCGTCTGGCAGGAGTACCTGGAGGCGGTGGTCCGCGAACGTGACGGCTGGACCGATTTCTACCGGGCGTGCCGGGAGGTGAGCGCGTGAACATCAAGGGCTACGGCAAGCGCAACGGCAACGGCGATGGCAGTGACAGCGGATGGAACGTGGTGGACGGTGGTCCGGGGGACGGGGTGATCGAGCGCGCGGGGTCCGACGACGACCTGGGGTGGCCGCGGCGGCGAGGGGGACGGGATGACCGGCGCCGGCAAGACTGAGCCCCGTGCCGGGGAGCCGCTGCTGCTCGGCGTACGGCATCACGGGCCGGGGTCGGCGCGGGCCGTGCGAGCGGCGCTGGACGCGGCGCTGCCCCGGGTGGTGCTGATCGAGGGCCCGCCCGAGGCCGACGCGCTGATCCCGCTGGCCGCCGACGAGGAGATGCGGCCGCCGGTCGCCCTCCTCGCCCACGCCGTGGACGAACCCGGACGGTCGGCGTTCTGGCCGCTGGCCGAGTTCTCCCCGGAGTGGGTGGCGCTCCGCTGGGCCCTGGACCACGGCGTCCCCGCCCGCTTCATCGATCTCCCGGCGACGCACACGCTGGTGTGGGGCTGGGCGGCCGCCGGACCCGGGGAGGAGGCAACCGAGGAGCCGGTGCCCGGTGCCGATGGGGACGAGCCGGTTCTCGGAGCCGGTGGGGAGGAGCAGGTATCCGGTGCCGATGTGCGGGTCGATCCGCTCGCGGTGCTCGCCGGGATCGCCGGATACGACGACCCCGAGCGCTGGTGGGAGGACGTGGTCGAGCACCGGGGCGCCGGCGCCGGGGACCCGTTCGCGCCGTTCGCCGCGCTGGAGGAGGCCATGGGGTCGCTGCGGGAGGTGTACGGCAGCGCAGGCCATGACCGGGATCTCGTGCGGGAGGCGTACATGCGGCTCCAGGTGCGCACCGCGCAGCGCGAGTTCGGGGGCGAGGTGGCCGTGGTCTGCGGGGCCTGGCACGTGCCGGCGCTGCGGCGGAAGGCCACCGTCGCCGCCGACCGGGCGACGCTGAGAGGGCTGCCCAGGACCAAGACGGACCTGACCTGGGTGCCGTGGACCTACCGTCGGCTCGCGAGAGCCGGGGGGTACGGGGCGGGCATCGAGTCGCCGGGGTGGTACGGGCATCTGTTCGCCGCGCCCGACCGGCCCGTCGAACGGTGGCTGACCAAGGTGGCCGGGCTGCTGCGGGACGAGGGCCGGATGGTCTCGGCGGCGCACGTCATCGAGGCGGTCCGGCTCGCGGACACGCTCGCCGCGCTGCGCGGGCGCCCGCTGCCCGGACTCGGCGAGACCACCGACGCCGTACGGGCGGTGATGTGCGACGGCTCGGATGTGCCGCTGGCGCTGGTGCGCGACCGGCTGGTGGTGGGGGACGCCATGGGCGAGGTGCCGCCTTCGGCGCCCGCGGTGCCGTTGCAGCGGGACCTCGCCCGGCTCCAGCGCCGGCTGCGGCTCAAGCCGGAAGCGCTGGAGCGCGAGCTGGAGCTGGACCTGCGCAAGGAGACCGACGCCGGGCGGAGCAGGCTGCTGCACCGGCTGCGGCTGCTGGGCGTGCCCTGGGGCGAGCCGGCCGTCTCGCGCGGCAGCACCGGTACGTTCCGGGAGACCTGGCGGCTGCGCTGGGAGCCGGAGCTGGCCGTGCGGGTCGCCGAGGCGGGCGGATGGGGGACGACGGTGCTCGGCGCGGCGGGCGCGAAGGCGCGGGCCGACGCCGTCGCCGCGCGGAGCCTCGCCGAGGTCACCGCGCTGGCCGAACACTGTCTGCTGGCCGACCTGCCGGACGCCCTGCCGACGGTGATGCGGGCCCTCGCCGACCGCGCGGCGCTCGACACCGACGTCGGCCATCTCGCGCAGGCGCTCCCGGCGCTGGTCCGTTCCCTGCGCTACGGCGATGTGCGCCGCACGGACACCGGGGCGCTGGCCGAGGTCGCCGCCGGGCTCGCCGAACGGGTCTTCGTCGGCCTGCCCCCGGCCTGCATCGCGCTCGACGCCGACGCGGCGGGGGAGATGCGGCGCCATCTGGACGCGGTGCACGGCGCGGTCGGCCTGCTCGGCGAGACGCGGGCACCGGCTCAGGGCGGACTGCGCGGTCGCTGGCAGGCCGTGCTGGGGGTGCTGTCCGCGCGGGACAGCGTGCCCGGTGTCCTCCGGGGCCGCTCGGCGCGGCTGCTGCTGGACGACGGGGTGCTGGACCAGGAGGAGGCGGCGCGGCTCATGGGACTCGCGCTGTCACCGGGGACACCGCCGGGTGACGCGGCGGCGTGGATCGAGGGCTTCGTCGGAGGCGGCGGTGGCGGAATGCTGCTGGTGCACGACGAGCGGCTGCTCGGCCTGGTCGACGGCTGGCTGACCCGGGTGCCGGCGGAGGCGTTCACGGATGTGCTGCCGCTGCTGCGGCGCACCTTCTCGGCGTACGAGCCGGGCGTGCGCAGAACCTTGGGCGAGCTGGTCCGGCGCGGTTCCGGGGCACGGGGGAGCGTGGCCGGGACGGGGGCCGGGCTCCCCGGCTTCGCCCCGGACCCGGACACCGAGCGGGCGGACGCCGTGCTGCCCGTGGTGCGGCTGCTGCTGGGACTGGACGAGGACGGCAGCCAGGCCGGCATCGAGGACAACCGGCGTGTGGAGGTGGGGACATGAGGACCGGGGCGGGGGACACCGGCCTGCCGGGGGAGACCAGGCTGCCCGGAGGCACCGGATTGCCCGGGGAGGCCGGGCTGTCAGGGGACACCGGCCTGCCGGGGGACAGCGGGCTGCCGGGGGACAGCGGGTTGCCGAGGGGTGTGGTCGAGCCGGAGGACACGGTTGATCCGGTGGGCGCGCCTGTTCTGAGGGGGGTGGTTGATCCGATGGACGCGACTGGTCCGAAGGACGCTGCTGATCCGAAGGACGCGGCTGATCCGGTGGGCGCCGCGGAGCCGGTGGACACGGCTGATCCGGCGGGCGTCGCTCAGGAGCGGCTGCGGCGCTGGCGGCTGGTGCTCGGCGGCGACGCGGCCGACGGCACCGGGCGCGCTCTCGCCGGGCGGGACGCCGCGATGGACGGCGCGCTGGCCGCGCTGTACGGCAAGGGGGACAAGCCGGCGGCCGGGAAGGAGCGGGCGGCCGGGCTCGGGGCGTCGGCGCCGGCCGTGGCGCGCTGGCTCGGGGACATCCGGACGTACTTCCCGTCCTCCGTCGTCCAGGTGATGCAGCGGGACGCCATCGACCGGCTCGGGCTGTCCACGCTGCTGCTGGAGCCGGAGATGCTGGAGGCGGTGCAGGCCGATGTGCACCTCGTCGGCACCCTGCTCTCGCTGAACAAGGCGATGCCCGAGACGACGAAGGAGACGGCACGGGCGGTCGTGCGCAAGGTCGTCGAGGACCTGGAGAAGCGGCTCGCCACCCGCACCCGGGCCACCCTGACCGGGGCGCTCGACCGCAGCGCGCGGGTCCACCGGCCGCGCCACCACGACATCGACTGGAACCGCACGATCGCGGCCAACCTCAAGCACTACCTGCCGGAGCACCGGACGGTCGTGCCCGAGCGGCTGATCGGGTACGGGCGGGCGTCGCGGTCCGTGAGGAAGGACGTCGTCCTGTGCGTCGACCAGTCGGGCTCGATGGCGGCGTCCGTCGTCCACGCCTCGGTGTTCGGGGCGGTGCTGGCGTCCATGCGGTCGATCAGCACCCGGCTCGTCGTCTTCGACACGGCGGTCGTCGACCTCACCGACCAGCTCGACGACCCGGTCGACGTGCTGTTCGGCACCCAGCTGGGCGGCGGCACGGACATCAACCGGGCGCTGGCCTACTGCCAGTCGCGGATCACCCGCCCCACGGAGACGGTGATGGTGCTGATCAGCGACCTCTACGAAGGGGGGATACGCGACGAGATGCTGAAGCGGGTCGCGGCGATGAAGGCGTCGGGGGTGCAGTTCGTGACGCTGCTCGCGCTGTCCGACGAGGGGACGCCCGCGTACGACCGGGACCACGCGGCGGCGCTCGCGGCGCTCGGCGCACCGGCCTTCGCCTGCACGCCCGATCTGTTCCCGGAGGTGATGGCGGCGGCGATCGAGAAGCGTCCGCTGCCGATACCGGACACGGCGTGACGTCCGGGAACTCCCGGAGGAGACCGGTTGTAAACGGGACATGACTACCCATCGGTAACAGGGGGCTTGCGTAACCTCCCGAGTCGCGTGCAAGGATCGACGCCGCTCACCCATGACATTGCCCAGTCCCCTCGCACGGAGGAACCGCCCCCTCTTGACTTGGTCAGCAGCCCTGCCCGGTGTACCCGGTGCCGCCGCGCGCGTGTTGCGCGCGGCGGCCGGGCGGCGTGCGCTGCAGCTGGCCCTGCTGGTGGGCGGGCTGTTCGTGCTCGGGGCGCTCTGCGGGGCGCGGGCGGAGGCGGCCGAGGGCTCCCCCGCAGGTGCCGGGAGGGTCACCGGGACACCCACGGAGGCCAGACCCGAGTCGGTGACTTCGGCGTCGGTGACTGCGAAGTCGGTGACTTCGGCGTCGGCGGCTCACAAGTCGAGTACGCCGGAGCCGCCGGCGTCCGACGCCGGGCCGGGGCCGGTCACCGAGTACGGCTCCGTCCCGCGGCCCCAGCCGATCGTCGAGGCCGTACGCGACCGGGTCGGCGGGCCGGTCGGGGACGCCGTGGAGTCGGTGACGCGGGGGCTGTCCGAGGACCCTTCGGCCGAACGGCCGCTGCCCTCGCTGCCCCCCTTGCCCTCATTCCCCGGCCTCCCGGACGGCGACTCGTCCCTCCCGGACCTTCCCGGCCTCCCGCCGAAGACCCTTCCGGCACCGGACGCCGCCACCCCGCTGCCCCTGCCCATGCCCCTGCCCCTCCCGGGGCCGGAGACGCGGCAGCCGGGGATGCCGGCCGGTCCCTCCCTCGGTGAGCCCGCGCAGGCGGACCCGCGCACGGCGGCCGACTCCGACGCCCAGGCCCCGCACGGGCCGCACCGCGTCACCCCGCTCACCCCGACCGCGGCCCACGCGACCACCGCGTCCGCCGCGACCCCCGCACCGGCCCACCTCACCACCCTCCGCACCGGCACCGGCCACGCCCCCGCCCACCCCGCACCCACGGGTGGCGACAGCGGCGTGCTCGGCAGCCGGACGGCCGCCGACAACGGCAGCTCGCGGCACGGTGACGCGTGCGCGGTGGCTGGGGAGCAGCGTGCTCCGCTGCGGCCCGTGCCCGGCGTCGCCGCCTGGGCCGCCACGGGCGAGACCCGGGACCGGTTCCGGGACATTCCCGTATTCCCCGGATAGGGCAGCCCTTTCCCCCGCCCGACCTGCCGCGCGGGGGCGGATCAGGTCTGCCCACCCACCCGGAGTTCCCACCTCCGGAATGTCCCCAAGCCCGGAGTCCCCCGACGGATTCCCCGGCGTCTCGGAACCCCAAAGGATCAGACGCACCCCATGAACAAGAACATCCGCCGATCGATCGTCATAGCCGCCGGCGTCACCGGCGCCTGGGCACTCGGCTCCACCTACGCCAGCGCCGACGAACTGCCCGCCTCCTCCCTCTCGGCGCCGGACGCGGCCGACGCCGAGGGCACGCTCGCCTCGGTCACCGGCGACCTCGCCGACACGGTGGAAGGCACCGTCTCCGGCGTCACCGGCGGCGGTGCCGTGCGCGGCGTGACCGCCACGGTCGCCGACACCCCGAACACGGCCGGCGACACGGTGGAGGGCACCCTCGCCCGGACCACCGGCACCGCCTCCCGGGCGGCCACCACGGTCACCACCGCCGGCACCGACCAGGTGCCGACCGCCTCCGCCGCCGACCAGGCCCGCCGGTACATCGACGCCAAGGTCTCCGTCCCGAAGACCGCCAAGGCCACCAAGGTCCGCGGCGCCCAGGCCATCCACGGCGCCCACGCCGCCCGCGCCACCGTGAAGGCCCAGGCGAGCGCCACCGTCGACGCGACCGCGGAAGTGGGCCGGGACGCGCTCCCGGACGCCCCCTCGTCCCCCCAGGACGTGATCGACTACCTCTTCGGCCCCCTCTCCGCCTTCGCGCCCGAGCTGGAGCAGGCCCTGGCCGCCGCCCAGACGCGGCTGCACGGCGCGCAGTCGGCGGCGCGTACCCAGGCGCAGGGCGTCGAGGGAGTCGTACGGACGAAGGCGCAGCACGCGGTCGCGGGCGCGGGCCGCACGGCCGCCGGGGCGCAGGGCGCCGGGCAGGCCACGCTCTCCGGCGCCCAGTCCCGGGCCGCCGGCGCGGCGGCCGTCGCCCAGGGCGAGGCGGGCACGGTGCGGACGGCCGCCGAGGCCTCCGTCTCGTCCGTGCCGGGCCATGTCACCGGGACCGCCGACGGTGTCGAGCAGCGGGTCGTCGGCACGGTCAGCACCGTCTCCGGCAAGGTGAGCACCGTCCGCGCGGCGGCGGCCGGCACCGTGGACGCGGCCTCCGGCACGGTCCAGGGCCTCCCCGGCCGCCTCGCCCCGGTCGTCGAGGAGACGGCCGCCGCCGCGGTGCCGCCGCTCGCCGCCTCCGCGGTCCGGGGCGCGCAGCCGGTCGTCGGTGACGCGGTGCACGGGGTCCACCCGGTCGTCACGGACGCGGTCCACGGTGTCGTCCCGGTCGCCGAGCGGGCCGTGGGCGGTGTGGCGCCGGTCGCCACGGGTGCGGTCGCCGGTCTCACCCCGGTCGCCGGTGAGGCCGTGGCCGGTGTCGCCGCCACCGCGGGGCACACCGTCGACGCCGCGACCGCCCTCGCGCACGGCGTCGTCGCCGATGTCCAGCCGGTCGCGTACGGGGTTGTGCAGGGGGTCCGGCCGGTCGCCGCCGACGCGGTGCACGGGGTCCACCCGGTCGTCACCGGAGCGGTGCGCGGAGTCGCGCCCGTCGCCGGGCAGGCCGTGAGCGGCGTGACGCCGGTCGCCGCCGGGGTCGTCGCGGACCTGCCGCCGTACGCCACCGGGCTGGCCGGCGAGGCGGTCGCGGACGCGACCGGCGCCGTGCTGCCGCCGGTCGCGCACACGGTCGTGCACGGGGTGGTGCCGGTCGCCGGGCAGGCCGTCGCGGACGCGGGCGGGCTGGCGTACGGCGTGACGGGCGATGTGCGCTCCTTCGGGGCGGGTGTCGCCGCCGACGTGGCGCCGTTCGGATACGGCGTGGCCGGGCAGGCCGGCGGCTTCGCGGAGGGCGTGGCGGACGAGGTGCCGCCGTTCGCCCAGGGCGTCACGGGCGCCGTCCAGCCGGTCGTGGACACCGTCTACCGGACCGTGCGGCCGGTCGTCGACGGCGTCGGCGGCAGCGCCGCCGGGCTGGCGTACGGCGTCACCGGCGAGGTCGCCCCGTTCGGGTACGGCGTGGCGGGCGAGGCGGTCCCGTTCGCGCACGGGGTGGCGGGCGACGTCGCCCCGTTCGCCGGGGACCTGGCCGGCACCGCGCACTCCACCGGCGGCTCCCTCGCCGGTCACGCGGTCACCGGTGCCGAGGGGGTGGCCGGATCGGTCACCCCGGGCTGGGCGCCGGACGCCGATGACCTGGACACCCCGCACACCCCGCACACCTGGCAGAACGGCTCGTACGGCCCGTACGGCGTGTGACCTTCGCGGGGCGCGGCCCGGACCGCCGAGAACCGTCGGCGGGTCCGGCCGTGTCCCCGCGGAGAGGGCCCGGCGGTCCCCATTGGGGTGAGGACCGCCGCGGCCCGGACCCCGGCGGGCGGCTCCCGGGACGCCCGTTCGCCCCCGTCGGGGCCGCACCAGGGACCTCATCGGGCCGACCCCAACCCGGTGAGGTTCCGCCCCGCTCGCACAGGTCCCGACACTGCGTGCCACGGATCCCGGCATCATGTGACAGGTATCACCGCTCGGGTGTGACCCGCGATTTAGAACGCCCCCGCAACCGGCGATAACCTGCGAGACGGACATGCCGCGCGCTCGGACACCGTGTGCGCCTCCCTTGTGACAGCGGACGTCACGTTGCCCTTCGCGGCACGCCCACGCATCCAACGAACCGCGAGATCACTGATAGGGACGGAAGCGCGTGGACCTGTTCGAGTACCAGGCGAGGGACCTCTTCGCCAAGCACGATGTACCGGTGCTGGCCGGTGAAGTCATCGACACGCCTGAGGCGGCGCGCGAGATCACCGAGCGGCTGGGCGGCAAGTCCGTCGTCAAGGCGCAGGTGAAGGTCGGTGGTCGCGGCAAGGCCGGTGGCGTGAAGCTGGCCGCCACTCCGGACGAGGCCGTCGCCCGTTCGACGGACATCCTCGGCATGGACATCAAGGGCCACACGGTCCACAAGGTCATGATCGCCGAGACCGCTCCGGAGATCGTCGAGGAGTACTACGTCTCCTTCCTCCTCGACCGTGCCAACCGGACCTTCCTGTCCATCGCCTCCGTCGAGGGCGGCATGGACATCGAGGAGGTGGCGGCCACCCGTCCGGAGGCCGTCGCCAAGACGCCGATCGACGCGATCGACGGCGTGACCGCCGAGAAGGCCCGCGAGATCGTCGAGGCCGCGAAGTTCCCGGCCGAGGTGGCCGACAAGGTCGCCGACGTGCTGGTCAAGCTGTGGGACGTCTTCATCAAGGAGGACGCCCTCCTCGTCGAGGTGAACCCGCTGGCCAAGGTCGCCTCCGGTGACGTCATCGCCCTCGACGGCAAGGTGTCGCTGGACGACAACGCCGAGTTCCGCCACCCGGACTTCGAGGAGCTGCACGACAAGGCTGCGGCCAACCCGCTCGAGGCCGCCGCCAAGGAGAAGAACCTCAACTACGTCAAGCTCGACGGCGAGGTCGGCATCATCGGCAACGGCGCGGGCCTGGTCATGTCGACCCTGGACGTCGTCGCGTACGCCGGTGAGAAGCACGGCAACGTCAAGCCGGCCAACTTCCTGGACATCGGCGGCGGCGCCTCCGCCCAGGTCATGGCCAACGGTCTGGAGATCATCCTCGGCGACCCGGACGTCAAGTCCGTCTTCGTCAACGTCTTCGGTGGCATCACCGCCTGTGACGAGGTCGCCAACGGCATCGTCCAGGCCCTGAAGCTGCTCGAGGACCGCGGCGAGCAGGTCACCAAGCCGCTGGTCGTCCGCCTCGACGGCAACAACGCCGAGCTGGGCCGCCAGATCCTCACCGACGCCGACCACCCGCTGGTCCAGCGCGTCGACACCATGGACGGCGCGGCCGACAAGGCCGCCGAGCTGGCCCACGCCGCCAAGTAAGCACCGAGGACGAGGACACCACACACCATGGCTATCTGGCTCAACAAGGACAGCAAGGTCATCGTCCAGGGCATGACCGGTGCCACCGGCATGAAGCACACCAAGCTCATGCTGGGTGACGGCACCAACGTCGTGGGCGGCGTGAACCCGCGCAAGGCGGGTCAGACCGTGGACTTCGACGGTACCGAGGTACCCGTCTTCGGCACCGTCAAGGAGGCCATCGAGAAGACCGGCGCCAACGTCTCCGTCATCTTCGTGCCGGAGAAGTTCACCAAGGACGCGGTCGTCGAGGCCATCGACGCCGAGATCCCGCTGGCCGTCGTGATCACCGAGGGCATCGCCGTGCACGACTCGGCGTCCTTCTGGGCGTACGCCGGCAAGAAGGGCAACAAGACCCGCATCATCGGCCCGAACTGCCCCGGCATCATCACCCCGGGCCAGTCCAACGTCGGCATCATCCCGGGCGACATCACCAAGCCGGGCCGCATCGGCCTGGTCTCGAAGTCCGGCACGCTGACGTACCAGATGATGTACGAGCTGCGCGACATCGGCTTCTCGACGGCCGTCGGCATCGGCGGTGACCCGATCATCGGCACCACGCACATCGACGCGCTCGCCGCGTTCGAGGCCGACCCCGAGACCGACCTGATCGTCATGATCGGCGAGATCGGCGGCGACGCCGAGGAGCGGGCCGCGGACTTCATCGCGAAGAACGTGACCAAGCCGGTCGTCGGCTACGTCGCGGGCTTCACGGCGCCCGAGGGCAAGACCATGGGCCACGCGGGCGCCATCGTCTCCGGCTCTTCCGGCACCGCGCAGGCCAAGAAGGAGGCCCTGGAGGCCGCCGGCGTCAAGGTCGGCAAGACGCCGACCGAGACGGCGAAGCTGGCCCGTGAGATCCTGGCCGGCTGACGGCTGACACCGGTCCGCAGTCATCGGAAGGGCCCGCACCCGCTCAGGGTGCGGGCCCTTCCGCGTACGCTCACTCCGGCTTCGGGACCAGTCGCGCGGGTCCGTTCACCATCTCCTCGCGCAGCTTCGCGCGCAGCTCCAGCTCCCGCTCCGACAGCGGCCCCGGCGCCGCCCGCGGCGGCACCCCGCGCACCGTCTCACCCGGCGGCACCGGCGGTTCGTACCGCGTGGGGGCCGTCCGCAGCGTCAGCGCGGTCGCGCCGATCAGGGTGACCGTGAAGGCGATGGCGGCCCGGGTCCAGAACCGTGCCCGGCGCTCGCTGCCGCCGCGCACCACCGGCGGCCGGGCGGCGCGCAGCCGCTCGGTGGACGCCAGCTCGGCGAGCCGCTGGTGCAGTACGGCCGGATCCGACAGCTCCGGCAGCCGCTCGGCCACCGCCTCGCGCGCGTGCAGCAGCCGGTTCGCCGCCGCCGGAGTGCTTGCCTCCGTCTCCGCCGCGGTCTCCGGCAGCCCGAGCCCGACCCCGTCGTACAGCACCAGCGTGCGGCGGTACGGCGGCGGAAGGGCCAGCAGGATGTCGAGCAGGGCCCGGTCGGAGGCGTCCGCGGGGGGCGGTTCGGGATGGCGGTAGCGGGGGCGGAAGCGGTGCCAGGGGGAGAGGGCGTACTCGTACGCCGCCGCCCGCACCCACCCCGCCGGATCGCGGTCGACGGCCACCTCCGGCCAGCGCTGCCAGGCCAGCTGGAAGGCCCGCTCCACGGACTCCCGGGCGAGTTCCCGCCGCCCGGTCAGAAGGTAGGCCTGACGGACGAGCGCGGGCGCGCAGAAGGCGTAGAGGGCGTCGAAGGCCTGGTCGGGGGTGAGCGGGGCGGGGACGCCGGCCTGTTCGGAGACTGCGGCGAGGGGCACCGGCTCCCCCTCCGGGACCTCCTGACTGTTGGTCAGCGCCGGTGGGGTGACGGCGATGTCCACAGGCTCGATGGCGGCCGGGCTCGTGACGACGGGGCTCGTGACGACGGGATCCCTGACGACGGGGTCGTTGGCGGGACGTTCCGTGGTGACGGGTGAGGGCTCGGGCGTGGCTCCCGGAGCCGGCTCGGACGTCGCCGGTTTCGCCAGCTGGGCCAGCAGTTTCGCGTACGCGTCGCGTCTGCGGTCGCGGGGAGTGGTGCGGCCGGACTCCCACGCCCGCACGGTCTCCCGGCTGACGCCCAGCCGGGAGGCGAGCTGAGCCTGCGTCAGGGAAGCGGCCTCCCGCAGCCGTCGGCGCTCCTTGGGCGGGGGAAGCGGGGTTGCAGGACGCTGCGTCACCGGTCGCCCCTCCGTACGAAAAAGCACATAAGCACATATTGAGCGACACAGCGGAGGTTCGCCTGTTACGACGGAAAAGCGCGTGTCGTTGGGAGCATGACGGGCGTGAACCGGATGACCGACCTCCGACCGTCGTTGTCGCCCCTGATCACCCCGCTGCGGGGCCGCTCGCCCGGACTCGCCGCGGGCCTGCTGAACGGCGCCCTCGCGGCCGGGCTGGGCCTCGGCTCGCTCACCGTCCTGGTGATGCTGCTGTGGATCAGCTCGCCCTACCCCGACAGCGGGCCCGGCGGCGCGCTGCATGTCGCCGCCGCCCTCTGGCTGCTGGCGCACGGCGCCGAACTGGTCCGTACCGACACCCTCTCCGGCGTCCCCGCCCCGGTCGGCGTCACCCCGCTGCTGCTGCTCCTGCTGCCGGCCTGGCTGCTGCACCGGGCGGCGCGCGACGCGGTGGAGGGCGAACCGGAGGAGGACGAGGGGCCGGTCGCGGGGGCGCGCACGGCGTGGGCCGGGGTGGTGCTGGGCTATCTGACCGTCGGCGCCGGAGTCGTGCTGTACGCGGCGGGCGGCGCGCTGCGGCCCTCGTGGCTGTGGACGGGAGTGAGCCTGCCGCTGGTCGCCGCGGTGGCGGCCGGGGCCGGGGTGTGGTCGGCGTACGGCCGTCCCCTCGGCGCGCTGGACGGCGCGCACGGCGCGTACCGGGTGCTGGCGCTGCTGCCGGGCGCCCCCCGCTTCCTCCGCGAGCCCGGGGCGGAGGCGCGCCGGGAACCAGGCCGGTCGCGGCTGGAGGTCGCGGCCCGGGCCGCCGCGGCCGGGACCGCCGCGTACGTCGGAGGCGGGGCGCTGCTGGTGGCGGTGTCGCTGGTGTGGCACGGCGGGGCGGCAAGGGTGGCGTTCGCGCAGCTCACGGAGGGCTGGTCGGGCCGGTTCGCGGTGCTGCTGCTCTGTCTCGCGCTGATGCCGAACGCGGCGGTGTGGGGTGCGGCCTACGCCCTCGGCCCCGGTTTCGCCCTCGGTGTCGGCCGGGTCACGGGCCCGCTGTCCGCCGCACCCGCCCCGTTGCTGCCGCCGTTCCCGCTGCTGGCGGCCGTGCCGGAGGCCGGGCCCGGGACACCGCTGCACTGGGCGGCGGGGGCGGTGCCGGTGGCGGCCGGGGTGATGGTGGGCTGGTTCGTGGCCCGGGCGGAGGACGGCTGGTCGTGGGGGCGGACCGCGCTGGGCGCGCTGCTCGCCGCCGGGCTGTGCGCGGTGGCGCTGGCCGTGCTGGCCGGGCTGGCGGGCGGCCCGCTCGGCGCCGGGAGGCTGGCCCGCTTCGGGCCGGTGTGGTGGCAGACCGGGATCGCCGGGCTGCTGTGGACGGCGGTCGTGGGGGTGCCGGTGGCGCTGGGGGCGCGGTGGTGGCGGAGGCGGGGCGCGCGGTCGCGGGACACCCGGGAGCCGGGGACCGGCGCGTCGGTGCCCGCGCCGTCCGCTCCCGTGTCCCCACCGCCCGCGCCGGCCCCCGACCAGCCTTCGGACCCGTCCTCCGACGAGCTGTACGACCAGGACGGCCCGGCCGCACTCCCGGCCGAGGACGGCCCGGCCCCTGCTTCCGGCAAGAGGGCCGCGCCCTGGTTCTCCGGCAGGGATCCCTCGGCCCGGTCCTCCGCGGAGGAGGCCCCGGCTCAGTCCTCCGGCGAGAAGGCCGCGCCCTGGTTCTCGGTCGAGGAACCTTCGGCCCGGTCCTCCGGCCAGGATGCCTCCGCTCAGTCCTCCGGCCAGGAGACCGCGCCCTGGTCCTCCGGCAAGGAGGCCGCGATCTGGTTCTCGGTCGAGGAAGCCGCAGCCTGGTTCTCCGACGAGGAGGCCCCAGCTCGGCCCTCCGGCAATGCCGCGCCCCGGTCCTCCGGCGAGGATGCCCCCGCCCGGTCCTCCGGCGAGGAGGCCTCGCCCCGGTCCTCCGGCGAGGATGACCCCGCTTCCGGTCGGCAGACCCCGGGCGGCGGTTCCCGCGTCGGCGAGATCACCCCCGGCCGGACCGCCGACGACGTCGACTTCGAGCCGTACGACTTCCCGCCCGCCGAAGCCTGGCGCGCCCGCGACGAGGGCACCGCGAGCGACTCCCACCGGGTGACCCTGCCGCACACTCCGGAGGCCCCGGCGAACCCGCCGGAAACAGAGCCGCCGGCGGTCTCACGGGCGCCCCGCTGACCCGGCTCCGTCGCGCCGGCCTCAGCCGTCGCCGTCGAGCACCCCGCGCAGCTCCTGCGGAAGGAGTTCGCCGCAGGCCTGCTTGGCCTGGTGGGTGAGGGCGTCGTTGGTGCAGGTGTAGTAGTCGCGGTAGACCAGCTGGGCGGTGAAGGACGCCGCGACCAGGGCGATGGCGAGGGACGCGGTGACGAGGCCGCTGATCGCGGCGGCGGTCTGCGGGCGGGCGTTCGACACGGGGGCCGGGGAGTCGGGGTCGGGGGTGCGGGGCTTGGCGCGCAGCGCGCTGATGCCCCAGTAGAGGGCGAGGGCGCCGAGCAGAAGGGCAACGTACGCCCAGGAGAAGAGCGCGAAGAAGAACGCCCACATACCGGACAGCAGGGCGTAGCGCGCGCGGCGCTGGGTCGGGTCCGTGGGGTCCCAGCGCATACCGCCGGGGCCGGGGCCGCCCTGCTTCTCTGGCCCGCCGCCGGGTCGCTCGCCGAAACCACCGGGGGAGCGGCCGGGCTGGCGGTCGCTCCACTGACGGCCCCAGCCGGGACGGCCGCCGCCCTCGCCCTGCCCGCCCTCGTCCTGCCCGCCGGCCGGCGGGCGCGGCTGCCAGGGCCGGTCCGGGGTGCCCTCGGGCGGCGGGGCGAACGGGTTGTCGTCCTGGCCGGCGCTTCCGCGCCCGCCGCCGTCGGGGCTGCCCGAGGGCGCGTCGGGCGGCGAGCTGGGGCGCTCCCGCAGCAGCACGCCGCTGCGCTGCCCTCCCTGCGCCGACTGCGGGGTGAGCGTGAGGAGTCGCAGGCTGCGGTCCGGCATCAAGTGAGCGTCTTCCCCTGGTGAGTACGGCTGACGGAATGCGTGACGGCGGGCGACGGCAAGCTGTCGAGGCCCGGGCCCGTCACTGTACGAACGTGCCGTGGCCGCGGTGCGTTCCCGGCCCGGCTTCCCCCAGACGCTACCTTCCGGCCCCGCCCCCGTCCCGTGGGGGCCGTCCGGAGTGCCGGTATCGTTGCTGACGGTCGGCCGCTTCGTAGGCTTCCCCGTATCCGGGGGCGTGAAGCATTCGTACGAACGCACATACGGCGGCGTACCCGGCCGACCGTACCGTCGTACCCCCGAGAAAGGGCCCCACCGTGGCCGCCAAGCCCGTGGCCAAGCGCCTCGTCGTGCTGGTCTCCGGATCCGGCACCAATCTGCAGGCGCTCCTCGACGCCATCGCAACCACCGGCGCCGAGGCGTACGGAGCCGAGATCGTGGCCGTCGGCGCCGACCGTGACGGCATCGAGGGGCTGGCGCGGGCCGAGCGCGCCGGGCTGCCCACCTTCGTGTGCAGGGTCAAGGACCACGACAGCCGCGAGGCGTGGGACGCCGCGCTCGCCGAGGCCGTCGCCGCGTACGAGCCCGACCTGGTGATCTCCGCCGGGTTCATGAAGATCGTGGGCAAGGAGTTCCTGGCCCGCTTCGGCGGGCGGTTCGTGAACACCCACCCCGCCCTGCTCCCCAGTTTTCCCGGCGCCCACGGCGTCCGTGACGCGCTCGCGTACGGCGCCAAGGTCACCGGCTGCACCGTCCACTTCGTCGACGACGGCGTCGACACCGGGCCGATCATCGCGCAGGGCGTGGTCGAGGTCCGGGACGAGGACGACGAGAGCGCGCTGCACGAGCGCATCAAGGAAGTCGAGCGAAGGCTGCTCGTCGAGGTCGTGGGGCGGCTCGCCCGCAACGGCTATCGCATTGAGGGACGAAAGGTAGTTATCCAGTGACCGCCGAGAGCAACAAGCGGCCCCTTCGCCGGGCGCTCGTCAGCGTCTACGACAAGACGGGCCTCGAAGACCTCGCGCGCGGCCTGCACGAGGCGGGCGTCGCCCTCGTCTCCACCGGGTCCACCGCCGCCCGCATCGCCGACGCCGGCGTCCCCGTCACCAAGGTCGAGGAGCTGACCGGCTTCCCCGAGTGCCTGGACGGCCGGGTCAAGACCCTGCACCCCCGGGTGCACGCGGGCATCCTCGCCGACCTGCGCCTGGAGGACCACCAGCGGCAGCTCGCCGAGCTGGGCGTGGAGCCGTTCGACCTGGTCGTGGTGAACCTCTACCCGTTCCGCGAGACCGTCGCCTCCGGCGCCTCGCCCGACGAGTGCGTCGAGCAGATCGACATCGGCGGCCCGTCCATGGTCCGCGCCGCCGCCAAGAACCACCCGTCGGTCGCCGTGGTCACCAGCCCGGCCCGCTACGCCGACGTCCTCGACGCGGCGAAGAACGGCGGCTTCGACCTGGCCACCCGCAAGCGGCTCGCCGCGGAGGCCTTCCAGCACACCGCCGCCTACGACGTGGCCGTGGCGAGCTGGTTCGCGAGCGAGTACGCCCCCGTCGACGACTCGGCGTTCCCCGACTTCCTGGGCGCCACCTGGGAGCGCAAGAGCACCCTGCGCTACGGCGAGAACCCGCACCAGCCCGCCGCGCTCTACGTCACCGGTGCCGGCGGCGGCCTCGCCGAGGCCGAGCAGCTGCACGGCAAGGAGATGTCGTACAACAACTACACGGACACGGACGCCGCCCGCCGTGCCGCGTACGACCACGACGAGCCGTGCGTCGCGATCATCAAGCACGCCAACCCGTGCGGCATCGCCGTCGGCGCGGACGTCGCCGAGGCGCACCGCAAGGCGCACGCCTGCGACCCGCTGTCCGCGTTCGGCGGTGTGATCGCCGTCAACCGCCCGGTGTCGAAGGAGATGGCCGAGCAGGTCGCCGAGATCTTCACCGAGGTCATCGTCGCGCCGGACTACGAGGAGGGCGCCCTCGAAGCGCTCACCAAGAAGAAGAACATCCGCGTCCTGCGCTGCCCCGAGGGCCCGGCGAACCCGGTCGAGGTCAAGCCGGTCGACGGCGGCGTCCTGCTCCAGGAGACCGACCGCCTCCAGGCCGCCGGCGACGACCCGGCGAGCTGGACCCTGGCGACCGGCGAGGCCCTGTCCGAGGACGAGCTGAAGGACCTGGCCTTCGCGTGGAAGGCGTGCCGCGCGGTCAAGTCCAACGCGATCCTGCTCGCCAAGGACGGCGCCTCCGTCGGCGTCGGCATGGGCCAGGTCAACCGCGTGGACTCCGCGAAGCTGGCCGTCGAGCGCGCGGGCGCCGAGCGCGCCCAGGGCTCGTACGCCGCCTCCGACGCCTTCTTCCCCTTCCCCGACGGCCTGGAGATCCTCACCGCGGCCGGGGTCAAGGCGGTCGTCCAGCCGGGCGGCTCGGTCCGCGACGAGCTGGTCGTGGAGGCCGCGCAGAAGGCGGGCGTCACCATGTACTTCACGGGGACGCGGCACTTCTTCCACTGACCTGTGCGTGAGGGCGCGGTGTTTCACGGCCACAGCGTGAAACACCGCGTCACCCGGCCACGTCAGGCGGCGTAGGAGCCCGACGCCGAGCCGGCGCTCCCGGAGCTTGCGGCAGACCTTCACGTAGCGGCCGGAGTCGCTCGTCCCGAGGTCGGTGTCGTCGCACCGGCGTGGGTTCCCCCCTGGGACTGGTTCGCGGGCACCAGACCGGGGCCGGCGAGGGAGGTGCGGTACCTCGAAGGTTCAGGGGCGCAGTTCGCACCACACGGTCTTGCCGCGCGCGCACTGTTCCACACCCCAGCGCACCGTGACCGCGTCGAGCAGGAGGAGGCCACGGCCCGTCTCGTCGTCCTCGCCCGGTCTGCGCAGGATGAGCCAGGTGTACGGGTCGGGATCGGTGACCTCCAGACGAGTACGGCCCGCCGCGCGGCTCAGGCGTACGGTCACGGGGGCGCACTCTCCGACATGCGCGATGACGTTGGTCAGCAACTCGCTGACGACCAGCTCGGCATCGGGGCACGGCCCGCCCAGGTGCTCGCGCACGGCCCGGCGGACCTCCGGGACGGCCTTGGGAAGGGCGAGAAGTTCCAGGATGAGCGGTCGGTTCACTCGCCGGCCGCCTTGCGCAGCGCCGTTGCCAGGGCACGGGCCGTCTCCATGGTGCAGTTCCCGAGCGCGATGAGGGGCGGGGCGTACGCGCCGACGGCCGAGGGCAGTTGGAGCCCGAGCGAGGGGAGCGTGATGCCGTTCGCGTCGAGGGCGGTGCGCAGCTCCTCGACGTAGGTGTCGGCCAGGTGGGTGTGGGGGTGCAGCACGGGCGTCCGCCTTTCTGTGTGTGCGGGCTGTGACGAATCGCTCACACAGTGGCGTGGATCGGCGTACCGTGGAAGGCGTTTGAGTTGCGCACGGTAACTGGCAAACGGTGGTGGTGAGTCGTGCCCGCACGCAAGGACCCCGACGCGTCGACGAGCGTCCCCAGCTTCTACGGCGCCGAGTTGCGCTTCAAGCGCGAGCAGGCGGGACTGACGCTGGAGCAGTTGGCGGAGGGGAGCTTCCGGGGGATCTCGTTCCTCAGCCAGATCGAGCGGGGCGAGCGGCGGATGCCGATGGATCTCGCCAGGCATGTGGACGAACGACTCGGGACGGACGGCTTCTTCCAGCGGCGCTGCGACGACGCGGCGAAGGCGCGGAACCTCGGGCATCCGCTGTACTTCCAGGATGTGCCGGACCTGGAGAAGCAGGCGGAGACGCTGGAGGAGTGGCAGCCCCATGTCATTCCGGGACTCCTGCAGACCGCGGAGTACATGCGGGGTCTCATTCGGTACGAAGCGCCGTTCACGCCGCCAGAGGTGGCCGAGCAGCGGGTCAGCGCCCGGATTGCGCGTGGCGACTTGTGGAAACGGGAGGACCGTCCTTCCTACTGGGCGATTCTGCGTGAGTCGCTCATCCGGAGAACACCGCTGCCACCGGCGGTGATGGCCGGGCAGTTGGAGCACATCGTCGAGGTGATCCGGTCCACGCAGAGCGTTCTGCAGATTGTTCCGGACACAACTCGCTGGCACCCGTTGCAGCACGGCATGGCCAAGATCATGACGTTCGCGGACGCTCCGCCGTTGGTGTGGTCCGACACCAACTTCAACGGACAGATCATCGACTTCCCGAGCCGTGTCAAGGAGTACCGCAGGGACTACGATCTGCTCAGGGCCGTCGCACTCCCACCGGAGACGTCCCTGGACCTGGTCGAAGAAGCAGCGAGGACCTATAGACATGAAGCCCAGCTGGAGGCTTGACCTGACCTCTGCCGCTTGGCGGAAGAGCAGCTACAGCGACGCGCAGGGCGCCGACTGCGTCGAAGTGGCCGACAGCCTCCCCGGCATCGTCCCTGTCCGCGACTCCAAGAACCCCACCGGCCCTGTCCTCCTCGTCCCCGCCCATGCCTGGGAGCCCTTCGTCCGGGCTCTCTAGACGCGGGCGGGACGAGCGGGTCCCGTGGCCGTGTGGCGGCCGGCACGGCGAGTCGGCCGCCCGCAGCATGTGCGAGCGGCCGATCAGCGCTCCCGGCGGTGGCTCAGCAGGACGGCAGCGGGTTCGTCTCCGAGGAGATGTCGTTGTCGCTCATCCAGCCCCACTGCCCGTTGTCCGCCTGGGTGTAGACCCAGCGGGTGGGGTGCGGGCCGCCGTGGTTCTGGCCGCCGTCGAACTTGCAGACGAAGAAGGACGGGTTGGAGTACATCCGGCCGACGACCTGGTTGCTGTTCGCACCCGCGTAGACCTTGGCGCCGGTGGCGTTGTTGCAGTACCAGACGGAGCCGTCCTGCCAGCAGGGCGCGGCGGCCTGGGCGCCGGCGGCCGAGGCCAGGGTGAGCGCGGCGCCGGCGGTGACGGTGGCGGCGCCGAGGGCGAGGGCCTTGCGAAGGGTGGTGCTCATGACTGTTCCCCCAGTCGTGTGCGGTGGTGCGGCGGGCCCCGGCTCTCCCCACGGGGGAGTCGGGGCACCGCCCTTGGTCGTGTTCCACCGTGCCGTCCGGCAGCCCGCGCCGGTACCTCGGACTTCAGAGGGTCACAGCAGCGCGGGGGCCGGGGTGTACTCCTGGAGGTAGCGGGCGACGCGGTCGGCGTAGGCGCGGTATGTCGCGGGCACCCCGCCCGTCCTGTTCACCGTCCCGTACGACGTCCGGTACGCGGCGGCGACCAGCAGGCGGCGGTCGCCCGGCAGGGACCGGTGCAGACGCGGTTCGATCGCGCAGAGGTAGCGGCCCATCGCCGGGATCGACTCGGCGGGGGTGAACGGCGGCTCGGGGATCTCGTCGGCGGGGAGGCCGTCCGCCCGGATCCACCAGCGCAGCACGCGCGGGGTCCAGCGGGCGATGCCGTACTCGTCCCGGGCGGGATCGGCGAGGCCGGGGTCGAAGTCGCTCTCCGCCTTCAGCATCGCCGCGATGAGCGCCGGGCTGATCAGCGGCCGGACACAGGCGTGCGCCGAGTCGACGATGAGCCGGCGGTAGGCGACCGGGATGCCCTTGTCGGTACGGAGTTCGTCGGCGCCGTAGGTGGCGGCCGACGCGGTGGCGGGCGAGGTGGCCGACGCGGTGGTCCCCGCGCGGCCCGGTCCGGCGGCGCCCTCGTCCCCCGTCCGGGCGGTGACGCCGTAGCCGAGCACCACCGCCGCCGTGGCGACCGCCGCGGTCAGGACGGCCGTACGGCGGCGCGGGCGGTGCGGTCCGGACTCGCCCGCCGCTTCCCGCACCCGCCGCAGCAGTGCCTCGGCGCCGATCCGCTCCTCGTGCGTACGGGTCAGGCAGGCCCGGACGATCTCCCGCCAGCGCTCCGGCAGTTCGGGGGAGAGGCGCAGCTCCTCCGTGCCCCGGGCGTACGCGGCGGCCGCGTCCCGGCGGGCCGTCGGGGTGCCGCCGGGCAGCGGGAAGGCGCCGGTGAGCGCGAGGTGGGCGAGGACGCCGAAGGCCCAGATGTCGGCGGACGGGCGGATCCGGCGCCCGCGTTCGCCGATCTCCGACCACAGCAGTTCGGGCGGGGTGTAGTCGGGGGTGGCGAAGGCGGACGTGTAGGCGTGGGTGCCCTCCAGCTCGGCGGCCATGTTGAAGTCGGCGAGGCGGGCCGAACCGTCGTCCATCAGCAGCACGTTGGCCGGTTTGAGGTCGCCGTGCACCCAGCCCGCGCCGTGCAGCTGGTGCAGGCCCTCGCAGATCTGCGCGAGCACGGCCGGACCGTGGGACGGGCGGGGCGCGCGGGCGAGCAGGGACGCCAGGGAGCCCTCCGCCTTCTCCAGGACGAGGACCGTGGCGCCGTCGAGGCCGGGGCGGCCCGGGTCGTCGACCGTCAGCGTCTCGTACATCCGGATCAGCCGGGACCGGGACACCCGGCGGTGCAGCTCGACCTCGCGGTCGGTCAGCTCGCGCAGATGGGCCAGGTGGCGCGGGGTGCTGGTGCCGGTGGGCAGGAACTTCAGGGCGGCGGTGCGGGGCAGCCCGTCACCGTCTCCGACACGGCGCCCTTCGTACACGCTTCCGAACGCGCCGGTCGCGATCGGCGCCCGCACCTCCCACGCGCCCACCCGGTACCCGCGCGGCACCGGTACCGCGTACGGCCCGTCCCGTCCGTTCACCCGGTCACCCGGTCCGTGGCCGGGCGCTCCGTGGCCGGCCGCTCCGGGGCGAGGACGCTCAGGTCTTCCTCCCGGACCAGGTCGAAGCGGAGCGCCAGCGACACCAGGGACTCCTTCTTGCCGTTGAGCCGGGGCCCGGCGTCGGCGCTCTCCGGGCCCGGCTTCAGCCGGAGCTTCACCGCCAGGTAGTCGATGTTCCACTGCACCGAGGTGCGTGACGCGGCCGGCCAGCCGGGACGCAACCGGTCGACGACCTGGTCCACCGTGGGCAGCGCGGCGTGCGGCGCGCCGCGCAGCCGGGGCTCGCACAGGGCGGCCAGCACCGCGAAGTAGCGCTTGGTGGGGTCCAGGGAGAAGGCGGGCGCGGTGGTGACGCCGTCGAGCCCGGACTCGGGGCGCAGGTAGTCGTGGCGCGGCGCCCACACCTCGACCGGCAGCAGGTCACCGGCGGCGGGCAGCACGATCCGGGAGAACTCGAAGGGCACGGGCGCGTCGAGGCGTCCCGGCGCGACCTTGATGTGCTCGCCGGCCCCCTCCGGGTTCTCCACGACGTACGTCTGTTCCCGGCTGAGGTTGCTCAGTATCCAGAAGGCGCCCTGCGCGGCGATCTCGCCCGCCCTGCGGGAGACCCCGTCGTGGGCGATCACGAGGCCGTTGCCGGCACCGCGTCCGAAGGCCAGCCGCTCACCGGGGGCGAGCCTGAGCTGAGGGCCGCGGGGTGCGTCCGCGCCGGCCGGCGGAGGTACCACGATGATGCTGTACAAGGTGCGTCTCCCGTGCCCGACCCGTGCCCGACGGCTCCTCGGGAACCGAGAGCTACCCAGCGGGGGCCGGGGCGACGCACCAGGGCCGTGTCCCCCCTCGATCGGGTGAGACACGGCCCTTGGGTGTGAACGGTGCCGGACGTGCGCTCAGTAGCGCGGGCGGGCGAACCAGGCGGTGCCGCTGGGGACGACCGGAGCCGCCGCGATGATGCCGCCGAAGACCAGCCACAGCAGCGGGCCGATGACCGACGAGGCCATACCGGTGTCCAGGCCGACGAACAGCCCGATCAGGCCCACGATCGCGCCGAGCGCGCCGTAGATCACCGTGGTGATGCGGATGCCCTGGCCGCCCCGGCCGAACTTGACGCCGAGGGTGATGGAGAGCGCTGCCAGCGCCGCGGCGATCAGGGCGAATATGGCGAAGACGCCGGCCGCCGCGTCACCGCCGTCGCCGACCGAGCCGAAGCCCAGCTCGTCCGCGCCGTCGGAGACGTCGCTCGCGAAGGCCGCGAAGTACAGGAACGCCAGCGCGCCCAGGATCTGCACCGCGGAGATGATGAAGAGGAAGACACGGGCGGTGACCAGCAGGCCCGGCATGGACTGCGGGAGCATCATGTTGCCGCCCGGGTAGCCGGGGTACGCCGGCTGCTGCGGGTAGCCGTAGTTCGCCTGCGGGGGAACGCCGGGGGGCTGCTGCGGGTAGCCGTAGCCGGGAGCGCCGGCCGGCGGCTGCTGGGGCGGCTGCCCGTAGGGGTTGTTCGGGTCGCCGAAACTCATGGCGGTCTTTCCTCCGTTTGCCTGGGGTGCGGGGACGACGCGGCGCGATGCGGAGGAAGGTTCTACAGATGCGGTTCGTCCCCCCGGTACTGCCCGCGGCACTGTGGCCTCAATCGTTCTTCAGCGACGGGCGGATTGTCCAGCCGGGTTTCCAGGTGTTGTGCAAGTGCAACAAGGTCACGGCTCGGGAACGGCGGCCCGGATTGGAACCGGGGGCCGGTCATCCGGGAGGATGGGGCCATGACCGCCCAGATTCTCGATGGCAAGGCCACCGCAGCCGCGATCAAGTCCGATCTGACCGCCCGCGTGGCGGCGCTGAAGGAGAAGGGCGTCACGCCCGGCCTCGGCACGATCCTCGTCGGGGACGACCCCGGCAGCCAGAAGTACGTCGCCGGCAAGCACCGCGACTGCGCCGAGGTCGGCATCGCCTCCATCCAGCGCGAACTGCCGGGCACCGCGACGCAGGAGGAGATCGAGGCGGTCGTCCGGGAGCTGAACGAGGACCCGGCCTGCACCGGTTACATCGTCCAGCTGCCGCTGCCCAAGGGCATCGACGAGAACCGGATCCTGGAACTCATGGACCCGGACAAGGACGCCGACGGCCTGCACCCGATGAACCTCGGCCGGCTGGTCCTGAACGAGCCCGCCCCGCTGCCCTGCACCCCCAACGGCGTGCTCACCCTGCTGCGCCGCTACGGCGTCGAGATCAAGGGCGCCGAGGTCGTGGTCGTCGGCCGCGGTGTGACCATCGGCCGCCCGATGCCGCTGCTGCTCACCCGGCGCAGCGAGAACGCGACGGTGACCCAGTGCCACACCGGCACCCGTGACCTCTCCGCGCACCTGCGCCGCGCGGACATCATCGTCGCCGCCGCCGGGTCCGCCCATCTGATCCGCCCGGAGGACGTCAAGCCGGGCGCGGCCGTCCTCGACGTCGGGGTCTCCCGCAACGCCGAGGGCAGGATCGTCGGGGATGTGCACCCCGGTGTCGCCGAGGTGGCCGGCTGGATCTCCCCGAACCCGGGCGGTGTCGGCCCGATGACCCGGGCCCAGCTGCTGGTCAACGTGGTCGAGGCGGCGGAGCGCGGTGTCGGCTGAGGACCACGAGGCGATCGGCACCGCGGCGGGCGCCGGGCCCCGCGACGCGCGGAACGCCGACGACGACGGCGAGCCGCGGGTCACGGGGACCACGCCGGAGACCATCGAGGTGCGGGACCCGGTCAGCGCGCCGGACGTCGACGGCGTACCGCGCCGGACCACCCGCCGCTTTCCGCTGTTCACCCGGGACACCGCCCGCCCGGAGGGCGGCGGCCGGGCCGCCTCGGGCGCCGCTCCGGCGCCCGCCCGGCAGTGGCCGACGCTCGCCGTGCTGGGCACGGTCGGCCTCGGGCTGCTGCTGACCGCGTTCGACCTGTTCCGGATCGGCACGCTGCTGGTGGGCGTCGCGCTGCTCGGCGGTGCGGTGCTGCGCTGGCTGCTGCCCGGCGTCGGGATGCTCGCGGTGCGGTCCCGGTTCACGGACATCGCGACGTACGGCATGCTCGGCACGGCGATCGTGCTGCTGGCGCTGATGGTGCAGCCGAATCCCTGGCTGGAGATCCCGTTCCTGAAGGACACCCTGCACTTCACGGTCAGCGGCTGACCGGCTGACCGGTTGACCGGCTGACCGGTTGACGGCTGACCGGAGGAGCGGCGGCCCGTCCTCACCCCCGTGAGAGGACGGGCCGCCGCCCACGACCAGCCTTCCGCACGTCGAACGGCCGGTTCAACGTCTGTCAGTTCGCTGTGGCACGGAAGTGACCGTTCCGCTACGGTGTCCGCGCGTTGTCGCGTATCGGCACGACGGTGTCGGTGAGCGATCGGAAAACGCCTGATACGGACGAGACAGTACATGTGTCCCCGTTGTGTCGAAGTGTTGACAAGCTCGGGGATGTGTAGCCAAGGCGCTGCACAGTGTGGCTAATGTGTCTCATCAGGCGGCAGACCGGGCAATCAGGACGATGCGGGGGTGCGCCGCCGCCGGGGGAACTGAGATCCTGACGACGCGCATCCCAGTGGGCGGGGGACCAGCAAGCACGTACCGGGGGGAAGAGGGGGGAAGCAATGCCTCGATGGAAGGCCTTGCCGGAGGAACTCGATCCGCAGATCAGGGAGTTCACCAGCCAGCTGCGGCGGCTCGTGGACCGCAGCGGCCTGAGCGTCGCCGCGGTCGCCGACCGCACCGGCTACAGCAAGACGTCCTGGGAGCGCTACCTGGGCGGCCGGCTGCTCGCGCCCAAGGGCGCGATCGTGGCCCTGGCCGAGGTCACCGGCACCAATCCGGTCCACCTGACCACCATGTGGGAGCTGGCCGAACGCGCCTGGAGCCGTTCGGAGATGCGCCACGACATGACCATGGAGGCCATCCGGATCTCCCAGGCGCGCGCCGCGCTCAGCGAGTTCGGCCCGCCGCCCGCGAACGCCAAGGGCAAGACCGCCCGCCGCGGCGGCAGCGCCACGGCGACGCCCGGCATCGCGGGCCCGGCCGGGGTGGCCCCCACGGTGCCGGCGCAGCCGACCGCGTCGGACGCGGACGCCCGGACCCCGTCGGCCGGTCAGCGTGCCACCGGCGGCAACTCCTGGGGTATGGCCGGATACGCCGGCCCGTCCCCGGCGGGCGGCCGCAGGCCGGGCGCCGCCGCGGGCGGTGCGGGAGCCCGGGGCGCGGGAGCCGGTGCCGTAACGGGAGGGGGCGCCGGTGCGGGAGCCGCCGGCGCGGGCTCGGGCGGCAGAGCGTCCGGGGGCGCGTCCACCGCGCCCGCCGCCCCCGCGGGCGGCGGCAAGCGCCGGACGGGCATGTTCCTCGCGGGTGTCGCCGGCGTGCTGGTCGTGGCCGCCGGGGCGTTCTGGGTCACCAACGGGGCCGGGGGTGACGGCGGGACCGGCGCGAAGGCCTCACCGTCGCCCACCGTCACCACCGACGCCGCGCTGCCGCCCGGCGTGAAGTGCAGCGGTGACGGCTGCACCGGCAAGGACGCGGAGAGCATGGGGTGCAGCGGCGAACTGGTGACCACCGCCCAGACCGCCCTCGTCGGCACCACGGTCGTCGAGGTCCGTTACAGCCGGACCTGCGGTGCCGCCTGGGGCCGGATCACCCAGGCCGCGCAGGGCGACCGGGTCGAGGTGTCCACGGGCAGGTCCCGGCAGCAGGGCTCCGTCACCGTGGCCGGCGACACCATCGCGTACACCCCGATGGTGGCCGTCGAGGACGCCGGAGAGGCGAACGCGTGCGTGACGCTGGCCTCGGGCGAGAAGGGCTGCACCCAGCAGCCGTAACCGGTCGGTTCCGGCATTTGCGAATCGCCCCGGAGGGGGAAGGCAGGCCCGGAAAAAACGGCCGCGGAAAAGACGTATGGCCGCCGGGATCCGGGGCAGGCGGACAGTACCCCCACGGGAGTCCGGCACAACTCGGTACCCCCGCACGGCGGCCGCCTCCGTCCCCCTCTCCCGGACGGGCGGCCGCCTTTTCTGCGTAGGGGGTGCGGAACGTGGCACTCGGGCGGTCTGTGGGCTGGGCCACACGGACCCGGACGTCCGTGATCCCGGATGCGCGATAGCCTGACCCGCGGATATCTCTTGACGCCGAGAGATCGATCATCCGAACCCCCGGGGCAGGGACGCCCCACCGCCAGCTGTCATACGGAGAACGCCATGACCCGCACTCCCGTGAACGTCACCGTCACCGGCGCGGCCGGCCAGATCGGTTACGCCCTGCTCTTCCGCATCGCCTCCGGCCAGCTGCTCGGCGCGGACGTGCCGGTCCGCCTGCGCCTCCTGGAGATCACCCCGGCCCTCAAGGCCGCCGAGGGCACCGCGATGGAGCTGGACGACTGCGCGTTCCCGCTGCTCCAGGGCATCGACATCACCGACGACCCGAACGTGGCCTTCGACGGCGCCAACGTCGCGCTGCTGGTGGGCGCCCGCCCGCGCACCAAGGGCATGGAGCGCGGTGACCTGCTGGAGGCCAACGGCGGCATCTTCAAGCCGCAGGGTCAGGCCATCAACGCCCACGCCGCGGACGACATCAAGGTCCTCGTCGTCGGCAACCCGGCCAACACCAACGCGCTCATCGCGCAGGCCGCCGCCCCGGACGTACCGGCCGAGCGCTTCACCGCGATGACCCGCCTGGACCACAACCGCGCGCTGACCCAGCTCGCGAAGAAGACGGGTTCGACGGTCTCCGACATCAAGCGCCTGACCATCTGGGGCAACCACTCCGCCACCCAGTACCCGGACATCTTCCACGCCACCATCGCCGGCAAGAACGCCGCCGAGGTCGTGAACGACGAGCAGTGGCTGGCCGACGACTTCATCCCGACCGTCGCCAAGCGCGGCGCCGCCATCATCGAGGCCCGCGGTGCCTCCTCGGCCGCCTCCGCCGCCAACGCCGCCATCGACCACGTCCACTCCTGGGTCAACGGCACCCCGGAGGGCGACTGGGTCTCCATGGGCATCCCGTCCGACGGCTCCTACGGCGTCCCGGAGGGCCTGATCTCCTCCTTCCCGGTCACCTGCAAGGACGGCAAGTACGAGATCGTCCAGGGCCTGGAGATCAACGAGTTCTCCCGCACCCGCATCGACGCCTCCGTCAAGGAGCTGGCGGAGGAGCGCGAGGCGGTCCGTTCCCTCGGCCTGATCTGAGCCACCCCGTTCCACCGGTGATCCCCGGGCCGCCCGCGCGGTCCGGGGATCACCGCGTTCCGGGGTCCGGCCCCGCGCCTCACACGTCCAGCAGCTCCTCCTCGAGCTTGCCGATGTCCACCGTCTCGGCCGGGCGCGGGGTGCCGGCCGGCACCGGCTTGTCGTAGTCCTCGAAGGTCAGCGTCAGGTCCGTGTCGTCGCCCCGCTGGTCCGCCTCGATCAGCCGGTGCGGGGCGTCGGCGGTGACGTACAGGGTCGTCCGCTCGCCGCCCTCCTCGCTCGTCAGCGGCACGACCGCGGTGTCCTGCCGGTTCGTCTCCTCGCCCTTGGTCAGGGCGGCGTCCCCGGAGCCGCCCGTGTCGATGTCCCGCTGGAACGCGGCCAGATCGCAGACGTCGGCCATGCCCTGGAGGGCGGGGTCGTCCGTGGTGCCGTGCAGATAGCGGCCCTTGAGCAGCTCGGCCACCGCCTCGCCCTCGCCGCCGGGTACCTGGGCCTTCCAGAACGCGGCGTCCGGTTTCATCCACACCTCTTCGCCGCGTTTGACGATCTCCACGCGGCCATCGCCCTCACCGCCCGTCTCGATCGTGCCGACGCAGTTGCCGTCCCGGTCCAGGGCGAGGTCCATCGCGGACGGCTCGGTCGCGGCGCCCTCGGCCTCGGCGATCCGGTCGGTCATGGTCATGCGGACCGAGTCGGCGTCGAGGAGGTTGTCCTCCGCCTGCTCGGCGAGTTCCGCGGCGGTGCGGCCGTCGGCGTCGCTCGCGACGGCCGGGACCGAGGAGAACGGAGAGACGGGGGAGAGCGGAGAGACGGCTGAGAGAAGCAGCACCGCGCTCGCCAGGGCACCGGTCAGCGCCTTCCGGGCCATGGCGTTACCTCCGTGGCCATGGCGTCACCTCCGTGGTGCGCATCACCTTTCAGCTTACGGTTTCGCCCCATATGCCCGCATGGTCAGTGACGCAGCGCACTTTCAGCCATCGATCACGCATGTATCGAGGGGGCAAGGGCAGGCGCTCCCGGTCCTGAACGGGGGACGCACAGGAACGGAAGGCAGCACCAGGCATGGCGGACAGTACGGAACTCCAGGCTCGGAAGAGCATCCACGTGGCGGGCGAATGGCGGCACGCCGTCTCCGGAGCCACGCGCGCGATCCTCGACCCCGCGGACGCCGCGCCGTTCGCCCTGGTCGCCGAGGGCGACGAGAAGGACACGGACCTCGCGGTCGAGGCGGCCCGCGCCGCCTTCGACGGCGGCGCCGGCGCCTGGCCGCGCACCCCCGCCGCCGAGCGCGCCGCCCTGCTGCGCCGCGTCGCCGACCTCCTCGTGCGCGACCGCGAGCGGCTGGGCCTGCTGGAGAGCCGCGACGCGGGCAAGACCGTGGAGGAGGGCCGGGTCGACATCGACTGCGTGGCCGACGCCTTCCGCTACTTCGCCGACCTCGTCGCCGCGGAGGCCCCCGGCCGGGTCGTCGACGCCGGCTCGCCGGACATCCACAGTGTCGTCGTGCACGAGCCGGTCGGCGTCTGCGCGCTGATCACCCCCTGGAATTACCCGCTGCTCCAGGCCAGTTGGAAGATCGCCCCGGCGCTCGCCGCCGGCAACACCTTCGTGGCCAAGCCGAGCGAGATCACCCCCATGACCACGATCGCGCTGCTCGACCTGCTGGCCGAGGCCGGGCTTCCCGCGGGCGTCGCCAACCTCGTCACCGGCCCCGGCCACACCGTCGGCGCCCGCCTCGCCGAGCACCCCGACGTCGACCTGGTCTCCTTCACCGGCGGCCTGGCCAGCGGCACCAAGGTGGCCCAGGCGGCGGCCCCCACCGTGAAGAAGGTGGCCCTGGAACTCGGCGGCAAGAACCCCAACGTGGTCTTCGCCGACGCCTGCGCCACCGAGGAGGGCTTCGACACCGCCGTCGACCAGGCGCTCAACGCCGCCTTCATCCACAGCGGCCAGGTCTGCTCGGCGGGCGCCCGGCTCATCGTCGAGGAGTCCGTCCGGGACCGCTTCGTCACCGAACTCGCCCGCCGGGCCGCCCGGATCCGCCTCGGCCGCGGCACCGCCGACGGCGTGGAGTGCGGTCCGCTCGTCTCCGAGCAGCACCGCGCGAAGGTCGAGGCCTACGTCGCCTCCGCGCTGGCGGAGGGCGCCGTGCTGCGGTGCGGCGGCAAGCGGCCCGAGCCCGCGCCGGAGCGCCCGGAGAGCGGCTGGTTCTACGAGCCGACCGTCCTCGACCACTGCCACCGCGAGATGCGGGTGGTGCGCGAGGAGGTCTTCGGCCCGGTCCTCACCGTCGAGACGTTCCGCACCGAGGACGAGGCCGTCGCCCTGGCCAACGACACCGAGTACGGTCTCGCGGGCGCCGTCTGGACCGCCGACGCGGGCCGGGCCCGCCGGGTCGCGGGCCGGCTGCGGCACGGCACCGTCTGGATCAACGACTTCCACCCCTACCTCCCGCAGGCGGAGTGGGGCGGCTTCGGAAAGAGCGGGACGGGCCGCGAACTCGGCCCCGCCGGGCTCGCCGAGTACCGCGAGACCAAGCACGTCTACCAGAACCTCGCCCCGAAGCCCGTCCGCTGGTTCGCCGGCTGACCCCCCTCACCCTCCCTCACCCTTCTTCGGCGCCTCTTCGCGCACAGCCCCACCTGGAGTACCCCCATGCCCGAGACCCACCACGTCTACGACTACGTCGTCATCGGCGGCGGCACGGCAGGCTCCGTCATCGCCTCCCGGCTGACCGAGAACCCCGACGTCACCGTCGCCGTCATCGAGGGCGGCCCCAGCGACGTCGGCCGCGACGACGTGCTCACCCTGCGCCGCTGGATGGGCCTGCTCGGCGGCGAACTGGACTACGACTACCCCACCGTGGAACAGCCCCGCGGCAACTCCCACATCCGGCACAGCCGCGCCCGCGTCCTCGGCGGCTGCTCCTCCCACAACACGCTGATCGCGTTCAAGCCGCTGCCGTCCGACTGGGACGAGTGGGAGGAGGCGGGCGCCAAGGGCTGGGGCTCGGTGCCCATGGAGGCGTACTTCGCGCGCCTGAAGAACAACATCGTCCCGGTCGACGAGAAGGACCGGAACGCCATCGCCCGCGACTTCGTCGACGCCGCGCAGGCCGCGCTCGGCGTGCCGCGCGTCGAGGGCTTCAACGAGCAGCCGTTCACCGAGGGCGCCGGCTTCTTCGACCTGGCCTACCACCCGGAGGACAACAAGCGGTCGTCCGCGTCCGTGGCGTACCTGCACCCCGTGATGGACGAGCGCCCCAACCTCCACCTCCTGCTGGAGACCTGGGCGTACCGGCTGGAGCTGGCCGGCACCCGCGCCGAGGGCGTCCACGTGCGCACCAAGGACGGCGAGGAACTGCTGATCCGGGCGCGCAACGAGGTCGTGCTGTGCGCGGGCGCGATCGACTCCCCGCGGCTGCTGCTGCACTCCGGCATCGGTCCCCAGGACGACCTCGCCGCGCTGGGCATACCCGTGGTCCACGACCTGCCGGGCGTCGGCGAGAACCTGCTCGACCACCCCGAATCGGTGATCGTCTGGGAGACCCACGGCCCCATCCCGGAGAACTCCGCGATGGACTCCGACGCGGGCCTGTTCGTGCGCCGCGACCCCGAACACCAGGGCCCCGACCTGATGTTCCACTTCTACCAGATCCCCTTCACGGACAACCCGGAGCGCCTGGGCTACGAGCGGCCGCCGTACGGGGTGTCCATGACCCCGAACATCCCCAAGCCGAAGAGCCGCGGCCGGCTGTACCTGACCAGCCCCGACCCGGCCGTGAAGCCCGCCCTCGACTTCCGCTACTTCACCGACGAGGACGACTACGACGGCCGCACCCTCGTCGACGGCATCCGCATCGCCCGCGAGATCGCCAAGACCGAGCCGCTGGCCGGCTGGCTCAAGCGCGAGGTGTGCCCCGGGCCCGAGGTCGTCGGCGACGCCGAGCTGAGCGAGTACGCCCGCAAGGCCGCCCACACCGTCTACCACCCGGCCGGCACCTGCAAGATGGGCGCGGCCGACGACGACACGGCCGTCGTCGACCCCGAGCTGCGCGTCCGCGGCCTGGAGGGCATCCGGATCGCCGACGCCTCCGTCTTCCCGACCATGACCGCCGTCAACCCGATGATCGGGGTGCTGATGGTCGGGGAGCGCGCCGCCGACCTGATCGGTGGTGAGGCCCGATGAGTACCGCCAGCCCCGCCCCCGAAACCCTCACGCCGCCCGTCTTCTCGGTCGACGGCCTGTGGAAGGTGTTCGGCCCCAAGGCCGACCGCGTCCCCGCCGACCCCGAGCTGGCCGCCCTCACCGCCGCCGAACTGCGTGCCCGCACCGGATGCACGGCGGCCGTCCGGGACGTCACCTTCGACGTCCGCAAGGGCGAGGTCTTCGTCGTCATGGGGCTGTCCGGCTCCGGCAAGTCCACACTGGTGCGCTGTCTGACCCGGCTGATCGAACCGACGGCCGGCACCATCGCCATCGACGGCGAGGACGTCCGCGCCATGGACAAGACGCGTTTGCGCGAGCTGCGCCGGCACCGGGCGGCAATGGTCTTCCAGCACTTCGGGCTGCTCCCGCACCGCACGGTCCTCGACAACGTGGCCTACGGTCTGGAGATCCAGGGCATGGGCAGGGCCGAGCGGCGCGCCAAGGCCGCCGAGGTCATCGCCAAGGTCGGCCTGGACGGCATGGAGCAGCGGCGGCCGGGCCAGCTCTCCGGCGGCCAGCAGCAGCGCGTCGGTCTGGCGCGGGCCCTGGCCGTGGACCCCGAGGTGCTGCTCTTCGACGAGCCGTTCAGCGCCCTCGACCCGCTGATCCGGCGGGACATGCAGGAGGAGGTCGTCCGGCTGCACCGCGAGGAGGGCCGCACGATGGTCTTCATCACCCATGACCTCAGCGAGGCGCTGAAGCTGGGCGACCGGATCGCGCTGATGCGCGACGGGCGGGTCGTGCAGCTCGGCACGCCCGAGGAGATCGTCGGCTCCCCGGCCGACGACTACGTCCGCGAGTTCGTCCGCGACGTGCCGCGCGAACAGGTCATGACCGTGCGCACGGCCATGCGGCCCGTGACCGCGGAGGAGGCGACGACGGGACCCGCGGTGTCCCCGCGCGCGACCGTGGCGGAGGCCATCGAGGCCGTCGCCCGCAGCGGCGAACCCGCGCGGGTGATGGACGGCCCGCGCTGCCTGGGGGTCGTGGACCACGAGGTGCTGCTGGACGTCGTCGCGGGCGTGGCCCCCGCCGGCCGCACCGACGTGGGCGCGGACGAGGGCGCCGGCCCTGTCGCCGACGCGGCCGCGGGCACCCGTGCCGCCAGGGCGGCACGGGTGGGCGCCGCGGCCCCCCGCCCGCGGGGGCAGGCGAAGCGCTCCGGCGCCAGCCCCCACCCGGAGGCGGTCTGATGGCGACGATCACCGCGGCCCCCGCCCGCACCCTTCCCGCGTTCCTGAGAAGCCGCGCCGCGGCCAAGCTGGCGACGCTCGCGCTCGCCGCGCTGGTCCTCGTCCCGCTGGCCCACGCCCGCTGGTCGAGCGGCAGCTGGCCCGCCGCGCTGACCGTCGACCTCACCGGCCCCCTCACGAGCGCCAGTGACTGGATCATCGACAACCGGGACAGCCACCCGCTGTTCCTGTACTTCTTCGGGCACGTCAGCAACGCGGTCGTGCTCTGCGTCCGCGCCGTCTACCTCGCGCTCCTCGCCGTGGGCTGGGCGGGCGTGACGGCGCTCGGCGCCTTCGTCGCCTGGCGGGTCGCGGGTCCGCGTCTGGCGCTGGGCACGGCGACCGCATTCCTCGCCTGCGGGCTGCTCGGCATGTGGGTGCCGACCATGCAGACGCTGGCCCTGATGGCGGTCGCGGTGCTCACGTCGGTCGCGGTGGGCGCCCTGCTGGGGCTCGCCGCCGGGCTGTCGGACCGGCTGGACCGGATGCTGCGGCCCGTCCTGGACACCATGCAGGTGCTCCCGGCGTTCGCCTACCTCCTGCCGGTCGTGCTGGTCTTCGGCATCGGCGTGCCCGCCGCCGTCCTCGCCACCGTCGTCTACGCCGCCCCGCCCATGGCCCGGCTCACCGCGCTCGGGCTGCGCGGCGCCGACCGGGGCGTCCTGGAGGCGGTGGAATCGCTGGGCGCGACCGCCCGGCAGCGGCTGCTGACCGCCCGCATCCCGCTGGCCCGCAAGGAACTGCTGCTCGGCGTCAACCAGACGATCATGATGGCGCTGTCCATGGCGGTGATCGCCTCGGTGATCGGCGCCGGCGGTCTCGGCGACCGCGTCTACCAGGCGCTGGCCTCGGTCGACGTGGGCGCCGCGCTGGCGGCGGGCATCCCGATCGTGCTGCTGGCGGTCGTGCTCGACCGGGTGACGGGCGCGGCGGGCGAGGGTGCGGGTGCGGGTGCCGCCTCGCCCGGCCGGAGGGTGTGGCCGTACGCGCTGGGCGCCGCCGCGGCCGTGGCCGTCGCCGGGCGCCTGGCGGGCCGTACCGAATGGCCCGACGCGTGGACGGTGAACATCGCCGGGCCGGTCAACCGGGCCGTCGACTGGATGACCGGGCACCTCTACACCGGGGTCCCCGTCATCGGCGGCACCGCCGACTGGGCGGGCCGCTTCACCACCTGGGTGCTCGACCCGCTCCGGGACGGCCTGCAGTGGCTGCCCTGGTGGTCGGTGCTGCTGGTGGTCGCCGCGCTGGCCTGGCTGATCGGCACCTGGCGCACCGCGCTGACCGCCGTGCTCGCGATGGCCGCGATCGGTGTCCTCGGGGTGTGGGAGCCGTCGCTGGACACGCTGTCGCAGGTGCTGGCCGCGGTCGCCGTCACCCTCGTGCTGGGCGTGGCGACCGGTGTCGCGGCGGCGCGCAGTGGCCGCGTCGAACGGCTGCTGCGGCCGGTCCTGGACGTCTGCCAGACGATGCCGCAGTTCGTGTACCTGATCCCGGTCGTCGCGCTCGCCGGTGTCGGCCGTGCCCCGGCCGTCGCCGCGGCCGTCGTCTACGCGCTGCCGGCCGTCGTCCGCATCACCGCGCAGGGCCTGCGCCAGGTCGACCCGGCCGCGCTGGAGTCGGCCCGCTCGCTCGGCGCGACCAGCGGCCAGCAGCTGCGGCAGGTGCAACTCCCGCTCGCCCGCCGCTCCTTGTTGCTCGCGGTCAACCAGGGTGTGGTGCTCGTCCTCGCCGTCGTCATCATCGGCGGCCTGGTCGGCGGTGGCGCGCTCGGCTACGACGTCGTCTTCGGTCTCGCCCAGGGCGACCTCGCGACCGGCCTGGTCGCCGGTGCCGCGATCGTCTGCCTGGGGCTGATGCTCGACCGGGTGACCCAGCCCACCGACCGCCGTACGACGAAGGGAGCGTGACATGTTCCGCCGTACGACCCGGCGAACGACCCGGCGAACGAACCGCCGTACGGCCCTGATCGCTTCGGCGGCCGTGCTGACGCTGGCCACCGGCTGCGGCGCCGCCGACATGACCAAGCAGGCCTCGCCGTTCGCGAACGCCCGGGGCACGAAGACCGTGACCCTGTCCGTGCAGTCCTGGGTGGGCGCGCAGGCCAATGTGGCCGTCGCCCAGTACCTGCTGGAGCACGAACTCGGCTACCGCGTCGACACCGTGCAGGTCGACGAGGTCCCCGCCTGGGACGCCCTCAGCCAGGGCCGCGTCGACGCGCTCCTGGAGGACTGGGGGCACCCCGAGCAGGAACAGCGGTACGTCAAGGACAAGAAGACCGTCACCCTGGCGGGCGAACTCGGGGTGACCGGGCACATCGGCTGGTACGTGCCCACGTACTTCGCCGAGCGGCACCCGGACATCAAGGACTGGCGGAACCTGAACAAGTACGCCGACGCGTTCCGCACCCCGGAGAGCGGCAGCAAGGGCCAGCTGATGGACGGCTCGCCGTCCTACGTCACCAACGACGAGGCACTGGTGAAGAACCTGGACCTGGACTACCAGGTCGTCTTCGCCGGCTCCGAGGCCGCGCAGATCACCCAGATCAAGCAGTTCGCCAAGGAGGAGAAGCCCTTCCTGACGTACTGGTACTCCCCGCAGTGGCTGTTCGAGAAGGTCCCGATGACCGAGGTGAAACTGCCGCCCCACAAGGCGGGCTGCGACGCGGAACCGGCGAAGGTCGCCTGCGCCTACCCGCACACCCCCCTGCGGAAGTACCTCAACACCGACTTCGCCGAGAACGGCGGCAAGGCGGCGGCCTTCCTGAAGAACTTCAGGTGGACCACCGAGGACCAGAACGAGGTCTCCCTGATGATCGCCGAGCAGAAGCTCAGCCCTGAGGAGGCGGCAAGGAAGTGGGTGGAACGGCACGAGCCGACGTGGCGGGCATGGCTGCCGTGACGTACCTCCGCTAGCGGCGCAAGGCTTCGGCGATCTCCCGCAGCGCGGCCGTCGCCCGCTGCTGGAGACCCGGCCCGAAGGTGATCCGGGTGGCCCCTCGCACACCGAGTTCGGCGGGCGAGGGGCCCTCGCCCACCTTCGCGATCGCGTTGAGCGGCCCCTCGATCCCGGCCCGCAGCAGCGGCAGCGCGTCCACCGGGGCGAGGATCGGGTACACGCAGTCGGCGCCCGCGGCGACGTAGAGCCGCGCCCGCTCGATCGTCTCCGCCACGTCCGGCACCCGTCGTACGAACGTGTCCACCCGCGCGTTGACGAACAGCAGGTCACCCGCCGCCGCCCGCACCTCGGCCAGCCGGCCGGCGTGCTCGTGCGGGTCCTTCAGCACCCCGTGCGCGGAGTCCTCCAGGTTGCAGCCCACGGCCCCCGCCTCCAGCAGCCGCTCCACCAGCTCCTTGGGCGCCAGCCCGTACCCGTCCTCCACATCCGCCGACACCGGCACGTCCACCGCCCGCGCGATCCGGGCGACCGCGGCGAACATCTCGTCGACCGGGGTCTGCCCGTCCGCGTAGCCGAGGGCGGCGGCCACCCCGGCGCTCGGTATGGCCATCGCCGGGAAACCGGCGTCGGCGAGGGCGCGGGCGGAGGCGGCGTCCCACGGCCCCGGCAGGACCAGGGGGTCGCCGGGGGCGCGGCCGTGGTGGAGGGCACGGAAGGTGCCGGCCTTGCTCACCAGGCCGTCCCTCCGGGCGGGATCCGCCGGCTCACCATCAGCCGGTTCCAGCTGTTGATGACGGTGATCAGGGCGATGAGGTGGGCGAGCCGGGCGTCCTCGAAGTGCTTGGCCGCCGTGGCGTACACCTCGTCCGGGACGAACCTGTCGGTCAGAACGGTCACCGCCTCCGTGAGCGCCAGCGCGGCCCGCTCCCGCTCGTCGAAGACATCGTCCCCCGCCTCCCGCCAGACGGCGAGCAGATCGAGCTGACGGTCACTCACCCCCTGCTCGCGGGCGATCACCAGATGCATGTCCAGGCAGAACGCGCACCGGTTGAGCTGCGAGGCGCGGATCTGGACCAGCTCGGCGAGGCCGGGGTCCCCGAGGCCGCGCTTGGCGGCGGCGCTCAGGGACTGCATCGCGGTGCGGACCTCGGGGGCGAGGAGGGTGGTGCGGGCGGTCACTTGTGGCCGTCCGGCTGGTAGTGGCCGGGCGTCATCCGGCAGGTCACGCCGAACCGGTTCCACGCGTTGATCACCGTGATCGCGGCGATCAGCTGGGCCAGCTCGGCTTCCTCGAAAAGCCTGGCGGCCTTCTCGTAGACCTCGTCCGGCACGAACCCGTCCGTCAGGACGGTCACCGCCTCCGTCAGCTCCAGCGCGGCGAGTTCCTTCTCCGTGTAGAAGTGCCGCGACTCGTCCCACGCGCTGAGCTGGATGATCCGCTCCACACTCTCACCGGCCGCGAGCGCGTCCTTGCTGTGCATGTCGATACACAGGGCGCAGTGGTTGATCTGGGAGGCACGGATCTTCACCAGCTCGTACAGCTTGTGGTCCAGTCCCTGCCGGGCGGCCGTGTCGAGCCTGATCATCGCCTTGTAGACGTCGGGGGCGAGCTTGGCCCACTCCAGCCGCGGGGTGGGCTCGGGGGCGTACGTGACGGTCTCGGTGGTGGTCTCTGCGGTCATGCCCCCGACCCTAGGGAGGAGCTGCCCAGGCGTATGGTCCATTTCCATGCCGAAACCGTGGGCCACTCCGGGTATCGACCTCCATCTGCAACCGGCCGGCGGCGGGGTGCGCCGCGGTCTCACCGACGCCCTGCGCGACGCCGTCCGCACCGGCCGGCTCGCCCCCGGCACCCGGCTGCCCTCCTCCCGCTCGCTCGCCACCGACCTCGGCCTCGCCCGCAACACCGTCGCCGGCGCCTACGCCGATCTGGTCGCCGAGGGCTGGCTCACCGCCCGCCAAGGCTCCGGCACCCGGGTCGCCGACCGCCCCGTACCACCGCCCGCCCGGCGCCCGGCCCCCACCCCGAGCCGCACCGGCCGCCCCGCGTACAGCCTGGTCCCCGGCAGTCCCGACCTCGCCTCCTTTCCGCGCACCCAGTGGCTCAAGGCCGCCCGCAAGGCCCTGACCGCCGCCCCGAACGACGCCCTCGACTACGGCGACCACCGCGGCCGCGTCGAACTGCGCACCGCCCTCGCCGACTACCTCGCCCGCGCCCGGGGCGTGCGCACCGACCCGGACCGGATCGTGGTCAGCGCCGGCTTCTCCCACGCGCTGGGCCTGCTCGCCCAGGTCCTGCGCGCCCGCGGCCTGCACACCCTGGCCGTCGAGTCCTACGGCCTCGACGCGCACTGGGGGCTGGCCGAACGGGCGGGCCTGCGGACCCGGCCGCTGCCGTTCGACGTGTCCGGCACCGACCCGGACGGCCTCGCCGACGCCCGCGCCGTCCTGCTGACCCCCTCCCACCAGTTCCCCATGGGGGTGTCCCTGCGTCCCGAGCGGCGGGCGGCGGTCGTCGACTGGGCCCGCCGCACCGGCGGACTGATCCTGGAGGACGACTACGACGGCGAGTTCCGCTACGACCGCCAGCCCGTCGGCGCCCTCCAGGACCTCGACCCCGAGCACGTCGTCTACCTGGGCACCGCCAGCAAGTCCCTCGCCCCCGGGCTCCGGCTCGGCTGGATGGTGCTGCCGCCGTCGCTGGTGGACGAGGTGCGCGGGCCCGGCAGCTCCTCCGTGGCCGTCCTCGACCAGCTCACCCTCGCCGAGTTCCTCACCTCCGGCGCCTACGACCGGCATGTCCGCGCCGCCCGGCAGCGCTACCGGCGCCGCCGGGACGCCCTGGTCGCCGCCGTCACCGCCCGCGCCCCCGAGGTGACCGTCACCGGCATCGCGGCCGGACTGCACCTGCTGCTCCAACTCCCGCCCGGCACCGAGGAGTCCGTGGTCCGCGCGGCCACCTGGCAGGGCCTCGCCGTGCACGGCCTCGCCCGCTACCGCCATCCCCGGGCCACCACCCGCCCGGTCGACGCCCTGGTCGTCGGCTACGGCACCCCACCCGACCACGCGTGGGCGGGAACCCTGGAGGCCCTGTGCAACGTCCTGCCCTAGTGTGACCGGTCCCTGTCAGCCCCGTATGATCGCGGCCGACGCCACGGACACGCAGCACACGGGCAACGGGGAGAAGAACGGCATGGCAGAGAACCGGCGACGGCTGCGCTCCAGCACCGTCGTGCTCGGCGGGATGGGCGTGGTCGCCGCGGCCCTCACGTCCTGCGGCTCCGACCCCGACCGCCGCTGTGTCGACCGCGACAGCTACGACTACATCAACGGCTACAAGATCATCGCCGACAGGAACTGCAAGTCCGGCTCCTCCTCGTCCACCGGCAAGGGCGGCAAGTCCGGCAAGGGCAGGAACACCGGCAGCGGCGACCGCGCCGACGCCGCCTGGTACTACGACGCCGAAGTCAGCGGCGGCTACGCCGACCACGGCACCTTCAGCCGCGACGAGGCCGTCGACCGCGGCGGCTTCGGCTGCTCCGGCTCCGGCAGCGGCGGCGGCTGAGCGGAACCCCCTGCCATGGAACGCCGCACCATCGACCCCCGCCCCGGCTGGCAGCAGACCGTCGAGGAGCAGGGCCTGATCTACCCGCTCACCCGCTACCCCGACGATTCCCTGCGCCCCTACTGGGACGAGAGCGCCTACTACGTCTTCTCCCTGGAGGAGATCGAGGCCCTCGAAGAGGTCGTCGAGGAACTGCACCGCATGTGCCTGGCGGCCGCCGACCACATCGTCACCGCCGGCCGCTTCGCCGACCTCGGCATCACCGACCCGCGCCTCGCCCGCGCCGTCGCCGAGGCCTGGCACCGCCGCGCCGAACTCCCCTCCGTCTACGGCCGCTTCGACCTGCGCTACGACGGACGCGGCCCCGCCAAGCTGCTCGAATACAACGCCGACACCCCCACCTCCCTCGTCGAGGCCGCCTCCCCCCAGTGGTTCTGGATGGAGGAGCGCTTCCCCGGCGCCGACCAGTGGAACTCCCTCCACGAACGCCTCGTCGACGCCTGGCGCGAGCAGGCCCGCCTCCTCCCGCCCGGCAGCCCCCTCTACTTCGCCCACTCCAGCGCCGACGAACTCGGCGAGGACCTGATGACGGTCGCCTACCTCAAGGAGACCGCCGAACAGGCCGGCCTCGACACCGACTGGATCTCCATGGAGGAGATCGGCTGGGACCGTCTCTCCGGCCGCTTCGTCGACCAGCGGCTCCGCTTCATCCGCAGCTGCTTCAAGCTCTACCCCTGGGAATGGCTCACCACCGACCGCTTCGCCGACCACGTCCTCGACACCCTCGACAACGGCGGCGGCACCGGCACCACCCTGTGGATCGAGCCCGCCTGGAAGATGCTGCTCAGCAACAAGGCCCTCCTCGCCATCCTCTGGGAGCTGTACCCCGGCCACCCCAACCTCCTCCCCTCCTACCTCGACGGCCCCCGCGACCTGGCCACCACCACCGGCTATGTCGCCAAGCCCCTGCTCGGCCGGGAAGGCGCCGGCGTCACCGTCCACGCCCCCGGCACCGCCCCCGCCGGCCGCGACGAGTCCTGCTGCTACCAGCAACTCGCCCCCCTGCCCGACTTCGACGGCAACCACGTCGTCCTCGGCGCCTGGGTCGTCGACGGCGCGTCCGCGGGTCTCGGCATCCGCGAGTCGTCCGGCCTGATCACGGACGAGTACGCCCGCTTCCTGCCGCACGTGATCCTCTAGGGCCCGCACACACCCCCTAGACGTCCAGCACCGCCCGCAGCTGCGCCAGCCCCCAGCCCAGGTCCTCCTCCGAGACGACCAGCGGCGGCGCGATCCGGAGCGTCGTGCCGTGGGTGTCCTTCACCAGCACACCCCGGTCCATCAGCCTCTCGGACAGCTCCCGCCCCGTGCCGTACCGCGGATGCACATCCACCCCCGCCCACAGGCCCCGCCCGCGCACCCCGGTCACCCGGCCCGTCCCGGCCAGCTCCGCCAGCTCCCGGTGCAGCAGCCCGCCCAGCTCCGCCGCCCGCGCCTGGTACTCGCCCGACCGCAGCATCGCGATGACCTCCAGCGCCACCGCGCACGCCAGCGGATTCCCGCCGAACGTCGACCCGTGCTCCCCGGGCCGGAACACCCCCAGCACCTCGGCCGACGACACCACCGCCGACACCGGCACGATCCCGCCGCCCAGCGCCTTGCCCAGCACATACGCGTCCGGCACCACCCCCTCGTGCTCACAGGCGAACGTCCGCCCCGTCCGCCCCAGCCCCGACTGGATCTCGTCCGCGACGAGCAGCACATTCCGCTCCCGCGTCAGCTCCCGCACCCCCGGCAGATAACCGGCCGGCGGCACCACCACCCCCGCCTCGCCCTGGATGGGCTCGATCAGCACCGCGACCGTGTTCTCCGTCAGCGCCTGGCGCATCGCCGTCAGATCGCCGTACGGCACGATCTCGAATCCCGGCGTGTACGGGCCGTAGTCCGCCCGGGCCTCCGGATCGGTGGAGAAGCTGATGACCGTCGTCGTCCGCCCGTGGAAGTTGCCGCCCGCGACCACGATCTTCGCCATCTCCGCGGGCACCCCCTTCACCCGGTACCCCCACTTGCGCGCGGTCTTCACCGCCGTCTCCACCGCCTCCGCGCCGGTGTTCATCGGCAGCACCATCTCCATCCCGCACAGCTCCGCAAGCTGAGCGCAGAAGGCACCGAACCGGTCGTGGTGGAACGCCCGGGACGTCAGCGTCACCCGCTCCAGCTGCGCCTTCGCCGCATCGATCAGCCGCCGGTTGCCGTGCCCGAAGTTGAGCGCCGAGTAACCGGCCAGCAGATCCAGATAGCGACGGCCCTCCACGTCCGTCATCCACGCCCCTTCGGCGCTCGCCACCACCACCGGCAGCGGGTGATAGGTGTGCGCGCTGTGGGCCTCGGCGGTGGCGATCAGGTCGTCGGTGGTGGTCATGGCACCTCCAGAAGGTGAACCAGATGAGGGCGCCCCCCTTCCTATCCCCGCTCGGATCCCGGACGCGGGATCTTCGCTCCCCGGCGCGCCCGGTAGGCTGAGGGCCGGGTCGTGACTGGCGCGCTTGGGATGGGACCGACCATCGGGGAGCGGCCCGAGGGGAAACTGTGCCGTGCGCCTGGGCCGAACCGTGTACGCCGAACGCCACGTCCGGAGGTCCCTGATGACTGACACGCCTGCGCCCCTTTCCACCGAGTCCACCGCCTTCCGAGCCGCCCTCGACGTGATCCGCGCCGTCGAGCCGCGCGTGGCCGACGCCATCGGCCAGGAGGTCGCCGACCAGCGCGAGATGCTCAAGCTGATCGCCTCCGAGAACTACGCCTCCCCGGCCACCCTGCTGGCCATGGGCAACTGGTTCAGCGACAAGTACGCCGAGGGCACCGTCGGCCGCCGCTTCTACGCCGGCTGCCGCAACGTCGACACCGTCGAGTCGCTGGCCGCCGAGCACGCCAAGGAACTCTTCGGCGCCCGCCACGCGTACGTCCAGCCGCACTCCGGCATCGACGCCAACCTCGTCGCCTTCTGGTCCGTCCTCGCCCAGCGCGTCGAGGTCCCCGCCCTGGAGAAGGCGGGCGTCCGCCAGGTCAACGACCTCTCCGACGCCGACTGGGCCGAGCTGCGCCAGGCCTTCGGCAACCAGCGCATGCTCGGCATGTCCCTGGACGCCGGCGGCCACCTCACCCACGGCTTCCGCCCCAACATCTCCGGCAAGATGTTCGACCAGCGGTCCTACGGCACCGACCCCGCCACCGGCCTCCTCGACTACGAGGCACTGCGCGCCACCGCCCGCGAGTTCAAGCCGCTGATCATCGTCGCCGGCTACTCCGCCTACCCCCGTCTGGTGAACTTCCGCATCATGCGGGAGATCGCCGACGAGGTCGGCGCGACCCTGATGGTCGACATGGCCCACTTCGCCGGTCTCGTCGCCGGCAAGGTCCTCACCGGCGACTTCGACCCGGTCCCGCACGCCCAGATCGTCACCACCACCACCCACAAGTCGCTGCGCGGCCCGCGCGGCGGCATGGTCCTGTGCGACGACTCCCTCAAGGACCAGGTCGACCGCGGCTGCCCGATGGTCCTCGGCGGCCCGCTCCCGCACGTCATGGCCGCCAAGGCCGTCGCCTTCGCCGAGGCCCGCCAGCCCTCCTTCCGCGACTACGCCCAGCGCATCGTGGACAACTCCCGCGCCCTCGCCGAGGGCCTGATGCGCCGCGGCGCCACCCTGGTCACCGGCGGCACCGACAACCACCTCAACCTGATCGACGTCGCCTCCTCCTACGGCCTCACCGGCCGCCAGGCCGAGGCCGCCCTGCTGGAGTCGGGCATCGTCACCAACCGCAACGCCATCCCGGCCGACCCCAACGGTGCCTGGTACACCTCCGGCATTCGCATCGGCACCCCCGCCCTGACCACCCGCGGTCTGGGCACCGCCGAGATGGACGAGGTCGCCGCCCTCATCGACCGCGTCCTCACCACCACCGAGCCCGGCACCACCAAGTCCGGCGCGCCCTCCAAGGCCGCCCACGTGCTCGACCCGAAGATCGCGGACGAGATCTCCCGCCGTGCCACCGACCTCGTGGCCGGCTTCCCGCTGTACCCGGAGGTCGACCTCGGCTGACCCGGCCCCGGTTCAGAGGTCGATCAGCTCCTGACGCGGCTCCCCGTGCGGCGGCCCGGCTTCGCGCCGGGCCGCCGCACGGCGTATCAGCACCGAGCCGCCCGCCCCGAGGGCCAGCCCGGCGGCCAGCCCCGCCGTCGCCCGGCTCCAGCCGCTGTCGCCGTCCGGCGAGGGGGACGCTGCGGCCGCCTCGGCCCGGGAGGGGCCGGGTCCGGCGTCGGGCCGGGCGTCGGGCCGGGCGTCGGGACCGGCCGTGCCGGCTTCCGCGGGTGTGCGCGTCAGGGAGCGCCCCATCACTCCCAGCTCCTTCAACAGGGCGCGCAGCGCGGTCGGCTGCTCGGCTCGATGCCAGTAGCCGTTCCTCGACCGCGGCAGGTCCGTCGCCGTGTGGATCCAGACCGCCGTGGAGTCGGTGTCCACATAGACCTGGTTCAGGCGCCAGGGGTCCACATCGTGCAGCAGCCAGGTGACGTTGATCTGCCGTGCGCCGACCAGACCGGTCTCCGGCGCCTTGGTGCGGCTGCCCACGCCCGGCCGGCCGAGCAGCCGCTCCAGGTCGTCGTACTTATCGTCGAAGTAGGTCAGTCCGGCCGCCTCCGACGTGGCCGTGGCGACCACCAGCACGCTCGTCGGCCCTCCGGCCGAAGCGGACGGCGCGTCCCACAGCAACAGCGTCAGCGCCATCACCGTCCCCAGCCCCGCCGCCGACGCCACCCGGCCGCGACAGCCGCCCTTGCCCCGCTCGATCTCCGTGCGCATCCGAACCCCCAGCCCAGTGATCTCCGTGCGGCCCGTCCCCGAGCCGCGTGTCACTTCTGGTACACCGCCCGGCCCGCCGGGGTTCCCGCTTTCCGCGCACTTTTCCCGAGATCTCCGGCGGCTTCGATCACCGCCCCGGCGACCGGGCGATCCCCACCGCCCGCTCCTTCTCCGCCACCCCCTCCAGCCGCAGCGTCACCGTGCTCCGGCCGGTTCCGAGGGTCCACAGCAGCGTCGGCCCGGCCGTGCGCTGCTCGCGGGTGAAACGGATGCCGTCCGCGTCCACCAGCCACAGCTCCAGCAGATGCGGCTCCGCGAACCACAGCGCCGGATCCGGCACCCCGTCCCGGCCCGGGGCTCGCAGCGGCACCCACTCCGGCTGCCGCGGCACGGTCTTCACGAAGCCGACGTCCAGCCGAGCCGGATACTCGTCCAGCCGTATCGTCCCGCCGTCCGCCCGCCAGCACAGGCTCACCAGGAAACGGCCCCGCGGCTCGGCGGTCACCGTCACCGCGTCCGGGCTGCCCAGAGCCGTCGGCACCAGCGGCCGGAAACCCGCTCGCCGCTCCGCCTGCGCGAGCGACACCAGGTCGCGACCGCAGCCCGGGACACGGGCGCCGGCCGAGGGGGTCGCCGACGGGTCGTACCGCACCTCCACCCCGCCGAAGCCGAACCAGTCGACGACCGCGGCGCGCACCGGGGGCGTGAGCGCGAGTACCGCCAGCAGCCCGCACAGCGTCGCGGTCAGCGCCCGCCACCGAGCCCGCGCCCAGCGGCGCACCGCCCGCAGCCGCCCGGCGGCGCCCGGCGGCTCGGGCACGGGCACCGGCAACCGCTCGGCCAGTATCTGCCCCAGCACCCGCTCGACCATGGTCTCGGCGCCGTCCGCCGCGCCGGACGCGTCCAGCGAACGCCCGAGGGCCCGCAGCTCGTCGGGCAGCCGCCCGGCACGGGCGTCCTCGGCCGGCTCCCGTCCCTCACGCACGCTCCTCACCCCCTTCCCGAGGCCGAAAATCCGGCAGCAGCCGGCCCAGCTTCCGCAGCGCCCGACTGAGCCGGGACTTCACCGTCCCCCGGGGCCAGCCCAGCGCCTGGGCGGTCTCCGGTTCGTCCATCTCCAGCAGATAGCGGTAGGTGACGACCAGGCGGTGCTCCTCGCTCAGCTTCTCCAGGGCGGCCAGCAGGGCCGCGCGGCGCTCGCTCTCCAGCGTCGCCACCGCGGGGTCCGCCGATTCCGGTATCGAAGGCTCGGCCTCGGCGAACGCCGCCTCCCGGCCGGCGAGCGTCCGCTGGCGCGCCGCCGTCCGCACTGTGTTCCTCGTCTCATTGGCGACGATCGACAGCAGCCACGGCTTGAACGCCGAGCCCTCCTTGAAGCGGCCCAGCGCGCAGTACGCCTTCACGAAGGCCTGCTGCACCACGTCCTCCGCGTCCGCACCGGCGCCCAGCGCGGCGGCCGCCCGCAGGGCGATGCCCGTGTGGGCCCGCACCAGCTCCGCGTACGCCTCCGGCTCTCCGGCGCGTACGCGTGCGATCACCGCGGACTCATCGACGATGCGGCCCCCCTCCCGCGTCCTCACACCTTTGTTACACCGCCGGGGACGGATCGGTTCCCACCTGTTTCCCGCCAGTTCCGGACCGCCTCCGGTGACCTGAGAGAATGGGGGGCATGGCCTCTGATCGACCCCGCGTGCTCTCCGGAATCCAGCCCACCGCAGGCTCGTTCCACCTCGGCAACTACCTCGGCGCCGTCCGCCAGTGGGTGGCCCTGCAGGAGTCCCACGACGCGTTCTACATGGTCGTCGACCTGCACGCGATCACGGTCCCGCAGGACCCGAAGGAGCTGCGCGCCAACACCCGGCTCGCCGCCGCGCAGCTGCTCGCGGCCGGGCTCGACCCGGATCGCTGCACGCTGTTCGTCCAGAGCCACGTCCCCGAGCACGCGCAGCTCGGCTGGGTCATGAACTGCCTCACCGGCTTCGGCGAGGCGTCCCGTATGACGCAGTTCAAGGACAAGTCCGCGAAGCAGGGCGCCGACCGGGCCTCCGTCGGCCTGTTCACGTACCCGGTCCTCCAGGTCGCGGACATCCTGCTCTACCAGGCGCACGAGGTGCCGGTCGGCGAGGACCAGCGCCAGCACATCGAGCTGACCCGCGACCTGGCGGAGCGTTTCAACGGCCGCTTCGGCCAGACGTTCACGGTCCCGAAGCCGTACATCCTCAAGGAGACGGCGAAGATCTACGACCTTCAGGACCCGGCGATCAAGATGAGCAAGTCGGCGTCCACGCCGAAGGGCCTGATCAACCTGCTCGACGAGCCGAAGACCACCGCCAAGAAGGTCAAGAGCGCGGTCACCGACACCGACACCGTCGTCCGCTTCGACGCGGAGAACAAGCCGGGTGTCAGCAACCTCCTCACCATCTACTCGACCCTCACCGGGGCGGGAATCGGGGAACTGGAGGAGAAGTACGCCGGCAAGGGCTACGGTGCGCTCAAGACCGACCTCGCCGAGGTCATGGTCGAGTTCGTGACGCCGTTCCGGGAGCGCACCCAGCAGTACCTGGACGACCCGGAGACGCTCGACTCGATCCTGGCCAAGGGCGCGGAGAAGGCCCGCGCCGTCGCCGCGGAGACGCTGGCGCAGGCCTACGACCGGGTGGGTTTCCTGCCGGCCAAGCACTGAACCGGGACACCGAGCCGGGTGCGGGGGCGCGTAGTGCGCCGCGTACATGGCGGAGTGCCGCGCCGCGTGCGGGCCGTGCACGGAAGATCCGGTTCGGTCCGCACCACGCACAGCGCTGCACATCACTACGGCTGCGCCTGCCCACGGCCCGGCCGTGGTCGTACAGTCGATAGCCGGACGGCCGCACGCGCAGCCGTCCGCGCACTCGCAGACGACGTACCGACACGACGACAGGAGACGACGTGGGGACCGTAACGATCGGAGTGTCGATCGCGGTCCCGGAGCCCCACGGCAGCCTGCTCCAGGAGCGGCGCGCGGGCTTCGGCGACGCCGCGGCTCACGGCATCCCCACGCATGTCACCCTGCTGCCGCCGACCGAGGTGGACGACGCGCTGCTGCCCGCGATCGAGACGCATCTCGCGGAGGTCGCGGCGGCGGGGCGGCCGTTCCCCATGCGGCTGTCCGGCACGGGGACGTTCCGCCCGCTGTCGCCCGTCGTCTTCGTCCGGGTGGCCGAGGGGGCGGAAGCGTGCACCTGGCTGCAGAAGCAGGTCCGCGACGCCTCCGGCCCGGTGGCCCGCGAACTGCAGTTCCCGTACCACCCGCATGTCACCGTCGCGCACGGCATCGACGAGGCGGCGATGGACCGGGCCTTCGAGGAGCTGGCCGACTACGAGGCCGAGTGGCCGTGCACCGGGTTCGCGCTCTACGAGCAGGGCGCGGACGGGGTCTGGCGCAAGCTGCGGGAGTTCGCCTTCGGCAGCACCGTGGTGCCGCCGCAGGCGTCGGCCCCGGCGCAGCAGGGCACGCTGCACTGAGCGAGCCCCCGCGCGGTCATCGCCCCCGCGAGGGCGCGGCTCAGATCGGCAGCCTGCGGAACACCGCCCTGGGCACATGCCGCATCGCCGACATGACCAGGCGCAGCGCCCCCGGCACCCACACCGTCTCCGAGCGGCGGCGCAGGCCCCCCTCGACGGCCGCCGCGACCGCTTCGGGCGTCGTCGCGAGCGGGGCCTCGTCCAGGCCCGCCGTCATCCGCGAGCGGACGAAGCCCGGGCGTACGACCATGACGTGGACGCCCGTGCCGTGCAGCGCATCGCCGAGGCCCTGCGCGAAGGCGTCCAGGCCCGCCTTGCTGGAGCCGTAGATGAAGTTCGAGCGGCGGGCGCGTTCGCCGGCGACCGAGGAGAGCACCACCAGCGAGCCATGGCCCTGGGCTTGCAGCGCGCGGGCGCTGACCAGGCCCGCCGACACCGCGCCGGTGTAGTTGGTCTGCGCCACGCGCACCGCGCTCACCGGCTCCCGCTCGTCGCGGGCCTGGTCGCCGAGGACGCCGAAGGCGAGCAGCACCATGTCGATGTCGCCCTCGGCGAAGACCTTGCCGAGGACCGTCTCGTGCGACTCGGGGTCGAGCGCGTCGAAGGCGACGGTGTGCACGTCGGCGCCGCGGGCGCGCAGGTCCTCGGCGGCCTGCTCCAGGCGGGGCGAGGGGCGGCCCGCCAGCCAGACGGCGCGGGTGCGACGGGTGATCAGCCGGCGGGCGGTGGCCAGGGCGATCTCGGACGTACCGCCGAGGATCAGCAGGGACTGGGGGAGGCCGAAGGCGTCCTTCACAGTGGCTCCTAGAGGGTGAGTCGACGGGCGAGATCGGAGACGAACACCCCGTGCGGGTCGAGTTCGGCGCGCAGCGCGCGGAAGTCGTCCAGGCGCGGGTACATCGCGGAGAGCAGGTCGGGCCGCAGCCGGGAGTCCTTGGCGAGGTAGACGCGTCCGCCCGCCGCGGCGACCTCCTCGTCCAGTTCGTCGAGGAAGGCGTCGAGGCCGGGCAGCGCGGCCGGGATGTCCAGGGCCAGCGTCCAGCCGGGCGCCGGGAAGGAGAGCCAGCCCGGGTCGGCTTCCCCGAAGCGCTTGAGGACGGCCAGGAAGGACGGGCAGCGGCGCTCGGAGATCCGGTGCACGATCCGGCGCAGGGCCTCCTCCTGGCCGTACCCGACGACGAACTGGTACTGCACGAAGCCGCCGCGGCCGTAGATCCGGTTCCAGTGCGGCACTCCGTCCAGCGGGTGGAAGAAGGTGGAGATCTTCTGCAGTTCACCGGTACGCGCGCGTGGGGCCCTGCGGTACCAGAGTTCGTTGAACAGGCCGACGGTCCGCCGGGTGAGCAGGCCCTCGGGGAGGAACGCCGGGGCGGCCGGCAGCCGGGAGGGGCGGAAGGCGAGCGGGTCCCTGCGCGCGCGTGTGCCTCCCGGCAGCGCCTCCAGGGGCGCGTGGTCGCCGCGGGTGAGCACCGCGCGGCCGGTCGCCGCGCCGCGCGCCAGCAGGTCGATCCAGGCGACCGAGTAGCGGTAGCGGTGGTCGGTGGCGGTCAGCCGGGCCATCAGGTCGTCGAGGTCGGCCGCGCGTTCGGTGTCGACGGACATCAACGCGGTCTCGACCGGGTGGAGCTGGATCGTCGCGGTCAGGATCACCCCGGTGAGGCCCATGCCGCCCGCGGTCGCGTCGAACAGCGGGGTGCCACGGCTGACGCTGTGCACGCCGCCGTCGGCGGTGAGGAGTTCCAGGGACAGCACGTGGCGGGAGAAGGACCCGGAGACGTGGTGGTTCTTGCCGTGGATGTCGGCGCCGATCGCGCCGCCGACGGTCACATAGCGGGTCCCGGGGGTCACCGGCACGAACCAGCCGAGCGGCAGCAGGATCTGCATCAGCCGGTGCAGGGAGACGCCCGCGTCGCACAGCACGGTGCCGTCCACGGCGTCGATCGCGTGGATCCGGTCCAGGCCGGTCATGTCGAGGACCGCGCCGCCCGCGTTCTGCGCCGCGTCCCCGTACGCCCGTCCCAGGCCCCGCGGAATGCCCCCGCGGGCCCCGCAGTCCCGGACGGCGGCCACGGCCTCCTCGTACGTCCGTGGGCGGATCAGACGGGCGGTGGTGGGGGCGGTGCGGCCCCACCCCGTGACGGAAACGGTCTCGGCAGGCATGTCGGTGACCGTATCGCCCTTATGCAAGCGATTGGTTTGGGAACATCCCACCCCTCCCCGAAATGGGTGATTAATGGGATGTCGCTCAATATTGCCGGTGTTCCAGCGGTGTCGGCGTGAACAGTGAGTCCACATGGACGACCTCGACGACATGGACCACCGAATCCTTTCGGCGCTCCGGGCCTACGGCTCCGACCCGCGCGTCGCGGCCGGCGCGCGCGCCCTGTCCTGGGCCGGCGAGCACGGGGCGCTGTGGCTCGCGGCGGGTCTCGTGGGAGCCGCCGCGGATCGTGCGCGGCGCGACGCCTGGTTGCGCGGAACGGCGCTCATCGCGGGCGCGCACCTCACCAGCATGGGTGTGAAACGGATCGTGCGCCGTCCGCGCCCCGCACATGTCGAACCCCTGGTGCGCACCGCTGGGCGGCACTCCTTCCCCAGCTCCCACGCCACCTCCGCCGCCGCCGCGGCCGTCGCCTACAGCGCGCTCGGCCCCCTCGGCGCGCAGGCGGTCCCGCCGCTCGCCGCCGCGATGTGCCTCTCACGCCTGGTCGTGGGCGTCCACTACCCCTCCGACGTGGCGGCCGGCGCGGCGCTGGGGGCGCTGACGGCGTGCGCCGGAGCGCGCTGGGTCCGGCAGGGCGTGCGCAGCGGCGTACCCGGGGGTGCTCGCGACGTGACGAGGGGCGCTCATGACTGAGGCCGCACCCATGACGAACGGCACCCGCCACGAGGAAGCGGCCAACGGCCCCCGCTCCCCGGAGACCGCCCTCCTGGAGCAGCGCCCGCCCCGTCCCCGGCCCCCCGAGCAGCCACGCGAAGGCACCCTCCTGGGTGGCCTGGTCCGGACCGCGCGGCCCAAGCAGTGGGTCAAGAACATCCTGGTCGTCGCCGCCCCGGCCGCCGCCGGCCAGCTCTTCTCCCGGCACGCCCTCGGCCAGCTGGCGCTCGTCTTCGCGCTGTTCACCGCGTGCGCGGCCGCCGTCTACCTGATCAACGACGCGCGCGACGCCGACGCCGACCGCGCGCACCCGACCAAGCGGCACCGCCCGGTCGCCGCCGGACAGGTCCCCGTGCCGGTCGCCTACGCGGCCGGCGGCTCGCTCGCCGTCCTCGCCCCGGCCACCGCGGCATGGCTGACATCACCGTCGGTCGCGGCGCTGCTGACCGCGTACCTCGGCATGCAACTGGCGTACTGCGTCAGCCTCAAGCACATCCTGGTCGTCGACCTCGCCGTCGTCACGACCGGGTTCCTGATGCGGGCGATGGCCGGCGGGCTCGCGCTCGGCATTCCGCTGTCACGCTGGTTCCTGATCACAACCGGGTTCGGGGCGCTGTTCATGGTCTCGGCGAAGCGGTACTCCGAGGCCGTGCAGATGGCCGGAAAGGGCGGCGCCACGCGCGCGTTGCTCACCGAGTACACCACCGGCTACCTGCGCTTCGTGTGGCAGCTGGCCGCCGGGGTCGCCGTGCTGGCGTACTGCTTGTGGGCGCTGGAGGAGGGCGGCGACCCGCACACGGGACTGCTGCCCTGGCGGCAGCTGTCGATGGTCGCGTTCATCCTGGCGATCCTGCGCTACGCCGTGTTCGCCGACCGGGGCACCGCGGGCGAACCCGAGGAGGTGGTGCTGCGCGACCGCGCACTCGCCCTCATCGGGCTGGTCTGGCTCGCGATGTACGGCCTGGCGGTGGCCGATTGGTGATCCGGGCGACCTCCCGCGCGGGCACCCGGCTCCCGCCCCGCACCCGGGACGCCCTCCGCACCCGGGACGCCCTCCGCTCCCGGGCATCCCCACGCTCCCGGGAACTCCTCTCCTTCGCCGCCGTGGGCCTGCTCGCCTACGCCACCGACCTGGCCCTGTTCACCTGGCTGCGCGGCCCCGCGGCCCTGGACCCCCTCACCGCCAAGGCGCTCTCCTTCGTGGTCGGCTGCACGGTGGCCTACGCGGGCAACGCGCTCGGCACCTACCGGGACCGCGCGGGAGGCACCTCCTGGCGCCGGTACGCGGCGTTCTTCGCGGTGAACGTCGCCGGTGCCCTCGTCCAGCTCCTCTGCCTCGCCGTCAGCCACTACGGCCTCGGCTTCACCTCGCAGCGCGCGGACACGGTCTCCGGCGCGGGAATCGGCATGGCGCTGGCCACGATCCTCCGGTTCTGGGGCACTAGAACATGGGTGTTCCCCAGCGAGGGCAAGGTCGGATCATGGACTGGCTGAAGAACCTCCCGGTCGTCGGGCCGTGGGCGGCCCGGCTGATGACCACGCACGCCTGGCGCTCCTACGAGCGCCTGGACCGCGTGCACTGGTCCCGGCTGGCCGCGGCGATGACGTTCACCAGCTTCGTGGCGCTGTTCCCGCTGCTGACCGTGGCCGCCGTGACCGGCGCCGCCGCGCTCAGCGCCGGCCGGCAGAAGGAGCTGGAGGACCGGATCGCCGAGCAGATCCCCGGCATCTCCGACCAGCTGGACATCGCCGGTCTGGTCGACAACGCCGGCACCGTCGGGATCATCGCCGGTGCCGTGCTGCTGTTCACCGGCATCGGCTGGGTCGGCTCCATGCGGGAGTGCCTGCGCGCGGTGTGGGAGCTGCCGGACGACGAGGAGAACCCGATCCTGCGCAAGGTCAAGGACGGCGGTGTCCTGATCGGCCTCGGCGGCGCGGTCCTGGTCACCCTCGTCGCCTCCACGGTCGCCTCGGCGGCGGTCGGCTGGACCGCCCGCCACCTCGGCCTGGACGAACAGGGCTGGAGCAGCGCGCTGTTGCGGATCGCCGCGCTCGCCGTGGCGGTCCTCGCCGACTTCATGGTGCTGCTGTACGTCCTGACGCTGCTGCCCGGCGTCGAGCCGACCAGGCACCGTCTGGTGGTCGGCGCGCTGGTCGGCGCCCTCGGGTTCGAGCTGCTGAAGCTGCTGCTGAGCGGCTATATGCAGGGCGTGGCGGCGAAGAGCATGTACGGCGCCTTCGGCGTGCCGGTCGCCCTGCTGCTGTGGATCAACCTCACCTGCAGGCTGGTGCTGTTCTGCGCCGCCTGGACGGCGACGCCCAGCAAGGAGGCGGACGGGGTCACCGTCGGCGGCGTACCAGATCCGGCAGCGGCCAGCGGCGGTTGACCAGGAACCCGGCCCCGCCGAGCAGCACCAGCAGCCCGCCCGCGATCCCCAGGGCGATCCCCATGCCGGTGGAGCCGCTCTCGGTCGTGGCGCTCGCCACCGGTGCCTCGGAGGTACCGCCGACCGCGGCGCCCCCGGCCTCACCCGCGTCCGCGGCGGCGGAGGCCGTGGCACCGGGCTGGGCGCCGGGCCGGCCGGCGCCCTTGGGCGGCACCAGCTCGCCGACCGGCTCGACCTTCCCGGCCGCCTGGAAGCCCCAGTCGAAGAGCCGCGCGGTCTCCTTGTAGACCTCGTTGTGGTCGTCCTTCTGCGGATTCATGACCGTGACGAGCAGCACCTTGCCGTCGCGTTCGGCGACCCCCGTGAAGGTGGCTCCCGCGTTGGTGGTGTTGCCGTTCTTGACGCCCGCGATGCCCTGGTACTGGGAGATGTCGTAGTCGCCGGTGAGCAGCCGGTTGGTGTTCTGGATCTCGAAGGTCTCGCGGACCGTCCTGCCCTTCTTGTTCTTCTTCGTCTCGCCGGGGAACTTCGCGCTCAGCGTCGAGCAGTACTCCCGGAAGTCCTTCTTCTGCAGCCCGGAGCGGGCGATCAGGGTCAGGTCGTACGCGGAGGAGACCTGGCCGGGAGCGTCGTAGCCGTCGGGGCTGACCACATGGGTGTCGAGGGCCTGCAGCTCCTCGGCGTGCGCGTTCATCTCCCGGACCGTCTTGGCGACGCCGTCGTTCATCGCGGACAGCACGTGCACCGCGTCGTTGCCGGACCGCAGGAAGACGCCGAGCCAGAGGTCGTGGACGGTGTAGGTCTCGTCCTCCTTTATGCCGACCATGCTGGAGCCGGTGCCGACGTCCGCCAGGTCCTCGGTCGCGACCTTGTACTTCATGGTCCTGGGGAACTTCGGCAGCAGGGTGTCGGCGAACAGCATCTTCAGCGTGCTGGCCGGGGCGAGCCGCCAGTGCGCGTTGTGCGCGGCCAGCACCTCGCCGGATTCGGCGTCGGCGACGATCCACGACCGCGCGGTGACGTCCTTCGGCAGCACCGGGACCCCGCCCGCCAGGTTCACCTGGGTGCCCGGCTGCCCGAGCCGCGCCCCGCCGACGGTCGACATGTTCGCCGGGGGAGTGGCCGACGGACTGGCACTGGCACCGGCGCTCGCCGACGGGCTGGGGACCGGGGCCGCGAGGGCCGCGGGAGCGGTCAGCGAGAGGGACAACAGGGTCGCGGAAACGACCAGCAGGGATCGCCTGGCGGTCTTCTTGGGTGCGGGCACGAGCGAGAAAGTACAGGGCAGCCGCGCGGAAGTCCCGCCCTCCTCCCCACCCCGTCCGGGGAACCGGACCCCGGGCGGCGATACTGAACGCATGAAACTCAGCCGCCCGATCTCCTGGTTCCTGCTCGCCTTCGGGGTATGGAGCTGGGTCATCTGGGTCACTTTCGTCAAAAACCTGATCAAGGACGGCAGCGGGCTCGCGTTCGACGACGGTGACCCGACGGCGTATTTCTGGGTGCACCTGCTGCTCGCGGTCGTCTCCTTCGTATTGGGGACGGTCATCGGGGTCATCGGGTTGCGCGGACTGCGCGCACTGCGCCGTACGTCATAGCGGCCGCCGGACCGCGACCGCCCCCGCCTCCTGGAGAGAGCATCGGCATGGTGATCGTCTTCCTGCTCGTCACGGTGAGCGTCCTCGTGGCGGCCAACTGGTACGTGTGGCGCCGCCTGTTCCGCGACACCACCCGCACCCCGGGTGCCGTGCGCCGCGCGGGCGCGGTGCTGATCGCCGGCGGCTGGGTGCTGGCGGTGGGCGCGCTGGTCGCCGAACGCGCCGGCGCCCCGTTCTGGCTCCAGCGCACCCTGGCCTGGCCGGGCTTCCTCTGGATGGCCCTGTCGATCTACCTGCTGCTCGCCCTGGTGGTGGGTGAGGCCGTACGGCCGCTGCTGCGCCGCCACCTGGAGCGCCGGGACCGCGCGCGGACGCCCGCCGCGGCCGAGGTGCGGCAGCCGGAGCCGATACCGGCCGGCGCGCCGCCCAGGGAGGCGGACTCCGCCGGGACGCCGGACGAGATCGAGCGGACAGAGGAGACCGAGGGGCCGCGGCAGCCCGCCCCCGCGGGTCCCTCCCGCCGGCTCTTCGTCTCCCGCGTGGTGGCCGGTACCGCCGCCGCGGCGGCCGTCGGCACGGTCGGCTACGGCTCCTACGGCGTGCTGCGCGGCCCGCGGGTGAAGCGGGTCACCGTCCCGCTGGCCAAGCTCCCGCGCGGGGCGCACGGTTTCCGGATCGCGGTCGTCAGCGACATCCACCTGGGCCCGGTGCTCGGCCGCGGCTTCGCGCAGAGGGTCGTCGACACGATCAACGCGACCCAGCCCGACCTCATCGCGGTCGTCGGCGACCTCGTCGACGGCAGTGTGAAGGACCTCGGGCCCGCGGCGGCCCCGCTGGCCCAGCTGAAGGCCCGTCACGGGGCGTACTTCGTCACCGGCAACCACGAGTACTTCTCCGGCGCCGGGCAGTGGGTCGAGGAGGTACGGCGGCTGGGCCTGCGCCCGCTGGAGAACGCCCGGACGGAGCTGCCCTTCTTCGACCTCGCGGGCGTCAACGACGTGGCGGGCGAGGACGAGGGGCAGGGCCCCGACTTCGGCAAGGCGCTCGGCGACCGGGACACCGCACGCGCGTGCGTGCTGCTCGCCCACCAGCCGGTGCAGATCCACGACGCCGTCGAGCACGGCGTCGACCTCCAGCTCTCCGGCCACACCCACGGCGGCCAGCTCTGGCCCGGCAGCCTCCTGGCGGCCGCCGCGAACCCGACCGTGGCGGGCCTGGAGCGGTACGGCGACACCCAGCTGTACGTCAGCCGGGGCGCGGGCGCGTGGGGGCCGCCCACCCGGGTGGGGGCACCGTCGGACATCACCGTCGTGGAACTGGCCTCCCGCCAGGCGTGAACGGCGCGCGTTCTCCCGCGCGGTCCGCGGCCCCTCGCGCGCGGCAGTAGCCGAGCCGTGGCCTGATCTCGCTGTCCGGCCCGCCCCCCGCACGCCGCATCCGTCCAACCGGCACCAGGCGACCGCTCCGCACCGCACCATGTGTCTGAGGTGTGCGGGGGGTGAGGAGCAGCAGTGGTGAGGCGCTACGCGTTCCGGCTGCCCCGGCACCCGGCGTCCGTCGGTCTCGCCCGGCGGCGGGTGCGGGACCATCTGGCCGCCTGGGGGCACGGCCCGGACGACCCGGCGCTCGCGGACGCCGCGCTGCTGGTGTCCGAACTCGCCACCAACGCGCTGCGCCACGGCCCGCGCGCGGAGAGCGAGTTCGAGGTCGCGGTCACCGCGCTGGCCGACGGCTCCTGTCTCCTGGAGGTCTCCGACGAGGGACGGGCGGCCCCCCGGACGCGGGCCCCGGAGCCCTGGGAGGAGAGCGGCCGGGGCCTGCACCTGGTGGAGCACCTCGCCACCGCGTGGGGCGTGTGGAGCCGGGGCGGCCACGGGAAGACGGTGTGGGCCCTGGTCGCCCCCGCCCGCTCCTGAGGAGGGACCGGTGTGCGCGGGCGTACGCCGGTCAGGAACCCGCCGTCTTGCGGCCGGGGTCGGGGAGCGCCCGGGTCATGCCCGGGAGGAAGTCCGTGAACAGCTCGTGCACCTCCCGCACCAGCGGGCGCAGCACCCGGAACCGGGCCAGCGACACTCCCCGCGCGGTGAGCCGGGCACCGCGCTCGGCGAGCCGGTAGCTGCGCTCCCGGCCCTCGGTGCGGTCGAAGATCCAGTACAGGCAGAGGCCCATCTGGGACAGCCACATCAGCTCGGGCAGGATGTCCCGCAACTCCTCGGGGACCTTGGTCTTCGTCGCCCCGGCCAGCACGTCCCGGTGGACGCTGATGGCCTCCGCGCGCGCGTGCTCCGACTCCGGGGAGAACGGGCTGAGCGGGCTGTCGGGGTCGGCGGCGTTCTTGAAGAACTGCACCGCGAACTCGTGGTACGGCGAGGCCACGTCCAGCCACGCCTTCAGCACGCCCGCGAGACGCGCCTCCAGGTCGTTCTCCCTGGCCAGGATCTCCCGGACCGCCGCCTGGTGATCGGCGGCGATCCGGTCGTAGAAGCCCTGGATCAGGTGCTCCTTGCCGGCGAAGTAGTAGTAGGCGTTGCCGACCGAGACCCCGGCCTCCTGGGCGATGGCCCGCATGGTCGTCTTGTCGTAGCCGCGCTCCTGGAACAGCCGCATGGCCGTCTCCAGGATCAGCGCACGGGTCTGCTCGGACTTGCTGGGCGCGTCGCCCGCACCGGGGGTGTCGTTCATCGCAGGCACGGTAGGAGAGCCTAGTCAGTGGGCGAGCGGCCTATGGACCGGTGGGGCGGGCCCCGCCGGCGCAGCCGGGAGGGTGGTACGTCCAGCCGAAGCCGGGGTCGTACACCCACCCGTCCGCGCGGCGGTCGGCCCGCCCGCCCCGCTGCGCACCCCGCCACTTCGCGGCGGCCAGCGTCGCTCCCCTGGCCAGCCGCGCCCCGGTCGGGGTGCTGAGGCGATGCGCGAGTCCCCTGTGCTCGCGCAGCGCCCACAACGTCACGATCCACGCGGCCGTCCCCTGATACACCTGCCCGGCGTCTCCGACGACGGTGATCTCGTCGAGGGTGGCGCCGTGGTCCAGGCCGGGGAAGCGCCGCCGGGCCTCGGCGGAGGCCGCGGGCAGCAGTTCCAGGGGGACCAGCTGCGGCTGCCGGACCAGCCAGTCGCGCAGGAAGGAGCACAGGCCGCACTCGGCGTCGTACAGGACGGTGAGCCGGCGGACGGGGACGCGCGAGGCGTCCCGGTCGGCGGCGGTCGCCGTTCCCCCCACGGCGGTGTTCACCGCGCTCACACCCCGGCCGTCGGAGCGGCCCAGCCCTGCGGCGGGACGGGCGGGAGCTGCTCGCGCTCCATCACCCCGCGCCGCCGGATGCGGTTGAGCACGTACACGTTGCCCAGGTGCATGACCCCCAGCACCAGCAGCACCACGCCCAGCTTGGTCGACAGCGCCTCGAAGATCCCGCGCGTGTCGGTGAGGGTCTCCTCGTCACCCAGGTAGAGGGCCACGAAGCCCAGGTTGACCAGGTAGAAGCCGACCACGAGCAGGTGGTTGACGGCGTCGGCGAGCTTCTCGTCGCCGTGCAGCACGTCGCCGAGGAAGACCCGCCCGTTGCGGCTCAGCGTGCGGGCCACCCAGACGGTCAGGGCGATGCTCACCAGCAGGTAGATGACGTAGGCGACGACCGTACGGTCCATGTCCCCCCACCTTTCTTGAACGCGTTCAAAACGCTGACGAGGGAGACTGTAGACCTATTTTTGAACACGTTCAACCGAGTGGGGGCTCCTTGCCGGTGTGCCCCCGCCTCGGGGGTGGCGTTCAGGGTCTGCGGCCCAGCTCCGGCCGTTTGCTGTAGTCCGTGAACCCGAGGACGTTGCCCCACGGATCGGCGATCTCCACCGTCCATCCCGTGACCACGGAGCAGGGCTCGTCGAGCAGTGCGATGCCCGCGCGGGCCAGCGCCCGCGCCGCGACCCGCGCGTCCGGCACCTCCAGCCACACCCGCGGCGACGGCCACGGCGGCGGCCGGTGCCCGAACTCCTCCTCCCGGCGCAGCAGCAGGCCGGGCGTCTCGCCCCCGACCTTCAGCAGCGCGATCCCGGCCTCGTCGAGCCGGAAGGCGGTGGTGAACCCGGCGCGCTCGTAGAACGCCACCGCCTCGGCGAGGTCGCCGACGGGCAGCAGCACGTTGTCGAAACCGAGCAGCTCGTACGACTGGTCATCTGACATACCGTCAGAATAAGTCGGGCGGCGGCCGGATCCCGGCATTGTCAGTGGCGGCCCGTACTGTCGTCGGCATGGCAGTGGTGACGTTCGTCGACGAGACGACAACGGGAGAGCGAAGCGCCGTCCGGGCGCTCGGCATCGCCGAGGAGCGGCTGACCGTGCGGGCGCTGATCGGGCGCCGGGTGGCCGCGGAGACGGCCGCGCACAACGCGCGTACGACCCGCGAGGAGGACCGCCTGGACCCCGCGCACCGGACCGAGCTGGCCCTGCGCGCCTTCGCGGGGAACGGGCTGCTCGTGCTGGTGGGCGACCGTCAGGTCACCGACCCCGACGAGGAGATAGACCTGGCGCCCGGCATCGAGGTCACCTTCCTGAAGCTCGTCCCGCTGGTGGGTGGCTGATGATCACCTCACCCGCCGAGTACGCCCGGCTCATGCGCGACGTGGTCGCGCTGATCGCCGCCGAGGACACCGAGCCGCTGGTGCCCGAGCTGGTCACCCTCGGCGAGATGATCGGCGGAATCTGGGGCAGCCCGGAGGGCAGCAGGGCCGTCGAGGCCCTGCGCACCACGTCCGTCCCCTTCCGGACCGCGCTGCTGCGTGCCCTCCTCGACCGCTGCGACGCGCCGGACACGGCCCCGGCCGCCCGCCGGGCCCTCGTCGTCCTGCTCGGCAACATCGCGAACATGACACCGGCCACGGGCGGATCGCCCGAGACCCGTGCCGCCCTGATCGCCCTGTACTCCCGGCAGGACTCGGTGTACGACACCCGGCAGCTGGTCCACCTCGCCGAGCGGGAACTCGCCGACGGCCGCGACCTGCCGGGCGAGTTCGTCGCCGTGCTGCGCCGCACGCGGATGCTGGTCTGGCAGAAGTCGAGCGAACTGGACGACCTCCTCCAGCGGATCCCGGCACCCGTCGTGAATCCCGGCGAGGCCTGGGCCGACCGGGCGCTGGCCGACCTGGCCGGGCTCGGCCCGGACTGGCGGCGGCTGCTCGCCCACGCCGCCACCGCCACCGCCTCACGGCCGTCCGCGACGTGGGAGCGGACCGGCCGCGCGCTGATCGACGCCCTCGGCGCCGACACGGTGCGCGAGCGGCTGCTCTCCTGGCTGCCCCTGGTGGGCCGCCCGCGCACCTTCCCCCTGCTGGTGGCGTTCGAGGGCTCGACCCTCAACGACACCTTCGACGCGTTCAACGCCACGGCCCTGCGCGGTCTGGCCTGGCTGCTGTCGTTCCTGCCCGCGCACCCCGGCACCGCCCGCGCGCTCGGCGCCCTGGCCGAGACGACCCTGCGCAAGGTCCCCGGCCACGGCCCGGTCAACCCCAAGGCCGCCAACGCCGCCGTCACCGCCCTCGCCCGCATCGACGCCGAGCCGGCCCTCGCCGAACTGGCCCGCCTCGCCGCCCGCGTCACCTACAAGGGCACCCTCAAGCTGCTCGACAAGGCGCTGGAGGACCGCGCGCGGGCGCTGGGCCTGAGCCGGGAGGAGATCGAGGAGCTGGCCGTGCCGACGTACGGCCTGACCGAGGTCGGCCGCGCAGAGCACCGGCTCGGCGAGACGACCGCCCGCCTGGAGGTGCGCGGCACCAAGGCCGTCCTCACCTGGACCAACTCCGCCGGAAAGCCGGTCAGGACCGTGCCCGCCACCGTCCGCCGCGACCACCCGGACGAGCTGAAGGAACTGAAGGCGGCCGTCAAGGACATCGAGAAGATGCTCGCCGCCCAGAGCGAGCGCCTGGACCGCCAGTTCCTCGCCCGCCGCACCTGGCCGTACGCGGCCTGGCGCGAGCGCTGTCTGGACCACCCCCTGGTCGGCACCCTCGCCCGCCGCCTGCTGTGGACGGTCGACGGCACCCCGGTCGGGTACGCGGACGGCGCCCTGCGCGCTCTCGACGGCACCCCCGTCACCGACGGCCGCGAGGTGGAGCTGTGGCACCCCGTCGGCCGTGAGCCCGCCGAGATCGCCGCCTGGCGGGACCGGCTGGAGGAGCACGGCATCACCCAGCCGTTCAAGCAGGCCCACCGCGAGGTGTACGTCCTCACGGACGCCGAGCGCGCCACCGGCACCTACTCCAACCGGTTCGCGGCCCACATCCTGCGCCAGCACCAGTTCCACGCCCTCGCCGCGGTCCGCGGCTGGCGCAACAAGCTCCGCCTGTACGTCGACGACGAGGCCCCGCCGGCCACCCGTGAGCTGCCCGAGTGGGGCCTGCGCGCCGAGTTCTGGATCCAGGGGGAGGGCTCGTCGGAGACCTACGACACCGACTTCACCGGCAGCGGAAGCTATCTGCGGCTGAGCACCGACCAGGTCCGCTTCTACCCGATCGACGCTCCGGAGAACTCCGCGCACGTCTGCGGCGGCCCGTACCGCATGTGGCCGCGCGACGGGACGGCCCCGGCCGACCCGCTGCCCCTCACCGGCATCCCGCCCCTCGTCCTCTCCGAAGTCCTCCGCGATGTCGATCTGTTCGTCGGCGTGACCAGCGTCGGCAACGACCCGGCCTGGCAGGACGGCGGCCCCGCCGGCCGCTACCGGGAGTACTGGACGTCGTACGGCTTCGGCGAGCTGAGCCAGAGCGCCGAGACCCGGCGCGCGCTGCTGGAACGGCTCGTGCCGAGGCTCGCGACAGCGGATCGCTGTACCGTCGACGGCCGCTTCCTCCAGGTCAGGGGCGACCGGCACACCTACCGGATCCACCTGGGCTCGGGCAACGTCCTGCGCACGCCCAACGACCAGTACGTGTGCATCGTCCCGAAGGCGGACCCGGCCGCCCCGCGGGCCGGCCATCTGCCCTTCGAGGGCGACCGGATGCTGGCGGTGATCCTCAGCAAGGCGCTGCTGCTGGCGAACGACACGAAGATCACGGATCCGGCCATCCTCAGCCAGCTCTGACCGGCCGGCCGGGACACGGCGCGGACACGACGCGGGCCCCGCACTCCCCGAGGGGAGACGGGGCCCGTGGAAGGCGGTCCGGCCGGAGGGTCAGTAGCGGCGCGTGATCAGCGCGCGCTTCACTTCCTGGATCGCCTTGGTGACCTCGATACCGCGCGGGCAGGCGTCCGTGCAGTTGAAGGTCGTACGGCAGCGCCAGACGCCGTCCTTGTCGTTCAGGATCTCCAGGCGCTGCTCGCCGGCCTCGTCACGCGAGTCGAAGATGAAGCGGTGCGCGTTGACGATGGCGGCCGGGCCGAAGTACTGGCCGTCGTTCCAGAACACCGGGCACGAGGAGGTGCAGGCGGCGCACAGGATGCACTTCGTGGTGTCGTCGAATCGCTCGCGGTCCTCGGCCGACTGCAGCCGCTCACGGGTCGGCTCGTTGGTGTCCTTCGTGATCAGGAAGGGCATCACGTCCCGGTACGCCTGGAAGAACGGCTCCATGTCGACGACCAGGTCCTTCAGGACCGTCAGGCCCTTGATGGGCTCGACCGTGATCGGCTTCTCCGGGTTGATGTCCTTGATCAGCGTCTTGCAGGCCAGCCGGTTCTTGCCGTTGATCCGCATGGCGTCCGAGCCGCAGATGCCGTGGGCGCAGGAGCGGCGGAAGGTGAGCGTGCCGTCCAGGTCCCACTTGATCTTGTGCAGCCCGTCGAGGACGCGCTCCTTGGGGTCGATCTCCAGCTGGAAGTCTTCCCAGGCCGCCTCCGCCGAGATCTCCGGGTTGAACCGGCGGACCCGGAAGGTGACGGTGATGTACGGGGAGGCGGCGGAGTCCGCCTCGACCTTGTCCAGAACAGGGGTAGCCATCAGTACTTACGCTCCATCGGCTGGTAGCGGGTCTGGACGACCGGCTTGTAGTCGAGACGGACGGTTTCGGACCCGTCGGCGCCGACCTCGCGGTACGCCATGGTGTGGCGCATGAAGTTGACGTCGTCACGGTTCGGGTAGTCCTCGCGGTAGTGACCGCCGCGGGACTCCTTGCGGGCCAGGGCGGAGACCGCCATGACCTCGGCCAGGTCGAGCAGGTTGCCCAGCTCGATGGCCTCCAGCAGGTCCGTGTTGAACCGCTTGCCCTTGTCCTGGATCGCCACGTTCTTGTAGCGCTCGCGCAGCTCGGCGATCTTCTCGACCGCCGTCTTGATCGTCTGCTCGGTGCGGAACACCATGACGTTGGCGTCCATCGTCTCCTGCAGCTCGCGGCGCAGCTCGGCCACCCGCTCGTTGCCGGTGGAGCTGCGCAGCCGCTCGATCTGCTCGACGACGAACGACTCCGGGTTCTCCGGCAGCTCGACGAAGTCCGCCTTCTGCGAGTACTCCGCCGCCGCGATGCCGGCCCGCTTGCCGAACACGTTGATGTCCAGCAGCGAGTTGGTGCCCAGACGGTTGGCGCCGTGCACCGACACGCAGGCGACCTCGCCGGCGGCGTACAGGCCCGGGACGACGGTGGTGTTGTCGGCCAGGACCTCACCCTCGACGTTGGTGGGGATGCCGCCCATGGCGTAGTGCGCGGTCGGCTGGATCGGGATCGGGTCCGTGTAGGGCTCGATGCCGAGGTAGGTCCGCGCGAACTCGGTGATGTCCGGGAGCTTGGCGTCCAGCTGCTCCGGCGGCAGGTGGGTGAGGTCCAGGTAGACGTGGTCGCCCTCGGGACCGCAGCCGCGGCCCTCCCGGATCTCGGTGTAGATGGAGCGGGACACGACGTCACGGGACGCCAGGTCCTTCATGACGGGCGCGTACTTCTCCATGAAGCGCTCGCCGTCCTTGTTGCGGAGGATGCCGCCCTCACCTCGGGCGCCCTCCGTGAGGAGGATGCCCATGCGCCAGATGCCGGTCGGGTGGAACTGGAAGAACTCCATGTCCTCCAGCGGGATGCCCCGCCGGTACACGGCCGCCTGGCCGTCACCGGTCAGCGTGTGCGCGTTGGAGGTCACCTTGAAGAACTTGCCGCAGCCGCCGGAGGCGTAGATCACGGACTTCGCCTGGAAGACGTGGATCTCACCGGTCGCCAGCTCGTAGGCGACGACACCGGCGGACTTCTTGACGCCGTTCACCTCGGTGATCAGCTGGTCCAGGACGTAGAACTCGTTGAAGAACTCCACGCCGTGCTTGACGCAGTTCTGGTACAGCGTCTGGAGGATCATGTGGCCGGTGCGGTCGGCCGCGTAGCAGGACCGGCGGACCGGGGCCTCGCCGTGGTTGCGGCTGTGACCGCCGAAGCGGCGCTGGTCGATGGTGCCGTTCGGGGTCCGGTTGAACGGCAGGCCCATCTTCTCCAGGTCGAGGACCGAGTCGATGGCCTCCTTCGCCAGGATCTCGGCGGCGTCCTGGTCGACCAGGTAGTCACCGCCCTTGACCGTGTCGAAGGTGTGCCACTCCCAGTTGTCCTCCTCCACGTTGGCCAGCGCGGCGGCCATGCCGCCCTGCGCGGCGCCCGTGTGGGAGCGGGTGGGGTAGAGCTTGGTGAGCACGGCGGTGCGGCTGCGCTTCGTCGACTCGATGGCCGCGCGCATACCGGCGCCACCGGCGCCGACGATGACGGTGTCGTACTTGTGGATCTTCATGATTCTCGCAGCCCCGTGCCTAGCGGATGTTCGGGTCGAAGGTGAAGATCACCAGCGTGCCCAGCAGGATGGTGAACACCGTGGCGGTGTAGAGCAGGCCCTTGAGCCACAGCCGGGTGTTCGCGCGTTCCGCGTAGTCGTTGATGACCGTGCGCAGGCCGTTGGCGCCGTGCAGCATCGCCAGCCACAGCATGAGCAGGTCCCAGACCTGCCAGAACGGGGAGGCCCAGCGGCCGGCCACGAAGGCGAAGCCGATCTTGGAGACACCGCCGTCGAGCACGAGCTGGATCAGCAGGTGGCCGAGGACCAGGACGACCAGCACCACGCCGGACAGGCGCATGAAGAGCCAGGCCGCCATCTCGAAGTTGCCCCGGGTCGGCTTCGGGGTCTTCTTGGTGCGCTGGCGCGGGGCCTCGATGTAGGGCGCGGGGTTGTCGACGCTGTAGCCGCCCTCGACGGGGCCAACGCCGGAAGCGGTGGTCTCAGTGGTGGACATGGGCGTCAGCTCCCGAACAGTTCACGAGCGGCGTGGCCGAGGACGGGGTAGATCGCCCCGAGCATCAGCACGACCCAGATGCCAACGACGGTCCAGAGCATCTGCTTCTGGTAGCGCGGGCCGTTCGACCAGAAGTCGACGGCGATGACGCGGAGGCCGTTGAGCGCGTGGAAGAGGATGGCGGCGACGAGGCCGTACTCCAGCACGGCGACGATCGGCGTCTTGTAGGTGGCTACGACCTTGTCGTACGCCTCGGGGGAGACACGGACGAGTGCAGTGTCCAGCACGTGCACGAACAGGAAGAAGAAAATGAGGACGCCGGTGACTCGGTGAGCCACCCAGGACCACATTCCTTCCCGTCCGCGGTACAGCGTTCCAGCCGGCACGGAAGAACCCTCCGGGAGCGGGATTGGGGCCTGCCGGCTTCGGTGTCGGACGGGCCCGGCCGGGTACGGTCCACCGGCCCCCAGCATCGTAGCGACGGTTGCCTGCGGCGCTTACACGGGGCCTATCGGTGTGATCAAACTGGCACGCGTATGGGTGAGGATTTGCGGCATCTGCGGTGGGATGTGTCGTTCCGTGCCGGGTGCGGTGCCGTTGCGGCCGGTCGCGCCCGGCACGGCGGTAGCCGCGGGCCGGTCACGGCCCCGCGCCCCTGAGCAGCTCCATCAGGCGTCCCTTCGCCAGCCGCCGGAGTTCCTCCGCCGTCACCTGACGTTCGTCTTCCGGATCGTTGGTCAATCGTGACCGGATGGCCGTCAGTACGTGATCGAGGGCTTCGTCCGGAGATGTGTCGTTCACGTGGATGACGAAGACATGCCCGAACCTGGCCTCGTACGCGGCATAGGCCGCGTTCAGTGCTGTGTGGGCGACCTCGTACGTGCCGTCGGGAAGTTCCGGCAGGGACTCCTGCGTCAGCGCCTCCGTCACGTCCCCCGGGGTCAGGTCGTACGCCGCCTCGTCGGCCGCGGCCAGGAGTGAGGGGAGGTCGGGGTAGGGGCGGTGGGCCTCGATCCGGGCCGCCCAGCGGAGGCTGTGCAGGCATCCGAGCAGGGTCTGCCGGGCGGATTCCGCGGAGGCGGTGTTGAAGGCGTCCAGCGGGGCACAGGTGCCGCGGGACTGTCCCGGTATGGCGAGCCGGCCGGGGAGGTCGGGGAGACGGTGCGCGGGCAGCGTGGATCCTCGAAGAAAGGTGTGAAAGTTGTGCCCTCACGTTATCGAGAGTGGTCACGGTGTGTCCGACGGATGCCTGAATTTCACTCGAACGGGGAGGTTTAAGGACCTCTCGCGGACGTACGCCGTCCGTTCCGGGCGTACGTTGACGGCGTGAGCCAGCACAGGCGCCGCGCGTCGGCGACTCAGGCGGGACGGAGGCGGGCGGCCGCGATGGCCGCCGGGGTCGCCGCCGTGGTCGTCGCGGCCGGAGTGGGTCTGGGACTGTGGGCCGGCGGAGGCGACGGGGGCGGCGGTGAGCCGGTGGGCTCCGCGCGGCGGACCCCGGCCGGGGAGTCCGCCCTCCGGGCGCCCACCTCGCCGGAGCCGACGCCCAGCCGGAGCTACCCGCTCTCCTCCGCGCCGCGCACCATCCCCGCCGTCCGGGCGCACACTCCGGCGCGCGGGCCCGGATGGCGGCCCGAGCCCGGGCACCGGGTGGTGGTCAGCGACGCGGACCTCGCCGACGAGGGGCGGCTGATCGCCGGTGAGCTGGGGATGACGTACGGCGGGCAGAACGGGGAGGTGCGGGCCGGGGACGTCCGGCTGGCGCTGGGCGACGACGAGGGCGCGGACCCGGAGTCGTACACCATGACCGTGCGCGGCGGGCGGGTCACCATCAGCGCCTCCGACGACGCGGGCGTCTTCTACGGCACCCGCACCCTGAAGCAGGCCGTGCGTGGCGGTGGCAGCGCCCCGGAGGGCGTGGTGCGCGACGACCCCGCCAAACCGCAGCGCGGGTTCATGCTGGACATCGCGCGCAAGCACTTCGACGCGGGCTGGATCGAGGACCGGGTGCGGGAGCTGGGGGACCTGAAGTTCAACCAGCTGGGCCTGCACTTCTCCGACGACCAGGGGTTCCGGATCGAGTCCGACACGCATCCGGAGATCGTGTCGAAGGACCATCTGACCAAGGCGCAGGTGCGTCGGATCGTCGAGCTGGCCGAGAGCCGGCACATCACCGTGGTGCCGGAGATCGACTCGCCGGGGCACCTCGGGGCCGTCATCGCCGCCCACCCCGATCTCCAGCTGCGCAACGCGCAGGGCGTCGCGGCGAGCGGCGCCGTCGACATCTCCGACCCGAACGCCGCCGAGATCGTCGACGACCTGCTGAACGAGTACGCCGATCTCTTCCCCGGTGCCCCGTGGCATCTGGGCGGCGACGAGTACCGGGCGCTCACCGTCGCCGACCCCGAGGCGTCGTATCCGCAGCTGGCCACCGCCGCGCGGAAGGCGTACGGCGCGGGCGGCACCGTCGCCGACCTCGCCACCGGGTGGCTCAACGACCGCGCGGAGACCGTCCGCGCGCAGCGCAAGATCCCGCGCGCGTGGAACGACGGTTTCTACGAGGGCGCCTCCGTGCGGGCCGACGAACGGATCCAGGTCGCGTACTGGACCGGCAAGGAGATCGGGGCCCGGCAGCCGGAGGAGTATCTGAGCGCCGGACGCCAGGTGATCAACTACAACGACGAGTTCCTCTACTACGTGCTCGGCGAACCGCAGACCTTCGTCTACCCGACCGGGCAGCGGATCTACGAGCAGTGGACGCCCCGGGTGCTGCGCGGGACGGAGGCCGTGCCCGCGCGGTACGACGGGCAGATCCTCGGCGGCACGTTCGCCGTCTGGTGCGACCTGGCCGGCGCGCAGACCCAGCAGCAGGTCGCGGCGGGCATCCGCATGCCCCTGCGCGCCACCGCGCAGAAGCTCTGGAATCCGGGCGAACCGTCGCTTTCCTGGCCGGAGTTCAGGACACTGGCGGACAAGCTGGGCTGACACGGGACGGGGCGGCCGGACATGGGCTACTGGGGGTACGTCGTCGTGGGCCGCGCCGATCCCGGGACGCCGCCGAACGGGCGGTCGCCTGGGCGGCGGCGGCCGGCCGGACCGTCCCCGTGGAACCGCTGTACGACGTCCTGTCCGCCGACCCGGATCCCTGGCCGAAAACCTTCTGTTCCGCCTCCTCGAGCGACTGGGTGTCGTCCCGCTGTGACAGAACTCGGCGGTCGCACGCAGTAGGGGGAAGTGCGGGCTCCGTCAAGGTCGGCGCCCATTGCAGGCCTCAGAACAGGCCCGGACAGGGAGACGTGGATGAGCCTGGTGGAACTGATCGCACAGGCCGATGAACGCGGACTGGCCGCCAGCGGACTGGCTTGTTTGGATCGGTGCGTGCCGCTGCTGGGCGGTGACGACGAGGTGCTGCGCCCGCTGTGGGCGAACCTCGTCGACGGCGGTGACGCCGGTGCCTGGGGCGGTCTGCTGGACCAGGTGCGCGCCCGGCTGGGCGGCGCGGACGTCATGGCCGCGGAGGACGTCGAGGACGAGGCCGCCCTGCTCGTCCGGCGGATGCTGGCCGCCGCCCCGGCCCTCCGGTCCGCCCCGGAGACCCGGGTGTGGGCCGACGCCTGCTCCGTCGCCGCGCTCCAGATCCACCGGCTGCTCGACCTGGCCGACGACGCCGACTCCGTCGAAGCCCGCCGCACCGGCCGCACCGAGGGCATGTCCCCGCTGGTCGCCGCCGAGCTGCGCCGTCAGATCACCGTCCTGGAACTCCTCGCCGAGCACGGCACCGGCGGCCTGCGCCGCGCCCTCGACGTCTCCACCGAGGGACGCCGGGTGCTGCGCGCGGTCGTGTCGCGACGGGCCCGGCAGGCGTAAACCCCCGGCGGGGCGGAAATCCTGTGACCGTTCCGGGGGCGAGTGGGGCGGTCCTGCGCCGGTTGCGGGAAGCCACCGGATCCGGGTGACGGATCGCCCGCCCGGAGCGCTCTTGACGATGTGACGACGACACAGCAGGAGATCAGGCCCTCCGCCGCGGCCAAGCCGGTGCGATGGGCGGCGGACGCGGTCGCGGCGATGCGGGAGGGGGCGCGGATCCGCCTCGACTACTCCGCGCAGAGCCTGTGGCGCGTCGACCGGTTCATCGACGAGCTGCGCCGCGAGGGCACCCCGTACGCCGCCGCGCAGACGGTGCTGCGCGGATTCGGCGCGTACGCCGGTGAGGTGATCGTCCGGCAGACCGGCGCCGAGTGGTGGGCGAGCGGCGGCGACCACTGGGTGCGCACCCCGGACGGCCGCCTCTGGGACCCCGTCGACGAGGCCCGCCGCTGCTTCACCGGCGACGGCTCGCTGCGGCTGCTCTGCCGGGACGCGACCACGGGCGCGCCCCGGAGTTAGGCACCACGGCCGGAGCCCGGCGCCTGTCGCGGGCCAGAACGACGCGCGAGAGGCGAAAAGGTTGTACGGGGGCTGTGAGGTGCCTGTGTGTGAAGGGACACGTCCGCCACCCGTGATGTTCGTGACGGACCGTCCGCTTGGTCATCCGGGAGAGCCGGAGGGGAATCTCCCACCTGGGCGAAGGGACGGGCTCATGGACCGGGCGGACCACACCACACGACCGTGCGCGAGAGGGATGCGCCCGTACACCACCGCCTTCGTGGCGCGCGTCACCGCCCGCAACCGGCTGCCGCTGGACTTCTCCGTGGCCAGCCTGCGGGTGGTCGACTTCCTCATCGACGGCATGCGCAAGGGCGGGGCCGAACGGGAACGGGTGGCCGAGACGCTGTTCGGGCTCGGCGCCTACGTCGGCGAGGTGCTGGTGCGCCGCGCGGGCGCGGTGTGGGTGGACTTCGACGCCCACCAGCGCGCGTACTTCGGGCAGCAGGTCGGCGTCCGGATGCCGGACGGCCGGGTCTGGAACCCGCTCGGCAAGGTCCACAACCGCTTCGACACCGGCGGTCCCGAGGAGTCCCTCCAGACCTTCTACCTGACACTGCACGGCCGGGCGCGGAAGGCCGTGGCCTGAACCCGTCGCCCGGTCCGGCCCCGCGCCGTGGGCGACAGCGAGGAACTGGTCCTCCAGGGGCAGCGCAGCGCCCGACCCGGCTTCGCGGAGCGGGCCGAGGCCCCGGTCACCGCCTGACCCGCTGTGACATTTCTGTGCGGACCGGCGCTGATGACCGTGGGGGATGTGGGCAAGGGCGGTCGTGTCTCCCGGTTCGGATCCGCCACAGACCGGTTAAGGGCGAGGACAGTTCTTGGGCCAGGGAGGGGAACCCCGCCGCGCGCAGGCGTACGACGGGGAACTGGGCGCGGCCGTCGCGCGGGCCCAGGAGGGTGACGAGGCCGCCTTCGCGGTCGCCTACCGGCTGGTGCAGCCCGGGCTGCTCGGCTATGTGCGCGGACTGGTCGGCGACGACGCCGAGGACGTGACGTCCGACGCCTGGCTGGAGATCGCCCGCGACCTCGGGCGGTTCAAGGGGGACGGAGCGGGCTTCCGCGGCTGGACCGCCACCATCGCCCGGCACCGGGCACTGGACCATCTGCGCCGGCAGCGGGTACGGCCCCGCTCGTCGGCGCTGGAGCAGGACGTCCTCGACCTGCCCGGCCGGCACAGCACGCACGACCAGGCCCTGGAGTCCCTCTCCACCAGGCAGGCCCTGGAGCTGGTGCGGGCGCTGCCCCGGGACCAGGCCGAGGCGGTGCTGCTGAGGGTCGTCGTCGGCCTCGACGGCCCGGCCGCCGCCCGCGTCCTCGGCAAGCGCCCCGGCGCGGTGCGCACCGCCGCGTACCGGGGACTGAAGCGGCTGGCCCGGCAACTGGGCGACCGGGGTGTGACGGATGGCGGGCCCGGGACGCTGGGGGAGTCGAAATGAACGTCGACGGGCACGTCGGCTTGGACATGTGAGAAGAACGGCGAAGTGAACCATGAACGCCGAATTGAACAGTGACGACGACAGCGAGGACGACAGATCCGGCCGAGGGCGGGGCAGTGGTCGGACGGGACGGGAAGCGGACATGGGTGAACGGCTGAACGGCGACGGAGCGCCCGCCCGCCACCCCGAGCCCCCCGCGCACCCCGACGCGGCGACTCCGGACGGTGCCTCTCCCGCCTCTCCGGCCTCTCCCGCCTCTCCGGTCACCCCCGTCTCCGCCGCCTCGTCGGCCCCGGCCGGGATCCTCGACGAAGCCGGGGTACGGGCACTGCTCGCCGCCGCGGTCCGCGTGGAGCCGGTGGACGCCGAGGGCGAGCTGCGGGCCGTGACCGCCTTCCGGGCCGCGCGGGACGCCGGGGCGCACCGGGCCCGTACCCGGCGCCGGGACGACTGGCGGCCCCGCGGGCAGCGCTGGTCGGCGCGCCCGGTGAAGACCGCGCTGTCCCTGTTCGCCGCGAGCCTCACCCTGGGCGGCGTCGCGGTCGCCGCGATCGGCTCGGGCGGCTCCGCCCCGGAGGATTCCGCCGAGGACCGCCGCCGCACCGCCCCGTCCGGCGTCGCCTCGTCCGGCACCGCCTCGTCCGGCAGCGCCCCGGCCCCGGCCACCGACGGGCCGACCGCCCAGGCCCCCGGCACCGGCTCAACGCGGTCGGACCGCCCGCTCACCGCCGCGGACGCCGACGCCCACTGCCGCGCCTTGGAGCGGGTCGAGGGCCATGGCCGGGCAATGGCGGCGACGGCCTGGCAGCGACTGATCGCGGCGGCGGGCGGCGCGGACGAGGTCGCCGGGTACTGCGCGCGGCGCCGGACGGACGACCGGGCGGACCCGGAGAACCCGGCGAGCCCCGCGAATCCGGGTGACCCGGAGAACCCGCAGGACGCGGGCAAGCAGGAGAGTCCGTCCAAGCCGGAGGCGCCGGTCACCCCGCCGGCCCGCCCGGCGGACCCCGGCGGCCGGGCGGAGGAGCACGGGCCGGAACGGGACACCGGCAAGCGGCAGGAGCGGAACTGAGAGGGCAGGCGAACCGTCGCCGCGTGTGTCGCGTCAGCCTCACGGGCCCGGCGAACGCCGCCAAGGCAACGGCCGGGGCCGCCACCCCCCACAGGAGAGGCCCCGGCCGTCGCGCGGCACGGGCCGCGCGGCGACCCGTACTTCCTACAGCGCCAGGGGCGCGGTTCGTGTCACACCCCGGCTTCCGCCCACCCTGCCCCGGCTCCGCCGGGGAAACGTTGCGTCACGAGTTAGTTGCAGCTTCTGGGTATCTCCCGTGGACGTGGACGGGGAGCGGTTTCAGGTCGTAACGTGCCATTCGCACCGGACCGCGGCCAGTGGAAGACAGAACGAACGTGGCAGACGCCCGCGCGAAAGCGGCGCCGGTGAGGCGCAGAGGGAGTGCGGTGCTGGGGGACGACGCCGAGCTGACGGCAGCGGTGCTTGCGGCACAGGACGGGGACGAGACCGCGTTCCGTACTGTGTACCGCGCGGTGCACCCGCGCCTCCTCGGATACGTACGGACGCTGGTCGGCGAACCCGACGCCGAGGACGTGGCGTCCGAGGCCTGGCTGCAGATAGCCCGGGACCTCGAACGGTTCAGCGGCGACGCGGACCGCTTCCGCGGCTGGGCCGCCCGGATCGCCCGCAACCGCGCCCTGGACCACATACGCATGCGCGGCCGCCGTCCCGCCATCGGCGGCGACGAGACCGAACTGACCGGCAGGCCCGCCGAGTCCGACACCGCGGGCGAGGCCATCGAGGCGCTGGCCACCGACCGCACCCTCTCCCTGATCGCCCGGCTCCCGCAGGACCAGGCCGAGGCCGTCGTACTGCGCGTGGTCGTCGGCCTCGACGCCAAGACCGCCGCCGAGACGCTCGGCAAGCGGGCCGGCGCGGTCCGCACGGCGGCGCACCGCGGGCTCAAGCGGCTCGCCGAACTCCTCGGCGAACCCGGCGGCGGCGATCCGGAATCGGCCGGGGTGCTCGACGCCCTGCCACCCCCGCGAGAACCGCGCGGACGCGCGGTGACGTCCGCGAGTGTGACGCATACGCGCGCGCGGACGCAGAAGGACATGTGATGGCCGACGAGCAGTACAGGTGGCTGGACCGTGAGACAGCGGAGCGTTTGCTGCGCGGCGAGTCACCGGACGCCGTCGACCCCGCCGCCCGGGACCAGGCCGAACAACTCGCCGAAGCGCTCGGCGCGCTCTCCACGACACCCCCGCTGACCAGCGAGGAACTCCCCGGCGAGGCCGCCGCGCTGGCCGCCTTCCGCAAGGTCCGCGCGGAGCGGGACGAGGAACGCGCGGCGCTCTCCGACCCCGCCCGCTCCCGTCCGGCCGACGCCGGGCTGATCCGTATCGGCGCCCGCGCGGGCGACCGCGCGACGGACGGCCGCCGCCCGCGACGGCCCCGCGCGCTGCGCCTCGGACTGGCCGCCGCGCTGGCCGCCGGCATGGTCGGCGGAGTCGCCTTCGCGGCCGGAACCGGAGCGCTGCCGTCGCCCTTCGACGACTCCCGGCCGCGTCCCGGCGCCTCGGTGTCGGCCGCACCCTCGGGCCGCCCGCTCGCCACCCCGTCCCCGGAGGGCGCCCACGGTGGCGGCTCCGCCGGGCCCGACGGCGGCCGGCCCTCGCGCGACGTGGCCGAGGAGGACGCCCAGGGCCGGGACCCCGAGGACCGGGCCGCCCCGTCCGGCGGGGCCGGCCGCTCGTGGACCGAGGTCGCCTCGTCCTGCCGGGCCGTGCGGGACGGTCGCGGCCTGGACGCCGACCGCCGCCGCGCCCTGGAGGGAGCGGCGGGCGGTTCCACGCGGGTGGACCGGTACTGCGACGGCGTGCTGCGGAACACGAACACCAACTCCGGGTCCACCGGCGGATCCGCAGCGTCCGGCCTGGGGCAGAGCCAGGGCAAGGGCGAGGGCAAGGGCGACAACGACAACGCCAACGGCACCACCGGCGACGGCGCGGGCGGCGACGGCAAGGGCAACGACGGCCAGGGGGACGACGGCAAGGGGGACGGCAACGGCAATGGCGCCGACGACGGCCACGGCATAGGCCGCCCCGGCGGCCACGGCCACGGACAGGGCCACCCCGACGGCAACGGCGGTGGCGGCAACGACGGTGGCGGCAACGGCGGTGGCAAGGGCCACGGTGAGGGGCACGCCGCCGGGCAGGACGCTTCCGACCACGCGCACCGTGAGGTCCGGACCTCCCCGTCGCCTGAGCCCTCCTTCACCCCGCCGTACACAACGCGCTGACCTGCGGTTTTTTCATGCGCTCAAGATTTTTCCGGCTGGGTGTGACGTTTTCGGCCCCCGGGGCGCAGTACAGAGTGAGCCGACTGGTCATCGGCCGTCGCATGGAGCCGGGGTTCCCCCCGTACCCACGGCTCGTGCACACGGCGCGGGCGGGACACGTTCCCCCGGTCCCGCCCGCGCCCCGCATCCCCCCAGTTCGCCGCGCCGCCGCGCGCCTCACCAGTGGACGACGACCTTGTCCCCGGTGCGCACCTGGGCGAACACCTCCGCGATCGCCGTCTCGTCCCGGACGTTGACACAGCCGTGCGAGGCGCCCGCGTAACCGCGCGCCGCGAAGTCCGCCGAGTAGTGCACCGCCTGGCCGCCGCTGAAGAACATCGCGTACGGCATCGGCGCGTCGTACAGCGTGGAGTGGTGGTGGCGGGACTTCCAGTAGACCTGGAACTCGCCCTCGCGGGTCGGGGTGTACTCCGACCCGAAGCGGACCGGCAGGGTCGTCACCGTCCGCGCGTCGACCATCCAGCGCAGCGTCCGGCTCGACTTGCTGACGCAGAGCACCCGCCCGGTCAGACAGCGCGGGTCGGGCGCGTCGGCGGGCTGGCCGCCCATCAGATACAGCTCCCACCGCCCCGGTTCACGGGTCATCCCCAGCAGCCGCTGCCAGGTCACGGTGTCCGTCTCGCCGGTTGGCGGGAGCCCGCGCTTGCCCTGGAAGCCCCGGACGGCCCGTTCGGTCAGATCGTCGTACGTCCCGGTCGGGCCGTCGAACAGCCAGGCGACCTGCCGCAGCCGGGCCTGGAGTTCCCGGACGTCACGGCCGGTGTCGCCGCGGGACCACAGGACGAGCGGCGGCACGCTCGGCTTGTCGTCGGCCGGGGTGGAGGCAGCGGGGGCGGAGGCAGCGGGCGCCGAGGGGGCCGGGGCGGCCGGGGCCGGGGTGGCGGGAGCGGCCGGTGCCGTGCTGGTGATCTCGATGTGCACCGGGCCGCGCGGCTCGCCGTCCGCGTCGACCGCCTGGGCCGTGCAGCCGCAGACCGCCGCCAGCGTCAGCGCCGCCAGCACCACCAGTGTCTTCGGCGCCTTCGGTGTCCCCGTCGCCCGTCCCGCGTCCTTCGCCGTCCGCATGACCGCCCCCTCGTCGCCGCACCGCGGCCGTCGCGCCGCGCCGGTGTCATCCGGGAGTGTTCCCCGCGCGTGACGGGTCGCGAACGGCGCGGCATCGTTGTGAGGAAGGTCCCAGCGTGGGGGCCTCCACCGGGCGCACGGCCGTCGCTACAGTCCGTGGCGAGGGTTGGTTGTACTGGCGAGTAAAGAAGTAGTGCGGAGGCACACCATGGCACGCGAGTCGGAGTCCGGACTGCCCATCGAGCCGGTGTACGGGCCGGAGGCGCTGGAGGGCTGGGACCCGGCGGAAAAGCTGGGTGAGCCGGGCACGTATCCCTTCACCCGGGGCGTGTACCCGACGATGTACACCGGCCGCCCCTGGACCATGCGCCAGTACGCCGGCTTCGGAACGGCCACCGAGTCCAACGCCCGCTACAAGCAGCTGATCGCCAACGGCACCATGGGCCTGTCGGTCGCCTTCGACCTGCCCACCCAGATGGGCCACGACTCGGACGCGCCCATCGCGCACGGCGAGGTCGGCAAGGTCGGCGTGGCGATCGACTCGGTCGACGACATGCGGGTGCTGTTCGGCGGGATCCCGCTGGACAAGGTGTCGACGTCGATGACGATCAACGCCCCGGCCGCCCTGCTGCTGCTCCTCTACCAACTCGTCGCCGAGGAGCAGGGCGTCAGCGCCGACAAGCTCACGGGCACCATCCAGAACGACGTGCTGAAGGAGTACATCGCGCGCGGGACGTACATCTTCCCGCCCAAGCCCTCGCTGCGCCTGATCGCCGACATCTTCAAGTACTGCAAGGCCGAGATCCCGAAGTGGAACACCATCTCGATCTCCGGCTACCACATGGCGGAGGCGGGCGCGTCCCCCGCGCAGGAGATCGCCTTCACCCTCGCCGACGGCATCGAGTACGTCCGTACGGCCGTCGCGGCCGGCATGGACGTCGACGACTTCGCCCCCCGCCTGTCCTTCTTCTTCGTCGCCCGGACGACGATCCTGGAGGAGGTCGCCAAGTTCCGCGCCGCCCGCCGGATCTGGGCGAAGGTGATGAGGGAGGAGTTCGGCGCGAAGAACCCCAAGTCGATGATGCTGCGCTTCCACACCCAGACCGCGGGCGTGCAGCTGACCGCCCAGCAGCCCGAGGTGAACCTGGTGCGGGTCGCGGTGCAGGGCCTGGCCGCGGTGCTCGGCGGCACCCAGTCGCTGCACACCAACTCCTTCGACGAGGCGATCGCCCTGCCGACGGACAAGTCCGCGCGGCTCGCCCTGCGCACCCAGCAGGTGCTGGCGTACGAGACGGACGTGACGGCGACGGTCGACCCGTTCGCCGGCTCCTACGTCATCGAGCAGATGACCGACGAGGTCGAGGCGGCGGCCGTCGAGCTGATGCGGAAGGTCGAGGACCTCGGCGGCGCGGTCTCCGCGATCGAACGCGGCTTCCAGAAGAACGAGATCGAGCGCAACGCCTACCGGATCGCCCAGGAGACCGACTCCGGCGAGCGGGTCGTGGTCGGCGTCAACCGCTTCCAGCTCGACGAGGAGGAGCCGTACGAGCCGCTGCGCGTCGACCCCGCGATCGAGGCGCAGCAGGCGGAGCGCCTGGCCAGGCTGCGCGCGGAGCGCGACCAGGCGGCGGTGGACTCGGCCCTGGCCGAGCTGAAGAAGGCCGCCGAGGGCGAGGACAACGTCCTGTACCCGATGAAGGACGCCCTGCGGGCCCGGGCCACGGTCGGCGAGGTGTGCAACGCGCTGCGCGAGGTCTGGGGGACGTACGTCCCGTCGGACGCGTTCTGACCTTCGAGACGCCGGCGAGGAGTGTCGTACCCCCGTGCGACACTCCTCTCCATGCTCGGCGTCATCGACCTCCCCACCTACCTGGCAGGCCTCGTCCTGATCGTCCTGCTCCCCGGGCCCAACTCGCTGTACGTCCTGTCCGTGGCCGCCCGCAAGGGCATCCGGACCGGGTACGCGGCGGCGGCCGGGGTCTTCACCGGTGACACGATCCTGATGACGCTGGCGGCGCTCGGCGCGGCCAGCGTGCTGACCACGACGCCGCTGTTGTTCCTGGTGGTGAAGTACGCCGGTGCCGCCTATCTGGCGTGGATGGCCTACGGCATGCTGCGCTCGGCGTGGGCGCTGTGGAAGGCGCGCGGCGAGGAGCGGACGGCGGCCGCGGCGCCGGCCGTCGCGCAGTCCGCCGAGGAGCGCCCGTACCGCCGGGCCCTGGTGGTCTCCCTGCTCAACCCGAAGGCGATCCTGTTCCTGATCTCCTTCTTCGTGCAGTTCGTCGACCCGGACTACGCCTATCCGGCGCTCTCCTTCCTCGTCCTGGGCGCGCTGCTGCAGACGGCGAGCTTCCTCTACCTGTCGCTGCTGATATTCGGCGGCACCCGCCTGGCCGACGCGTTCCGTCGCAGGCGGCGCCTCGCCGCGGGCGCCACGTCCGTCGCGGGCGGACTGTTCCTCGGCTTCGCGGTGAAGCTGTCCCTGGCGGGCACCTGACCGGTCCCGCCCCGGGACACCGGCGCGGGTGACACGGCCGGACGCGCGCCGTGCGGGTGAGAGACCGCCAGGGGTCAGCCCAGCGCGCGCCGCAGCCGCGGTGTCGCCCACCGCTCCACGTACCGGTTGAACAGCCGCGCCAGCACCAGCATCGTCACCAGCGTGGCCGTCAGCGTCAGCCACGACGGCAGCGCCAGGTCCTGGTGGAAGACCTCGACGGCGACCCAGCCCAGATGCTCGTGGACGAGGTAGAAGGGGTACGTCAGCGCGCCCGCGGTGGTCAGCCACGGCCAGTCGGCCCGACGCAGCCAGCCCAGCGCGACCGCCAGGACGGCGAGGAAGCCCGCGGTGACGATCAGGATGATCACGGAGGCCGAGCGGTAGGAGAAGTGGCCGGGGCCGGGGCTGTGCCACAGGTCGGCGACCGCGTAGTGCTGCCCGGTCAGCCAGCTCACCGCGACGATGCCCCACGCGATGGCGTCCCGCCGGTCGCGGTGCAGCAGATACAGGCCGATACCGCCGATGAAGAACGGCGCGTACTCCGGCATCAGCACCAGGTCGAGCAGCGGCTCGCCGGCGGCGTCGGCGATCGCCGCCGCCAGCGTCCACACCGCGCAGAACAGCACCACCCGCCGCCGGCTCGCGCCCGGCAGCACGACGCACAGGGCGAACAGCGCGTAGAAGCGGATCTCCACCCACAGCGTCCAGCACACGCCGAGCACCCGGTCGGCGCCCAGCGGCTGCTGAAGCAGGGTCAGGTTCACCAGCGCGTCACTCGGCGAGACCGCCGCGAACGCCACGCCCGGCAGCGCGAACACCGCCGTCACCAGCACCACGGCCACCCAGTAGGAGGGCATCAGCCGGGCCGCGCGGGAGGCGAAGAAGGAGCGCAGCGGCCGTCCCCAGCCGCTCATGCAGATGACGAATCCGCTGATCACGAAGAAGACCTGGACACCGAGACAGCCATAGGCGAACCACGAGTGCAGCGTGGGGAACTGCTGTTTCGGCGAGGACCCCCAGGCGTTGGTGATCTCGCCGCCCCGGCCGCCGTAGTGATAGAGCGCCACCATCAGCGCCGCCACCAGCCGCAGCCCGTCCAGGGCGCGCAATCGGCCCGCCCCGCCGGCGGCCCGTGGTTTCTCAAGAGCCGCGGAGGAGGACCGAGTTGGGCTGACGAACGTTTCGACCACGGCGCCACCCTAAGGTGTGCTTCTCGGTAATTCCGTTCGAGGCAAACACGATTTGCCTGCATGACCCGAACGGTTCACCTGTGCTTCGTCTTGGTTTCTTAGCGTTCTCCAACCTTCCCCATTTTCCTTGGCAGATCCTTGCCTTTCTTTTTCCAGCAGGAGCACCATGACGAGGGTTCGCAGCAGATGGTCACGTCCCCGGACGGGGGACCTGGCATCCGCGCCCACGGACGGCGGACCACCCACCGCCCAGGTCACCCCGGCCGAGCTGGAGGACTGCCTGCGGGCCTGCGCCGTGCACAGCGGCAAGCTGGTCGGCAGCCTCGACAACCGCCGGATCGCGCTGGCCGAACAGCTGCGCAAGCTGCTCGCCCTGTGGGCGCAGGAGCAGCCCCAGCCCGCTCCGGCGGGCGGCGCCGGCAGCCTGATCCGCCGGGGCGCCAAGGCGGTCGCGGGCGGCGGTCTGAGCAACGACCTGCTCGACGCCCTCCTCGCGGTCGCCAACAAGTGCCTCGACTGCGGCTACGACGACGAGCTGAACCTGGCCCTGCTGATCAGCGACACCGTGCTCACCCAGCGCAGGAACTCCCGCGCGGGCTGGCGGCTGCGCGGCCGGCTGCTGGAGGCGATGGGCCGCCCGGCCGCCGCCGTCGAGGCCTTCGAGCGCTACCTCGCCCTCACCGAGGAGGACGGCTTCGGCGTGCGCGCCAAGGTCGCCGGACTGCGCACCGCCACCGAGCGCCGCGCCGACCTGCTCGCCCTGCTCCAGCGCACCGTCCCCGACGCCGCCCGCCACGCCGGCGGCCCCGCGACCGACGTGTGGGCCGACGGTCTCGCCGCGCACGCCGACGGCGACGGGGAGCGGGCACGGGCCCTGCTGGTCGGCGCCCTGGTCGCGCTGGACCGCGCCGAGGCCCCGGAACAGGAGTTCCAGGAGGCGCTCAGCCACTACCTGGACCTGTGCACCGGCGCCCGGGCCCGCCCGACCCCCGAACTGGCCGAGGTCATCGCCCTCTTCGCCGAGCAGCGCCGCAACCGGATGCGCGGCCCGCTGCCCGACCCGCTCTTCGGCGGGGTGCAGTGGATCGGCCTCGGCGAGTTCCGCAACCGGATCGCCGGGAAGTCGGTCTGCCTGATCGCCAACTCCGGCAAGGTCGGCGAGAGCGGCATGGGCGCCGAGATCGACGGCTACGACCTGGTCGTCCGCTTCAACTCGTACAAGATCGATCCGGCGCACACCGGCAGGCGGACCGACATCCACGCCACCATCCACAAGCACGGCTTCAACTGGGACCAGCCCGTCGACACCCGCCTGGTCTTCGGCGGCATCTCCGGCGACTGGAAGTACTCGCTGCGCAACCGGCTGGTGCCGGGCGCCCAGCAGTACCTCGGCGACGAGTCGCTGCGCTGGCCGGTGCGCAACATCGGCAAGTGGGGCACCGACCGCTGGCCGTCCATCCCCACCTCCGGCTTCAACATGCTCTTCCTGCTCGACTTCCTCGACGTCAGCCCGGTCCTCGACCTGATCGGGTTCGACTTCTACGAGTCCGGCGCCTACCGCCTCGCCGAGGCGATGAAGATGCCCATCACGTCCGTGCACGAATACACCAGCGAGAAGGCGTGGGTCATGGAACGGGCCCAGAGCGTCTCCGGCATGAGGATTTCCCTGCGATGACCCCTGCACCCGCAGCCATAGCCCAGGCCGCCACGGCCCCGGTCACCGACGCCCGCGCCCTCACCGGCAAGCGCAAGATCGCCTTCGCCAGCTTCGTCGACGAGAACTACCTGCCCGGTTTCCTCGTCCTGCTGCGCTCCCTCGCCCTGACCAACCCGGGCGTCTGCGAGGACTTCATCGTCCTCCACGACGATCTGCGCCCGGCCTCCGTCGCGAAGATCCGCGCCCTGCACCCGCGGATCACCTTCCGCCGGGTCGACGCCGGCCACTACGACTCCTACGTCAAGGGCGACCAGGACAACTACCTGGTCCGCAAGGCGTACTTCATCCTCGACGTCTTCAAGATCCGCGACTACGACACCGTGATCACCCTGGACACCGACATGGTGGTCCTCGGCTCGATCGCCGAGCTGCTCTCCCTGCGCGAGGGACTGGCCGCCGTACCGCAGTTCTTCTACGGCCAGCACAAGCTCAACAGCGGCCTGCTCGTCATCCAGAAGGAGTACCTGACCGACGAGTTCTGCGCCCGCATCGACGAGATCGGCCGCTCCGGCGCCTACGAGCTGGACAAGCACGACCAGGGCATCCTCAACGCCCTCCTCGACGGCGACTTCGTCCGCCTCGACGCGAAGTACAACTTCGTCAAGCGGCGTCTCTCCGGCGACCTCCCGGTCCCCGACGACACCGCGATTCTGCACTTCACCGGCCGCCACAAGCCCTGGCAGGGCGGTGAGGCCGGCTACGAGCAGGCGCAGGAGCGCTGGCGCGAGTACCGGATGAGCGACGCCGACCTCCAGGCCGCCTTCGTCGCCCGCGGCGGCTCCGCGCACCGCGACCTGCTGATCCACTTCGGCACCCCGCACGTGGAGCGCACCGGCGACGTCGACACCGCCCGCAAGGTCGCCCTCGCGCACATCGGCAACGGCGACTACCAGGCCGCCGTCGACATCATGGAGCGCGTCCACATCCCCGTCGACGAGGCCTGGCCGCACGAGGTCTACGGGCACGCGCTGATGAGCGTCTCCCGCTACGAGGAGGCCCGCGCCCAGCTGCTGCTGGCCACCGCCGCGCCCAACCGCGCCGCCACCGCCTTCGCCCGGCTCGCCCAGATCGCCTGGGTGCACGGCGACGACGCGACCGCGCAGAAGTACGCCCTCCAGGGCCTCACGGTCGACCCCACCCACCGGGCCAGCCGCATCTGGCACCAGCGCACCCTCGGCATGCCCGTCCAGCAGCAGGGCAGCCCCGCCGAGCAGTTCGCGCACGTCGCGTTCTACATGGACCGGCAGGGCAACGCGGGCGACAAGCTGCTCCCGGAGTCCGTCCGGCTCGCCTTCGACCCGGACACCACGGGCCGCCGCTGGCTCTCGGTGCACGCCCACCGCCTGTTCGACGAGGCGGCCCTGGAGCGGGTCAACGCCCGGCGCGGCCTGGTCATCGGCGGTGGCGGTCTGTTCATCCCGGACACCATGCCCAACGGCAACAGCGCCTGGCAGTGGAACGTCCCGGACGACCTGCTGGAGCGCGTCGAGGTGCCGATCGCGGTGTACGCCGTCGGCTTCAACGCCTTCGACGGCCAGTCCTACCGGGCGAACCGGTTCCGCGAGTCGCTGCGCAAGCTGGTGGAGAAGTCGGCCTTCTTCGGGCTGCGCAACCACGGCTCGATCGAGAAGGTGCGGGCCATGCTCCCGGCCCACCTGCACGACAAGGTGCGCTTCCAGCCCTGCCCCACCACGGTCACCCGGCAGCTGGTCGACGGCTGGCGGGACCCGGCGACCCGCGACGACACCATCCTGATCAACGCCGCCTACGACCGCGCGGGCCTGCGCTTCGGCCACGACTACGGCTACTTCCTGGCCCAGATGGCCCAGGCGGTGCGGGACCTCGGTGAACTGGCCGAGGTGCAGTGTGTCGCCCACTCGCTGGACGACGAGCGGATCGCCTTCGACCTGCGGCGCGAGCACGGCATCTCGCTGCCGGTCATCCCGATGTACGACTTCGGCAACGACGAGATCCGCGAGCTGTACGCGCGGACCAAGCTGGTCATCGGCATGCGCGGCCACGCGGGCATGATCCCGTTCGGCTGCGGCACGCCCATCATCAGCCTGATCTCGCACCCGAAGATGGCGTACTTCCTGCGCGACATCGAGCGCCCGGAGTGGGGCGTCTCCGTCCACGACCGCAACCTGGCGGCGATCCTCGTGGAGCGCTCCCGCGAGCTGCTCGCGGACCACGCGAAGACGGTGGCCGACGTGCACGGCCGCCAGCAGGAGCTGTGGAGGATCACCCAGGCGAACGCGGCCGAGCTGCGGACCATCCTGGGGAGCTGACCAAGGGCCGGGGCGGGCCCCCACGTCCGTGGGGGCCCGGCTCAGCGCCCGACGGCCTTGCGCACCAGCTTGGCCAGCGGCGAGCCCTCCTTGTCGTACGCCGTCCGCAGCTGCTTGAAATGATCGGCGCGGGTGCGGGCCAGGTACTCGTCGCCGGTCAGCTTCCGCGCGATCGACCAGGCCTGCCGGTGCCGGCCGTCGTAGTGGGCGACGTACGCCTTGGCCAGCTCCAGCACCGACCTGAACGGAATGCCGCCGGTGTGGTCGCGGTCGATCCGCTCCCGCACGGCCGAGATCAGCTCCAGCTTCCGCTCGTACGAGAAGGAGTCCTCGGCGATGGCGGTCAGCACCTCCGCGGGGATCGGCCGGGTCACCTCGAAGGCGAGGGTGGAGCGGACGGGCGGCCCGGCGATCTCGATGTACGGCAGCAGCGCGCCGGTGCTGTAGTGCAGCCACGGCAGCCGAGGCCCGGCGAAGTCCTGGTGCAGCACGACGGAGCCCGGCCGCAGCCGGGTGAGGAACCGCTCGGAGACACAGCGGAAGACCCGCGCCGTCTTGGCTATGTCGATGTGCAGGAACTCGACGGGGGAGTGGTCGTCCGGGTCGGAGGTCTGCCACAGGTCGCCGGCGTGGATCTCCAGGAACGGCAGGAACGGCTCCAGGCGGCTCTTGAAGTCGTCGAGGAAGGAGTTGTCGCCGGCGGGCCTGGCGCCACCGGTGAAGAACTTCTCGGTGGCGAAGGTGCCCTTGCCGACGCGGAAGAAGTCGTACGCGTGCAGCCGGCCCGTCTTCGCGTCGAACACCGGCGACTCGTGCAGCCCGAGTGCGAGCGCGTACGTCGATCCGCCGCCGCCGGAGCCCAGTTCGACGATCCGGTCGTCCCCCGTGAGGACGTGGCGGCCGACCAGGTACAGGAACTGCAGCTCCCAGGTGCTCACCTGGGTGTAGGGCAGGTTGTCCGGCAGCTTGACGCTGTCCAGCATCGGGTAGAGCCGGCCGAGCTTGGTCATGAGTGCCTCACGGGGTCGGTGGGACGGCGTCCCGATCCTAGGGACAGGCACGCCGCCTCACCATGGAATCAAGGGAGTGAACCGGCCGTTCGCCATCGTTTCACCGCCCTTATCCCGACGTTCACCTCTGATTTGCCTACCGGCGGACCGCCTTCTTCAGCGCCCGCGCCCGGCGCACGACCCGCCGCGCGGCCGCGTTGTTCGGCAGGAACGACAACCGCTCCGGGATACCGCCCGGCAGACCCAGCGCGGTGAGCCGCTTGCGCTTGAAGTAGCGCCGCACGCCCGGCCCGTAATGCGCCGCGAGGAACCGCTCCGCCGCCGGACGCAGGCCCGCCTGGAGCTGCGGCTGCATGGTGAAGCCGACGGCCGTGATCAGCCCCGTCAGCAGATCCTCGGCCAGGGGACCCGCCTCGCCCTCCAGCGGCGGCAGCAGCGCGTCGGCCAGCGTCACCGGCACCCGGTTGCTGTTCTGGTACGGCGTGAGCCGGTCCAGCAGCGGCTCGGTGCCGATCCGGGCCACCGCCAGGCCGTAGAACGTGGCGGCCGTGAACAGCGCGGTCGAGAAGCAGCCCACCACCAGCGCGGGCGCCGCCTTCTCGAACAGCACCTCCGCGAGCACCGGCGTGTCCAGCACGGTCAGCGAGACCCCCAGCCGCTCCGCCTCCGTCTCCAGCGCGCGGCTGTAGCTCGCCGGGGCGGTCGGATGCGGCTTGAAGACGATCGTCCGGTGCCCGCGCGCCACCGCGCCGCGCAGCATCCGCACGTGCAGGTCCTCCTCCTCCCCGGGGGAGAGGATCTTCAGCGCGGACAGATACTGGCCGAGCAGCAGCGCCGCGCCCGACGGCACCTCCGGAAGCTCCGGGACGACGCCGGTGAGACCGCTCAGCACCTTCAGGAACGCCTGCGTCGGCACGACCTGCGCGGGAACGCCGAACTCGGTCAGCAGCAGCGGCGCGAGGCCCGGCACCAGATCCAGGTGGAGCAGGCGCCGCACCCGGGTGCCGACCAGCGGATCGAGCTTGTTGCGGGTCGGGCCGTAGCTCATCAGGCCGTCGGCGTAGACGTCGATCGGTGCCCCGGTGAAGATCTGCGCCACCGTGAGCGCCGGGCTGACCTGGAGCGACTCCAGGACCAGCGCCACCCGGTCCTCGCCCAGGCCCCACAGCAGCCGCAGATAGCGCTCGAACAGCGGCAGGTCGTCGGGGCGGGGCTGCCAGGCGCCCGGGTGGAAGGGGCTGATCGCCTCGTTGAAGGAGATCACGTCGTCGAAGTGCTCGCGGAGCGGCTCGAAGCCCGGCATCTCGTCGACCGCCGGGGTGGTCTCCGGGGTCATGGCGTTGTTGAAGACCAGCAGGATCCGGCGGTCCGCCGCGTCGAAGCAGTCCGACTCGATCGCGGCGGCCAGGGTGGCCGCGCCGTACAGCGTGGAGACGCAGAAGATCTGGGTGGTCCGGGACATCAGGCGGCCGCCTTCGCTGGGGTGACCCGGCGCCGCAGCCGCCGCAGCGTCGAGGCGCGGCGCAGGTCCATGGTGTCGAGCACGTCGCCGAGCGCGTCCTGAGGCATCCGCTTGATCGCCGCCGCGCTCATCGCGCGCAACCGCTTGGCCACCGTCGGCTCGAACTTGTCGATCTCCGACAGATGGTGGGCGATGATCGCGCAGTAGGTGCGCACCGCCTTCGGCAGCAGCCGGTCGGCGTCCCGGTCCGCGGCGGTCTCCCCGATCACCTGGTCGAAGGCGCGGATGAAGTCCAGCTGGCGGACATCACCGATCTGGGTGAGGGAACCGGCGACCCCGCGCCGGTAGAAGACGCCGAGCAGGCCCACCACGGCGAACGACTCCGCCTCCCGGTGCAGCTTCCAGATCCACGGCCGGTCCTCGGCGGTGCGCAGCCCGTCGGTGAAGTGGAGCAGCCCCCGGTCGAGCAGCCGCCGGTGGAAGACGCCGGCCCAGGCGTAGGGGTAGTCCACCGAGGTGGAGCGGTCGGCGGGCAGGATCGCCTCGCGCGGGTTCAGCACCTCCCCGCGCGGCCCGACCGGCACCCGGTGCACGGAGCGGGCCCGCGCGGTGGCCTGGACGTGGTCGGTGCGCACGAAGTCGCAGCCCAGCTCCTCGACGGCCGCGACCAGCTCGCTCAGATAGCCGGGCGCGAGCCAGTCGTCACCGTCCAGGAAGGCCAGGTACTCGCCGGTCGCCGCGTCGAGTCCGGTGTTGCGCGCGGTGGCGAGCCCGCCGTTCTCCTCACGGTGGATCAGGCGCACCCGCGCGACCTCGGAAAGTTCCTCGGCCGCGCGTTCGAGAATGACCGGCGTCTCATCCTTCGATTTGTCGTCGACCAGGATGAACTCGAAGTCGGCGCGGGCATTCGCGCGAAGGCTTCTGAGATTGTCCGGGGCGTATTGCTGAACGTTGTAGAACGGCACGATCACGGAAAGCTTTGGCACCCGAGAAAGCCTACGAGGCGGCCCGGCTGCGGAACTTTCCGCCGCCGGTACACCGGGTGAACTCCATGTGTCGGAAGAGTGCATGCCGTGTACTTTCCGGCCTGCGACAAGCCAGTTCGGCTCACGGTGGGGCGCTGTTAACTTTTTGTTGAGTCCCGGTTGGGCCATAACTCGGAATTGCTTCCTAGCGTCTTGGACGTGCCACCAAGTACAACGAAGCCTCCACGCATCGCCGTACTCGCGGACTCCGACACCCGATGGAAATGGGGTGCGCTGACCGCGAACCGCGTCGTCCCGGGCCCGTCCATGGGAACCGTCCCAGGGGAAGGGGCGCAAGCCGCGCCCGCCCTGGACGGATTCCTGCTGCGCGGCCGGGCCACTCCCACTCCGCGCCAGCTCGCCGAGGTCGGCGTGCGCGCCGACTCCCTGCGCGAGGTCACCGCCGTCGAGTTCCTGCGCGTCATGGCGCGGGAGCCGTACGACGTGCTCGTCCTCGCCCTGGTCGGCGGCGGTGTGCAGGCGATGCTGCACGGGCTGAAGCGGGTGTGGGAGGACCGGCGCTCCCGGCCCGTCGTCGTCACCGGCTACGTCGGCGTCGTCTACGAGAAGCTCGCCGACGGACTGCTGCTGCGACACGGCGCGGACCTCGTCCTCGCCAACTCCCGCCAGGACGCCGAACGCTTCCGGGCCGTGTACGACGGGGTCGGCGCCGACTCCTCCGCCGTGACCGAGGTGGCACTCCCGTTCCTCGGCGGACAGCCGTACACCGGTGAACACGACCCCTACACGGTCGTCTTCGCCGCCCAGCCGTCCGTCCCGGACAACCGCAAGGACCGCACCTACCTGCTCGACCGGCTCGTCCGGCACGCCCGGCGGCACCCCGAACGCGAGGTGCTGCTCAAACTCCGCTCCCGGCCCGGCGAACACACCACCCACATCGAGGAACTGCCCTACCAGAAGCTCGCCCAGCGCCTCGACCCGCCGCCCAACTTCCGTCTCGTCTACGGCAACATGGGCGAGGTCCTCGACCGCACCGACCTGCTGGTCACGGTCAGCTCCACCGCCGCCCTGGAGTCCCTGCACCGCCGGATCCCCACCGTCGTCCTCACCGACCTCGGCGTCCGCGAGGTGCTCGGCAACCACCACTTCGTGGGGTCCGGCTGCCTCGCCTCCTGGGACCAGCTCGACGCGGGCCACCGGCCGGTGCCGGACGAGGAGTGGGTGGCCCGGCAGGGTGTCGGGGTGGACGGCTCGTACGAGACCGCCTTCGACGCGGCCCGCGAACGCATCGCCAAGCTGCTCGCCTCCGACGCGCTGCCGCCGCTCACCCCCTACTACACCCCCGCGACCGCCCCCGGCTATCTGCCCGGCATCCTCGCCCGCCACCACCTCGGCCCCGACGGCACCCCGCTGCCCGGGGCCCCCGCCCACGACAGGGAGCCCGGCCCGGTCCGGCAGATCGTGCGCCGGGCGGCACGCGGCGCCTACCGGCACGGCGTGCAGCGCGTGGCCCCCGTGATCCGGCGGATGGGCGAGCTGTGAACCGCGCGACACCACCCCAAGGAGCAGAACCCATGTCCCACCCGCAGACGGGCCACGGCGTCACCGTGCGCCGGGTGCTCGCGGTGATCCCCGCGCGCGGCGGCTCCAAGGGCGTGCCCGCGAAGAACCTCGCCCCGGTCGGCGGTGTCCCGCTGGTCGCCCGCGCGGTCCGCGAATGCCGGGCCGGCCGGCTCGTCACCGACGTCGTGGTCTCCACGGACGACCAGGCCATCGCCGCCGCCGCCCGCGCGGCCGGCGCCGAGGTCGTGCTGCGCCCCGCCGCCATCGCCGGCGACACCGCGACCTCCGAGGCGGCCGTCCTGCACGCCATGGACGCCCACGAGGCGGTGCACGGCGCCCCGGTCGACGTGGTGCTGCTCGTCCAGTGCACCAGCCCCTTCCTGACCCGCGAGGACGTCGACGGGGTCGCGGCGGCCGTCGTGGAGAACGGCGCCGACACCGCCGTCACGGTGGCGCCCTTCCACGGCTTCATCTGGCGGGACGCCGAAGGCGCGGCCGCGGAGCAGGAGGGCGGCCACGGCGTCAACCACGACAAGGCGTACCGCCCCCGCCGCCAGGACCGCCCCCAGGACCTGCTGGAGACCGGCGCCGCCTACGCCATGGACGCGCCCGGCTTCCGCAAGCACCAGCACCGCTTCTTCGGCCGCACGGAACTCGTGCGCACCGACCCCGCGCGCGTGCTGGAGATCGACGACCCGCACGACCTCGCCCGGGCCCGCGCCCTCGCGCCGCTCTTCGACGCCGAACGGCCGGGCGCCCTCCCGACCGCCGCCGACATCGACGCGGTCGTCCTCGACTTCGACGGCACCCAGACCGACGACCGGGTGCTGATCGACTCCGACGGACGGGAGTTCGTCTCCGTGCACCGCGGCGACGGACTCGGCGTCGCGGCCCTGCGCAAGGCGGGCCTGAAGCTGCTGATCCTGTCCACGGAACAGAACCCGGTCGTCGCCGCCCGGGCCCGGAAGCTGAAGCTCCCGGTGCTGCACGGCATCGACCGCAAGGACCTCGCGCTCAAGCAGTGGTGCGAGGAACAGGGCATCGCGCCGGAGCGCGTGCTCTACGTCGGCAACGACGTCAACGACCTGGGCTGCTTCGCCCTCGTCGGCTGGCCGGTCGCGGTCGCGAGCGCCCATGACGTCGTACGCGGCGCCGCACGCGCGGTCACCGCCCTCCCCGGTGGCGACGGCGCGATCCGAGAGATCGCCGGCTGGATCCTCGGACCCTCTCTCGACTCTCCCGCCCCCCTCACCAAGTAAGGAACGTTCCTGCCATGAGCACCAACTCCCGCCTGCGCACCCTCGGCTCCCGCGAGGTCGGCCCCGGCCGCCCCGTCTACATCACCGGCGAGATCGGCATCAACCACAACGGCGACCTCGAGAACGCCTTCAAGCTGATCGACGCCGCCGCCGAGGCCGGCTGCGACGCGGTCAAGTTCCAGAAGCGCACGCCGGAGATCTGCACCCCGCGCGACCAGTGGGACATCGAGCGCGACACCCCGTGGGGCCGGATGACCTACATCGACTACCGCCACCGCGTGGAGTTCGGCGAGGACGAGTACCGGCAGATCGACGAGTACTGCAAGGCCAGGAACATCGACTGGTTCGCCTCCCCGTGGGACACCGAGGCCGTCGCCTTCCTGGAGAAGTTCGACGTCCCCGCCCACAAGGTGGCCTCCGCCTCCCTCACCGACGACGAGCTGCTGCGCGAGCTGCGCGCCACCGGCCGCACGATCATCCTCTCCACCGGCATGTCCACCCCGAAGCAGATCCGCCACGCGGTCGAGGTCCTGGGCAGCGACAACATCCTGCTCTGCCACGCCACCTCCACCTACCCGGCCAAGGCCGAGGAACTGAACCTCCGCGTGATCAACACGCTGGAGAAGGAGTACCCGAACGTCCCGATCGGCTACTCCGGCCACGAGACCGGCCTGCAGACCACCCTCGCCGCCGTCGCCCTCGGCGCCGTCTTCGTCGAGCGTCACATCACCCTCGACCGCGCCATGTGGGGCTCCGACCAGGCCGCCTCCGTCGAGCCGCAGGGCCTCACCCGTCTCGTCCGTGACATCCGCACCATCGAGGCCTCCCTCGGCGACGGCGTGAAGAAGGTCTACGACTCCGAACTGGCCCCGATGAAGAAGCTGCGCCGCGTCACCGGCGTGATCGCCGAGGCGGAGATCGCCGCGGCGGCGGGCGAGCCGGTCACCGTCTGACCACCCACCCCTGCCACCCCTTACGACGGGACGGTCGTACGCCGATGAGCCCCCGCGCCGGGAAAGCCGGCCAGAACGCCGGTCCGGGCCCCCTCGACACCCTCGCCTTCGTCGAGAGCCCGGTACAGCTGCTGAACGTGCTGGAGTGGGCGCACGCCCACGCACCCGGCGCGGGGCTCACCCTGGTGGTCCTCTCGCCCCTCGACCCGATGACCCGCGGCCAGCTGCGCCGGATGGCCGAGCTGGCCCGGCGGGAGGGCCACCAGGTCCGCTGGGAGGAGGCACGCGGCGGCGCGCTGGCCCCCTTCCAGACGGTCGGCGGACTGACCGGGCCGCTGCGCCGCGCCCGCCGGATCGTCATGGGGGACCCCTTCTCCCGCTACGTCCAGCTGCTGCTGACCATCACCCGCGCCCGTGACCTGGTCGTCGTCGACGACGGCACGGCCACGATGGAGTTCGTCACCCAGCTCGCCCGCGGCGAACGCCTGGTCCGCTGGCACCGCAAGGGCGCCCGCCGCGGCCCGCGCGACCTGGCCTTCGCCCCCGTCTCCTCCTCGGCCCGGCGCCGCCTCACCCCGGCCGGGGACCGCCGCGTCGAGATCTTCTCCTCCATGCCCATCGAGGAGACCCCGGGCGGCGTGACCGTCCGGGCCAACGACTTCTCCTGGACCCGGGCCCGCTTCGGCCCGCCCCGCATCACCCGGGGCGCGGACATGGTGGGCACCTCCCTCGTGGAGACCGGCGTCGTCGACGGCGACCGCTATCTGGCCGCCGTGCGCTCCCTCGCGCACACCCACGGCGCCCGGCGCTACTTCGCCCACCGCCGTGAGAGCACCCGGAAACTCCACCGGCTGGCCGTGGAGACCGGACTGGAGGTGGTCCGCCCCGACCTGCCGCTGGAGCTGATAGCCCGCAGGGGCCCGATCGGCCGTACGGTCCTCAGCTTTCCCTCCACGGTCGTCCACACCCTGCCCCTCGCCCTCGCCGGCACCGACGTCCGGGTCGCGGTCTGCGACATCGACCCCGCCTGGCTCACCCGCACCGCCTCCCCACGCGCCCAGGGTTTCCTGAACGGCGTCACCGGCACGGCCCGCGACGTGCACCGGCTCTCGGCGGTACGGGCCGTGTAGGGCGGCGGGCGCTTGCCTCCGGGGTAATCGCGGCGGTGCGGCTCCCTGGCTACGGTCGGGCGGACCACCCGTTCGGACGAAGGAGGACACGTGCCCGCCTACGGTCTCGCCCATCTGCGCAGCCGCCGGCACCACCCCGACATCCTGGAGTACCTGCGCCGCATCCAGGACACCCTCGACCCGTTCCAGGGCCGTTTCGTCGTCCACGGCCCGCCGGCGGAGGTGCTGGAGGGCAGCTGGCCCGGGAGCATGGTGCTGATCGGGTTCCCGGACCTCGACACGGCCCGCGCCTGGTACGCCTCCCCCGCCTACCAGGCGATTCTCCGGCTGCGCACCGACCACATCCAGGGCGACGTCGTCCTGGTCGACGGCGTGGGACCGGCCTACGACCCCGCCGCGCGGGCGGAAAAGCTGCGCGCGGAGCTGCCGTAGTCGCGTTCCGGTAGGTGAACGGATAAGCGTGGGTGGGGGAGGGCGTGGTATCCGTGGAGAAGTGGGTGGGTCTTGCGCCGGCCCGGACGCCGTCACGGGCGGCCGAGCCGCGCGAGTTTACCCACCCAACCCGGTACCTATGCGTTCGGCGGCCAGGATTTCTTCCCCTAAGGGGTTGAACTTTTGTTGATCTCGGGACAGTTGGCCGTCCGGGCGTCCTACCCTTCAGAGGGTGAAGCAACTGATGTCACTGGAGTCCGAGGCCGATCTCTCCGAGGAAGCGATGCTCCCCGGCATCGTGCCGGATCCGCTGCGCGCGGAACTCGTCGCGTTCCGCCGGGACCTGCACATGCACCCCGAGCTGGGCTTTCAGGAGTTCCGCACGACCAAGGCGATCAAGACCCGGCTGGAGCAAGCCGGGCTCAAGCCCCGGGTCCTCCCGAGCGGCACCGGACTCGTCTGTGACATCGGCGCCGACGGCGGCCAGTGGAGCGGCGGCCCCGAGATGCTCGCCATGCGCGCCGACATCGACGCGCTGCCCATCCCCGACGCCAAGACGGAGTGCGCCTACCGCTCCACCGTGCCGGACCGCTGCCATGCCTGCGGCCACGACGTCCACACCACGGTGGTCCTCGGCGCCGGCCTCGTCCTCGCCGACCTGCACCGGCAGGGCCTGCTGCCGCGGCCCGTCCGGCTGCTCTTCCAGCCCGCCGAGGAAGTCCTCCCCGGCGGCGCCGCCGACGCCATCGAGAACGGCGGCGTCCTGGACGGCGTGGACCGGATCATCGCCGTGCACTGCGACCCCCGGGTCGACGCCGGACGCATCGGGCTGCGGCAAGGGCCGATCACCTCGGCCTGCGACCGGCTGGAGATCGCCCTCGACGGTCCCGGCGGCCACACCGCCCGCCCGCACCTGACCACCGACCTCGTCACGGCCGCGGCCCGGGTCGTCACCGACGTCCCCGCGATCGTCGCCCGCCGCGTCGACGCGCGCAGCGGCCTCTCCGTCACCTGGGGCCGTATCGAGTCGGGCCACGCGCCCAACGTCATCCCGCAGCACGCCGAGCTGTCCGGCACCGTGCGCTGCCTCGACCTGGAGGCCTGGCGGCAGGCACCCGACATCGTGCACGCCGTGATCGACGAGGTCGCGGGGCTGCACGGGGCCAAGTCCGAGATCAACTACGTCCGGGGCGTCCCGCCCGTCGTCAACGCCCCGGACGTGGCGGAGCTGCTCCGCGACGCCATGACCGTCCGCCGCGGTCTGGACTCCGTCGAGGGCACCGAGCAGAGCCTCGGCGGCGAGGACTTCTCCTGGTACCTGGAGCACGTCCCCGGCGCCATGGCCCGCCTCGGCGTCCGCACCCCCGGTGAGCGCACCGTCCGCGACCTCCACCAGGGCGACTTCGACGTCGACGAACACGCCATCACGGTCGGCGTGGAACTCTTCACGGCGGCGGCCCTCCTGAACACCGGCAGCTGACCGACTCCGCGTCGGCGACGGCCCCTGCGGCCTCGGCTTCGGCTTCGCCTTCACCCGGCCCGGGTTCCCACCCGCACCGCCGTGCGGCATCGCCGCCGGGTGCGGGTGGCTCCCCGGCGGGGGCCCCTCCCGCCGTCGGCGGCTGCCCGTCCGAGGCGGCCCCTGCGGCTTCGGCTTCGGCTTCGCCTCCGCCCGGTCCGGATTCGCACCCGCACTGCCCGTACGGGTCTCGTCGCCGGGTGCGGGTGGCGCCGGTGGGGGCACTCCCGCCGTCGGCGGCTGCCCGTCCCGTGCCCGCCTCGCCGTCGGCGGCTTCCCGCCTCGGGCCGCTCCCGCCCGGGCCGCTCCCTCCCTCGACGGCTGCTGCCCCTGCGCCGCCCAGCGGCCTCGGCTTGGCCTTCGGCCGCGACCGACCGGCCGGGCAGCGCCCACCCCCCGGGCTCCGTCTTCGCCTCGGCTGCCCCTCCGGCTGTCCCTCCGGCAGTCCTTCCACCCCGCACCACCCGCGCGTGCCGCTGCCGCCGGCGGCGATGGGGTCCCACGGGGGCCACCCGCACCCGGCGACGCCCCCGCAGGGGTCGTGCGGGTGGGAACACCCCCCGGCGAGGGCGAAGCCGAGCCGGGCTCCCGCTTGTGCCCGGCGCGGCGCCGATGCAGCCTGGATATGTCCTACAGCGCACCCTTCGATCCGGTGGTTCATCAGCACGTAACCGACCACCGGCACGAATGGATAACAGCCACGCGAAACCCCGTTCCCTGGAGTGTCTACGCGCGTTAATGTGCGCCGAACCGAGCACCCACTGCGGGGCTTTGGAGAATGGGGAACCTCAGATGCGTCGGATTTCCAAACTGACCCGCGTCGCGGTGGGGGTCGCGTCGCTCGCGCTCGCTGCCACGGCCTGCGGTGGTACCAGCGGCGGCAGCAACGGTGACGGTGACAAGAACCTCGGCCTCGCCATCGCGTACGACATCGGAGGCAAGGGCGACCAGTCCTTCAACGACGCCGCGTACGCCGGTCTGCAGAAGGCCAAGGACGAGTTCGGGTACGAGACCGCCGACATCGAGCCCACCGAGGGCGAGACGGACGCCGACAAGGAGCAGCGCCTGGCGTCGCTCGCGAAGCAGGGCTACAACCCGGTGATCGGCGTCGGCTTCGCCTACGGCCCGGCGATGGAGGCCGTGGCCAAGGACTACCCGGACACGACCTTCGGCATCGTGGACTCGGTCGTGGAGGGCGACAACGTCGCCTCCCTGGTCTTCGCCGAGGAGCAGGCCTCCTACCTGGCCGGTGTCGCCGCCGCGAAGGCCACGAAGACGAACACCGTCGGTTTCGTCGGCGGTGTGGACATCCCGCTGATCCACAAGTTCGAGGCCGGCTACCAGCAGGGCGTCGAGGACACCAGCGGCGGCAAGGTCAAGGTCATCTCGCAGTATCTGACCCAGACGGCCGAAGAGGGCGGCTTCTCCAGCCCGGACAAGGGCAAGGCCGCCGCCGAGGGCCAGATCGAGAAGAAGGCGGACGTCGTCTACCAGGCGGCGGGCCTGTCCGGCCAGGGCGTGATCGAGGCGGCCGCGAAGGCGAAGGTCTTCGCGATCGGCGTCGACTCCGACCAGTACAAGCAGGAAGCCCTCACCGCGTACAAGGAGTACATCCTCACCTCGGCCCTGAAGGACGTCGGTGGCGCGGTCTACGCCCTCGCCAAGTCCGTGGAGGACGGCAAGCCGCTGGCCGGCACGCAGACCTTCGACCTGAAGGTGAACGGTGTCGGGCTGTCGGAGAGCAATCCGCAGTACGCGAAGATCGCGGGTCTGAAGGACGCCGTGGAGAAGGCCAAGGAAGGCATCACCGGCGGCCAGATCAAGGTCAGGACGGAGTAACGGCACGCGTCTCGGCCGTACCGCCCATCTGAACGGGCGAACCCGGTCGTACCAACTCGAAGCGGGCGGGCGCCTCACGCGCCCGCCCGCTTCCTCGTTTCCCGCACAGGTCACCCACCGCCACCTCTTGTTTGCGGTCGGCAAGCCTGAGCCCGGGTGCCCGGTGGCGTTGGCCACGGGCGGATAACAAGGTGGACAGAAGGGGTTTTCAGGCAGGTCTACGCGCGTTAATCTGCGGCGAAGCCAGCGCCGATGCTGAACCTCTCGCGGCGCTTTGTACGACAGGAGCACCCCACCATGCGCCGGGTTTCCCGCATCGCGGTCGCAGGCGCAGCGACCGCCTCCCTCGCCCTCGCCCTGTCCGCCTGTGGCGGCACCTCGACCGAGGGCAGCTCGTCCTCCGACAGCGACAAGGGCCTCGCCATCGCGTACGACGTCGGCGGCAAGGGCGATCAGTCCTTCAACGACGCCGCGTACGCGGGCCTGGAGCAGTCGAAGAAGGAGTTCGGCTACGAGACGGCCGACATCGAGCCCACCGAGGGTGAGACGGACGCCGACAAGCAGCAGCGCCTGGAGTCGCTGGCCAAGCAGGGGTACAACCCGGTCGTGGGTGTCGGCTACGCGTACGCCGCCGCCGTCAAGGGCGCCGCGGAGAAGTACCCGGACACCACCTTCGGCATCGTCGACGACTCCACGGTCCAGGCGAAGAACGTCGCCGACCTGGTCTTCTCCGAGGAGGAGGCCTCCTACCTGGCCGGTGTCGCCGCCGCCAAGAGCACCAAGACCAACGTCGTCGGCTTCGTCGGCGGTGTGGACATCCCGCTGATCCACAAGTTCCAGGCGGGCTTCGAGCAGGGCGTCAAGGACACCAACCCCAAGGCCAAGGTGCTCTCCCAGTACCTCACCCAGACGGCCGAGGAGGGTGGCTTCTCCAGCCCGGACAAGGGCAAGACGGCCGCCGAGGGCCAGATAGAGAAGAAGGCCGACGTCGTCTACGCGGCCGCCGGTCTGTCGGGCCAGGGCGTGATCGAGGCCGCCGCCGCCAACAAGGTGTGGGCGATCGGTGTCGACTCCGACCAGTACAAGCAGGAAGCCCTCGCCAAGTACAAGGACTACATCCTCACCTCGGCGATGAAGGACGTCGCCAAGGCGGTCTACAACCTGGCGAAGTCGGTCGAGGACGGCAAGCCGCAGACCGGTATCGTTCGTGGCGATCTGAAGTCCGGCGAGGTGAGTCTGTCGAACTCCAACCCGAAGTTCGCGGGCGACGCCGACGTCCAGAAAGCCGTCGAAACCGCCAAGGAGAAGATCATCAGCGGCGACATCAAGGTCAAGAGCAGCTGATCATCAGCAACACCCTGAGCAGCGTGTAACCGCGGGGTTACGTCCGCTCAACGGGGTACGGGGGGCCGGCTCCCCGTACCCCGTTGTCGCGGTGCGTCGCCCTCTTTCGATGCCGTAGGGGCGCTACGCGCGTAGACGACCCCCGTCCCCAGGAGAGTGCGCCATCAACGCGTCCAGCAGCCCTCCGGCCGGAGCGGCGGTCAACGGTCAGGCGACCGCCGTCGAACTCGCCGGGATCACCAAGCGATTCCCCGGAGTCGTGGCCAACCACGACATCCACCTCACCGTCCGCAAGGGCACCGTCCACGCCCTCGTCGGCGAGAACGGCGCCGGCAAGTCGACGCTGATGAAGATCCTCTACGGCATGCAGAAGCCGGACGAGGGCACCATCGCGATCGACGGCGAGCAGGTCTCCTTCTCGTCCCCGGCCGACGCCATCGCCCGCGGCATCGGCATGGTCCACCAGCACTTCATGCTGGCCGACAACCTGACCGTGCTCGAGAACGTGGTGCTGGGCAGCGAGAAGCTGTACGGCATCGGCGGCAAGGCCCGCCGCAAGATCAAGGAGATCTCCGAGCGCTACGGCCTCGACGTACGCCCCGACCTGCTGGTCGAGGAACTCGGCGTCGCCGCCCGCCAGCGCGTGGAGATCCTCAAGGTCCTCTACCGCGGCGCCCGCACCCTGATCCTGGACGAGCCGACCGCCGTGCTCGTGCCGCAGGAGGTCGACGCGCTCTTCGCCAACCTGCGCGAGCTGAAGGCCGAGGGCCTGTCCGTCATCTTCATCTCCCACAAGCTGGGCGAGGTCCTCTCGGTCGCCGACGACATCACCGTCATCCGCCGCGGCACCACCGTCGGCACGGCCGTCCCCGCCGAGACCACCCCGCGCCAGCTCGCCGAGATGATGGTCGGCAGCGAACTGCCCACCCCGGAGACCGCCGAGTCCACGGTCACCGACCGCCCGGTGCTCACCGTCGACAAGCTGCGCCTCGCGGCCCCCGGCGGCAAGGCCGTCCTGGACGACATCAGCTTCACCATCCACGCGGGCGAGGTCCTGGGCATCGCCGGCGTCGAGGGCAACGGCCAGACCGAGCTGGTCGACGCGCTGATCGGCCTGCGGCACGCCGACTCCGGCACCATCGCGCTGGAGGGCGAGGAGATCACCGCCTGGGCCACCCGCAAGCGCCGCGAGCAGGGCATCGGCTACATCCCCGAGGACCGCCACCGCCACGGCCTGCTCCTGGAGGCCCCCCTCTGGGAGAACCGCATCCTCGGCCATGTCACGGAGCAGCCCAACGCCAAGGGCGTCTGGCTGGACCCGAAGGCGGCCCAGGACGACACCCGCCGGATCGTGACGGAGTACGACGTCCGCACCCCCGGCATCGACGTCACCGCGGCCTCCCTCTCCGGCGGCAACCAGCAGAAGCTGATCGTCGGCCGCGAGATGAGCCACCACCCCAAGTTCCTGATCGCCGCCCACCCCACCCGCGGTGTGGACGTCGGCGCGCAGGCCGCGATCTGGGACCACATCCGCGAGGCCCGCCGCGAGGGCCTGGCCGTGCTGCTGATCTCCGCCGACCTCGACGAGCTGATCGGCCTGTCCGACACCCTGCGGGTGATCTACAACGGCAAGCTGGTCGCGGACGCCGACCCGGCCGCGATCACCCCGGAGGAGCTGGGCTCGGCCATGACGGGTGCCGCCACCGGCCACCTGGAACACGAAGAGACCCCCGAGACCGGCAAGGCTCCCGAGTCTCCGGAAGACGAGGCCCGCTGATGAAGAAGTTCGACAAGGAGCGCGTGCTCCTCGCGGTGGCCGGACCGGTCATCGCGCTCGCCGTGGCCTTCGCGCTGAGCGCCATCGTGCTGATCGCCTCCGGCAAGAACCCGGTCGAGCCGTTCGCCGTGATGTTCGAGCAGCTCGGCTTCTCGGACATCCAGGTCCGGATCATCAACCAGGCCACGCTGTACTACATCGCGGCCCTCGCGGTGGCCATCGGCTTCCGGATGAACCTGTTCAACATCGGCGTCGACGGCCAGTACCAGCTCGCCGCCATGATGGCCGCCATCGTCGGCGCGCACGCCAACCTGCCGGCCGCCCTCCAGGTGCCGCTGCTGCTGCTCACCGCGATCCTCGTCGGCGCCTTCTGGTCCGGCATCGCCGGTGTCCTGAAGGTCACCCGGGGCGTCAGCGAGGTCGTCGCGACGATCATGCTCAACGCGATCGCCACCTCCGTCATCGCCTACCTGTGGCTGCCGGACGTCTTCGGCGTCAAGGTCGGCAACAACAACACCACCGGGGAGATGCACTCCTCCGGCTGGATCCCCGGCATCGACCTCGGCAAGTCCGGCGAGATCTACGGCCTGGTCGTCCTCGCCGTCCTCCTCGGCATCGGCTACTGGGTCGTCCTCAACCGCACCCGCTTCGGCTTCGACCTGCGTGCCTCCGGCGCCTCCGAGACCGCCGCCGCGGCCAGCGGCGTCGACCCCAAGCGCATGGTCCTCACCGCGATGCTGATCTCCGGCGGCATCGCCGGCCTCGCCGGTCTGCCCATCCTCATGGGCGACACCCACACGTACAGCCTGAACTTCCCCACCGGCATCGGCTTCCTCGGTATCGGCATCGCGCTTCTCGGCCGCAACAGCCCCGTCGGTATCGCCTTCGCCGCCCTGCTGTGGGCCTGGCTCGACAAGGCCTCGCCCGAGCTGGACTTCCACGGCTACGACAAGGAGATCGCGGTCATCATGCAGGGCCTGATCGTCCTCTCGGTCGTCGTCTCCTACGAGGCCGTCCGCGAGTGGGGCCTGCGCCGCCAGCAGCGCCGGGTCGGCGCGGAACTGGCCGCCGGTCACGTCCTCGGCGCCGACAACAACACGAAGGAGGCGGCAGGCCGATGACCACCGCGACCGACGTCAACCAGCCCACCCTCCAGCCCGCGGCGCCGACCGGCCGCCGGATGTCGTGGCCCGTACTGCTGCTGGTCATCGCCGGAGCCCTGGCGCTGACCTCACTCGTCCGGATCATCACCGGCGCCGACGGCATCACCAACGTCAGCCAGATGTCCACCGCGCTCCAGCTCGCCGTGCCGATCGGCCTCGCCGGTCTCGGCGGCCTGTGGGCCGAGCGCGCGGGCGTGGTGAACATCGGCCTCGAAGGCATGATGATCCTCGGCACCTGGTTCGGCGCCTGGGCCGGTTTCCAGTGGGGCCCGTGGACCGGTGTCCTGGTGGGCATCATCGGCGGCTGCCTCGGCGGCCTGCTGCACGCCTTCGTCACCGTCACCTTCAACGTGAACCACATCGTCTCCGGTGTGGCGATCAACATCCTCGCCCTCGGCGCCACCCGTTACCTGGCACCCCTCGCCTTCGTGGGCCACCAGGGCGGCTCCGCCAAGCAGTCCCCGGCGGTGGACCCGCTCGGCCACTTCACCGTGCCGGGCCTCTCCGACGGCCTGCGGGAGCTGAACGACAAGGGCTGGTTCCTGATCTCCGACCTCGCCGGCCTGCTCGGCGGCCTGGTCACCAACGTGTCCTGGCTGACCCTGATCGCCGTCGCCCTGGTCCCCGCCACCTGGTGGATCCTGTGGCGCACCGCGTTCGGCCTGCGACTGCGCTCCTGCGGCGAGAACCCGGTCGCGGCCGAATCCCTCGGCGTGAACGTCTACAAGTACAAGTACCTCGCCGTGATCATCTCCGGCGGCCTGGCCGGCCTCGGCGGCGCCTTCCTGTCCATCGTGGCCAACCCCTTCTACCTGGAGGGCCAGGTCTCCGGCCGCGGCTTCATCGGCCTCGCGGCGATGATCTTCGGCAACTGGATGCCGGGCGGCCTCGCCCTCGGCGCCGGACTGTTCGGTTACACCGACAGCCTCAACCTGCGCGGCGGCTCCGAGAACGTCCACGCGCTGCTGCTGCTCGGCGCGATCCTGCTGGTCGTCGGCGCGATCTGGCTGGCGATCCGCAAGAAGTACGTGCACGCCGTGATCACCCTGGTGGTCGGCGCCCTCGTCTTCGCCTGGTACGCCGGCACCAACGAGGTCCCGAACCAGGTCGTCTCCGCCACGCCGTACGTCATCACGCTGGTCGTCCTCGCCCTGTCGGCGCAGCGCCTGCGGATGCCGAAGGCGGACGGACTGCCGTACCGGAAGGGACAGGGCAAGTGACCGTCGACTGGGAGGCCCTGCGGGCACTGGCACGGGAGGCCATGACCCACGCCTACGCCCCCTACTCGGGCTACCCGGTCGGCGTCGCCGCCCTCGTCGACGACGGCCGCACGGTCTCCGGCTGCAACGTGGAGAACGCCTCCTACGGCCTCGGCCTGTGCGCCGAGTGCGGGCTGGTCTCCGAGCTGCAGCGCACCGGCGGCGGCCGGCTGACCCACTTCACCTGCGTGGACGGCAACGGCGACATCCTCGTCCCGTGCGGCCGGTGCCGGCAGCTGCTGTACGAGTTCGGCGGGCCGGACCTCCTGCTGGAGACCCCGGCCGGAATCCTCCGCCTCTCGGAGATGCTGCCCCAGGCCTTCGGCCCGGACCATCTCACCAAGTAACTCCCCGCCGCGGCCCCTCTGACCCGACACCCGAGCAGAGGGGCCGCGCACTTCCCGGACACTTCCCGGACCATCGGAAGGAAAGCCAGGCATGGACGTCATCTCCGTCATCCGCACCAAGCGGGACCGCGGTGAACTCAGCGACGAGCAGATCGACTGGGTCATCGACGCGTACACCCGCGGGGAGGTCGCCGACGAGCAGATGTCCGCGCTCGCCATGGCGATCCTGCTCAACGGCATGAACCGCCGCGAGATCGCCCGCTGGACCGCCGCGATGATCGCGTCCGGCGAGCGCATGGACTTCTCGTCCCTGTCCCGCCCGACCGCGGACAAGCACTCGACGGGCGGCGTCGGCGACAAGATCACCCTGCCGCTGGCCCCCCTGGTCGCGGCGTGCGGCGCGGCCGTCCCCCAGCTGTCGGGCCGCGGCCTCGGTCACACCGGCGGCACCCTGGACAAGCTGGAGTCGATCCCCGGCTGGCGGGCCCTGCTCTCCAACGAGGAGATGCTGCGCGTCCTGGACACCACGGGCGCGGTGATCTGCGCGGCGGGCGACGGCCTGGCCCCCGCGGACAAGAAGCTGTACGCCCTGCGCGACGTCACCGGCACGGTCGAGGCGATCCCCCTGATCGCCTCCTCCATCATGTCGAAGAAGATCGCCGAGGGCACGGGTTCCCTGGTCCTGGACGTGAAGGTCGGCACGGGCGCCTTCATGAAGACCATCGAGGACGCGCGGGAGCTGGCCTCGACCATGGTGGGCCTGGGCACGGACAGCGGCGTGAAGACGGTCGCCCTGCTGACCGACATGTCCACCCCCCTCGGCCTCACCGCGGGCAACGCCCTGGAGGTCCGCGAGTCGGTCGAGGTCCTGGCCGGCGGCGGCCCCGCGGACGTCGTGGAACTGACCGTCGCCCTGGCCCGCGAAATGCTCGACGCGGCGGGAGTGAAGGACGCCGACCCGGCGAAGGCCCTGGCCGACGGCTCGGCGATGGACGTCTGGCGCCGCATGATCGCGGCCCAGGGCGGCGACCCGGACGCCCCCCTGCCCACCTCCCGTGAGCAGCACGTGGTGAAGGCGTCCGCCTCCGGCGTCCTGACCCGCCTCGACGCCTACGACATCGGCATCGCCGCCTGGCGCCTCGGCGCGGGCCGCGCCCGCAAGGAGGACCCGGTCCAGGCGGCGGCGGGCGTGGAGATGCACGCCAAGCCCGGCGACACGGTCACCGAGGGCCAGCCCCTCCTGACCCTCCACACGGACACCCCGGAGCGCTTCGAGTACGCGCTGGAAGCGGTCCAGGGCTCCTACGACATCGCCGCCCCCGGCACGGACTTCACCCCGTCCCCCGTGGTGCTGGAGCGTATCGCCTGACCTGCGGTTTCCTCATTCGGGTGAACGGGATCGGTGGACCACCACCGGTCCCGTTCGGCATGCTGGGATCGGTGACGCACCGATTGGAGACCGCCATGAGCGCACTCACCGTCAGCCACGACCCCGGGCAGGGCTGGGACGACCTCGTCCGGTTCTGGGCGGAGGAGGAATGGCCTGAGGGCAGCAAGGTGGAGATCATTGAGGGAATCGTCACCGTGACACCTGCTCCCGCGTCCCGCCACAACCTGATCGCGGCTCGCATTCAGCGTCGCCTCTACTCCGTGCTTCCCGAGCACTTGGAGACGTCCCAGACCCAGGCTGTCGCCGTGCCGTCGCGGATGGGCATCTTCATTCCGGATCTGTTGGTGGCACCGGTGCGGGCATTCGAGGAAGCGGAATCCTGCATGTCAGCCGCCCTCGTCGAGCTCGTCGTCGAAGTCACCTCCCAGTCCAACGCCCGCCACGACCGCGTCAGCAAGCCCGCCGCCTACGCGATGGCCGGTATCCCGCTGTACCTCCTCGTCGACCGCTGGGCCCCTGGCGGCCCCACCGTGACGCTCTACGGCGAGCCGAAGGGCGAGGTCTACCGTGTCCTGAGCGCGGTCAAGTTCGGCGACCCGATCAAGCTGCCGGAACCGTTCGGCCTGACCCTCGACACCGGCGAGTTCCCCACCGACTGACCCGGACTCACCCCAGCACCGCCGCCACCACCACCAGCCCCGGCACCGACACCACCGTCGACAGCAGGATCGCCTCCCGCGCCAGCACCTCGCCCACCCGGTAGGTGCTCGCGTACGTGTACAGGTTCTGCGCGGCGGGCAGGGCCGACGTCACCACCACGTCCAGCAGTGCGGCGCCCCGCAGGCCGAAGACCCCCGCTGCCAGCGCCCAGGCGATCAGCGGCTGGGCGACGGTCTTGAGCCCCACCGCCAGCAGCACCGGCGCCCGCTCCCCGCCCCGCAGCGGCAGCGTGCTGCCCCGCAGGGAGATGCCGAAGGCGAGCAGCACCGCCGGGACCGACATGTTGCCGATCAGGGTCAGCGGGTCCATGACCGGCCCGGGCACGCGCACCCCCGCCGCCGACACCGCCACGCCCGCCAGCGAGCCCACCGCGATGGGGTTCCGCAACGGTGTGAGCAGCCGCTGCCACAGCGGGCGTTTCGACCCGCCCGTCGTCAGGTCCAGGATCGTCACCGCGATCGGCGTCACCCCGACCAGCTGGAACAGCAGCACCGGCGCCACGAGTGAGGCATCGCCGAGGACGTACACCGCGATCGGGATGCCGAGGTTGCCGGAGTTGACGTAACCGGCGCACAGCGCGCCGATCGTCGTACGGCCCACCCCCCAGCGGCGGACGACACCGACTGCGACGAACGCCCCCGCCACCGCCGCCGTGCCGAGCGCGGTGACCAGCAGCCGTGTCGAGAAGACCACCGACAGGTCGGCGCCCGCGAGCGTGGTGAACAGCAGCGCCGGGGACGCCACGTGGAAGGCGAGCTTGGTCAGGACCTCGCGGCCCTGTCCGCCGAGGTAGCCGCGCCGGCCGATCGCATAGCCGACGCCGATCACCACCGCGATCACCGCGAAGCCGCTCAGCACCCCCTGCACGGCGCCCCCTCGGCGAGGCGGGCCAGGAGCGGCACACGGGCGAGGAGGGCGGACGGCGATGATCGTTGGGGCATGCAAGGAACCCTGGTGGCGGGGCCGCCCCCGGTCAATGTGATGCCCATGACGCCGGGCCCGCGATGAATTCCGCCCGCCCGCCCGGTCTACCGCACGTGGACGCCATGACACCCGCGGAACTCGTGCTGGCCGGCCCCGTCACCCGGGACGAGGTGAGGGGCCTGTGCGAGGACGTGCGCGTCCTGCTGGAGAGGGGTGGGGCGGCGGTGGTGGTGTGCGACGTGGGCGGGCTCGGGCCGCCGGGGCTCGGTGTGGTCGATCTGCTCGCCCGGCTCCAGCTGGCCGCCCGGCGCGCCGGGGGCCGGATCCGGCTGCGGGACCCGGGTCCGGCGCTGCACGCCCTACTCGACCTGGTCGGCCTCCGCTTCGAGGTGGAGGGGCAGCCCGAACAGCGGGAACCAGCGCTTGGTGTCCAGGAAGAAGTGGAACCCGGTGATTCGGCCGTCTGAGATCTCCAGGACCTGCACCGCCCACGGCGTGTAGCCGCCCGTCTCCGGGTCCGGCTTGTAGTGCGCGAAGCCGGGCAGGCCGTTGACCTCGACGGGCCGCAGCCGCGAGTTCGCGCACGCGGAGCCGACCGTGGTCATGAAGCCGGTGATGTCGCCGGGGCCGCGCAGCCAGAGGTCGAACGGCGGCATCGTCATGACGGCGTCCTCGTGCAGCAACGCCGTCAGCGCTGTCATGTCATAGCCCTCGAAGGCCGCGACATAGCGCTCCAGGAGCTTCTGCTGCTTCTCGTCCAGCGGGTCCGACACCGCCGCGTCGGCGCCCGAGTCGCCCCGCTCGGCGAGGGTCGCGCGAGCCCGTTGGAGGGCGCTGTTGACGGAGGCGACCGAGGTGTCGAGCAGCTCGGCGACCTCACTCGCCTTCCAGGCCAGCACCTCGCGCAGGATCAGCACGGCCCGCTGCTTGGCGGGCAGCTGCTGGAGCGCCGCCATGAACGCGAGCCGCACCGACTCCTTGGCGACCGCGGCCTCCGCGGGGTCGGCGGTGGACGGCAGCACGCGCGAGTCCGGCATCGGCTCCAGCCAGGTGTGGTCCGGGCGGGGGGAGAGGGCGGCCTGGGCGAGCGGGGTCGCCTCGGTGAGGTCCATCGGCCGCGCCCGCTTGTTGCCGGCCGTCAGCATGTCCAGGCAGACGTTGGTCGCGATCCGGTAGAGCCAGGAGCGGAGGCTGGAGCGGCCTTCGAACTTCTCGTAGCTCCGCCAGGCGCGGACCAGGGTGTCCTGCACCGCGTCCTCGGCCTCGAAGGAGGAGCCGAGCATGCGGTAGCAGTAGCCGGTCAGTTCGACCCGGTGTTTCTCCAGTTCGACGTCGAGATCCGTCGTTGCCGTGCTGTTGCTCATCGTCCACCCACCCCTGTGGCCGTTCCGGTGCCGCGCCAGTGCGCTCCAGCACTTCGGAAGCTACCGCAGCCCACTGACAATGGCCCCCGGAGTGGGGAAAACCGCAGGTGGGGAAGGTGGACGAGACAAGCCCACCACCCCGAAGGGCCCGGCGTTCCTGTACGGCGGTGGTGTCTTCGGCGGGTCGCTGACGCTCTGCCTGGTGGTGCTCACGTCGCTCGGCGTGCTCTGAACGCATCGGGGCCCCGGGCAGCATCCCGGGGCCCCGCGTGCTACCCGGCGGGTGCCAGCCGGAACAGCCGAGGCACCCCTGAACCGAAGTACACACCGTGCGGCTCGGCGGTGGTCTCAAGCCAGAACGCCTCGGGGTACTCCTCCAGTAAGTCTTCGAGGCCCCGCAACAGGTTGTCGTCCGTGTCGCCGTCCTTGGGGGGCCGCCAGAACCTCTTCTTGCCGTCCAGAAGGGTGACCTGCTGCCACCCGTCGCCGATCCATACCTCAAGGTGTAATCGCTGCATGGCTTACAAGCTGCCCGCCTTGAGGCTCGCTGGAAACCCCGTCAGAAGGGCACCCCGGCGCGCTTGGCCAAGCGCGTGAGGCGGGGGTTGCTGCGGCGATGCAGCGAGGTCAAGACGCGCATCAGCTCCTGGCTGGTCGGGTGCACGCGCGCCATCTCGGGTGCGACGCTCCACGCCTCCTCCAGAGAGGCCAGTGCGGAGTCCCGGTCACCCAGGGCGAGGTGCGACCGGCCCAGGTTCATGTGCAGGGGGCCGATGCGGGTGGCGGGCAGGTCCGTGCCACCTCGGATCAGGTCGTCGGCGGTGTTCAGCGCACGGCGGTGCTGGTCCATGTCGGAGTACGTCGAGATGACGTGGGTGGCGGTCTGGTCCGGGCCGAAGTGGATGCCGTGCTCATCGGCGTCCTCGCCGTAGTCCTCGGCCGTGCGCCAGGCCGCCCTGATGTGCTCCTCGGCGGTGGCCTTGTCCTTGAGCCGGCCAGCCAACGTGAGGCCGCGCAGATGCAGGATGCCCAGGCCGAACGCGCGATCGCGTCCTTCAAGGTTGGACTCGGCCTCGACGATGGCGCGGTCCACGATGGCCAGCCCGCCCACGAAGTCACCCGAATTGAGGAAGGCCCCGGCCTCGTCGCGGGCGGCCACCGTGGCGGCGATCGGGTGAGCACGCTCGGCGGCCAACCGCTGCTTCATCACGGCCAGCTCGGCAAGATGCATCCAGCGGTGCCGGGCGGCCAGCCAGTAGACCACCGAGTACACGTCTGCGAGGCGGGTCCAGGCGTCCGGCGACTCGGTGGCGTGGGCGTAGTTGGTCGCGTCGGCCAGCACGCCCGGGAGTTTCTGCAACACCGCCGACAACTCGGTCCGGTAGCGGTGCTCGTTCAGCTCGGCGAGCTGGCGAGGCAGGTCTTCCGGGTGGGCCGGTGGGGCGTCGGGGATGTCGAACCGCCGGATGGCGTAGTTGAGGGCGGTCAAGCTGTTCTCGTCGGCGCGGTCGACCGGGGTCGTGCCCAGCAGCTCATCAAGCGCCAGCCCCATGGCCTGAGCGAGAGCGGCGGCGATGCCCTGGGTCAGCGCGCGGTCGCCCACCTCGATCTTGCTCAGCAGCGAGACCGACACGCCCGCCCGCCGGGCAAGGGCGACCTGGCTGAAGCCGCGCGCCTTGCGGCAGACGGCCACGTTCGCACCGGGTCCGGGAATCTTGGTCACGCTCATATCTGTGCGTCTTCCCCGCTCGACTTCCGTTACGTCCCATGGTCGCACCCTGGCCACTTCTGCGCCCTGGCGTTGTGCAAGAGCTGTGCAAGTTCGCCTTGCACGCCAGCAGTTGTCTTGTGTGAGTCACGTATGCCCAGGTGGGAAGAGGGTTCATGGCACTGACACACGAGAAGCCGCCGACGATGCTGAGTCACGGCAAGCTGCCCTACCCGAAAGGCACGCTCGTCGTCTACGACGAGACCGGGCGCAAGGGGGAGTTGCAAGGCGTGATCGAGGAGCGCACCAAGGAGGGCAACAAGCTGATCAGCCGGACGGCCTACATGCGCCCGAGAGGGGGTGGCATCGAGTGGGAGGCCCCTTTGAACCGCATCCGCCCCGCCGACGACGACGATTGAGCCACCCCACTAAGCGCGCGGCTCTGGTCAGCGAAGGAGACGTGATCGGCTACGAGGGCGAGTGGCGCACGGTCAGGGCCACCTCCACCGCCCGGGGACCGATGGGCGGGTTGGCCGTCGTCGTCACCTGGAAGGAGGGCGGCACGGCGCGCTTCCCAGCGGGTGACGAACTGCTGATCCGTCAGCCGGTGCCACCGACAACGGACGCGACCTGAACCACACTGTGAGCCCCATCCCAACTCAGCCGGGATGGGGCTCAGTTGGGCGCCTTGACGTTGCGCGCCGTGGTATTCTCTCCCCGATGGGTAGTAGTCGCACCAGGTGCGGCGAAGCACACTCATCGCAGGAGTGCTGACTGGAGACCGTTACGGCAATCGTGACGGTAACCGCATGACGTGAGTCGGCCACCTAAAGGGTTTGTGACCCAGAAGACTTTGGATGTTCGTACTGGCAGGCAACCGTCTGTCAGCACCGAGAACATTTGCGCACACGTCAGCGCAGGTGTCTCGGTCCGAACCGGGGGGTTCGGATCGAGGCTGCCTGCGCGCAGACCCACCGATCCGACCCATGACAGGGAAGGTAAGGGTTGGTGGACGGCACCGCCATCATCATCATTCTCGCCATCGCTGGCGTGGTTTCCGTGCTGCTTTTCGCGGTCAAGGGCATCCTTGACCAGCTCCCCGACGTCTTCGACTCGTTCCGCCGTGCGCGCGACGCGTGGAAGCAGCTCAAGGAGGAGCAGGACCAGGTGGCCAAGCCGAAGGAGACCGAGGAGCAGCCGCCCGTGGCGGACGACGAGGAGCCGCCGATGGCCGCGTAGGGCCGTCGTGGGGTCTCCGTCGCTCTCCCTGGACGCAGCAGACCGCCCCGGGGCATCCGGGCCCGGGGCGGTCTGCTGGGCGGCGGGAGGGTCGTCCGTGGGCTCAGGCGGCGATGGCCAGCCGGAACCGGATCGGAGCCAGAGCGGCACCCCCGGAAATAGGTGCGCGGGCGGCGACCGTCAGGCGGTCCGGGCGGCCGTCCCGGCCCGTGCCGCCGCCAGCGACCCGAGCACGGTGATGCCGACGACTCCGGCCACCGCCAGCAGCCCGACCCCGACCGTCCCGGCCCAGCCGCCCGCGTGGAAGGCCACCGCACCCGCCGTACTGCCCACGCTGGAGCCGACGTAGTACGCCGACTGGTACAGCGCCGCGGCCTGCGCCCGCCCGTGCGACGCCGTCTTGCTGACCGCCGAGGAGGCCACCGCGTGCCCGGCGAAGAAACCCGCCGTGATCAGCACCAGGCCCAGCAGTACCAGCGGCAGCGAGTCCGCCAGCGACAGCAGCAGCCCCGCCGCGGTGGTGCCGCCGCCCAGGTAGAGCGCGCCCCGCCGCCCGAGCCGGCCGACCAGCCGACCCGCCGCCGACGCGGACACCGTGCCCACCAGGTACACCAGGAAGATCGAGCCGACGACACCCTGCGGCAGCGAGAACGGCGCCTCCGTCAGGCGGTAGCCGATCACCGTGTAGACCCCGCCGAACACCGTCATGAACAGCGCGCCGATCGCGTACAGCCGGCGCAGCAGCGGGTTGGCGAGGTGGTGGCGGACCGTGCGGGCCAGCACCCGCGGGCGCAGCGAGCCGCGCGTGAAGTGCGTGGGAGCCGGCAGCAGCAGCCGGAAGGCCACCGCGCAGCCCACCGCGACCAGGCCCAGGGCGCCGAGCGCGACCCGCCAGCCCCACTCCTGCGCCACCCAGCCGGTGATGACCCGGCCGCTCATCCCGCCGACGCTGTTGCCCGCCACGAACAGCCCGATCGCGGTGATCAGCGCCGTGGGCCGGACCTCCTCCGCGAGATACGCCGTCGCCGACGCGGGCACTCCCGCGAGCGCCGCGCCCTGCACCGCCCGCAGGACGACCAGCGCGGTCAGCGAGGAGGCGAAGGGCACCAGCAGCGCGACGGTCACCGCCACCGCCAGGGACGCCGTCATGACCGTACGGCGTCCGTACCGCTCGGACAGGGCGCTCATCGGGATGACGAACAGGGCCAGCCCGCCGGTGGAGGCCGCCACGGTCCAGCTCGCCTCGCTCGCCGTCACCCCGAAGTCACCGGAGATCAGCGGCAGCAGGGCCTGCGTGGAGTAGAGGAGCGCGAAGGTCGAGACGCCCGCGAGGAAGAGGGCGAGGCTCATCCGGCGGTAGCCGGGGCCGCCCGGGGCCATGCGTGAGTCGGGAACGGTCGGAACGGCGCCCACGATGGTGGACGCCCCGGTACTGGCGGGAGACATGCTTCGAACGTACGGACCCCTCAGCTCATCCGTCCAATGCATGGATTCGCCATAATCGTTCCCATGGTGCATCAGCAGAGGTCACAGGCTCACCTGTCACAGTCCGGTGACACAGAAGACATGGCGATGACGCTCGCTCCCCGCCTGGCGTACTTCGCGGGCGTCGCCCGCACCGAGCACGTCACCCGCGCCGCCCAGGAGATGAACGTCCCGCAGTCGACGCTCTCCCGCGCCATGGTCCGTCTGGAGCAGGACCTGGGCGTCGAGCTGTTCGCCCGCCGCGGCCGGACCGTCGCCCTCACCCCCGCCGGCCGCACCTTCCTCACCTCCGTCGAGCGCGCCCTCGCGGAGATCGAACGGGCCGCCGAGGAGGTCCGCGCCGACGCCGACCCGACCACCGGCAAGGTCGCCTTCGGCTTCCTGCACACCATGGGTACGGAGACCGTCCCCGGCCTGATCCGCGCCTTCCGCGCCGAGCACCCCCGCGTCCGCTTCAGCCTCGTCCAGAACTACGGCGAGGCCATGCTCGAACGCATGCGGGCCGGCGAACTCGACCTCTGCCTGACCTCGCCCGTCCCCGACGCCCCCGACCTGGTCGCCCGCCGGCTCGACGAACAGAAACTCCGCCTGGTCGTCCCCGCCGACCACCGCCTGGCCGCCCGCAAGCGCGTCCGTCTCGCGGAGGCCGCCGACGAATCCTTCGTCACCCTGGAACCGGGCTACGGCCTGCGCCGCATCACCGACGCGCTGTGCGCGGAGGCGGGCTTCCGCCCGAAGGTGGCCTTCGAGGGCGAGGAGGCGGAGACCCTGCGCGGCCTGGTCGCCGCCGGCCTGGGCGTCGCCCTGCTGCCACCCCCCGCCGTCCCCCGCCCCGGCGTCGCCGAACTGACGGTCACGGCGCCCAGGGCCGCACGGGAGATCGGCGTCGCCTGGATGGCGGGCACGGTCGACACACCCCCCGTGGCGGCCTTCAAGAAATTCCTGCTGTCGAGGAAGGGCACCCTCTTGACCTGAGGACGACCGTCCCCACCGAAGGGGCGCGGGGAACTGCGCGAACACCTCCCCGCAACCGCACCCGGCGACGTGCGGACACCCCGACGGCGCTACCGCCGCAACGACTTCCCGAACCCGGAGGCGAGCGGCATCCGCAACCCCAGCGGAGGCGGAGCCGCCAGCGCGTCCTCGACCGGCCGCGACAACGGCCGCCCGAACATCACGCCGATCACGAAGTCCTCCACCAGCGCCTGCACTTCGTCCCGGTGCTGCCGCAACCGATGCCGGTCGGAGTGCACCTCGAACCGGCACACCTCCCGGTTCACCTTCTTCACCCGCGCCGCCAGCCGGAACGACAGCTCGGGATCGGTCCGCTCGTCATTGGTGCCGTGCACGATCAGCACCCGCCGTCCCGCCAGCTGTTTCACCGGTTCGGGTGGCGCCGCGACATCCTCCTCCGGCAGCCACGGGGCGAGCGCCACCACGGAGTTGACGGCCTCGTGGCCGCCCGCGCGGAGCGCCGCCCGCCCGCCCATGTCCAGCCCGGCCAGGCACACCGGTACATCCCCGTACCGCCGTACGACCTCGTCCGCGGCCCAGGCCGCGTCGTTCGCGAGCCGTGCCTCGCCGCCGTTCCAGCCGCGGTGGCGGTAGTGCACGACGTGGACGGCGAGACCGTCCGCGCCGCCCGCCCGCGTCAGCCGCCGCCCCAACGCCCGTACCGACGCGGCCGCGAGAAGGGGCGAGGGTCTTCGGTCGGAGGTCTCCGCGCCGCCGGGGAGCAGCAGTACCACACCGCTCACCGCCCTCGGCTCCGGACCGAACGCCCGCCCCAGCCGGGCCCTGCGAACCGTCGTCGCTTGCTGTGCCATGACAGAACAGTGTCAGAAGACACGGGGTACGCCATCCGTCCGTGCGGTCACCGTTCCGTATCGACGGCGATGTCCGAAACGCGCTCTACGCGCGTAGGAGTTAGAGTGCGGAAATGACGAGCCAGACTGACCGGACGGGGACCACCCCGAGCGCGGACCAGATCCGCCGAGCGCCCAAGGTTCTGCTCCACGACCACCTCGACGGCGGCCTGCGCCCGGGCACGATCGTCGAACTCGCCCGGGCCACGGGCTACGACCGCCTCCCCGAGCCCGACCCCGGCAAGCTGGGCCTCTGGTTCCGCGAGGCCGCCGACTCCGGCTCCCTCGAGCGGTATCTGGAGACCTTCTCGCACACCGTCGGCGTGATGCAGACCCGAGACGCCCTGTTCCGGGTCGCCGCCGAGTGCGTCGAGGACCTGGCCGAGGACGGAGTCGTCTACGCCGAGGTCCGCTACGCCCCCGAACAGCACCTCGACGGCGGACTCACCCTCGAAGAGGTCGTCGAGGCCGTCAACGCGGGCTTCCGGGAGGGCGAGCGCCGGGCCCGGGAGGCGGGGCACCGCATCCGGGTCGGCGCGCTGCTCACCGCCATGCGGCACGCCGCCCGCTCCCTGGAGATCGCCGAACTCGCCAACCGCTACCGCGACCTGGGCGTCGCCGGCTTCGACATCGCGGGCGCCGAGGCCGGGTACCCGCCCACCCGTCACCTGGACGCGTTCGAGTTCCTGAAGCGGGAGAACAATCACTTCACCATCCACGCCGGCGAGGCCTTCGGCCTGCCGTCGATCTGGCAGGCCCTCCAGTGGTGTGGCGCCGACCGGCTCGGGCACGGGGTGCGGATCGTCGACGACATCGAGGCCGCCGCCGACGGCACCGTCCGCCTCGGCCGGCTCGCCTCGTACGTCCGCGACAAGCGGATCCCGCTGGAGCTGTGCCCCAGCTCCAACCTCCAGACCGGCGCCGCCCGCTCCTACGCCGAGCACCCCATCGGCCTGCTGCGCCGCCTCCACTTCCGGGTCACCGTCAACACCGACAACCGGTTGATGTCGGGCACGAGCATGAGCCGGGAATTCGAGCACCTTGTCGAGGCATTCGGTTACACGCTCGACGACATGCAGTGGTTCTCCGTCAACGCGATGAAATCGGCGTTCATTCCCTTCGATGAACGACTCGCCATGATCAATGACGTCATCAAACCCGGATATGCCGAGCTGAAATCCGAATGGCTGTTTCAGCAGACCGCTTCCACCAGGGAGGTCACCGCTCCGGAGGGGTGATCAAGGGGTGATCGGTGACCGGAGTCGTGAGGGGTGTTCGCCATCCGTCCGCATGCCGATGTCCGCGGCGGACGGTCCAGCGTGTTTACGTTCTGAACGCTTCTCCCGCCCCCTCGCCATCCTCATTTCGACTTCCTTTCCGGGATGCAACAATTCACCATGAAGCAGTCTGCCGCCAAGGCCCTCGGCGGAGCCGCGCAGCCCGTCGCCGAGTCGGCGCTCGTCCACGGCCGGCCGGTGAACGGCGTCCCGCTGGGCTGACCGCCCGCCCCCGCACGCGCCGCTGGGGCGCGCCCCGGACCAGGGGTGCGCCCCAGCGGTGTGTCAGCCCGGGGGATCACCAGGCGGCGTTCGCCGCCTTCGCCGCCCTGCCCTCCGAGGGCAGCAGGATCCACAGCGCGAGATAGAGCAGGAACTGGGGCCCCGGCAGCAGGCAGGAGACCAGGAAGATCACCCGCATCGTCGTCGCGGAGGTGCCGAAGCGCCGCGCCAGCGCTGCGCACACTCCGCCGATCATCCGGCCGCTGGTGGGGCGGGCAAGGCGGGACATGGCGACTCCTTCTCAGCTCGCGAGAGCGTCGGGCGAGGCGGCCCGGCCGGCTGCCTCATCTGCCCTCCACACTACGGAGACGAAGGGGGCAAAGCGTCGCTCCACGGGGCGATCCCGACCCTGGGAATCGTCGGGGTACGACCCTGAGACGGTTCCTCCTGGCGGGAGGCGTCCGGGTACCGCTCCGCGGTCCGGCGGCGCAGCCGGGCCCGGGCGGCCGGGACGACCGCGAGATGCGCCAGGGCCACCCCGACGGTGTTCAGCAGCAGCGAGTCCACGTCCAGGACCCGCCCCGGCACATCGCTCTGCAACAGCTCGATGGCCAGCGAGATCAGCACCCCGGCGGCGGCCGTGCGGACGAAGGAGGCCAGCGGCGAGACGGTCAGCCGCCCGTCCGCCATCGGCAGCAGCACCCCGAGCGGCGCCAGCAGCGCCAGCCCTTCCCCGAGTTCCCGGGCCGCCTGCGGCCAGCCCAGCGCCAGATCGGCCCGGATGCCGTCCAGCGGACGGAGATTGGCGGGCATCACCCAGGGGACGTCCAGTGGACGCAGCGTCAGCCAGGCGACGAGCGCGAGGTGCGCGACGAGGAGGACACCTCCTGTCACCCGGATGCGGATCGCGGCGCTGCCGCCCATGGAGCCTTGACGCTGCACGACCCCCTAGACGCCCCCGTCGGCGTGATCGGTTCCGCGTCACCTCGGCGCGCGGGGGTGAGGCGTGCGCCACACCCGCGCCGCCCAGGGCCCGGGCGGCTCAGCTGCCCGACACTCCCGACGACGGCGGCTCCACCGCGCCCGGGCGGGCACGGACCTGCTCGGTGCACTCGTAGCGGCGCGGCGGCTCGGCCCCGGAGCCGCCCAGGATCACCGAGCCGTCGCCCTCGGCCGCCGCCGAGTCGGAGAACGTACAGACGATCTGGGCGAGCGCGGAGCCGGGGAGACCGGACGGCGGCGTGCTCAGCCGCAGGGTGTCCTCGGGGTCCCCGGGCCGCGGGCCCGCGACGGTCGTACCGCCGGGCACCTCCGTCTTGTACCCCGCCTCGGTCTCGGCCGGTGACGGCGCCTCGGCCAGCACGTCCAGCAGCCCCTGGGCCACCAGGACCCGCCGCTCGGTGTCCGTCGCGCCCTCCGCGACCCGTACCGTCCGGTCGACCGTCACCAGCGACGAACCGCACAGCAGGAACACCTGGACCGGCATCCCGCGCGAGGCCTGCGTGGTCACGTCCGGCGCGGTGAGCGAGCAGTTCGCGCGGGACGGCGCGGGCCCGAAGTCGGTCGGCACCTCCGTGGCCCGGATCCCGCACCCGGTGACCAGCGCGCCGAGCACTCCGGCGAGCAGGGGAACCGGCAGCAGACGGCGTACGTTCATCAGGCACCCTTCCCCTTCGCGGCGCCGCCCGCCTGCTCCGCGGCCTCCTCGGCGTCCCGCCGCGCCACCTCCGAGGCGTCCTTCGGCAGCCGCAGGGTGAACACCGCGCCCCCCTCCGGGGAGTTGGCGGCCGTGATCTCGCCCCCGTGGATGTGCGCGTTCTCCAGGGCGATCGACAGGCCGAGCCCGCTGCCCTCGGAGCGCGGCCGGGAGGCGCTGGCCTTGTAGAACCGGTCGAAGACATGCGGCAGCACGTCCTCCGGGATGCCGGGCCCGTGGTCGCGCACCGCGATCACCACCGCGTCGTCGTCCTCCCGCACCGACACCCGCACCGGCGATCCGCCGTGCTTGAGCGCGTTGCCGATGAGGTTGGCGAGGATCACGTCCAGGCGGCGCGGGTCGAGCCGGGCGTGGATGCCGCGCTCGGCGTCCAGATCGACCGCGTCCAGCCAGGCGCGGGCGTCGATGCACGCGGTGATCTGGTCGGCGACGTCGACGTCGTCGAGGACCAGGCGGGCGGTGCCCGCGTCGAAGCGGGTGACCTCCATCAGGTTCTCGACCAGGTCGTTCAGCCGCCGTGTCTCGCTCACCACCAGCCGTACCGCGGGCTCGATCATCGGGTCGATGCCGCCGCCCTCGAACTCCAGCTCCTCCTCCAGGACCTCCGTCACGGCGGTGATCGCGGTCAGCGGCGTCCGCAGCTCATGGCTCATGTCGGCGACGAACCGCCGGGACGCCTCGTCGCGCGCCGCCATGTCGGCGACCCGCTTCTCCAGCGCCGCCGCCGCGTTGTTGAAGGTCCGCGACAGATCGGCCAGCTCGTCGGTGCCGGATACCCGGAGCCGGGTGTCCAGCTTGCCCTCGCCGAGCCGCCGGGCGGCGACCCCGAGCCGGTGCACCGGCTTCAGCACGGTCGTGGCGGCGGCCTGCGCGAGCAGCGCGGAGCCGATCAGCGCCAGACCGGTGGCGATCCCCAGCGACCAGGCCAGCGAGTTGAGGTCCTTGGCCTCCGGCTCCAGCGACTTGAGCATGTAGCCGGTCGGCCCGCCGCCGATCACCCGGGTGCCGGCCACCAGATACGGGGTGCCGTCGTCGACGGTCCGCTGCCAGTACAGGTGGTACGGCGACCTGTTGCCCGCGGTGAGCGGCTGCTTCTTGTTCACCGCCTCCCGCAGCGAGGCCGGCACGTCCGCGATCGAGAAGCCGTTCAGCCCGCCCGAACTGCCGTACACCGTGCGGCCGTCGCGGTCCTCGGCGACGAGCAGCACGGTGAACTGCTGGCCGCCCGCCGCCATCTGGCCCGCGGTGTGCTGCAGCTCGTCCCGCCCCGGATGCTCGGGCAGCGCCCCCGCGCGGTTCTGCATCTCCTGCTCGAAGTCGCGCAGCACCGCGTCCTGGGTGCGGGTGAGCACCGCCTCGCGGTTCAGCCAGTAGGCGATCGCGGACGCCGACACCGCGGCCGTCAGCGCGACCAGCCCGAACACCACCACCAGCCGCAGCCGCAGACTGGTCCAGCGCAGCCCCGACAGAAAACCCTTGCGCACCGCGGTCCAGCCGCGGATCCCCCCTTGCCGGTCCGTCACTGAGGCGGATCCAGCCGGTAGCCCACACCGCGGACGGTGCGGATCAGCGTCGGGGACGACGGCACGTCCTCGACCTTGGCGCGCAGCCGCTGGACACAGGCGTCCACCAGACGCGAGTCACCGAGGTAGTCGTGCTCCCACACCAGGCGCAGCAGCTGCTGCCGGGACAGCGCCTGACCGGGCCGTCGGCTCAGCTCCAGGAGCAGCCGCAGCTCGGTCGGCGTGAGCTGCAGATCCTCCCCGTTCTTCGTCACCGTCATCGCCGCGCGGTCGATGACCAGGCTGCCGAAGGTCGCCGCGTCGTTCGACTCCCGCTCCCCGCGCCGCAGCACGGCCCGGATCCGGGCGTCGAGCACCCGGCCTTGCACCGGCTTGACGACGTAGTCGTCGGCGCCGGACTCCAGGCCCACCACCACGTCGATGTCGTCGCTGCGCGCGGTCAGCAGGATGATCGGCAGCTGGTCCGTGCGCCTGATGCGCCGGCACACCTCGAACCCGTCGATGCCGGGCAGCATCACATCCAGCACGATCAGATCCGGCCGCTGCTCGCGCAGCAGCTTCAGACCGTCCTCACCGCTGGCAGCGGTCGCCACGCGGTGTCCCTGGCGCGTCAGTGAGAGCTCCAGGGCCGTACGGATGGCGTCGTCGTCCTCGATCAGCAACAGGGAAGGCACGGGCTCATTCTGGCCCATGGCCGTGCCGGATTCGACACTCGGGCGGCCCCGGACCCCTGTGACAGCTCTGTGACAGTCGGCGGACACGGCCATGAAGTGCCCCGGGCAAGCTTTTCGACACAAGCACGGAAGCAAGACCGAACACCGGAAGTCCACGACGGGGGGCGCGAGATGAACACGCTGCACAGCACCAGCACCAGCGCAGTGATCACGCGTCTGCACGACGTGCACACGCACCGGGGTTCCGAGAAGTCCGGTGCCGTGAGCGGGCGGGGGTGCGCTCGCGGCACCGGGCGTCAGCACACCGCCTACATGACGGTGGTTGACGGTTTCACGGGGGAAACGCACGGGGGAACCGCGTACAGGGAGGAATCGGGGGAGCGCCGCTCGCTGTCGGAGGCCGAGTTCACGGCCTACGTACAGGAACGCCGCGCCTCCCTGTACGCCACCGCCTACCACCTCACCGGTGACCGCTTCGAGGCCGAGGACCTGCTGCAGAGCGCGCTGTTCTCGACGTACCGGGCGTGGGACCGGATCAGTGACAAGGCGGCGGTCGGCGGATATCTGCGCCGCACCATGACCAACCTGCACATCAGCGCCTGGCGGCGCCGCAAGCTCAACGAGTACCCGACCGAGGAACTGCCGGAGACGCCCGGCGACACGGACGCGATGCGCGGCACCGAGCTGCGCGCCGTCCTGTGGCAGGCGCTGGCCCGGCTGCCCGAACTCCAGCGCACCATGCTGGTCCTGCGCTACTACGAGGGCCGCACGGACCCGGAGATCGCGGACATCCTCGACATCAGTGTCGGCACGGTGAAGTCCAGCATCTGGCGCTCGCTGCGCCGGCTGCGCGAGGACGAGGTCCTCAGCTTCGGCCGTGACGAGGAAGACGCCTTCGGGGAGCTTGTCGCCTGAAGGTCCGGGGGGACACGGGGGAGCACCAACGGGAGGGGACCTGGGGGGATCCACGGGGGATCACGGGGTCACGGGGGAAAAGGGAGAGCGGGGCTGGAGGGCCGGGGGGTCCGTCCAGTCCCGTTCTGCTGTTTCCGTTCCGTTGTTCCCGGTGTCCTGTTCCCGTTCCGCTGTTCGCGGACGACTGCCTTGCCGGTCAGACCGCCGTGGGCGCCGCCGGGTGCCGTCCGGCCGCCGCCGCCGCCAGCCGGCCCAGGGCCTCGTCCTTGTCACAGGCGTGTGCGCCCAGCGCGGTCTGGCGGGCCACGATGGACCGCTCGTCGCGCATCAGCCGCCAGCCGCGGCGCAGCAGGAACGGCACCGACTTGCGGCCCTCCTTGAGGTCCCGCAGGAAGCGCCGCCGGAACGTCGTCACCGCGCCCCGGCTCAGGCACAGCGCGTCGGCCAGCACACCCAGCTCTCGGCAGCGGGCGACGATCTCGGCGGCGAAGATGCCCTCCGCGATGAACAGCGGGGTCCGCCCGATGTCGACGGCGTCCGCGCCGGTGCGGGCGCTGAGCGCGATGTCGTAGACGGGAACGTTCGTACGGCCCGTGCGGCACAGTTCCTCGATGGCGGCGACGGCGGCGTCCGCGTCCCACGACTCGGGGTGGTCCCAGTCGATGTCGGAGCTCCCCGCCACCAGCGGCAGGGTGGGGTCCGTGCCCTCCTTGTAGAAGTCGTCGAGCCGCAGCACCGGAAGGCCGGAGCGGGCCGCGAGGAGGGACTTGCCGGAGCCGGAGGGGCCGCAGAGCAGCACGACTCGGGTGGGTATGGGCGGATGGGAGCTCACGGGACACCAGTGTGAGGCATGCCGCGCTGCGGCAACGACCCCTGCGGGTCGGCTGTGATGCACGCGTCACACCTCAGCGACGTCACGCGTCGACACGATCACTCTCCGCCTCGGACGGTGGCGGCAGCCATGTCCCACACGCGTCCCTCCACCAGCGCCGCCGGCAGCGAGCCGATCGCCGGTCGCCCAGGCCCAGTCGGTCGGGAGCATCCCGGTGGTGGGGCAGGTGGCGGGGCTGCTGGGCGGCCAGCCGCACGGGCAGCGGGAAGAGGGCCGCGCCTGCTCCGGACGGGGAGCGGACGCGGCCCTCTCGTGCGCGGGCCCCGCGGCGGGTGCCTCGGCCGAGGCATCGGCCGGTACCTCGGTCAGTACGAGGAGCCGGAGGCGCCCAGGGAGCCCGTCGGGTGCCAGACCGTCTTGGTCTCCAGGAAGGCGGTCATGCGGTCGATGCCCGGCATCGCGAAGTAATCCACAGGCTGTGGACGCAGTACGCGCTTGAGGTTGTCGGCCGCGGCGATCTCCAGTTCCTTCGCCAGGTCCTCGTCGGCGCCCGCGAGGTCGATCGCGTTGACGTCCTGGTGCGCGGCCAGCGGTGCCGCGATCTCCGCCGTACGGCCGGACAGGATGTTCACCACACCGCCGGGCAGGTCCGAGGTGGCCAGCACCTCGCCCAGGGACAGGGCGGGGAGCGGGGACTTCTCCGAGGCGATCACGACCGCCGTGTTGCCCGTCGCGATCACCGGGGCGACCACCGAGACCAGGCCCAGGAGTGACGACTCCTGCGGGGCCACGACCGCCACCACGCCCGTGGGCTCGGGGGTGGAGAGGTTGAAGAACGGGCCCGCGACCGGGTTCGCGCCGCCGAGCACCTGGGCGATCTTGTCGGTCCAGCCCGCGTACCAGACCCAGCGGTCGATCGTCGCCTCGACCTGCTCGGTGGCCTTGGACTTCGACATGCCCTCGGCGTCCGCGACCTCGTGCGCGAACTGGCTCCTGCGGCCCTCCAGCATCTCCGCCACGCGGTAGAGGATCTGGCCCCGGTTGTACGCCGTCGCGCCGGACCAGCCGCCGAACGCCTTGCGGGCGGCGACGACCGCGTCACGGGCGTCCTTGCGGGACGACTGCGGGGCGTTGGCCAGCCACTTGCCCTTCGAATCCGACACCTCGTACACCCGGCCGCTCTCGGAACGCGGGAACTTCCCGCCGACGTACAGCTTGTAGGTCTTCAGTACGGAAAGTCGCTCAACTGCACTCATTTATCGCTCGCCCTCCGGGCTCGACGGGGCGAGGTACGCCTCCAGGCCATGCCGGCCGCCCTCGCGGCCGAAGCCCGACTCCTTGTAGCCGCCGAACGGCGAGGTCGGATCGAACTTGTTGAACGTGTTGGACCAGACGACACCCGCCCGGAGCTTGCCCGCCACCGCCAGGATGCGGGAACCCTTCTCCGTCCAGATGCCCGCCGACAGGCCGTACTGCGTGTTGTTGGCCTTGGCGACGGCCTCGTCCGGCGTACGGAACGTCAGCACCGACAGGACCGGGCCGAAGATCTCGTCGCGGGCGATGGTGTGGGCCTGGGTGACGTTCGTGAACAGCGTCGGCGCGAACCAGTAGCCGCTCTCCGGCAGCTCGCAGGCCGGGGACCAGCGCTCGGCGCCCTCCGCCTCGCCCTGCTCGGCCAGCGCGGTGATCCGGGCCAGCTGCTCGGCGGAGTTGATCGCGCCGATGTCGGTGTTCTTGTCGAGCGGGTCGCCCAGGCGGAGCGTGGCGAGCCTGCGCTTGAGGGAGTCCAGGAGTTCCTCCTGGATCGACTCCTGCACCAGCAGGCGGCTGCCCGCGCAGCACACCTGGCCCTGGTTGAAGAAGATGCCGTTCACGATGCCCTCGACGGCCTGGTCGATGGGGGCGTCGTCGAAGACGATGTTGGCGCCCTTGCCGCCCAGCTCCAGGGTGAGCTTCTTGCGCGTGCCGGCGACCGTGCGGGCGATCTCCTTGCCTACCGCGGTGGAGCCGGTGAAGGCGACCTTGTCCACGTCCGGGTGGGCGACCAGCGCGGCGCCGGCGTCACCGTAGCCCGGGAGGATGTTGACGACGCCCTTGGGCAGACCCGCCTGGCGGCAGATGTCCGCGAAGAACAGGGCGGAGAGCGGGGTGGTCTCGGCCGGCTTGAGAACGACCGTGTTGCCGGCCGCCAGCGCTGGGGCGATCTTCCACGCCAGCATCAGCAGGGGGAAGTTCCACGGGATGACCTGGCCCGCGACACCGAGGGGCCGGGGGTTCGCCCCGAAGCCCGCGTGGTCCAGCTTGTCGGCCCAGCCCGCGTAGTAGAAGAAGTGCGCGGCGACCAGGGGGAGGTCCGCGTCGCGCGTCTCCTTGATCGGCTTGCCGTTGTCCAGGGTCTCGAGGACCGCGAGTTCACGGCTGCGCTCCTGGATGACGCGGGCGATGCGGAACAGGTACTTCGCGCGTTCCGAGCCGGGCAGCGCCGACCACTTCGCGAAGGCCTTGCGGGCGGCCTTCACCGCGCGGTCCACGTCCGCCTCGCCGGCCCGGGCGATCTCGGAGAGGACTTCCTCGGTGGACGGCGAGATCGTCTTGAAGACCTTGCCGTCGGTCGCCTCGGTGAACTCGCCGTCGATGAAGAGGCCGTACGAGGGGGCGATGTCGACGACCGAGCGGGACTCGGGAGCCGGTGCGTAATCGAATGCCGATGCCATGGTGATCAGTCCACCGTCACGTAGTCGGGGCCGGAGTAGCGGCCGGTGGCCAGCTTCTGACGCTGCATCAGCAGGTCGTTCAGAAGCGAGGACGCGCCGAACCGGAACCAGTGGTTGTCCAGCCAGTCCTCGCCGACGGTCTCGTTGACCAGGACCAGGAACTTGACGGCGTCCTTGGTGGTGCGGATGCCGCCGGCCGGCTTCACGCCGACCTGGACGCCGGTCTGGGCGCGGAAGTCCCGGACCGCCTCCAGCATCAGGAGGGTGTTGGCGGGGGTGGCGTTGACCGCGACCTTGCCCGTCGACGTCTTGATGAAGTCCGCGCCCGCCAGCATGCCGAGCCAGCTGGCACGGCGGATGTTGTCGTACGTCGACAGCTCACCGGTCTCGAAGATGACCTTCAGGCGGGCGTCGGTCCCGCAGGCCTCCTTCACGGCGGTGATCTCGTCGTACACCTTCATGTAGTGCCCCGCCAGGAACGCCCCGCGATCGATGACCATGTCGATCTCGTCGGCGCCCGCGGCGACGGCCTCCCGGACGTCGGCCAGCTTGATCTCGATCGGCGCGCGGCCCGCCGGGAAGGCGGTCGCGACCGAGGCGACCTTCACCGAGGAACCGGCGACGGCCTCCTTCGCGGCGGCCACCATGTCCGGATAGACGCAGACGGCCGCGGTCGCGGGGGTGGTGCGGTCGGTCGGATCGGGGTGGACCGCCTTGGCGCCGAGCGCCCGGACCTTGCCCGGGGTGTCCGCGCCTTCCAGCGTCGTCAGGTCGACCATGGAGATGGCCAGGTCGATGGCGTACGCCTTGGCGGTCGTCTTGATGGAACGGGTACCGAGGGACGCGGCGCGCGCCTCCAGGCCGACCGCGTCGACGCCGGGCAGCCCGTGAAGGAAGCGGCGCAGCGCGCTGTCGGACGCGGTGACGTCCGAGAGGGGGTGCGCTGCTGCGGTGGGTGCATTGGTGGGCATGGTCACCAGACGAGCATATCTACGCGCGTAGCGGCTGTACACCCCCCGGCGCTTGTGGGCGCTCGTTCGGTGGCCCCGGGGTCGCGTATGAGCGGTGTGGGGAGTGTCGGGCACAATCGGGGCCATGACGACCACCGAGTCCAAGGATCGGATCTACCGGTCGCCCGCGGGCATCGCCGGAGGGGTGCTGCTGCTCGGCCTCGCCGCGTGGCTCGGCATCGACGCGATCGTCGCCGGTGACGGGCGCACGCCGTGGCTGGCGCTCGCGGCACTGCTGCTGGTGGTGCCGCTCGTCACCGCCTTCACGCTGCGGCCCGCCGTGTCCGCGAACGACGACCGGCTGCGGATCCGCAACCCGTTCCGGGTCGTCGTGCTGCCCTGGGGCGAGGTGGCCTCGCTGCGGTCCGGGTACACGAACGAGGTCGTCGCCAAGTCCGGGGCCAAGTACCAGCTGTGGGCCGTTCCGGTGTCCCTGCGGGCGCGGAAGAAGGCGGCGCGGCGGGAGTCGCGGCGGGCGACGGAGCTGTCCGGGGGCCGGGGCGGCCGGGAACGCGGCCTCGGGGGACTCACCGGGTTCGGTGGCGGAGCCGTGCCGGAGGGGCCGGTACGGGCTCAGACCGACCAGGTCATGGACGAGCTGCGGGAGCTGCTGGAGGCGCGGGAGACGGCCGAGGCGGCGCAGGGGCAGGTCACCGTGCGGTGGGCGTACGAGATCGTGGCGCCGGCGGTGGCGGGGGCTGTGCTGCTGGCGGTGCTGATCGGGCTCGGGTGAGTTCGGCGCCTGCGGCGCGGGGACTCTTCGGGGCCCGCGGCGCGGGCTGTGTGGTGGCAGGGGGCGGTGAGCTGCCTCGGGTTGCCTCGGGTGGTGAGGGGCTGTGCGTGGTGAGGCCCAGGGGGGTGCCACCACCGTGGCACCCCCCGGGTGTCAGATGCCTGCCGCTGTGGAAAGGTCGCGCTTGATCGCGGCCAGCAGCTCCGTCGCCCGGGCGCGGGCGGCGGGGAGGTCGGAGTGGGCGGGCACCGGGATCACGACCTCCAGGTAGCACTTGAGCTTGGGCTCCGTGCCGCTGGGGCGGACGATGACGCGGGCGCCCTTCAGGGTGTAGCGCAGGCCGTCGGTGGGCGGGAGCTTGGCCGTGCCCCGGGTGAGGTCCTCGGCGTCGGTGACGGCCAGGCCCGCGAGCTGCGTCGGGGGCTGCTCGCGCAGGCGGCGCATGGCGTCCGCGATGAGGGAGAGGTCCTGCACGCGGACCGAGAGCTGGTCCGTGGCGTGCAGGCCGTGCTCCACGGCGAGGTCGTCGAGGAGGTCGAGGAGGGTGCGGTTCTGCTCCTTGAGGACCGAGGCGAGTTCCGTGATCAGGAGGGCCGCGGTGATGCCGTCCTTGTCGCGGACGCCCTCCGGGTCGACGCAGTAGCCGAGGGCCTCCTCGTAGCCGTAGCGCAGGCCGTCCACGCGGGCGATCCACTTGAAGCCGGTCAGGGTCTCCTCGTAGGGGAGGCCCGCCTTCTCGGCGATGCGGCCGAGGAGGGAGGACGAGACGATCGACTCGGCGAAGGTGCCCCGGGCTCCGCGGTTCACCAGGTGGGCGGCGAGCAGGGCGCCCACCTCGTCGCCGCGGAGCATGCGCCAGTCGGTGCCGTCCTTCACCGCCACGGCGCAGCGGTCCGCGTCCGGGTCGTTGGCGATCACCAGGTCCGGGTCGGTTTCGCGGGCCTTCGCGAAGGCGAGGTCCATCGCGCCGGGCTCTTCCGGGTTGGGGAAGGCGACGGTCGGGAAGTCCGGGTCCGGGTCGGCCTGCTCGGCGACGAGGTCCGGGGCGGGGAAGCCGGCGCGGGCGAAGGCGGCGAGGAGGGTCTCCCTGCCGACCCCGTGCATGGCCGTGTAGACCGTGCGGGCCGTGCGGGGGGAGCCGGGGGAGAGGACGGCGTCCGTGCGGGCCAGGTAGGCGTCGAGGACACCGTCGTCGAGGGTGTCCCAGCCCTCGGTGGGGCGGGAGACCGTGGTGAGGGACGGGATCGCGGCGATCTCGGCGGCGATGTCCGTGTCCGCGGGCGGGACGATCTGGGAGCCGTCGCCCAGGTAGACCTTGTAGCCGTTGTCGCGGGGCGGGTTGTGGCTGGCGGTGACCTCCACGCCGGCGACCGCGCCGAGGTGCCTTATGGCGAAGGCGAGGACGGGGGTGGGGAGGGGGCGGGGGAGGATCGCCGCGCGCAGGCCGGCGCCCGTCATGACGGCCGCGGTGTCGCGGGCGAAGTCGTGGGACTTGTGGCGGGCGTCGTAGCCGATGACGACGAGGCCGTTCGTGTGGCCGTTCTTGTTGAGGTACGCCGCGAGGCCGGCGGCGGCTCGGATGACGACCGAGCGGTTCATGCGCATGGGGCCGGCGCCGAGTTCGCCGCGCAGGCCGGCGGTGCCGAACTGGAGGGTGCCGCTGAAGCGGGCGGACAGTTCCTGGACGTCGTGGGCGGCGATGAGCTTGGCGAGTTCGTCGCGCGTCTCCGGGTCGGGGTCCTCGGTGAGCCAGGCCTGGGCGCGGGCGAGGAGGTCGTCGGTCGTCACGTCGGGTCAGCCTCTCGGTCGTGTTGCTTCGTCGTCGTGGGGGCTGCCGCGGGTGCCTGCGGCGGCCTGCGCGGGGTCGTGGGGGCTGCGGCGGTGCCTGCGGCGGCCTGCGCGGGTGCGGTGGGGGTGCTCGCGCCTGCGGTGGGTTGGGGTCGGGGCCGCGCCGGGGGGTGCCCGTCCTCGGACCGGCGCGGTGCTGTTCCTGCGGTTGTGCGCGGTGCCGGACGCGCCGGCCGCTGCGGGCGGACACCCCCCGGCACGTCCCCTTGCCGCCGTGGGCGACTGCGGGGACTGGCGGTCTTTACAGGCGGCCCAGCACCTGCGCCAGCAGGGAGCCCATGCGGGCGGCCGAGTCGCGGCCCGCCTGGAGGACCTCCTCGTGGTTCAGGGGTTCGCCGGTCATGCCCGCGGCGAGGTTGGTGACCAGGGAGATGCCCAGGATCTCCGCGCCGGCCTCGCGGGCGGCGATCGCCTCCAGGACCGTCGACATGCCGACCAGGTCCGCGCCGATGACGCGGGCCATGCGGATCTCGGCCGGGGTCTCGTAGTGCGGGCCGGGGAACTGTGCGTAGACGCCCTCTTCGAGGGTGGGGTCGATCTCCTTGCACAGGGCGCGCAGGCGCGGGGAGTACAGGTCGGTGAGGTCGACGAAGTTGGCGCCGACGATGGGGGAGGTGGCGGTCAGGTTGATGTGGTCGCTGATCAGGACCGGCTGGCCGGGGCGCATGCCCTCGCGCAGGCCGCCGCAGCCGTTGGTGAGCACGATGGTCTTGGCGCCGGCGGCGACGGCGGTGCGGACGCCGTGCGCGACGGCGGCGACGCCACGGCCCTCGTAGTAGTGGGTGCGGCCCAGGAAGACCAGGGCGCGCTTGTCGCCGATCTTGTACGAGCGGATCTTGCCGCCGTGCCCTTCGACCGCCGGCGGCGGGAAGCCGGGCAGCTCGGTGACCTGGAACTCGGCGTCGGGAGCACCGAGCGCGTCCACGGCCGGCGCCCAGCCGGAGCCCATCACGAGGGCGACGTCGTGGGACTCGGCGCCGGTGAGTTCGCGCAGGCGCGCGGCGGCGGCGTCGGCGGCGGCGTAGGGGTCGCCCTGGATGTCGTCCGGAAGAAGAGATGCGTTCACGCGGTCGAGGGTAGCCGAGCATTGCCTACGCGCGTAGATGACAGAGCTCACGGGATTGGGATCGTTGTCTTGTCGTTTTCGACAAGGGCTCGTGCGGGGTGGTGTCCGGTGGGTGCTGTGACCTGGCTCAGCAGGGGCGTTTGCGGAGTTCCATGACGTAGTCGTGGGGGGCTCCGGCGGATTCGGCCGCGTCGGCGATTTCGCCCAGATAGCGGGCGGAGGGCAGGCCGCCCTCATAGCCGTTGAGGACGTATGCCCAGGCCTGCTCCTCGCCGTCCAGGGTGTGGACGCGGACCTGCAGGCGGCGGTAGACGTCGAGGTCCACGCCGACCCAGCGGTCCAGGGACTCCTCGTCCATCGGGGCGATGTCGTAGAGGGCCACGAAGACCTGGGAGAGCGGGTCCTCGACGAGCGTGGCGAGGGCACCCTCCCAGCCGAGCTGCTCGCCGCCGAAGGTCAGTCGCCAGCCGTTCAGCCAGCCCGTGGCACGGAGCGGCGAGTGGGGAGCGCGGCGGTTCATCAGCCGCGCGTCGAGATTGCCGGCGTAGGCGGCGTAGAGCGACATGGGGAGAGGGTACGGCAGTGGCTCGGGTGTCACTTGGTGCGCAGGGGCCTCCGCGACAACCCGGCCGGGCCCCCGGGGCGGTCGCACCTTGAAGCGTGCGGGACAATGGAGTACGTGACTCGGATCGTGATCATCGGTGGCGGACCCGGCGGATACGAAGCGGCGCTGGTCGCCGCTCAGCTCGGTGCGGAGGTGACCGTCGTCGACTGCGACGGTCTGGGCGGTGCGTCGGTCCTGACCGACTGCGTGCCGTCGAAGACGCTCATCGCGACGGCCGAGGTGATGACCACCTTCGACTCGTCGTACGAGGAGCTGGGGATCATCGTCGCGGACGACACCCCGCACATCGACACGCCCGCGCGGGTGGTGGGGGTCGATCTCGGCAAGGTCAACCGGCGGGTGAAGCGGCTCGCGCTCGCCCAGTCGCACGACATCACGGCGTCCGTGACGCGCGCCGGCGCCCGGGTGGTGCGCGGGCGCGGGCGGCTGGAGGGGCAGCAGGGCCAGGACGGGTCGCGGAAGGTCGTGGTGCGCGCCGCCGACGGGAGCGAGGAGACGCTCGTCGCCGACGCGGTGCTGATCGCCACGGGCGGGCATCCGCGGGAGCTGGCCGATGCCCAGCCCGACGGTGAGCGGATCCTGAACTGGACCCAGGTGTACGACCTGAACGAGCTCCCCGAGGAGCTGATCGTGGTCGGGTCCGGTGTCACCGGCGCCGAGTTCGCCGGTGCCTATCAGGCGCTCGGTTCGAAGGTCACGCTGGTGTCGTCCCGGGACCGGGTGCTGCCCGGGGAGGATCCCGACGCGGCGGCCGTCCTGGAGGATGTCTTCCGGCGGCGCGGCATGAACGTCATGGCGCGGTCGCGCGCCCAGTCCGCCAAGCGGGTGGGCGACCGGGTCGAGGTGACGCTCGCCGACGGGCGGGTCATCACCGGCACGCACTGCCTGATGGCCGTGGGCGCCATTCCGAACACCGAGGGGATGGGCCTGGAGGAGGCCGGGGTCAAGCTGCGCGACTCCGGGCACATCTGGACCGACAAGGTGTCCAGGACGACCGCGCCCGGTGTCTACGCCGCCGGTGACGTGACCGGGGTGTTCGCGCTCGCCTCGGTGGCCGCCATGCAGGGGCGTATCGCCATGTACCACTTCCTGGGCGACGCCGTGGCGCCGTTGAACCTGAAGACCGTGTCGTCGAACGTCTTCACGGATCCGGAGATCGCCACCGTCGGCTACACGCAGGCGGACGTGGACGCCGGGAAGATCGACGCGCGCGTGGTGAAGCTGCCGCTGCTGCGCAACCCGCGAGCGAAGATGCAGGGCATCCGGGACGGCTTCGTCAAGATCTTCTGCCGGCCGGGGACCGGGATCGTGGTCGGCGGTGTCGTCGTGGCGCCGCGCGCTTCGGAACTGATCCATCCCATCTCGATCGCCGTCGACAACAATCTGACGGTCGAACAGATCGCGAACGCGTTCACCGTGTACCCGTCCCTGTCGGGCTCGATCGCGGAGGTGGCGCGACAGCTCCACACCCGTAAGGCGGGCGACGGCGGCTGACGGCCGCAAGCGACTTCTCGCTGGTCACGGCGTGTTGTCGACCGTGTGTGCGGCATAGGCGGCGGGAGTGGGCCTCTATACCACTTCCGCCCCTGCCGTGCGAACAACTTCTGTTATTCGGCGCAAACTGCTGAAAGCAGACGGTCGTTGGGGTTACTGTCAGTTTCGTGTTCGCTGCAGAACGTCGCCAATTGATCCTCGAAATGGTGCGAGCGAATGGAGCCGTGTCGCTCCGTGAGCTCGCCCGCGTCGTCCAGACCTCCGAAGTGACCGTACGACGGGACGTGCGCGCGCTGGAGGCAGAAGGACTCCTCGACCGCCGGCACGGCGGTGCGGTACTGCCGGGCGGGTTCACGCGGGAGTCCGGCTTTCCGCAGAAGTCTCATCTCGCGACCGCCGAGAAGACGGCCATCGCCGACCTCGCCGCCAACTTCGTCGAAGAGGGCGAGGCCATCGTCGTCGGGGCGGGCACCACGACCCAGGAGCTGGCCCGCCGGCTGGCCCGCATCCCCGGGCTGACCGTCGTCACCAACTCGTTGCTGGTGGCGCAGGCCCTCGCGCACGCCAACCGGGTGGAGGTCGTGATGACCGGCGGTACGCTGCGCGGGTCCAACTACGCCCTCGTCGGTTCCGGCGCCGAGCAGTCCCTCCAGGGGCTGAGGGTCTCGCGCGCCTTCCTCTCCGGGAGCGGGCTCACCGCCGAGCGCGGGCTGTCCACGTCCAACATGCTCTCCGCCTCCGTCGACCGCGCGCTCGTCCAGGCCGCCGCGGAGGTCGTGGTCCTCGCCGACCACACCAAGCTCGGCACCGACACCATGTTCCAGACCGTGCCCACGGACGTCATCACCCGCCTCGTCACCGATGAGCCCCCGGCCCACGACGACCGCGCCGCCACCGAACTCCAGGCCCTGGCCGACCAGGGCGTCCATATCGCCGTCACGGGCAACGGTGCCTCGGGAAACGCCGGGGGCCACGGCAGTGCGGGGGGTGAGTCGTCCGGGCCGGGCCGCCGGCAGCGCCGGGACGTTCCTCTGCCGGGCCCGCGCCGTGGGCAGGTCCCCGGCGGCCAGCCCTACCGGACCACCGGGGTGATGGGTGAGCAGCCCTCGGGGACCGAACGGGAGCGGGAGCGGGCGCGCGTCGCCGATCTGCGGCGGCGCTGAGGCTGCGGCCGACGGGGCCCGGGCATCGCCGACGTGTGGTGCCTGAGGCGCGGCGGTGCGGTGTGTGTGGGTACGGCGCTGCTGATCCGCGGTGGCGCTGACCCGCGGGGTGCTCCGTCAGGGCGCCGATCGCGAGAGTGCTGCTGACCCGTGCGCTGGTGCTGATCGATGTGGCGCCGACTCGTGGTGGCGGTGAGTGCGGTGATGCTTCCCGTCGGTGCTGAGGCGCGCCGTGCTCAGGCCGCGTACCGGTGGTCCCCGGTGTCGCCTCGGGCGGGGCCCGACGCCGCGCGCCCGGCGAGGGAAGTCCCCGCCGGGCGCGCAGCCGGATCTCGTGCGGTCCGGGTCAGTCCTTGATCTCGCAGATCGCGGCGCCGGACGTGACGGAGGCGCCGACCTCGGCGGCCAGGCCCTTGATGGTGCCCGCCTTGTGGGCGTTGAGGGGCTGCTCCATCTTCATGGCCTCCAGGACGACGACCAGGTCGCCCTCCTGGACCTCCTGGCCCTCCTCCACGGCGATCTTGACGATCGTGCCCTGCATCGGGGAGGCGAGGGTGTCGCCGGAGGCCACCGGGCCCGACTTCTTCGCCGCGCGCCGCTTCGGCTTGGCACCGGCCGCCAGGCCCGTGCGCGCCAGCGACATGCCGAGCGAGGACGGCAGGGACACCTCCAGGCGCTTGCCGCCGACCTCGACGACGACCGTCTCACGGCCCGCTTCCTCGTCCGCCTCGGTGTCGGCGGGGGCGGTGAACGGCTTGATGTCGTTGACGAACTCGGTCTCGATCCAGCGGGTGTGGACCGTGAACGGGTCGGCCGAGCCGGTCAGCTCGGGGGCGAACGCCGGGTCCTTCACCACCGCGCGGTGGAACGGGATGGCCGTCGCCATGCCCTCGACCTGGAACTCCTCCAGGGCACGGGCGGCCCGCTGGAGGGCCTGCTGACGGGTGGCGCCGGTGACGATCAGCTTGGCGAGCAGGGAGTCCCAGGCCGGGCCGATGACCGAGCCGGACTCGACACCGGCGTCCAGGCGCACACCCGGGCCGGACGGCGGGTCGAACCGGGTGACGGTGCCGGGGGCGGGCAGGAAGTTGCGGCCGGGGTCCTCGCCGTTGATACGGAACTCGAACGAGTGACCGCGCAGCTCGGGGTCGCCGTAGCCGAGCTCCTCGCCGTCGGCGATCCGGAACATCTCGCGGACCAGGTCGATGCCCGAGACCTCTTCGGTGACGGGGTGCTCGACCTGGAGGCGGGTGTTGACCTCCAGGAAGGAGATCGTGCCGTCCACGCCGACCAGGAACTCCACGGTGCCCGCGCCGACGTAGCCGGCCTCCTTCAGGATGGCCTTGGAGGCGCGGTACAGCTCGGCGACCTGCTCGTCCGAGAGGAACGGCGCGGGGGCCTCCTCGACGAGCTTCTGGTGGCGGCGCTGGAGGGAGCAGTCGCGGGTGGAGACGACGACCACGTTGCCGTGCTGGTCGGCGAGGCACTGGGTCTCGACGTGGCGGGGCTTGTCGAGGTAGCGCTCGACGAAGCACTCGCCGCGGCCGAAGGCGGCGACCGCCTCGCGGACCGCCGAGTCGTACAGCTCGGGGACCTCTTCGAGAGTGCGGGCGACCTTCAGACCGCGGCCACCACCACCGAAGGCGGCCTTGATCGCGATCGGCAGGCCGTGCTCCTCGGCGAACGCCACGACCTCGTCGGCCCCCGACACGGGGTCGGGGGTGCCGGCGACCAGCGGCGCGCCGGCGCGCTGGGCGATGTGCCGGGCGGCGACCTTGTCGCCGAGGTCGCGGATGGCCTGCGGGGGCGGGCCGATCCAGATCAGCCCGGCGTCGAGAACGGCCTGGGCGAACTCGGCGTTCTCGGAGAGGAAGCCGTAGCCGGGGTGGATGGCGTCCGCACCGGACTCCTTGGCCGCCTTCAGGACCTTCTCGATGTCCAGATAGCTGGTGGCCGGAGTGTCACCGCCCAGGGCGAACGCCTCATCCGCGGCGCGGACATGCAGAGCGTCCCGGTCCGGGTCGGCGTATACGGCCACGCTCGCGATACCGGCATCCCGGCAGGCCCGGGCAACGCGGACAGCGATTTCGCCACGGTTGGCGATGAGCACCTTGCGCACGATGAGGCTCCCTCCTTGAAACAAGCCGAGTTTAGGGACTGCCGACACGGCACATCGACCCGTCCCCAATGGTGAGCTTGCCCACACGGAGCGTGATTCGAGGCTCGCTCGACCCGCGAAATCCCTTGTCGTACCGCGGTACGCAGGACTCCTCCGGGAAACCCTAGCCTTCCGCTGTGGCCAAGGTCTCTGTCATCAGGTGCTGCGGGCCACTCTGTTTCTTTGTCGAGTCCCTACGAATGGCCCAACGGATCTTTGCTCCGCGCGCAACCCTTGTCCCGACGTTTACCCGTTAGTAGCGTTCGCGCTGTCCCGGACGTACTCGGGGTAACAGCGGCCTTGCCCGCTCCGACGGTCGAAGGGTGGGTGGAACCGGTGGCGCGCAGACCGGTGGCATGGATCGTGGCGGTCGTGCTCTTCGCCGAGGCGCTGGGCGTGGCGGGGCTCAACTGGTTCCTCGGGGTGGTGGTCGAGCGCCAGGACATGTCCCTCGCGGGGCTCGACCCGGACGTCATGGCCACGTCCTCGAGGATCGGTGGCGTGGTCTTCGGCCTCTACTTCGCCCTGTGCGGGCTGGTCGCCCTGCTGATGGCCCTGCGGAACCGCCCGGCGGCCGGCCTCGGGCGGGTCCTGCTGATCAGCGCGGCGGTGGTGCACGGGCTGCTCGGGGCGTTCGTGTGGGGGCTGGTGGGGTGGCCGGCGTTCCTGTTCATGGTGCTGGTGCTCGCCCTGATCGTGCTGCTGCTGATGACGTACGACGGGCGGGCGGAGGCGGAGGGAGCCGGGGGGTGCGCGGAGCCTGCGAAGCCTACGGACGTGGTGCCCGGCGGGGGGCCCGCCCCCGCGTGAGCGTGCGGCCGTGCGCCGGCGTGAGCGCCGGGCCGCGCGCGGGCGCTCGCCGGGCCCGCGCGCGGCCGTCGGCGGTCAGGTCCACAGGTCGGTGATGTTGATGCCCAGCTGGGCCAGCAGCTTGCGGACCAGGGGCAGGCTGATGCCGATCACATTGCCGTGGTCGCCGTCGATGCCGTCGATGAAGGGGGCCGAGCGGCCGTCCAGGGTGAAGGCGCCGGCGACGTGGAGGGGCTCGCCGGAGGCGACGTAGGCGGCGATCTCCTCGTCGGTGGGGTCGCCGAAGCGGACGACGGTGGAGGCGGTGGCGGAGGCGTAGCGGCCGGTCGCGGTGTCGTAGACGCAGTGGCCGGTCTGGAGGGTGCCGGCCCGGCCGCGCATCGATGTCCAGCGGGCGGTGGCCTCCTCGGCGTCGTCCGGCTTGCCGAGCGCCCGGCCGTCCAGGTCGAGCACCGAGTCGCAGCCGATCACGATCGCGCCCATGACCTCGGGCCTCGCGGCCACCACGGAGGCCTTGGCCTCGGCGAGGGCGAGGGCCAGTTCGGCGGGGGTGGGGGCGGTGACGGCGTCCTCGTCGACGCCGCTCACGATCACCTCGGGGTCGAGCCCGGCCTGACGGAGCAGGCCCAGCCGGGCGGGGGACTGGGAGGCGAGCACGAGTCGGCGGCGCGGCTGATCAGTCATGCGGTCAGGGTAGCCAAGGACGTGAGGGCCCGCGGGGCCTCATCGCACGCCCAGCACGATCATCGCGAGCACCATGGCCACCGCCATGAGAAGGCCCAGCCGCCGCAGTTTCTCCTGCATGTCGCGCAGTTCCTCGGGCGGCTCGTTCTCGGGGTCGGACCACAGCATGTCTGCCATCGTCCGGCGGTGGGCGGGGGTGGCGCCTGAGTACGCGTACTCAACTTCCACGGCACGGGATCACCCTTCCACAGCCCCGCTTAACGGTGCTACAGTTCCCTTAGTTAAAGGGACTTCAGTTCCATTTGAAGGGGAGGGTGTGTCATGTCTTTCACCACCGCCTGGACCGCGTCACCCCAGCTGCCCAGCGAGGGGTTCACCCCGAACTGGTCGCGGGAGGGCTTCTGGGCCCAGTCCCTGCGCCAGGTCGTGCGCCTGACCGCGGGCGGCGACCGGATCCGCGTCCGGCTGTCGAACGCGTACGGCACCTCGGCGCTGCGCATCGCGGGCGCCACGGTGGCCCGTACGGCGGCGGGGGCGGCCGTGGAACCGGGCTCCCTGCGGCGGCTCACCTTCGGCGGTGCGGCGCAGGCCCTCGTCCCCGCAGGCGGACAGCTCGTCAGCGACCCGGCCGAGCTGCCGCTGGCGGCAGGGGAGTCGCTGACGGTCACGCTGCACCTGGACGCCGTGACCGGGCCCGCGACCTTCCACGCGCAGGCCTTCACCCCCAGCTACCGCGGCGCGGGCGACCTGCTCGCCGACACCGGCGGCACCGGGTTCACGGAGACCACCGAATCCTGGTACTTCCTCTCCGCCGTCGAGACCGACGCCGGCCGCACCGACGGGATCGCCCTGTTCGGCGACTCCATCACCGACGGCTTCGGCTCCACCCCGGGCACCGACCGCCGCTGGTCCGACGTGCTCGCACGGCGCACGGGACGGCCCGTCGCCAACGCCGGGATCGGCGGGAACCTGCTGCTCAACGACTCCGCCTGGTACGGCGAGAAGGCCGTCCACCGGCTGGGCCGGGACGTCCTCGACCACCCGGGCCTCGACACGCTCGTCGTGCTGCTCGGCCTGAACGACATCGGGTTCAGCGAGACCGACGAGCAGCCGACCTACCACCCGGCACCGGTGGTCGAGGCGGACGAGCTGATCGAGGGCCACCGGCGGCTGATACGGCAGGCGCGCGAACGCGGCCTGCGCGTGGTGGGCGCGACCCTGCTGCCGTTCGGCGGCTCCGACCACTGGGGTGAGCACGCCGCCAAGGTGAGCCACGAACTCAACGAGTGGATCCGCGGCTCGGGCGAGTACGACGCGGTGGCCGACCTGAACCGCGCCCTGGCCGACCCGGCGGACCCGGACCGGCTGCGCCCGGCGTACGACTTCGGCGACCACCTGCACCCCAACGACGCGGGGTTCGCGGTGATGGCCGAAGCCGTCGCGGACGTGCTGTGACGCGCCCAGGCGCTCAGCCGGGCCAGTAGGTGCGCGCCCAGGTCACCGGCCCCGGCTGGGGCAGCCGGCGGGCGGCGATCCGGGACGGGTCCGCCCAGGAGTCCCGGGGAGCGGGCGCGCCGGGCGGCGGGGCGGCAGCCGCCGCGGCGCGGACGCGGACCACCGCCAGTGCGGCGGCCAGCTCCTCCGGGGTCGGGTTTCCCCGTACGACCTTGATGTTCATGACCGCTCCCAGGGTCCCTCGGGCTACAGGGGGATGTTGCCGTGCTTCTTCGGAGGCAGGGATTCCCGCTTGGTGCGCAGCTGACGCAGACCGCGCACGATGTGGCGGCGCGTGTCGGACGGCATGATCACCGCGTCGACGTAGCCGCGCTCGGCCGCGACGTAGGGGTTGAGGAGGGCGTCCTCGTACTCCTGCATCAGCCGGGCGCGGGTGGCCTCGACGTCCTCCCCGTTCGTCTCGGCCTCCGCGAGGGTGCGGCGGTGGAGGATGTTGACGGCGCCCTGGGCGCCCATGACGGCGATCTGGGCGGTGGGCCAGGCCAGGTTGAGGTCGGCGCCCAGGTGCTTGGAGCCCATCACGTCGTACGCGCCGCCGAACGCCTTGCGGGTGATGACCGTGATCAGCGGGACGGTGGCCTCGGCGTACGCGTAGATCAGCTTGGCGCCGCGGCGGATGATGCCGGTGTGCTCCTGGTCGACGCCGGGCAGGAAGCCGGGCACGTCCACGAAGGTCAGGACGGGCACGTTGAAGGCGTCGCAGGTGCGCACGAAGCGGGCGGCCTTCTCGCTCGCGTCGATGTCGAGGCAGCCCGCGAACTGCATCGGCTGGTTCGCGACGACGCCGACCGGCCGGCCCTCGACCCGGCCGAAGCCGGTGAGGATGTTCGGCGCGAACAGCGGCTGGGTCTCGAAGAACTCGGCGTCGTCGAGGACGTGTTCGATGACGGTGTGCATGTCGTACGGCTGGTTCGCCGAGTCCGGGACGACGGTGTCCAGCTCGCGGTCCTCGTCGCTCAGCTCCAGGTCCGCCTCCTCGGGGAAGACCGGGGGCTCGCTGAGGTTGTTCGACGGCAGGTACGACAGCAGCTGCTTGACGTACTCGATCGCGTCCTTCTCGTCGCCCGCCATGTGATGCGCGACGCCGGAGGCCGTGTTGTGGGTCCTGGCCCCGCCCAGCTCCTCGAAGCCGACGTCCTCGCCGGTGACGGTCTTGATGACGTCCGGGCCGGTGATGAACATGTGCGAGGTCTGATCGACCATGACCGTGAAGTCGGTGATCGCCGGGGAGTAGACCGCGCCGCCCGCGCAGGGGCCCACGACCAGGCTGATCTGCGGGATGACACCGGAGGCGTGCGTGTTGCGGCGGAAGATCTCGCCGTACGCGCCGAGGGAGGCCACGCCCTCCTGGATACGGGCGCCGCCGGAGTCGTTGATGCCGACGACCGGGCAGCCGGTCTTCAGCGCGAAGTCCATCACCTTGACGATCTTCTGGCCGTAGACCTCGCCCAGCGCGCCGCCGAAGACGGTGAAGTCCTGCGAGAAGACCGCGACGGGGCGCCCGTCGACGGTGCCGTAGCCGGTGACCACGCCGTCGCCGTAGGGGCGGTTCTTGTCGAGCCCGAAGTTGCTGGAGCGGTGCCGGGCGAACTCGTCCAGCTCGACGAAGGAACCCTCGTCCATCAGCAGCTCGACCCGCTCACGGGCCGTCAGTTTGCCCTTGGCGTGCTGCTTTTCCACGGCGCGGGCGGAGCCGGCGTGCGTCGCCTCCTCGATCCGGCGCTGGAGATCCGCGAGCTTGCCCGCGGTCGTGTGGATGTCGATCTCTTCCGGCTCGGACATCGGGATGCGGCTCCCTGCCTGCTCAAAAGGGGGGACGGTTACTCATCCGTAGAGTAGTGGGGGGCCTTCCGATCGGCAGTGCGGTCTTTCCCACACCTAGGGTGACTTGCATGACGCCGCGAGATGCCTCAGGAGACAGCCGCTGGTCGGACCTCGACCGGCCGCCCCTCAACGCCGCCGCACTGCGCCGGGCCCTGGTCCGGGAGGGCGGTCTGTGGTCGGACGTGGAAGTGGTGCAGCGCACCGGCTCCACCAACAGCGACCTGGTGGCCCGGGCCGCCGGAGGGGAAACACCCGAGGGGGTGATCCTCGTCGCCGAGGAACAGACGTCCGGACGGGGCCGTCTCGACCGCCAGTGGACGGCACCGCCCCGCTCCGGCCTCTTCTTCTCCGTCCTGCTGCGCCCCGCCGAGGTCCCGGTCGCCCGCTGGGGCTGGCTCCCCCTCCTCACCGGCATCGCCGTCGCCACCGGGCTGGCCCGCACGGCCGGTGTCGATACGGCCCTGAAGTGGCCCAACGACCTCCTGGTGACCGTGGACGGCGAGGAGCGCAAGGCGGGCGGCATCCTCGCCGAGCGGGCCGGAGCGGACGGCGTCGTCGTCGGCGTCGGCATCAACGTCACCCTCCGCGCGGACGAGCTGCCCGTCCCGCAGGCGGGCTCACTGGCGCTGGCCGGCGCCGTCGGCACCGACCGCGACCCGCTGCTGCGGGGCATGCTGCGCGCCCTGGAGGACTGGTACGGCCGCTGGCGGTCGGCCGGCGGCGACCCGGCGGCCTGCGGCCTCCAGGACACCTACGCGGCGGGCTGCGCGACGCTGGGGCGCGTCGTCCGCGCCGAACTGCCCGGAGACCGGTCCGTGGTCGGCGAGGCCGTGGCGGTCGACGGGGACGGGCGACTCGTCATCGCCACGAAGGAGGGCGTGCAGGAGCCCGTGGGCGCGGGAGACATCGTCCATCTGCGCCCGGCGTGAGAGGACGCGCAGAGGCGCCCTCAGGGGTGCGCGGGTGGTCGCTGTGCGGCTCCGCCGCGCGAGCGCGACCGGCCACCGGCGAGGTGCCGCACCATGGCAGGGCGTGGGTGGGTGGCAGTGGTCCGCAGGGGCGCGGGGAGCTGCGCGGCCGGCCATCGGCGGCGGTACTCGGCATCTGGCAGGGATCTGGCGGTTCTGTGCCGCGCAGGCGGTCACCCGCCGGGGGCGCGGGGACGGGTCGAGACGCGCTCCGCCGCGCGGGCGCGACCAGCCCACGCGGGCGCGACCAGCCCACGACGCGCACCGGCATATGCCGGCCCCTGCCACCCCCGCCCCGCCCCGCCCAACCCAACGGAGTGAGCTGGCGCACATCTGCCGTAGAGTTGAGGCCGGTCGAAACCTGACCGTGGCAGATCGGAAGGGCAACAGGCGTGACCGTCGACGACACGGGCTCCGGCATGGGTCGTAACCCAGCGCCCGACGGCACCGACCCCGGCGAGGACCCTCTCGCACTCCGTCTCGAACAGCTCATCCTCGGCGCCGAGCGCCGCTACACCCCCTTTCAGGCGGCCCGCAGCGCCGGCGTCTCCATGGAGCTGGCGTCCCGCTTCTGGCGGGCGATGGGCTTCGCCGACATCGGACAGGCCAAGGCGCTCACCGAGGCGGACGTCCTCGCCCTGCGCCGCCTGGCCGGCCTCGTCGAGGCGGGGCTGCTGAGCGAGGCGATGGCGGTGCAGGTGGCCCGCTCCACGGGCCAGACCACCGCCCGCCTGGCCGAGTGGCAGATCGACTCCTTCCTGGAGGGCCTGACCGAGCCGCCCGAGCCCGGCATGACCCGCACCGAGGTCACGTATCCCCTGGTGGAACTGCTCCTGCCCGAGCTGGAGGAGTTCCTGGTCTACGTCTGGCGGCGCCAGCTCGCCGCCGCGACCGGCCGGGTCGTCCAGGCGGCCGACGACGAGGAGATGGTCGACCGGCGGCTGGCCGTCGGCTTCGCCGACCTCGTCGGCTTCACCCGGCTCACCCGTCGCCTGGAGGAGGAGGAGCTGGGCGAGCTGGTCGAGGCCTTCGAGACCACGGCCGCCGACCTGGTCGCCGCGCGCGGCGGCCGGCTCATCAAGACGCTCGGCGACGAGGTGCTGTACGCCGCCGACGACGCGGGCGTGGCCGCGGAGATCGCGCTGCGGCTGATCGAGACCATGGCGAACGACGAGACCATGCCGGAACTGCGCGTCGGCATCGCCTTCGGCACGGTCACCACCCGTATGGGCGATGTCTTCGGTACGACGGTGAACCTGGCCTCCCGGCTGACGTCGATAGCGCCCCGGGACGCCGTGCTCGTCGACAGCGCCTTCGCCGAGGAGCTGATCCGCACCGGCGAGGCGCCCGCCTCGGAGGCGGAGGCGGCCGAGGCCGCGGCCGCCGCGGAGAAGGAGGGCGAGCAGCCGCCGGCGTACCGCTTCGCGCTCCAGCCCATGTGGCAGCGGCCGGTCCGTGGGCTGGGCGTGGTGGAGCCGTGGCTGCTCACGCGGAGGGACGTCACGGCGTAGCGCCGTTCCGGCCGGCCGCCGCTCAGGGTGGTTACCGGTCCCGGTCCTCGTTCAGCGGGTCCACGCAGAGGCCGACGACCGGGATGCAGAAGCCGGGCTCGTCCGGGCGTTCGGGGGCCGGGGTGCCGGTGGTCGGCGCGGGGGTCGGGGCCGGCTTCGGCTTGGGCCGCGGGGCGGGGCTGCCGGCGGGTGCCGGCGGCGCCGCGGTGGTCCCGGGGCCCGAGGGTGGATTCGGGGTGCGCGGGATGGTCGTGGCGTCGGGGGCGGCGATGCCGGTGTCCGTGGGGGAATCGGTCGCGGTGGGGACGTGCACCGTAGTCCCGGAAGTGCCGGAAGTCCCGGAAGTGCCGGTGGTCCCCGTGGGGGCCGCCGCCCCGCCCTGCGCGGACGGCGCCGACGGGCGGTCCTCCGGTGCGGCGGTGAGGGACGCGGCCGTGTTCGCCGCCCTGTCCCCGGTGTCGCCGGTCGTGGCCGCATCCTGGCTGGGGCCGGTCCGTACGGGACCGAGGCCGTCGACGTCGCCCGGCTCGGCCGACAGCCGTACGAGGCTCAGCACCGCGGCGGCCACCGCGAGCCCACCCGCGGTGAGCAGCAGCTTGCGGGGGCGGGGACGACGGTGCCGGCCGCGGGCCGGGCGGGCCGTGGGGTGACCCTTGTGCTGATTGTGGCGTATGTGGCTCATATGAGGTTTGTGAGTCGTGTCGGTCTTCGTTCCGCTCGTCATGCGATCGATCCCTCCCCGCTGCGTGCGCCCCCGGTGCGCCGTGGCGGAGCACGCTATGCGCTCCCCGGGGCGCGGGGGCGGGAGTCGAGCGGATGTCACTCGAACGAGGTGTCGGCCGTGGTGAGGGGATGGGTGCGGGGTTGGGAGATCCCGACCCTGGGGGGATGCAGGCCCGATGGATGCGGTGCCCGGGAGATGCGGGCCCCGGGGGTTGCGGGGTCTGCGGGTCCGGGGTGGCTCGGGGTGGGATCGGGGGTGGATCAGGGAGGCCGGCTCTTTTCCCGGCGGGTAGGGGCTGGGATGATCGTGGGAGTGGAAGTTAACCCGCGTTAACCGGAGGGTGTCGTGAGCGAGGGCGTTGTGAGCGAGGAGCGGTTCGGGGAGTTCGTGCTGGTGCGGCGGTATGAGCGCGGGCATGTCGCGGAGCTGGCACTCGACCGGCCCAAGGCGATGAACGCGGTGTCGACCGAGATGGCGCGGTCCGTCGCCGGGGCGTGCGCGGCGCTCGCCGCGGACCGGGACGTCCGGGTGGTCGTCCTGACGTCGACGCACGAGCGGGCGTTCTGCGTCGGCGCGGACCTGAAGGAGCGGAACTCCTTCACCGACGCGGACCTGGTCCGCCAGCGCCCGGTCACGCGCGGGGCGTACACCGGCGTGCTGGAACTGCCGATGCCGACGATCGCGGCGGTGCACGGATTCGCCCTGGGCGGCGGTTTCGAGCTGGCCCTGTCCTGCGATGTGATCGTGGCGGACCGTACGGCGGTGGTGGGGCTGCCGGAGGTGTCCGTGGGCGTGATCCCCGGCGGCGGGGGGACTCAGTTGCTGCCCCGCCGGGTGGGGGCGGCCCGCGCCGCCGAGCTGATCTTCACTGCCCGCCGGGTGGAGGCGCCCGAGGCTCGGGAGCTGGGGCTGGTCGACGTCCTGGTGGACGAGGGCGGAGACCGGGAGGAGGCGCTGTCGCTGGCTTCGCGGATCGCCGCCAACTCCCCGGTCGGCCTGCGCGCGGCCAAACGCGCCCTGCGACTCGGCCACGGCCTGGACCTCCCGGCCGGTCTGGAGGTCGAGGACGCGGCCTGGCGCTCGGTGGCGTTCTCCGGCGACCGGGCGGAGGGGGTGGCGGCGTTCAACGAGAAGCGGAAGCCGGAGTGGCCGGGGGAGTGAGGAGTACGCCCTCTCACGTCCTACGGGATCGATCCCGCGTCACGCCGTCTCGCGTAGAGGTGGGGCTCGCGGTGCCGCATCCCCCGTTCCCGCGCCACCGCGGCTCCTGGGGGCGTCGTGCCGCCTGCCTGCCGGTACCGCTCCTCCTGCCGGTGGGGGCGCACGGCGGCGCCCGTCCCCGGCACCGAGGAGCCCTCGCCGTGCGCCCTCGCGTGGTCCCGTCCCCCCACCGGTGCCACCCTCCACCGGCGGTCCGAGCCCGCCTCCGCCGACGGCGGCCCGAGCCCGCCTCCGCCGACGGCGGCCCGATCCCGTTCCCGCCGATGGCGACCCGCTCCGCTGACAGTGGTCCGATCCGTCCCCGCCGATGGCGAGCGCTCCACCGACAGCGGCGCGAGATCCGTCCCCTTGCCGATGTCGACCCGCTCCACCCGGCCGGCCGTGGCCCGAGCCCGCCCCCGCCGACGGTGGCCCCGCGCGTCACCGTGATCACTCCATGCGCCGCATCAACGTCCCACATCCCCTGAAACCTCCTAGCCTGGAGCAATGGGTGAGGACAACCGGCTCGCGGACGTGGTCGCGCTGGCGCAGGGGATGGCCGCGGCGCGCACTTCGCGCGAGTCGTGGCGGGCTGCGGCGGCCGGGGCGTGCCGGGCGCTGGACGGGAGTTTCGCCGCGCTGTCGGTGTGGGAGCGTGAGCTGGGGCGGCTGCGAGTGCTGGTGAACGTCGGCGACCGTGCGCCGGACGAGGTGGAGTTCCCGGAGGACGAGGCCTATCCGGTGCACCAGTTCGCCGAGATCGCCGAGTTCCTGCACGAGCAGTGGGCCGCCGGCGGGGAGCCGGACGCCTGGGTGGAGACCGCCGACGGGCCGACGGAGGGCCGTGCCGGGTTCGTGCACGAGCGGGTCTCGGCCCTGCGCCGTCGCGGGCGGGGATCGTGTGTCGTCGCGCCGATCGTGCTGCATGGGCGGGCCTGGGGAGAGCTGTATGTGGCCCGGCCGGCCGGGGCGCCGGTGTTCGGCCGGGACGACGCGGACTTCGCGACCGTGCTGGCCGCCGTGGTGGCGGCGGGCATCGCGCAGACGGAGCGGCTCGAGGAGGCGCGCAGGCTCGCCTTCACCGACTCCCTCACCGGTCTCGCGAACCGCCGCGCCGTCGACATGCGCCTGGACGAGGCGGTGGAACGGCACCGCAGGGAAGGAGTGGTCGTCAGTCTCGTCGTCTGCGATCTGAACGGGCTCAAGCGGGTCAACGACACGCTCGGGCACGCCGTCGGGGACCGTCTGCTGGAGCGGTTCGGGTCGGTGCTGTCGCTGTGCGGGGCGATGCTGCCGGGGGCCCTCGCCGCCCGGCTCGGCGGGGACGAGTTCTGCCTGCTCGTGGTGGGGCCGCCCGCCGAGGACGTGGTGAAGGTGGCCGACGAGCTGTGCCGCCGGGCCGCGGAGCTGGAGCTGGGCGAGGGGGTCGCCTGCGGAGTCGCCTCCACCGCGGAGCCGATCGGCCCGGTCCGCTCGGCCCGCCGGCTGTTCCGGCTGGCGGACGCCGCCCAGTACCGGGCGAAGGCCGTGCGCGCGGCCAAGCCGGTGGTCGCGGGCCAGGAGGGCCCGGACGATCCGGTCGTGCGTCTGGCCGATGCCCCGTCCCGTGAGGGGAGCCCCGAGCGGCGGCGGTTCCGGGGGCGCGGGGTGTGAGTAAGGGGTGAACCCCACCCCCACTGGTGACATTTTCGAATTCACTGCGTACGCTCCTGAATATGGATATGCACACTGTGGTGGTGGGGACGTCCGGCGTCACCGCGTCCGACGTCCTCGCCGTGGCCCGCGGCGGCGCCCGCGTCGAGCTCTCCGACGAGGCGGTGGCCGCCCTCACCGCCGCCCGCGAGATCGTGGACGCGCTGGCGGCCAAGCCGGACCCCGTCTACGGCGTCTCCACCGGCTTCGGCGCCCTCGCGACCCGGCACATCGGCCAGGAGCTGCGCACCCAGCTCCAGCGCAACATCGTCCGCTCGCACGCCGCCGGCATGGGCCCGCGCGTGGAGCGGGAGGTCGTCCGGGCCCTGATGTTCCTGCGGCTGAAGACCGTCTGCTCCGGGCACACCGGCGTGCGGCCCGACGTCGCGCAGACCATGGCGGACGTCCTCAACGCCGGGATCACCCCGGTGGTGCACGAGTACGGCTCGCTGGGCTGCTCCGGCGACCTGGCCCCGCTCTCGCACTGCGCCCTCACGCTGATGGGCGAGGGCGACGCCGAGGGCCCGGACGGCACCGTCCGTCCCGCGGGCGAGCTGCTCGCCGAGCACGGCATCGCCCCCGTCGAGCTGCGGGAGAAGGAGGGCCTCGCCCTCCTCAACGGCACCGACGGCATGCTCGGCATGCTGATCATGGCCCTGGCCGATCTGGACACCCTCTACAAGTCCGCCGACGTCACCGCCGCCCTCAGCCTCGAAGCCCTGCTCGGCACCGAGAAGGTCCTCGCGCCCGAGCTGCACGCCATCCGCCCGCACCCGGGCCAGGGCGACGCCGCCGCCAACATGCTCGCCGTCCTCCAGGGCTCCGACCTCACCGGCCACCATCAGGACGACGCGCCCCGCGTCCAGGACGCCTACTCGGTGCGCTGCGCCCCGCAGGTCGCCGGCGCGGGCCGGGACACCATGGCCCACGCCCGCCTGGTCGCCGAACGCGAACTGGCCTCGGCCGTCGACAACCCCGTCGTCCTGCCCGACGGCCGGGTGGAGTCCAACGGCAATTTCCACGGCGCCCCGGTCGCCTATGTCCTGGACTTCCTGGCCATCGCCGCCGCCGACCTCGCCTCCATCGCCGAGCGCCGCACCGACCGGCTGCTGGACAAGAACCGCAGCCACGGCCTGCCGCCGTTCCTCGCCGACGACGCGGGCGTGGACAGCGGCCTGATGATCGCCCAGTACACCCAGGCGGCGCTGGTCAGCGAGCTGAAGCGGCTGGCCGTACCGGCGTCGGCGGACTCCATCCCGTCCTCCGCGATGCAGGAGGACCACGTCTCCATGGGCTGGTCGGCGGCGCGCAAGCTGCGCACGGCGGTGGACAACCTCACCCGCGTCATCGCCGTCGAGCTGTACGCGGCCACCCGCGCCGTCGAGCTGCGCGAGGGCCTGACCCCCGCCCCGGCGACCCGGGCGGTCCTGGACGCGATCCGCGCGGCCGGCGTCGAGGGCCCCGGCCCCGACCGCTTCCTCGCCCCGGACCTCGCTGCGGCGGACGCGTTCGTGCGCGACGGCCGGCTGGTCGCGGCGGTGGAGTCGGTCACCGGACCACTGCGGTAGGGCCCGCGCGCCCTGCGGCGCGCGGCCCCGCACGGCGAAGGGCCCCGTCCGCACACCGGACGGGGCCCTTCGCGGTGACCGGGTTACTTGAGCTTGCCCGCCTGGGCGTCGATGAGCGCCGCCGGAATGTCGTAGTCCTTGCCGGACATCAGCGCGCCGATGTTCATCGTGTAGTAGGTGGCGACGTTGTTGCCGTGCCGCACGACCTCGCCCTGGATCTTGCCCTCCTGGCCTTCCATGTCGCCGGTCAGGGTGAACGCGACCGACTCGTCACCCGTGCCCGAGGCCTTCTTCTCGGTCACCTTGGTGATCTTCTGCTCCTCGCCGCCCGATCCGGCGGTGAAGCCGCCCGCGCAGGCCGCGACGGCGTCGGTGACCGACTTGAACGTCTTCTCGGCGCCGTCGGCGTCGTACGAGGAGAGTCCGACGACGGTGACGTTGATGTTCATCGAGTCGCCGAAGGCGTCCTCGAACTCACCCTCCGTCAGGTCCTCCAGGGACTTGGAGGCGGTGTCGGTCGGCGACTTCTCCTCCGTCGCCATGGTGTTCGTCTCGGCCGCGGCGTCGCCCGGGGCCAGACCGCTCATCACGTACGTGAGCGGCTTGCACTTCTCGTCGCCCGTGATGGCCTTCTTGTCGGCCGGGAACTCCGTCTTGTCGACGGCGCTGAACGTGAACCCGTCCACGTCGCCCTTGGCGACGATGAGCTTCTGCAGCTCCGCGGCGCTCAGCGCCTTCGCGGCAGAGGCCTTGTCCTGCGAGCCGGAATCCTTCTCCCCGTCCGACCCGCTCTCCGAACAGCCCGTGACGAGGGCGAGCGACAGCACGCTCACAGCAGCCACGGCGCCCAGCCGCGCGCCCGATGATCTCTTCATGAGCGGACTATGAAGGCCGCGCCGAGAACGCGTCAAGCCGGATCAATAAAGGTCACTTACAGCCCAAGGCGCTCTCTGCGCACCGAATACACCACGAATCCGGCGCCCAGGGTCAGGCAGAGCGTGCCGCCGACGACGTACGGGGTGCTGTCGAAGCTGCCGGTGTCGGCGAGCCGGGTCTCGCTCCCGGACGTGCTCAGCGAGGCGGTGGTGGCCGCGGAGGCCGCGGAGGCCGCCCTGGCCTGCGTCGTCTGGATGACGTGCGAGAGCTGCGGGGTCGAAGCCTGCTGTCTGGCCGGGGCGTCCGCCGTCGCGTTCGCGGAGGGGACGAACCACAGGGCGCCCAGCAGGGTGCCCGCGGCGGCGGCGGTCAGCAACGGACGGCGAGCGGATGACACGGAATATCGATCCCCTTGTGGCGCTGGCGAATTGGCCGTGTGGGGCGATGTTAGTGAAAGGCGCGGGTCACGGGAAAGTCACGGGCGCCCCGGGCCGTACGCTCGCGTCATGAGCACTGCAGAGACATCACGTTTTGTACGGCTTCGAGTGGAACTCGTCCTCGAAGTGACGGACGAGGACGCGGTCACCAAGGCCGCGCTGCGCCGGCTTGCCGGCGAGCCGGATATGCCGGCCGCGGAACGGGTACACGCCGAGAGCGCTGTGACGGAGGACACCGCGGAGGCCCTGGCCCATCTCGTCGACCCGTTCGACCTGGTCGGCGAGGTGCCGGGGGTCGAACTGCAGCAGGCCTCCTGGAGCAGCGAGCACGTGGAGTACGACCCGGATTCGCCGGACTGGGACCTCGACGAGGATGATGTCGACGAGGACGACGCATACGACGACGAGGGCGACGGCGAGAACGGCGGCCGGGTGTCGGGCGGCTGAGCGCGGCGGGGAAAATAGTGCCCCGGGGCGGCAACCGCGCCCCGGGGTTTTCTCGTCTCAAGGGGCGCACTGACCGACACCCGCACTGTTCCGCCCGGCGGCGGACGTGGTGTGCCCCACACATACGAGGAATGTGGAACGGGACGAACCGGTCGTAGCGTTGAAACCTCTTAACGGGGACTCTCGGGGTTTTTGGGGAATCGGCAACGATGGAGAAGCGTGTGATGACGAACAGTAAGCGGCGCAAGGGCCTCACGGTCGCGTCCGCACTGCTCGGCGGTGTGCTGGTGCTCTCGGCCTGTTCCGGCGGCGAGGAGGCTTCCGGGAACGAGGGCAACGACGCCTCGCAGGCCAAGGTCGACGAGGCGGCGGCGCAGAAGACCTCCGAGGCCCAGATCAAGATCACGCCTGCGGACGGCTCGAACAATGCCTCCATCAACAACTCGGCAGCCGTCACGGTGAGCAAGGGCACCCTCACCGAGGTGAAGATGACCACCGCGGACGGCACCGCCGTCGCCGGTGAGATATCGGCGGACAAGGCCAGCTGGAAGCCGAGCGCCCAGCTGGAGCGCGCCACCACCTACAAGATCGCGGTGACCGCGACGGATGCCGACGGCCGCGAGGCCCACGAGAACGCCTCCTTCACCACGGTCTCCCCGGACAACAGCTTCATAGGCTCCTTCACTCCGGAGGACGGCTCCACGGTCGGCGTGGGCATGCCCGTGTCGATCAACTTCGACAAGGCGATCACCAACAAGGCGGACGTCCAGAAGGGCATCACCGTCTCCTCCAGCAGCGGCCAGGAGGTCGCCTGCCACTGGTTCAACGCCAACCGCATGGACTGCCGTCCGGAGGAGTACTGGCAGGAGGGCTCCAAGGTCACCCTGAAGCTTTCGCTCGACGGCGTCGAGGGTGCCGAGGGCGTCTACGGCGTCCAGCAGAAGACGGTCTCCTTCACCATCGGCCGCAACCAGGTCTCCGTCGTCGACGCCGAGACCAAGCAGATGCAGGTCATGCAGGACGGGAAGGTCATCAGGACCATCCCGATCTCCGCCGGCTCGCCCGACAACAAGACGTACGAGGGCCAGATGGTGATCTCCGAGAAGTTCAAGGAGACCCGGATGAACGGCGCCACGGTCGGCTTCACCGACGACGACGGCAAGGGCGAGTACGACATCAAGGACGTGCCGCACGCCATGCGCCTGTCCACGTCCGGCACCTTCATCCACGGCAACTACTGGGGCGCGAAGTCCATCTTCGGCAGCGCGAACACCAGCCACGGCTGCGTGGGCCTGTCCGACACCAAGGGCGCCGACGACCCGAACACGCCGGGCGCCTGGTTCTTCAACAACTCGATCGTCGGTGACGTCGTCGTCGTGAAGAACACCGGCGACAAGACGATCGCCCCGGACAACGGCCTCAACGGCTGGAACATGGACTGGGCGCAGTGGAAGGCGGGCTCCGCGATCTGACGCGGGCTCAACCTCGGCCGAAGATGCCGCCTCCCCTCCCGGGGAGGCGGCATCCGCGTATGTCCGGCCGGGCTGCTCCGCGCTCGCCGGAAGGGCCCCGGCCGGTGACGATCCGGAAGGGAACCATCGTGGTCAAGGAGAACAATTCCGAGGAACCCTCCGCGATGGGCCCGAGTCGGCGCGTTTCTATAGCGAACTCGTGACACGAACCTCTCTTGAGGCGGCAGAACACCCCCCGGCATACTTCCAGTTCCGGGGGGTGACGAGCATGTGCGCGGGACCACCCCGGCCGGGTGAACGGGGAATTCGCCCGGTACCTCAACTCCAGGGGGAGTTTTGCGCAGACAAGTGAAGAGAGCGGGCGCCGCCGCGGTTGCCACCGCGGCCGCCGTGGCCCTCGCCGCGGGACTGACCACCCCGGCGTCGGCGAAGGCCGGGCAACCTGCTCACAGCAGCGCCGAAATGACGTCCCAGCACCACATCACCCTGATCACCGGTGACCGGGTCACGGTGGACGCCAAGGGACGCGTCGTCGGCGTGCAGCCGGCGAAGGGGCGCGAGCACATACCCGTACAGATCCGCAAGGCCGGCGGGCACACGCTCGTCATACCCGCCGACGCGGCCCGCCTGGTCGCCACCGGCAAGCTCGACCAGCGGCTGTTCGACGTCACCGAGCTGAACAAGTCCGCCACCCGCAAGGCCCAGAAGCAGGGCCTGAAGGTCATCGTCGGCTACCGGGGCGCCGCGGGCGCCGCGAAGGGTGAGGTCCGGGACGCGGGCACCCTCCGCCACAGCCTGAAGGCCCTGAACGCGGACGCCGTGCAGACCCCGTACGCGGACACCCACGAGCTGTGGGACGCGGTCACCAACGGCGACAGCACCGCCGCCGGGATCGCGCACGTCTGGCTCGACGGTGTGCGCCGCGTCAACCTCGACACGTCCGTCGCGCAGATCGGCGCCCCCAAGGCGTGGGCGGCCGGCTACGACGGCAAGGGCGTGAAGATCGCCGTCCTGGACACCGGTGTGGACGCCACCCACGCCGATCTCAAGGACCAGGTGGTCGCGTCCAAGAACTTCACCAAGGCGGCCGACGCCGGCGACAAGTTCGGCCACGGCACGCACGTCGCCTCGATCGCGGCCGGCACCGGCGCGAAGTCCGGCGGCAAGTACAAGGGTGTCGCGCCCGGCGCCGACATCCTCAACGGCAAGGTCCTCGACGACTCCGGCTACGGAGACGACTCCGGCATCCTCGCGGGCATGGAGTGGGCGGCCGAGCAGGGCGCCGACGTCATCAACATGAGCCTGGGCGGCCCGGACAGCCCGGAGATCGACCCGCTGGAGGCGGCGGTCAACAAGCTGTCCGCCGAGAAGGGCGTGCTGTTCGCGATCGCCGCGGGCAACGCCGGTCCCGAATCGGTCGGTTCGCCCGGCACCGCGGACGCCGCGCTCACCGTCGGCGCCGTCGACGACAAGGACGAGCTGGCGGGCTTCTCCAGCACCGGCCCGCGCCTCGGCGACGGCGCGGTCAAGCCGGACGTGACCGCGCCCGGCGTGGACATCACCGCCGCCTCGGCCAAGGGCAGCGTCCTCGCCCAGGAGGTCGGCGAGAAGCCGGCCGGCTACCTGACCATCTCCGGTACGTCGATGGCCACCCCGCACGTCGCGGGCGCCGCCGCCATCCTCAAGCAGCAGCACCCGGACTGGACCGGCGCCCAGCTCAAGGCCGCGCTGACCGCGTCCACCAAGGGCGGCGCCTACACGCCGTTCGAGCAGGGCTCGGGCCGTATCCAGGTCGACAAGGCGATCAAGCAGACCGTGGTCGCCGAGCCGGTGTCGGTGAGCTTCGGTGTGCAGCAGTGGCCGCACACCGACGACAAGCCCGTCACCAAGCAGCTCACCTACCGCAACCTCGGCAAGCAGGACGTCACCCTGACCCTGTCCGCCAAGGCCACCAACCCCAAGGGCCAGGCGGCCCCGGCGGGCTTCTTCAAGCTGGGCGCCACCAAGGTCGCGGTCCCGGCCGGCGGCACGGCCTCCGTCGACTTCACCGTCAACACCAAGCTGGGCGGCACCCTCGACGGCGCCTACTCCGCGTACGTGACGGCGACGGGCGGCGGCCAGACCGTGCGCACCGCGGCGGCCGTGCAGCGCGAGGTGGAGTCGTACGACGTCACCCTGAAGGTGCTGGACCGCGCCGGGCAGCCGACGAAGAACTACAGCGCCGGCCTGGACGGCCTCACCGGCCTGGGCAAGAACAAGTGGTACACGCCGTACGACCCGGACGGCACCGTCACCGCCCGCGTCCCCAAGGGCAGCTACGTCCTCAACGCGGGCATCTTCGTGGGCGCGGACCCCGAGAAGTTCGAGGGGGCCGACTGGCTCGCCCAGCCCAAGCTGAGCGTCACCAAGAACACCACGATCACGCTGGACGCGCGCAGGGCCAAGCCGGTGAACATCACCGTGCCGAACGCCGCCGCCAAGGCCGCCTACCTCTCGACCGACTTCACCGTGGAGACCCGCGACAGCGTCTACGTCTACGGCTGGGGCCTCGAGTCGTTCGAGAACTTCCGCACCGCCCACCTCGGCCCGCAGGTCACCGACGGCTCGCTGTCCCAGCAGTGGGAGGGCCACTGGACCAAGGGCGCCAACGAGCAGTACGACATCAGCACCGGTGCCGAGGTGAAGCAGGTCGCCACCGGCTACACCAAGCACTACAAGCCCGGTGACCTGGCCCGCGTGAAGGTCGCCATGGGCGCCCAGGCCGCCGGGAAGAAGGGCGCGATCTCCGCCGTCGGCTGGCTGCCCGGCAGCTACAGCGCCTCCTCCATCGCCATCCCGCAGAACATCCCCGGCACCCGCACGCTGAACCTGTCCACGCAGGGCGGCGTCCGGTGGGACCTGGAGTTCGAGCAGTACGGCGGGGTGGACGCGGAGGGCTGGCCGGTCTCCGAGTCGTACTACTCGATCGGTTCCGGTCTCGCCCTCAAGGCCGGCCAGAGCTACTCCAGGACGGTCCAGAAGCCCGTCTTCGGCCCGACCATGAACAGCGAGTTCGGGCTCTGGCGGGACGGCAACGAGATCTACGGCTACCTGCCGCTGTTCGCCGACTCGTCGAAGAACCCCGGCTCGTCCCTGTTCACCTCGGTGGCCACCACCCTCTACCGCAACGGCACCAAGGTCGGCACCAACGACGACCCGCTGTTCGGCGAGAAGGTGTTCAAGGTCCCGTCCGGCGACGCGGCGTACAAGCTGACCACCTCGGTCAAGCGGAGCAGCAAGGTCACCGCCTCCTCCACCCGGATCGACGCCGGCTGGACCTTCCGCTCCAAGAAGCCGGCCGACTCGGCGAAGCTCCCGGCCTCCACGGCCCGCTTCCACGCCGTGACCGGCCTGGACGGCAAGGTCACCGCCGGAAAGACCGCCACCTTCCCGGTCACCGTCGAGGGCGCGGCCAAGGGCAGCAACCTCAAGGCGCTGCACGTCTACGCCTCGTACGACTACGGCAAGACCTGGAAGAAGCTCACGGTCACGAACGGCAAGATCACCGTGAAGAACCCGGCGAAGGGGAAGGCCATCTCCTTCCACGCCAAGATCACGGACAAGAACGGCAACAAGTCCACGATCTCGATCTACAACGCCTACTACGGCAAGTAGCAGTCACTCGCTGAGGCCTCGGCGCCGTCGTCAGACCGACGGTGCCGAGGTCTTCGCATCCGCCCCCCAGCTCGCCAGCAGGCGCAGCGCGTCCGCCGACGGGGAGCCCGGCTCGGCGTGATACGTCACCAGGGACTGTTCACCGTCGTCGACCATCCGGAACGTCTCGAAGGACAGCGTCAGCTCGCCGACCAGCGGATGCCGCAGCAGCTTCACGCCGTACGCCTTCTCCTTGACGTCGTGCCGGGCCCACAGCCGCCGGAAGTCCTCGCTCTTCACGGACAGCTCGCCGACCAGCGCCGACAGCCGCGGATCGTCCGGATGGCAGCCCGCGTCCAGGCGCAGGTAGCCGACCACGTCCGACGCCTTCTGCTCCCAGTGCGTGAACAGATCACGGTAGTCCGGCCGCAGGAACACCAGCCGCGCCCAGTTCCGTTCCCGCTCCGGCAGCTCCGACCAGTCGCCGAACAGCGCCGCCGCCATGCGGTTCCAGGCCAGGATGTCCGAGCGGCGGCCCACGACGTACGCGGGAACGCCGTCCATCGTGTCCAGCAGCTGGCGCAGCGCCCCGCGCACCTGCTGGGTGCGCCCGGCCGCCCGCTTGCGGTGCTGCTTCGGCTTCGCCAGATGCGTCAGATGGGCGTGCTCCGCGTCGCTCAGCCGCAGCGCGCGGGCGATCGAGTCCAGGACCTCCGCCGAGACATTGCGCCCGTTGCCCTGTTCCAGCCGGGTGTAGTAGGCCACCGAGACCCCGGCGAGCTGAGCCAGCTCCTCACGCCGCAGCCCCGGCACCCTGCGGTGCCGCCCGAAGTCGGGCAGGCCCACGTCCTCCGGCTTCAGCCGGGCCCGCCGGGTGCGCAGGAACTCGCTCAGCTCCGCCCGCCGGTCCAGGCCGGCCCCCCGGCCCTCGGCGGGCTCGGGCACGGTGTCGAGCTGTTCTTCCATACGGTCCAGTATTCACGGTCGTACGACGACGAGCCTGACCCCGCCAGTGGTACGCACGGCGAACGTACGCAACAGCGTGGTCTGGGTGACCCGGGTGAAATCCTCGACGCTGGGGGGCGTGCCCGGAGAGAAGACGGACAGAAGGCAGCCGGGCACGTTCATCCCCCGCTAGGAGACCCCTCGGCATGACCACTGTCGCCGCATACGCCGCACCCTCCGCCAAGGCGCCGCTGGAGCGCACCACCATCGAGCGGCGGGAACCCGGCGAGTTCGACGTCCTGATCGACATCAAGTTCGCCGGCATCTGCCACTCCGACATCCACCAGGCCCGCGAAGGCTGGGGCGAGGCCATCTTCCCGATGGTCCCCGGCCACGAGATCGCCGGTGTGGTCGCCGCGGTCGGCTCGGGTGTCACCAAGTTCTCCGTCGGCGACCGCGTGGGCGTCGGCTGCATGGTCGACTCCTGCCGCGAGTGCGTGAACTGCAAGGCCGGCCGGGAGCAGTACTGCGTCAAGGGCAACGTCCCGACGTACAACGGCATCGGCAAGGACGGCGAGCCCACCTACGGCGGCTACGCCCAGACGATCGTCGTCGACGAGAACTACGTCGTCCGCATCCCCGACGGCCTGCCCCTCGACGTCGCCGCGCCGCTGCTGTGCGCCGGCATCACCCTCTACTCCCCGCTCAAGCGCTTCGGCGCCGGCCCCGGCAAGAAGGTCGCGATCGTCGGTCTCGGCGGCCTCGGTCACATGGGCGTGAAGATCGCGCACGCGCTCGGCGCCGAGGTGACGGTGCTGTCGCAGTCGCTGCGCAAGAAGGACGACGGCCTGAAGCTGGGCGCCGACCACTACTACGCCACCAGCGACCCGAAGACCTTCGAGGAGCTGGCCGGCACCTTCGACCTGATCGTCTCCACGGTCTCCGCCCCGCTCGACTTCGGCGCGTACCTGTCGCTGCTGAAGACCGAGGGCACCCTGGCGAACGTGGGCGCCCCCGAGGAGCCGATCTCCCTCAACCTGTTCTCGCTGATCGGCGGCGGCAGGACGCTCGCCGGTTCCATGATCGGCGGCATCGCCGAGACCCAGGAGATGCTGGACTTCTGCGCGGAGCACGGCCTCGGCGCGCAGATCGAGCTGATCCGCGCGGACCAGATCAACGAGGCGTACGAGCGGGTCCTCGCCAGCGATGTCCGCTACCGCTTCGTGATCGACACGGCGACGATCTGACGTCCCCTGCCGGACGGGAGGCCGCCGGCCGGTGAGGCCGGCGGCCCGGGTGACTGCTAGCTGAGGCCGTTGAGGCCCCACCACTCGCCGTCGGTCCGCTCGCCCGCCGACAGAGTGCCGGTCTCCCGGCCCTGGTACGTGACCAGCCAGCCCAGGTGGCCCGGGTAGCCGTCGATGACGTACTTGTCATTGGTCACCGTGGCGAGGTCGGGACGCCCGTCGCCGGAGAAGTCGCCGACCGGGATGAAGTCCGCCATGGCGTTCCAGCCGCCGGAGCCGACCAGCTTGCGGGCGCCGAGCTTGCCGGTGGTGGTGCCCGGGTACAGCCACAGCTTGCCGGTGGCCGCCTCGCGGGCGTACAGGTCGGCACGGCCGTTGCCGTTCACGTCGCCGATGCCCACGAGGGCGTTCATGCTGTTCCAGCCGCCGGAGCCGAGCAGCTTGCGCGACCCGAGCCTGCCGGTGGTGGTGCCCGGGTAGAGCCACAGCTTGCCCGTGGCCTTCTCGACCGCGAGCAGGTCGGACCGGCCGTCACCGGTCAGGTCGCCGAAGGCGGTGATCTTGCTCATGCTGTTCCAGCCGCCCGAGCCGAGCAGCAGGCGGCTGCCCAGGGAGCCCGTGCCGGTGCCGGGGTAGAGCCACAGCTTCCCGGTGGCCGCCTCGCGGGCGATGAGGTCCTCCCGCCCGTCGCGGCTGAAGTCGCCGTGCCGGGTGAGGGTGCTCATGCCGTTGAAGCCGCTGCCGATGAGCCGGCCGGTGCCGTTGCCCGGCGTGAACCACAGCCGCCCCGCGTCGTCGCGGGCGAGGACGTCCGCCCTGCGGTCCCCGTTCATGTCCCCGAAGCCCTGCGCCTTCGGCGAGGTCTCCGAGTACCAGCGCGGGTAGGCGGTCTGGCTGCACTCGCGCTCGGTGCGCACGAACTTGATCGAGCTGGTGGTCGCGGTCGGGGACGAGCTGAGCTCACCCGGCGAGTTCGGGTCCTGCGGGAAGTAGCCGCCCCACGGCGAGTAGTCCTTGTCCTCGTAGACGCAGGCGATCATCTTCGTACGGTTCACGTACGAGCGGATCTTGTCGTCCCAGGCGCCCAGGTCCGCGACGCTCTTGCTGGTCTTCCACATGGAGCCGGTGGCGCTCTCGCCCGACCAGCCGCAGAAGTACCCCGCCGGGCAGTCGTACGAGCTGGCCGCCGCCGGCGCGGCGCCCACGGCACCGAGGCCGGTCCCGGCGAGGACGAGGCCGACCAGTGTCGCCGTACCCCGGGTCAAACGATTCCGCATGTGCTGCGTTCCCCTCCCATGTCCCGCGCGGCCGGAACCCTGCCCCGCGGAACTCCGGGCTCCCCGGGCGGACATGGCGGATTCTCGGCGGCTGTTCGACGCAAGCCAGGTGATCGTAGAACACGGCGGGATCCCCCCCCCGTGCAGCGGTTTGCGTGGGGCCCGGGCGGGAAGCGAAGGACCCCGATCCGGCACCGATGTCGCTCACCTCTCGTGGCAGGGCTCAGCCATCTGCCTCGGCGACCCCGATCGGGCAGGACACGCCGGTCCCGCCCAGCCCGCAGTACCCGTTCGGGTTCTTGGCGTCCGAAAGGTACTGCTGGTGGTAGGCCTCGGCCGGGTAGAAGGGGCGGTCCGCGGCCGGGAGGATCTCCGTGGTGACGCGGCCGTGGCCGGAGGCGGTCAAAACCTTCTGGTAGGCCTCGCGGGAGGACTCGGCGGTGGCGGCCTGTTCGGGGGTGTGGGTGTAGATCGCCGAGCGGTACTGGGTGCCGACGTCGTTGCCCTGGCGGAAGCCCTGGGTCGGGTCGTGGGACTCCCAGAAGGTCTTCAGGAGGCGGTCGTAGGAGATGACGGCCGGGTCGTGGACCACGCGGACGACCTCGGTGTGGCCGGTCAGGCCCGAGCAGACCTCCTCGTAGGTGGGGTGCTCGGTGTGGCCGCCCTGGTAGCCGACCAGAGTGGTGTACACACCCGCCGGAAGCTGCCAGAACGCGCGCTCGGCGCCCCAGAAGCAGCCCAGGCCGAAGTCGGCGGTCTCCAGGCCCTCCGGATAGGGGCCGAGGAGGGGTGTGCCGAGGACCGTGTGGCGTTCGGGGACGGTGAAGGACGGCTCCGGGCGGCCCTCGAGCGCCTGCTCGGGGGTGGGCAGGACGGGCGTACGTCCGAAGAGCATGGGTTTCCTCCTAGTACCGGGATACCGGGGCCGGGCGGTGTGGTGGCGGGGCGTCTGTGGCAACGTCCGGCCGGGCGGTCAGATTCCGCCGCGGGACTTGAGGACCTGCGCCGCGCTGTAGTCCCGTTCCCCCGTGTACGCCTTGATCATCGCCTCCCGGCTGCCCCGGAACGACCACGGCACCGCGTCGATGTAGCCGTCGACCAGGCGGAACTGCTCGACCGCGGCCTCGTGGCGGTCCTGCCAGAACAGCAGGCTGGCCAGCAGGTGGCGGACCTGCGGGATCCGCCGGTCGTCGGGGTCCGCGGCAGCCGCCGCGGCCACGTCGGCCAGGGCCGCGTCGACCGCCGCGACGATCTCCGGGCGCTTGTAGTACTCGTCCCGGTTGAGGTCGTCGTGCGCGATCTCGTACTCGATGTACGCCCGCAGCGGCAGCGCGGTCAGGAGCCGGCCCGGCTGCCCCTTCTCCGCCGCCGACCGGGCGAACTCCTCCGCCAGCTCGTGCGAGCCGCGCCACTTGGCGCACCAGTACTGGAGCGCGGCGGAGTGCGCGGCGAGGTGGTGCGGGTCGCGCTCCAGGATCTCCGCCCACAGTTTCTCGAAGCGGTCGTGCGGATAGCCCTGGCCCATCGCCAGCGGCAGCTCCGCGATGAACGGGCACGGGTCGTCGCCCGCGAGCGACTGGGCGTGCGCGCATGCCTCCCCGGCCTGCTCCAGCACCCGGTGGAAGCCCGCGAACTGCTCGCCGGTGGTGTACCGCGCGTACCCGCCGCCGCGGATCTCCCAGGCCAGGTCGATCAGCGACTCGGCGTGCACCAGGGCCGCGCCGGGGTCCTCCGGGCGCGCGGTGCGCCAGGCCAGCAGCCACGCGTCGTCCTGGACGGCGGCCCGCGCCAGCACGCCGGCGCGCCGGTTCCGCTCCTGCCAGTCCCGCCCGGCCTCGGCCAGCCACTCGGCGCCCGCCCGCCAGTCCCCGGCCCGCACCGCCTCCCGGACGGCCGTGACCCGCGGATCCGGGGCGCGGTCGTGGTCGGTGTCGAGCCGGTCGCCGGGCAGGAAACCCAGCTTGGCCGCCGCCTTCGGCAGGTCCCCGGTGCGTACACCGCCCGGTCCCTTCGTGTGCTTGCGGAACCAGATGACGAGACCGATGAGGAGGACGAGGAGGGGGATGACTATGTGCATGCGGGTGTCTGTCCTTGGGGGTGGGGTGCCCTGCCCCTGCCCTGGGGCCGGGGTCAGTGCGTCGGCGTCAGTGCGTCGGCGTGAGGAGTCTGCGCAGCTGCGTGGTGTCCGGTACGTCGTTCACCGCCGCGTCCAGCGCCTGCTTCAGCCACGCCTCGTGCCCGTCCGGCAGGCGCAGCCGGGCCGCGTCGGTCCAGGACAGCTCCCAGTGCGCCCGGCCCTGGCGGGCGAGTTCCGCGGTGACCAGGCGGGCGAGGCGGGCGCGCAGCTGGGGCCGGGCGAACTCGCGGGCGGCGCGGCCCGTGGCGGACTGCGCCTCGGGGGACTTGGGCAGCAGGTCGGCGAGCTGCCACAGCCGGCCCGCGTCGGCGGCGTCGAGGAGCGCGGCGAGGGAGCCGTCGCCGCCGTGTGTCTCGGCGACGGCCCGGCGCAGCGGCTCCGCGTCCTGCTCGGCCTGCCAGAGCATCGACCCGTGGAACAGCTCCGGCCAGTCCGCGGCCCGGCGCAGCCGCTGCGCCTCGGGGGTGAGGACCGCCTCCTCCAGTTCGGCGAAGGCGCGGGCGGGGTCGGCGAGCAGGTCGAGCGCGGGGCGGGCGCCGGCCGGGGTGCGGCCGTCGTCGGGGAGTTCCTCGATCCGGGCGACGCGTTCGGCGATCGGCGGGTGGGAGTCGTACGGCGACTGCTCCTGGGCCGGCAGGCCGGCGCGCATCTCGTCGAGTTCGGCGGCGCGGGCGGCGAGCAGCCGGCGCAGGCCGCCGAAGACCTCGCCGGGCGGCGGCAGCAGTCCGGCGCCGGTGCCGAGGGTGGCGTACGACTGGAGGTAGAAGTCGTGGGCGGCGTCCAGGACGGGGATCTCGCGCAGGGCGGAGGCGGTGGCGTCACGGCCGGCGACGCGGGCGGCGGCCAGGTCGGCGGCGAGTTCCTGCCGGCGGGCCACGCCCTGGGAGGCGCGCAGGTAGAAGGTGCCGTACCAGAGGAACGGCTTGGCGGCGAGGCGGTAGCTCAGGCCCGCCGGGCCGGGGTCGACCGCTGCGGCCTCCTTGCCGCGGGCGATCCGCTTGGCGTTCTTCTTCTCCTGCCGGGCCTGCTCCTTGGCGGCCTTCGCCCGCGACCGCTCGTGCAGGTTGGCGACGGTGCGCATGACCTGGCGACGGCCGCGCAGGGTGAGCGCGGTGAGGCGGGTGTCGTGGTGGATGTAGTGGCCGAACTCGTGGGCGAGGACGGAGCGGAGCTGGGGTTCGCTCAGGCCCGCCATCAGCGGAAGGCCGAGGTACATCCGGCGGCGGCCGGGGAGCAGGCCGAGCAGCCGGGTGTCCTCGGCGACGGCCGCGTTGACGTCGCCGGTGAGCACGATCTCGTCGGGGGCGCGGGTGCCGGTCCGCTCGGCCAGCTCGCGTACGGCGGCCCACAGTGCGGGTTCCCGCTCGGGGGTGACGGCCAGACCGGGCGGCGGCTCGTCCTTGGGAGGGCGCAGCGCGAACATGCCCTGGACGACGGGGAGGGCCACCAGCGCGCTGATGAACCAGATCTTGGCGGTGAGGGCGCCGACGCCGGCCTCGGCGAAGGCCCAGTCGACGGCGGCCAGGGCGCCGAGCATGACGAAGCCGAGCAGATAGAAGCCGGCGAGCAGGACGAGGGCGCGCAGCGCGCGCAGAGTTGCGCCCATGATGGGCCGTTCCCCCCACAGCATTGCTGAAAATGGACATGGCAAAGCGATGTGGGAGGAAACGATGCCTCACCGGAGGTCAGGGGAGCAACGTCATATGGCGCAGCGGTCCGCTCAGTGCGGCAGGGTCGCCGGGCTGCCGCCGTTCGCCTCGTAGCCCGCCACCGCCAGCGCGCGGTAGACCGCGAACTCCGCCGCCGGGTCCGGCGACAGCGTCCACGGCAGGGCGCCGACATGGCCGTCGACATGGATCAGCTGGTCCATGGCCTCCGCCCAGCGCTCGCCCCGCACCAGGAAGAACACCAGCAGATGGCGGACGTGCGCCAGCATCGGATCGTCGGCACGGGCCGAGTGGACCGCGTGCAGCGCGCCGTGGATCGCCTTGGTCACGACCTCGCTCTGATAGAACCCGCTGACCAGATTCACCTCGGGCAGGTGCTCGAACACCGAGAACAGCGGCATCGCCGCCAGCAGGGAGCCCTGCGGCGCGCGGGCCGCCGCGGCCTCCGCGAAGGAGGTCGCCAGCTCGCGCGAGCCGTGCCACTTCTCGCACCAGTAGTGCAGGGCGGCCAGGTGCGCGCCCATGTGGTTCGGCGCCCGGTCGAGGATCTTCAGCCACAGCTGCTCGAACTCCCCGCGCGGATAGGCGAGGCCGCGGGCCACCGACAGCTCGACGATGTACGGGACCGGGTCGCCGGGGGCGAGCAGCGCCGCGTCACCGCAAGCCGCCCGCGCCTCCTCCATGATGATCCGGAACTCGTCCGTGCCCGGCGTCGCCGTCCGCCACGCCTGCTGGACCAGGAACTCGGCGTGCACCGCCGCGCCGCCCGCGTCCTTGGGCTGCTCGGCCCGCCAGACCCGCAGCCACTGGCCGCCGGGCGTCTCCCCGGCGTTGCCCGGGCGCTGCTGGAGCTCCAGGGACGCGGCGCCCGCGAAGGCCTGCACCCGCTGCCAGCGCAGCTCGCCGGCCGCCTCGGTGCCGGCCAGCAGCTGGGCCGCCGCGCGGTAGTCCTGGGTGCGCTGCACCAGGTCCAGGACGTCCAGCAGGTCCTGGTCGGGGCCGGGCATGCGGACGTCCAGCTCCTCCTGGCGCACGAAGCCGTAGTTCGCCGGGTCCGCGGCGTCCGGGTGGCCGGGCGGGACCTGCTCGATCATGCCGCGCCGGCGCCTGAGGTAGGGGAGCAGCACGAAGCTCAGCATGAGCAGCGCCATCAGGACCCAGAGAATCTCCATGCCTCCAGCGTTCCAGACGCCTGTGACAATTGGCCAACCCGGTCGGCGCCCTGTGGAAAAGAGCCTGTGGAAAACTCCCGGCCCGGCGGAGCTCCGCCGGCGCTCCACCGGTGAGGGTTTTCCCTCGTCTGTCGGGGGACGTCATCCGCTCCGTTCGCGCACTACGCTCGGTGCCCATGAGCGACAGGCACATCAGTCAGCACTTCGAGACGCTCGCGATCCACGCGGGCAACACCGCCGACCCCTTGACCGGCGCGGTCGTCCCGCCCATCTACCAGGTGTCGACCTACAAGCAGGACGGCGTCGGCGGCCTGCGCGGCGGCTACGAGTACAGCCGCAGCGCCAACCCCACCAGGACCGCCCTGGAGGAGAACCTCGCCGCCCTGGAGGGCGGCCGCCGCGGCCTCGCGTTCGCGTCCGGACTGGCGGCCGAGGACTGCCTGTTGCGCACGCTGCTCAGCCCCGGCGACCACGTGGTCATCCCGAACGACGCGTACGGCGGCACCTTCCGGCTGTTCGCCAAGGTCGTCTCCCGCTGGGGCGTGGAGTGGTCGGTCGCCGACACCAGCGACCCGGCCGCCGTACGGGCCGCGATCACCCCGAAGACCAAGGCGGTGTGGGTCGAGACGCCGTCCAACCCGCTGCTCGGCGTCACCGACATCGCCGCCGTCGCCCAGGTCGCCCGGGACGCGGGCGCCAGGCTCGTCGTCGACAACACCTTCGCCACGCCCTACCTCCAGCAGCCGCTGGCGCTCGGCGCGGACGTCGTCGTGCACTCGCTGACCAAGTACATGGGCGGCCACTCGGACGTCGTCGGCGGCGCCCTGATCACCGCCGACGAGACCCTGGGCGAGGAGCTGGCGTACCACCAGAACGCCATGGGCGCGGTCGCCGGACCGTTCGACTCGTGGCTGGTGCTGCGCGGCACCAAGACGCTGTCGGTGCGCATGGACCGGCACAGCGAGAACGCCACGAAGATCGCCGACATGCTGACCCGGCACGCGCGCGTCACCCGCGTCCTCTACCCCGGCCTGCCCGACCACCCTGGTCACGAGGTCGCCGCCAAGCAGATGCGGGCGTTCGGCGGCATGGTCTCCTTCCAGGTCGAGGGCGGCGAGGAGGCGGCGGTCGAGGTCTGCAACCGCGCGAAGATCTTCACGCTCGGCGAGTCCCTGGGCGGCGTCGAGTCGCTGATCGAGCACCCCGGGCGGATGACGCACGCCTCCGCGGCCGGCTCGGCGCTGGAGGTCCCGGCCGACCTGGTGCGCCTCTCGGTGGGCATCGAGAACGTCGACGACCTGCTGGAGGACCTCCAGCAGGCGCTCGGCTGAGCGGCGTCGCTCACCAGCCCGTGAGCGGTGGAGTCGTCCGGGACGGCGGCTCCACCCACGGGCGGGCGGTCAGCGCCCACACCGTGAACGCCACGACCGCCGCGAGCAGCAGCAGGCGCCCCGCCCGGCGGGCGAGCACCCGGCGGCGCAGCATCCGGCCGCCCCGCCGCAGCACCTGCGCGGGCAGATCCGGCGGCACCGTCGGGGCGGCCCGCTCCATGATCCGCCGTACGGCGGCCTCCCGTTCGAGCCGGTTCACCGGGGCACCGCCTCCGGCGCCGCCGGTGCCGGGGTGCGCGGCGGGTGCAGCAGGGTCGCCGTGGCGCGGTCGCAGACCGTGTGGACGCGTTCCCGGGGCAGGCCCAGCAGCGCGGCGGTCTGCGCCTCGGCGACCCCTTCGAACAGCCGCAGGACGAGGATCAGCCGCTCCTGCGGGGTGAGCCGGGCGAGCGCGGTGCGGGGGCCCGGGCGGAACCGGTCCAGGGCGCCGCCGTAGTGGTGCCAGGCCTCGCGGGCGAACCGGGTGGCCAGGTACTGGCGGGCGCGGTCGTACGGGTCCTCGCCGCGCAGCCGGTCCCAGCACGCGTACGTGTGCGCGAGGGCCAGGGTGAGCAGGCGCCGCGCGCGCGGATTGTCCCGCGGCGGCTCCGCCGTGAGCAGGGTGGCGGTGTGCAGCAGCCGCCCCGCCGCACCCGCCAGGAACACCTCGAACTCCCGGGCCCGGCGCTTGCCGTCGGGCACCTGCCGCTGTCGCACCGCGCCTCCCCCGTGACCTTGAGGACGCGGGCCCCGGCACCACCGGGGGCCCGGTCTCATATGAGGCCAGGGGCGGTCCTTCGGTCAAGAGCCGTGCACGGTCCTCGCGCGGACAGCCGCCCGCGGGTCAGGACTGCGCGGCCGGCTCCGTCACCGCCGCCGCCATCCGGTCCGAGAGCGCGACATTGAAGCGGGTCAGGAGCGCGCAGAACGCCTCGCGCTCCTCCGGCGCCCAGTCCTGCGTCAACTCGGCCATCAGCTGACGCCTGGAGGAGCGCACCTCCTCCAGGCGCGACAGCCCGCGCGGGGACAGCTGGAGCACCACGGCCCGGCCGTCCTCGGGGTGCGAGGTGCGCTTGACGAGACCGGAGTCGACGAGCGGGGCGACCTGCCGGGTGACCGTCGAGGAATCGATGCCCATGCTGCAGGCGAGCGCCTTGACGCCCATCGGGCCCTCCTTGTCGAGCCGGTTGAGCAGCAGATACGCGGCGCGGTCCATGGAGTTGCGCACCTGCCCGACGCCGCCGAGCCGGGTCTGTTCGGCACGGCGGGCGAACACCGCCACCTCGTGCTGGAGGGTGTCGAGAAGACCGGTGTCACCGACGGTCGTCATGTCCATCGACATTTCAGGTGTTGTGGGCATGGCCGGGGGCTCACTTCATGAAGGGGTGCTGGGTTGGGGGACAGGGTACGCGGCCCGGACGCGGGTCGTACCGGCGCTGCGCAAACCAGTCTCGGAGGTTGGTCACAACCCGGCTTCCCACCCGTGAACTGCGATGCTTGAATCATGAGCTACCGCACCGCTGACTCCTTTCGGACCGTCACCCTCGACGACGTACGCGGCGCCCAGAAGATGCTCATGGGAATCGCCCGGGTGACGGCCATGGAGGGCAGCCGGCACCTCACCCAGCTGGTCGGCGCGCCGGTTCACCTCAAGTGCGAGAACCTCCAGCGGACGGGCTCGTTCAAGCTGCGCGGCGCCTATGTGCGGATCGCCGGGCTGCTGCCCGAGGAGCGGGCCGCCGGGGTGGTCGCCGCGAGCGCGGGCAACCACGCGCAGGGGGTGGCGCTGGCGTCGGCGCTGCTCGGGGTGCGGGCGACGGTGTTCATGCCGAAGGGCGCCCCGCTGCCGAAGATCAGCGCGACGCGGGACTACGGCGCCGAGGTGCGCCTGCACGGCCATGTGGTCGACGAGACGCTGGCCGCCGCGCAGGAGTACGCGGCGGAGACCGGCGCGGTGTTCATCCACCCCTTCGACCACCCGGACGTCATCGCGGGCCAGGGCACCGTCGGCCTGGAGATCCTGGAGCAGTGCCCGGAGGTGCGCACCATCGTCGTCGGCATCGGCGGCGGCGGGCTCGCGGCCGGCATCGCGGTCGCGGTGAAGGCGCTGCGGCCGGACGTGCGGATCGTCGGGGTGCAGGCGGCGGGCGCGGCGGCCTATCCGCCCTCGCTGGCGGCCGGGCGCCCGGTGTCGATCGAGAACCCGGCGACGATGGCCGACGGGATCAAGGTGGGGCGGCCCGGCGATGTGCCGTTCGGGATCGTCGGCGCGCTGGTCGACGAGGTCCGCACGGTCACCGAGGACGAGCTGTCCACCGCGCTGCTGCTCTGTCTGGAGCGGGCCAAGCTGGTCGTGGAGCCGGCCGGGGCGAGCCCGGTCGCGGCGCTGCTGAGCGATCCGGGCTCCTTCGAGGGGCCGGTGGTGGCGGTGCTGTCGGGCGGCAATGTCGACCCGGTGCTGATGCAGCGGGTGCTGCGGCACGGCATGGCCGCGCAGGGCCGCTATCTGGCCGTCCGGCTGCGGCTGACGGACCGCCCGGGGGCGCTGGCGACGCTGCTCGGGGTGCTGTCGCTGGTCGACGCCAACGTCCTCGACGTCAGCCATGTCCGCACCGATCCCCGGCTCGGCCTCACGGAGGCGGAGGTCGAGCTGCACCTGGAGACGAAGGGCCCGGTCCACTGCGCCGAGGTGGGCGAGGCGCTGCGCGCGGCGGGCTACACGGTCATCGGCTGACCGGGCCCAACCGGCGCTCCCGCGCGGTGGGCGCCCGGGGCCCGGCGGAACGACGCGGTACGACAGCGCCCCCGGTGTCACGCGGACACCGGGGGCGCGGCAGAGCGGGACGGCGGCCGGTTCAGCCGACGTGCCGGCTCAGCTGACGTACGGCTCGGCCTTCAGGATCCTCACCGAGGCCTTCTTGCCGTTGGGAAGCTCGTACTCCGCGTCCTCGCCGACCTTCTTGCCGTTGACGCCGGTGCCCAGCGGGGACTGCGGGGAGTACGTCTCGATCGACTCGCTCGCGTACTCCCGGGAGGCGAGCAGGAAGGTCAGCGTGTCGTCCTCGTCGCCGTCGAAGGCGATCGTCACGACCGTGCCGGGCGCGACCACGCCCTCGGCCGTCGGAGCCTCACCCACCTTGGCGTTCTCCAGGAGCTGGGTCAGCTGGCGCACACGGAGCTCCTGCTTGCCCTGCTCCTCCTTGGCCGCGTGGTACCCGCCGTTCTCCCGCAGGTCGCCCTCCTCACGCGCCGCGGCGATCTTGGCCGCGATCTCGGTGCGCGCGGGACCAGACAGGTACTCAAGCTCTTCCTTGAGCTTGTCGTACGCCTCCTGGGTCAGCCAGGTGACGTTCTCGCTGGTCTGGGTCACAGGTGCTCCTCGTCGGT
>NZ_DASQNH010000063.1:0-63160 GCF_035645055.1 Streptomyces sp. | reverse complement strand
GTTGCTGGGGGCGGTGGCGGAGAAGACCGGCTATCCGGTGGAGATGCTGGAGCCGGGGATGGACGTCGAGGCCGATCTGGGGATCGACTCGATCAAGCGGGTGCAGATTCTGGGTGCGTTGCAGGAGGCGTATCCGGTGTCCGACGACGTCGACCCGGAAGTGCTCGCCGAGTTGCGCACGCTGGAGGACATCGCGAACTTCCTCTCCTCCGCCGTCACCGGCGAGGCGACGGCGGCCCCGGAGTCCTTCACCGTCGCCTACCCCTCCGCCCCGGGCATCGGCCGTACCTACGCCGAAACGGCCGAACTGCCCCCGCCGCACACCCTCGTCGGCGCCTACGCCGACCCCCGTACCGCCGTCCTCGTGCACGACGGCTCCACCCTCACCCGGCCGCTCGCCGGAGCGTTGCGCGGGGACGGCTGGCGGGTGGAGGTCGTGGTGCTGCCGGGCAGTGACCCGGTCGTGCCGGAGGCCGACGCCGTGCGGCAGCTGGGGAGCTGGGAGGAGGCCGAGCTGGCCGGGGCGCTGGTGAGCGGACGGGCCGATCTGGTCGTCCAGCTGGCGGCCGCCGCCGGGCCCGAGTGGACGGAGGGGGCGCGCCGCCTGGAGCACGGCCTGCTGGTGGCCAAGCACGCCCTGCCCGCGCTCAGGTCGGCGGCCCAGCAGGGCGGCCGGGCCGCGTTCGTCGCCGTGACCCGGCTCGACGGCGCCGGCGGTCTCCGGGGCGGCGGGGACGCCTCCCCGCTGCTCGGCGGGATCGGCGGCCTGGTGAAGACGCTCGCCGTCGAGGCACCGGAACTGTTCGCCCGTACCGTCGACTTCGCCCCCGACCTGGCCCCGACCACCGTCGGCGCGCGCTTCCTCGAAGAGATCGCCGACCTGTCGGCCACGCCCGCCGACGTGGCGCACGACGCCTCGGGCCGCCGCACGATCGCGCCCTCCGCCGAGCCGGCGCCGCCGCGCGCCGCCGCCGTACCGGAACTCACCGCCGGCGATCTCCTCGTCGTCACCGGTGGCGCCCGGGGCATCACCGCGGACTGCCTGCACGCGCTGGTCTCCGCCCGTCCCGTCGGCCTGCTGCTGCTCGGCCGCAGCCGGCCCGCGCCCGAACCGGAGTGGGCCGCCGGGCAGGAAGGGCCCGCGCTGCGCGGGCTGATCGCCCGACGCCTGGCGCAGGGCGGCCGGCAGCCGCTGCCCCGGGAGGTGGAGGCGCGGTTCCGGGAGATCACCGCGGGCCGCGAGATCACCGCGAACCTCGCCCGGCTGTCCGCCGCCGGGGCCCGCGTGGAGTACCTGACCGTGGACATCACGGACGCCGCGGCCGTACGCCGGGAGCTGACGCCGTACGCCGGACGGGTCACCGGGGTCGTGCACGGGGCGGGAGTGCTCGCCGACCGGCTCATCGCGCAGAAGACGCCCGAGGAGATCCGGCGGGTGCTGGCCACCAAGCTGCTCGGCCTCGGCAACGTCCTGGACGCGCTGCGCGGGGTCGCCGAGCTGCGGCACCTGGTGCTGTTCTCGTCCGTGGCAGGATTCTTCGGCAACCGGGGCCAGTCCGACTACGCGATGGCCAACGAGGCGCTGAACCGGATCGCCGCCCGGCTGAAGCGGGAGCTGCCCTCCGCGCGGGTGACCGCCATGAACTGGGGCGCCTGGGACGGCGGGATGGTCTCCGGCGACCTGCGGGAGATGTTCGCCTCGCGCGGGGTCGCCCTGGTGCCGGTCGCGACCGGGGCCGGGCTGTTCGCCGAGCAGTTCACGGCGCCGCACGCCCACGACACCGTCGTCGTCACCGGGCCGCTCACCCCGCTGTCCGCCCCGCCCGCGACCCGCACCGTCCAGCCGCTCGTCGTCGACCGCACCCTCGCCGACCTGGCCGACGGCCCCCTGCTCGCCGACCACACCATCGGCGGCCGGCGGGTGCTGCCCGCCACCGCGGCGCTCGGCCTGCTCGCGGGCGCCGTGGAGGCGGCGACCGGGCGCACGGTGACCTCGGCGTACGGCTTCAAGGTCTTCAAGGGCGTCGCCTGGGACGAGCCGGACGCCCAGCCGCCGCACCGCCTGCGCCTGTCCATGGAACCGGTCGCCGCCGACGGCACCGAGACCGACGTCCTCGCCTCCGCCGTCGACGCCACCGGCCGCGGCCGGCCCGCCTACAGCGTCCGGCTCGGCACCGCCACCGTCCCGGCCCCGGCCGACCGCACCGACCTCGCCGCGCTCGCCCGCACCGCCGGACCCGGCCGGGACGCCGCCCGCCTCTACAGCGACGGCACCCTCTTCCACGGCCCGTCGCTGCGCGGCCTGCGCACGGTCCTGGCCGCCGACGAGCGACGGCTCCTGGTCCGGGCCCGGCTCGCCGGCCGGCGGCCCGCGCCCGGCGGCCACCCCACCCGGCTGCACCGTCCCGTCCTCGCCGACCTGCTGCTCCAGGCCGTCCTGGTGTGGGTGCGCGAGCAGCGCGGGCGGGCCTGCCTGCCCATGGAGATCGGCCGGGTCCGGCTGTACGCCCCGCTGCCCGCCGACGCCGACTTCCTCATCGCCGTCGAGGACGTCCGGCCCGGCCGGACCGGCGTGACCTGCACGGTGACCGCCACCGACCCCGACGGCCGGGTGCTCGTCGTCCTGGAGGACGTGACGGCCGTGGAGGACACCGAGCTGGAGAACCGGTTCCGGCAGCCGGGCGGCCGGGTCGCCCAGGTGACGGTCTGACCCCGGAAAGGCTGAACCCCATGGGCTCCTACGCGATCGTCGGCCTGTCCTGCCTGTTCCCCGGAGCGGCGACCCCCGACGCCTACTGGCGCAACCTGATGGACGGCGTGGACTCCCGCACCGAGGGCGGCGAGCGGATCTTCGGACACGATCCGCTCGCCCACGAGCCGGGCGCGCGGGGGGACCGGGACCGGCACCGCATCTCCTGCACGCGCGGCGGCTTCCTCGGCGCCGAGGCCGAGACCGCCGTCCCCGACGGGCTGCTGCCCGCCGGCTATCTGGCCGGACTGGACCGCTCGTTCCACTGGGCGCTCCGGACGGCCCACGACGCCCTGGCCGACGCGGGTGCATCCCCCGCTGCCGCGTCCGGCGGGGCCGAAGGCCGGAGGACCGGGGTGGTGTTCGGGAACTACCCGTTCCCCACCCCGGCCTCCGGCCGGACAGCGGGGAGGCTGTGGGACGCCGCCGTGACCGAGGGACTCGCGGCGGCGGGCTTCCCCGCGGCCGGGCTGCCGTTCCTGACGGAGAACGGCAGCCCGGCCGTGACGGCGGACGTCAGCCCGGCCGCGAGGGCGGACGACCGTCGGGGCGCGGCCGGGCAGCGGGGCGCGGCCGGAGAGCGGGGCGCGGCCGGTGGCCGCGGCGCCGCCGAAGGCCCTGCCGCGGCCCCTGCCGGGCATCTCGCCGACGCTCACAACCTCTGGCCCGGCGGGCTGCCCGCCCATGTCGTCGCCGCGGCGCTCGGGCTCGGCGGTCCCCGCTTCACCCTGGACGCCGCCTGCTCGTCCGCGCTGTACGCGCTCGACCTGGCCTGCGCCCAGCTCGCGACCGGGCGCGCCGATCTGATGCTGGCGGGCGGTGTCTGCGCGCCCGACCCGACCGTCATCCACCTGTCCTTCTCCGACCTGCGCGCCTACCCGCCGGACGGCGCGCCGAGCCAGCCCTTCGACGCCCGCTCCCGGGGCATCATCACCGGGCAGGGCGCCGCCATGGTCGCCGTCAAGCGGCTCGCCGACGCCCGCCGCGCCGGCGACCGGATCCTCGCCGTCATCGAGGGCATCGGCCTCGGCAACGACGGCCCCGGCAAGCACCTGCTGGTGCCGAACGTCAACGGCCAGCTCGCCTCGTACGACCTCGCGTACCGCGAGGCGGGCGTCGACCCGCGGAGCGTGCGGTACGTCGAGTGCCACGCGACCGGCACCCCGATCGGCGACCGCACCGAACTGGAGGGCGTGGAGCGGTACTTCGGGCGTGGTCCGCTGCTCGGCTCGGTCAAGGGCAACATCGGGCACCTGCTGACCGCCGCCGGGATGAGCAGCCTGGTCAAGGTCGTTCTCGCCCTCGGTCACGGCACCCTGCCGCCCACCACCGGACTGCGGCAGCCGCTGCCCGGCACGGTCGCCGACCGGGTGGTCCGCGAACCCGTGCCGTGGCCGGCCGGCGACGGCGTACGCCGGGCCGCCGTCTCGGCGTTCGGCTTCGGCGGCACCAACGCGCACGTGGTGCTCTCCGGGCCGGAGACCGCCCGGGAGGAGGAGCCGGAAGAGCCGCGGCCGGCCCCGCCCCCGTTGGCCGTCATCGGCATGGGCGCCCACTTCGGCTCCCTCACCACCCTCGACGCCTTCGAACGCGCCGGGTACGACGGCGGCAGCGCCGTACGGGAGCTGCCCCCGCGCCGCTGGCGCGGCTTCGAGACCGGCCCGCTGCCGGGCGGCGCCCGGGACGCCGCGTACGTCGCGGAGTTCGAGGCCGACGCCACCGCGTACCGCATCCCGCCGAACGACCTCGACCACTTCAACCAGCAGCACCTGCTGATGATGCGGGTCGCGGAGGAGGCGCTGCGCGACGCCGGGTACGAGCGCGGCGCCCCCGGCGGCACCGGGCGGCGGGTCGCCGTCGTCCTCGGCATGGAGATGGAACCCAGCGCCCACGGGCACGCCGCCCGCCACGCGCTCGGCCGCAAACTCGCCGCCTGGTGCGCGCGGGCCGGCCTCGACCCGTCCGACGAGCAGCTCGCCGCGCTCACCCGGGCCGCCCGCGACGGCATTCACGACTCGATCGAGGCCAACGAAGTCCTCAGCTACATCGGCAACATCATGGCCGCCCGCATCTCCTCCCTGTGGAACCTGACCGGCCCCTCCTTCACCGTCTCCTCCGACAGTTCGGTCGGCGTCGACGCCCTCGACGCCGCCCGGCTGCTGCTGCTCGACCCCAGTGTCGAGGCGGTCCTCGTCGGCGCCGTCGACCTGGCCGCCGGACCCGAGTCCACCCTCGCCCGTGACCTGCTGGAGCCGGGCGGCGCACCGCTGCTGGGGGAGGGCGCGGGAGCGGTGGTCGTCACCCGCCCCGGCTCGGTGCCGCCGGACCGCACCGTGTACGCCACCGTCGACGCCCTCGCCGTCCGCCACTGCGCGACCCTCTCCCCGCGCCCCGACCCCGGACTGGTCGCCGCCGCGGCCGAGGAGGCGCTGGCCGCCGCCGGGGTCACCGCGGCCGACGTGGAACTCGTCGAGACGGGCACCGCCGACCCGGCCGTCCTGACGGGCCTCGCCCGGGTGTGGGCCGCACCGCGCGCCGGCGGCGCACTGCGCACCGCGCTCTCCGCGGCCGGCGCCGCCGTCGGGGACACCGGCTGCGCTTCCGCGCTCGCCTCGCTGATCCGGGCCGCCCTGTGCCTGCACCACGCCTACCAGCCGATGGCCCCCGACGGCGTCGACCGCGACGCGCTCACCGGCTCCGGGTTCTTCCTCGCCGCCGAATCCCGGCCCTGGCTGCGCCGGCGCCGCGACGGCCGCCGGCTGGCCTGTGTCAGCGTCACCGGCACCGCGGGCAGCCACGCCCACCTCGTCCTCGGCGGGGCGCAGACCCGCGGCGAGGTCGCCGCCACCGACTGGACCCGCTCCGGCGGCAGCCTGGTCGTGCCCGTGGCCGCCGACGACCTCGACGGCCTGCTGCGCCGCCTCACCGAACTGCGCGACACGGTCGCCGACGGCGGCGACTGGGACCGGCTCGCGCGGGACCGGCCCGCCGCGCTGAAGGCCGTCCTCGTCGCCGACGACCCGGCCGGGCTCGTACGCCAGGCCGAGCAGGCGCTCAAGGACCTGCCCGGCGTCCACCGGGCCGGAGGCGAGTGGACATCGCCGTCCGGCAGCTGCTTCGCCGCCCGGCCCGTCGGCGGGCCCGGCGTCAGGACGGCCCTCGTCTACCCCGGCGCCTTCAACTCGTATCCCGGCCTCGGCCGGGCCCTGTTCCGGGCCTTCCCCGGACTGCTGCCCCGCTTCGAGGCGCAGACGGAGGCACCCGCCGCGATGCTGCGCGCGGAGGCGCTCTACCCGCGCTCCCTCGGCCCGCTCGGCCGGCGCGACCTGATGCGCCACGAGACCGGACTGCTCGACGACATCCCGCTGATGCTGGCCGTCGGCACCAGCTACGCGCTGCTCTCCACCGACCTGGTGCGGGACGTGCTCGGCGTGCCGGTGCACGGGGCGTTCGGCTACAGCCTCGGCGAGAGCAGCATGCTGTTCGCGACCGGCGGCTGGAGCAAGGGGGCCCGCGCCACCACGAAGATCGACGCCTCCCCGCTCTTCGTCGACCAGCTGCGCGGGCCGAAGAAGGCGGTGCGCGCGCTGTGGGGACTCGGCGACGACGTGCCCGACCCGCAGGTGTGGGCCACCCATGTGCTGCTCGCCCCCGCCGACGGGGTCCGGGCCGCCCTGGACGGTTACGACCGGGTCTTCATCACCCACGTCAACACCCCCCACGAGGTCGTCGTCGCCGGTGACCCCGCCCAGTGCCGCGCCCTCATCGACGCCCTCGGCTGCCAGAGCGCGCGCTCGCCCGCCAACCACGTCATGCACTGCCCCGTGGTGGACGGCGTGCTGCCCGAACTCGCGGACCTCAACCGCTATCCCACCGGCGACACGGGCGGCCTCGTCCTCTACAGCAGCCGCCACTACGCGCCCGTCGGCGACCTCGACCCCGACCGTGTGGCCCGCGACATCGCCGTCACCCTGCGGGAGACCGTCGACTTCCCGCGGCTGATCCGGCGCGCGTACGACGACGGCTTCCGCTGCTTCGTGGAGGTCGGCCCGTCCAGCACCTGCACCCGCTGGATCCACGAGACCCTGGGCGACGCACCGCACCTGTCCGTCCCCGTCGACCGGCGCGGCGCCCGCGGAGCGACCGGCATCGCCCGCCTCGTCGCCCGGCTGGCCGCCCACGGCGTCCCCGTCGACCTCACCCCGTTCCGCCCCCGCACCGCTCCCACCCGCCGCCCGCTCGGCCTGCGCACCTTCCCCGTCGGCGGCAGCCCGGTCGCCCCCCTCGTCGCGGAGGCGGCGGCACCGGTACTCGCCGGGATCCCCCGCACACCGCCCGCCCCGGAGCGTGAGGACAACGGCGCGGAGTCGCTGCCCGCCGCCGGCGCGAGTGCCCCCGCTCCGGTGGCCGTACGGCCCGGGGCGGCCCCTCCGGTCCCGGCCGACGAGCGCACCCGTGCGATGCCCGCGCCCGCAGGTGCCGGAGGGGCGCTCGCCGCCGCGGTGCCCGGCGGAGCAGGTGTCCCTCCGACGGCTCCGGTGCCCGGCGCCGCCGAGGTGACGCTCGCGGCACCGGTGTCCGGCGCCACCGAGGCGCCCAGTCCAACTCCGGCTCCGGCTGCCGGGCCCGGTGCGTCGACGGGACCCGGCAGCTCCGCCGCCGAACCGTCCCCGCCGTCACCGTCTCCCGCACCGGTGCCGGCCCGCGCCGGACTCGCCGGTCCCGCCAGGGACCTCCCCGCCCCCCGACCCACCGCCACGGAATGGGACACCGCGATGCCGACCCGCCCCGCCGGTCCGCCCGTACCCGCGCTCGCACTGGAGCGGGATCCGATCACGATGCTCCCCGCGGAGGCGGTACGGACCTCGCCACCCCCACCCGAAGCGCCCGCGCCCGCACCGGCTCCCGCCGAGTCCACCCCACCCACCGAGCCCGTCCCGTCCCCCCGCCCGCCCGCCGACGCCCCAGACACCCCCGCCGTGCCCCCGCGCCCGGCCGTCTTCGGCGCCCCCCTCCCCGTGCCGCCGAAGCCCGCCCGCGGTTCCGGTGAGCGGGAGTCGACGCTCGCCCTGGTCCGCAGTCTGCGAGCGGAGATCCTGGAGGCGCACCGGGAAGTCCTGGACGGCCAGCGGGCGTTGCGCGACGAGCTGCTGGCGGTGCTGTCCGCCCCGGCGGCCACCGCGCCGCCGCCCCAGCCGTCCGAACCGCCCGCCCCGCCCCGCGCCCCCAAGCCCCAAGGCGTCGTCTGGGACGAGCGGGACCTCCTGGAGTTCGCCACCGGCAAGATCGGCAACGTCTTCGGCCCGCGGTACGCCCGGATCGACGGCTACGCCCGCCGCGTACGGCTGCCCGCGCCGCCGTACCTCTTCGCCACCCGTGTGACACGACTCGACGCCGAGCCGGGTGAGTTCAGGCCCAGCTTCATCCGCACCGAGTACGACGTCCCCGAGGACGCCTGGTACGCGGTCGACGGCCAGGTGCCGCCCGCCGTCACGATCGAGGCGGGCCAGTGCGACCTGCTGCTGATCAGCTATCTCGGCGCGGACTTCACCAACCGCGGCCGGCGCGTGTACCGCCTGCTCGACAGCACCCTCAGCTTCGTCGGCGACCTGCCCCGCACCGGCCAGACCCTGCGCTACGACATCTGGATCGACCAGTTCGTCCGCCAGGGCGACACCCTGCTGTTCTTCTTCCACTACGACTGCTACGCCGACGGCGAGCTGATCCTGAAGCTCACCAACGCCTGCGCGGGCTTCTTCACCGACGAGGAGCTGGAGGCCAGCCCCGGCCTGGTGCGGGGACGCGCCGCCCCCGCCCAGGCCCCGGCGGAGAAGCGGAGCTTCAAGCCGCCGGCCCGCACCGGCCGCACCTCCCTCACCACCGCCGACCTCGACGCCCTGGCCGAGGGCCGGATCGCGGACGTCTTCGGCGAGGGCCACCGCCAGCCGCCCGGCTGCAACTCCTCCCTGCGGCTGCCGGACGGCCGGCTGCGCATGGCGGACGAGGTGACCCTCCTGGACCGCACGGGCGGCCCGCACGGCCTCGGCCGGATCGAGGCGGTCAAGCGGCTCGACCCGGACGGCTGGTACTTCACCAGCCACTTCCCGGACGACCCGGTCCTCGCCGGTTCACTGGTCGCCGAGGGCGCGGTCCAGCTGCTGGAGGTGTACGCGCTCTCCCTCGGCCTGCACCTCACCCTCCCCGACGCCCGCTTCCAGCCGGTGCCGGACCTGACCACCGAGGTGAAGGTGCGCGGCCAGATCACCCCGCGCACCGAACGCGTCGAGTACCGCGTCGACATCACCGAGCTGACCCTGCTGCCCCGGCCCGCGCTCGTCGCCGACGTGGTCGTGCTGCGCGACGGCACCCCGTCGATCAGCGTCACCGGGCTCGGCATCCGGCTGCGGGAGAAGCCGGGCACGCCGTACCGGCCGGAGGCCGGGGGCGAGGTCCCGCACTTCCTGGGCCGGCTCTCCCCGGCCACCGGCGAGCCCGCGCTGCTGAACGAGTTCCACATGGCGCACGCCGCGAAGGGCGACCTCGCGGTGGCGATGGGCCCGGAGTTCGAGATCTACGCGAACAGCCGGGCGCCGTACATCCCCAACGGCGACTTCCTCTTCGTGGACCGCGTGATGCGCCTCGACGGCACCCGCGGCACGCTCAGGCGCGGCGCGGTCATGGTCACCGAGTACGACGTGCCGGAGGACGCCTGGTACTACGCCGACAACGGGCATCCGTACATGCCGAACTGCGTCTACATGGAGTCCAGCCTCCAGGCGGCGATCCTCCTCGGCTACTACCTGGGCGCCACGCTGCCCTTCCCGGACGAGCGGTTCAGCATCCGCAACCTCGACGGCCGCGCGACCCTGGTGAAGGACGTCGACCTGCGCGGCAAGACCATCCAGCACCGCTCCACGCTGCTGTCCAGCGACCGGATGCCGGGCTCGATCCTGCAGAACTTCTCGTACGAACTCTCCTGCGAGGGCGAGGTCTTCTACACCGGCGAGTCCCTGTTCGGGTACTTCAACGAGAAGGCCCTCGCCCGCCAGGTCGGCCTCGACAAGGGGCGGACCGTGCCGCCGTGGCTGGACGCCCGCCCCGCCCGGCCACCGGGCACCCGCCGGATCGACCTGCCCGCCTTCCGGGAGCGCACCGCCGGTACCGCGCCCCGCCTCGCCGGCGGCCATCTCGACCTCGTCGAATGGCTGGACGTCCTGCCGGGCGGCGGCGAGCACGGGCAGGGCTGCCTGCGCGGGCACCGCACCATCCGCCCCGACGAGTGGTACTTCTCCTGCCACTTCCACCGCGACCCCGTCATGCCCGGCTCGCTCGGCGTGGAGGCGCTGCTCCAGGGGCTCCAGGTGTACGCCGTCGAGACCGGACTGACCGAGGGCCTGCGCAACCCGCGCTTCGCCCTGCTCCGCGGTACCGAGACGACCTGGTCCTACCGCGGCCAGATCCTGCGCGACGACCCCGGCATGGAGTTCGACGTGCACATCAAGGAGGTCCGCCGCGAGCCCGGCCGGATCGTGATCACCGGGGACGGCCACGTGTGGAAGTCCGCCCTGCGCATCTACCGCCTCGGTGACCTGGGCATCGAGATCCACCACGACTAGCCGCCCCAGCACCGGAGGAGATCTCATGAGCACCGAGCAGCCGCGGCCGCGCTGGAGCGGACCCGTGGCCCCCGCGGTCGGCGACAGCGGGATCCGCGCGGCCCTGACCCGCCTCGACGAACCCGTGTACGTTCTGCGCGGCCCCCACGGCCTCGGCGCCGCCGCCGGTGGCGCCGTCCGGCCGGACGGGGAGCACGAGGTGGTCGCCGCCGTGCCGCCGCTGAGCCCCGAACGCCTGGGCAGCGCCGCCTTCCTGCGCGCCCACGGGGTGCGGCAGGCGTACATGAGCGGCGCCATGGCGGGCGGCATCGCCTCCGCCGACCTGGTCATCGCCCTCGCCCGGGCCGGCTACCTCGCCTCCTACGGCGCCGCCGGCCTGCTGCCGGAGACGGTCGAGCGGGCCCTTCGGCGCTTCGCCGACGAGATCCCCGGGCTGCCGTACGCCTGCAACCTGATCCACAGTCCCAGCGAGGAGCGCCTGGAACGCACCGCCGTCGACCTGTATCTGCGCCATCGGGTGCGCTGCGTGGAGGCGTCCGCGTTCCTCGGGCTCACCCCGCACATCGTGCGCTACCGGCTCGCCGGACTGCGCGCGGGCGGGCCGCACGGGGTGGTCGCGGAGAACAGGGTGATCGCCAAGGTGTCACGTACCGAGATCGCCGAGCTGTTCATGCGGCCCGCGCCGGAGCCGATGGTGCGCGCCCTGCTCGCCGAGGGGGCGATCGACGAGGAGCGGGCGCGGCTGGCCGCGCGGGTGCCGCTCGCCGACGACATCACCGTCGAGGCCGACTCCGGCGGCCACACCGACCGCCGTCCGCTGCCCGCCCAGCTGCCGGTGATCCTGCGCCGGCGCAACGCGGTGATGGAGGAGCTGGGTCACCCGGAGCGGATCCGGGTGGGCGCGGCGGGCGGAATCGGCACCCCGGAGGCGGCCTGGTCCGCGTTCGCGATGGGCGCCGACTACGTGGTGACCGGCTCGGTCAACCAGTCCTGTGTGGAGGCCGGCACCTCCGAGCGGGTCAAGGAGATGCTGGCCCAGGCCGACCTCGCGGACTGCGAGATGGCCCCGGCGGCCGACATGTTCGAGACGGGCGTGGAACTCCAGGTGCTCAAGCGCGGCACCCTCTTCCCGATGCGGGCCCGCCAGCTGTACGAGCTGTACCGCGCCCACGACGGCATCGACGACCTCCCCGCCCCCGTGCGCGCCCGCCTGGAACAGCAGGTGTTCCGGCGGCCGCTGGAGGACGTCTGGACCGAGACGGCCGCCTACTTCGAGCGCCGTGACCCCGCCCAGCTGGCCCGCGCCGCCGGCCACCCCAAGCGGAAGGCCGCGCTGATCTACCGCTGGTACCTAGGCATGGCGTCCCGCTGGGCGACGACCGGCGAGGCGGACCGGGCCGTCGACTACCAGATCTGGTGCGGGCCCGCGATGGGCAGCTTCAACTCCTGGGTGCGCGGCACCTATCTGGCCGCCCCGCGCAACCGGCGGGTCGCCGACGTGGCCCGCCACCTGATGGCCGGTGCCGCCTACCACCAGCGCCTGTCCATGCTCCGCGCGGCCGGTCTCGCGCTCTCCCCGGCACTCGCCGACTACCCGGTGCCCCAGCCGGCCCCCGAGGACGGCACCCTGCCGGCGGTGCGGCCGTGACGGCGCCGTACGCCGCCGCCGCACGGCTCGACGCGCTGCTCGGTGATCCGTGGGATCCGGGCAGCCCGTACGGGTTCGCGGCCGGGACCGCCCGGGACGCCACCGGCGCCCACCCGGCCGCCTTCGCGGCCCGCCTCGCCGGCACGGGCTTCCCGCTCGCCTACCTGCCCCCGGCGCTCGGCGGCGACCCCCGGCCCCTCGACGACACGCTGCTCCTGGTCCGGGTCGCCGCCCGCCGGGACGCCGCCGTCATGCCCGCCACGCTGCTGTCCTGCTCGGCGGTGCTGACCGTGCTCGCGGCCGGGACCCCGGAGCAGGCCGAGACGGTCGCCGAGTGGGTGCGCGAAGGACGTACCGTGGCCTTCGCGCTCTCCGAGGAGGAGGCGGGCAGCGACATCCTCGCCAACCGCTGCCGCCTCGACCCCGCCGACGGGGGGTACGCCCTCACCGGCCGCAAGTGGCTCGTCGGCCGGGGCGCCACCGCGGACGCGGCGGTCGTGGTGGCCCGCACCGCGCCACGCGGCCCCGCCGCCTTCACCGCCGTCCTGCTCGGCCCGGAGCAGCTGGCGGCCGCGGTCCGGCGGCCCGCCCAGCCGGTCACCGGGATGCGCGGCATCGACTTCGCCGACCTGGTCTTCGACCAGCTCCCGGTGCCGGAGACGGCCGTGCTCGGCACGGTCGGCGGCGGCCTCGCGGCGGCCATGCGCGCCCAGCAGCTGGTCCGGCTGCTCTCCACCGCCGCCTGCCTCGCCACCGCCGACACCGCCCTGCGCACCGCCCTGCGCTTCACCCGCGCCCGCCGCACCGGCGGCGTCCCGGTCGCCGAGACCGGCCACGGCGCCCGTGAACTCGCCCTCGCCGCCGCCGAGCTGATGGCGGCCGACCTCTGCTCCCTGACCGCCGCCCGCCACGCCCACCTCACGCCCGGCACCTTCGCCCTGTCCTCCTCGGTCGTCAAACGCGCCGCCACCCGCCTCACCGCCTCCGCCATCGCCCGCGCCCGCTCCCTGCTGGGCGCGCGCGGCGTCCTGGCACACGGGCCCGGCGGCATCGTGGACAAGGCACAGCGGGACAACGCGGTCGTCGAGTCCATCGACACCAGCCCGTTCGGAGTGCTGCGCGCGGTCGCCACCCCGCTGCCCGGGTACGCCGGTCCGCTCCGGGAACCACCGGACCCCGCCGACCACGGCCTCGGCCGGCTGTTCGCCTACGGCGATCCGCTGCCGGACCTCGACCCCGCCGCCCTCGACCTCGGCGCCCGCCCCCGCGACCCGGTGCTGCTCGGCTTCGCCGCGCACGCCGACGAGATCGAGGCCCGCCTCGCCGCGCGCGGCGAGGAGCGGGCCGCCGTGCTGGTGCGGCACGCGCGGGCGGCGCTGGAGCGCACCGCCGCCGCGGCGGCCGGCCTGGACCGGGGCGACCCGGCCGCCGCGGTCCGGCAGCTCGACCTCGCCGACCGCCTCTGCCTGCTCCACCCGGCCGCCACGGCGGCCCTCGCCTGGCGGGCGCACCCCGAACGCGGCCTGTACGGCGAGGAACCGGGCGGCGCCGGCTGGCTCACCGCCGTACTGGCCGTGCTGCTCGCGCACGCCGAGGGCCGCGCGCCCCGCCAGGCGGCGCCCGACGTGCTGCCCGCCGGACGGGCGCTCGCCCGGCTCGACGACGCCCGGCTGCTGTTCACCGCGCTCCCGGTCCCGCTCGCCGACGGGCCGGGACACGGGGAGCCCGAGGAGGGGGACGACCCGACATGACCGATCTGATCGCGCTCATGGCCGACCTGGAGGAGTACCTGGGCGATCCGTGGGACGCCTCGGCCCCCATGCCGTACCCCCGGATCCTCGGCCACGACGAGGACCAGCGCTATCCGCACGAGTTCGTGGACCTGCTCGCCGACTGGGGCCTGTACGACTGGATCGTGCCCGCCGCCAACGGCGGCAAGGCCGTCAACGTCGAGGACGGCTTCAACCTGTACCGGCTGGTCGGCCGCCGCGACCCCACCTCCGCCACCGCCATGGTGCTCACCAGCCTCAGCTACATGCCGGTGTGGATCGCGGGCAGCCCGGCCCAGCGCCAGCACTTCGCCGACGCCATCCGCGGCGGCCGCAAGCTCGCCTGGGGCCTGTCCGAGCGCCGCCACGGCAGCGACGTCCTCGCCAACGAGACCACCGCCCGCCGCACCGACGGCGGCTGGCTGCTGAACGGCGAGAAGTGGACCATCGGCAACGCCACCGTCGCTTCCACCGTCATGGTCTTCGCGCGCACGTCCGGCCAGGGCGGCCCCGGCGGTTACTCGATCTTCGCCGTCGAGAAGGACGGCGTCCCGCCCGGGCAGCTGGCCCACCTGCCGGACGAGCCGCTGCACGGACTGCGCGGCCTCGACATGAGCGGCGTACGGCTCACCGACTGCTTCGTGCCCGGCACGGCGCTGATCGGCCGGGTCGGACAGGGCCTCGAAGTCGCCCTCAAGAGCAGCCAGCTGGCCCGCATCGCCATCGCCGGCATCGCCATGGCCTGCGTCGACACCGCGCTGCGCACCACCCTGGACTTCGCCGGACGCCGGGTGATCTTCGGCGGGACGGTCGCCGAGGTGCCGTACTCCCGGCGGCAGCTCGCCGAGAGCTTCGCCGAACTGCTGATCGCGGACGCCCTCACCACCGGCGCCGTGCGCTCCCTCCAGCTCGCCCCGGCCCAGGCCAGCGTCTGGTCGTCCGTGGTCAAGTACTTCGTACCGACCCTGCTGGAGGAGACGCTGGCACGGCTCACCACCGTCCTCGGGGCCCGCCACTACCTGCGGGCCCACCCCCGGCACGGCATCTTCCAGAAGGTCCTGCGGGACTTCGCCATCTCCAACTTCGCCGACGGCAACACCGTGGTGAACCTCAAGAACATCGCCCTCCAGCTGAACGGGCTGCTCGCGAACGCCGCCGGACAGGAGCCCGGCGAGGTGGCCCGCGCGCGGGCGGCCGTCGCGGAGCTGTTCGACCCGGCGCGGCCCATGCCGCCGTACGAGCCCGCCGCGCAGCAGCTGTTCAGCCGGGCCGGCGACGACTCGGTGCTCGCCCTGCGCTCCGCCGTCGGCGAACTGCGCCGGGCCGCCGAGGCCGCCGAGGCCGTCGGCGGACGCGACGCGGCCCGGCTCGCGGGCTGCGCCGACACCGCCGGGCAGCTCGCCGACGAGGTGCACCGGCTCGCCGGCGAGCACGCCGGGCTCTTCGCCGGGCAGGGCCGGGCCGCCGGGCAGTCCGCCGAACTGTACGACCTGGCCAAGCAGTACAGCGCGATCTCCGCCGCGGCCGCCTGCGTCCACCTCCATCTGCACGGCCAGGCCAGCCTCGCCCCCGCCCTGCGCTCGCCCGCCGTGCTGCTGCTCTGCCTCGAACGGCTGCTGCGCCGCTTCCACCCCACCCGCCGGGTCACCGGCCCCGACGACATCGACACCGTCGCCGCCGTGCTGGCCGAGGCGCACCGCGAGGGGCGGCTGTTCTCCTTCCGGCCGTACCGGGTCGGGTGGTGACACGATGTCCGCGACCGCGCCCCCCGCCGGCCCGCCGCACCCCACCGCCGACGCCGATCCACTGGCCGGCGGGGCCGACGTGTGGCTGCTCGCCGAGGAGGACGTCCCCCGGTTCGCCGCGGCGACCGGCGGACTCGACCTGCTCACCGAGGAGGAGCGGGCCCGTCACGACCGGCTGCTCTTCCCCGCCGCCCGCGCCCGCTTCCTCGGCGCCCGGCTGCTCTCCCGCCAGGTGCTGTCGCAGTACGCCGACGTGGCACCCGCCGAATGGCGTTTCGACAAGGGGAAGTTCGGCCGCCCCACCGTCCGGGGCGCCGACTGGGGACTGGACTTCAACCTCACCCACACCAACGGACTGATCGCCGCGATCGTCGTACGCGGCCGTACGGCGGGCGTCGACGCCGAGACGACACCCGCCCGCCCGGAAGCCCTCCGCTTCGCCCCCAAGGTGTTCACCCCGCTGGAGCGGGAGATCCTGCGCCGCGACCGGGAGGACCAGCAGGGGCACGCCTTCGCGGACTCCTGGGTCGCCAAGGAGGCCTACACCAAGGCCACCGGCATGGGCATGGCGCGCGGCTTCGACGCGTTCTCCGTGCACCGGCTGCGCGGCGGGGGACTGGCCGTCGTCGACGACGAGATCCCCGAGCCGGAACGCCCGCTGTGGCAGATCCAGGTGCTCCAGGTGTGGGACCGTTTCGCCCTCGGCATCGCCATCCGGGCCAGCGAGGACGACACCGGCCCGATCCCCGTGCGGCTCCGCTCCGCGATGGCGGAACTGCTGCCGCGGCCCGCCCCGGACGGTGCCCGATGACCCGCTCCGCTGTCCACTCCCGGCATGGCCGCTACCGGACAGCGGCGCGCGTTTCCGGCCGGCGCGCCCGGTGTGTTGCATGGAAGACGCAATCCACCGGAGTGCGCGCCGCGGCCCGGGAGTTGGCATACGGAGGTCGAGCCATGCCGTCGAAGCCGAAGGGGAACGCGGAGCTGCTGGCCGGCTGCGCCCGCGGCGAAGCGGAAGCCTGGGACGAGACCGTGGACCGGTTCGGCGCCCTCGTCTGGACGGTGGCCCGCAGCCAGCGGGTCAGCCGGGCGGAGGCGGAGGACGTACGGCAGCTCACCTGGTTCCGGCTGATGCAGAACGCACACCGCATCCGCGACCCCGACCGGCTCGGCGACTGGCTCGCCACCGTCGCCCGGCGCGAGGCCGTCAAGGCGGCCGGCCGCGCCCGGCGCCTGGTGACGATCGGCGACACCGAGACCCTGGAGTACCTGGTCGACCATCGCCGCGGCCACCACGAGAGCCCCGAGCAGATCACCCTGCGCGCCGACCGCGCCCGCGAACTCCTGCGCGCGATCGACACCCTGTCCCCCCAGTGCCGGGACCTCCTCCTCCGCGCCCTCCAGGACCCACCCCCCAGCTACCAGGACCTCGCCACGACCCTCTCCGTACCGGTCGGCTCCATCGGCCCCATCCGCACCCGCTGCCTACGCCGCCTGCGCCGAGCCCTGGACGACCTGACACCCCCGGAAACCCCCAAGGGCCGCGGGGAACCGCGCGAGAACCCCGCACGACCCGCAGCAGCAGCTCACCCCGCTCACCCCGACGGAAGCGAGGTCCGCAGGTGACCACCCGCACCGACACCCCGACCCGGCTGGCCAGCCGGGAGATCACCACCGGCGAGGAACTGGGCAGCGTCGAACGGGCCGGGCCCGACCGGGTCGCCTCCGCCGCCCGGCGGGCCGCCGCCGCGGCACCGGGCTGGGCCGCGGTCCCGGCCGAGCGGCGCGCCGCGATCGTCGAGCGGGCCGCCGACCTGCTGGAGGAACGCACCCGGCGGGCGCAGGACCTGCTGGTGCGGGAGGGCGGCGCGATCCCCGGCAAGGCGTACGTCGAGGTGCTGCTCGCCGCGCAGGAGCTGCGGCACGGTGCCCGGCTCGCCCGCGACCCCGGCGCCCCGCACCCCGGCTCGGACGACCCGTCCCGCACCGCCGAGGTGACCCGCGTTCCGCTGGGCGTGGCGGGGGTGATCGTGCCGTGGAACTTCCCGCTGCTGCTCGGCGCCCGCTCGCTCGGCCCCGCGCTCGCCCTCGGCAACGCGGTGCTGCTCAAGCCCGACCCGCACACCCCGCTGTCCGGCGGCAGCCTGTTCGCCGAGGTGTTCGCGGAGGCGGGGCTGCCGCCCGGGGTGCTGGAGGTGGTGCACGGCGACGCCGAGACCGGGGCGGCGGTGGTGCGGGCGCCCGACGTGGCGATGGTGTCGTTCACCGGCTCCACCGAGGCGGGCCGGGAGATCGGGGCCGTCTGCGGCCGGCTCCTCAAGCGGGCCGTCCTCGAACTCGGCGGGCAGAACGCGTTCGTCGTCCTCGACGACGCCGACATCGAGCAGGCGGCGGGCGCCGGGTCGTGGGGTTCCTTCCTGCACCAGGGCCAGATCTGCATGTCCGCCCGCCGCCATCTGGTGCACCGCTCGATCGCCGAGGAGTACGCCGGCGCGCTGGCCCGGCACGCCGCCGCCCTGCGGGTCGGTGACCCGTACCGCGGCGACGCCCAGATCGGCCCGATCATCGACCGCCGCCAGCTGCGCGGTATCGCGACGGCCGTGGAGCACGCCGTCGCGCAAGGGGCCCGTCTGCTCACCGGCGGCCGTCCGGACGGCCCGTACTATCCGCCGACCGTGCTCGCCGACGTCACCGAGCGGATGGACATCTTCCACACCGAGGTGTTCGGCCCGGTCGCCACCGTCACCGCCTTCACCGACGACGCCGACGCCGTACGGCTCGCCAACACCTCCGACCACGGTCTGACCGCCGCCGTCTACACCGGCGACACCGCCCGCGGCACGGCCCTCGGCCGGCAGCTGCGCTGCGGTGTCACCCACGTCGGCGACCAGACCGTGGTGCAGGACGCCGCTCTGCCGTTCGGCGGCATCGGCGCCTCCGGCAACGGCTACGGCTTCGGCGGGCGGGCCGCCCTGGAGGCGTTCACCCGCTGGCGCACCCTGACCACCAGCACCCCGCCCCGCACATACCCCTTCTGACCACCCGTCCGCCATATCCGTGTCGCCGCAACCGGAGGGAACCCCCATGGACCTGAAGGTCATCACCGAGCCCCGGATCGCGGCCCCGCCCGAGGGCACGGTGGTGCTGCTGATCGGCCTGCGCGTGAACAAGTTCTGGATGGTGCACCGCTGGATGCCGGTGATCGGCTCGATGATCCCCATGCTGATCGAGCTGCGGAAGAACAAGGAGCACGGCTTCCTGGGCTCCCGCGCCTGGTTCAACCGCACGGTGATCATGGTGCAGTACTGGCGCAGCATGGACGACCTCATGCGCTACTCGCACCGCGGCGACGGCAGGCATCGCTCCATGTGGGCCTGGTTCAACCGGGCCGTCCGCGACGACGGCGCCGTCGGCATCTTCCACGAGGCGTACGTCGTCTCCCCGGACCGGATGCACACCGTCTACCGCAACATGCCCCGCTTCGGCATGGCCGCCGCCACCGAGTCCGTACCGCAGAAGGCGGCCCCGCCGGTCCCCGGCGGCGAACGCAGGAGGAAAGCCGCATGACCACACCCCGGCGGATCCGGGCCGGCCAGGACGTCCAGTGGCGCCGCTGCGCCTCCTGCGGAGCGTTCGTCTACGGCAAGCGCCTGGACCGCAACCGCAAGGTCTGCCCCGAGTGCCAGTTCCACTTCCGCATCCCGCCGGACGTCCGTATCGGCCAGCTCGCCGACCCGGGCAGCTTCCAGCCCCTGCCGGACCCGCCCGCCCCCGGCGACCCGCTCCGCTTCACCGACAGCAAGCCCTACCCGGAGCGGCTGCGCGACGCCCAGGCGCGCACCGGGCGGCCGGACGCCGTGCTGGCCGGGCGGCTGACGGTGCGCGGCAGGCCGGCCGCGGTGGCCGTCCTCGACTTCACCTTCATGGGCGGCAGCATGGGCACCGCCGTCGGCGAGCAGATCGCCGCCACGGCCCGCCTCGCGCTCGCCGAACGCCTGCCGCTGCTGCTGGTCGCCGCCTCCGGCGGGGCGCGAATGCAGGAGGGCGCGCTGTCGCTGATGCAGATGGCGAAGACCGCCCAGTGGATCGAGCGGCTGCGCGAGGCCCGGATCCCGGTGATCAACCTCAACACCGACCCCACCTTCGGCGGGGTCAGCGCCTCCTTCGCCATGCTCGGCGACGTGGTCCTCGCCGAACCGGGCGCGCTCATCGGCTTCGCCGGGCCCCAGATCATCCGCAACACCATCCGCCAGGAGCTGCCGCCCGGCTTCCAGAGCGCCGAGTTCCTGCTGGAGCACGGCATGATCGACGCGGTCGTCCCGCGCGAGACCCAGCGCGAGCACCTGGCCCGGCTGCTGCACCTGCTCGGCCCGTCGGTGCCCGAACTGCCCGACGCACCCGACCCGGCCGTTGTCCTCACCCGCCCGCCGGCCACCACCCGCACCGCCCGGGACCTGGTCGCCCTCGCCCGCGACGTCCAGCGGCCCACCACCCTCGACTACGCCGGCTCCGTCTTCGACGACTTCGTCGAGCTGCGCGGCGACCGGGTGCACGGCGACGACCGGGCGCTGGTGGGCGGACTGGCCCGGCTGGGCGGGCAGAGCGTGGTCGTCCTCGGCCACCAGAAGGGCCACGACACGGCCGAACTGGTGCGCGGCAACTTCGGGATGCCCGGCCCCGACGGCTACCGCAAGGCGCTGCGCCTGATGCGGTTCGCCGACCGGTTCGGGCTGCCGCTGATCGCGTTCGTCGACACTCCGGGCGCCTTCCCCGGCATCGACGCGGAGGAGCGCGGGCAGTCCGTCGCCATCGCCGACTGCATCCTGGAACTGTCCCGGCTGCGCGTCCCGGTCGTCTCGGTCGTCACCGGCGAGGGCGGCAGCGGCGGGGCGCTCGCGCTCGGCGTGGCCGACACGGTGCTGATCCTGCAGAACGCCTACTACTCGGTGATCAGCCCCGAAGGCTGCTCCACCATCCTCTTCGGCACCGCCGAACACGCCGGCCGGGCCGCCGACGCCCTCCGGCTGACCCCGTCCGACCTGCTCCGCCTCGGTGTCGTGGACGGCATCGTGCCCGAGCCGCCGGACGGGGCGCACACCGCGCCGCACACCACCGCGCTGACCGTGAAGAGCGCCCTGGTGCGCGCCCTCGCCCCGCTGCTCGGCCGGTCCGGCCGACAGCTCGTCGACGCCCGGCGGGAGCGGTTCGACCGCTTCGGGGACCCCCGACTGCAGCCCGTAGTGGACTGGGAGAAGCACGATGAGCACTGACACGGAGAGCGCGGCCGCGCAGAGCACGGCCCCGGACCGCACGGCCCCGGACCGCACGGCGGCGGACCCGACGGTCGAGGAGCTGCGTACCCAGACCCGGCTGCTGGCCGGTGAACTCCCCGGCACCCTGCGCCGGATCACCCTGCGGGCCGGATCGATCAGCGTGGACGTGGAGTGGGAGACCACCCCGGCCGCACCGGCCGCCGCCACGGCCCCCGCCGCCACGACCGCCACGGCCCCCGCCGCACCCGCCACGGCCCCCGCCCCCCAGCAGACCGACGACACCCCCGCCGGCCTGGTCCCTGTCACCGCCCCCCTCGTCGGCACCTACTACCAGGCCCCCGCCCCCGGCGCCGAACCCTTCGTGAAGGTCGGCGACACCGTGGAGGCCGGGCAGCAACTGGCCGTCATCGAGGCGATGAAGCTGCTCAACGCGATCACCGCCGAGGTCAAGGGCACCGTGCACGCGGTCCACGTCACCGACGGCGAGGTCGTCGAGTACGCCCAGCCGCTCATCGACCTGCGCCCGGCCGGCTGAGGCGGGGCGGCATGTTCGACAAGGTGCTCATCGCCAACCGCGGCGAGATCGCGCTGCGGATCATCCGGACCTGCCGGGACCTCGGTGTCCGCACGGTCGCCGTGTACTCGACCCCGGACGCCGACGCCCGCTTCGTACGCGCCGCCGACGAGGCCGTGCACATCGGGCCGGGCGCGCCCACCCGCAGCTACCTCAACATCCCCAACATCATCGGCGCCGCCCTGAGAACGGGCGCGCAGGCGATCCACCCGGGCTACGGCTTCCTCTCCGAGGACCCGTACTTCGCGGAGATCTGCGCGGACGCCGGGATCACCTTCATCGGGCCGCCGCCGGACGTCATGGAGAGCGTCGGCGACAAGGCCACCGCGCGCCGCCTGATGACGGCGGCCGGACTCCCGCTGCTGCCCGGCACCACCGAGCCCGTCGACTCGGTGGAGGCCGCCGAGGAGATCGCCCGGGAGATCGGCTACCCGGTGATCATCAAGGCCGCGGCGGGCGGCGGCGGACGCGGCATCACCGTGGTGCGCCGCCCGGAGGACCTGAAGGAGGCCTACGTCACCACCCGGGCCGGCGCGCAGGCGGTGTTCAAGAACAGCGCGGTCTACCTGGAGCGCTATCTGCCCGTCACCCGGCACATCGAGATCCAGGTGCTGTGCGACGACTTCGGCGGCGCCGTCCATCTCGGCGAACGCGACTGCTCGGTGCAGCGCCGGCACCAGAAACTCATCGAGGAGTCGCCCGCGCCCGGCCTGCCGCCGAAGGTGCGCGAACAGCTCGGCGCGGCGGCCGTCGCCGGGGCCCGCGCCGTCGGCTACCGGGGCGCCGGCACGGTGGAGTTCCTGCTGGAGAACGACCCGGCCGCCGACCACGCCTTCTGGTTCATGGAGATGAACGCCCGGATCCAGGTGGAGCACCCGGTCACCGAACTCGTCACCGGCGTGGACCTGATCGCCGAACAACTGCGGGTCGCCGCGGGCCGGCCGCTCACCGTGCGGCAGGAGGAGATCGAGATCCGCGGGCACGCCCTGGAGTGCCGGATCAACGCCGAGGACCCCGACCGCGGCTTCGCCCCCGCACCGGGCCTGCTGGAGAACTACCGCACCCCCGGCGGCCCCTGGGTCCGCGTCGACACCGACTACGTGCCCGGCTCGCGGGTCAGTCCCTACTACGACTCGATGATCGGCAAGCTCATCGTGTGGGGACCGGACCGCGCCACGGCTCTGGACCGGGTCCTGCGCGCCCTGGAGGAATTCGACGTGTCGGGTCCCGGAGTGCGCACGACCATTCCACTGCACCAGGAAATTCTCCGCCATCCGGAATTCCGGCGCGGCGGCGTGCCCACGGATTTTCTCACCCGTCACTTTTCACTCTGACCGGGAACAACTCCCGGCCGGTGTATGGAAATTCCTGATCGTCCGCTTTCGGATTTCCGTTCGGCGCAGGCTGTACTTATCGCCGGGCAAATCCAAGAGTGAGAGTCATGTCTGTTCACCCGATACGGACCCACCCGCTGCGCGTCACGGTGTCCAGCGTCTCCTCCGACGCCCACATGTGGAACCTGGTCCACTTGCAGCTGCTGCTCGAAGAAGCCGGACACGAGGTCACCAACCTCGGGGTGTGCCCGCCGGACGCCACCGTGCTGGACGCCTGCCGCGGCGCCGGCCGGCCCGATCTGCTGGTGCTCTCCACCGTCAACGGCCACGGTCACCTCGACGGACTGCGCCTGGTGCGCACCCTGCGCCGCGACCTCGAACTCGCCGCCCTGCCCGTGGTCATCGGCGGCAAGCTCGGGGTGCGCGGCGCCGCCGACGACCGGCTCGGGCCGCGGCTGCTGGACGCCGGTTTCACCGCCGTGTTCAACGAGTCCGAGGAACCCGCCGAGCGGCTGCTCGCCGACTTCCTGGGCTTCCTCGGCACGCTGGCCGCGACGGCCCCGCCGATCCCCGCCGGAGCGCACTGATGGGCCGGTTCGCCGACCGGGTGCGCGCCGCTCGGGCCGAACGGCGGCTCGTGGTCCAGCCGCGGATGGGCTTCGGCGCGCTGGAGAGGATGCGGGCCGGCCTGCTCGCCGTACGTGACTGCCGGGCCACCACCGTCGGAACGGTCACCCTCGACAGCTACACCCGCGTCGGCGACCACGCCTCCGCCCGCCGCGCCCTGGCCGAGACCGGCGGCGCCGACCTCAACGGCTTCCCGCTCCAGGCGCACGGCGCGAGGGCCGTGCGGGAACTGCTCGCGAGCGTCGCCGAGGACGGCTTCCCGGTGCAGGTGCGGCACGGCTCGCCGCTGCCCCTGGAGCTGTTCCGGACCATGGTCGAGGCGGGCGCCGACGCCACCGAGGGCGGCCCCGTCTCGTACTGCCTGCCCTACGGCCGCGTCCCGCTGCCCGAGGCCGCCGCCAACTGGGCCCGCTGCTGCGAACTGGCCGCCGAAGCCGCCGAACCGATGCACCTGGAGACCTTCGGCGGCTGCATGCTGGGCCAGCTCTGCCCGCCCTCGCTGCTGGTGGCGCTCAGCGTGCTGGAGGCGCGGTTCTTCCGCGAGCACGGGCTGCGCTCGGTCTCCCTCAGCTATGCCCAGCAGGTCCACCTCGGTCAGGACCTCGAAGCCCTCGCCGCGCTGCGCCGGCTCGCCGCCGAGCACCTGCCCGACACGGACTGGCACGTCACCCTCTACACCTACATGGGCGTCTTCCCGCGCACCCCCATCGGCTCCTTCCGGCTGCTGGAGGACAGCGTGCGGCTCGCCGTGCACAGCGGCACCGAACGGCTCATCGTCAAGACACCCGCCGAGGCCCGGCGCATCCCCGCCGTCGAGGAGAACGTCGAGGCCCTGGAGTTCGCCGGCGCGATCGCCCGGCAGGCCGCCGCCGACTGCGCGGTCACCCGGTGCCCCGAGCCCACCGGCACCGGCCTGCTCGACGAGGCCCGCACCCTGGTCGACGCCACCCTGGAGCTGGGCCGCACCACGGGCGCCGCCCTGGTGTCCGCGTTCGCCCGCGGCGTCCTCGACGTGCCGTACTGCCTGCACCGCGACAACGCGGGCGCCGCCCGCGCCGTCATCGACGAGCACGGCATGCTCGCCTGGTCCCGGGCCGGCGGCATGCCGGTGACGGTCCGCGGCACCGGCCGGCAGCACACCGGCCCGCTCACCGCCCGCCGGCTCACCACGATGCTGGCCCACAACGAACGCCGCTACGACCGGGAGCACACCGTCGGCGCCCTGCTGCGGAGCCCGGCATGACCGCCCGGACGGCCCTCGCCGGCACCCTGGCCCGGGTGCGGGCCCGCGGCGCGGTGCGCGCCCTGGTCTCCCAGGGCCAGCCCGGGCTCTCGCTGCGCACCCATGACGGCCGCTGGACCGGTCTGGACGCCGATGTGGCGCGCGCTGTCGCCGCCGCCGTCGCCGGGGACCCGGAGGCCGTCGACTGGCGTCCCGCGAGCCCCGCCGAACGGCTCACCCGGCTGGCCGCGGGGGAGGCCGACCTGACGGTGTGCAACGTCAGCTGGACCATGGGCCGCGAGGCCGCCCACGGGCTGCTCTTCGCCGGGGTCACCTGCTACGACGGCGAGGGCTTCCTGGTGCCCGCCGCCTCCGGCGTCACCGACCCCGCCGCGCTCGCGGGACACCGCGTCGCCGTGCACGCGGGCTCCACCACCCCGGCCAACCTGGCCGCCTGGTACGGGCCGCGCGGCCTCGCCGTCCACCCGGTCGCCTTTGACGACCCGCGGCGGGCGCTGGACGCGTACGCGTCGGGGGAGTGCGCCGCCTACGTCCTGGACAAGGTGGCCCTCGCCGGGGCCCGCCGCACCCTGCCCGACCCGGCCGCGCACCGCATCCTGCCCGCCGAGATCTCCCGCGAGCCGATGGCCGCCGTGGTCCGCGACGACGACCCGGGCTGGTTCCGCATCTGCCGCTGGGTGCTCCAGTTGCTGTTCGCCGCCGAGTACGAGACCCACCGCGCGGGCCGCGCCGCCGTCGCCCGGCAGGCCGGCCGGCACGGCCCCGCCGCCGGACTCGACACCGGCTGGGCCGCCCGGGTGCTCGACGCCGTCGGCAGCTACGCCGAGCTGTACGAACGCAACCTGGGCCACGCCTCCGGGCTCGACGTGCCGCGCGGGCCCAACGAGCTGTGGACCAGGGGCGGCCTGCACTACGCCGTGCCCCTGTACTGACATCCCCCCACCGAACGCGAAGGCGAGGTACGACCCGTGACCACTCCACCCTCCCGGCAGCAGACCAGAGGTGCCGTCGAACTCACCGCCGCGATGGTCCTCTCGGGCACCCTGGGCGTCTTCGTCGTCGAGTCCGGCCAGTCCAGCTTCAACGTGGTCTTCTTCCGCTGCCTCTTCGGCGCGCTCGCCCTCGCCGCCTACTGCGCGCTGCGCGGCTTCTTCACCGACCACCGCTTCACCCGCCGCACCTTCGCGCTCGCCGTGCTCGGCGGGGTGTGCATCGTCTTCAACTGGGTGCTGCTGTTCAGCGCGTACACCACCACGTCGATCTCGGTGGCGACCGTCGTCTACCACACCCAGCCGTTCTACGTCGTGCTGCTCGGCCTGCTGCTGTTCAGGGAACGCCTCGACCGCCACCAGGCGGGCTGGATCATCGTCGCCTTCGCCGGAGTGCTGCTCGTCGCCGACCTCACCGCGGGCGGCGGCGCGGACGGCGGCGCCTATCTGCTCGGCGTCGGCCAGGCGCTGCTCGCCGCGCTGCTGTACGCCTTCGCCACCGTCATCGCCAAGCACCTGACCGGCGTACGCCCCGAACTCACCGCCCTCATCCAGGCGTCCGTCGGCATCCCGCTGCTGCTGCCGTTCGCCGCGCTCGGCGAGACCGCCGGACTCGGCGCCGGCTGGGCGTGGCTCGCCGGCCTCGGGGTGATCCACACCTGCCTGATGTACATCCTGCTGTACGCCTCGTACCAGAAGCTGCCCACCGCGAGGATCGCGGTGCTGTCCTTCGTGTACCCGGCGGTGGCGATCCTCGTCGACTTCACGGTCTACGGCCACCACATCACGCTGCTCCAGGCCCTGGGCGTCCCGCTGATCGCGGCGGCCGGCCTCGGCGTGAACCTCGGCTGGCCCCTGCTGCCCGCCGCCCGGCGCCGCACGTCACCAGGCGACGTGCCGCCGGCCGCGCTCACCCGGACCGCGACCACCCTTAAGGAAACCCGATGACACTCGTCAGCGACCCCACGGCCCCGCGCCTCGCGATCGCCGGAGCGACCGGAGCCGTCGGCCACACCCTCATCGAACTGATCGCCTCCCGGGGCCTGCGGCACCGCGGCGTGAAGCTCGCCGCGTCCGCGCGCTCCGCGGGCCGGGCGATCGACGTCGACGGCCGGGCCACGGTGGTGGAGGACCTGGAGCGCACCGACTTCTCCGACGTCGACATCGCCTTCTTCTCCGCCGGCACCTCCGTCAGCCTCCAATGGGCGCGCAAGGCGGCCGCGCAGGGCGCGCTGGTCATCGACAACACCAACGCCTTCCGCATGGACCCCGACACCCCGCTCGTGGTGCCGCAGGTCAACGCCGGCGTGCTCACCGGCCGCCCGGTGAGCGGCATCATCGCCAACCCCAACTGCTCCACCATCCCGCTGGTCCGGCTGCTGACCGCGGTCCACGAGCGCTGGGGCATCCGGCAGGTCGTCGTCAGCACCTACCAGGCCGCCTCCGGGCAGGGCCGGCAGGGCATCGAGGAGCTGCGGGTGGGCAGCGAGCTGGCGCTGTACGACCCGGGCGCCGAACTGCCCGCCGAGCGCTTCACCGCCCCCCTCGCCTTCAACGCGGTCCCGTTCATCGACAAGCTGCTGGACAGCGGGTTCACCCTGGAGGAGCAGAAGATGCTCCAGGAGTCCCGCAAGATCCTCGGCCTGCCCCACCTCGACGTCACCACCACCTGCGTGCGGGTGCCGGTGGTCAACTGCCATTCCGAGGCCGTCTGGGTGGAGGCCGCGGCCCCGGTGGACCGCGGCGAGCTGGTCGCCCGGCTCGCCGCGCTGCCCGAGGTCACCGTCCACGACCGGGACGTCCCGGGCCGCTTCCCGACCCCGCTGACCGCGGGGAATCCCGACCATGTGCACGTCGGCCGGGTGCGGGTGGCCCCGCACAATCCGCGCGGCTTCTGGCTCTGGCTGGTCGCCGACAACCTGCGGATCGGAGCCGCCCTCAACGCCGTCCAGATCGCCGAGACCGTCCTCGAACGGGGGTTGCTGTGAGCGACGTCGCCATCCTGAAGTTCGGCGGTTCCACCTTCCGCACCCACGCCGCCTACGACGTGCTGGCGGCCGGCCTGGAGGAACGGCTGGACCGCGAGGGCCGCCGGCTGGCCGTGGTGGTCAGCGCCATGCAGGGGGAGACCGAGCAGCTGCGCGGCCGGCTGCACGAGGTCAACGAACACCCCGAGGACGCCACCTCGGCCGGCCTGCTCGCCACCGCCGACCTGGTCAGCGCCCATCTGCTGGCCACCGCCCTGCACCGCAGGGGCCGCACCGCCACCGTGCTCGCCGGCCACCAGGTCGGCCTCATCACCAACTCGTCGTTCCTGTGGGCGCGCGTCATCGAGACCGACCCCGGCCCGCTCAGCCGCACCCTGTCCGAGCACGAGGTCGTGGTGGTGCCCGGCGGCCAGGCCGTGGACGCCCAGGGGCGGCCCACCTGGCTGGGCAAGAACAGCTCCGACCTGTCCGCGATCGCCGTCGCCCGCGCGGTCGGCGGCACCGCCTGCGAGATCCACTCCGACGTCGACGGCATCTACACCTCCGACCCGCACCTGGTGCGCGGAGCCCACCTGCTGCCCCGGGTCTCCTACAACATGGCCGCCCTGATGTCCCTGTACGGCGCCAAGGTGCTGCACCGCAGGGCCGTCCAGCTCGCCCTGCGGCACGGCATCGAGATCGAGCTGCGCTACAACCGGGCCCCGTTCTCCCGGGGCACCACCATCAGCCGCGAGGGGGACCAGATGGCCGCGATCGTCTTCAACCAGCGGTCCGTGGTGCTCGGCTACGACTCCGACGACGCCGCCGACTGCGCGCACGGCGTCTTCCACGCCGCCGGCATCGACACCGTGCGGCTCACCGAGAAGCCGTGGGTCGCGGTCGTCGGCGGCTATGTCGACCTGGAGGCCGTCCAGCGCCGGCAGAACCTCACCCCCGGCGGCTACGTCGGCGTCCCCGTGGCCGAGATCCGCGGCTCCAGGGTCACCACCCACATCGCCGAGAGCGGAGAGGACGCCCTGCACCTCGCCCAGCGGCTGCACGACGCGCTCGACATGCCGGGCGCGACGGCACCGCGCCCCCACCTCGCCGGAGTGTGACCGCCATGACCTTCGCCGACCTCACCCTGCCGGACGGCGTCCGTGACGACCTCGCCGCCCGGCTGGCACCGCTGCCCGACCCGGCCGCCGACATCGACACCGCGCTCACCCGCTGCCTCCAGGCCTTCGCCGCCGCCCTGCCGACCGAACCCCTCCGGCGGCTGCTGGACTTCGGCCGGCACAACGACGCCCCCGGCCTGATGCGGGTGCGCAACCTCCCGCGGGACGCTCAGCTGCCGCCCACCCCCGTCGACGGCGGGCCCAGCACCGCCAAACGGAGCTTCGTCGCCGAGAGCGTGCTGCTCGGCCTGACCGGACTGCTCGGCGAGCCGATCGGCGTGCTCACCGAGAAGGACGGCCGGCTCGTGCACGACGTGGTTCCGGTGCGGGAGGGCGAACGGGCCCAGACCAACCAGGGCTCCGCCGTCTTCCTCAACTTCCACAGCGACATCACCTACGACACCATCGGCCGCTACGACCTCGCCAATCCGGACTTCCTCGTCCTCAACTGCCTGCGCGGCGCCCCCGACGACGACGCCGTCACCTACTACGCCGACGCCCGCGACCTGTGCCGCCGGCTGCCCGGCCCGGTCGTCGACACCCTGCGCAGCCCCCTGTTCCGGCTCAACGCGCCCGGCAGTTACACCCGCGGCGTCGCCGGGGACGCCGAGGTGCTGTCCGACCCGGTGCCGATCCTCAGCGGCGCCGAGCGCTTCCCCGAGATCGCCGTCTCGGCCAACGGCGTCCGCGCGCTCACCCGGGGCGCCGAGGCCGCGCTCCAGGCGCTGAAGGAGGCCTGCCGGGAGACCGCCGACGCGGTCCGCCTCCAGCCGGGCCACGCCCTGCTGATCAACAACCGCAAGGGCGTGCACGCCCGCTCCACCTTCCGGGCCGGCTACGACGGCCGGGACCGCTGGCTCCAGCGCACCTACATCCGGCGCAGCCTGTGGACCGTCCGATACCGGGCCACCCCGGAGGACCGCCGGGTGCATTACTGAGCCGGTCACGCGGCCCACATAACGCTGTCAAGGCGGCGTACGCCCGGGACCCGCCCCGCGCCCGGCGACCGCCCTACGCTGGAACAGATGACCGACCCGAGGTCACCGGACCACCGCGACACCGGCCAGGAGGTGAGGAATTGAGCGACGGAATTCCTCTTCTGGACGAGCTGGCGGTCGCGGCCTACGAACGGGCTCTGCGCCTCGGATCCTTCGACGACGCGGAGATGGCCGCCGGGCTCGGCGTGGACCCGGCCCACGCCGAGCAGGTCCGCAAGGCCCTCCAGGACCTCAGGCTGCTGAGCGCCGACGCGCCCGGCCGGCCCGTCGTCCCGCTCGACCCGGAGGCCGCCGAGGCCGAACTGGTCACCCCGCTGGAGCTGGCCATCGCCCGGCGGCGCCGCGAGGCCGCCCGCATCCACCAGGAACTGCGCTCCCTCGCCGCCGCCTACCGGGCCCGCCACCGCGGGCCCGCCGCCGGTGCCACGGTCACCGTCCTCGACGACGTCGAGGACGTACGCCGGGAGATCGACCGCGTCCGGTACGGCTGTACCCGGGAGCGGATGAGCCTCCAGTCGGGCGGCGGACGGCCGCCCGGACTCCTGGAGGCCGACCGCGAGCACACCCTGGAACTGCTGCGCCGCGGCGTCCGGGTGCGCACCCTGTACCAGCACACCGCCCGCGCCAGCCTCGCCACCCGCACCTACGTCCAGGAGATCACCCGCCAGGGCGCCGAGGTGCGCACCGTGGAGGAGCTGTCCGAACGGCTCATCGTGTACGACCGCGAGGTCGCCTTCATCCCGAAGGAGCCGACCGGCGGCGGGCCGCCCGGCGCGGCCGTCGTCAGCGAGCCGACCGTGGTCGGCTACCTCTGCCGGTCCTTCGAGTCGGTCTGGCAGATCGGCCGCCCCTTCCAGGTGGACGGGCAGCCCGCGGAGTACCAGCAGCTCGCGGAAGAGGTACGGCTGTCCATCATCCGCCTCATGGCCCTCGGCCTGAAGGACGAGGTCATCGCCCGCCGGCTGGGCATGGCCACCCGGACCTGCCGCCGCCACATCTCCGCGATCATGGAGGACATGGGGGCCGTCAGCCGTTTCCAGGCGGGCCTGCTCATCGGCCGTCAGGACACGGCGCGGGACGGGCACGACGCGGCTGGCCGCTAACTGACCCCGCCTGTCCGCAAGGGGACACCACCGGACCGTGGAATCACCGTCCACCCCGGTGGTGTGCTGACAAAGGAAATGCATCCGCTGTTTCGGCCCAGGCAGGGAGAGGACCATGGATATCAGGCAGCTGGCGGCGTTCCACAAGGTGGCCACGCTGCTCAGTTTCTCGAAGGCGGCCACGGAGCTGAAATACGCCCAGTCCAGCGTCACCAGCCAGATCAAGGGCCTGGAGATGTCGCTCGGCGTGGACCTCTTCGACCGCCTCGGCGGACGCATCCAGCTCACCGAGGCGGGCCAGCGGCTGCTGCCCTACGCCGAGCAGATGCTGACCCTGGCGGGCGAGGCGCGCGGCGCCACGGTCGGCTCGGGGGACCCCGCCGGCGTACTGACCATCGGCTCGATGGAGTCCATCACCTCCTACCGCATGCCGCCCCTGCTGGAGTTCTTCCACCACCGCTATCCGGCCCTGCACATCGTGCTGCGGCCCAGCCTGTGCGCGGAGACCTGCCACGCCCTGCGGCAGGGCATGTTCGACATGGGCTTCCTGATGGAGGCCGAGACCCAGCACCCCGGCGTGCAGACCGAGGTGCTCGGCTCCGAGCCGCTCACCGTGGTCGCCGCCCCGGACCACCCGCTCACCCGGCTGCCCAAGGTGACCACCGAGGAACTGCGCCGCACGCAGGTGATCTCCGCGGAGGCGGGCTGCGCCTACCGCGAGCTGTTCGAGGCCGAGCTGAACGACGGCACCGGCGAGGCGCTGCCGTTCCTGGAGTTCGGCACCATCGAGTCCATCAAGCGCGGGGTGGCCGCCGGACTCGGCATCTCCCTGCTGCCCACCGCCTGTGTCCAGGACGCCCTCGACGCGGGCATCCTGGTCCGGCTCGACTGGGAGATCCCCTTCCAGGTCTTCACCCAGCTCGCCTGGCGCCGCGGCAAGAACCTCACCCGCGAGATGCGTGTCTTCACCGACCAGACCATGCGCTTCCTCGCCGAGGAGTACGGACGCTAGGGGGTGCCTCGCCGATCATGCCGGGCTGATCGACGCGACACCCTGAGGCGTGTCCCCCCAGGGCACGCCGAAGGCCCTCCCGAAATCCCGGAGGGCCTGCGCCGTACGCGGTGCCGGGCGGTGGCGGACGGTCACTCCCGGGCCACCGGCGCCAGCTCCTCCAGGGTGCTGCGCAGCAGCCGCGCGTGGTCGTCGGCGGTGGCGAGACCGAGCCCCATGGTGCTGAGCGACAGATGAGTCGCCCCCAGGTCCCGCCAGCCGGCCACGAAGTCCGGCCACTTGGCCTCGGGCACCCGGGCCAGCTCCAGCCGGGCCTCGAACCCGAGTTCCGCGGGGTCCCGGCCGGCCTGCAGGGCGTACGACCGCACCCGGCCCACCATCGCCCGGGCCGTCTCGTCCGGTGCCCGCAGCGGCAGCCAGCCGTCGCCCAGCTCCCCGGCCCGGCGCAGCACCGGCTCGGCGTTGCCGCCGAACCACACCGGGATCCGGCCGCGCGGCGGGCGGGGCAGGATGCCCGCGTCGTCCACCCGGTCCCAGCGTCCCTCGAAGGTGACCGTGGGCCGGCTCCACAACATCCGCAGCAGTGCCACCTGTTCGGAGCTGCGGGCGCCCCGGTCGTGGAAGGAGGCGCCCAGCGCGTCGTACTCCACCTTGTTCCAGCCGACCCCGACCCCGAGCCGCAGCCGGCCCCCGCTGAGCACGTCGACCTCGGCGGCCTGCTTGGCCACCAGGGCGGTCTGGCGCTGCGGCAGCACCAGCACCCCGGTGGCCAGCTCCAGGGTGCGGGTGACCCCGGCCAGATAGCCGAACAGCACGAACACCTCGTGGAAGAGGTGGTCGCTGGTGAAGCCGTACCAGCCGGGCCGCGAGCCGGTGCCGACGCCGAGCACATGGTCGAAGGCGGCCACGTGGTCGAATCCTGCGTCCTCCACGGCCTGGGCCCAGTCGCGCACGGCTCCCGGGTCCGGGCCGATCTCCAGATGCGGGAAGACCGCACCCATCCTCAGACTCCTGCGCCGATCCATCGTCCGGGCCGCTATCCGATACCGGCCAGACCCCAGCCGTCGTCCTCGCCGGGCCGTGTTCGCCGGTCGCCGGCGTGGGTGCGGTTCACCATGGGAATCTCCTCGTCGCTCGATGGGCCGTCGCCCCACCCTCCGCACCCGGCCCGGGCCCCCGGCCCGGCGGCCCGGACCGCCCGGCGGACTCTGTCAGACCCCGCATGACACTGCGTCAAGTGATCGGAAGTGTCGGTCTCCGGGCGTTCATGTGACGTAGTCCGTACCAAGTCCCCCCGGCCGCGCGGCGGTCGTCCCGCCCGTCGTTACGTTCACGAAAACCGACCGCAGTGCACGTTCGAGGGGAGCACCTCATGGAACTGGACCTCGCCGGCAAGACCGCCCTGATCACCGGAGCCAGCCGGGGAATCGGCCTGGAGATCGCCAGGACCCTGGCCGCCGAGGGCGCCCGGGTGATCGGCGGCGCCCGCACCATCAGCGACCGGCTCCGGGAGACCACGCCGTACGTCTTATCCGTGGACCTGGCGACCGAAGGGGGCCCGGCCGAACTGGTCGACTACGCCCTGGCGGAGCTGGGCGGCATCGACATCCTGGTGAACAACCTGGGATTCCCCTTCACCCGGCCGGGCGGCTTCCTGTCCGTCGACGACAAGGACTGGCGGGAATCGCTCACCATGAACCTGCTCACCGCCGTACGGACCACCCGGGCGGCGCTGCCGAGCATCATCGAGCGGCAGGGCTCCATCGTGAACCTGGGCTCCACCAACGCCCGCAGCCCGGTCCCCGTGGTCGTCGACTACTCGGCGGCCAAGGCGGCCCTGCTGAACCTCGGCAAGTCGCTCGCCGAGGAGTTCGGACCGCGCGGCGTCCGCGTCAACACGGTCGCGGCCGGGCCGGTGATGACCGACGCCTGGACCGGCCCGGGCGGCATCGCCGACACCATCGCCGAGCAGTCCGGGCTCTCCCGGGACGAGGTGCTCGCCCAGGTGCCGCAGCTGCTCGGCAGCTCGACCGGGCGGACCACGACGGCCGCGGAACTGGCCGCGCTCGTGGCGTTCGTCGTCTCGCGCAAGGCACCCAACGCCAACGGCGCCGAGTACGTCGTCGACGGCGGGTTCCTGAAGACCGTCTGAGCCCCGCCCGCCCGTCCGCCGCGGTGATCTGACGTAGTACCCGAGCGGACCTCGCACAGTGGGGCGAGGGTGCCCCTGACGTCCGGCAACCCCGCTGAGGTGCGTCGATAGCGTCGTTCGGACACACCTCGCACAACTCGACGGAGGTGCCCATGAGTTCCCCGGAAGACCGTCTCGACGTGATCGAGACCTGCACCAGGATGCTGTGGTACGTCGACCTGCGCCAGTGGGACGCCCTGCCGGCGCTGCTCGCCGAGAAGGTGACCCTCGACTACACCAGCCTCTTCGGCGGGGAGCCGGTCGTCCGCACCCCCGACCAGGTCATCGCCGACTGGTCCGCCGGGCTCGGCCACCTGAAGGCCACCCAGCACATGATCGGCAACCAGATCGCCGAGGTTCGCGGTGACGTGGCGGCCTTGACCGCCCACTTCCAGGCCACCCACCTGCTGCCCAACCCGTACGGCTCCGAGACGTGGACGCTGGGCGGCCGCTACCGCTTCGACCTGGCCCGCACCGCCGCCGGCTGGCGTATCGCCGGCGTGGTGATGACGGCCCTGTGGGCGGACGGCAACCAGCAGATCATGACCGTTTCGGACGGCCAGAAGGAGACGACATGAGTGAAGCCACCGAGCACACCCGGGACGTCGCCAAGCGCTGGTTCTCCGCCCTGACCGGCGGCGACTTCGCGACCGCGCTCTCGCTGCTCGCCGACGACGTGGAGTGGGTCAACTACCGCCCGGTCCCCGGCTACAACGACGACATGAAGTGGATCGGCACCCTGCACAGTCGCGACGAGGTCGCGCAGAGCGTGCAGGTCTTCGCCGGACAGTGCGACGTGATCTCCGAGGAACTGCTCGACCTCGTCGTCGAGGGCGAGAAGGCCGCCGGGATCATTCACGAGATCTCGCGGGTCAAGGAGACCGGCATCGACTTCGAGATCGTCTTCACCCACTGGCTGACCGTGCGCGACGGCCGGATCGTCCGCTGGGAGTCGCACACCGACCCCTCGCAGATCATCCGCGCCATCCGCGGCGACGCCCCGAAGGCGCGGGCCGCGTCATGAGCGCCGAGCTGATCGCCGCCGTCCGCGCCCGCCGCACCGAGCAGGTCAAGCGGCTGCTGGAGGCGGGCGCCGACCCCGGTACCCGGGAGGCCTCCTCCGGGCTCACCGTGCTGATGATCGCCGCCGGCCAGGCCGACCCGGCCACCACCGGCGCGCTGATCGCCGCGGGCGCCGATGTGCACACCGCCGACAGCAGGGCCGGCGCGACCGCCCTGCACAAGGCCTGCCAGGGCGGCGACCTGGACGTGACCCGGCAGCTCGTGGAGGCCGGCGCGTTCGTGGACGCCGTCGCCCCCACCACCGGGCACACCCCGCTGATGGACGCGCTCTGGTACAAGTACCCCGACCTGGTGGAGTACCTGCTCGACCGGGGCGCCGGGCTCAAGCTGCACACGCACTACGGCTTCTCGCTCGAAGAGCACTTCGCCTACGAGCTGAACGTCAACACCTTCGGCAAGGACAAGCTGCTGCGCGCCGAGCAGCTCCTCAACGAGCGCCGCGAACGCGACAGCGAGACCGTCGAGGCACAGCCGCTGATGGCCGCCGTCTCCGCCGGCGACACCGACCGGGTCCGCGAACTGCTGGCCGCCGGCGCCGAGGTCGACGCCCGCCACCCGATGCTCAACGGCTTCAACGACGCGCACACCCCGCTGCTCGTCGCCGCCCGCGACGGACACGGCGAGATCGTCCGGCTGCTGCTCGACGCGGGCGCCGACATCAACGCCGTCGAGCCCTGCTTCGGCGCCGTACCACTGCACAAGGCCGTCTACAACGGCCACGCCGACATCACCGCCGACCTGGTCGCCCGCGACGGCATCGACCTGGACTTCCAGGGCGCCACCAACGGCTACACCCCGCTGCACGACGCGCTGTGGCACGGCTACGCCGACTGCGTGACCGTGCTGCTCGACGCCGGCGCCCGGCTCGACCTGGTCGGGCACGACGGCAAGACGCCGCTCGACCTGGCCACCGAGGTGTTCGGCGCCGACGACCCCATCACCGAGCGGATCGCGTCGCCGGCCGCGGCCTGACCCGCTCCACGCCCCGAGGAGTTCCCCATGCTGTTCTACGTCCAGATGCGCTGGAACCACGAGGGACGGATCTCCCTGGACGAACTGTGGGAGATCGAGCGCGAGGAGGCCGAGCACGCCCAGGAGACGCTCGACTCCGGGTTCGCCGTCGGCCTGTGGAAGGTCGCCGGCCAGAAGCGGGTGATCGGCATCATCGACGCCCCGAACGCCGAGGAACTGGACCGCACGGCGCTCGGCCGGCTGCCGATGCGCGAGTACCTGGAGTTCGAGCAGGTCTGGGCCCTGCGCGACTACCTCGGCTTCGCCGAAGACGTCAAGAAGGCCTACAAGGTCTGACCCTCGCCCCTGACCCCCGCTCCCGCCCCGCCCCGTGGAGGCAGCCGTGATCCACCAGTTGATCTTCGCCCATCCCAAGCCCGGGATGTCCGAGAAGGAGTTCCAGGACTACTGGGTGAACGTGCACGCCGTGCGGTACGCCGGCAAGATCCCGCAGATCAAGAAGTACCTCATCGACACCCGCATCCCCTTCGGCCCCGAGCCCGAGGACCCGATGTGGAGCGGCATAGCCGAGATCTGGCTGGAGAACGAGGAGGAGCAGCTCGCCTCCCTCCAGACCCCCGAGTTCCTGGAGGGCGCCCGGCTCGACGAGCCCAGGTGGGCCGCCTTCTGGCGCACCGTCGTCCTCGACACCGACGCCCAGGTGCTGCGCGCGGGCGACCACCCGGCGCCCGAGGAGGGCGTCAAGCTGGTCCTCCTCGTCAAGCGCGCCAACGGCACCACGGTCGAGGAGTTCCGCGAGCGCAGCCTCGGCGCGCACGCGGAGCGGATGCTCCAGGTCCCCGGCCTGCGCCGCTACCTGCAGTGCTTCACCCGCGACGGCGCCTACGCCGTCGGCGAGGCCCTGCTCGACGCCGCCTACCTGTTGTCCTTCGACAGCGTGGAGGCGCTCGAAACGGCCGTGGCCTCGGCCGAGTTCACCAAGGCCGTCGACGACCTGCACACGTTCGTCGAGCCCCGCTACATCCACCGGATGGCGGTCCGCGAGCACTGGGTCATCGGCAACGAGAACAGCTGAGCCGCGCCACCGAGCCCGGCCCGGCACCACGCACACGACAAAGGTGGTTCATGTGACAACTCCCGCGCAGTCCCCAAAGGGCGGGACCCGTACCGGGCTCGCCCTGGGAACACTCGCCCTGGGCGCGTTCGTCTTCGGTACGGCGGAACTCGTCATCGTCGGCATCCTGGACCCGATGGCCGAGGACATCGACGTCTCCGTCGGCACCGCCGGCCTGCTGGTCACCGCCTACGCGCTCGGCATCTGCCTCGGCGGACCGCTGCTCACGGCCGCCACCATCCGGTTCGGGCGCCACCTGCTGGTGTGGTCGTCGCTGGCGGTGTTCCTCGCCGCCAACCTGGTCGCCTCGCTCACCACCGAGTACGCCGTGCTGATGGCGGCGCGGGTCGTCTCCGGCTCGCTGCACGGCCTGTTCATCGGCGTGGCCTCGATGCTGGGCGCCCAACTGGTCTCGGCCGGGCAGCAGGGCCGGGCCGTCGCCATGGTCTTCGGCGGCGTCGCCGTCTCCACCGTCATCGGGGTGCCGCTGGGCACCCTGGTCGGCCAGGGGATCGGCTGGCAGGCCACTTTCGTCGGCGTCGCCGCCCTGACCGCCGTGGCGCTCGCCGCGACCTTCCTCTTCGTCCCGCGGATCGGCGCCACCGGGCCCGGCACCAGCCTGCGCTCGCAGGCCCGGCACGCCTTCGCCCCCCGGGTGCTGGCCCAGCTGAGCATCGGACTGCTGCTGATGGGCGGCCAGTTCGCGGCCTTCACCTACCTGGCGTCCTACCTCGAGGACGTCACCGGCATCTCCGGCGGCGCGGTCAGCGCCTTCCTGCTCGTCTACGGCATCGCCAGCGCCGTCGGCGTGTTCGGCGGCGGCCGGTTCGCCGACAGCGGGGCGGCCCGCACCCTCGTCATCGCCAACGTCGTGCTGATCCTGGCCCTGACGGCGCTGTACTTCGTCGGGGAGACCCCGGTGCTGACCGCCGTCGTCCTGCTCGCCTGGGGAGTCGTCGGCTTCGGTCTCGTGCCCTCCTTCCTGCTGCGGGTGATCACACTGGCCGGCCCCGGCGGTGACCTGGGCTCCACCCTCGCCGCCTCCGCCGTCAACGCGGGCATCGCCATCGGAGCGGCCGTCGGCGGGTGGTCGGTGGAGAGCAACGGAGTCGACTCCGTGGTCGTCCTCGCCCTGATCGTCGTCGTCGCCGCGCTGCCCGCCACCTGGGCCACCGGACGGCTGCGGCCCCCGGCGGCACAGGCCGGCGCGAGCCCGGCCGCCGTACCGGCCCCGGAGGCCGGCTCCGTGAAGGCACCGACCAGCTCCGCCTGAGGCCCGCCCGCGGGGCGGCCCGCCGAAAGGACCCGTCATGCAGATCATCGCCAGGAGCAGTCTGCCCACCATCCAGATCAACGGTGAGGTGGCCGCTCACATCCTCAACGCGAGCAAGCACGAGGGCCTCAGCGTCTCGGCGTTCATCGTCGACGTCGCCGCCGACGCCGGGCCGCCCCGCCACAGCCACCCCTACGAGGAGATCTTCATCGTCGTCGACGGCACCGTCCGGCTGGAGGCCGGCGGCGAGAAGATCGACGCCACCCCCGAGGACATCGTCGTCGTACCGGCCGACGTGCCTCACAAGTTCACCGCCCTCGGCCCCGGCCGGGCCCGCATGGTCAACATCCACGCGGCCGTGGAGGTCGTCACCGAGTTCGTCCCGGACGACGACGACCACAACGAGTCCTACGCCTACAACCGTCCCGGCAGCTGAGGGACCGAGGGAAACGAGCACCCACATGAGGATCGGCATTCTGGGCAGCGGGCAGATCGGCGCCACCATGGCCCGCCTGCTCACCGCGGCCGGACACGAGGTGACCGTCGCCAACCGGCGCGGCCCCGCCTCGCTCACCGGGCTCGCCGCCGAACTCGGCGACGGCGCCCGGGCCGGCACCGTGGCGGAGGCGTGTGCCTTCGGCGACCCGCTGGTGATCGCCGCCGTCCCGTTCGGCGCCTACCCGAGCCTGCCGCCCGAGGCGCTGGCCGGGAAGGTCGTCGTCGACACCACCAACTACTTCCCGGGCCGGGACGGTGGCCACGCCGCCCTGGAGGCGGACCGCACCACCTCCTCCGAGCTGATCGCCGCGCATCTGCCGTACTCCCGCGTCGTGAAGGCGGTCAACACGCTCAACTACCGGTACCTGCTCGACCTCGGCCGCCCCGGCGCACCCCACGAGGAGCGTGTCGCGCTCTTCGTGGCCGGTGACGATCCCGAGGCCAACGGGCTCGTCGCCCGGCTGCTGGACGAACTGGGCTTCGCCCCCGTGGAGACCGGCCCGCTCGCCACGGGCGGCCGCCGCCAGCAGCCCGGCACCCCCGTCTTCAACCGGCCCCTGCGGCCCGGCCAGGTGAGCCCGGCCCGCTGATCCCCCGACCGATCTCCCGACCGAGGAAGGCACGAGATGACCATCGTGGAGACCATCCGGTTCAAGCTGCGCGCCGGCGTCGACGACGCCGAGTTCCAGAACACGGACCGCACCATGCAGAAGGAGTACATGGAGCTGCGCCCCGGCTTCCTCAGCCGCGCCACCGCGCGCAGCGCCGACGGCGAGTACCTGGTCACCGTGCGGTGGAGCAGCCCCGAGGAGGCCGAGGCCACCATCGGCGCCTTCTTCTCCGCCCCCGAGACCCAGGCGTTCCTCGCCTCCGTCGACCTGGAGACGGTCCGGTCGAACCGTTACGAACTCATCGAGGCCTGAGCCTGCCCGTCCGGCGCCATTCGAGGACCAGAGAAGAAGTGATGGACCCATGGCACCCTCAACGACCACCCCCGCGTCCGCTGCCGTGCGCCTGCTGCGCACCTCGCTGCGGGGCGGTGTGCTCGCGCCGGGCGACGGCGGCTACGAGTCCGCGCGGCGCCTGTGGAACGGCTCGGTCGACGCCCGCCCGGCGGTCATCGTCCGCCCCGCCGACGAGGCGGACGTGGTCCGGGCGGTCGGCGTCGCCCGGACCCACGGCCTGACCCTCGCGGTGCGCGGCGGCGGCCATGACTGGGCGGGCCGCGGCACCGCGGACGGCGGCCTCGTGATCGACCTGTCCGCGATGCGCGCCGTCACCGTCGACCGCACCGCGCGACTCGCCGTCGCCCAGGGCGGCGCCCGCGCCGGCGACGTCCTCGAAGCCACCCGGCCGTACGGCCTGGCCCCGGTCACCGGCACCGTCAAGGCCGTGGGCCTGGCCGGAGTCACCCTGGCGGGCGGCTACGGACTGCTCAACGGCCGCTGCGGCCTCGCCCTGGACAACCTGGCCGCAGCCCGCGTGGTGCTCGCCGACGGCCGCGCCGTCACCGCCAGCGCCGACGAACACCCCGATCTCTACTGGGCGCTGCGCGGCGGCGGCGGCAACTTCGGCGTCGTCACCGAGCTGCGCTGCCGGCTGCACCCGATCGGCACCGTGCTCGCCGGGATGCTCCTCCACCCGCTCGACCGCGCCCCCGCCGTACTGCGCGGATACCGGGACCTGATCGCGGACGCCGAGGACGAACTCACCGTGATGGCCGGGTTCTTCGGCGGGCCCGACGGCCGGCCGCTGCTCTTCCTGCTGCCGGTGTGGTCCGGCGACATCGACCGCTGCCGCGACGTCGTCGACCGCTTCGACCGGCTGGGCACCCCGCTGGCCGGGCGGGTCTGCCCGCACGAGTACGCCGAGGTCCTCGGCATGTTCGACCAGTCCGTCGTCGACGGGCGGCACAACGAGGTGCGCACCCAGTGGCTGCCGGAGTTCACCGACCGGTCACTGGAGTTGCTGGCCGACGCGGCGGCCGGCGCGACCTCGCCGTACTCGGGCATGTACGTGCACCACTTCCACGGCGCGGCCGGGCGGGTGCCCGCATCGGACACCGCCTTCGCGCTGCGCCGCGACCACCTGCTCGTCGAGATCGCCGCGGCCTGGGAGCCCGCCGACGCGGCGGAGCCGCACCGGCGCTGGGCGCGCGAGGTGTCCGCCGGGTTCGCCCGGCACGCGCTGCCCGGCGGCTACCCCAACCTGCTCGGCCCGGAGGAGTACCAGCGCGCCATCGCCGCGTTCGGCCCGAACACCGGCCGGCTGCTGAAGGTCAAGGAACGCTACGACCCCGATCACCTCTTCAGCGCGGTGGCGGCGCTCGAACCGACCGAAACGACCCCAGGAGCATGATCACCATGACCGAAGAGGCGAGCACCCCGACCGTGCGGGACGCCACGCTCGACGTACTGCGCCGGCTGGGCATGACGACCGTCTTCAGCAACCCCAGCCACACCGAGATGAAGCTGTTCGAGTACTGGCCCGAGGACGAGTTCCGGTTCGTCATGGGACTCCAGGAGGCCGCCGTCGTCGGCATGGCCGACGGCTACGCCCAGGCCACCGGCGAGCCCGCGCTGGTCCTCATCAACGGCGGCCCCGGCCTCGGTAACGCCATGGGCAGCGTCTACACCGCCGCCGCGGCCAAGACCCCGATGGTCATCCTCGGCGGCCAGCAGGCCCGCAAGATGCTGCTCGGCGACCCGTTCCTGGTCGCCAAGGACGCCACCCAGCTGCCCAAGCCGTACATCAAGTGGGCCGGCGAGCCCGGCCGGCCGCAGGACGTGCCGGCGCTGATCGCCCAGGCCTACCAGATCGCCAAGCAGGCCCCGCAGGGCCCGGTCTTCGTGGCCGTGCCCGAGGACGACTGGGTCCGCCCCGCCGACCCGGAGCCGGTGCGCATACCCGAGGTGCGCACCGCCGTCGTGCCGGACCCGCGGGCGCTCCAGCGGATCGCCGAGGCGCTGAACGGCGCCGAGCGGCCCGGCATCGTCGCGGGCGGCCCGGTCGACGCGCAGGGCGCCCGCGGCGACCTGATCGCGCTGGCCGAGAAGCTGAACGCGCGGGTGTGGGGCGCGCCGGTGTGGGCGCGCGGCGCCTTCCCGGAGAACCACCCGCTGTTCGCCGGGGTGCTGCCGCCCATCCCCGAGCTGATCAACGAGCGGCTCGGCGCCCAGCACGACGTGGTCGTCGTCCTCGGCGGTCCGGCGTTCACTCTGTTCACCGCGTGGGACCTGTTCTCCACCGCGCCGGCCGACCTGGACAGGACGCCGCGGCCGACGCTCACCTCCGACGTGCGGTTCCTGCACGTCACCGACAGCCCGCAGGACGCCGCCGCCACCCTGGCGAACGAGAGCTTCGTGGCGCCGCCCGGCGCGGTCGTCAAGGGTCTGGTGCCGCTGGTCGAGCAGCGCGAGCGGGTGGCGCCGGCGCCGGTGCGCGAGCCGGTTCCGGTGCCGGAGCCGTCGACCCCGCTCACCCAGGCGTACCTGTTCCAGGTGCTGTCCGAGGTGCTGCCGGCGGACGCGGCGCTGTTCGAGGAACTGCCCATCGCCCGGGCCGACTTCCACGAGCAGATCCCGCTCGGCGCGGACAACGGCTACTTCGCCACCGCCAGCGGCGCCCTCGGCTTCCCGTTCGCGGGCGCCGTCGGCTACGCGCTGGCCCGCCCGGACCGCCGCGCGGTCGTGGTGGTCGGCGAGGGCTCCGCGCAGTACACGCTGCACGCCCTGTGGACCGCCGCCCAGCACAACCTGCCGGTCACGTTCGTCATCCCCGACAACTCCGGCTACCTGTCCCTGAAGTACTACCTCCAGGACCAGAAGGCCTGGCAGAAGGGCTGGGACCTGAGCGGGGTCGACATGGCCCAGCTGGCCCGCGGCTTCGGGGTGCGCGGCGAGCGCGTCGAGAGCCCCGACGGCCTGCGCGAGACGCTGCGCAGCGCCCTCACGGCCGACGGCCCCGTCCTCGTGGACGTCGTCGTCGCCGACCCGGGCCTGTTCCGTCTCTGACCGCCCCGTCGCGCCACCGGACGCCCCCCGCCGAGCGGGGGGCGTCCTTTCGTCTCCCCGACTCTCCCCTGCGAGGGGTCATTCGCCATGCTCCGAACCCAGCCGTCCGACGCCCGCCCGCCCCACGCACCGCCGGCCCGAAGTCCGGCTCCCGGCGCGGGCGGCACCGACCGATGTCCCGGGAGCCTGCGCTGGGCGGCGGCGGTCGCCAACGCGGACTGGCATGTCACCGCGCCGCTGCTGGTGTCGCTCGCCGCGGCCCTCGGCACCGGCGTCCACACCGTGACGGCGGCCCTCGGCGCTTACGCGCTCGGACACGGGCTCGCGCTGCCGCTGTGGGGGCGCGCGGCCGACCGCCACGGCCCCGGCCGCGTCCTGCGCGCCGGCCTCGCCCTGGCCGCGCTCGGCTCCGCGGGCTGCGCGCTGTGCACCTCCGGCTCCGGCTGGCTCGTCCTGCGCGCGGCCACGGGCGCGGCGTTCGCCGCGGTGACCCCGGCCGTGGCGCTGTACTGCCACGAGACCGGCGACACCGCGCACGCCAGACAACGCGGGTTCGCCGACGTCCTCGCCGTCTCCGCGGCTGCAGCCGTCGTGGCCCCCCTCTACGCGGCCCTGCTCGCCCACGCCACCTCCTGGCGCCTGGTCTTCCTCACCCTCGCCCTCCTCACCGCGGCGGCCGCCACCCGCACCACCACCCTGCCTCCCACCACGCCCCCACCGGGCCGCCCGTCCCCGCCCGCCGCTCCCCGCCCGTCCCTCCCCGCCAGCCCCGTCCTCGTGCTCCTGCTCCTCGGCGCCGCCGAGGGCGCCGTGCTGCTCGCGCTGCCCGCGCTGCTGGTGCCCGCGCTCACCGCGCACGGCGGGGGAGACGGGGCCGGGGGGACGGCGGTCGCCGTGGCGTACGGGGCCGCCGTGCTGGGCGGCGGGACGCTGCTGCGCCGGAACGGGACCCGGTGGTCCCCGGCCCGGCTGGTCACCGTGGGCGGGCTGCTCGGGATGGCCGCGGCGCTCGCGGGTGCCGCGTGGATCACCCCGGCCGCGTTCACCGGCGTCGCGGTGCTCCTCGGCCTGTCCTGGACGCTGCTGCACACCACCCTGCAGACCTGGCTGCCCCGGCTGCTCCCGGCGCACCGGCGGGCCACCGCCGCCTCGCTGCCGGCCACCTCCGGCGTGCTGGCCGGCGGCCTGGCCGTGGAGCTGGCGGCCCCGCAGCTGCGGGCGGGCCGCGCGGTGGGGGTGTTTCTCGTCGCGGCCGTGCTCTGCGCCCTGCTGACGGGCGCGGGCGCCGCACTGGCCCGCGGCTGGCCGACGCGCCACATCCTGCCGCGAGTTGCCGTAGTGCCGTCTGCCACTTCGCTATGTGCGCCGTCGGCGGGGGAGGGGCCTGGTACCGGCCAAACCCGGAAAACTAGACATGGGTTCGTCAGTTCGCGTGTCCGAATCGACCGCCGAACGAGAGGAACCCCCATGAGCAGGCGCATCCTCGTCGTCCTGTCCGAGTACGGGTACTGGGGCGAGGAACTGATCGGCCCCCTGGAGACCTTCGACAAGGCGGGCTATCACGTCACCTTCGCCACCCCGACCGGCAAGCGGCCCGTGGCGCTGCCCCCGAGCATGGACCCCGACTACATCGACCCCCCGCTCGGGCGTTCCGTCACGACGCCCGAGATGGCGGCCAAGGTGAAGGCGGTCGAGGCCTCGGACCGCCTGGACCACCCGCTGGACCTGTCGTCCTGGCTGCCCGACCGGCCGTACCGCTCCAAGCCGTACTTCCTGCGCGACTGGGAGGCGTACAACACCCGCCTCGAGAAGGTCCAGGAGCAGATCGCCGACCGCTACGACGCGCTGCTGATCGTCGGCGGCAGCGGCCCCATCGTCGACCTCGCCAACAACTGGCGGGTGCACGACCTGATCCTCGCCTTCTACGCCCTGGACCGGCCGATCGCCGCGGAGTGCTACGGCGTCACCTGCCTGGCCTTCGCCCGCGACCAGGAGGACCGGCAGAGCATCCTGCGCGGCAAGCACGTCACCGGGCACTGCATCGAGTACGACTACCTGGACGGCACCGGCTTCGTCGGCACCGACTTCAACATGGGCCCGCCGCCGTACCCGCTGGAGTACATCCTGCGCGACGCCACCGCACCCGGCGGCGCGTACCACGGCAACTTCGGCAGGACCACCTCGGTGATCGTCGACTACCCGTTCATCACCGGCCGGTCCACCCCCGACTCCTATCTGACCGGCCAGAAGACGGTCGAGGTCCTGGAGAACGGCCTGCGGCAGTGGGGCTTCAAGGCGCAGCCGAAGGACTGACCGCGCCGCCGCGCGCACACCGACCGGACGACGAGAGGCGTGAGGACATGGACAGCAGGCCGGCCCGGGCAGCGTTCCTGGAGCAGTTGGCGGCCGACGGCGTCACCCATATGTTCGGCAACCCCGGCACGGTGGAGCAGGGCTTCCTGGACGAACTGCGCCACTTCCCGGGCATCGAGTACGTGCTGACCCTCCAGGAGTCCGTGGCCGTCGGCATGGCGGACGGCTACGCGCGGGCCACCCGCCGTCCGGCCGTCGTCCAGCTGCACTCCGGGGTCGGCCTGGGCAACGGCATCGGCATGCTCTACCAGGCCATGCGCGGCCACGCCCCGCTCGTCGTGGTGGCCGGCGAGGCCGGGCTGCGCTACGAGGCGATGGAAGCGCAGATGTACGCCGACCTCGTCGGCATGGCGAAACCGGTCACCAAGTGGGCCACCCGCGTGGTCGACCCCGGCTCCACGCTCCGGGTGCTGCGCCGCGCCTTCAAGGTGGCCGGCACCCCGCCGTACGGGCCGGTGCTGGTGGTGCTCCCCGCCGATGTGCTCGACCGGCCCACCAGCGAGGAGGCGGTGCCGGTGTCGTACCCCGGCACCGCCTCCGCTCCAGACCCGGCGGCCCTGGAGCGGGCCGCGGGGCTGCTGGCCGGCGCCCGGCGGCCGATCGTGATCGCCGGGGACGGCGTCCACTTCTCGGGCGCCCAGCCGGAGCTGGCCCGGCTGGCCGAGATCTGGGGAGCCGATGTGTGGGGGGCGGACTGGGCCGAGGTCAACCTCTCCGTCGAACACCCCGCGTACGCCGGCCAGCTCGGCCACATGTTCGGCGAGAACAGCCGCAAGGTCACGGGCGCCGCGGACGCCGTGCTGCTGTGCGGCACCTATGCGCTGCCCGAGGTCTTCCCGGCCCTGGAGGGCGTGTTCGCAGAGGGCGTCCCGGTCGTCCACATCGACCTGGACACGGACGCCATCGCCAAGAACTTCCCGGTGGACGTCGGCCTGGCCGCCGACCCCAAGCGCTCCCTCGGCCTGCTCGCCGGCCTGCTCGCCGAGCGGATGGGCGAGGCCGGCCGGGAGGCGGCGGCCCGGCGGCTGCGCGAGGCGGCCGGGGCACGCGCCCGGGGCCGGGCGGCAGACGCCCGGCGCGCCAAGGAGGCGGCGGCCGCACAGGACCTGCCGCACCTCGCCTTCGCCGAGGAGCTGGCGCGGCTGCTGCCCGCGGACGCGGTGCTGTTCGACGAGGCGCTGACCGCCTCCCCGGACCTGTTCCGGCCGCTGCCGCCGACCGAGCCCGGCCACTGGCACCAGACCCGCGGCGGCTCCCTCGGCGTCGGCATCCCCGGCGCGCTGGGCGCCAAACTGGCCCACCCGGAGCGCACGGTGGTCGGCTTCACCGGCGACGGCGGCAGCATGTACACCGTGCAGGCGCTGTGGACGGCGGCCCGCCACGGCATCGGCGCCAAGTTCGTCATCTGCAACAACGGGAGCTACAAGCTCCTGGAGGACAACATCGAGCAGTACTGGCGGGAACAGGGCATCCCCGCGCACGACCATCCGGAGATCTTCGATCTCTCCCGGCCCGCCATCGACTTCGTCGCCTTGTCGGCGTCGCTCGGCGTGCCGGCGCTGCGCGTGGAGAAACCGGGCCGGGCGGCCTCGGCGGTCGCCGAGATGCTGGCCCACCCGGGCCCATTCCTGATCGACCTGGTGACCGGACGGGGGAAGGGACGGTAACCGTGCGACTGACGGGGCACAAGATCGCCGTACTGATGGAGAGCGACTTCTACGAACCAGAGATCCTTTACTACCGGCACCGCTTTCCCGAAGAGGGTGCGGAGATCCACTTCCTGTCCCGGCTGTGGGGCGAGCCCCGGCAGACCTTCACCGGCCACGAGCACCGGATGCCCTTCACGGTCACCGAGTCCTTCGAGGACGTCGACGAGTTCGCGCTGAAGGAGTTCAGCGCGGTCATCGTGCCGTCCGGCATGGTCGCCGACCGGCTCCGCTACACGGAGGACCCGCGGCGGCTGCCGCCCGCCGCGCTGTTCCTGCGCCGGGCGTTCGCCGACCCGGCCATCGTCAAGGGCGTGATCTGCCACGGCATGTGGCTGGCCGCGCCGGTCGCGGGCATGGTCCGCGACCGGCGCGCGGTGGTCCACAACAACCTGCTCGGCGATCTGCGCAACATGGGCGGGGTCTACGTCGACGAGGACGTGGTGGTCGACGACGACCTGGTCACGGCCCGCACCGGCGACCACTGCCATCTGTTCGCCCGGCGGATCATCGACCTGCTCGCCGCCCGGCCGCAGGGCTCACCGACCCTGCGCGGAAACGATTCACCCGCCGTGGCGGCGCCACGATGAGCGCCGTGACCCGCCCCGGGGCCACGGTCGACGGCGCGCGCCGCCCGGCGCGCGCCACCCCGCGCGCGGCGGAGCCGGGACACCACCGCGCCGAGACGCTGCTCCGCCCGCTGCTCCCGATCCTCACCCCCTGGCTGGCGACCCGTCGCTGGTACCAGGGCACCACCATGAGCGCCCTGCGTCCGGCCGGGGTCACGGTGATCGGCGGCGAGGGCCGGCCCGACCTCCTCGTCGCCGTCGTCGAGACCGGCTCCGGCACCGCCTACCAGCTGCTGCTCGGCGTCCGCGGCGAACTGCCCCGGCGCCTGGAGCCCGCCGCCATCGGCACGGTCCCGTACGGGCCGTGGGCCGGACAGCGGCTCTACGACGCGGTGGCCGACCCTGCCCTGATGGGCGCCCTGCTGCGGGCCCTGGCCGGCCGCCGGGCGGGGCCCCTGCGCCTGGACCCGGCCGGCCGGCACCCGCTGCCGGTGGGCCTGGTCCCGCGCCCGCTGGCCGTCGACCAGAGCAACAGCGCGGTGGTCTACGGCGACCGGCTGCTGCTGAAGCTCTACCGCCGCCCCGAACCCGGCCCGCATCCCGAGGTCGAGGCACTGCGCGCGCTCACCGGCCAGAACTGCCCGCGCACCCCCCGGCTGCACGGCTCGCTGCACCTGGACGGGCTCACCCTCGGCCTGGTCGAGGAGTACCTGCCCGGCGCCGAGGACGGCTGGCAGCGCGCGGTCGCCCACGCCCGGGACCACCTCGCCGGCTCCGCGGACCCGGACACCGGCCCGGACACCGGCCCCGCCGGCGGCTTCACGCCGGACGCCCAGGCGCTCGGCCAGGCCGTCGCCGAGACACACGGCGCGCTCGCCCGGGCCTTCCCCCGGGTGCGGCTGAGCGCCGAGGACGTCGCCGCGGACGCGGCCCGGATGAAACGCCGGCTCACCGCCGCGGTCGCGGAGGTGCCGCAGCTCGCCCGGCACCGCTCCCGGCTCGCCGCGCTCTTCGACGAGTACGGCAGGCTGGGCGCCCGGGGCTGCCCCGTCCTCGCCCAGCGCGTCCACGGCGACCTCCACCTCGGCCAGGCCCTGTACGCCGACGGCGACTGGCACCTCGTCGACTTCGAGGGGGAGCCGGCCACCCCCGCCGCCGAACGCGCCCTGCCCCAGCCGGTGCTGCGTGATGTCGCCGGCATGCTGCGCTCGTTCGACTACGCGGCCCGGGCGGCCCTGCTCTCGCCCGCCCCGGAGAACGGGCCGGCCGAGGCGGACACCGGCCCCGGCCGGCAGCTGAGCCGACTGCGCCGGGCCGGCGCCTGGGCCCTGCGCAACCGCCGTGCCTTCTGCGCCGGTTACGCCGCCGGCGGCGGCGAGGACCCGGCCTGCCGGGCCGCCCAGCTGACCGCCTTCGAGGCCGACCGGGCGGTGTACGAGGCCGTCTACGAGGCACGGCACCGGCCGCACTGGCTGCCGGTGCCGCTCGCCGCGGTGCACCGGCTGGCGGGGGGCCGGGCGCGCTGATGACAACCGACGGGGGAGGGAGACCCGGTGTGCCCGGACACCGGGCCGGACACGGCCTAGCCCCGCTGCCGGGCCAGAGACCGTGCCGGGTCGTAGGACATCGGCATACCGGTGGCCACCAGGGCCTGGTCGTAGGCCTCCAGCGCCTCCTTGGCGCGGCCGTGGCGCTTCCACACGTCACCGAGGTGGCGCCACTCGTGCGCCGTCTCGTACGACGGGGTGAAGTGCCGCAGCTGCCGGGTGGCGGCGTGCAGTGCCTGCAGGCCCTCCTCCGTCTCACCGCGCAGCAGGTGCAGTTCGGCGAGCCTGACCCGGGCGCCGACGGCTTCGACGCGCGGGCCCGAGCTGAGCAGCCCGATGGCGCGCCGGGCGTGCGCGGTGGCCTCGTCCCAGCGGCCGAGGTGGGTGTTCGCGTCGATCAGGCAGATCTCGCACCGGGCCTGTTCGACGCCGGTGCCGACCTCGGCGAGCGTCCGCCCGGCGTCCTCCAGGAGCTCCAGGGCCCGCTCCGGGTCCGGGTGGTCGGACTGAAGTTGCAGCCACGCGACGTTCGTCTTGAGTATGGCCACGTGCCGGAGGTTGTCGTCGTCGGCCATCAGCGCCAGGGCGCGCTCGGTGAGGGCCAGCGCCTCCGGCACCTGCCGCCGGGAGAGGGCGACGAGGCCCGCGTTCCAGTACACGGCGCCTCGTCCGGCCCGGCCGCCGTGCTCTTCCGCCACCGGAATGAGCCGTTGCGCCAGCAGGTGGGCGCGGGTGAGGTCACCGCGCATGAAGTAGGAGCCGATGAGGGTCGATCCCACCTGGATGTGGTCCACGGTGACGTCGAGACCGAGTTCGTCGAGGGTGGTCATGGCCCGCTCCCCGATCTCGATGCTGAGGGCGATGTCGCCCATGTTGCGGTAGCAGCGGCTGAGCGCGACCGAGACGCGGCACCACTCGTCGGAGCCGGCGGCCAGCGCCGGATCCTTCAGCAACTCCTCGAACACCGGGATCGCGGCCTCGATCCGGTCGAGTTTCTCCAGCGCGGTGGCCTGGCCGATACGAGCGCGCAGCTCCATCCTCCGGTCGAGGACCTCGGACTTGGCCAGCAGCTCGCCGAAGGACTGGAGCGCCGCCCCGTTGTCCCCGTTGCGCAGCGCCATCTCGGCGAAGGAGAGCTTCAGCCGGATGTCTTCCAGGACGTGATCGTCATGGCCGGTCCTGAGATGGTCCGGGGAGCACCCCAGTTTCCTGGCGAGGGTGGCCAGCACCGCGTCCGAGGGGACCCTTTTCCCTGATTCGATGAGGGAGATGTAGCTCGCGGAGATATCGGTGGAAGCGAGGTCCTGCTGCTTGAGGCCGAGCTTGACCCGCAGGTTTCGGATGCGTTTGCCCACCTGGATCGGAGATGCGCCTTCAACGTGATCCATATGGCTTCCCAGTGTGCGCGCATGACTTGAGATGTCATAGATCACGATACCAGCATGACTGGTCCACGCCAACGGGTTGCTGGATATGTGCGAGCCGACTGACAGAAAAGCCCCTGCTCCGCCCCGTCCGCATATGCCAGGACCGGGAAAGGGAAATTCCGATTCCGGTGCATCACCTTTTACGTGGAATAACTTGACTCGATCTGTTGCGACGCATGACCATATAAGTCAATGAGCCTTTTCGTGGGAAGGGGAAAATCGGTGACAGGTAAAACGCTGCTAATTCTCGTGGTGACCCTCTTTGTCGTCGGCGTGTTGATCGGATCGGTCTACGTCGCGGCAGGTGGAGCCGGTTCCGACCGGGAAAGCCCCGTCGTGAGCGTCCCGGGCGGGACCTGCTGCCGCGTGTAGGAACGAGCAGCCGACTTCCCGCGTGCCGGAGCAGACACTCGACGCTCGCCCGGGATTCACGCCTCCAGCGGAAAATGACAGGCGACCGACCGTTCGCCGCCCGCGGATATATCCGCCATCAGCGGAACCTCCCGCTCGCAGCGCACCCGCTGCCCGCCCTCCAGCCGTGTGAACACCGGGCAACATGTCCGGAACCGGCACCCCGCCGCGCTCTCGCCGACCGCGTGCGGGTCGCCCAGCGGCACGGAGGGCCCCGCCGGGACCGCCGCCGGATCCGGGACCGGAACGGCGGCCAGCAGAGCCCGGGTGTACGGATGACCCGGCCGCTCGAACACCTCGCGCACCCCGCCGGTCTCCACCACGCGACCGGAGTGCAGGACCGCGACCCGGTCCGCGATGTGCCGCACCGCCCCCAGATCGTGGGACACGAACAGACACGCGGGCCCGGGATCCTCCCGCAGCCTGCGCAGCAGGTCGAGAATCCCGGCCCGCACCGACACATCCAGCGCGGACACCGGCTCGTCGAGCAGCAGCAGCTCCGGCTCGACGGCCAGCGCGCGGGCGAGGGCGATCCGCTGCCGCTGCCCGCCGGAGAAACGGTGCGGGTAGGCGGCGGCGTCCTCGGGCCGCAGACCCACCAGACACAGCACCTCCGCCACCCGCGCGGCCACCCGGTCCGCCGGCCACCGCTGCACCAGCAGCGGCTCGGCGACGATGTCACCGACCGGCAGCCGCGGATCCAGGCTCGACATCGGGTCCTGCGGCACGTACTGCACCGCGGCCCGCAACCGCCGCGCCGCGCCGCGGGAGAGTGCCGAGACGTCCCGGCCCAGGAGCTCGATCCTCCCGTGCCGGGGCGCCGCCAGGGCGATCACCTCCAGCAGCGTGGTGGACTTCCCGGCCCCGGACTCACCGACCAGGGCCAGCGTCTCCCCGTACCCGATCTCCAGGTCGACGCGCTCCACCGCGCGCACCTCCCGCGCCCCGCCCCGCCGCCACCGGCCGGTCCGGGGCGCGGGGAACGACCTGGCGAGCCCGCTGACCCTGAGCACGGGCTCCCGCCCGGCCTCCCGCACCCGGGACGCCGGGCGGTGCGGTGCCGGGGGGAACAGCTCCACAGCCGTACGCCGCTCGGCCTCGCCGACACGACGACAGGCGGCCACATGGCCGTCCTCCCCGGTGAGTCCGGGCTCCGCGACCCCGCACTCCGCCTCCGCCAGCGGACAGCGCGGCGCGAACGCGCACCCGGGACCCACCTCCCCGGGCGCGGGGGGAGCGCCCGGCATCGGCGTGGGCGGCACGTCCGTGTCGATCCGGGGCACCGAGCCGATCAGACCCTTGGTGTACGGCATCCGGGGCCGCGCGAAGAGCGCGACGGCCGGACCGCTCTCCACGATCCGCCCGCCGTACATCACCGCGACCCGGTCCGCCGCCCCCGCCACCACCCCCAGGTCGTGGCTGACCAGCAGCAGCGCCGCCCCCGTCGCCCGCCGCGCGGACACCAGCGCGGCCAGCACCTGCTTCTGCACGGTGACGTCGAGGGCGCTGGTGGGCTCGTCGGCCACGATGACGTCCGGCCGGTTGGCCATCGCCATGGCGATCATCGCCCGCTGCCGGGTACCGCCCGACAGCTGGTGCGGATAGGCGTCGGCGACCCGCCCCGGCTCCGCCACCCCGGCCGCGTCCAGCAGCCCGGCCGCCGCCCGTCGCGCCGCCGCCCGGCCGGGGCGCGGGCGCTGGTGGATGCGCAGCGCCTCTCCGATCTGGTCCCCGACCCGCTGCACCGGGGTGAACGCCGTCAGCGCGTCCTGGAACACGATCGCGATCCGCCGGCCCCGCAGCCCCGCCAGCTCCCGCGCCGGCAGACCGGTCAGCTCCCTCCCCAGCAGCCGCACCGACCCGCTCATCCGCAGCCCGGGCGGGCAGAGCCCGAGCAGCCCCAGCGCGGTGAGGCTCTTGCCCGCGCCCGACTCGCCCACGAGCGCGAGCACCTCGCCCCGCCGCAGCTCCAGGTCCACACCGCGCACCAGCGGCAGCGCCGGGCGGCGCCGGTCCCCGGGCCGCTCGATCCGCAGCCCCCGGGCCGTCAGCAGCGCCTCGTCCGCGCCGGTCACGGCGCGCTCCGCACGGCCGCGGGCGCCGTCACCGGGTCGAGCGCCGTGCACAGCGCGTCGCCGATCAGATGGAACGCCAGGATCAGCAGCACCAGCAGCCCGGCCGGGACGCAGAACATCCACGGGTAGGTGGTCGGCACGTCCGACGCGTCGGCGATCAGCGTGCCCAGGGACACGTCCGGCGGCTGCGCCCCGAAGCCGAAGTACGCCAGCCCGGTCTCGCTGATCACGGCCCCGGCGACCGTCACCGTCGCGTCCGTGACCAGGAAGGACGCCAGGTGCGGCAGGATGTGCCGCCGGATCACCACCAGCGGGGCGACGCCCGTGTACCGGGCCACCACGACGAACTGACGCTCCCTCAGCGACCGGGTCATGGCCCGCACCGCCCGCGCCGTGATCATCCAGCCGAAGGCCGCGATCAGCCCGGCGTACGCGAGCCATCCGGCCGCGCGCAGCCGGGGCGCGACGGCCATGAGGACGAGGAACGCCGGCACCACCAGCATGAGGTCGACGCAGAACGTCAGCACCCGGTCGGCCCACCCCCCGAAGTAACCGGCGCACACCCCGACGGCCGCCGCGAGCACCGTCGACACGGCCGCCGCCAGCGTCCCCACCAGCAGCGACTTCTGCAGGCCCCGGGCGCTGCGGGCGAACACGTCCTGGCCGATCCGGTTGGTGCCCAGCCAGTGGCGCGCGTCGGGCGGGCTGTGCAGCGCCCGGTAGTCGACGTCGGCGTACCCCCAGCCCGCCAGCAGCGGACCGGCGTACGCGAAGAGGAACAGACCGAGCAGCAGCGCCGTACCGGCCACCGCGCCCGGCGAGCGCACCAGCCGGCGCCGTACGTCCTTCCCCCGCGCCGATCTCACGCCCGCCGCACCCTCGGATCGAGCGCCCGGTGCAGCGCGTCGCCCAGCAGTCCGGCCAGGAGCACCAGCGCGGCGGCGAACACCTCGACGGCGACGGCCGCGTGCACATCACCGGTGTGCACCGCGTCGACGAACCAGCTGCCCATGCCGTGCCAGCCGAAGACCTGCTCCGTGAACACCGCGCCCGTGAACAGGGCGAGGAACCCGAACGAGAAGACGGTGGCCAGCGGGATCAGCGAGATCCGCAGCCCGTGCCGCAGCAGCGCCCGCCCCGGGGTCAGCCCCTTCGCCAGCGCGGTGCGCAGGTGCTCCGCGCCGAGCACGTCCAGGGTCGCCGCCCGCTGGTAGCGGCTGTACAGCGCGATCGCGCCGAGCGCGACGGAGACGGTGGGGAGCGCCAAGTGGACAAGAGCATCGCGGAGTTGGGTCACCGGGCCGCCTTCGAGGCCGGGGGTCCGCTCGCCCGTGTAGCGGATCACGGTCCGGCCCGCCGCGTCGTTGACGGCGAGAGCCCCGGCCTGGAGCAGCACCCCGAGGACGAAGGGCGGCACGGCCAGCACGGCGAAGGAGAAGACGGTCAGCGCCCGGTCCGGCGGTCGCCCGCGCCGCACGGCCGCCCACACCCCGGCCAGCACCCCGAGGACGGTGCCCGCGACGGTGCCCACCAGCAGCAGCCGCGCGGTGACGCCGGCTCGCCGGCCGAACTCGGCGCTCACCGGGGTGCCGTCGAGAGTGCGGCCGAGGTCCCCGTGCAGAGCCCGCCACGACCAGCGGGCGAACCGCTCGGCGACCGGCTGCCGGTCGTCGAGCCCGAGTTCGGCCAGCCGCCGGTCGACGACGGCGGCGGGCGGACGCGGAGTGCGCTCCTCGAACCAGGCCCGCGGATCGAGGGTGGCGGAGGACAGCAGATAGCAGAGGAAGGTTGAAACAAGAAGTAACAAGAGCGCGCGTGTCAGCCGTATTGCCGACGATGTGAGCATCGGGGCGTCCGTCTTCGTCAGTGTGACAACGCGCCAATGTTAAGCTCCCCACCCACTTTTGAAGATGTGTTCGCATTTGTGGCGACGGCGCTGCGGTTCGGTGAAGATGGCTTCACATCAAAGAGGGGGCAGCGCGATGACGGGGTGGGCGGTCCGCAGCAGATTGTCCGGAGCCGTACTGACACTGGCCGTCCTGGCCGGTCTGCTGGGCGGCTGCACCGCCGCCCCGGAACGGGATGCCTCCGCCGACGGAAGGCCTCCCGAGCGGGCCGTTCCGGCGTACGGCCGCACCGACGTCAATCCCCGGCCGCCGTCGCGGCTCCGGGAAGGCGGCACCCTCACCCTCCCGCTGTACCGCTGGCCGGCCCAGTTCAACGTCCATCATCTCGACGGCGCCACCGACGAGATGTCGACGATCTCCGGCATGCTCGAACCCCGCCTGTTCGCCCGGGACGCCAAGGGCGTGCCCCACCCCGTGCCCGACTACCTGCGCTCCGCCGCCGTCACCGCCACCTCCCCGCGCACCGTCGTCACCTACCGGCTCAATCCCGAGGCCCGCTGGTCCGACGGAACACCGCTCGGCTGGCGGGACTTCGCCGCCCAGTGGCGGGCGCTCGGCCGCGGCGACGACCGCTACCGGATCGCCGATCCCAGCGGCTACGAGGACATCGCCTCGGTGCGCCGGGGCGCCGGCGACCACGAGGTGCGGGTGACCTTCGAGGAGCCGTTCGCCGACTGGCAGCGGCTGTTCACCCCGCTGTACCCGGCCGCCGCGTTCGCCACGCCCGACCGGTTCAACGAGGGCTGGCAGGACGGCGCGCCGGTCACCGCGGGACCCTTCCGGCTCGGCGAACGCGACGTCACCGCGCGGACACTGACCCTGGTGCCCGACCCCGGCTGGTGGGGGACCCGGCCCCGTCTCGACCGCGTCGTCTTCCGCACCCTCGACCCCACCGCCGCCGTCCAGGCCTTCCTGAACCAGGAGATCGACGCGGTCAACGCCGCCGCGGCCGATGTGTACGACCGGCTCCGCGACGCCCGCGACACCGACATCCGCACCGGCTCCGCCTGGGACCAGATCCAGGTCGTCCTCAACGGCGCGGCCGGCCCCCTGCGCGACCCCGAGGTCCGCCGGGCCGTACTGCGGGCCATCGACCGGCAGGCCCTCGCGGACGTCGCGGGCGAGGGCCTGCCGGTCGGCGTGCCCCTGCTCGGCAACCACTTCTTCATGACCAACCAGCCGGGATACGCCGACCACTCCGCCGGGTCCACCCACGACCCGGAGGAGGCCGCACGCATCCTCGACCGCCGGGGCTGGCGCCGGGACGGCGCGGACGGGGTGCGCAGCAAGGACGGACGGCCGCTGACCCTGCGCTTCGTCGTCAGTCAGTCCACCAACCGGCTCGGCCTCGATCTCTCGCAGCTGATCCAGCAGATGCTGCGCCAGGCCGGATTCGACGTGCGGATCGAGAAGGTCCCGGCCGACGACTACGGCCCCCAGTATCTGAACCGGGGCAACTTCGACCTGGTGATCTGCCGGTACACCGGCCTGACCTACCCGAGCGATCTGCACGCCTTCTACCGGCCGACCGACGGCGAGCAGGTCTACGCCAACTTCGGCAGGATCTCCGATCCCCGCCTCGACGGCCTGCTGCGCGAGGCCGGCCGCACCCTGGACGCGGGGCGCCGGACCCGGCTCTACAGCCAGGCCGACGCCCTGATCTGGGAACTCGCCCACGACGTCCTGCTCTACCAGCGCCCCCAGGTGCTCGCCGTCCGCGAGGGCCTCGCCAACTACGGCGTCCCCGGCCTCGGCGACATCGACTTCGGCGCCGTCGGCTGGGAACGGTAGGGCGAGCACAGGGCGTCGAAGCCCAGCGCCACCGAGGCGAGGGTGACGTGATGGTGCCAGCCGCGGAACGACCGGCCCTCGAAGTCCGCCAGCCCGAAGTCCCGCTGCATCCGGCTCAGACTGTGCCCGGAGAGCGCCCGCAACTGGGCGAGCGGCAGCACGTCCGTCAGATTGCGGGCCGGCAGATTGGTCAGCCAGTAGGCGCGCGGGGCGGGCCGGCCGTACGGCCAGTCGGTGACCAGATGCCGGGGCCGCTGCGCCGGGCGGGACTCGGCCGGGCGCCCCGCCGCACCGGCCGGCTGGGCCTCGGACTGCAGCAGCGCCGGCATGGACAGCACCTGCGACTGCCGCATCCGCGCCGTCGCCCGGTCCTGCCAGGCGATCGGCGTGCGCCCCCGGTGCTGCGCGGCGTGCACGGCCAGCTCCAGCAGGGTGCCGCTGCCCTGCGGGGACCCGGCGCACGGCCGCGGCAGGGTCACCGCGACCGTGGGCGAGACCTCGACCAGATACGCCAGCCCGCGCGCCTCCAGGCCGCGCAGCAGCGGCGCCACATCACCCTCACCGCGCCAGTCGGCCAGCACCGGCAGCGGCTCCAGGCACCACTCCTCCAGCATCTCGTCGACCGCTTCGAGGACGTACCGCCAGCGTGGGCGGCTGCGCTCCCCGTCCGGCAGATGCGCCTGGCGGCGCAAGTCCTCGTCGCGGTCCCAGCGCTGCGGCAGCAGCAGCCGCCAGCTCACCGGGACCCCGCCGTGCCGTCCCACCAGGGAGGTGGCCAGCGCCAGCTGGCAGTTGACGGTGCGCTCCAGCGACGGCGCGTACTGCCGCGCCACCCCGACCGAGCGGTCGCCGTTCTTGGCGAAGACGACCTCGTCGACGCACCAGGCCTCGGTGGCGAAGGCCTGGTCCAGCTGCCCGGCGAGCCGCCGCCGCACCGGGCCGCACGGCCACGGGCTCTGGTTGACGAACTGCTGGATCTGCTGGACCGCCCGGCGCCCCAGGACCTGCTCGGAGATCCGGGCCGGGGTCTTGCGGCCCGGCACGTCCAGCAGCCCCCGGACGTACACCTCACCCCAGCGTCGCTGGTCGGAGCGGGCCAGGGTGCCGAAGAGGTCCTGGCAGTAGGCGGCGAAGTCCACCGGCGCGGCCGGGGTCCCGGCCGCCGGCGGCCCGGGCACGGACTGATCCGCTCCGGTGGTGCGGTACAGGGGAGGCAGGGTGGTGGTCACGGCGTCTCAGTCCTCCTCGCCTTCCAGGACGAAGGCGTCGGTGGCCAGCAGGGCTTCGCGGACCTCGGGCGGCACGGACCCGACGACGACGAAGTCGACGTCCAGACCCGCCTTGGTGCGCTGCACGAGGAGTTCGTTGACGGCGGGCCGGCACATTTCGGTGATCTCGCCGAGGTGGAACTCCACCCGCCGCGGACCGGCGGCCATGACCTCGCCGAGCACCCGGCGGAACTTCTCCAGCTCGGTGCCGTCCACCGCGCCGGCGCACCGCACGTGCGCGGTGCCGCCGTCGAACTCGCCGCGGATCCGCAGCCGCATCTGCACCGGCTCCAGCTCCACCCGCACCCGCAGCGGCCCGTCGCTCTCCGGGAGCCTGACGGTCAGCTCCTTGGCGTCGAAGTGGTGGTGCGGGCGGCCCTCGACCCACACCCGGGTCAGCTCCACCGAGCCGGGCGGCAGCAGATCCGGCGCCACCCGCAGCTCCCGGTTCGGCAGATCCCCGGGCCGCGGCCGGAAGTGCAGGGTGAGCGGCTCGTGGCTGATCAGCAGACCGGTGTAGGCGGCGGCCAGGTAGCACAGTTCCAGCGCGTGGTAGCCGGCCATGGAGTGCGAGCCCTTGAACCGCTCGGTGCCCACCAGGTACGGGACGCCGTCGGCCAGCACGTTGAAGTAGACGCCGCCGTCCTGGTGGTCGAGGAAGAAGGCGTTGTAGTACGCCGCCGCCTCCCGCGCCAGCCGCAGCGACTCGGGGTCGCCGCAGGTGCCCGCCAGGATCAGATACGCGAGGATCGCCTGCTCCTGCTGCCACCAGGCCTTGCGGTCGTGCCAGACCAGCCGGTGGATGCCGCTGTCCGGGTCGGGCCGCCGCTCCACCACGTCGTACCAGCCGCCGCGCTGCTGGTCGCTGCCGACCGGCGGCATGATCTCGCCGATGCGGCGGGCCAGCTCGCCGTACTCCGGCTTGTCGTGCAGCGCCCGGATCCGGGTCAGGTTCCAGGCGATCTTCAGGTTGTGGCCGACCACGGCGCGGTCCTGCTGCCAGCCCCAGGTGCGGTCCGGCGTCCAGTCCTCGTGGAAGCGCTCCTGGACGAACGGGCTGTCCGGCTCGTCCGGGAACCTCGCCACGATGGTGTCCGCGGTCTCCTCCAGGAGCGCGGCGAAGTCCTCACGTCCGGTGGCCAGATAGGCGTTGATCAGATAGGCGGGGGCGTGGTCGCCGATGGAGTTCCAGTTCTTGCGCGAGCGGTTGCGGCCGAGCGCGTCGTCGCACGGGCTGAGGTTGATCGGGTCGATGTGCGAGAAGAAGCCCCCGCGCTCCTCATCGCGGAAGTACCGCTGGAAGAGGGCGACCGTGCGGTCGATGTCCTCCAGGATCCGCGGATCTCCGGTGACGCGGTACGTCTGGGTGGGGCCGGCCAGCGCGTAGATCTGCTCGTACATCGGGATGGCGTCGAAGTCGTCACCGAACTCCGAGGCGAAGACCTTGCGCCGCCCGGTCGGGGTGATGTCCATCCCGTGGTACCAGTAGACGATCCCGTCCTGCTTGTCGTCCACGCGCATGTACTGCCGCAGGTACTCGGTGCCGCTCTCGGCCGCGTCCAGGAACCGGTCCTCGCCGGTCAGCAGATACGCCGTGGACAGGCCGTAGACCAGCCGGGAGATGGTGTCGGTCTCCTGGCGCACGTTGTCCCCGGCGTGCTCCGGCAGATGGGCGCCGTCCAGGGTGAGGTGGGTGCGGTAGTTGCGCCAGTCGTACTTGCCGTCGGGGAACTGCCCGCGCAGATAGAAGTCGGCGATCGCGGCGGCCTGCTGCACCCACCACTTCGGGTGCTCGAAGACGTACTGGCCCCGGCTCTCCTCGGGGAAGGTGATCTCCTTCGCCTCGAACCGGTTGCCGCCCGGCCACTCGTAGAAGATCCCGTAGGCGAACAGGAACCGCCCGGAGCCCAGCATGTCCCGGGTCTGCCCGGTGGTGTCACGGTAGGGGTCCCCGAGATTGCGTACGACCCGGGAGACGACGTTGCGGGCGAGGTGCACGGTGTACTCGCGGCCGTCGGAGGTGCGCAGCCCGAAACGGTGCTCGGTGGGGCTGAAATAGGTGACGTAGCCGGCGAGGGTGTCGGAGTAGATACGACGGTCGGCGTCAGTACTCATCTCACGTGCCCTTCTCGTCGGGTAAGGCCACGAGCAGCACGACACTGCGGCCGTGGGCGTGGAAGACGGGGCCGTCGACGGCCTCCTCGTCGCCCGGGGCGAGCAGGTCGTGCGGCCCGGGGCAGGCCGTGTCCAGAACCCGGTACCAGCGGCGGCCGTCGACGGCCGGCAGCTCGAAGTCCAGGCCCAGGTGGTACATGTTGAGGATCAGATGCAGGTCCGGGTCGCCGTCGAAGCCGCCGAAGGTCGCGGCGAGGACCCGGGCGTCGGAGTGGTCCCAGCCGGGGCATTCCAGCCGGGTGCCGTGCCAGGTGACGTCCGGCAGGCCCCGCTCGTTCGGGCGGCCGGTGAAGAAGCGCGGCTCGCGGAAGGTACGGAACCGTTTGCGCAGGCCGATCACGTGTTCCGTGAAGGAACGTATCTCCGTCTCCTTCTCGGCCTGGTCCCAGTCCAGCCAGGAGGTCTCGTTGTCCTGGCAGTAGGCGTTGTTGTTGCCGTGCTGGGTGTTGCGGAACTCGTCACCGGCGAGCAGCATCGGCACACCCCGGCTGAGCATCAGGATCGAGAGGAAGTTCTTGATCTGCCGCACCCGCAGCCGCTCGATCTCCTCGGAGTCCGTCGGCCCCTCGACCCCGCAGTTCCAGCTGAAGTTCTCGTGCGCCCCGTCCGCGTCGGCCTCGCCGTTGGTGTGGTTGTGCTTGTGGTCGTAACTGACCAGGTCGTTGAGGGTGAACCCGTCGTGGCAGGTCACGAAGTTGATGCTGTTGGTGGGCAGCACCTGCTGCGGGAAGAACAGGTCGGCCGAGCCGCCGAGCCGGGAGGCGATCTCCCCGACCAGCCCCGCGTCCCCGCGCACGAAGCGCCGTACGTCGTCCCGGAAGGGCCCGTTCCACTGCGCCCAGCGCTTCCCCGGGAACCGGCCCACCTGGTAGAGGCCGCCGCCGTCCCACGGCTCCGCGATGATCTTCGTCTCGGCGAGCACCTGGGACAGCTCGATCGCCCACAGCGACGGCGGCACCGCCATCTCGTAGCCCATCGGCCCCCGGGACATCTCCGAGGCGAGGTCGAACCGGAACCCGTCCACATGGTGCTCGGTGACCCAGTACTCCAGGCACTCCAGGATGAACTTCGTGACCATCGGGTGATTGGCGTTGACCGCGTTGCCGCACCCGGTGAAGTCCATGTACCGGCTGCGGTCCTGCGGCCACAGGTGGTAGTACGCCTCGTTCGCCGCGCCCCGGAAGCTGATCGTCGGGCCGTACTCGTTGCCCTCGCTGGTGTGGTTGAAGACCACGTCCAGGATGACCTCGATACCGGCCTTGTGCAGCGCCTTGACCATGTCGCGGAACTCGGTGATGTGCGCGGCCAGGTGGGGCGCCGAGCAGTAGCCGGTGTGCGGGGCGAAGAAGCCGTACGGGTCGTAGCCCCAGTAGTTGCGCAACGGGGTCCCGTCGGGGCCGTTGCGCAGGATCTGGGTGTCGTCGAAGTCGAAGACCGGCAGCAGCTCCACCGCGGTGATGCCGAGCCGCTTCAGCTCGGGGATCTTCTCCACCACCGCCGAGAAGGTGCCGGGGTGCGCGGTACGTGAGGTGGGGGAGGCGGTCAGGCCCTTCACATGCATCTCGTAGATGACCGTGTCGGCCATCGGGATGCGCAGCGGCCGGTCGCCCTCCCAGTCGTAGTCGCCGAGATCGACGACCAGGCTGCGCATGGAGTGCTCGACGTTGTCCGCGGTGCCGAGGGCCTGGCTGCGGTCCCAGCGGGTGTTGATGTTGGCCCGGGCGTACGGGTCGAGCAGCACCTTGCGGTGGTTGAACCGGGTCCCGGAGTGCGGGGTGTTGCGGGGCCCGTCGATCCGGTACGCGTACACCTGCCCCGGTCCGAGGCCGGCCACATGGCAGTGCCAGAAGTGGAAACTGCGGTGCCGCTCCGGGTGCAGCCGGATCACCCGGGACGGCTGGGGCGCGTCACAGCGGTCGAACAGCAGCAGATCGACGCGGGTCGCATGCTCCGAGAAGATCGAGAAGTTCACGCCGTCGCCGTCGACGGTGGCGCCCAGCGGCTGCGGGTGCCCCGGCGTGACTCTCGACACGGTCTGCGGCCGGTGCTCCGCCGTCAGGCTTCCCTGGGTCGTCACAGAGCTTCACCTCTTGTCACCTGGGTTGTCGAGCAGCAGTCAAGTCCCGAACCGGACAGCCCCCGTCGCCCGTCCGGCCTGCCGTTCCACGGCGGCCGACTGTGCCGGAATTAGTCAACAAGGTCTGTAAGGTCCAGTCAAGTGACTTGTAAAACCGGAGGGAAGCGCTGTGCGCGGCCCGTTCGGGAGGGGAGCGGGGGAACAGGTGTTTCCCGGCGCGCGTGGGGCGCGCGGAAAACTTGCGGAACCTCGCGCAGGGGCGGCCGACGGCGGGACTTTCGGCCGTACGCCCGCCAGGAAGGTGCGGGAAGCGTCAGATGGGGCCGGGGAGGGTCAGGTGAACGCTGATTCCCCATGCGGCCTGCGGGAGTGAAGTGGCCCGGAAAAGGCGGAACCCCGGTCGCCGCGGCGACCGGGGTTCCGGCTGGTGTCCGAGGGGGGACTTGAACCCCCACGCCCGATAAAGGGCACTAGCACCTCAAGCTAGCGCGTCTGCCATTCCGCCACCCGGACAGGTGAGCCGCTCTCGCGAGCGCCGGAGCCAGCATAACCGAGCCTCGGCCAGGGTCTGCAGACCCCCGGTGGCACGATCGTCGGCATGTCCGAGACCTCTCCCGCCCCCCTCGCCCGAGCCCAGGACGAGGTCGCGGAGCTGCTGTCCGACCTCATCCGCATCGACACGACCAACACCGGGGACACCGCCACCGGCAAGGGCGAGCGGACGGCGGCGGAGTGGGTCGCCGACAAGCTCGACGAGGTCGGCATCCCGTCGGTCATCCACGAGTCGGAGCACGGGAGGGCCAGCCTCGTCGCCCGCATCGAGGGCCAGGACAGCAGCCGCCCGGGACTGCTGATCCACGGCCAC
>NZ_DASQNH010000062.1:0-7374 GCF_035645055.1 Streptomyces sp. | reverse complement strand
GGGCGTCACCGCCGTCCTCGGCCCCAACGGGGCGGGCAAGACGACCACGGTCGAGACCTGCGAGGGGTACCGGAAGCCGGACTCCGGCACGGTGCGCGTCCTGGGCCTCGACCCGGTCCGCCAGTCCCGCGAGCTGCGCCCCCGGATCGGCGTGATGCTCCAGTCCGGCGGCGTCTACTCCGGCGCCCGGGCCGACGAGATGCTGCGCCACGTCGCGCAACTGCACGCCCACCCCCTCGACGTGGACGCGCTCGTCGAACGGCTCGGGCTCGGCTCCTGCGGGCGTACCGCCTACCGGCGGCTGTCCGGCGGACAGCAGCAGCGGCTCGCGCTGGCGATGGCGGTCGTGGGCCGGCCCGAGCTGGTCTTCCTCGACGAGCCGACCGCCGGACTCGACCCGCAGGCCCGCCGCGCCGCCTGGGACCTGGTCCGCGACCTGCGTTCCGACGGCGTCTCGGTCGTCCTCACCACCCACTACATGGACGAGGCCGAGCAGCTCGCCGACGACGTCGCCATCATCGACGCCGGCAAGGTGATCGCCCAGGGCTCCCCCGAGGAGCTGTGCCGGGGCGGCGCCGAGAACACCCTGCGCTTCACCGGCCGCCCCGGCCTCGACGTCGGCTCCCTGCTCAAGGCGCTGCCCGCGGACTGCGCGGCGGCCGAGCTGACGCCGGGGTCCTACCGGGTCGTCGGCAAGGTCGACCCGCAACTGCTGGCGACGGTCACCTCCTGGTGCGCCCAGCACGGGGTGATGCCGGACCGGATCTCGGTGGAACGGCACACCCTGGAAGACGTTTTCCTGGAGCTGACGGGCAAGGAGCTGCGCTCATGACCACCACGGCCGGAAAGGGCACCTACGCCCCGAAGCCGGGCGCCGCCCCGCTCCCCCGCATGATCGCCGCCCAGGCCGCCCTGGAGACCAGGATGCTGCTCCGCAACGGCGAGCAGCTGCTCCTGACGGTGATCATCCCGACGCTGCTGCTGGTCCTGTTCAGCACCGTCGACATCGTCGACACCGGCGCGGGCGAGGCCGTCGACTTCCTGGCGCCCGGCATCCTGGCGCTCGCCGTGATGTCGACCGCGTTCACCGGCCAGGCCATCGCGACCGGCTTCGAACGCCGCTACGGCGTGCTCAAGCGGCTCGCCTCCTCGCCGCTGCCGCGCTGGGGCCTGATGACCGCCAAGACGGTGTCCGTGCTGGTCACCGAGGTGCTTCAGGTGATCCTGGTGACGGTGATCGCGTTCGCGCTGGGCTGGTCGCCGCACGGCAACCCGCTCGCCGTCCTGCTGCTCCTGGTCCTCGGCACGGCGGCCTTCTCCGGGCTCGGCCTGCTGATGGCCGGCACCCTCAAGGCGGAGGCGACGCTGGCAGCCGCCAACCTGGTCTTCCTGCTGCTGCTGGTCGGCGGCGGGGTGATCGTGCCGCTGGACAAGTTCCCGCCCGCCGCCCAGGACCTCCTCGGCCTGCTGCCGATCTCCGCCCTGTCGGACGGCCTGCGGGACGTGCTCCAGCACGGCGCCGGGATGCCGTGGGGGAACCTGGGGATCCTCGCCGTGTGGGCGGTCGCGGGACTGGCGGCGGCGGGAAAGTTCTTCCGCTGGGAGTGACGGGACGTAGCGGCGAATAGGCCGTGCGGGCTGTTTCGCACCCCTCGTGAACGCGTGCACAAGCAGCCCCCTACGATGGTGCGCGTGCCAAAGTTGACCCGCGCCGACGCCGCAGCGGCATTGCGCAACCCGCTCGCCTTCATCGCCGCACGCTGGACCCCCGATCCCCGGACGGTTCAGCGGGCCGCTCTCGCCGCGCTCGTCATGTCGGTGGTCATCGTGGTCACCGGCGGGGCGGTCCGGCTCACCGGCTCGGGTCTGGGCTGCCCGACCTGGCCGAAGTGCACCGACGACTCGCTCACCGCGACGTCGGAGATGGGTCTGCACGGCGCCATCGAGTTCGGCAACCGGATGCTGACGTACGTGCTGTGCGCGGCCGTCGGCTGGGCGATCGTCGCGGCCCGCTCGCAGAAGCCGATGCGGCGCGACCTGATCCGGCTGGGCTGGGCCCAGTTCTGGGTCGTGATGGGCAACGCGATCCTCGGCGGCATCGTCGTGCTGGTCGGTCTCAACCCGTACACGGTCGCCGCGCACTTCCTGCTCTCCTCCGCGCTGATCGCGGTCGCGACCGTGATGTGGCAGCGCACCCGGGAGGGGGACGGGGCGCCCCGGCCGCTGGTCGGGAAGTCCGTGCAGCAGCTGGTGTGGGTGCTGGTCGCCGTCACGGTGCTGCTGATCGCCGTCGGCACGGTCGTCACCGGCGCGGGCCCGCACGCGGGTGACTCCAGTGAGGTGCCGCGGATGCGGGTGGACTGGGAGATGGTCAGCAAGCTGCACGCCGTACTGGCGTGGATCGTGGTGACGCTGACGTTCGCGCTGTGGTTCGTGCTGAAGGCGGTCGACGCGCCGAAGGGCCCGCTGGGCCGCACCCGGGATCTGTTCGTGATCCTGCTGCTCCAGGGCGTGATCGGTTACGTGCAGTACTTCACGGACCTCCCCGAGGTCCTGGTCGGGGCGCACATGCTCGGCTCCTGCCTGGTGTGGATCGGCACGCTGCGGGTGCTGCTGGCGCTGCGCGAGCGGCCCGCTGCGGACCCGGCGGACCTTCCGGAGCGGCCGGACCGGACGCTGGCCACGGCCTGACCAGCCGCCCCCGGGCCGCCCGGGCAAGGGCCGCTCACTCCCACTCACTCCAACCCATAGACCCGCCGCGCGTTCCCCGCCGCGATCAGACCCGCCACCCGCTGGGCGTCCCCGAGGGACCACGCGCCCTCGGCCACCCAGCCGCCGAGCACCCGGGCCAGGGCCTCGCGCAACAGCCGGGCGCCGACGACGTGCAGCTCGGGCAGCCCCTGGGCCCCGCTGGAGAAGAGGATCTTGCCGAAGGGGGCGAGTTCCAGGATCTCCGCGAGGACGGTGGCCGCGCGGGCGCCGGTGCGCACCAGGGCGGCGCCGGAGTCGGCGTAGACATGCGGGAAGACGCCGGCGAGGTGGGCGGCGTGCCGGTGGTACGGATAGGCGTGCAGCAGCACCAGGTCGGTGCCCAGTCCCGCCGTGGCGCGGACGAAGCCGGTGAGCAGCACGGGGTCCGTCCGGTCGATCCGCAGCCCCGGCTCGCCGAGCCCGGCGTGCAGTTGGAGCGGCCGGCCGGTGGCGACCGCGCTCCACAGCAGATGCCGTAGCAGCACCGGGTCGCTCAGCTCGCCGCCGACCGGCCGGGCGGCCAGCCAGCGGCCCGCCGCGCCGCGCACCTCGCCGGGGCCGGGCGGCTCGGGCGCGAGGGCGAGGCCGTGCCGGACACCGGCCACGGAGGTGAAGGCGACCGCGTTCGCGGCGGCGCCGTGCACCGACTCGGCGAGGTTGGCGAGAAACGACTCGACGGTGCCGGAGGTGTCGGCGACCTGCTCGGCCAGCAGCTCCAGCCGGACGATCTCCCGGGCCTCGGCGGCGGAGGCGGCGGCCAGCTCGGCGGGGCCGGTGAGGTCGCCGGGCAGGCCGGTGTCGACGAGATAGGTGGTGATGCCGCTGCCGCGCAGCAGCCGCCGGCCGGCCTCCAGGACGCCCAGTTCCCGGCGCCGGGCGAGATAGCGGGCGGGCGGGCAGTGGGGTTCCAGGCCGAGCAGGGGCGGGCACCAGCGCCGTACGGCGAAGCCCGTCTGGGTGTCGAACAGGGTGGTGCCCGGGGCGGGCGGTCCCTCGGTGCGGGCCAGCTGGGCCTCGAAGGTGCCGAGGCCCAGCTCCGTTCTCAGTACGCCGTGGCAGTACTGGTCCACGAGGGACGGCGTTTCGATCATCCGGACTCCCGTGACTGGACCGCGTACTCCTACGAGTCCTAACGGGTGAACCGGGTGTCGGGTACCGCGGTCGCACACCCCGTGCGAACCGCCGACGACTGTCAGCCGTTCGAGGGGCCGCCGACCTGGATGCCCGCCATGCGGGTCCACTCGTACGGGCCGGTCCTCACCTTGGCGGCGAACTCGCCGTCGAAGTCCTCGTGGACGGTGATCCCGGCCTTCGCGACGGCCTGCTCGGCGATCGCGTAGGAGGGGGCCACCAGGTCGCCCCAGCCGCCGTCCTCGCCGACGAGGACGATCCGGGCGCCGCGCTGTCCGAGGTACGCCACCTGGCCCTCGGCCCCGCCGTGCGCCTTGGAGAAGGCGCCGATCCGCTTGGCGAGCCGGGCGACCGTGCGCTCGGCCTTCGCGTCAACCTGCTGCGTGTCTGCCATGGCCAGGATGCTACCGACGGGTAGATCGAACGGCGACGGGCGGGGTGCGTGGCCTTGACCACGTACCCCGCCCGGCGGCCGGTACGGAAGGTGTCTACCGAAGGAAGGGGTCCACCGCGACGGCGACGAAGAGCAGCGACACATAGGTGATGGACCAGTGGAACAGGCGCATCTCCTTCAGTTTCCCGCCCGTGACCTCGGCCTTCGCCCGGTTCTGCAGCGCGTGCGCCTCCCACAGCCACCAGCCGCCCGCGACCAGGGCGACCACGGTGTAGAACCAGCCGGTGTAACCGAGCACGGTCAGCAGCAGGGAGACGGCGACCATGACCCAGCTGTAGATCACGATCTGCTTGGCGACGACCTTGTTGGAGGCGATGACCGGCAGCATCGGCACGCCCACGCGCGCGTAGTCCTCCTTGACCTTCATGGAGAGCGGCCAGTAGTGCGGCGGCGTCCAGAAGAAGATCACCATGAAGAGGATCACGGGGGCCCAGGCGAGCGAGCCGGTGACCGCGGTCCACCCGATCAGCACGGGCATGCAGCCGGCGATACCGCCCCAGACGATGTTCTGCGAGGTCCGGCGCTTGAGGATCATCGTGTAGACGACGACGTAGAAGAGGAGCGCGCCGAGGGAGAGCCAGGCCGACAGCCAGTTGACGGTGAGGCCGAACAGCAGGGTGGAGACCACCGCGAGAGTGATGCCGAAGACGAGGCACTCGCGCGGGCTGACCATGCCGGTGACCAGCGGACGCTGCGACGTGCGGTCCATCAGCGCGTCGATGTCGCGGTCGATGTACATGTTCAGCGCGTTGGCGCCACCGGCGGACAGGTACCCGCCGACGCAGGTCAGCAGCACCAGACCGAGGTCGGGCACGCCCCGCTCGGCGAGGAACATCACCGGCACCGTGGTGATCAGCAGCAGCTCGATGATCCGCGGCTTGGTCAGCGCCACGAACGCCTTCGCACGGGCCCCGAACGGCCGGTGACTCGGGCTCTGGCTCGTCCCGATAACCCCCGCAGGACGGGATTCAACGGCCGTCACGCACACCCCTGACAGAGACATCCCAGCGAGCCTTCCCGTGTGAAGTGCCGGTAAAGGGCTCGCGCGTACCACGCCACTGTAGACGTTGCCCATACCCCGGCCTTCGCGGGGGTGGGGTCGTGTTGGGCGGCGCGCTCCGACGTGCGTACGAGGGGCCGGAAACGATCATCCGGAGGATCACCGGGACATTTCCCGGACGACCTTCGGACGGCTGTTCCGCACCCCCTCAGATGGGCCGGCCGGACGACGGTTGAGCGGTCAGATGAGCGCCCGCGTATTCACATGGCGAAAGCCGGTACGGCCCAGTCAGGAGGCGGATTCCCGAGAGTCCCGGCAGTCTGTAATGACTCGAAAAAATGCACGTTCTCGCGGGGGTAGGCTCGACAACGGCCGGTGGGCGCGGAGTGCACCGGCGGTCGGTGTACGCCCACACCGGCATTCGACATGTGGAGAGGAGCCCTGACCCAGGGTGAGCACCAAGCCGACCACCACAGACCTCGAGTGGACCGAGCTGGACCAGCGGGCCGTGGACACCGCCCGCGTCCTGGCCGCCGATGCCGTACAGAAGGTTGGCAACGGCCATCCGGGTACGGCGATGAGCCTGGCGCCCGCCGCCTACACCCTCTTCCAGAAGGTGATGCGGCATGACCCGGCGGACGCCGAGTGGGTCGCCCGCGACCGGTTCGTGCTGTCCGCGGGCCACTCGTCCCTGACCCTGTACACCCAGCTGTACCTGGCCGGCTTCGGCCTGGAGCTGGACGACCTGAAGGCCTTCCGCACCTGGGGCTCCAAGACCCCGGGTCACCCCGAGTACGGCCACACGACGGGCGTGGAGACCACCACCGGCCCGCTGGGCCAGGGTGTCGCCAACGCCGTCGGCATGGCCATGGCCGCCCGCTACGAGCGTGGTCTGTTCGACCCGGAGGCCCCCGCCGGGGAGTCCCCCTTCGACCACTACGTCTTCTGCATCGCCGGTGACGGCTGCCTCCAGGAGGGCATCTCCGCCGAGGCGTCCTCGCTCGCCGGCCACCAGAAGCTCGGCAACCTGATCCTGCTGTGGGACGACAACCACATCTCGATCGAGGGCGACACCGAGACGGCCGTCTCCGAGGACACCGTCAAGCGGTACGAGGCATACGGCTGGCACGTCCAGCGCGTGGAGCCCAAGGCCGACGGCGACCTGGACCCGCAGGCGATCTACGCCGCGATCCAGGAGGCCAAGAAGGTCACGGACAGGCCGTCCTTCATCGCCATGCGCTCGATCATCGCCTGGCCCGCCCCGAACGCGCAGAACACCGAGGCCGCGCACGGCTCGGCGCTGGGCGACGAGGAGGTCGCGGCCACCAAGCGCGTTCTCGGCTTCGACCCGGAGAAGACCTTCGAGGTCGCCGACGAGGTCATCGAGCACACCCGCAAGGCGCTGGAGCGGGGCCGCCAGGCCAAGGCCGAGTGGGAGAAGTCCTTCCAGGAGTGGCGCAACAGCAACCCGGAGCGCGCGGCCGAGTTCGACCGCATCGCCGCCGGTGAGCTGCCGGCCGGCTGGGAGGAGAAGATCCCGGTCTTCGAGCCCGGCAAGGGCGTCGCGACCCGTGCCGCGTCCGGCAGGGTGCTCCAGGCCCTCGGCGAGGTCATCCCCGAGCTGTGGGGCGGCTCCGCCGACCTGGCCGGTTCGAACAACACGACGATCGACAAGACGTCGTCGTTCCTCCCGGCGGGCAACCCGCTCCCGGAGGCGAACCCGTACGGCCGGACGATCCACTTCGGCATCCGCGAGCACGCCATGGCCGCGGAGATGAACGGCATCGCCCTGCACGGCAACACCCGCATCTACGGCGGCACCTTCCTGGTGTTCTCCGACTACATGCGCAACGCGGTGCGGCTGTCGGCGCTGATGCACCTGCCGGTGACGTATGTCTGGACGCACGACTCCATCGGCCTCGGCGAGGACGGCCCGACCCACCAGCCGGTCGAGCACCTGGCCGCGCTGCGCGCCATCCCGGGCCTGAACGTCGTCCGCCCGGCCGACGCCAACGAGACCGCCATCGCCTGGCGCGAG
>NZ_DASQNH010000061.1:0-26746 GCF_035645055.1 Streptomyces sp. | reverse complement strand
GGGCGCAGCTCGCGGGACTGGCGGACCGGGTCGAGGCCCAGGACGCGCACCGTGCCGGAGTCCGGCTTCCGGTACCCCTCGCAGGTCTCGACCGTGGTCGTCTTGCCCGCCCCGTTGGGGCCGAGGACGGCGGTGACGCCCGCCCGGGCCACCAGGTCGAGGCCGTCCACCGCGGTCTTGTGGCCGTACCGCTTCACCAGGGCCTGGACCTGGAGCACGGGCTCGTTTCGCATGTTTCCAGAGTCTAGGGAGCCGCGGGGTGCCTCAGGCGGGCGGGTGCGGAAGTGCACCTCAGGACGGCCGGTTCCGTCACTCGGGCTCGCCCGCGCGGGGCCGGTGCCGGGCCAGCCAGCCCTCGGCGTACGCCACCGCGTCGGCCACGGGGAACAGCCGTACGTCGGCCGCTCCGGCCCTGCCGCGGACGACGGGACGGTCCCGTTCGAAGTCGTGGCCGAGTGCGTCGAACCGGTCGGAGGAGATCGACACCTCGGTCACGGTCTCCCAGCCGCCGGGCCCCGGCCGGCCCACCGTGACGAGCGGGGACGGTATCCGGTACTCGGCCAGGTGGAAACTCGTGCAGGCGTCGTAGCCGGCGCCGAGCAACAGCACCCGGGCGCCCATGTCCTCCAGCTTCGCCAGGGGGCTCCGCTCGCCGAGCCGGCAGTCGGGGGCGTGGCCCTCGATCACCTCCGCCGCGCGCGGTCCGACCGCCGCGAAGGACGTCTGGGGGTGCGCGCTGCGCAGGGCGCCGGGCCAGGTGCGGACGGTCTCCGGGATCACGCCGACCCCTCGGGTGGGCGTGATCAGCGGGTCGTACGCGGGCATCGTGTCCCGGATGGCGGACCACCACTCCTCGGGAGCCGGCGGGTTCGACCACGTCGCCGGATCGGACAGGTCGGCGGTCTGGGCGGGGACGACGAGGGTGCCGTCCGGGCCGAGGACGTCGAGCAGGGCCCGGACCACGGCGACGGCGCCTCCGTTGACCCAGCCGAGCGAGCTGAGCGAGGAGTGCGCGAGCAGGGTCTCGCCGGGCCGGACGCCGCAGTCGCGCAACTGACCGCGGAGGGTGTCCCGGGTGACAAGAGGGCCGGTCGGAGGGGGTGTGGGCATGGGGCCGGAGTGTCCCGGACGGCGGGCGGCGACGCCACCGATTTGATCGGCGGTCGGATCGGCGGTTTGATCGATCAAAGATCGTTTCCGCAGGTCAATTAGGTTTACCTAAGTGACGCAGGGCACCGTCCGGCGGCCCGGACCTCGCTTGTCACGCTCTCGGGAATTACGCAACAATGGCGTTGTGAAAAACGTCGGCGCAGCTCGGGAGACCCCCACGGGGACCCCGCAGGAGGAGCTCGCGACCGGGGAGCGCTCGACGCGCAACCGGGTCGCGCGGTCGATCCTGGACCACGGTCAGTCGACCGTCGCCGAACTCGCCGCACGGCTGGGCCTCACCCAGGCCGCCGTCCGCCGGCACCTGGACGCGCTGGTCGCCGACGGCGTCGTCGAAGCCCGCGAGCGGCGGGTGTACGGCGCCCGCACCCGGGGCCGCCCCGCCAAGGTGTTCGCGCTGACCGACTGCGGCCGGGACGCCTTCGACCAGTCGTACGACACGCTGGCCATGGACGCCCTGCGCTGGATCGCCGAGCGGGAAGGCGGTGACGAGGCGGTCACCGCCTTCGCCCGCGCCCGGATCGCCGCCCAGTCCGCCGCCTACCGGAAGGCGGTCGAGCAGGCCGCCCCCGAGCAGCGGACCGAGGCGCTGGCCAAGGCCTTGAGCGCGGACGGGTACGCTGCTACCGCGCGCAGCGCGCCCACCGGCGAGCAGCTGTGCCAGCACCACTGTCCGGTCGCCCACGTCGCCGAGCAGTTTCCGCAGCTGTGCGAGGCCGAGACGGAATTTTTCGCCGAGCTGCTCGGTACACACGTACAGCGGCTGGCCACGATCGCCCATGGCGACGGCGTGTGCACGACGTTCATCCCCAAGATTCCGAAGACCTCGACGACGTCGAAGCTTTCCCACACCACTCAGAACGCATCTGCAAGCACGGCCGGGAGGAACCCCGCATGACTCTCCCCACGGAGACTGCCCACCCTGAGCTCGAGGGCCTGGGCAAGTACGAATACGGCTGGGCCGACTCCGACGAGGCCGGTGCCGCAGCGAAGCGCGGCCTGAACGAGGACGTCGTCCGCGACATCTCGGGCAAGAAGTCCGAGCCGGAGTGGATGACCAAGCTGCGCCTCAAGGGCCTGAAGCTCTTCGAGAAGAAGCCCATGCCGAACTGGGGCTCGGACCTGTCGGGCATCGACTTCGACAACATCAAGTACTTCGTGCGTTCCACGGAGAAGCAGGCGGAGTCCTGGGAGGACCTGCCCGAGGACATCAAGAACACCTACGACAAGCTGGGCATCCCGGAGGCCGAGAAGCAGCGCCTCGTCGCCGGTGTCGCCGCCCAGTACGAGTCGGAGGTCGTCTACCACCAGATCCGCGAGGACCTGGAGGAGCAGGGCGTCATCTTCCTGGACACCGACACGGCGCTCAAGGAGCACCCGGAGCTGTTCAAGGAGTACTTCGGCACCGTCATCCCCGCCGGTGACAACAAGTTCGCCGCGCTGAACACCGCCGTGTGGTCGGGTGGCTCCTTCATCTACGTGCCGAAGGGCGTGCACGTCGAGATCCCGCTCCAGGCCTACTTCCGCATCAACACGGAGAACATGGGCCAGTTCGAGCGGACCCTGATCATCGTCGACGAGGGTGCCTACGTGCACTACGTCGAGGGTTGTACGGCCCCGATCTACAAGTCGGACTCGCTGCACTCCGCGGTCGTCGAGATCATCGTCAAGAAGAACGCCCGCTGCCGCTACACGACCATCCAGAACTGGTCGAACAACGTCTACAACCTGGTCACCAAGCGCGCCGTCGCCTACGAGGGCGCGACCATGGAGTGGATCGACGGCAACATCGGCTCCAAGGTGACGATGAAGTACCCGGCCGTCTACCTGATGGGCGAGCACGCCAAGGGCGAGACCCTGTCCATCGCCTTCGCCGGCGAGGGCCAGCACCAGGACGCCGGCGCCAAGATGGTCCACATGGCGCCGAACACCTCGTCCAACATCGTCTCCAAGTCGGTGGCGCGCGGCGGTGGCCGTACCTCCTACCGCGGTCTGATCGAGATCGGCGAGGGCGCCCCGGGCTCCAAGTCCAACGTGCTCTGCGACGCGCTGCTCGTCGACACGATCTCCCGCTCGGACACCTACCCGTACGTCGACGTCCGCGAGGACGACGTGTCCATGGGCCACGAGGCGACCGTCTCCAAGGTCTCCGAGGACCAGCTCTTCTACCTGATGAGCCGCGGTCTCTCCGAGGACGAGGCGATGGCGATGATCGTGCGCGGCTTCGTCGAGCCGATCGCCAAGGAGCTGCCCATGGAGTACGCGCTGGAGCTCAACCGGCTGATCGAGCTGCAGATGGAAGGCGCGGTCGGCTGACCGCCCTCCGAAGAAGCAGCAGCAGATTTTTCTGACGTAGGAAGAGAGCAGACCGACAGCCATGGCTGAGGCTCAGAACATCCCGGTGGGCTCCACCACCGCCGGCTCGATCGCGGTGGCCGCCGAGTCCACCGTCGTCTCGCGCATGAGCGCGCCCCCGTCCTTCGACGTCGCGGACTTCCCGGTCCCGCACGGCCGTGAGGAGGAGTGGCGGTTCACCCCGCTGGAGCGCCTGCGCGGGCTGCACGACGGCACCGCCGTCGCCACCGGCGACGGCGTGAAGGTCACCGTGGAGGCCCCCGAGGACGTCGTCGTCGAGACCGTCGGCCGGGACGACGCCCGGCTCGGCGCGGCGGGCACCCCCGTGGACCGCGTCGCCGCGCAGGCGTACTCGGCCTTCGAGAAGGCCTCGGTCGTGACCGTCCCCAAGGAGACCGTCCTCACCGAGCCGATCCGCATCGCCGTGCACGGCGAGGGCGGTACCGCCTTCGGCCATCAGGTGATCGAGCTGGGCGCCTTCGCCGAGGCCGTGGTCGTCATCGACCACACCGGTGACGCGGTGCTCGCCGCCAACGTCGACTACGTCCTCGGGGACGGCGCCAAGCTGACCGTCGTCTCCGTCCAGGACTGGGACGACAAGGCCGTGCACGTGGGCCAGCACAACACGCTGATCGGCCGCGACGCCTCCTTCAAGTCGGTCGTCGTCACCTTCGGCGGCGACGTCGTCCGCCTCCACCCGCGCGTCACCTACGCGGGCCCCGGCGGCGAGGCCGAGCTGTTCGGCCTGTACTTCACCGACGCCGGCCAGCACCAGGAGCACCGCCTGCTGGTCACCCACAACGTGCCGCACTGCAAGTCCAACGTCGTCTACAAGGGCGCGCTCCAGGGCGAGGCCGCGCACGCCGTGTGGATCGGCGACGTGCTGATCGAGGCCACGGCCGAGGGCACCGACACCTACGAGATGAACCGCAACCTCGTCCTGACGGACGGCGCGCGGGTCGACTCGGTGCCGAACCTGGAGATCGAGACCGGCGAGATCGTCGGCGCCGGGCACGCCTCGGCGACCGGGCGCTTCGACGACGAGCAGCTGTTCTACCTGATGGCCCGCGGTATCCCGGAGCACGAGGCGCGCCGCCTCGTCGTCCGCGGCTTCTTCGCCGAGCTGGTCCAGCAGATCGGTGTCGCCGACATCGAGGAGCGTCTGCTCGCCAAGATCGAGCAGGAGCTGGAGGCGTCGGTCGCATGACCACCTTCGTACGCGCCTGTGGGCTGAGCGAGCTGGAGGAGGACACCCCGAAGCGGGTGGAACTCGACGGCACGCCGGTCTCGGTCGTCCGTACCGAGGGGGAGGTGTTCGCCATCCACGACATCTGCTCCCACGCGAACGTCTCGCTCTCCGAGGGCGAGGTGGAGGACTGCCAGATCGAGTGCTGGCTGCACGGCTCCGCGTTCGACCTCCGCACCGGCAAGCCGTCCGGCCTTCCCGCGACGCGCCCCGTCCCCGTATACCCCGTAAAGATCGAAGGGGACGACGTGCTCGTCTCCCTCACCCAGGAGTCCTGAGGCACCCATGGCAACGCTTGAAATCCGAGACCTGCACGTCACCGTCGAGGCCGACAACGCCACGAAGGAGATCCTCAAGGGCGTCGACCTCACCGTGAAGCAGGGCGAGACGCACGCCATCATGGGCCCCAACGGCTCGGGCAAGTCGACCCTCGCCTACTCGCTCGCGGGCCACCCGAAGTACACGATCACCGGCGGCACCGTGCTGCTCGACGGCGAGGACGTCCTGGAGATGTCCGTCGACGAGCGCGCCCGCGCGGGCCTGTTCCTGGCGATGCAGTACCCGGTCGAGGTCCCCGGCGTCTCGGTCTCCAACTTCCTGCGCACCTCCGCCACCGCCATCCGCGGCGAGGCCCCCAAGCTGCGCACCTGGGTGAAGGAGGTCAAGGAGGCCATGGAGCGCCTCAACATGGACCCGTCCTTCGCCGAGCGCAACGTCAACGAGGGCTTCTCCGGCGGTGAGAAGAAGCGTCACGAGATCCTCCAGCTGGAACTGCTGAAGCCGAAGGTCGCGATCCTCGACGAGACCGACTCCGGTCTGGACGTCGACGCCCTCCGCATCGTCTCCGAGGGCGTCAACCGCGTCCGGGAGACCGGCGAGGTCGGCACCCTGCTGATCACCCACTACACGCGCATCCTGCGCTACATCAAGCCCGACTTCGTCCACGTCTTCTCCGGCGGCCGCATCGTCGAGTCCGGCGGTGCCGAGCTCGCCGACAAGCTGGAGAACGAGGGCTACGAGGTTTACACGAAGGGTGGCGCATCCGCGTGACACAGCTGCCGGGCCTCCTCGACACCGAGGCGATCCGCAAGGACTTCCCGATCCTCGACCGGGTGCTGCACGGCGACAAGAAGCTCGTGTACCTGGACAACGCGGCGACCTCGCAGACCCCGCGCCAGGTCCTCGACGTGCTCGGGGAGTACTACGAACAGCACAACGCCAACGTGCACCGCGGCGTGCATGTGCTGGCCGAGGAGGCCACGGCGCTGTACGAGGGCGCGCGGGACAAGGTCGCGGAGTTCATCAACGCGCCCAGCCGCGACGAGGTGATCTTCACCAAGAACGCCTCCGAGTCGCTGAACCTCGTGGCCAACATGCTCGGCTGGGCCGACGAGCCCTACCGCGTGGACGCGGACACCGAGATCGTGATCACGGAGATGGAGCACCACTCCAACATCGTGCCGTGGCAGCTGCTGGCGCAGCGCACGGGCGCGAAGCTGAAGTGGTTCGGCCTCACCGACGACGGCCGCCTGGACCTGTCCAACATCGACGAGGTCATCACGGAGAAGACGAAGATCGTCTCCTTCGTGCTGGTGTCGAACATCCTGGGCACGTTCAACCCGGTCGAGGCGATCGTGCGCCGCGCCCAGGAGGTCGGTGCGCTGGTCTGCATCGACGCCTCCCAGGCCGCTCCCCACATGCCGCTGGACGTACAGGCCCTCCAGGCCGACTTCGTGGCCTTCACCGGCCACAAGATGTGCGGCCCGACCGGCATCGGCGTGCTCTGGGGCCGCCAGGAGCTGCTGGAGGACCTGCCTCCGTTCCTCGGCGGCGGCGAGATGATCGAGACCGTGTCGATGCACTCGTCGACGTACGCGCCGGCCCCCCACAAGTTCGAGGCGGGCACCCCGCCGATCGCCCAGGCGGTCGGCCTCGGCGCGGCGATCGACTACCTCAACTCGATCGGCATGGACAAGATCCTCGCCCACGAGCACGCCCTCACCGAATACGCGGTGAAGCGTCTCGCCGAGGTACCCGACCTGCGGATCATCGGCCCGACCACGGCGGAGGACCGCGGCGCCGCGATCTCCTTCACGCTCGGCGACATCCACCCGCACGACGTGGGCCAGGTCCTCGACGAGCTGGGCATCGCCGTCCGCGTCGGTCACCACTGCGCCCGCCCGGTCTGCCTGCGCTACGGAATTCCTGCGACCACGCGAGCGTCGTTCTATCTGTACTCCACGCCGGCCGAGATCGACGCTCTGGTGGACGGCCTGGAGCACGTACGGAACTTCTTCGGCTGAGGGGCGTGCTGACAAGGTGAAGCTGGACTCCATGTACCAGGACGTCATCCTGGACCACTACAAGAACCCGCACGGGCGGGGCTTGCGGGATGGCGACGCCGAGGTGCACCACGTGAACCCCACGTGCGGCGACGAGATCACACTGCGCGTGAAGTACGACGGCACGACCATCAGCGATGTCTCGTACGAGGGCCAGGGCTGCTCCATCAGCCAGGCCAGCGCGTCGGTGCTGAACGACCTGCTGGTCGGCAAGGACGTCGCCGAGGCGCAGAAGATCCAGGAGACCTTCCTGGAGCTGATGCAGTCCAAGGGGAAGATCGAACCCGACGACGCCATGGAGGAGGTGCTGGAGGACGCGGTCGCGTTCGCCGGTGTCTCCAAGTACCCGGCCCGGGTCAAGTGCGCCCTCCTCAGCTGGATGGCGTGGAAGGACGCGACGGCCCAGGCGCTGGGCGCCGACGCCGAAAGGAAGACGGCATGAGTGAGACCGTTGAGATGAAGCCGGCCTCGGAGGAGGAGATCCGCGAGGCGTTGTACGACGTCGTCGACCCCGAGCTGGGCATCGACGTCGTCAACCTGGGCCTGATCTACGGCATCCACATCGACGACGCGAACATCGCGACGATCGACATGACCCTGACCTCCGCGGCCTGCCCGCTGACGGACGTCATCGAGGACCAGGCCAAGTCCGCCACGGACGGCCTCGTCAACGAGCTGCGCATCAACTGGGTCTGGATGCCGCCGTGGGGCCCCGACAAGATCACCGACGACGGCCGCGAGCAGCTGCGGGCGCTCGGGTTCAACGTCTGAGGCTCTCTTTCGTACGGCCGTTCTGTGGTCCCCGGCAACATGCCGGGGGCCACAGTGCTGTGCCCACCGTGGCGGCCCGCCCGCACGGGACAGTGGCCGTCACTGCTGACGGTCCTCGGGTACGTCGTCTCCTTCTCACTCCTGGCCAGACTCTGAAGACGGTGCCGGTGGGGACGGCGTACGCGATCTGGTCGGGGGTCGGGGGTCGGCACGGCGGCCGTCGCGACGATCGACGTCGTCTTCCTGGGCGAGGGGACGACGACCGCCAAGGCCGCGGGCATCGCGCTGATCATCATCGGGGTGGTGGGGCTGAACACGGGCGGAGCGCGCTGACCGCGACCGCGTGAACCCCTGGGCCGCCTTCGGGGAACAGCGGGGTGACATGTCACCACGATCACTTCCCCCGGAGACTCCGTGACCGGACCGCCCTCGCCGCCCGAGCCGACCAATGCCGACGCCGAGATCATCGGCCGGTCCCTGGCGGAACCAGAGCTGTTCGCGCGGCTCTACGACCGGTACGCGGCCGACATCCACCGCTACGTCCAGCGCCGGCTGGGCGCGGGCCCGGCCGACGACATCACCGCGGAGACGTTCCTCATCGCCTTCCGCACCCGTTCGCGTTACGACACCGACCGCGGCCGCGCCCGCCCCTGGCTCTACGGCATCGCCGCCAATCTCATCGGCAAACAGCGCCGCGCCGAGGTACGGGCGCTGCGGGCGCTGGCCCGCACCGGGCACGACCCGGTCGCCGAGTCCTGGTCCGAACGCGCCGACGACCGGGTCACCGCGCAGACCGCCCACGCCCCGCTCGCCGGCGCCCTGGCCGCACTCTCCGCCGGTGACCGGCACGTACTGCTGCTGGTCGCCTGGGCGGACCTGACCTACCCGGAGGTCGCCGAGGCCCTGGGCATCCCCGTCGGCACCGTCCGCTCCCGGCTCAACCGGGCCCGCCGCAAGGTACGCGCGGCACTGGGCGCCGACCCCGCATTCACGCTCGACGCCACGGAGGTGGTCTGACGATGGACGAGATGACGGCGGAGCTGACGGCGGTGCGGGAGCTGAGGGCCGATGCCCCCGCCCCCGAGCGGGCAGGCCTCGTGGCCGGACGCGACCGGCTGCTCGCCGAGGCCCGCCGGGGCTCCCGCGCCCGCAGGCTGCGCTCGGACTGGCGGCTCGCGGCGATCGGCGCGGCGGCGGCGATCACGGCGGCCGCGCTGGTCGTCCCCCAGGTGACCGAAGGCCGCGGCGAGGCCCTGCCCGGCGCCCGGCCCGGCTACACCATCGAACTGGGCAGCGCCGAGGACTGGCTGAACGACGCGGCGTACACCGTCGCCGCGGGCCCCGCGGTGACCGCGCGCGACGGCCAGTGGATCTACACCGAGACAGTGGAGAGCAATGGGACGGACGACGAGCGTCCGGGCCCGCAGACCGAGGAGCGCTGGACCCGGTACGCCGACTCGGCCATGGAGGACGGCGAGGCGGGCGACGACCACTCGCCCCGGGAGCAGTACGCCTTCCTCAAGAGCCTCCCCGACGACCCGCAGCAGATCAGGGCCAGGGCCCGCGCCTTCTTCCACGCCACCGACGTGTCCGAGACCCGCACGGAGCACGAGTACCGCGCCCTGACCGCACTCCTCAGCCGTGCCTACGTCTACGACCCGGAAGACCTCGCCAAGGTCTACCGCGCCCTCGCCACCGTCCCCGGCGTACGGGCGGCGGACGTCCAGGACGCGGCGGGCCGGGACGCGATCGCGCTGTACCGGGAAGGCCCCGGCCCCCGGCAGGAGACACTCCTCGACCCGAGGACCCGCCTCTACAGCGGTTACCGCTACTTGGAGGACGGCGAGGTGATGATCACCGGCGCCCGCCTCACGACACGAGTCGTGGACGGTGAGGAAGAGCGGCGATAGGAGCCTCACCTGGGGCTCGCCCGGCACGTGAGACGGAGGCCGGGTCGGTTCGCACGGGTGGGTGGGGCCACGTTAGGTTTCCCTCATGACCGACACGACTGCTCCCCGCACCACCGGCGCCGTGGCCGCCGGCCTCGCCACGATCGCCGCCGACGGCACCGTTCTCGACACCTGGTTCCCGTCGCCCGAGCTGGCCGCCGAGCCCGGCCCGGCCGGCACCGAGCGCCTGGACGCCGACCGCACCGCCGAACTGCTCGGCGAGCACGGAGTCGCGGCGCTCGGCAAGGACGACGTGCGGGGCGTGGACATCGTGGCGGTCCGCACGGTCATCTCGTCCCTCGACGACAAGCCGCTCGACACCCACGACGCCTACCTGCGGCTGCACCTGCTCTCGCACCGCCTGGTCAAGCCGAACGAGCCCAGCCTCGACGGCATCTTCGGCCTGCTCGCCAACGTCGCCTGGACCTCGCTCGGCCCGGTCGCCGTCGACACCCTGGAGACCGTGCGCCTCGCCGCCCGCGCCCGCGGCCTGCACCTCAGCGTGTTCGGCGTGGACAAGTTCCCGCGCATGACCGACTACGTCGCCCCCGCGGGCGTCCGCATCGCCGACGCCGACCGGGTCCGCCTCGGCGCCCACCTCGCCGCCGGCACCACCGTCATGCACGAGGGCTTCGTCAACTTCAACGCCGGCACCCTCGGCACCTCCATGGTCGAGGGCCGCATCTCCCAGGGCGTCGTCGTCGGCGACGGCTCGGACATCGGCGGCGGCGCGTCCACCATGGGCACGCTGTCCGGCGGCGGCAAGGAGCGCGTCGCCATCGGCGAGCGCTCCCTCGTCGGCGCCGAGGCCGGCATCGGCATCGCCCTCGGCGACGACTGCGTGGTCGAGGCGGGCCTCTACCTCACCGCCGGCACCCGTGTCACCCTCCCCGACGGCCAGATCGTCAAGGCCCGCGACCTCTCCGGCGCGTCCAACATCCTCTTCCGCCGCAACTCGGTCACCGGCACGGTGGAGGCCCGCCCGAACAACGCGGAGTGGGGCGGCCTGAACGAGATCCTGCACAGCCACAACTGATCACGGGCGGCCGTGACCTGCGGCCGCCGAGTCGATCAACGCCCTGACCTGCTGCTGAGCTGTCGGCAGTTGTCGACGCTGGTCATCGTTGAGCGCCCTTCCACGGCCCGAGGACGGCCCGGGAGGGCGCTCGTTTGTTGGGGAGACAGCTGTTTCCTATCAGCACCTCTTGCCGTGTGACAGCCACCGGTGAGCGCGGGTTTGGATTCTCGGATCCGCCAAACGCGTCGACACCGTCATTGCCGTAATAGTCGGAGCAATGGCGATCTACCTTGCCCGTAATTTGCGCGACCTGCTCACTGACGCATCCGGCCCCTGTGTTCTTGCGTTCGCTCTACTCAAAGCTGGTGCGGCACAGCTGCGACGTAGACGTGGTATCGAACTTATCGGTCGATCCCAAACAAGCGATGAGCGCACCGAGTAGGCGAAGTCGTGGAGCCGACCGCCCCAGCGACAGAGGGTTTCTCCCTACGACGTGCCCGCAGTCGCGAGCGCGCCGCCGGGCGCGGCCAGCCGGGGCGCAGACAGGAGGCAGGCCGCGCCGCAGAGGCGGCGCGCGCCCGCGCCGTGCGCGGGCTTGATGAAGTAGGGAAAGTCTTACCTCCCCCCGCACGGGTTCGATCCTCATGACAGTACTCGCCACTTGAAGAGCTACGAAGTCTGGATACGCTGCCTCAATGATTCGCGCTGTGATCTTTGACGTCGGTGAGTGCCTGGTGGACGAGACCACGGAGTACGGCACCTGGGCCGACTGGCTTGGCGTACCGCGGCACACCTTCGCCGCGATGTTCGGCGCCGTGATCGCTCAAGGGCGGGACTACCGGGAGGTGTTCCAGGAGTTCAGGCCCGGCTTTGACCTCTATGCCGAACGTGAGAGGCGGGCGGCGGCAGGCCGGCCGGAGAGCTTCAGTGAGAGCGATCTGTATCCGGACGTGCGGGACACTCTCGCCGCTCTGCGCGCGGATGGGCTGTGGCTGGGCATCGCGGGGAATCAGACCGTGCGCGCTGGGAAGATTCTCCGTGCGCTGTTCAGCAACGACGTTGACCTGATCGGTACCTCTGACGACTGGGGTGCTTCAAAGCCTGACCCCACCTTCTTCCATCGGGTCGCCGAGGTTGTTCCGGCCGAGGTCGAGGAGATGCTGTACGTCGGTGACCGCGTCGACAACGACATCAAGCCCGCGGTTGCCGCGGGGATGCATACCGCACTGGTGCACCGGGGCCCTTGGGCCACGATCCAGTGGCGGACCGAGGAAGCGGAGAAGCTGCCGGCCTTCAGGGTCGAGAGTCTCCTGGAGCTGTCCCCGGAGATCGCCCGGTTCAACGAGCGAGGGCGCTGACGGGTCGTCGACCAGCTGCACAGCCGCTCGTCCAGAGCCTGCATGCCTGAGGACGACGGTGCGCTGTCCTCCTCGGCAGTGAGGGCGTCAGGGCACCCGACTTCGGGTACATTTCAGGCGCTCCTTCACGGCGTCAGACGAGGCGTACGCGGCGTTGCGCGGCGACTGTCCCCGTGTATGTCTCCCTTGTCAGGTTCTCCTCGCCGATGCCGAGGTCGGTGATGACGGCCAGGATGTCGTCCAACGCCGCTTTCAGGTCCGCCTCGGCCACGAGTGTCTCGACCTCCAGGAACGTGCCGTCGATCTCGGGCACCCGCACGAACGTGGCGAGGAGCCGTCGGCCGCGTGCTTCGAACTCGTAGTTACGGCATTGCTTCTCGAAAGCAATCACGGGGACGTGGCCCAGACCGCGCAGGATCGCGTGCGCTGCTTCGGCGTTCTCGACGATCGTCTCGTGCTCGGGCTTCGAGCCGGAATCCTCGTCGACTGCGGCGTTCTTGAATGTCAGCACCGTTCGGGTGCCGTCCACACCGTGAACCGTGCGTACGCGCAGCTCCTGGTCCGCTTTCTCCAGGGAGCCGTCAGGGCGGTCGTAGTATGTATCGCTGTACACCTCGATCCGGGCAGTCGCGTATTCGTCCAGCTGTCGCAGGACCGCCTCCGACTCGGGTACGCGTGCCTTCAACTCCGCCTCGATCACGCTGTTCCCCTCTCCGTTCACACCGTGCGCTCAGCCCCGTCGATGATCGCCTCGAACATGCGGCGATATCCCCGGAAGAATGGGCCGTGTGGCGTCTCCACCACCTTGTAGGTGGCCGACTCGTGACCTTCCCATCCGGCATCGAAGGCACCGACGAACATCGTGGCGTCCGTGCGGATCAACCGCCAAGTAGGCAGCATCCTGTAGCGCCATACGCCGACGTCGCACACGTCGGCCAGCTCCCGCAGCCGTGCCTCGGTCAAGCGCACGCCGTCGGCGAGCGACTCGGGTGACTCGCCGATCTCGGCTGCACGTCGTGCGAGCGCAGGCGATTCGGGGTCGAGCAGTGCCACCCGGACGCGCAGGCCTTTCCCTCCCTGGTCACGCGGTAGGCAGGCTCGTAACAGGCTGTCGTTCAGACCGACGAGCCCAAGGCCCCGCACAGCGAGGACATCCAGCTCCTGCGCCTCACGGGCCATCTGCTGGATCTCCGCCGCGGCTGAACTCTGGGCAGCGTAGACGCGGACAATCTCTGGGAAGGCCGCGAGGGCGAAGGCAGCTCCTCCGGCGCGCTTCTCCCTGCCGGCTGCGAGTCCGAGCAGATGGCGCGCGTCATCAGGCATGCGTAGTCCGTCCGCGATCCGCTCGTACACATCGAGCCGCGACACCTCGCGGCGGCTGTTGATGATCTCGTTGACGCGGGCCTGCGTCATGCCGGTAGCCGTGGCGATGCGCGCCTGGCTCGCTCCTGCGTACTGCTGGACGTGCCGGAAGACCGCTCCGATGTCACGGGCCCGGAGTGCCTGGCGGATTTCAGCGCGCTCCCAGGCCCAGTCCGGCAACTCGATCGGTGCCAGTGCGGTGGACATGGCGCGGCTCCCGGTATCCACGAATGGCATGGCAAGTCATCTCACCGTGAGATTACCGCTCAGGGATCGCGCAGGCACGGTGTGTCACCAGATCCTGTGAGACATCAAGCCTCGGCGGTCGCTCGTACGGCCCGGGGGAGGATCGACCGGCTCGGAGCCCACATGACGCACCGACGTATGGCCGCAGCGCTCGTGACGGCAGAACAGCAGTGTCCGTCGCTGGACATCGGGTCTCTGCGCTCCGCCGCCCGCCGTCTGCTGGCGGACGAAGCAGAGCTGCCCTCGGAGGGTGAGTTGGAGACGCTGACGCTTCAGATGCGCGGGCACCTCATGCTGGCCATCCCTGTTGTCGAGGCGCTGGCCGACCGGTTCCCCGAGGACGACGTGCCGAGTGCCTGCGCCCACGCCGCTGCCATGGAGGCTCGCATCCGTCTGGGCCTGGAGCCTCGCCGCGGTCTGCCCGCCCAGGTCGCGCATGCCCAGCGTCTCGCCCGGTCCGTCAACGCCTTGTGCGACCACTACGAGAACCTGAGTGGCGGGCAGCCCGTCGTCCTCGATCCCGAACGGGCCGCGCTTCTCGATCTCTGGAACCACTGCATTCACTGTGAGACCTGCACGACCAGGGATGGGGAGGGAGTCAACGCCAATCTGCCGTGCGCGGCTGCGGAACGGCTTTACGGGGTGTACCGCCGAGCCGCTGGCGTGAGTGGGGTACGTCCATGACCCGCCAGGAGCAGCCGCTCGACCTCGCCCCGCCGCTCTGCTGGCCGGCCGCCGTCCCGGAGTGCGGGGTGTGCCAGGCCCTGGCCAGGCAGCGTGAGGAGGCGGCGCGGCGCGGAGACTACTCGCGGGTCTCCGACTGCAATGTGGAGATCCGCAATCATCACGCTCCGCGTCGGCGCGCTACGTGACTTCAGGCGGCCCGAGGCACGACGTTCACCGCTCGGTAGGTGTAGCCGTCCTGCTCGAAGCCGGGGGCTTCCCATTCGAGGTCGGCCTGTTGGCCCGGGGCCAGGGTGCGGAAGCCGTCCGTTTCGATGTGCGAGAAGTGGGCCCAGCAGCCGCCGGGGGTCTCGGGGGAGTCCAGGACGCCCCAGCCCTCCTCTTCGTGCCATTCGCGGACCGTCGCGGTGATCATGAGGTGAGCCTATAGGGGGTTCGGGCTTCGTGACGATCGCTTAAACGGATTACCGGCCGTGTCCTTCGGAGGGTTTTCGCGGATGAACGGGTGGGCGGCGGAGCCGTCCGGTCAGATTTCGAAACGGTGAGACGAGGGCTGAAGTGATGAGGAACGAACGGGCGAGGGGTGCGGTGCGCCGGCTGGCCGGGGTGGGCGTTCTGGTGGCCGTGGGCTGGGGCCTGGCCGGTGGGGTCGCGTACGCGGACGAGACCAACACCGGCTCGCACAACGGGCCCCGGATCGGGCTGATCAACGCCGGGCAGATCGACGATCCGATGGAGGACGTGCTCCAGCACTTCCTCGGGCTGGGGGGCGGGGCTGCGGCTGAGCCCGCCGAGCCTGCCGAGGAGCCCGCAGCGAGGCCTGTCCCCGCCGGGTGATCGGCCGGACTCGGTCACGCCTGCGTGACCGCCTCCCGGTACGCCGTCAGCAGGGCGCCGAGCGTCTCGCGGTCGGCGGGGCGCAGGGGCGACCGGACCGGGCCTGCGGGTAGGCCGAGGGTGGTGAGCAGGGCCTTCGCGGTGACCGTGCCGGGGAGGCCCGCCGCCATCATCGCCTCCACCAGGGGTGTGGCCCGAAGCTGGAGGGCGGCCGCGTGGGCTGGGTCGCCCGCGTCGAAGGCGTCCAGGACGGCGCGGATGTGACCGGGGATCACGTTCGCCACCGTGCTGACACAGCCCGCGGCGCCCACCGCGTACAGGGCGAGGTTGTGTTCGTCGCAGCCCGCGTAGTACGCGAGGTCGGTGCGGGCGAGGACCTTCTGGGTGCCGAGGAAGTCGTAGGAGCAGTCCTTGACCGCCACGATCCTCGGGTGGCCGGCGAGCCGGATCATCGTGTCCGGTTCGATGCGGGTGCCGGTGCGGCCGGGGATGTCGTACAGCGCGACCGGCAGGCCGGAGGCGTCCGCCACCTCGCGGAAGTGGGCCTCGACGGCGTCCTGCGGGGGCTTGCTGTAGTACGGCGTGACGACCAGGACGCCGTCCGCGCCCGCCTTCTCGGCCTGGTGGGTCAGCTCGATCGTGTGGCGGGTGTCGGAGGTGCCGACGCCCGCCAGGATCGAGGGGCGCTCGCCCACCGCTTCCCGGACGGCGCGGATCAGGTCCGCCTTCTCCTCGTCGGTCGTGGTCGGTGACTCGCCGGTGGTGCCGTTCAGGACCAGGCCGTCGCAGCCCTCGTTCACCAGTCGTTCCGCCAGCCGCCGGGCGCCGTCGAGGTCGAGGGTGCCGGAGTCGGTGAAGGGCGTGACCATCGCGCACAGGACGCGGCCGAAGGGCGGGGCGGGAGTGGTGGTCGAGGTGGTGTGCTCCATGGGAGCAGTCTCGGCGGCCAGAAGGTGTAGCTCCACTTAAATCTGCTACGAGGTATTGGTAAGGGGTGCTGCGAGGATGGTCCATCGGCGTTACCGCGCGGGGTAGTGACGGTCGGTCAGGGTACCCGGGTGCCGAGACGCTCGCAGACCAGGGAAAGGGCAGACCGATGACCGACCGGACCAAGGGCCCCGCCGAGCTGCGCAAGCAGGTCGAGCGCACGCGCGGCGAACTCGGCGCCACCGTCGGGGAGCTGGCCGCCAGGGCGGACGTCCGCGGACGCGCCCTGGCTCGCGCGGCCGACCTCAGGGACAAGGCGGGCGCGATGACCGTCCAGCTGCGCAGCAGCGCGGCCCAGGCGGGGCATGCCGTCCAGGGCGGCGCCACCCGCGCGCAGCACGCCGTGGAACACCGGGCACCCCAGCCCGTACGCAGGGTCGCCCAGGCCGCCCTCCGGCTGCCGCGGCCGGTGCTCTTCGCGGGTGCGGCGGGTGCGGCGGTCGTCGCGGCGGGCGTGCTGCGGCGGCGGAACGGCGGGCGCTGAGCGACGGCCGTCGGGGTGACAGGAGGGGACTCCCCGAAGTGGCTTGACCTCGAGCGAGGTCGAGGTTGAAGGCTGGTCGGTGTACCGACCGACCAGCCTTTACCGGAGGCCGACATGACCCGCCGTACCGATGCCCACCCCGACCTGACCCACCCGGATGCCGCGGCACCGTTCTTCAGCACCTGGCGGGTCGGCACGCCCGAGCGGCAGCGGGCCGCCGTCGAGGCGATCGCGGGGACCTGGGAGCGCCGTCCGTGGCCGGCCGGCGGGCTGCTCGGCTACCACGTCTACACCGGCCGCGACGGAGCCACCCTGATGCACTACTCGCAGTGGGCGAGCGAGGCGGATTACGAGGCGTTCTTCAAGACCCGGCGACAGGAGCGCGTCGACGAGATCGACACCCTCGTGCCCGGCATCGAGCGGCTCCGGCTCGACCGCTATCGGCGGTACCGCAGCCGCGAGCGCGCCGCCGACGACACCCGGGTGCCGGGTCTGATCGTGGTCGTGCGGATCGACTTCGAACCGGACGCCGCCGAGCGGCGCACCGACTGGATCGGCGAGGTGCTGCAGGCCCTGGCCGGCACCCCGGCCGACCACCGTGGCCTGATCTCCGCCCACTTCCACCTCAGCACGGACGGCACCCATGTCCTCAACTACGCCGAGTGGGAGAGCGAGCAGGCCTATGACGCCGTCCTCGCCGCGCCCGGCGAGGGCATCGGCGACGGCGGTGAGCAGTGGGAGCGGGTGCGGACGTACCCCGGGGTGAAGGGGTTCACCGGCACCCGCTACCAGCACGCCGTGGGTCTGCTCCCCGAGTGACCCTGACGGGCCGAGAGCGACCCGCCCCTACGGGCGGAAGCGCAGTACCTGCGGGTCGTGGTCGCTGATCTGGTCATGGAACTCGGCGTTCAGGTGCACGCTGTCGTACTCGAAGTCGCAGCCGCGCCGGATCGCCGGGCTGATCAGGATCTGGTCCAGGACCTGGCTGTTGCCCTGGTAGACGTACGAGTAACGCTCGCCGCGGGGCAGCGACTTGACCGCCGACCACAGCTCGCCGTCGCCCTCCAGGGCCTCGGTCGTACCGGAGAACTCGAAGTCGTTGATGTCGCCGAGCGCGACGACGTCCGCGTTCTTCTGGACAGCCAGGATCTCCTTGACGAAGGCGTTCACGGCCGTCGCCTGGAGGTGGCGCTGGGTCTCGGAGCTGCGCGCCGGGGGCTGGTACTGCGAGGTCAGCCCCTGGTCGCCGCCCTTGGAGTTGAAGTGGTTGGCGATCACGAACACCGTGCGGCCACGGAAGACGAACTCGCCGGCCAGCGGCTTGCGGCTGTTCTTCCAGGCCTCGTTCGCCGGGTCGACACGGCCGGGGGAGACGGTCAGCGCCGCCTTGCCGCGCTCCCGGACCACGCCGGTCGCGGTGCTCGCGTCGCCGCCCGCGCGGTCGGTGAAGGAGACCCGGTCGGGGTTGAACAGGAACACCTGGCGGATGTTGCCGCCGGGCTCGCCGCCGTCGGTGTTGTTCACCGGGTCGATCGCGCGCCAGTCGTAGCGCGGGCCGCCCGCCGCGACGATCGCGTCGATCAGCTTGGTCATGGTCTGGTCCGCGGCGACCGTACCGTCGTTCGTCGCGCCGTTGTTGTCCTGGATCTCCTCCAGGGACACGATGTCGGGCGAGCGCAGGTTGGTCACGATCGCGGCGGCGTGCGCGGCGAAGGTGTCGTCGGACGGGTCCAGGTTCTCGACGTTGTACGTCGCGACCGCCAGCTCGCCGTTCTTCTGCTTGCGGGTGGTCTCGCGCTCCAGGCCGCCGCTCTCCAGGGTGCCCAGCTCGCTCGCGACGAGGGTGTAGCCGCCGAACTGGTTGTAGTCCAGCGGGCCGGTGGTGGCGCCCGCGAGGGTGTCACCGACGTTCGCCTTGGGGAAGTCGGCCGGCCTGCCGAGGGACTGGATCATGATCCGGCCGGTGTTCTGGGCGGTGTAGGAGCCGTAGACCGTGCCGCCGCGCCGGTTGTCGTGCTCGTCCGGCTTCACCGTGACCCACAGCTCGGTGTACGGGTCGGTGGCGCCGACCACACGGGCGTCGGCGACCCGGACGTTCATGCCCTCCAGGGCCTCGTACAGGTCCAGGGCGTACGTGGACGGCCGGAGCGGCAGGGCGTTGACCGAGCCGTTCGCCGCCGGGTCGCCCGCCGGGGCGTAGGCGTCCGGCACCGAGCCGGCGTCGATGACCACCGGCGCGGGGACGGGGTTGCCGCCGGAGACGACCTTGACCGTCGGCTTGGTGATCTCGGTGATGGCCTGGTTGCCGGAGGAGGTGCCGCCCGGGACGTACTCGGACACCGTGCCCGACACCGTCACCGCGTCGCCCACGGCCACACCCTTCGGCGTGGAGCTGGTGAAGACGAAGACGCCCTCGCTGGTGGCCGGGTCGGCGTCCGCGTCCGGGTCCTGGATCCAGAAGCCGCGCGAGGAGCCGTACGTCCGGATGCCGGTGACGATTCCGGCCACGTCGGTGACCTGCTTGCCGGCGTACGGCGATATCCGGGTCGTGCCCTGGATGTCACGGATGCGCACGCTGTCCGCGTGGGCCGGGGAGGTCAGGACGACGGTGGTCGCCGCGGAACACACGGCGGCGACGGTGAGCGCGGCGAGGCGCGCGGAAGACTTGCTCGGCAACGGGATCCCTCCGGGGACGTACATGAGCGCCGGGACGAGGGTGGAACGGAAAGTCGGAGCCGCGACCGGTGGGGCGGTGGCGACGCCCGTAGAAAACGGGGAGCGGCAGGTCCGGAAAGGAGGTTGTGTCGCACCCCGATCGGTGAACAGGTGTCCGCCGACTTCTACGCGCGTCAATCTCCTGCCTGCTCCCGCCGGTTGTCAAGGTTTCGGCCATGGACGACCGGCGACGAGAAGATGAACCGGGCGGCATGGGTGGAAATCCGTCTAGGCTGAGCGGCTGAACCACCGGTCGTACGCCTGGCCGTACGCCGCCCAGGCGCCCCTAGGAGAATCAGCCGATGTCAGACAGCTCCCCCCTGCCGCCGGTACGGCTGGCCACCGACGCGGAGCTGGCGCGCGACGCGCTGTCCACCCCGCTCCTCTCCCGTGCCGCCCGGCTCGCCCGCTGGGCCGGACCCGGCACCCGCGTCGACGCCGGCGGCGGACTGGTCGAGGAGCAGCTGGCCGCGGCGGCCGAGGCGCTGGACCTGAGCGGGGAGGACGCCGCCGCCTCCGCGAGTGGGGCCTGGCGGGTGGCCGTCGACACCGGGCTCGTCGAGATCGCCGACGAGGAGGAAGGCACCGTGGCGCCCGGCGCCGGCCTGGCGTTGCTCACCGGGGGCTCCCCGCAGGACGTCCTCGGCGTCTGGCAGAGCGCCCTGGAGACCGTGCTCGCCGACGCGAGCGTGCCCGACCTCGACGACCTGGTCGGTGCCCTGGACGACGGCGGGCAGGTCGACTTCTCCGCGCTCGACTGGGACCCCGAGGGCGAGGCCGAGTTCCTCGACAGCGTCCTCGCCAACCTCTACTTCCTCACCGTCAGCGAGGACGGCCCCGGCGACGGCCCCGTCCCGCTGCCCGCGCTCGCCGCGTCCGTCATCGTCCCCGACGACATGGCCGAACCCACCAACGACGTCCTGGAACAGGTCTCCGACGCGATGATGCGGCTCGACGACCAGTTCCGGCTGCTGGAACCGGTCGGGCTCGTCGACTACCGCCCGGTCGACGAGGCGCTGATGGCCGACGCCGACGAGGAGCCGGGAGCGCCCGTCGACGAGACCGACGTCACCCGCTACGGCATGGTCCGGCTCACCACGCTCGGCCGGTACGGACTGCGTGCCCGGCTGCTGGAGGCCGGATTCGACGCGCCCGCCGTCGGAGACCTCGTCGACAAGGGCGCCGACGCCCTCCTCGACGGCACCTGCGGATTCGGCCCGCGGGCCGCGCAGGCCGAGACCGAGCAGTGGCTCGCCCGGCGCGAACCCCTGGCCGCCGCCCGGGAGTTGCTGGCCGCCGCGCGAGGCGCCGACACGGGGGCGCCACTGCGCCGGCTGCGCTGCCAGCAGGCGCTGTCACTGGTCGGCGGCGAGGCCGAACCCGCGCTGCGCGAGGTGCTGGACGACGCCGAACTGGGCGGACTCGCCCGGGTGTGGCTCAGCGAACGCGGCGCCGCGGACGTACCGCCGCCGTCCGAGACGATGGTCTTCTGGCTGACCATCGACACGGTCGCCGCCCAGCTCGCCGCCGAGGGCAACTCGGCGGAGCTGCGCGCCCTCGTCGAGGGCCTGGCCGAGCAGCACAGCGGCTTCTTCTCGGCGGTCTGGCGGGTGGACCACCCGGCCACCGCGGACGTGCTGGAGGCGATGGGCCGCATCCACCCCGACAAGAAGATCGCCAAGGAGGCGCGGAAGGCCGCGTTCAAGGCGCGGTCGCAGCAGGGTGGCTGACCGCCGGCTTCACGCGTTCCCTGCGGTGCCACTGCCGGTCCGGCCGTGAATGGTGACCGGCCGTGGGCGGTGTGAGCCGCCGGGCGCCCCTGGACGGGGCGCCCCCGGGCTCGTACCCGTCGCTACAGGGCCTGTGCCGCCGGCTTGACCATGTTGCGGACCGTGCGGGCCTTCACGAACTGGCCCATGGCCGTCATCTCCCACTCGCCGGAGAACTGGCGGATCAGTTTCGCCATCATCACGCCGGTCTGCGGTTCCGCGCCGGTCAGGTCGAAGCGGACCAGTTCCTCGCCGGTGGTGGCGTCCATCAGGCGGCAGTAGGCCTTGGCGACCTCGGTGAACTTCTGGCCGGAGAACGAGTTCACGGTGAAGACCAGGCCGGATACCTCCTGAGGGAGACGGCCCAGGTCGACGGTGATCACCTCGTCGTCGCCGCCGCCCTCGCCGGTGAGGTTGTCGCCGGAGTGGCGGATCGCGCCGCCCACGATCGTCAGCTTGCCGAAGTAGCAGCTGTCGATGTGGTTGCGCTGGGGGCCGTAGGCGATGACCGAGGCGTCCAGGTCGATGTCCTTGCCGCGGTACGCCGGCTCCCAGCCGAGGCCCATCTTGACCTGCGAGAGGAGCGGACGGCCGCCCTTCATCAGGGAGACGGTCTGGTTCTTCTGCAGGCTGACCCGGCCCTTGTCCAGGTTGATCTTCCCGGCGCCCGGGGCGGGGGGCGCCGGAGGGGCGGCCGGGGCCGGGGGAGCGGCCAGGCGCGGGTCCGCCACCGGGGCGGGCGGGGCGGCCGGGGGCTGTGCGGGGGCCGGGGGCGGGGTGACCGGTTGAGCGGGGGCGGCGGCCGGGGCGGGCTCCTCCACCGAGACACCGAAGTCGGTGGCGATGCCGGCCAGGCCGTTGGCGTACCCCTGGCCGACCGCGCGGGCCTTCCACTGGCCGTTGCGCAGGTAGATCTCCACGATCACCAGGGCCGTCTCGGTGCCGAGCTGCGGGGGTGTGAAGGTGGCCAGGACGCTGTTGTCGTCCGCGTTGCGGAGGGTCGCCGTCGGTTCGATGCCCTGGAAGGTCTGACCGGCCGCGTCCGGGCTGGCGGTGACGACGATCTTCTCGATGCCGGGCGGGACGGCGGCGGTGTCGACCGTGATCGCGTCGGGCGTGGTGCCGCCGCCGGAGCGGTGGGTCACGCCCGGGCCCGTGGGCTGGTTGTAGAAGATGAAGTCGTCGTCGGAGCGCACCTTGCCGTCGGCGGTGAGCAGCAGGCCCGAAACGTCGAGCCGCACCGGGGCGGCGACGTCCACCGACACGCGGGCGGCGGAGAGCGGGATGTTCGAGCCGGGGGTCATAGCTGTCATGCCCCGTAGAACGAGCGAGGCCGTTTTACCGTTCCCTTACCGACCCGCCGATCGGGTCATCGGCGGTTGCGCGGGTGGTCGCGGGCCGGGCGCTCGTCGCCCCGGCGGTGGTTCCGGCCCACCGGGCCGTCACCGGCTGGGCGTCACCGGTCGCCGCCTCGGTGAGGAACGCTTCGGCGACCCAGTGGGTTCCGCCCCCGCCGCCCCTGCCCGTCCCGTACCGGTGTGCTGCCCCGGGCCCCGCTGGGGCTGCGCCCCCTGACCCCGCTTCGGCCCTGGACGGGCCTCGTCCTCAAGCGCCGGACGGGCTGGGGACACGGGCCCGAGTCGTGAAGCGCCGGACGGCTGGGGACGTGGGCCGGAGTCACCAAGTGGTGGCGGTCATCCTTCCGGCACGACCACGATCTTGCGGCCCACCCCCGCCGCGAACTGGGCCAGGGCCTCGGGGTAGCGGGCCAGGGGAACGCGGTCACTGATGAAGACGTCGGGGTCGAGGACGCCGCCCGCGAAGAGTTCCGCCGCGCGTTCGAAGCTGTGGAGGACGGCCATCGAGCCGGTGATGGTGATCTCCTGGTTGTAGATGCGGTACGGGTCGATGGTGACGCGGGTCGCGTAGTCCGCCACGCCGAACTGGAGGAACGTGCCCGCCTTGGCGACCCGGTCCAGGCCGTCCTGGATGGCCGCCGCGTTGCCCGTGGCGTCCACGACCACGTCCCAGCCCTGGGGGCGGTCCAGCTCGTCCGGGGTCGCGGCCGCCGCGGAGACGCCCAGGCGGCGGGCCGTCTCCAGGCGGGACGGGTTCACGTCCACCACGTCGACGCTGGCCGCGCCGGTCCGCTTGGCCAGCTCCAGCATCATCAGGCCCATGGTTCCCGAGCCGTAGATCAGGACGTGGGCGCCCAGGCGGGAGCGCAGGACGTCATAGCCGCGGACCGCGCAGGACAGGGGCTCGATCAGGGCCGCGTCCTCCGTGCGGATGTGATCGGGGAGCCGTACGCAGTTCGCCACCGGCGCCACCGCGTAGCGCGCCGCTCCGCCCGCCGTCGTCACGCCGATCGCGGCCCAGCGTTCGCACAGGTTGTTGTGGCCGGTGCGGCAGTAGCGGCACTCGTGGCAGTACAGGGACGGGTCGACCGCCACCCGGTCGCCGACCGACAGCTCCGTGACCTGGGTGCCGACGCCGACCACCGCGCCCGCGAACTCGTGCCCGGGCACGATCGGCAGCTTCGGGGCGAACTCACCCTGGAGGATGTGCAGGTCCGTGCCGCAGAGGCCGCACGCGGCGACCTCCACCACCACTTCGCGGGGTCCCGGCGTCGGGTCGGGGACCTCGGCGACGACGGCCCGGCCCACGGACTCGATGACGGCGGCCTTCATTTCACGGCTCCCAACGACAGGCCCTGGACGAGTTTGTCCTGGGCGGCGAACCCCGCGGCGAGCACCGGCAGGGAGATGACGAGCGACGCGGCGCACACCTTGGCCAGGAACAGGCCCTGGCTGGTGATGAAGCCGGTCAGGAAGACGGGGGCGGTCTCCGCGACCACGCCCGTCAGCACGCGGGCGAAGAGCAGTTCGTTCCAGCTGAAGATGAAACAGATCAGGGCCGTCGCGGCGATGCCGGGGAGGGCGATCGGGGCGACCACCCGCGTGAGGATCACCGGCAGGCGCGCGCCGTCCATCCGGGCCGCCTCGATCACCGCCACCGGGACCTCGGCGAGGAAGGACTGCATCATCCACACCGCGATCGGCAGGTTCATGGAGGTGTAGAGGACGACCAGGAGCCAGATGTTGTCCAGCAGGCCCGCGTTCCTCGCGAAGAGGTAGATCGGGAGCAGGCCCGCCACGGCCGGCAGCATCTTGGTGGACAGGAAGAAGAACAGGACGTCCGTCCATTTGCGGACGCGGTTGACGGACAGCGCGTAGGCCGCCGGGAGGGCGAGGAGCAGGACCAGCAGGGTGGAGGCCAGCGACGCCACCGTCGAGTTGATCAACGCCGGCCAGGGGCTCGCGCCGCCCGTGAGGCCGAAGAACTCCCGGTAGCCGTCGAGGGTGAGGGCGGCGGTGAAGGAGGGCGGGTTGGTCGCCGCGTCCGCCTCCGAGTGGAAGGACGTCAGCGCCATCCAGGCGATGGGCAGGAAGAATCCGATCCCGGCCAGCCAGGCCAGCAGGCCGGGCCAGGCGCGGCGTACGGCGTTCGGACGGGCGCGGTCGGGGCGTGCGGCGTTCACGCGCGGGACACCTCCTCGCGGAAGAGGGACGACACGACCCGCAGCGCGAAGGTCGCGATGACGAGCGAGCCGAGGACGACCAGGACGCCCGCGGCCGAGGCGAGGCCGTTCTCGTGGGCCTGGTAGAAGCTCTGGTAGACGGTGTACGGGAGGTTGGCCGTGCCCAGGCCGCCCGAGGTGATCGTGAAGACCGCGTCGAAGTTCTGGACGATGTGGATCGACCCGAGCAGGGCGCCCAGCTCCAGGTAGCGGCGCAGGTGGGGCAGGGTGAGGTGGACGAAGATCTGCCAGTCGCTCGCCCCGTCCACGCGGGCGGCCTCGATCTGCTGCGGATCGCGGCTCTGCAGCCCGGCCAGCAGGATCAGCATCATGAACGGGGTCCACTGCCAGATCAGTGATGCCTCCACGGCGAGCAGCGGGGTGGTCGAGATCCAGTCCGGCTGGGGGCCGCCCACATAGCTCAACAGGCCGTTCAGCAGGCCGTACTCGGGGTTGTAGAGGACGTGCTTCCACAGCAGCGCCGCCGCGACCGGGACCACCAGGAACGGGGCGATCAGCAGGGTGCGGACCACCCCGCGGCCCTTGAAGCGGCGGTTCAGGAGCAGGGCCAGCAGCAGGCCCAGGGCCAGGCTGACCAGCACCACCGTCGCCGTGAGCAGGATCGTCGTGCCCACCGAGTGGCGCAGGCCGGCGTCGGTGAGCACCTGGCGGTAGTTGTCCAGGCCGGTGAAGCGGCGGGCGTCGGGGTAGAGGGCGTTCCAGTCGAAGAAGGAGATCACCAGCGTGGCCACGAAGGGCAGCTGGGTCACCACGATCATGAAGACCAGGGCGGGGAGGAGCGGGGCGCGGGTCGCCCAGGCGCGCAGGCGGGTGCCCGGCGCGCCGGAGGTGCTCACGGGGGGCGCGGCCACGGGGGCCGCCGTCGTCGTCGCGGTCATCGTCCCTCGTACTCCTCGGAGATGCGCTCGGCGAGCTGCTGGGACTTGTCGAGGGCCGTCTCGACGGACTGGCGTCCGGCGATGGCCGCGCTGATCTCCTGGGAGACCTGGGTGCCGAGATCGGTGAATTCGGGGATGCCGACGAACTGGATGCCGGGGGCGGGGCGCGGCTGGACGCCGGGGTCGTCGGGGCGGGCGCCCTCGATGGCGGCGCGGGTCATCTCCTGGAAGGCGGCGGCCTCGGCGCGGTAGGCGGGGTGGCCGTACGTCGACGCGCGCTTGCCGGCGGGCACGTTCGACCATCCGATCTCCTCACCGACCAGCTCCTCGTACTCCTTGCTCGACGCCCAGGAGACGAACTTCCACGCCTTGTCGGGGTTGCGGGAGGCGTCCTGGATGCCCCAGGCCCAGGTGTAGAGCCAGCCGGAGGAGCCGGTCCGCTCGACGGGCGCGGGGGCGTAGCCGATCTTTCCCCGGACCGGGGAGCCGGCCGCCTCCAGGGAGCCGGCGGCGGAGGTGGCGTCGTACCACATGGCGACCTTGCCCTGGGTCATGTTGTTCAGGCACTCGGCGAAGCCGGACTGGGCGGCGCCCGACTGGCCGTGCTCGCGGACGAGGCCGACATAGAACTGTGTCGCCTCCTTCCATTCGGGGCTGTCGAGCCGGGCCTTCCAGTCCTGGTCGAACCAGGTGCCGCCGAAGGTGTTGACCACCGTCGTCAGCGGGGCCATGACCTCGCCCCAGCCGGGCAGTCCGCGCAGGCAGATGCCCTTCATGCCGGGTTCGGCGCCGTCGGCCCGCGCCGCGAGGCGGGCGACCTGCCGCCAGGTGGGGTGTGCGGGCATGGTCAGGCCGGCGCGGGCGAACACGTCCTTGCGGTACATGAGGAAGGACGACTCGCCGTAGAAGGGCTGGCCGTAGAGCTTGCCGTCGTCGCCGGTGAGGGACTGGCGCATCGGCTTCAGGACGTCCCGCTC
>NZ_DASQNH010000060.1:0-30428 GCF_035645055.1 Streptomyces sp. | reverse complement strand
CCCCGCCAGCGAGGGCCTGGTCGCCCTGCTCGAGCCGTTCATCGACACGGTCGTCATCTGCACCATGACCGCCCTGACCATCGTCATCGCCAACCCCGCCAGCTGGGCCGAGGCCCGCGCCGGCGAGTCCATCGGCGGCGTGACGATCACCTCCGACGCCTTCGCGACGGTCCTGCCCTGGTTCCCGTACATCCTGACCATCGCGGTCATGCTGTTCGCCATCTCCACGGTGCTCACCTGGGGCTACTACTGCATGAAGGCGTGGACCCACCTGTTCGGCCGCGGCAAGGCCAGTGAGCTGACCTTCAAGGTTCTCTACACCCTGTTCGCGGTGGCCGGCTCGCTGCTGACCCTGCAGACCCTCATCGACATGGCCGACGCGGTGCTCTTCATGCTCGCCGTCATCAACATCATCGGCCTCTATCTCCTCGCCCCCGTCGTCAAGCGGGAGCTGAACTCCTTCCTCGCCTTCGTGAAGAAGCGCGACGCCGGCCTCGACACGGACGAGGGCACCGACCAGGAGCCGGTGAAGACCACCGTCTGACCGCCCCCGGCGGCCCGGCTCCCGAAGGGCCCTGACCTCACCTCGCGCCTTGGTGGGGACAGGGCCCTTCACCCTTGTTCCAGCAGGTAAGAGACGCCTGGTGAGGCTCCCGTGCGCCCGATAGGGTGCGAACAACGCGTCAAGGGATGACGCTGGTGTGCCGGGAAGTCTGGTCGGCGTCCGAGGGCCCGTGTGCCCATTTGTCGACATGCCCCGGAGGCCCGCCCCCAATGACGCAGTCACGTTCCCGCAAAGTGATCTTCGGCCTGCTGCCCTGGCCCGAGCGCCAAGCCGTCGCCGAAGCCCTGCGCACGGAGACGGTCGGCGGCCTGGTCCTCCTCGCCGCGGCCGTCGTCGCGCTCGCCTGGGCCAACAGCCCGTGGAGCGCGGCGTACGAGTCCGTACGCGACTTCCACTTCGGCATCCCCGCCCTGGGCCTGGACCTCTCGGTCGCGCACTGGACGGCCGACGGGCTCCTCGCGGTCTTCTTCCTGGTCGCCGGCATCGAGCTGAAACGCGAGCTCGTCGTCGGTGAACTGCGCACCCCTGCCACGGCCGCCCTGCCGGTCATCGCCGCCGTTTGCGGCATGGCCGTACCGGCAGCCCTCTACGCGCTCACCGCCGCGGCCGGGGGCGGAAGCCTGGACGGCTGGGCCGTCCCGATGGCCACGGACATCGCCTTCGCGCTCGCGGTACTTGCTGTCATCAGCACGCACCTGCCGTCCGCCCTGCGGGCGTTCCTGCTGACCCTCGCTGTCGTCGACGACCTCGGCGCCATCCTGATCATCGCGATCTTCTTCACCTCGGACCTGAACTTCTGGGCCCTGGCCGGTGCGTTCGCCGGGCTCGTACTCTTCTACGCACTCCAGCGCTTCCGGGTGCGCGGCTGGTGGTGGTACGTGCCGCTCGGCGTCGCGACCTGGGCGCTGATGTACAACTCCGGTGTCCACGCCACCGTCGCCGGCGTCGCCATCGGCCTCATCCTGCGCACAACCCGCGACAAGGGCGAGGAGCAGTCCCCGGCAGCCCGGGTCTCGCACCTCGTCCACCCCTTCTCCGCCGGTGTAGCGGTCCCGTTGTTCGCACTGTTCGCCGCCGGCGTCGCCATCTCCGGCAGCGCCCTCGGCCACGTCTTCACCGACCCGGAGCCCCTCGGCGTCGTCATCGGCCTCGTCGCCGGCAAGATCCTCGGCATCTTCCTCGGCACCTACCTCGCCGCCCGCTTCACCCGAGCCCAGCTCAACCCCGAACTCGCCTGGGCCGACGTCCTCGGCCTCGCCACCCTGGCCGGGATCGGATTCACCGTCGCCCTCCTGATCGGCGAACTCGCCTTCCCTGACCCGGCCGAAGGCGAGCACGTCAAGGCGGCCGTCCTCGTCGGCTCACTGATCGCCGCCGTCCTCGCGGCCGTACTGCTGCGCCGCCGCAACCGCATCTACCGGCGCCTGTGGGAAGAGGAGGAACGCGACGAGGACGCAGACGGCATCCCCGACATCTACCGGACGGAGTCAGCGGGCAGCGACAGGTGACCCTGGGGGACGCGGGACACGCGCTCCTCGGCGCGGCTGTCGTGGTCGCCATCCTGGTCATTCGCACCACCGTTCGCGAAATAAGGGAACCGGGGACGCTCGACGCGAGTGGTCCGTCCTCCGGCAACGGCGGGTCCTGGCCACCGGCGCGGCAACGGCCCTGGTCCTCGGCACCGTGGGCTGGGCGCAAGCCGGACCGCCGGCCGCCCCGTGGGCCGTGCTCGCCGGTCTCCTGACAGCTCGGATGTTCGGTAGCGGAAGGTGACAGGACGTTTCAGGTCCTGTGGATCGTGGTGTCGACGCTCGTGTTCGTACCCCTGGCAGTGGCCTCGCTGAGGGGATGGACGCCGCGCTGGGCGCCCGCCATGAGCACACGCGTCGCGAAGGCTTGGGGCCTCCTGCTCGTCGCCGTCGGAATGGTGGTCTGGGCCTCCCTGGCCGGCCACCACCCGCACCTGCCCCTGGGCGTGTGTAACCCTGAACCGGGTCCCCTGGCTACGGGCTCCCCTGGCTGCGAGGAACAAGGGCAGTGCGCCGTCCGCACTGATGCGTCACACGGGACACGGCCACCTCAAGGGCCTTCGGCTCTTCACGCGGAGCCGCGCGCAGGACACGACTGGTGTCCTTGGCCGTGTCGGCACCGAGGTCGCCTTTGAGGTGGATGACGAGGAGTTCTCGGCGAGGGTGGAACCGACGCAGCAGTGCGCGCGAGCCGCGTCGGAACCGTTCGGCCGGTGACATCGGTGGCATGAGCGCTCCAGGGCAGGCGTCGGCAGTTGCCGACCAGCCTTCCCGTCGCACCGAGGTGTTGGCCTGGTGCGCCATGGTCCCGTTCGTCCGTTGGTACCTGCAATGGCAGTCCGGCCGTCACCGGGGTGCCCACGCACGCCCCCTCACGACGAGGAGCCCGTTGCGATGAACGACGACGAACCCGTCTTCAAGAAGAGCAAGTGGGGCACCAGCCGCTACGTCCACAACCCGAACAACCCGATCGGGCTGGCCCTGATCGTGGCCAGCAGCGTCTTCGCCCTCCTCGTGATCATCCTTATGGAGAACCGGGCGGGCCCGTTCGCACCACCCGCGTCTCCCACGTGGAGCCCGCCCGCGTCTCAGGCCCCTTGGCCCTTCCCCTCAAGTACGCCGTGATCAGCAGGTGTGTGTCATCGATGCTTGAGCGATCGGTCGGGGGGGGGCGGCGCCCCGAGGTCTCTTGCCGATCATCACCGCGCTGCTCGCCGGGGTGAGCCTGGCCGCCGGAAGCCTCACTCTGGCCATCGCCCTCGGCGTCGCGGGCTTGGTGCTGTTTCTCGCGGTCCGTTTCGGGCGGGTCATCTCCCGGTTCGTCTCCAGCGACGATCCCGAGAAGCTCCTGCTCGTCGTCCTCGGCCTGACCCTGCTGGTCGCCGGCATCGCCCAGCAGCTCCAGGTCTCCGCCGCCGTCGGCGCGGGGGCCTTTCTCCGGCTCCGGAACGGCCTGCCCCGGGCCGGAGCGAGCGTCACGACCGCGCCCCGCTGACGCCACTATTCGCGCAGTTCTGTGACTGGCCCGCCAGCGACATGCGAGATACGGGCCTCACCCTGCTCGGACACCGCGACCGGCCGGGTCGTGGGGCCCCAGCGGCCCGGCAGCCGGCGCGAGGAAGTGCGGGCACAACGGAGTACCGGATGAGCGACAGGCATTGCGGTCGCGGCGCACGGTCACGAACGGGGCCTGACGATCCAGACGGCGCAGTCGTCACCCACCCCGCCGCGTCCAGAAGACGACCGGCGTCTACGGCCAGGACCCCGGCACCACCGGCCACACCATGGCCCACTCCCCCTGCTGAGTGGGCCAGTGGGATTGTCAACGACGGCGGGCAGTGGGACATCCGGCGACAGCCCGCTACCGCGACCTGCCGACAGGCCGGCACCACAGTCCCGCAACAAGCCAACGCCTCAGCCGCCCGCCGCCTGGGGAGTTGGGGCGCCGCGGTACAACGATCGGTGCCGGTGAGGAGTCCGTTCACTGTCACGCCTCGCGTGCTCAGGCGGGCAGCCCGCCGGGGCCACGGCAACTGCGGGGCGCCCGCACCGGCGTGAGCACCAGCAGCGTCGGCGTCTTCGGCCCCGACGAGTACGGCGTCTCCTCCGGCTCCCGCATCGGGGACACCTTCCTCGGCTGAGGTCACACGCACACCGGGCCGATGGCTCCGCTCGTGCGGACAACTCCCCCTGTAAACCGAGGCACATGAGCGGCGAACCGGCGACACCCGTCATCCGGCACCGGGCGCCGGTCTGCCCGGCTGCCTCCATGGCACCGGTTCTCTCCCGGTGCACAACTGGCAGCAGCACGGCTCACGGGCGGGCACAGCGGCGGTTCCCGGTGATGAACGCCCCCTGTAAATGTGATGGAAATCACATAACTTGGGGTGGAGGCCGCTTGAGGGGGTTCGGCGGGGGCCGACCGGACTGGGCGGCTCTGTTTTTGGGCTCCGAGAGGGTGAGCAGGGACCCTTCGGTCTTCGATTCGGCGCCTGTGGTGTGTCCGGGGTCCGCCGTGCGTGGTGTCGCCGCGGCGTGGGTATGCCGTGCCGGTGTCCCGTCGGCCCTCTGCGGGGTCGTTCGAGGCGGGGGACGCGCTGCGGCCGTCTTGTCTTTCGTTTCTCTGTTTCCGGCGGGGGGCGCGCCGGGCGTTGCTCCGATTTGAATTATCGGTATCGATAACCTGCTGGCGCAAGGCCCCTGTAAGCACGTCAGTGCCACAGGAAGGGCGATTGCTTTCAACCGGGTTGCAGAGAACACTGGATTACGCAAAGGGGGCGGTGATCCGTGGAAGGGAGGTGGCAAATCATGGGTGTCAAGATGACGATGACCACCCGATGCTCGGTTTCCCTGCAGCGGGAGCAGCTGCGGATGGTCATCATCGTCGTCGTCCTCGTGCTCTGGCTTGTGCTGGCGCAGGTGCACGGGGCTGCGACACCGGTTGACGCGCTGTTGGGGCGCATCTGAGGAACCTGTCCGTTCCTCGCGAAGGGCGGTTGCCGACGGGGCGGCCGCCCTTTCGCCTTGCCAGGTTAGCGCGGAAAGGGTGAGGGGTGAAGTCCTTTCCCGCGCCGACTCGGCCACGGCGCTTGGAACTGCCCGGTAATGTCTTCACTCGTGGCCCGAAAGGGCGGGATTCGAAGAAATCACGTCGTCAGAATGCGCCGGAAGGCATCGATGCGCTGCTCGTCAGTGGCCATGACCGGGCCGGCCTCGGTTTCGATCCAGGCGTGGAACCGGTACGGGTCGGCGGCCGTGCCGATGCACCACGTCGTCCGGCGTCTGCGCAGGGCCAGCAGCGTGAGCGCGGCCAAGGAGGTTTCGAGGCAGGCCGCGCGTCCGGGATAGCGTGCGGCGGCCTGTCGTACCGCTGCCAGAGCCGCCGCGGCCTGGGCCCCGGTGGCGTCGAGCCGGCACCAGCGGTGTGAGGTCCAGCGCACCACCCGCAGGAGCACGGGGAAGGGCAGCCGGATCAGCACCAGGGCGATCAGCAGGCAGAGCAGTCCCAGCGGCGGAGTGCGGCGGACGGGCAGGCGGCCCGGACGGGGCGCCTGTGCCCCGGGATCGGCCGCCATGGTCACCTCCGCCGTGCCGGCTGCACTCCTTGCGTCGTCGGCGAGGGGATGGCGACGTGCCTGGCCGGCAGCGGTTCCGGGCGCGCCTGGGCCGTCGCCCGGCCCGTTCCCGGTGGCCGCTACAGGTTTGTCGCCGGGGGGTGGGTCCGGCTGCCCGCCCGCGGGACAGGCGGTGAGCAGACCGCGCTCGAGGAGGGCGTCGGCCAGTTGCCGCGCGTCGTGACGGATCAGGTCCCTGCTCAGCGCCGGAAAGTGGTGCGCCGTCACGCGGACGCCCGTCTCGAAGTCCCGGCTGCGGCGCCACTCCTGCCACAGCAGTCCCGCCACGGGGTTCATGGCGAAGCAGTGCCCCGAGCGGGTGTCCAGCAGCACAGCGTCTCCGTGGTCGCCCGGGCTCTCCTGCACGAAGTCGGGTACGTGCAGCCGGTTCACGGCGCCTCCCCGGCCGTACCGAGGCCGTCCAGCCAGACGTCCACCCCCACCAAGCGGTTGAGCGCGGAGAAGGGGGCGGCAAAGCCGTGCACGGCGGCGTCGAGGTCGGCGACGACGCGTGCGGGTTCGATGACGCCCAGGTCGGCGAGCGGCAAGCGGGCCAGCCGCGCACGCAGATCTGCCGCGGCGCGGCGAACACCCCGGTAGTCCTCGGCCGCGTAGGAGCCCTTGGTACGCCGGTCCAGCACGGCGTCGGGCACCGCACCGGCCAGCGCGGCCCTCAGGAGCGGTTTGACGGTGAAGGGGTCCGCCTTCGCCGGCGTCGGCAGGCTCATCGCCGCCCGGACGACGGCCCCGTCCAGGAAAGGTGCTTGCGGCCACACCCCGAACGGCCGGGCCACGTCGACCAGGTCACTGTGCAGGCCGGCCGAGGTGTGCAGTTCGGCGAGTGCTGCGCGCGTGCCGGGACCCGGCCCCGGCCCTTCGCGCCGTACCTGCCCGGCCCGCTCGACGGCCAGTTCGGCCAGGTCACGGCGGGCTCGTGGGGTCAGCCACGAAGCCTCGGGGCCGGGCGGCGGCCACCAGGCGATGGCGTCCAGCCACTGCGGCGGGTGCGCCGGCGGCTGCTCCAGCCGTGCGGCCAGGTCGTGCAGCGCCCGGTCGATCGGGGTACGGGCCAGCCGCACGGCCCGGCGGGCGATGCCGGCGGGGGCCACGCGGCGCAGCCTGCCCAAGGCGAGGGCGTCGTGCGCGAGACGGCGCACCGCCCGGCCTGCGGCCACCTCGCCGAGGTGTGAGGGCGGGGCGGTCAGCAGGGCGTCGCCGCCCTCACCCGTGACATGGACGCCGCCCCCTCGGCTCGCGATGTGCGTCAGGCGGCAGCGGAGCCGGGCGACGACCGCGGTGGACGGATCGGGCTGGTCCGGGCGTCCGCGCGCGCTCAGAGCGGCGTACGGCAGTGACGTATCGCCGCCCACGGTCAGGTGCAGCCGGACGGCGGCCGATGCGCGGGCGTGCTGCACGGCGTGTTCCAGGTCGCCCGCCGGGGCTCCCGGATGGTGATAGACGAAGGCGTCCAGTGGTTCTTCCGCCGCCTGCGCGGCGAGGAAGGCCAGCGAGGTGGAGTCCAGGCCGCCGCTGAAGTCGCAGGTGACTCGGGGGGCGTCGTGCACGCGTAGGGTGACGGCCTGCCGCAGGGAGTCGCGCAGCCGGGCCGCGGCGTCCTCCATGCAGGCGTCGGCGTCGGGGCCGGGTGCGGCGTAGGACCGGGTGACGGCGTTCGTGGCGCAGTCGACGTGCAGGGCCTCACCGGGACCCAGCCGGTGCACGTCGGTGAAGGCGGTCCGTGTTCCGACGAGTTCCGGCACTGCGGGGCAGACGATGTGCGCCGCGAGCGCCAGGGTGTCCGGGGACGACTCCCGTCCCGTCAGGGCGGCCACGGCGGTGGCGCGGGTGGAAACGACGGTACGACCGTTGCGGTGTGCGTAGTAGAGCGGGAACTGACCGGCTGGGTCGGTGTAGGCGGTGAAGCGGCCGTTGTGTTCCAGCACCAGCAGCAGGTAGGCCCCCGGCCACCGGGTCAGTGCCTCCCAGTCGCCGTCGTGTGCGGAACGCCTCAGGTCGTCCTCCATCCGTGCGGGGCCGGCCAGGCACTGGCCCACGGCGACGACTCCGGCCCGCTCCGTCGCCGCGGTGCGCACCTCACCGGCGTGCCAGGCGCCCCATGACCACAGCCGGGGGTCGGCGGCCCAGACCTGTGCGGCCGGCGCCGGTAGGCGGGGACCCGGCGGCAGGATCGCCGCGATGGCCGGTCCGGCCGGCAGGCGGATGCCGAGTTCACCGGTGTCCGGGCCGGTGCCGGTGATGCCGGTCGTGCCGCTGGGGCCCGTCGCGGGGGCCGTGCCGACGGCGCCGGTCGTGCCGGGGAAGACGGCCACGACGACTCCTACCAGTAGTACTGGGCGTTGGCGTCGGCGTTGCCGTTCGGGGAACTGCCCAACGTCAGGTCACGGACGTGTCCGAGATCAACGAGGGAGGGGGACACATAGGCGGCGTCCTGGTCCGGGGGCGGCCCGTCCGGGAGCGTTCCGCTTCCGCCATCGGCAGCGCAGCCGGACAACTGCTCGAACAATTTCTCACAGGACATCGGGCCGCCTCGGGTCAAGGGCACGGTTACCTCACCAGGAAGAAAAAGCACAAGTAAGTAGCCTTTCCGGCCACCGGTCCGCATGAGCGCAGTATGCCACGTGATCTTTAGGCGCAGCCGGGATTCAGCAAGCCGTGCACGCACTGTCTGACCAGCGGTATTCCCTCGCCGTTCGGACCGGTGAACGGCACGGGCACCAGCCCGTTCCTGGTGTGCGGCACGCCCCCCGTGCAGTTCGATAACGGCGGCGCCGGCAATTGAAGCCGATATCGCACCCGGCTTGGCGCGCATCCATCATTCCGAAGGACCAAGCACGGCAGAGGCACCTCACGGGATTCGATCGCCGCGGCACAGCGCCCGCGACCGGGTCACACCGTGCTCTTCGGGCTTTCCTGACCGCGCAGCCCGAGGACGAGGGCCCCCTGAGCCTCGGCCCGCGTCCCCAACTCACTCAGTTCCAGGACGGAGCCGGAATCCTCGGCGACTGCGCCGGGGAGGGCGAAGCGGTGCAGCGACTCCTTGCAGCCCTCCAGGAGCAGGTGGCACTCCGTGAGCTGACCGCCCACGACTACGACGTCGGGGTTGATGAGATTGCACAGTTGGGCGAGGAAGGAACCCAGGGTGCGTCCCGCGTCCTTGATCACGCGCATACAGACGGGGTCCTGCTCCCGGGCGGCCCGGATCACGTCCTCCAGGTGCTCGAAGGCCGCGGCGCCCGTCCTGGTGCGGGCCTGGCGCACCCGCTGCACCAGGGCTTCCGCGCCGATCACGGTCTCCAGGCAACCGCGGCCCCCGCACTGGCACATCACACCGTCCGGCTCCAGGGTCAGGTGGCCGATCTCCCCGGCCATTCCGCCGCGTCCGCGAAGGAGGTTGTTGTGGATGATGATTCCGGCTCCGACGCCGGTGGAGGCCTTGACGTAGATGACGGTCTCCGCGTGTTCCCGCCGGCTGTACGTCTGCTCGGCCAGCGCACCGAGGTTCGCGTCGTTGTCGATGACCGCGTGCACGCCGAGCCACTCCCCCAGGTCCCGCGCCGGGTCGTCACCGTGCCGCCAGGGATGGAGGACGGGCCGCGTGAACTCGTTCGTGCGCGGATCGATCATCCGCGGCACGGCGATGCCGAGCGAGAAGACATCGGACAGGGTGCAGCCGGTGTCCCTGACCGCCTCCCCGATCAGGTCCTGGACGGCGGGGCGGGCGCGGTTCCAGCCCCGGCTCACCCCTTCCGAGTTGGCGCGGACGGACACGGTCTCGTAATCCTTGTCCAGCCGGCGCGCGACCACCGTGACGTGGTTGAAGCCGACGTGCACCCCCACGCCGACCAAGTCGGTGGGTACGAGGCACACCCTGCCGGCTCGCCCCCCGTCCGTCCGGGCGCCGGTCACCAAGCCTTCCCCTTCCAGTTCCCGGACCGCGGTGGACACCGTTGCCTGGGAAAGCACGGTGCGCCGGGCGATACCGACCTGGGTGTCCGCCTTGATCGCGATGGCCAGCAGTACCTTCCTGCGGTTCTCATTGCGTTTCGGTGATCCGGCTAACCCGTTGAAGAAGTCGCGAATGCCAGCCATGACGCCCCCCTTGGCCTGGCCTGCCCCCGCAGGCAGGTCGCCTCCCCCTCGACCGTAGCAGGTGGATCTTCGAATTGAAGGAGGGGCGACTTCGATTGACATGACGATCACCGCGGCCACCCGAAGCCCAGGATTCGGGCACGTCCGGCACGCATGATTGGAATTGACCGAAAATGACATTCGGAGGCCGGGCAGCTCACTTGAATGCCCGATCATGCACACGGTTGTGCGTACGCCGTTCGGGGGGTGAGCACGACCCGGGGACGGGCGCAGCGCGGAGGCGAAGAACTCAGCCGGAGACGGAGGGCAGCGCGGAGGCGGAACTCAGCGTGAACGCGGACCTCAGCGCTGAGGTACCGAGGCGGGCGACGCCGGGGAGGGCCGGGCGGGCGGCGCCGGGGAGGGCCGGGCGGGCGGCGACGGCAAGCGGATCAGAGCGCGCTCCCGCCCCAGCCCCCACGCTGCGCTGCCAGGCGCGGGCGGGCGGGGGCGGGAGCGGGGGACGCCTCGTCACGTGCCGAGTCGGCGCCGCGGCACGTACGCACCGCAACTGCACCCGCCGTGCTGCCGTACGTCGTCGACGAACTCGTCCCCGCGCACGCTCCGTCGCCGTCCTCGTGATCGGAGCGCCGACATCGCCTCCCTGGACCGCTGCGAGGTATTCGACCGCGTCTCACTGCTCACCCAGGACTTCCAACGCTGGCCCGTGACAGCGGCGTTGAACATCCGGATCGGCCGGCCCGCCCGGGCGGCCGACGCCGAGCACCTACAGCCTTCCGTGGTCTACGCCGGTGCAGGACCGGTCATCGCAAGACTTCCCGACGGCCTGCGCACCCTGCTGGCCCGGATGTTCCGCGGCGCGAGCGAACTGTCCGGCGGCGAGTGGCAGAAGATCGGCCTCGCCCGGACCCACTGGCGCAGCGCCACCTCGGATGCCGACGGCGTGCTCATCGTGGACGAGCCCACCTCCGCCCTCGACCCGGAAGCGGAGATCGCCGCCTTCGACCGCATCCGCCGGCTCGCCGCCCCGAACCGGGCCGTCGTCCTGGTCACCCACCGCATGTCCGGCGTCCGCCACGCCGACCGCATCTATGTCCTGCACCACGGACGGCTCGTCGAGCACGGCAGCCACGACGAACTCATGGCCACCCAAGGGCGCTACGCCTCGATGTTCGACGCGCAAGCCGCCCAGTACGCCCCCGCGGGCACCATCCCCCGCCCCGGCTCCCCCACCATCGCAGATCCCGCATGACCCGCTCGAAAGGCCCCAGGGTGACGACTCCCCCCCACTACCGCGCAGGAACACGAGCCCAGTGCACCGCGGCACCGGCTCGTCGATCAGCTCCTCGCGGCCGGTCACATCCGCACCGCCACTGTCGAGGCCGCCCAGGCGCAGGGTTCCCCGCCATGCTTTCGCACCGGAAGTGCCCGTGCAGACCGTGTACGCCGAAGACATCATCCCCACCCGCCACACGCCCGACGGCCGCATCAGCAGCTCCGTCAGCGCACCGTGGCTTCAGGCCGTGAAGCTCGAAGCGGCCCGCATCCAGCCGGACGAGCGTGTCCTGGAGGTCGGCTCAGGCGGTTACAACGCCGCCTTGATCGCCGAACTGGTCGGCCCGACCGGACAGGTCACCACCGTCGACATCGACCCAGACGTCACCGACCGCGCCGCCCGCTTCCTCGCCGCCGCCGGGCCAAGTTCCCGCAAAGCCAGCCTTCGGGAGCACGTCTTCCACCCAGCAGGATGCGCACGATCAGCTAGGTGACGCACTATCAGAACGAGCGTCAAATGAGCGCCACCAGCGTCATTTCAGCGTCAAGATATCGCCCGCAACGCCCACACCGCGCATAATGCGCACGCAAGAAACCGCAGCTCTGAGCCCTTCGCGGCCGGTTCTAGGATCGCGACACACTCAACGTGGTGGGTCATCGGAAGAAAGGTGCCGGTCTGAGCAGGACCCGAAGACCTCCAGGTCAAAGGCGGTTTCCTGGCTCGCCTCTCTTCGTGATGACGCCATGGGCGTCACATGAGCGTCATGGCTCGGAGGCCATCCCCCGCCCTCGCAACACAGCGGGTCGGTTGCGCCGCGGGCCGCCTTCCTGACCGTCATGTCGCCTCGGCCAGGAAGGCGGCCCGCTGTCACGGGTGAGGCACGGGGATCAGGACGGGTCGCCGTACTGGAGGCCGCGGCCGTTGGTGCCGATGTAGACACGGCCGTAGGTGTCGGGGTCGCCGGTGATGACGCCCTGGCCGCCGATGGCGCCCCACTGGTGGGCTTTGTCGTTGACGCGGGTCCAGGTGACGCCCTTGTCGGTGGAGCGGAAGACGCCGGTGACGCCCTTGACCGTGCCGATCAGGTACAGCGTCTGGTACGAGGCGCGCGGCGCCGCCTTGCCGAAGCCGACCGCCGAGGCAGACGTCACCGAGGTGAGCCGGGTGAACGTGCGGCCGCCGTCCGTGGAGTGGAGCAGGCCCTTGCCGCCGCCCGCGATCCACAGGTCGCCGGCCCGGCCCGGGACGGCCTTGAGGCGGCCGTCGGCGGGCAGGCCGGTCGCGCGGGCGGTGAAGGTCGCGCCGTTGTCGGTGCTGGCGCGGAGCGTGCCGCCGGTCAGGGAGTAGAAGGCGCGGGCGGAGGAGCGGTCGGCGACGACCTCGGCCCCCGTGCCGAGCCCGCGCACCTTCGACCAGGTCGCTCCCTTGTCCGTCGAGCGGTACGGGGCCAGCCCGGCCTGGGTCCACACCAGGGTGGAGCCGTCCGCCGCGAGGGCGATACGGCCGCTGTGGGCGTCGGCCACCGGTTCGGCGGCGAAGCCCCGCCAGGTGGCGCCGCCATCGGTGGAGTAGGCGCCGTCCTGCTTGCCGCCCGTACCGACCCGCGCCATCACCGACGGCTTCGACGCCGCGTAGTCGAGGTCGGTGCTGTTGCTCATCAGCGGATTCTTCATCCGCCCGGACGGCACCCGCGTCAGGTCGGTGTGGCGGAATCCGCCCTGGTCGCCCATGGCGGTCAGGACGGTCGCCCCGCCGGGCGGGGCGATGGCGTCGAGGACCGCCGTCTCCTCAAGTCCCTCGGCCCCTACGGTCCAGTGGCTCGTCGGGGCGTCGGCGTCCTCGCTCCGCCAGATCCCGTTGCCGGTGCCGTACAGCACGTGCCCGGAGTCGAACGGGTCGATCGCGAGGGCCGTCATCCAGTGACCTGTGCGGGTGCCGACGTAGGGCGCACCGGAGGCGTCCCGTACGGACCTGCCGGCGAGGGCCTTCCAGGTCGATCCGCCGTCCGTGGTGCGGTAGATCTCGTCCTCGGGGTACCAGCGGTCCAGCGTCGTGACCATCACCGTGGACGGCTTGCGCGGATCGACCGCGAGCCCCGAGAAGCCGTACGAGCCCCGCGAGGGGGACACGTCCTTCCAGCTCCCGCTGCCTGGCGTGTACTTCCACACCGAGCCGCCGGTGACGCCGTTGGGCCCGAGGTTGTCGGTGTACGTCAGATAGAGCGTGCCGTCGCCCGTGACGACACCGTGCTGCGGCAGCCGGCCGGTCGGCTGCCCGGCGACCGCTTGCCACGTGGCACCGCCGTCGGTCGACCGGTACAGGGACGTGGATCTGTCGGCGACACCGACGTACACGGTGTCGCTGCCCTTCGGCCCGTACGTCACGAACGAGATGCCGGCGCCGCTGCCCGCCCCGTCCTTGACCGGGAAGGACTCGACCTGACGCCAGGACGCACCGTGGTCGGTGGACCGCCACAGCCCGTTCTTGCGGGAGCCGAGGAGCAGGTTCGAGTTGTCCGACGGGTCGACGACGAGGCGTTCGCCGGCGCCGCGGCCGTCCTCGTTGCCGCCGAGCTTGAAAGGCAGCTCGGTCCGCTCGAAGGTGCGGCCGCGGTCGGTGGAGCGGAGGATCGCGCCGTTGCCCGCCCAGTCGTTGGTGTACGTACCCGCGCCGAGGTAGAGCCGGTCGGGGTCGACGGGGTCGGTGGCGAGGGAGTCGATACCGAGCAGGTTCCAGTCCTTCTCGCCGAGCCAGTCGGTCAGCGGGATCCACTTCTCGGCGCGGGCGTTCCAACGGTACGCGCCGCCCATGTCGGTGCGGGCGTACAGCAGGCCCTGCTCACGCTGGTTGAAGACGAGGCCGGAGACGTAGCCGCCGCCGACGACCTGCGCGTTCTTCCACTTGTACGGTGCTGCCGCGGGTGCCCCGGCCTTCGCGGCCTGGGAGTCGTCCTGCGTGAGGAGCAGATACGGCACGACCGCGGCGGGCACCGCGAGCAGCAGGGCGATGGCGCCCCGGCGGCGACGGTGCAGACCGCGCCGCCGGGAGCCCGCGCGGGTGGGGGAAGAGGTGTTCATGGGGGGGTTGTGCTCCTTGCGAATGGCTGTCTGTGGAACGGCTCAGCGCTGCAGGGTCAGAACACCCGGCCGGTACGGCAGCGCGTCGTAGGGGGCGTCCGAGTTCGGGGACTTGCCCTGGTAGAGCAACTGGAGGTGGCACGGGTCGATGGTCATGGTCTGGTCCGGGTTGGAGCGGATCAGGTCACCGTGGCTGATGTCGTTGGTCCAGGTCGCGCCGCTGTTGGCCTTTCCCGCGAAGGGGTTGGACTCGGTGGCGGCCTGCGGGGTCCACGTGCCATTCAGGCTGGTCGCCGTGAAGGAGCGGAAGTAGCGGTTCTCGTTGGCGCCCCGCGCCTCGACGATCATCAGGTACTGGTTCTGGCCCTGGACCTTGTAGACCTGCGGTGCCTCGAAGAGGTTCTTGACGGTGTCGCTCATGACCGTCGTGTACGACGAGCCGAAGTTGCCGGGGAAGTTCCCGATCGGCATGGACGCCCGGTAGATCTTGCCGTTGTCACCGGCGAAGAAGAGGTACATGTTCCTGTCGTCGCCGATCAGCGTCTGGTCGATCGGACCGGTCCGGGAGTCGGGCAGGCTGCCGGTGAACAGGGGCTGCGGCGCGGACCAGCCGTTGGGGTTCGTCGGGTCGGCCGAGGTGCGGTAGCTGAAGGGCGAGGCCGCCCCCCACTGGTACGTCAGGACCCAGATCTTCTTCGGCGCGAAGTAGAAGAGGGTGGGCGCGACCGCGTTCTGGCTCATCTTCGTCTGCGCGGCCGTCCCCATGCCGGACCAGTCGGTGAACGGGGCGAACGCCATCGAGCCGTACGAGACACCCGTCCACATCGACCCGTAGACAAGGTGCTTGCCGTTGTACGGGACGTGGGTGAAGTCCTTCAGCGAGGCCCAGCCGTTCGCGGGCTGCGCGAGGGCGCCGGACGAGCGCCACTTGTACATGGACGGCAGCGCGCACGTGCCACCGGCCGTCCCGGAGGGCGCGGTCCACTTCTGGTTGTCGACGCCGGCGCAGCTGTACAGCTGGATCCTGGTGCCGTTGGAGGTGCCCGCGCCGATCGCGTCGAGACACTTGCCGGACTGGACGCCGGAGATCGAACCGTTGGCGTTGATGTTCCACTGCTGGTTCGTGCCGCCGTTGCAGTCCCAGATGACCACCTCGGTGCCGTTCGCCGCGCCATTCGCCTTCGCGTCCAGGCACTTGTCGCCGAACACCTTCAGCTGCTTGGCGGCGGTGTACGTCCAGCTCTGGTTGGTCTGCCCGCTGCAGTCCCACAGCTGCACTTGAGTGCCGTTGGCCGTCGAGGAGTCGGGGACGTCGAGGCAGCGGCCGGAGGCCACGCCCTTGATCTGGCCGGTGCCGGCACCCGGATCGGCCGGGGTCGTGCCCGACTCGGCGCCGAACGCCTTCTTGACGGCGTCGTACGCGGGCTTCGGCTTGCCGGCCGCGTCGAAGAGCAGCGGCTTCTCGTCCGCGCGCCACGAGTCGCTGTCACGGACACCCCACACCGTGATGCCGGTGCAACGCTTCACGCCGAGGCAGGCGTTGACCGCACTCGCGTAGTGCGTAGCAGACGCCTGGGCGATGTCCAGCTCGGTGATCTGCACGTCGACGCCGAGGGCGGCGAAGTTGGCGAGGGTCATCTTGAAACCGGCCGGCGGACCGCCCGCCCCGAAGTGACTCTGGAAGCCGACGCAGTCGATGGGGACACCACGCGCCTTGAAGTCCTTGACCAGGCGGTACACGCCCTGGGTCTTGGCGGCCGACCAGTCCTCGATGTTGTAGTCGTTGTAGCAGAGCTTCGCGGCCGGGTCGGCTGCGCGGGCGGTACGGAACGCCTCCTCGATGAAACCGCTGCCGAGCACCTTCTTGAACACCGACTCGCGCAGCGCGCCGCTGCCGCCGTCCTGGAAGGCCTCGTTGACGACGTCCCAGGCGTAGATCTTGCCCTTGTAGCGGCCCATCGTGATCTTGATGTGGTTGTTCGTGACGCTGCGCAGCGTGCTCGGGTCGTTGATCGCTTTCACCCAGTCCGGCAGCTGCGAGTGCCACACCGTGGTGTGGCCGCGCAGCCGCTGACCACGCTGCAGGGCCCGGTCGACGATCTTGTCGGCGGCCGCGAACTGGAAGTTGCCGCGGGACGGCTCGACCGCGTCCCATTTCATCTCGTTCTCCGGGGTGATCATGTTGAACTCCCGGTCAGCGATCGACGTGTACGTCGAGTCGCTCAGTCGCCCTGCGGCTGTCGCAGTGCCGAAGTACCGGCCCGACGAGGATGCCTCGGACTCCAGGCTCGCGGCCCCGGCGGAGTTGGGGAGCAGCGTGAGGACACCGGCCACCAGCGCGGAGGCGGTGGTCAGCCCGATCGCCAGCGTTCTGCGGGGCCGACGGAGCCGGTGCAGGCCTTTCCGGGGTTTGTCGGTGTGTCTGGTCATGGGGAGTGGCCTTCTTCAGGGGACAGACAGACGGGGGACACCTGTGAAGCGGCGCCCCTGAAGAGGAGGCTGAGGAAGGTGGGGCGGCGTAACGAAAAATACGCGCGCCCGGACAGTGACGAATCTCGCGGCAGAAAAACGTCATGCGGGCCGAGGTGCCGAAGTCAGCGGGTCCCGGCTCTCACGTCAGCGGCGCGCGGACGACGAAAGAGGCCTGGCCGGTGAAGGTGCGCGTGCCGTCGGAGCCATCGAGGCGGATCGATCCGTCGCGGGGCCGCAGGGCGGAGCCCGGGTAGTTGTGCGCGTGCAGAGTCACCGATCCGTCGACCGTCCCGGGGCGCGGGCAGAAGGTGGCGTCCTCCCGGAACAGTCGGCTTCCGTCGTCGGCGCTCAGGCGCAGCCGCAGGTAGTGGTGGCGCAAGTACCGGCCGTCGGCCGCCCGGAACGTGACACACCGGCTGTCCGCGAGCCCCCTGCTGACGGTGAAGGTGGCCGCGGCGCTGCTGAGCGTCGCGAAGTCGCCGTCGTACGCGAGGAATCGGCCGGGCCGGTCCACGGATTCGAGGGACCGCGCGCCCAACGGAACCACGGCCGGACCCGGCGGCGACGGCGTGACCGACGGAGCCGGGGTGGTCGTACCGGCCGTCGGTCCGGCGACGGCGCCGGGCACCCGGTGCTCCGGTTCGGGCCAGGCGACATACGCGGCGGTCCCGGTGACGAGCACCGCGCCGGTGGCGAGCGTCGCGATCGGATGGGCGGTCACCGCGTGCAGCTTGCCCAGCAGAGCGCCGCCCCCTGCCGCCGTTCCCGTGGCGCTCGCGGCTGCTGCCGTTGTCACCGTCGTCCCCGACAGCAAGCCCTTCGCGATCAGCGCCCCGACGAGTGCCGCCGGCACGGCCAGCGGCGTGAGGCCGGCCAGGAGCAACTCGGCCGGAACCCGCTCGGCCGCCGTCGCCGTACATATCGCGCAGTCGCGCGTGTGCCGAGCGATCCGCTTGCGCCACACGGACGTTCGCGCACCGTCCCAGCCGGAGACGGTCGCGCTCAGGCCCGGACAGCGCGGTTCGGCTGCCAGCGCGGCGACGATCGTCCGGCTCAGTTCCAGCTGCTCGCGCATACGCTGCAGGCGGACCCCGGCGTGCGAGACGCTGACCCCTGTCGCGTCGGCGATGTCCTGGCGGCTGAGCAGCCCCGCGCACTCCTGCCACCACAGCGAAAGGAGCACTCGGTGCTCCGCGTCGAGCCAACGGGCGGCTTCGGCCGCCTGCCCGCGCTCGTCGGACATGCGCAGCCGCAGGATCGTCGTGTCCTCCAGAGGTGCGGCGGCGTCCGGCACCAGGAGCGCCTCGTCGATGAGCGTGGTCCGGTCGGCGAGCGTGCGCTGCCGCTGCCAGTACGTGTTGATCTGCCGGAGCGTGATCGACACCAGCCACGACCGAAAGCTCTCCGGGGCCCGCAGCGCGGGCAGGTCGCGTACCGCGCGCAGCAGCGTCTCCTGGACGACGTCGTCCACGTCGGCATGGCCGCTCAGCGCCCGTCCGATGACGTTGTACAACAACGGCAGATATGCGGAAACGAGCTCCTCGCGCGCCCGCTGGTCACCGCGCTGCGCCGCGACGACCAGCCTCACGTGGTCCGCGTCCATGAGCCCCAGTCCCATCTCTTCAGGGGAGTGATTCGCCGAGTACGGCGCCACACCCTAGCCGTGTGGACCACGACGTCATCCTCCAGGGGCGACGATCACGCGACGCGCGGGTCAATTGCCCTTCTCAGCCGTGCTTTGGAATCGCCACACACTCAGCATGCGATGTCATCGGAAAGTGCCACACGGGCGACGGTCGGCCATCTCAACCGGGACCCGGTCTCCGGCAAGGCTTTCGGCGGCGTGGGAGCCAGGCGAAGGTGCGCTCGACGACCCAGCGGTAGCGGGCGAGGGCGCTCCCGTGGGGTATGCAGCGGCGGGCGATGACCGGCAGGATCCGGCGCGCTGTGACCTGGGCGCAACAGGTGTCGTGTCCTGGCCGCGGTCGGCGAAGGCGGACTGCAGCTTGCGCCGGGGCCTGCCGCGTCGTCCTCCGACCGGCGGGCCGGCTTCCAACAGCGGCAGCAGCTGGGTGTGACGTCGTTACGGTTGCCGTCGGCGAGGATGACGGCGAGCGGAGTGCCGTGCTCGTCGGTGATCAGCTGATGCTCCGAGCCAGCCCACCCCCTGAGCTGCGGTCGACACCTCGTGGAAGCGGCGCGGTGCCACGACGTCGTCGGGTTCTGTGGGATCACCTCGTGCTGGCGGCCGGGATCCGCGCCTTGTTGCCGCACTTGCGTCCCTGACCCCAGTGGCGGTATGCGTCCAGCCGTTTGCTCAGCCCCTGACGGCCGGCGGCCTTGCAGACGTACACCATTGTGGCGCCGGGCACCCAGGTGCTGTTCAGGGGGCGGTCGCGCGGAGGGGCGCGGCCCCTGCGGTGGCCGGCGGGGCTGCGCGCGAGGAAGGCCGGGTGTGAAGCGGCATGGTGCAGCACGGCGTAGACGCCCTGGTCGGCCGGGACGGCGTTGTGCGGGAGGTCGGCGAACGGCACGTAGCCGCCGCACTCGGCCGGCGTCGCCCGTCCCCTGTCACTTCTTCAGCCTCACGAGTCGGCGAAATGATGGTGTCTTCGAGGGGCAGTTCTCGTCATCCCCATCGGCCGGGCGGCCCGACCGTGCTTGTGCGGCGCGCCAGGCGTGCTCGGTCAGCAGCACGGTGGAGGCGGTGGCGAGGCAGATCGCCCACTGGACCGGGCTGAGGGGGACGGTGTCGAAGACTCCTTGGGCGACGGGCAGCTGTACGGCGATGATCTGGAGGGTGAGTACGGCGGCCAGGCATATCCACAGGATGCGATTGTGCAGCTGGTGGCGCGCAAGGACGGAGCCCCCGTCGTTGCGCGAGGCCAGGGCGTTGCAGAGCTGGAAGAGGACGAACGTGGTGAAGGCCATGGTGGCGGCGGTCGCGGCGTCGGTGAGGTGGCGGGCTCCGGCGAAGACCCCCAGGGTGCCGGCGGCCATGACGGCGCCGGAGCGGGTGATGGCGGCCAGGCGGCGGGCGTCCAGGATCCGTTCCCGGGGTGGCCGGGGCGGACGTTGCATGACGTTGTCCCGCGGAGGGTCGATGGCCAGGGCCATGGCCGGCGGCCCGTCCATGATGATGTTGACCCACAGCAGCTGGATCGCGGACAGGGGTGCGGGAAGTCCGGCCAGCACAGTGGCGAGCAGGGTGAAGACGGCGCCGATGTTGGTGGACAGCTGGAAGCGGACGAAGGTGACGATGTTGTCGTAGATGGTCCGGCCTTCACGGACCGCGCGGACGATGGTGGAGAAGTCGTCGTCGGTGAGCACCATGTCTGCGGCCTCTTTGGCCACGTCCGTACCGGTGACGCCCATCGCGACGCCGATGTGGGCGGACCGAAGGGCTGCTGCGTCGTTGACACCGTCTCCGGTCATGGCCACGATGTGACCGCGCCGGGCCAGGGCTTCAACGATGGTCACCTTGTGTTCAGGGGCGACGCGGGCGAACACACCGACGTTCTCGATGCAGTCCGTGAGCGCTTGGTCACTCATCCGGGCCAGTTCAGTACCGGAGACGATGTCTCCCGTGATACCGAGTTCGCGAGCGATGGCGGCTGCGGTGTCGGCATGGTCCCCGGTGACCATCTTGACGGTCACACCGGCCGCCTGAGCCAGGGCGACCGCGTCACGGGCCTGGGGACGGGGCGGATCGGAAATCCCGGCGATGGCGGTGAAGGTCAGTCCTGTCACCTCTTTCGGGTGAGGCTGGTCGGTGGTGGCGGTGGCGGCACCGAGAACACGCAGACCCTGGCTGCCCAACCGCCGGGCGACGTCGGTGACCTCCCGGCGGCGCTCCGCGTCGAGGGGCACCGGCCCGTGCGCGGTCAGCACGTGGGTGCAGCGGTCCAGCAGGACGTCGACGGCTCCCTTGGCCTGGACGCTGACGCGATCCTCGGCGACAGCGTGGAAAGTGGCCATGTACTTGGCGGCCGGGTCGAAGGGCACCTCGCCCGTACGCGTCATGTGCGTGCGCGGGTCGGCGTCGAGCCCGACTTTGGCGGCGAGGACCATCAGGGCGGCTTCGGTGGGGTCCCCGATGATGCCGTCCGGGGTGAGGCGGGCGTCGTTGCACAGAGCGAACGGCAACAGAGCGTCGTGCAGGTCCATTCCGCCCTCCCCGTTGGCCGGGAGCACGGTGCCGGTGGTGTCGTAGCCTTCGCCGGTCACGTCGTAGCTGCTTCCGGCGGCCCACAGGACCCGGGTGGTCATCTCGTTCAGGGTCAGGGTGCCGGTCTTGTCGCTGCACACCACAGTTGCGGAGCCGAGCGCCTCGACGGAGGCCAGGCGCTTGACGATGGCACCGCGGTGGGCCATGCGGTGGACGCCCAGGGCCAGGGTGAGTGCGAGAACGGCGGGCAGCCCCTCGGGAATAGCGGCGACAGCCAGGGCCACCGCCCGAAGAGCGAGGTCGGCCAGTTCTTCGCCTCGTAGGAGGGCCACGAGTGCGTAGGCGGCCACGGCGATGCCGCTGACCACGGCCAGGCGTCGGCCCAGACTGTCCATCTGGACCTGGAGCGGGCTGGACGGTTCCGCGTCGGTGCGCAGCGCCTCCGCGATCGCGCCGACCTCGGTACGCATACCGGTGGCCGTGACGATCATCTCGGCGCGACCGCGGGTCAGCGCGGTGTTCATGAAGAGCATGCAGGTGCGCTCGGCGACGGGTACGTGCTTCTCGCCGTCGGCCGCGGTGGGCGCGGTCGTCTTGGCGACGGGATGGGACTCGCCGGTCAGCGCGGCCTCGGCGGCCTCGACCGACTCGGCGATGACCAGGCGCCCGTCGGCCGGAACGCGGTCTCCGCCTTCCAGGAGGACGATGTCGCCGGGCACCAGGGAGCCGGCCGGGATCACCCGGACCTGGCCGTCGCGGCGCACCCGGGCAGTGGGTACGAGCATCCGGCGCAGTGCTTCGAGGCTGCGCTCGGCACGGCTTTCCTGCAGGTATCCGATGGTGGCGTTGATGAGCAGAACGACGGTGATGACAAGGGCATCCTTGACCTCGCCGATGACTCCGGCGATGACGGCGGCGACAAGCAGGATGCCGATCAGCCAGCTGCGGAACTGGTCCAGCAGGCGCAACCACTGCGGCCGGCGGACCGGTTCGGCCAGTTCGTTGGCTCCCCAGGCGGCGGCCCGCCGTTCGGCGTCCGCCGTGGTCAAGCCAAGGGCCGGGACCACTGCGAGCGAGCCCGCCAAGTCGGCGGCGTTGCGTAGGTGGGCGTCCGCCTGCGGGGACGCCGGTACCGGCAGCGCACTGCTCTCGGCCGTTGTCCGCTGAACCACGGTCATCCCCGGCCCCGGACCACGGTGACGGGGCAGTGGGCATGGTGCAGCAGGGCCTGGCTGACCGAGCCGAGCAGCAGGCCGGTGAAACCACCGCGTCCCCGGGCACCGGCCACTACCAGCTGGGCGTCGCGGCTGGCGTCGATCAGGGCCGGGCGGATCCGGGAACGCTCCAGGCGCCGCTCCACCGTGACCTGAGGAAAGACCTTCTGCCAGGCGGCGACCGTCTCGTCCAGCAGGTGCTGCTCGGCCTCACGAAGCCGTTCGATGTCCACCACCATGGCGTCGAGAGGGTCGCCGGGGCCTTCGTAGGCACGCTCGCTCCAGGTGTTCCAGACGTGCAGGGCCACCAGCGGCGCCCCGCGCAGGGCCGCCTCGGCGAACGCGAACTCCACCGCCGCCCCACCGGCGTCTGAGCCATCCACGGCCAGCAGCACCGCTCCGGCCGGAGCGGGACGGCCTCGCACCACCATCAGCGGGCAGCGGCCGTGAGCGGCCAGATGCACCGCCGTCGAGCCCAGCAGCAGCCCCGAGAACCCGCTGAGTCCCCGGTTGCCGACGACGGCCAGAGACGCCGACCGCGATTCGATCTCCATCACCTCCAGCACCTCCCCCGCCACCACCGACCGCATCACGGCCACGCCCGGTGCCGCCGCATGTGCCCGTTCCTCGGCATCGGCCAGCACTCCCTGAACCATCGGCTCCAGACCATGGTCGGCCGGGCTCCACGGAGGCCTGCCGGTCGGCCGGTGTCCGGGCGCATGGCCGAATGCGTGCACGATCCGCAGCGGGGTGCCACGTAGGCGCGCCTCACGAGCCGCGACGTCGACCGCCTCAAGACTGGAGGCGGAACCGTCCACCCCTACGATCACCGGATCAGACACTGCATTCTCCCGTCCTGGAGCGCCGCCTACGCGCGGTTTCTTGACTTCCATCCTCGGCACAGCCGCTCCGTCGTGCCTAGGGACCAACAGGCCGCCCCCAGGACCACTCGGCCCTGCCGGACGGCCCCGGGGGCGTCGGACCGAGCAGGGCTACGCCCCCGACTTGCGTACGTGGATGCCCCGCGGCGCCTGTCGATGGCTGGGTACGGCGGTCCTCGCCCGCCGTTGGTCCTGCACTCCGCGTCGCCCTCGGTGCCGTGGAGCGGCCGACTACTCGGTCGAACCGCGCGAACGGGTGCGTCACGTTCGTCGGCACCATGCGCGCTTCGGCGAGCGGCGTCATCGCCGGTCTGCTCGGCGGTCCCCGTCAGCACCGCAGAACACGGTGGCGAGCCCCGCGCTGGGACGTGTCAGTGCCGCGCGTCCGCTGCCCGCACCACCGCGACCGGGCAGTGGGCGTGGTGCAGCACAGCCTGGCTGACCGAGCCGAGCAGCAGCCCGGCGAAACCGCCGCGCCCCCGAGCGCCGACCACTACCAGCTGGGCGGAGCGGCTCGCGTCGATCAACGCCTCCCGAGTTCGGCCGTGCACCACCCTGTGCTCCACCACCACACCCGGGTACCGCTCGCGGTAACCCGCGAGCGCCTCGGACAGCAGAGTCTCCTCCGCCTCGGCGAGAGCACCCGGCGGGTTGGCGTACGGAGCCGACGCGTCCTGCGGAGCGGGCATCGGCGCGTTCCACGTCGTCCAGGCGTGGAGCGCCACCAGGGGTGCCTTCCGCCGCTCTGCCGTGGCGAAGGCGAAGTCCACCGCCGGTTCGCCCGCGGCCGAACCGTCGACGCCCAGCACGACCGGACCGCCCACGCATGGCTGCTCGCGGACCACCAGCACGGGACACCGCCCGTGCGCCACCAGGTGCACCGCCGTCGACCCGACCCGCAGCCCGACGAACCCGCCCGTCCCCCGGGACCCCAACACGACCAGCTCGGCGGCGCGGGACTCTGCCTCCAGGACAGTCAGGGGCTCACCGGTGACCACGGCATGGCTGACCTCGACATCCGGCGCAGCCGCCCGCGCACGCCCGACCGCCTCGGCCACCAGATCTCCGGCCATCTTCCGCAGCCCGTCCTCCGACGGGTCCAGCGGCGGCGGACCCAACGGCGACGTGCCCCCCGGTGAAGGGCGCGGAAGCGCATAGGTCACCGGCCAGACGAACGCGTGCACCACCCGTAGCCCCGCCCCACGCGCCCGCGCCTCCCGGGCCGCCGCCTCCACCGCGGCGAAACTCGACTGCGACCCGTCCACACCCACGACCACCAGACCACTCATAACGCCTCCTACATCGGACTCTGGCTCTCGTCTCCCAGCTCACCCCGGACGCACCCCCCTTGTCGTGGGGCGTGTGGGCCACTTTCAGGGCCAACCGTCCCGACGCGGTCGCCGGGACGGCCGCTGACGCACCCAGGCCGGAGCCAGTCGTCACCTGAGGGCCCGTCCGGCCTTCCGTGCGGGGCCGCTCGGCCCTGCCGGCCCGTGCGCGAGGACAGGAAGAGTGACCAGTGGGCCTCCCCGGCCAGGACCGGTGCTTGAGCTGCCGCCCGCGGATGCCGAATACCCAGTGCACAGCGGTCGGGTGCCGAGCCGTACGACAACGACCACAGGACGGATGGGATGGGTACGGGTGGACGTCAACGAGGTGCTACTGCCCGGCGTGGGGCTGCTCTACGAGTTCGTCAATCTGGAAGGCGACAGGATCGGGGTGGTCGCACGGCGCTCGGGTGACTTCGAAGTGGCGGTCTACGGAGAAGCGGACCCGGACCAGGCGCGGGCCGTGTTCCGGCTCACCGGCGAGGAGGCCGACGTCCTCGCCGAGATCCTCGGCGCACCGCGCATCGCAGAGCGGTTCGCGGATCTGACCAAAGAGGTGCCCGGTCTCAGCGCTGGACAGGTCGAGGTGCCCGCCGGCACCCCGTTCGTCGGCCGCCCGCTGGGGGAATCCAGGGCACGGACACGGACGGGCGCGTCGATCGTGGCGATCGTCCGTGGTGAGGATGTCATTCCCTCCCCGGGGCCGGAGAAGGTCCTGAGCGCCGGAGACGTTCTGGTGGTGATCGGGACCCGGGAGGGGATCGCCGCGGTGGAACAGCTCGTCCGGGGCTGAGCGGATGCGCATTTCGGTCGCCCTGCTGCTGGAGCTGGGCATCATCTTGGTCTTCCTGAGTCTGCTTGGCGCGCTGGCGCGACGTTTCGCGCTGTCCCCGGTCCCTTTGTATCTCTTGGCGGGCGTGGCGCTGGGCGAGGGAGGAATCGCCCCGGTCCCGGCGGCCGGTTCGTTCGTGGAGACCGGTGCGGGCATCGGGGTCGTGCTGTTGCTGCTGGTGCTCGGTCTTGAGTTCACAGTGCCGGAGTTCACGGTCAGTCTGCGCCGCCACCTGCCCTCGGCGTGGGTCGATCTCGTGCTGAACGCGACCCCCGGTGCAGTGGCGGGATGGCTGTTCGGGCTGGACGCGGGAGGGATCCTCGCGCTCGCCGGGGTGACCTACATCTCCTCCTCGGGCATCATCGCCCGGCTTCTGGGCGACCTGCGGAGGATGAGCAACCGGGAGACCCCGGCGGTGCTGTCCGTTCTGGTGCTGGAGGATTTCGCGATGGCCGCGTACCTTCCGCTGCTGGCCGTCGTGGCCGCCGGCGGGACATGGCAGCAGGCTCTGCTGGGAGTGCTGCTGGCCTTGGGTGCGGTAGCGGCCGCGCTCACGATGTCCTACTGGTGGGGGCATCGCCTGGGGCGACTGCTGTCGCACCCGGACGCGGAGCAGCTGTTGCTGCGCGTCCTGGGCGTGACACTGGTCGTCGCGGCCCTCGCGGAGGCCGTCCACGTCTCGGCGGCAGTCGGCGCCTTCCTGGTCGGGCTCTCGCTCACGGGCGAGGCGGCCGACCGGGCACGGAAGGTACTGAGCCCGCTGCGAGACCTGTTCGCCGCGGTGTTCTTCCTCGCTATCGGCCTGTCCATCCCACCGGACTCGTTGCTGCCGGTACTTCCGGTCGCCCTGCTCCTGGCCGTGGTCACCGCCGTGACGAAGGTGGCGTCCGGTTGGTACGCGGCACGCCGTGAAGGCGCGGGACGCCGGGGACGGCTGCGTGCGGGAACCGCGCTCATTGCCAGGGGCGAGTTCTCCATCGTCATCATCGGCCTCATGGGCACCGGCCATGACCGGCTCGGCGCCCTCGTGGCCGCCTACGTCCTCCTGCTCGCCGTCACCGGCCCCGTCATCACTCGCTTCACCGGACCGCGTCCCTCCGATGCAAAACGCTCACCACGCCACAGCACGCCCGTGCCCTCATCCGGAGGACGGCGCCGTGGTGGTAACACGGCGGTGGGGCCCAGCTGCTTCGAAGGACCAGTGGTATGAGGCTGCGGCGGCGCCAAGGACCACAGGGACCGGGTGGCCAAGGCCGAGGCCCGGCCACGGCAGAACGGGCCGCCAGCGAAGCGGAACTCCGCAGCACTGGTGTCGAAGATCGGCACCTGGATGGTGCCGTACGCGCCGGCGGGGCGGCGTCGACGGCGCTGACACCCTCCGGCACCAGCTGGGCGCAGTCGTCCCGGCCGGGATCCCTCGTCGCGGCGCGCCTCAGCCGTGGGCGATGACGGCGACGGGTGCGGTGGAGTGGTGGAGCAGCGCGTGGGTGACGGCGCCGATGTGCGTGCCGAAGGGGTTGCGGCGTACGCGCCGGCCCACGACGACGAGGGAGGCGTCGCGGGAGGCGTCGATCAGGAGGGCGGCGGCGCTGCCCGGGCGGGACGCCTCGACGACCTCGACGTCCGGGTACTTCTGCCGCCAGGGGCGCAGGGTCTCGGCGAGTGCGTCGGCCCTCTGGCGGGAGAACTCCTCGTGGTGCTCGAAGCCCGACCCGACGGTGTAGACGGCGTAGGGCCACGTAACCCAGGCCCGGACCGCGTACAAGGCGGTCTTGCGGCGCTGCGCCTCCTCGAAAGCGAAGGCGATGACGGCGTCGCCGGGGTTGTCGAGGCCGAGGACGACGGGCCGGAACGCGGTGGCGGCGGACGGAACGCCGGCAGGGTCCGTGACGTGCTCGTCGGCGGCCTGTTGCCCGGCACGTACCAGGACCACGGGCGCCTCCGCCCGGGCGATCACGCTGGTCAGCGCAGCCATCCGTTGCCGCGACGACCGAACGCGGGTCCGACAGGTGCAGGGCCGACGACCATTCGGCCGCCGACGGCAACGCCATCACCACGGTGCCCGCAGTGTGAGGCCGGTTCCGCGCATGCTCGACGTGAACGACCGATCCGCCCAGGATGCGCCGACCGCGCGGGGGGGGCGGACTCGACTCGGGCCGACCGCGACGTGACGGCGAAGGTGAGGGGGTAAGCCCCCGCCGGCCCACACCGGGAACGCGCCCAGGTGAGTACGCACGAAACAACGAGGGCTCAGGGCTGTCCCCGCGCGGTGCCTTCTCGGGTGCCCGGCGACGACGAGCGGTCGCCGCATGACGAGGGGGCGCGGGCGGCGGCTCTACCTGGGGGGACAATCATGAGGCACGACAGCCACGGGAGCTGTGGCGTGATGCAGAACGGCGTGGGTGACCGGACCGAGGCGCCGCAGGCCCGCCTCGTGGCTGCGCCGCCCGACGACCACGAGGCCGGCACGGGCGCTGTTGGACAGCAGGACCTCGGATGCCGAGCCGATCTCGAAGTGCTCGATGACCTCCAACTGCGGGTACTTGTCGCGCCACGGCTTGAGGGTGTCGGCCAGAACCTTCAGGTTGATCTGCTCCAGACCGTTCGCCTCGTCGACCAGATACAGCGAACCCGGACTCCAGGCGAGGGCCGTCGGGACGCTCCAGGCGTATACGGCACGCAGGGTCGCTCCGCGTTCGGCCGCGGCCGAGAAGGCGAACTCCAGGACCGGATCACCGATCTCTCCAGGTTCCACGCCCACCACCACTTCCGGGGCCTGATAGGGCAAGCTGGAATTCGGCCTCCCCACCATGACGACCGGCCCGGCTGCCTGGCGTAGCACCTTCATCGATACGGAACCGATCAGGTATCCGGTCAGGGTGCCGTATCCGCGTGACCCCAGCACCAGCATGTCGGCGCGTGCGGCTTCGGCGAGGAGGGTGGGCACCGGGTCGTCGACGAGAAGCTCGGTGGTGACGTCCAGGGCCGGATGCTGCCTGGCCACGCGGGACCGGGCGTCGTCGAGCATGTTGCGCACCCAACGCTCCTCGGCCGCCCGGTCTCCGACGTACACCACGTCGGTGGGGCGCCAGACCCAGGCGTGGACCAGTCGCAGGGCCGATCCCCGGCGCTCCGCCTCCTCCGCCGCCCAGTCCGCCGCCGCCGAGGCGTGGTCGGTCCCGTCCAGTCCTACGGTGATGGTGCCAGACATGTTGCCTCCCGATGCTGCCGCTGAGAGCGAAGGCCCCAGCGGACGTGACGACGTGAGCTTCACACGGGGCCGCCATCCGGCACTGGGGCCGATCGTCCCTGGTGCGGGCCTGAGCGGCCCCGGTTGTGCTGCCCGATCGGGCTTCATACCGGTCTCAGGTTGCGGCGGACGGCGCGATCGCCGGAAGGGCCACACTGTTCCGTGACCTCGACATCCGGGACGTTTCGTAGCGTCGAGTGGGGCATACCGCCACACTCGTCGCCCAGGGCTGTTGGGCCCTGATCAGCACACCGGGACCAAGGCACCTTCGTCGTGCCCTCCGTATGGGCCGCTGGTCCCGGCTCGCGCGACCCCGACCGGACCGGGAGGCCCTGACCATCGGGACCATGGTCCCGCGTCCTGCGTGCGAGAGGGGCGGGGCAGTCGGGAACTGTTAAACCAGAGGGTGCCTGCCGCTGCGCAGCGGCAACTCTTCTCCGCTTCCTCTCTCAGGAGTGTCATGCTGTCTGCCGAGTCGGCCTCGCTGATCCGGGCCACCCTGCCTGCCGTGGGCGGGGCACTGGATGAGATAACCACCCGCTTCTACGCCACGATGTTCGCCGAGCACCCCGAACTGCTGGACGGCATGTTCAACCGCGGAAACCAGGCCAGCGGCGCACAGCGCCGGGCACTGGCCGGGTCGATCGCCGCCTTCGCCGGAGCGCTGCTGGCCGACCCCGGCACCCGCCCGGACACCTTGCTCGCCCGCATCGCCCACAAGCACGTGGCCGTCGGCGTCACCGAAGACCAGTACACGATCGTGCACAAATACCTGTTCGCCGCCATCGCCGACGTCATGGGCGAAGCGATCACCCCGGACGTCGCGGCTGCCTGGGACGAGGTCTACTGGCTGATGGCCCGGGCCCTCATCGCCCAGGAAGCACGCCTCTACCTCGAAGCACAGGTACAGCCCGGTCACCCCTGGCGGCAGTGGACCGTCATCGAACGCCGCCAGGAGACCCCCGACACCATCTCCTTCCTGCTGCGCCCCGCCGACGGTGCCTGTGCCCCTCGCGCCCGGGCCGGGCAGTATGTCAGCGTGCGCGTGCAGATGCCCGACGGAGTGCACCAACTGCGTCAGTACAGCCTCTCCTCGGCCCCCGGGGACCAGATGCGCCGCATCACCGTCAAGCGCGTGACCGGCGAAGGAGCCCCCGACGGCGAAGTGTCGGGCCTGCTGCACCGCACCCTCAAGGCCGGCGACGAACTCACCCTTTCCGCCCCCTTCGGCGATGTCGTGCTGGACGATACGGACACGCCGCTGGTACTGGTCTCCGCCGGCATCGGCTGCACGCCGATGGTCTCCATGCTCGAGCACCTCGCGGCCACCACACCAACCCGCCCCGTCACGGTCCTGCACGCCGACCGCTCACCCGCCGACCACGCGCTGCGCGCCGACACCCGCCGACTGGTCGGCACGCTGCCCGATGCGCGCGCCACGTTCTGGTACGAGCGCGGCGCGGTGGAAGAGCCCGGCTCCCGAACGGGGTTGATCAACCTCGGTACGCTGGAACTGCCCGCCGACGCGAGCGTGTACCTGTGCGGCCCGCTCCCCTTCATGCGCGAGGTCAGGGCGCAACTGCTGCGCGGCGGAATCCCCGCCCGCAACATCCGTTACGAGGTCTTCGGCCCCGATCTGTGGCTGGCCGACGCCTGACAACTCCTGGCCGCCTGCCGGGCCGCCGTCGCCGTCATCCGGGAAACCACTCACGCCCGTGCCCACGGCCGATTCCTCGGCGATGGCGCCCGGGCCGCGGGATGGGAGCGGGATGTCCGGCTGCTGCCGGATCCGGCCGATCCCGGAACCCTGGCTGTGGTCACGTTCGCGCCTTCCGGCGTGGGCGACGACATCGCCGGTCTGCACCCGGCCCTCAGCAGGCGGCATACGATCAGGGAACCGTTCACCGACGACGTCGTTCCGGAGGCGGTACTCGACGGGCTGCGCGGCGCCGCACGGGCGGAGGGCGCACCCCTCGATGTGGCGGGCGAATGGCAGGTGGAGACGTTGCTCGACCTCGTGTGGGACGCGGAGCGCGCCGAGGAGCTCGCCCCTGGCGTACGCGAGGAGATCACCCGGTGGACGACCGGTTCGGATCCGGCGCGGCCGGAAGG
>NZ_DASQNH010000059.1:0-1518 GCF_035645055.1 Streptomyces sp. | reverse complement strand
AGAGTCTATCAACCGACAGAGGCGACAGGAGTCCGGCACACCCACGAACCTGCGGAGCGCCGCCAAGCTTTGCGGACACGCCCTAGTGGTGCGTCACCGCTGAAACGCTAGTGGCAAGGGTTCTGCTGGGCCCGGGGGGTGGCCCGTTCCCCCCGCCCAGGAGGCCCAGCCGTGGCGTACCCGTACCGCGTGTTCCTCGACGACGAGCAGCGCGCCGCGCTCCGGACCCTGGTCGGCTCGGGCGTCGCCCCGGCCCGGATGCTGGCCCGCGCCCGCGTCCTGCTCAAGGCCGACCACGGCGAGGGCGGCCTCGGTTGGTCGGACGCGGCGATCGCCGGCGCCCTCGACATCCACCCGTCCACCGTGCAGCGGATCCGCCGCCAGTTCGTCTCCGAGGGCCTGGCGGCGGCGCTGGAGCGCAAGCGCCCCGACCGGGTGTACGAGCGGCGCCTCGACGGGCGGCAGGAGGCGCACCTCGTGGCCCTCGCCTGCGGCGAGCCGCCCGCGGGGCAGGCGCGGTGGAGCCTCCGCCTCCTGGCCGGGGAGCTGGTGCGGTTGGAGGTGGTGGAGGCGGTCTCCCACGAGACGGTCCGCCGCACGCTCAAAAAAACGAGGTCAAGCCGTGGTTGAGCGAGCAGTGGTGCCTGGCCCCGACCGCCGACCCGGCGTTCGTCTGCGCCATGGAGGACGTGCTGGCCGTCTACGAGCGGCCCTACGACCCGGCGCGCCCCGTCGTCTGCCTCGACGAGACGAGCCGCCAGCTGCTCGGCGAGGCGCGGCCGCCAACCCCGCCAGCGCCCGGCCGGCCGGCCCGGTCCGACCCGGAGTACGTCCGCGGCGGGGTGGCCAACCTCTTCCTGGTCACCGAGCCGCTACGGGGCTGGCGCGCGGTCCTCGTTAGCCAGCAGCGCACCCGGCTCGACTTCGCCCGGTGCGTCCGGGAGTTGGTCGACGTCCACTACCCGGGCGCCGAGCGGATCGTCCTCGTCCTGGACCAGCTCAACACCCACTCCCCCGCCTCCCTCTACGCCGCCTTCCCGCCGGCCGAGGCCAAGCGCCTGGCCGACCGGCTGGAGGTCCACCACACCCCCAAGCACGGCTCCTGGTTGAACATCGCCGAGCTCGAGCTGAGCGCGCTGCAGCGGCAGTGCCTGGCCCGGCGGCTCGGCGACCGCCGGGCGATGGAGCGGGAGGTGGCGGCCTGGGTGGCGGCCCGCAACGCCGCCGGAACGGCCGTCGACTGGCGGTTCACGACCGACGACGCGCGCATCAAGCTCCGGCGGTTGTACCCGGCGATTCAGCCGTGACGCACCACTAGCTCGCCCGACCGAGCGCCGGTGCGGCGACGGGTAGTTGTCCGCAAATGGAGGCGGGGCGGGGCGCAGGCGGCCGCGGCGCCGATGTCCACCAGGCCGTGGCGCAGGCCGAAGACCACGGCCTGCAGCCGCGAGTCGACCCCCAGCTTGCCGAGGAGGTTGACCTGGTGGGTGCGGACCGTCTCCGTGGCGACGTACAGCC
>NZ_DASQNH010000058.1:0-68140 GCF_035645055.1 Streptomyces sp. | reverse complement strand
GCCGTCCTCGCTGAACGTGTCGTCGGGCCGCAGCAGCTCGGCGTCCGCGCCGCCGTAGTAGGCGCCCGCGATCCACGGGCCGCGGACCTCCAGCTCACCGGCGGACTCGCCGTCCCACGGCAGCGTCTCGCCGTTCTGGCCGATCAGCCGCGCCTCGACACTGGCCGGGAAGCGGCCCTGCGTGACGCGGTACGGCCACGCCTCCTCCTCCGTCAGGCCGGCGGGCGGGAACGCCATGGTGCCGAGCGGGGAGGTCTCCGTCATGCCCCAGGCGTGGCAGAGGCGGACACCGAGCTTGTCGTACGCCTCCATGAGGGAGGGCGGGCAGGCGGCGCCGCCGATGGTGACGTTGGCCATGGAGGAGATGTCGCGCGGGTTGGCCATCACCTCGGCGAGGAGGCCCTGCCAGATGGTGGGCACGGCGGCGGCGTGCGTCGGCTTCTCGCTCTCGATCATCTCGGCGAGCGGGGCGGGCTGCAGGAACCGGTCCGGCATGAGCAGGTTGACGCCGGTCATGAAGGTGGCGTGCGGCAGCCCCCACGCGTTCACATGGAACTGCGGCACGACCACCAGCGAGGTGTCCTGGTCGGTCAGGCCCATCGACTGGGCCATGTTGACCTGCATGGAGTGCAGATAGACGGAGCGGTGGCTGTAGACGACGCCCTTGGGGTCGCCGGTGGTGCCGGAGGTGTAGCACATGGCGGCGGCCTGGCGCTCGTCCAGCTCCGGCCAGTCGTAGGCGGTCGGCTTGCCCGCGATCAGGTCCTCGTACTCGTGGACGGGCACGGACGCCCCGGCGAGGAGGCCGCGGTCGCCGGGGCCGGTGACCACGACGTGCCGGACGGTCTTCAGATGCGGCAGCAGCGGGGCGAGCAGCGGCAGCAGGGAGCCGTTGGCGATGATCACCCGGTCGGCGGCGTGGTTGACGATCCAGGCGAGCTGCTCCGGGGGCAGCCGGAGATTGAGGGTGTGCAGGACCGCGCCCATGGAGGGAATCGCGAAATAGGCCTCGACGTGCTCGGCGTTGTTCCACATCAGAGTGGCCACACGGTCGTCGTCGGCGACGCCGAGGTCCTCGCGCAGGGCGTGCGCCAGCTGTGCGGCGCGGGCGCCGATCTCGGCGTACGAGCGGCGCTGCGGCTCGCCCTCACCGGCCCAGGTGATCACCTGAGACGATCCGTGGATCGTGGACCCGTGGGCCAGGATCCTGGAGATCAGCAGCGGTACGTCCTGCATGGTGCTCAGCACGGCGTCCTCCCGGGGGCGACATTGCCTACGCGGCGGTAAGGGATGCGCTGATTCTGGCCGCATACCGCTCGGTATGTCACTAGGGGCAGACCACCGATCTCGAAGAACTTGTCACCTTGCGGTCGAACGGGCGCCCTGCTATCGGACCGGCTCCAGCTCCGGGTCCTCGCGCAGCTTTCCCAGAGCCCGGGAGACCGCCGACTTCACCGTGCCGACCGAGACGCCGAGCACCTCGGCGGTCTGCGCCTCGCTCAGGTCCTCGTAGTACCGCAGGACGACCATCGCCCGCTGCCGGGCGGGCAGCCGCATGATCGCCCGCCACATGGCGTCGTGCAGCGCCTGCCGCTCGGCGGGGTCGTTCCCGCCGGGCACGGGCTCCGGCTCGGGCAGCTCGTCGCAGCTGAACTCGTCGACCTTGCGCTTGCGCCACTGGGAGGTGCGGGTGTTCAGCAGGGCGCGGCGCACATAGCCGTCGAGCGCGCGATGGTCCTCGATCCGGTCCCACGCGACATAGGTCTTGGTCAGCGCGGTCTGCAGCAGGTCTTCGGCGTCGCACGGGTTCGCGGTCAGCGACCGGGCGGTGCGCAGCAGGATCGGCTGACGGGCTCGCACGTACGACGAGAACGACGGATACGTGGCGTACGGCAGCGTCCGCGTGGCCAACCTGGCGGCGTCCGAGGCGCTGGTGCAGACGAGTGTGGTCATGGCTCAACGCTAGGTTCGCGACCCTGTCGTCCTCATCGCCCGCAGGTCCCGAAGAGGAGTCCCCCTCAGGTTGTAGAGGCGACGCCGGACGCACCTCCTGAAGGCGGACGAGGAGAGGAGGGCTCCTGGGGGTTTTCCCCTGGGTACTCCCGCCGGGAGGACGTCCCGCGGACGTACGGCGGACCCGCGGCGGACCCCACGACGGACCCACGACGGACCCACGGAGGGTGTGCCGGGGAGGCGGGGATGACGCGCGCGGGGTCATCGGTCGGCGGTGCGCACCGACCCGTCATGTCACCACCACGGCGGGGTGAAGGCGACGGCGAAGTTGCCGACGTCATTTAAGCGGCGGGTCGGGCGCGGGTGGGGCGGTTCCAGCCCGAGCGCCCGCGAGGGCTGGAGCGCGACGGCATATTTCCGGCCAATGTGCCCACTGCGGGGTGCGGCGCCCGCACACCCTTCCCTTTTTCGAACATGAGTACGAACATAACGTCATGGCCACCATCGACCGGCAGGCCACGACGCTGGCCCTCGCCCACGCCCTGTCCGCCGCCGAACGCGGACTGGCCGTCATCCCCCTGTCCCGGACGAAACTCCCGGCCCTGCGCTCCCCCCACCGACTCGACCCCGCGCCCCTCCCCTGCCACGGCGAATGCGGTCGCTTCGGCCACGGCGTCCACGACGCCTCGACCGACCCCGAACGCATCCGCGCGCTCTTCGCCGCCGCCCCCTGGGCCACCGGCTACGGCATCGCCTGCGGCCTGCCCCCGCACCATCTGATCGGCATCGACCTGGACACCAAGTCGGGCACGGACGCCTCGGCCGCGCTGCGGGAACTCGCCCTGCGGCACCTGTTCACGATCCCCGCGACGGTCGTCGTCACGACCCCGAGCGGCGGCCGTCACCTCTGGCTGACCGGACCGCCGGACGTCGTCGTCCCCAACTCGGCCGGCCGCCTCGCCCCGGGTATCGACGTCCGGGGCGCCGGCGGCTACCTCGTCGGCCCCGGCTCACGCACCGAGCACGGGGTGTACGGCACGGCACCCGGCACCGCGCACCTGCCCCCGGCCCCCTGCCCGCCGGCCCTGCTCCGGCTGCTCCTGCCGCCCCCGCGCACCACCGCGCGGACGTCCACCTCGCCCGGAGGACATCACGGGCAGGGCCACGGCCTGATCCAGTTCGTCCTCACCGCCCACGAGGGACAGCGCAACACCCGTCTGTTCTGGGCGGCCTGCCGGGCCTACGAGAACGGCGTCGGCCCGGACCTGACCGCCCCCCTGATCGACGCGGCCCGCAGCACCGGCCTCACGGAACGCGAGGCCCGCGCGACGATCGCCTCGGCGGCCCGGCTGACCGCGGAAAACCACGGGCCCGCGCCCCGTTGACGTTCCTAAGGTGAGCGGCGAGAACCACCCGTGGGAGGAACCGACCGTTGACCGCGACCCCTGATACGCGCCCTGACGCGCGCGTGACGCTGCTCCGCCACCAATTCGACCTGACCTGGGGTCTCTTCGAATACCACCTGGACCGCCTGACCCCGGACGACTTCCTCTGGGAGCCCGCACCCGTCTCCTGGACGGTCCGCCCGGCCGCCGACGGCACCTGGCTCCCGGACTGGGCGGACACCGAGCCCGACCCCGTCCCGGTGCCCACCGTCGGCTGGCTGACCTGGCACATCGGCTGGTGGTGGAGTGTGGCCCTGGACCACATCCAAGGCCGTCCGCCCCGCGACCGCACGGACCTCACCTGGCCCGGCGACGGCCCCGCTGCCGTGACCTGGCTGCGCAGCCTGCGCGCGTCCTGGCTCACGGCCCTGGACGATCTGGACCCCACCCACCTCGCGGCCACGGCACCCTTTCCCTGGCCGAACGACCCGCAGTACACCGTCTCCGACATGATCGCCTGGGTGAATGCCGAGCTGATGAAGAACGTCGCGGAGATCGGCCAGCTGCGGCTGCTACGGGCACAGCGGCCGTAGCGGCCACGTACGGCAACGATCGCCGTGACCGCAGGCCCCACCCACGCCGAAGGGGCGCCCCCGGAAACGGAGCGCCCCTGCGAACCTGTGCGGTGGGTGTGGGATTTGAACCCACGGTGACTTGCGCCACGACGGTTTTCAAGACCGTTCCCTTAGGCCGCTCGGGCAACCCACCCATGCCCCGCCCACCAGGGCCGGAGCGGATACAGCGTACCGGCCCCGCCCGCCTGGCGGGGCTGCACTCCCCAGCTTGTGCGTGGACGACGGCGAGTCGTCGGGGCTTCGGCGGGGCTCACCGTTCAGGTGACCTTGGGCCGGCGGCGGCTGGAGGACGCGAGTGATGCCCGCGCGTTTCTGGCCAGAGATCGCCCCACCGCAACGAGCACGCGTGATCTTTCCGCCGGTGAACAGCTGCTCCCGCGATAGCCTCTGGCGCACCCGGGACGACCACGACTGACGGCAACGGGGGAGTGAACCCATGGCATGGGGCGAATGGGAGCAGTTGAAGGCTCAGGCTGCCGACAACCGGTCGACGCACATGCAACTGAACGAGGCACCCGCGCAAGGGCCGGGCCCGGGTGGCGGACCCGACCTGGTCGTGCAGCAGGACGACCTCGGCGCCGTAGGACACGCCGCCTTCGTCCTGCACAGTGACCTGGTGAAGAAGGTGGACATCGCCGGCGCCGGAATGAACTCGGACCATGCCGGCTCCACACACCAGGCGGCGTCGGAACTCTCCCGGTCGAACTTCACCATGGGCGACGAACTCATGACGACGCTGACGATCTGGGAGAGCCAGGTGAAAGCAGTTCGTCAGGCCTGTGCCCACATCTCGAATCACCTCGACTTCAGCAAGAAGCTGCACAGCAATGACGACGCGGAGATCGCCGCTGTGATCACGGGACGCGACGGTTCCGCGATGCCCGCTTCCGAGCTCGACAAGTACTTCAGGTAGCGCGGAGGAGGCTCGGGAATGTCCATCACCTATCACGACCTCATGCAGGTCGACCTCGGGAAGCTGGGCACGGCCGTTTCCGACTGGAAGAAGGCGGTCGACAACCTGAAGCAGCTCGAGGCCGACGCACGTGACGGCCTCCGGAAGAAGTCGGACCAAGCGCGCTGGGAGGGTGTGAACGCCGTCGTCACCCGGGGGTTCGTGGGCAAGACAGCCAAGGAGATCGCGGATCTCCGGGTGGAGGCCAACGGCATCCACCAGGTGCTCGACGATGCACACCGTGAGCTCGAGGCATTGCAGAAGGGTGTGCGGACCCTCACCGCGGAGGCCAAGGACAAGGGCTACACAGTCCGGGACAACGGCGATGGAACGGTGAGCGTCGACGCCCGTGTCATGCCGGGCACAAGCCCGAAGGACGACAAGAACCTGGACGAGCGGCAGCGTTACGCCGACTCGATCACCGGCAGGATCGCACACGCCAACGACATCGACATCTCCACCAAGCTGGCACTGTCACGCACCCACGGAAACGACGCGTACAACGCCGGCCACGCGACGTACGACTCGCTCAACGACGCGCAGGTCGAACGGGCCCTGGAGCTGGCCAAGAAGCGCGAGGACATGACCGACCGCGAACTCGCGGAGCTGAACCGGCTGCTGCGCCACAACGGACGCGAGAAGGACGGAGAATTCGCGACCGAGTTCTTCCAGGGGCTCGGCGGGCCGAGGCAGACGCTCGAGTTCTACGGTGCCATGTCGAGCGACGGGACCGGTGAGGACGCGACGAAGACGCGGCTGGCCGGGGTGCAGGATCTCCAGAAGTACATGGGGCACGCTCTGGCCAACGCCACCGATCCCTACACCCCGCAGAGCGTCAAGGGCGACCGGCAGCATCTGCCCTCGTGGTGGGGAACGGAGTTCCGCAAGCTGGGCACCCAGGAGATCGAGTGGGAGCGCGGCATGATGAGCCGGCCCTACGGCTACCAAGTGCTGGGCGGCTTGCTGCGCTACGGCAACTACGACCCGGCTTTCCTGGCACCCGTCGCGGAGCACATCACCCAGCTGCACCAGGATGATCCGCACCGCTTCCTGGCGAACAAGCCCGCCGGCAGCGACGACGGCTACGGATTCAACCCCTCCGGGAAGCTCGGCACCGGTAATGATCCGCTGAACAGCGTTCTGGAGGCGCTCGGGCACAGTCCCGAGGCAGCCGAGCAATTCTTCACGCAGCCGCCCACGGCGTACAACGAGGACGGCACGATCAAGTCCGGGGAGAAGCCGGAGTTCAAGTCCTACCTGGATCTCTTCACGGACAAGGACTTCGAGTGGACGATCGACACGAACGCCCACAACGTCCTCGCAGACGAGGAGGCCACGAAGAGGGCCCTCAACTTCGGTCCTGACGCCCTCGGCCACGCGCTGGAGGCGGCCACGACGGGCCGTCCGTACGACAGCGACACCGCAGATCCGTCGATCAGGCACAGCGAGGCGCAGGCCAAACTGGTCCACGCCATCGTGGAGAAGTTCGCGAACTCCGACTTGCTGGCGCACAACATGAACGGCGATCTGAAGGAGGAGAAGACCGGGCCGCTTTACGCGCTGCGGGACAGTCTGGGGCGTATCTCGGCGGATTACATGGGAGATTTCCAGCGAACCATTTATCTGGAAGGACCGGACAGCAAGGTGTTTCCGGTCAATGGCGCGGCTGCCAACCTCGACTCCGGAAATGCCATGAAGTTCCTCGGCCTGGTCGGGCAGGATCCAGACGCGTACAGCGCCATCACTGCCGCGCAGCAGGCGTACACCGCGAGCGTGGTGCACGCTTTCCTGGATGCGGAGGGGAAAGGGCTTACCGCGGAGGACGGTGCACGCGTCGGCGATCTGGTCGCACCGGGGGCCGCTATCGCAGGCGTCATGAGTAACTCGCGGGCTGACGCGATCTACGACTACCACACCGCCTCGGACGAGGAATACAACCAGGCGGTGGCCGACAATGCCAAGTGGGTCAACCGGATCGTGGGCCTGGGGACGTCGGCCATTCCAGCCCCCTTCTCCGTAGTGGGAGAACCGGTCAACTGGCTGGCTGAGGATGTGACCGAGAGCGTGGTGAAGAGTGCTGAGCAGGACACCACGGATCAGTCTGAGCGAGACGCGGGCAAGGAGTACACGAAGGGGCGGGAATCCGTTTCGCAAGCGTCGGAGGCAGCCGTCACCAGCTACTTCAACCACCATCCGGGTACAGACTGGGAAACGAGGGACACCATCGAACGAGCGGTTCGCACTAGAGCGGGTATGAGCCATTCCGATGGCGCTCAGTGGAACTCCTCGGGGGATGGATCGTGAGACACCTCCAGCGTTCGACCCGCCAAGGCATGAGAAGGCGAGGATACCTTTTGCCGGGTCAAAGACTGCTTGCCTCCACCTTTCTTGCGACGGCACTAACCGCCTGTGGATCATCAAATGATGAGGGACTTTCTTATCCCGTTCCGGACAATATCTGCGGCATCCCCGCCGACAAGAAAGTTCTGGAGTCCCTGCTCGACGGCGGTGACAAGCTGGAACAGGACACCGGTTACTTCAGCCTGACCGAAGGCCAGTTCTGCCATATGTACGTGGACGGGAACGACTCTGTGGTCAGTGACGCCGCCTGGCACGAGAGCGGATACAAGCTGCGCGACCTCTTCGAAACCTACGAGGTCAAGGACCTGCGCTACTTCGAGGACGGCAAATACGCCTCATGGAACTTCGGGGTGGCAGCAGTCATTCCGTGCCCTGGCGTCAGCGAAAAAGGTGATGTGGTCTCCGTGCAGGTTAACGACCTGAAATGGAACCGTGACTCCCAAGCTCGGCTGGAGAAGCTTGGTCCGGCCTACTTCGACGCCTACAAGAAGAAGCTCGGCTGTCGCCCCTGACAGCAAGCGCCCCGCGCCGGGGAGACCGGTGGCGCGGGGTGAGGGGTGGGTGAGTGAACGTCAGCTGTCGCCCACGCGGCTGCCCAGGGTCAGTTCGACCGTGTGGGTCTTGCCGCTGCGTTCGTAGGTGACCGTGACCTTGTCGCCGGGCTTGTGGGTCCAGATCTCACCGATCAGGGTCGGGCCGCTGTCGATCACCGTGTCGTCGAGCTTGGTGATGACGTCGCCGGGCTGGAGGCCGGCCTTGTCGGCGGGGCCGCCCGGTTCGACCGGCTCGGAGCCGCCCGCGCCGGTGTCGGTGATCTTCGCGCCGTCGGTGGTGTCCTCCAGGGAGACGGACGCGCCGATCTTGGCGTACACCGGCTTGCCGTTCTTGATCAGCTCCTGGGCGACGTACTTCGCCTGGTTGATCGGGATGGCGAAGCCGAGGCCGATGGAGCCGGACTGGCTGGTGCCGCCCAGGCCGTTGCCGGCGGACTGGATCGCCGAGTTGATGCCGATGACGTTGCCCTTGGCGTCCAGCAGCGGGCCGCCGGAGTTGCCGGGGTTGATCGAGGCGTCGGTCTGCAGGGCGCTCATGTAGGAGGCCTGGCTGCCGGTGCCGTCGCTGGAGGCGACCGGACGGTTCTTGGCGCTGATGATGCCGGTCGTCACCGTGTTGGACAGGCCGAAGGGGGCGCCGATGGCGATGGTGGAGTCGCCGACGGCGACCTTGTCGGAGTTGCCCAGGGTGAGGGGCTTGAGGCCCGACGGGGCGTTCTTGAGCTTGATCACCGCGACGTCGTAGCCCTGCGCGTTGCCGACGACCTCGGCGTCGTACGTCCTGCCGCTCGGGAAGGTGGCGGTCAGCTTGCCGCCGTCCACCGCGTCCGCCACGACGTGGTTGTTGGTGACGATGTGGCCCTCGGTGTCGAAGACGAACCCGGTGCCGGTGCCGCCCTCGCCGCTGGTGCTCTCCGCCTCTATGGTGACCGTGCTGGGCAGCGCCTGGGCGGCCACGGCCGCGATGGTGCCCGGGTCGCGCTTGAAGTCGCCGCCGCTGTCGGAGGAGGAGACGGTGGTGGAGCTGGAGTTGTCGTCGTTCTTGGCCAGCGTGTAGCCGAGGCCGCCGCCCAGGCCGCCCGCGACCAGCGCGGCCACCAGGATTCCGGCGAGCAGACCGCCGCGTCCGCGCTTGGGCTGGGGGGACGGGGGCTGCTGGTACGGGGCTCCCCAGGGGCCGCCCGGGCCATCGGCACCGTGGGCGCCGGGTGCCGGGGGTGCGGCCGGGTGCTGGGCCGGGCCGGCCGGCGGGGGCGGGGGCGGCCAGCCGCTCTCCGGAGCGGATCCCGGGGCGCCGGAGAAAGGAGTGCCGGACGACGACGGGGCGTGCGCCGGGGCATGGTCCGGTGTCGTGGGTGCGCTCGGGGGCGTGTCCGCCTGCGGGGAAGCTGCCGGGGAGGCCGCGGGGCTGTCCACCGGCACGGGAGGTGCGGACGGGGCGGGGGGGACCGCAGTGCCCTCGTTCTCGGTGCTCACAGCTCTTCTCCTCGATCCTCGGTCACGCAGCTGTGCCGGTGTTTTCGTATGCCGTCAGCTTTTCCCACGGGCCGTCAGGGCACCATAAGCCGTGCCTGTGGGTCCGCGGTCACTCTTTATATAGGATCTTTCTATGGCAAGCGCCGCATCTCAGGCGCCACAGGCGCACCAGTGGCTCCGGCGACCCGACGGCTACCCCGTCTCGGTGGCACCATGACGCGGTGACACCTGCACGGCAGCACCGGATCCAAGTCGTCGCTCACCGCGGGGCCTCCGAGGAGGCTCCCGAGCACACCCTGGCCGCGTACAAGAAGGCGATCGAGGACGGCGCCGACGCCCTCGAATGTGACGTACGGCTGACCGCGGACGGCCACCTCGTCTGTGTGCACGACCGTCGGATCAACCGTACGTCCAACGGCCGCGGAGCGGTCTCCGCCCTGGAACTGGCCGACCTCGCGGCGCTGGACTTCGGGTCCTGGAAGAAGACCCCCGCCGGCCGCGCGCGGACCGAGGACCCGGACTGGGAGCACCGCCCCGAGGACCCCGCGGAGACCTCCGTCCTCACCCTGGAACGGCTGCTGGAGCTGGTCGCCGACGCCGGCCGGCGGGTGGAGCTGGCCATCGAGACCAAGCACCCCACGCGGTGGGCGGGCCAGGTCGAGGAGCGGCTGCTGGTGCTCCTGAAGCGGTTCGGCCTGGACGCCCCGGGCGCGCCGGAGGAGTCCCCGGTGCGGATCATGAGTTTCTCGGCGCGCTCGCTCCACCGCGTCCGGGCCGTCTCGCCGACGCTGCCGACGGTCTACCTGATGCAGTTCGTCTCACCCCGGCTGCGCGACGGGCGGCTGCCCCCGGGGATCGGCATCGCCGGTCCCTCGATCCGTATCGTCCGCAGCCACCCGGTGTACATCGAGCGGCTGCGGCGGGCCGGTCACCAGGTGCACGTGTGGACGGTGAACGAGCCGGCGGACGTCGACCTCTGTGTCGGCCTGGGCGTGGACGCGATCATCACCAACCGCCCGCGCGCGGTGCTCCACCGGCTCGGCCGCTGACCGGAGCGACCCTTCCGGCCGGTCACTTGGATGCGCTCAATCGTCGGTCTTGTTCGTCCTCGCGAGGGATATCCCACCGGCTCTGTCACGGGGAGTGCTCCGGCGCGTTCGGACCGTGTTCGATCGTTGCGAATGCGTCACCGGAGGTGAATCGGCCGGTTTCCGGTACAGGCCAATGGGGCATCCACACCTGGCGTGGGGCGAAGGAGGTCTCGGGGGTGGCGTTGGTGGTGGCACAGGAGGTGCCCACGTCGTCGAGCATGGCCGTACCCCATGGCCCTGCGGGCGTGGGCGCGGCAAGACGCCGGATGCGTGATCAGTTGCGCAGGGGTGGGGTGGCGGAAGCGGTCATCGACGATGCCGTACTCATCCTTTCCGAACTTTTGAGCAATGCCTGCAAGCATGGCCGGCCCCTGGGCGACGCCCTGGCCGGGGACGGAGACGTGCGGGCCGCCTGGCGGGTGGACCCCACCGGACGGCTGGTCGTCGAGGTGACGGACGGCGGCGGCCCGACCCGCCCCGCCCCGGCCACCCCGTCGGTCACCGCCCACGGCGGTCGCGGGCTGAACATCATCACGGCCCTGGCCGACGACTGGGGGGTCCGGGACGACGTCCGCGGCGAGGTCACCGTGTGGGTCGTGGTCCACGAGGACGTCCATGATCCGGATGCCGGACGGCGCCGTGACGACTTCGCTACGCGCGTCGCAGCCCCCTCGGTGGTCACCATGCCGGAACTGGACTTCGCGGACGCTTTCGACGACCTGGACTGACTGGACGAGCGGGATCGGCCGGGCGACCCGGACTGGCTGGATGACCCGGACTGGCCGGGCGCCCCGGACTCGCCCGACGATCCGGATTGACCCGACGGCCCGGATTGACCCGACGGCCCGGACGGATTGACCCGACGGCCCGGACGGACTGGCCCGACGGGCCGGACGGATTGACCCGGCGGCCCGGACGGACTGGCCCGACGGCCCGGGTTGACCGGACGACCCGGATCGGCTGACCGTCTGCGCTCCGTCGGGCGGGTCGTCCTCCCGCCCGAGGCGCCCGGCGTTGTCCACAACCCGGGTGTTGTCCCCAGGGTCCCGTCGGAGTTGGCGCAAACGGCTAGGCTCCCGCCGTACGAGACGAGCCGTCACCGGGAGACACTCACCATGGCCAAGAAGCGACCCCAGACGAAGACCAAGCGGCCGCAGATCACCGACGGTGAGATCCCGGTCGTCGGCGCCCGTGAGCCCTGCCCCTGCGGCAGCGGCCGCCGCTACAAGGCCTGCCACGGCCGGGCCGCCGCACAGGCCGTGACCGAGTTGGTGCACCGCCCGTTCGAGGGGCTGCCGGGCGAGTGCGACTGGGTGGCCCTGCGCGAGCTGGTGCCGGCCGCCACCGCCGAGCTGACGCTGACGGACGGCCTGCCGGAGGGCGTCCCGTCGGTCACCCTGGCCACCGTCCTGCCGATGGCCTGGCCCGCCCTGCGCCGCGAGGACGGCTCGGTCCTGCTCGGCCTGCAGAACGACACGGCGTCCGGCGACATCAGCCGCGACCTCGCCGACACCCTCCAGCGGGCCCTTCAGGCCAAGCCCGGCACCCCGGTCCAGGGCCGCCGCGCCCCGGCCGACGGCCCGCGGCTGCAGGACCTGCTCGACCCCGAGGGCGCGTTCGAGCCAGTGGTGCACAGCGGCTTCGAGTTCTGGGTCCCGGACGCGCAGAACGCCACCCCGGACGTGACCGCCTCCCTGGAGCGGGCGAACGCCGCGGCCATCCCGACCGTCAAGCTGACCGGCGTCGACGCGGCGTACTGGTGCGAGACCCCGGAGAAGAACCACCTGCGCTGGGTCATGCCGCACCCGGAGGAGCAGCTTCTGGACGCCCTCGCGCGGCTGCACGCGGCGGGCCGCTCCAGCCTCGGCGAGGGAACCCGCCTGGTGGGCTCCTTCCGTGCTCACGGGCTCACGGTCCCGGTCTGGGACCTGCCCAGCGGGGTCTCCGCCGAGGACATCGAGAAGCCGGCGGCCGAGTTCGCCGAGCGTCTGTCCGCCGCGCTGGCCACGGACGCACCGCTCACGCCGGACGAGCGCCGCGCGCGCGGCGGACTGACCAACCGGCAGGTCACGCTGAGCTGACGCCCGCCCGGGACCCACGGTTCGGCTGATCGACCGGTCAGCCGAACCGGCCCTCGCGCGCACGGTGACCTGGATCACAACCCAGGTCCGGACAAGGCGAGTCGGGTGTCCGAATAGCCGAGGGAAACGGGAGATCGAATTTGCGAACAGCCGATCTCTTGTTACCGTTCCAGTAGCCCGGTTGCTGGTGCATCCCCCGTCGCCAGCAACCGGGTCTTTCTGTGTCCGGCCCCGCCTGCGGCCCGCCGCCGCGCGTCAACTCCCCGTGACGGTCCCCGAGTTGCTGCCGACCCGCAGAAGCAGCGGCCCCCGGCCGCCCCGCCCCGCGAACTCCGCGACCGCCGTGTACTCCGCCGCCGGGCCCCGTCCCGCCTCCCGTGGCGTCTCGCAGCTCGCCGGCTCGTCCCCGGCGCCGACCGCGCAGCGGATCCGTACGGTACGCCAGCCGGGCCCCATGAGCGTCAGCACGGCGTCCAGGGCGCGGCCGGTCGCGTTGCGGTAGTAGGCGCGGGCCCAGTTCTCCTCGCCCTGCGTCAGCACACAGGTCTGCGCCTCGATGCCGTCCGGCGCGGTGAGTTCCGGACCGCAGCGGGCGGCGGTGGACAGTCCGAGGCCGAGCGGGAAGGGGGAGCGCCGGGCGCCGGGTTCGGCGTCGTCGCCCGGGTCCGACGGTGCCTTGGCGTCCCCGGAACCGGGGAACGTCCCATGGTCCTCGGGCCCGCCCGCTGAGTTGTCGGAGCCCGCCGAGTCCCCGGAACCGGCCAAGCCGCCGGAGCCCCCCGAACGTGCCGAGTCCCCGGAACCGGCCAAGCCGCCGGAACCTCCCGAACGTGCCGAGTCCCCGGAACCCCCCGGCGCCGCCGAGTCCGCCGAACGCACCGCGTCCCGCGGCCCCGCCGACCCCACCGATCCCGCCGAGGCGACGGCCAGCGGCAACGCCACCGCGCACACCACCGCACCCACCAGCATGAGCAGACGGGTTCGGGAGCCGTGGCGCCCATGCGGTCGGGGTCCGTGGCCCCCGGAGTGACGCTGCATGGACGGGACGATAACGATCCCGGCCGCGCGCCCGGTTCCGCGCGCGCCCGACACCCTAGAACTCGGGCGCGCTCACACCCGTACGAGTGAGGGCCTCGACCACGGCGTCCACCACGGCCTCCACGTCCGGCACCCAGGGGGCGGCCGAGCCGGGCAGCGGGGCGCGTTCCCAGCGGATCTGCCCCTGGCCGGTCTCGGAGGGGGGCAGCGCGAGATAGCCGCCCTCGCCGTGGAAGCGCAGCGAACCGGGGACGAAGTCCTTGGCGTACAGCAGTTCGCCCAACTGCTCCATGGAGTACGGCCGGACGAGCACGGCCCAGCGGATGGGCGAGGCGAGGACCGGGCCGAGGCGCATGCCCTGGAGGTCCAGCGCGTGCAGGGCGCGGGCGGCGGCGGGGGCGGGGAGGCTGACCGCGCAGGGCGCCTTGCCTCCGGTGGCCAGGATGATCGGGGCCGTCGGCCGGTTGGCCCACCACCAGCGGATCATGCGTGCGTCGGTGGTGGCCGCGAGGAGGCCGGGGTCGAAGGGATGGGCGCCGGGCACCGTGCATTCGGGGTCCGGGCAGCCGCAGCGGGCGCGGCCCTGCGGATCGGCCGCCACACCCGGGAGTACGGGCCACTGCCATTCGGTCGCGAAGGTCAGGGCCGCGTCGATCAGCTCACGCCTCCCGTCGTTCCGCCTGAACAGGAGCCTGCGTCGCCTTCCGGGGATCTCGCGCATGAGCGCTCGTTCCTTTCCGTTGCACGCCTGGCAACACCGTGGTCCACATCACATCATGTGTCGATCGCTTCACTGTGCGTACCTACTGGCGCATCACACCCCGGCGTCGAAGCACGGGGACCCCTCTGGGCCGAGCGTTGGCTGCCGTCGCCCGCTGCGTCCTGCACAAGCATGGGCGTGGCGTGGGGTGGCGAAGTGTGGCGTTTCGCCGTCTCGCGTATTTCTCTCCACCGCCGCCACGGGAGGATGGGGCACGGTCGTCGGTGGATAGGACGCCCGGGTCCGTCACCAGGTTCCGGGCGGTTCCCAACCACCCCTGGCCTTCACCGAGTACGTACCCATCACGACCGCTGTGACGCTCCGTCGAGCAAGCCCAGTCGACCGCAATATGCGCTTACACGGAGCAGTTTTAAGCCAACTTTGCCTTTCTGTAAGAGAACCTACACCAGATCCCCGAAACCACACGGACACCAGGAATCCCACCAGGACAATGCTGGACATCCCCTCATGACTGCGTGTACATGTGGAGACATTGCCAGCGGCGCAGATTGACATGGGGGTTCGCGATGCTTTTGAGCAATACGCGCCGGTCGGAAAGCCGGACGCCATGAACGCCCCGCACCCTCCGAAAGTGGCTGGAATCGATTCAACGGTCCCAGCCCCCGCACACACTGTCGCGCCCGCGCCGCCGGCCACGGGCGTCCCCGCCGCCGGCACCGGACCGGGGGCCCTCCTCCAGGACCGGCTCGCCGGCTGGGTCTCCGATCTGACGACCCTGCACGAACTCACCGAACGCCTGGCCCGTACGGACTGTCTCCCGGACGCCCTCCAGGAACTGCTGCGCGCCGGGGCCGCCCTGGTGGGCGCCCGGCGCGGTCTCGTCGTCCTGGAACCCGCCGACGGCCTGGACCCCCGCAGCACCGTCGGCCTGGGCCTCGGCCCCGCGGATCTCGGCCATCTGGAGACCGTCCCGCGCGGCGCCCTGCCGTACGGCGACCTCCTCGACCCGCCCGCCGGCCCGCCCGGCGGTGTCACCGAGAGCCTCCATCCCGATCTGTTCGCCGAGGAGGCCCTCGACCCCCGCCACCGTGTGGTGGCCGCCCGCCTCGGCTACGCCGCCAGTTACGCCGTCCCCCTCTCCACCGAGGCCGCCGGCCGCTTCGGGGCCGCCGTATGGCTCTACGACGAGCCCGCCGAGCCCGTCGAACGCCAGCGCCACCTCGTCGGCCTGTACACCCGCTACGCCACCGAGCACCTCGCCCGGCTCCTCGAGGTCGAGCGCACGCGCGCGTGCATGACGACGATCGCCCAGGAACTGCTCCCCTCCCGGCTGCCCCGGGTCTCCGGTGTGCAGCTCGCCGCGCGGCACCGCACCGGTCCGCGCGGGGGCGGCGACTGGTACGACGCGCTGCCGCTGCCGGACGCGGCACTCGGCCTCGCCGTCGGCTCCGTCACCGGGTCGGGGCCGAGTGCGATCGCCGCGATGGGCCGGCTGCGGGCCTCGCTGCGGGCGTACGCCGTGATGGAGGGCGAGGACCCGGTCGCCGTCCTGTCCGACCTGGAACTGCTGCTCCGGCTGACCGAGCCGGCCCGCTCGGCGACCGCGCTGTTCGCGTTCTGCGAGCCCGCGCTGCGCAAGATCACGCTGGCCGGGGCCGGGCACACCCCGCCGCTGCTGATCGGTGAGCGGCGCACCGAGTTCGTGGAGACCTCCGTCTCGGCCCCGCTCGGGATGCTGGCCTGCTGGGAGGCGCCCGGCGTGGAGCTGTACGCCGAGCCCGGAGAGACGGTTCTGCTGTACACCGACGGGTTGCTGCACCGCACCGGTGATCCCGTCGACCGCGCCTTCGCCCGCCTGCACGCGGCCGCCGCGGGGCTGCCCCGCACCAAGCGGCGCGACCCCGAGGCGATCGTCGATCACGTGCTGCGCGCGGTCCTGCCCGACGGGCTGGACGAGGCCGGCAGCGAGGAGGACGTGGTGCTGCTCGCCGCCCGGTTCGAGTGAGCGATCGGTAACAGGTCCTTCGGCCCTGGGCCCCTTGCCGTACGGCCGTACGATGGGGGAGGTCCAGTGCCGTATCTAGGAGGATGACCGTGGCCGAGGAGCTCCCGGAGACCCCGGAGAACGCCGAGGATGAGCCGATCAAGCAGCGGAAGAACGGACTGTACCCGGGCGTGTCCGACGAGCTGGCGGAGAACATGCGGTCCGGCTGGGCCGACACCGAGCTGCACGACCTGGAGCCGGTCGCCCAGGCCGCCGAGACCGCCGCCCGCCGCGCCGCGCTGTCCGCCCGCTTCCCCGGCGAGCGCCTGGTGATCCCGGCCGGCAACCTCAAGACCCGCTCGAACGACACGGAGTACCCCTTCCGCGCGTCGGTCGAGTACGCGTACCTCACCGGCAACCAGACCGAGGACGGCGTCCTGGTGCTGGAGCCGACCGCCGAGGGCCACACGGCGACCATCTACCTGCTGCCCCGCTCCGACCGCGAGAACGGCGAGTTCTGGCTGGACGGCCAGGGCGAGCTGTGGGTCGGCCGCCGGCACTCCCTCACCGAGGCCGAGAAGCTGTACGGGATCCCCGCCTCCGACGTGCGCGAGCTGACCGGCAAGCTGCGCGAGGCCACCGGCCCGGTCCGTGTGGTGCGCGGCTACGACGCCGGTGTCGAGGCGGCCCTGACCGACAAGGTCACCGCCGAGCGCGACGAGGAGCTGCGCGTCTTCCTCTCCGAGATGCGGCTGGTCAAGGACGACTTCGAGGTCGGCGAGCTGCAGAAGGCCGTCGACTCGACCGTGCGCGGCTTCGAGGACGTGGTGAAGGTCCTCGACAAGGCCCAGGCGACCTCCGAGCGGTACATCGAGGGCACGTTCTTCCTCCGCGCGCGCGTGGAGGGCAACGACGTCGGCTACGGCACCATCGCCGCCGCCGGCCCGCACGCCTGCACGCTGCACTGGGTGCGCAACGACGGGCCCGTGCGCTCCGGTGACCTGCTGCTGCTCGACGCCGGTGTGGAGACGCACACGTACTACACCGCCGACGTCACGCGCACGCTGCCGGTCAGCGGCCGCTTCACCGAGATTCAGAAGAAGATCTACGACGCCGTGTACGAGGCCCAGGAGGCCGGTATCGCGGCGGTGCAGCCGGGCGCGAAGTACCGCGACTTCCATGACGCCGCCCAGCGCGTGCTCGCCGAGAAGCTGGTCGAGTGGGGCCTCGTCGAGGGTCCGGTCGAGCGGGTGCTGGAGCTGGGCCTCCAGCGCCGCTGGACGCTGCACGGCACCGGTCACATGCTCGGCATGGACGTCCACGACTGCGCCGCCGCGCGGACCGAGACGTACGTCGACGGCACGCTGGAGCCGGGCATGTGCCTGACCGTCGAGCCGGGGTTGTACTTCCAGGCCGACGACCTGACCGTGCCGGAGGAGTACCGCGGGATCGGTGTGCGGATCGAGGACGACATCCTCGTCACCGAGGACGGCAACCGGAATCTGAGCGCTGCGCTGCCTCGGCGGTCTGACGAGGTCGAGGAGTGGATGGCCTCGCTGAAGGGCTGAGGTCGCTGCGCGGGCCGGGCGCCGAGGGGGTGCCCGGCCGTCGTCGCGGGGTGCGGGGCGTCGGTGGCTTCCGCCGCGGTTCCCCGCGCCCCTGAGGCGAGTTCCCGCACCGGGTGACGGAGAGGCTAGGACGCCGTCATCAGAGGGGCGTTGTCGCGCCACTTGAGGATCTTGTCGAAGCTGACCACCGCGCCGCCCCGGCCGGGCCTGTTGGTGAAGTGGACGTGGTCGGCCAGTTCCTGGATGAGGAAGAGGCCGCGGCCGTGTTCGGCCTCCTCGGGGGGCTGCACATGGGCCGCGCGGGTGAATCCCGGGCCCGAGTCGGTCACCTCGATCCGGCACTTCTCACCGTCGAGGTAGGCGGTGACCCGGTACGCCCCGGAGGAGCGGCCGCCGCCGTGTTCGACGGCGTTCGCGCAGGCCTCGGTGAGGGCGACGGAGAGATCGTAGGAGACCTCGGGGTCGACGCCCGCCGTCTCCATGGTGCCGAGCAGCAGACGCCGGGCGAGGGGCACGCTCGCGGCATCACGCCGCAGTTGGAGTGACCACCAGATGCTCATGCTCCAGCCTCCTGGGCGTTGGCCTCCTGGCCGCGGCTCGACATACCGTTACGTATTACCGCGCGCACTCGTGTGTAAGCCCAGAGTCAGCGTGATCCCGCCCATATGGGGGATGTGCCGGGAGCGCCAATCGGTGTATGTGGGGCCGAATGCGTCAGCCGGTGACTTCGCGGACCTGCCGTACGGCGCCCATCGGGCCAGTGGGATGATGAGCCCGCCATGTCTGCCCCCCACCAGCGCTCGGCGCGCCCCGGAGGCGATCTCCGGTTGCTGCGGGCCGCGGTCTTCGCCGCGGTCTGCGTCGTGCTGGCCGCGGCCGGTCACGCGATCGCGTCCTGCGCCGCGGTGCCGCTGTGGACGCTGGGCGCGGGATTCCTCGGTGCGGTGCTGGTCGCCGCGCCGCTCGCCGGGCGCGAGCGGTCGCTGCCGGGGATCGCGGCCCTTCTGGTGGGCGGGCAAACGGTCCTGCACATGCTCTTCGGGCTGGGGCAGCACGGTACGGCGAGCACGGCGGCGTCGGCTTCGGCCGCGGCCGACGCCTCGCTGGTCGAGCAGGCCGCGCGGCTGCTGTGCGGCACCACCGCGGCGGCTCTGAGCCCCGCCCAGGCGCAGCGGATCCTCGCGGACGCCCGGATCGATCCGGGTACGCATCTTGCGCACCAGCCGGCGGACGCGCTGTCCACGGTGGCCGGTTCCCCGGCCTCGCTGCTGCCGTCCCTGCCGATGCTGCTCGGCCATCTGCTGGCGGGTCTCGCCGCCGGATGGCTGCTGCGGCGCGGGGACCTGGCACTGCTGCGGATCCTCGGGCTGTCGGCGGAAGTCCTCGCCGAGGGGGCGCTCGTACGGTCCCTGCGCGGTGCGCTCGCGCTGGTGCGCGCGCTGTGCGCCGGGCTTCCGGTCGCGCCGCACGCCGGTCCGCGCTGCCCGTGCGCGGATCCGCTCGCGTTCCCCGAGCCCCGCACTCTCGTACTCCAGCACACGGTGATCCGGCGCGGCCCGCCGGCCGGTGGGTTCCTTCTCGCCGCCTGACGCGACGCGACCGCCACTCCCCACTCCTGGTGGAGGGGCCGCCGTCGCGCGGCACGCGCGCGCGTGCGCACCCGTCCCGCACGGTGGCGCGCCGCCTTGCGCGCGTATCTCTCCTCAAGCAACGACCACTGGTCTTCTCACTCGGAGTGGAGTGCTCATCGCCATGAAGGCTTCCCGTATCGCCGCCGCCGGCGCCCTCGCCGCCTCGGCCGTCCTCGCCCTGTCCGTACCGGCCTTCGCGCACGTCACCGTGCAGCCGGAGGGAACGGCCGCCAAGGGCGGCTACGCGGTCGTGGACTTCCGGGTCCCCAACGAGCGTGACAACGCCTCGACCACCAAGCTGGAGGTCAGCTTCCCGGCCGAACACCCGCTGACCTCGGCGCTGCCGGTGCCGGTCGACGGCTGGAAGATCAAGGTGGACAAGGCCACGCTCGACAAGCCGATCGAGTCGCACGGCGAGAAGATCACCGAGGCCGTCTCCAAGATCACCTGGACGGCCGAGGGCAAGGGCATCGAGCCCGGCTACCTCCAGAAGTTCCCGGTCTCCATCGGCCAGCTCCCCGAGGACGCGGACGAGCTGGTCTTCAAGGCGATCCAGACGTACTCCAACAAGGAGGTCGTGCGCTGGATCGAGGTGCCGCAGAAGGGTCAGGAGGAGCCGGAGAGCCCGGCGCCCGTGCTGGCCCTGTCCGCCGCCGAGGACGACCACCACGGCGCCTCGGGCTCGACGGACGCCGCCGAGGATGCCTCCGGCGACGCCGAGGCGGCCGCGCAGAACACCGCCTCCGAGGACTCCGGCGACAGCTCCGACACCACCGCCCGGGTCCTCGGCATCGTCGGGATCGTCATCGGCGCCGCCGGTGTGGCGTACGGCGTGCTGGCCGGCCGCCGGCGCACCACCGCCTGACGCTCATCCGCTCGCGGTGGGCGCCGGGGCCGCGCACGGCCCCGGCGCCCACCGGGCCATTCACCCCTGGGACATCTCTCCATGCTCTCCACGCTCCCCCTCCGCAAGAAGACGCTCGCGGCGGCCGCGCTGCTCGCCGCCGCGTCCCTGACCCTCTCCGCCTGCGGCAGCGAGTCCGGCTCCGGCGCGCCGGTCACCGTGGTCTCCGAGGAGCCCGGTGCGGACCGGGCCGCCACCGTGCTCGACCAGCCGTTCGAGAAGCCGGACCTGGTGCTGACGGACACCCGCGGCAAGACGTACGACCTCCGCAAGGAGACCGCGGGCAGGCCCACGCTGATCTACTTCGGCTACACCAACTGCCCCGACGTGTGCCCGTCGACGATGAGCAACATCGCCGTCGCCAAGAAGCAGCTGCCCGAGGCGCAGCAGGACCAGCTGCGCATCGTGTTCGTCACCACCGACCCCGAGCGGGACACCCCGCGGGCGCTCGGCACCTGGCTCAAGGGCATCGACCCGCAGGCCGTCGGCCTCACCGGCGACTTCGCCACCATCCAGGCCGGCGCCCGCACCCTCGGCATCTCCATCGAGCCGCCGAAGAAGGAGAAGGGCAAGGTCGTCTCCATGCACGGCACCCAGGTCGTCGCCTTCTCGCCGAAGACCGACGCCGGGTACGTCCTCTACGGCGAGGACGCCACCGTGGACGACTACACCAAGGACCTGCCCAAGCTGGTCAAGGGGCAGAACCCGTGAGGCGGCCCGCGCACTCCGCGCGGCGGCGGGCGCCGGCCGTCGCCCTGCTCATGGCCGGGGCGCTCGCCCTCGCGGGCTGCGGCTCCGGCTCGGGCTCCGGTGACAGCGGCCCGGACCTCTCCGTCAGCGGCGCCTACATGCCGCAGCCCGTCTCCGCCTCCATGGCGGCCGGTTTCCTGACCATCACCAACGCGGGCGGTACGGCGGCCGAGCTGACCTCGGTCACCAGCGACCTCGGCGAGGTCACCCTGCACGAGACCGTCGACTCGGCGATGCGCGAGATGACGGACGCCGAGGTGCCCGCGCACGGGAAACTCGTGTTCGAGAGCGGTGCGAACCACCTGATGTTCGAGAAGCTGAAGCGCAAGCCGAAGCAGGGTGAGACGGTCGAGGTCGAACTGCACTTCGCCGGGGCCGACCCGGTCACGGTCGAGATGCCGGTGAAGGCGGCGACGTACCGCCCGGCGACCGGTCACTCGGGACACTGAGGGAGGGAACACCGTGACGCAGACCATCGCCCCGCGGGTCCGGAGCCTGGTGCTGCTGCTTCTGGCCGTCGCCGCCGCGCTCCTCGCCGGTGCCGCGCCGGCCTCCGCGCACGCCGCGCTCACCAGCAGCGACCCCCGGCAGGGTGCGGTGGTCGGCAAGGCGCCCGAGCAGGTCTCGCTCACCTTCTCCGAGACGGTCTCGCTGTCCGACGACGCGCTGCGGGTGCTCGACCCCAAGGGCGGGCGCGCGGACACCGGCGAAGCCCGCGGCACGGGCGCGACGTACACCGTGAAGCTGCGGCCGGGGCTGCCCGACGGCACCTACACGGTGTCCTACCAGGTGGTCTCGGCGGACAGCCATCCCGTCGTCGGGGCGTTCACCTTCTCCATCGGCGCGCCCTCCGCGACCACCGTCACGGTGCCGGAGGGAACGGCGGGCGGTGGAGCCGTCGGATTCCTGTACGGCGTCGGCCGTTACGCGTCGTACGCCGGGTTCATCGTGCTCGTCGGCGGCGCCGCGTTCGCGCTCGCGTGCTGGCCGCGCGGAACGGGCGTGCGGGCTGTGCAGCGGCTGGTCGTCTCCGGCTGGGTGACGCTCACCGCGGCCACGCTCGGCCTGCTGCTCCTGCGCGGCTCCTACACCACCTCCGGGAAGCTCGGGGACGTCTTCGACCTGGAGCTGCTGGGGCAGGTGCTCCAGACCAAGACCGGCGCGGCCCTGGTGTCCCGGCTCCTGCTGCTCGCCGCGGCGGCGCTGTTCATCGCGGTGCTCTTCGGGGCGTACGCCAAGCGGATCGAGGGCGAGGGCGGCGCCGGCGGAGAAGGCGAGGACGCCGACGAGGCCGCGAAGGAGGCCCGGGACCTGGCCTTCGGGCTGGCCGTCGGCGGGGTCGTCGTGGCCGCCGGGCTCGCGGCGAGCTGGGCCATGGCCGAGCACGCCTCCACCGGGATCCAGCCGGGGGTCGCCATGCCCGTCGACGTCCTCCATCTGCTGGCGGTCGCGGCCTGGCTCGGCGGGCTGGCCGCGCTGCTGGCCGCGCTCTACCGGGCCCCCGTCGAGGCACCGCTGGAGGCGACGGCCGTACGGCGGTTCTCGCGGGTCGCCTTCGGCAGTGTGCTGGTCCTGGTCGCGACCGGGCTCTACCAGTCCTGGCGGCAGGTCGGCTCCTGGTCGGCGCTCACCGGCACCCGGTACGGGCAGTTGCTGTGCCTGAAGGCCGGGCTCGTGGTGCTGCTCGTCGGCATCGCCTGGTTCTCCAGGCGGTGGACCGGGCAGCTGGCGGACACGGTGACGGCGGGGGCCGAGCGGGAGAAAGCGCCGGTCGCGGCCGGGGCCGGCGGCACGGTGGACGCCGACGGCGGCACGGTGGACGCCAGTGGGGGCATGGAGGACGGCAGGGGCGGCTCTGTGGATGCCGGGGAGCGCGACGGCGTCGACCCGGAGCGGGCCGCCCAGCTCGCCCGGCAGCGGGCCGCCGTCGACGCCGCGCGGCAGAAGCGGCTGCGGGACGCCGACCCCACCCGGTACGGCCTGCGCCGCTCGGTGCTCGCCGAGGCGGGGGTCGCGGTCGTCCTGCTGGCCGTCACGACCCTGCTGACGTCCACCGAGCCGGGCCGTACCGAGGAGGAGGCCGAGGCGGCCACGGCGGCTTCGGCGCAGACCTCCGCGACCGGGACCGTCACCCTGGACATGCCGTTCGACACCGGCGCCCGGGACGGCAGGGGCGTCGTGCGGATCGACCTCGATCCCGCCCGGACCGGCGCCAACGACCTGCATGTCTATGTGACGCGGCCCAACGGCCGGGCCTTCGACGTCCCCGAGGTGAAGGTCGCCTTCACCCTGGAGTCCCAGGACATCGGGCCGCTGCCCGTCGTCCCCGACCACATCACCACCGGACACTGGTCGGCGAGCGGAGTGCAGATCCCCATGGCGGGCGAATGGAAGATCGCCGTGACCGTGCGGACCTCCGACATCGACCAGGTGACCGTCGACAAGAACACGCAGATCGGCTGAACCGCACATCATGGCTGACCACACGGCTGACCCGTCCGTTCCGCAGGCCCGGACACCCGACGCGCCCTTCCCGAATGCCCCGTCGAGCTCCGGGGCGGGCATCTCGCGCCGCCGGCTGCTCGGCACCGCCGGTGCGACCGGACTGGTGCTCGGCGCGGCGGGCGCGGCCGTGGGCCACGCCGCGGCGCCGTCCGGGGCGACTCCGCTCACCTCGCTCGGCGCCGAGGAGGTGATGTTTCACGGGAAACATCAGCCCGGCATCACCACCCCCATGCAGTCCCGGGGCCATCTCGTCGCGTTCGACCTCGCTCCCGGCGCGGGCCGCAAGGAGGCTGCCGCGCTGCTGCGCCGCTGGTCGGACACGGCCCGGCGGCTGATGGCGGGCGAACCGGCCCGGCAGGACGACACGGACATCGCCCGCGACGCCGGCCCCTCGTCCCTCACGGTCACCTTCGGCTTCGGCCACGGTTTCTTCGGCCGTACGGGCCTGGAGAAGCAGCGCCCGGTCGCCCTGGACCCGCTGCCCGACTTCTCCTCCGACCGGCTGGACAAGGCCCGCAGCGACGGCGACCTGTGGGTGCAGATCGGCGCCGACGACGCGCTGGTCGCCTTCCACGCGCTGCGCGCCCTTCAGAAGGAGGCGGGCGGGGCGGCCCGGGTCCGCTGGCAGATGAACGGCTTCAACCGCTCGCCGGGCGCCACCGCGCACCCCATGACGGCCCGCAATCTGATGGGCCAGGTCGACGGCACCCGTAACCCCAAGCCGAGCGAGCCCGACTTCGAGAAGCGGATCTTTGTGCCGGAGGGCGCGGAGCCCGCCTGGATGGTCAACGGCTCCTACGCCGTCGTACGCCGGATCCGGATGCTCCTCGACGACTGGGAGAAGCTGTCGGTCAAGGCGCAGGAGGACGTGATCGGGCGCCGCAAGTCCGACGGGGCGCCGCTGTCCGGCGGGGACGAGACCACCGAGATGGACCTGGAGAAGACGGACGCCGAGGGCAGCCTGGTCGTGCCGATCAACGCGCACGCCCGGATCACCCGGCCCGACCAGAACGGCGGCGCGGCGATGCTCCGGCGCCCCTTCTCCTTCCACGACGGCATCGATCCCGACGGGGTGCCCGACGCGGGGCTGCTCTTCATCTGCTGGCAGGCGGACCCGCTGCGCGGCTTCGTGCCGGTGCAGCGCAAGCTCGACCGCGGCGACGCGCTGTCGCGGTTCGTCCGGCACGAGGCGAGCGGGCTGTTCGCGGTGCCGGGCGGGGCGGCGGAGGGGGAGTACGTGGGGCAGCGGCTGCTGGAGGGGTGACCAGGGCCGGAATCGGGGCCGGGACGGGGCTCGGGATCACTCCCCGGTGGGGTGTTGGTGAGACGTCCCGGCCGGGGACCGAGGGGCCCATTAGGGTGAGGACATGCCAGCCAGCTATGCGTATCTCGGCCCTGAAGGCACCTTCACCGAAGTCGCCCTGCGCACGCTCCCGGAGGCGGCGACCCGGGAACTGATCCCCTACGTGTCCGTGCAGTCCGCGCTGGACGCGGTGCGCAACGGCGAGGCCGAGGCGGCCTTCGTGCCGATCGAGAACTCGGTCGAGGGCGGCATCACCACGACCCTCGACGAGCTGGTCGCGGGCCGGCCGTTGATGATCTACCGCGAGGTGCTGCTGTCGATCACCTTCGCGCTGCTGGTCCGCCCGGGCACCAAACTGTCCGACATCAAGACGGTCACCGCCCACCCGGCCGCGCAGCCGCAGGTGCGCAACTGGCTCAAGACGCATCTCCCGGACGCCGCCTGGGAGTCGGCCGCCTCCAACGCGGACGGCGCCCGCCTGGTGCAGGAGGGCCGCTACGACGCCGCCTTCGCCGGGGAGTTCGCGGCGGCGCGGTACGGCCTGGAGGCCCTGGAGACCGAGATCCACGACGCGGAGAACGCCCAGACCCGCTTCGTCCTGGTGGGCCGCCCGGCCCGGCCCGCGGCGCCGACCGGTGCGGACAAGACGTCGGTGGTGCTGTGGCAGCGTGACGACCACCCGGGTGCGCTGCGCGATCTGCTGGGCGAGTTCGCCTCCCGGGGCATCAACCTGATGCTGCTCCAGTCCCGGCCGACCGGCGCGGGCATCGGCAACTACTGCTTCTGCATCGACGCCGAGGGCCACATCTCGGACCGCAGGGTCGCCGAGGCGCTGATGGGACTGAAGCGGATCTGCCTCCAGGTGCGCTTCCTCGGGTCGTACCCGCGCGCGGGGGTGGAGCCGGCGGAGGTCCTGCCGCCGCGGCAGGGCACCTCGGACGAGGCGTTCGCGGAGGCGTCGGACTGGGTGGCGCGCTGCCAGGACGGGCGCTTCTAGGCCTGCCGGAGCAGGCGCTTCCAGACCCGCTGGGGCGGGTGGTTTCAGCCAGTCCTACCTGCCGACTTTCCTTATCCACAGGAGTTATCCACAGGTCTGCTTCTCGACCTGGGGACAAGTCGACACGGAAGCGCCATTCGGTCGACAAATCGCCCTAGAGGCGGCAAGGCCGTCCACAGGGGCACAGGTCACCCTTCGTCCATCCGTTTCCTTCGATCAAGCCTTTGGGGTGGCCCATTTCCACTCGAAAGTGGTGCGGGGGTCGGTTTGGATCGGGAATTCACCGCCTCGATCGCCCGATTCGGAATGATCACTTCCGGTGTCCACAGATCTTTCGCACAGCCTGTGGATAACTCTTCGGGGCTGTGGATTCCTGTGGATGAAGGGCATCCAAGTCCCGTGCGCCACAAGGAAATCCGGTCAACGGGAGGCCCTGTGGCGTGCCCCGTTCCGGGGAGTGAGATCCTTTTTATTGACACCGTGGAACACAGCGGGCAATTGCCACGGAAGGGGTCGTAAGCCGCGCCGCGGAATAGCGAGTCGTGAGCCGTCACCCCGCACCGGTAGCCTGGAGCGCGTGATTGACCTTCGCCTGCTCCGTGAGGACCCCGACCGTGTGCGCGCCTCCCAGCGTGCCCGTGGAGAGGACGTCGCGCTCGTCGACGCTCTCCTGTCTGCCGACGAGCGGCGCAGGTCGTCCGGCGTCCGCTTCGACGAGCTGCGGTCCGAGCAGAAGTCGCTCGGCAAGCTGATCCCCAAGGCCTCGGCGGACGAGAAGGCCGAGCTGCTGAAGCGGGCCGAGCAGCTGAAGGCCGACGTCAAGGCCGCCGAAGCCGAGCGTGACGCCGCCGACGCCGAGACCCAGCAGCTGCTGCTGAAGCTGGGCAACCTCGTCCACCCCGGCGTGCCCGTCGGCGGCGAGGAGGACTTCGTCACGCTGGAGACGCACGGCACGATCCGCGACTTCGGCGCCGAGGGCTTCCAGCCCAAGGACCACCTGGAGCTGGGCCAGCTGCTCGGCGCCATCGACGTCGAGCGCGGCGCGAAGGTCTCCGGCTCCCGCTTCTACTTCCTCACCGGTGTCGGCGCGCTGCTGGAGCTGGCCCTGGTCAACGCCGCGATGGCGCAGGCCACGGCGGCCGGCTTCACGCCGATGCTGACGCCCGCGCTGGTGCGCCCGCAGTCGATGGCCGGCACCGGCTTCCTCGGCCAGGCCGCGCAGGACGTGTACCACCTCCAGAACGACGACCTGTACCTGGTCGGCACCTCCGAGGTGGCGCTCGCCGCGTACCACATGGACGAGATCATCGAGGCCGACCGCCTCCCGCTGCGCTACGCGGGCTTCTCGCCCTGCTTCCGCCGTGAGGCCGGTTCGCACGGCAAGGACACCCGCGGCATCTTCCGCGTGCACCAGTTCGACAAGGTCGAGATGTTCTCCTACGTCACCCCGGAGGAGTCGCAGGAGGAGCACCAGCGGCTGCTGGAGTGGGAGAAGCAGTGGCTGACCTCCCTTGAGCTGCCGTTCCGGGTGATCGACGTCGCCACGGGTGACCTCGGTTCCTCGGCCGCCCGCAAGTTCGACTGCGAGGCGTGGATCCCGACCCAGGGCAAGTACCGCGAGCTGACCTCGACCTCGGACTGCACCGAGTTCCAGTCCCGCCGCCTGTCGATCCGCGTCCGCGAGGGCAAGCAGGTCCGGCCGCTGGCCACGCTCAACGGCACCCTGTGCGCCGTACCGCGCACGATCGTGGCGATCCTGGAGAACCACCAGCAGGCCGACGGTTCGGTGCGCGTGCCCGAGGTGCTGCGTCCGTATCTGGGCGGCCGTGAGCTCCTGGAGCCGGTCGCCAAGTGAGCACGGTCCCCGGGTTTCCTTACCGGCTGATCGCGACCGATCTCGACGGAACGCTGCTGCGCTCCGACGAGACCATCTCGCGGCGCACCCGTGACGCGCTCGCCGCGGCCACCGCGGCGGGCGCCGCGCACATCGTCGTCACCGGGCGCGCGGTCCCGTGGACCCGGCACATCCTGAACGACCTGGGCTACCGGGGCCTCGCCGTGTGCGGCCAGGGCGCGCAGCTCTACCACGCCGGGGAGGGGCGGCTGCTGACCTCGGTGACGCTGGACCGGCAGCTGGCCGGGCTGGCGCTGGCCAAGATCGAGGCGGAGGTCGGCCCGCTGTATCTGGCCGCGAGCCGGGACGGCCTGGACGGCGATGTGCTGGTGGGGCCCGGCTACGCGGTGCAGGGCACCCTGCCGGCGACCCCGTTCACGGACGCGGCCGACCTGTGGACCGCCCCGCTGAACAAGCTCTACATCCAGCATCCGACGCTCGGCGACGACGAGCTGGCCGAGATCGCCACGCGTGCGGCCGGGGGCTTCGTCACCGTCGTGGTCGCGGGCGCGGGCATCGTGGAGCTGCTGCCGCTCGGGCTGTCCAAGGCGACGGGTCTGTCCCTGGCGGCCCGGCGGCTCGGGCTGAAGGCGGCGGACACGCTCGCCTTCGGTGACATGCCGAACGACATCCCGATGTTCGGCTGGGCGGCGCGCGGTGTGGCCATGGCCAACGCCCACGAGGAGCTGAAGGCGATCGCCGACGAGGTGACGTCCTCCAACGAGGAGGACGGGATCGCGGTGGTTCTGGAACGGTTGCTGCCGTAGAAGTCGGGAGGGGCGGCCCACGCGAGCGCCCTCGCTCGCGTGCTCGAAGCGGCCGCCCCGGGCAGCTCCCCGTGTCCGGCGGCTCCACGGAGTGGTAACGGCTACTCCGGAGCCCGCCGCCGGCTGCCCTGCCGGGAGTCCGGCGCTCTGCCGTGCATGGGCATCGCCGAACTCCTCTCCCGGCTCGTGGTGGACGGCAACCACTGTGCCGGTGCGGGGAGTTCGGCGCCACCGAATAAATGCGGCCGTACGTTCGATTCGCTACGGTCGCGCGGTCCTCCTACTCCTCGCCCGCCAGGGTCAGCGAGCGCAGCTTCTGGCCGGCGTACCAGGTGGCGAGCACGGTCACCGCGGCCAGCAGCACCGCCGCCGTGGTCAGGCCCACGTCGGAGGTGATCAGATCGCCGCCGGAGACCTTCTGGGCCACCGCGAGCGACCACTGCTGGACGCTGAGCGTGCGGGCGCCCGGCACCAGGGAGCCGAACAGCGCCTCCCAGACCAGGGCGTACACCAGGCCGAGCACCACGGCGTGCCGGGAGACCGTGCCGAGCAGCAGGAAGAGCGCGGCGTAGGCGATCGAGGCGACCAGCGCGGCGACCGTGTAGGCGACGGCGATCTGCTGGCCGTTGCCGTTGAGGATCAGGCCCGCGACGAGGGTCGGGACCGCGGAGAACACCATGGTGACGGCGATGGCGACGATCAGCTTGGTGTAGATGATCGTGGGCCGCTTCAGCGGCTTGGACAGCAGATACACCACGGAGCCGTCGTCGATCTCCGGGCCGATCGCTCCGGTGCCGGCGATGACGCCGATGATCGGCACCATGGTGGCGAGGGCGAAGCCGCCCAGCACGTTCACGGCCGTCTGGTCGTCGGCGCCGGACAGCAGGCGCACGGCGACCGCGATCACGATCAGCAGCAGGGGCAGCGCGCCGAGGATGAGGGCCCGGCGGCGGCCCAGCAGGGCTCGGTAGGTGAGCCGGGCGACAGTGGGGTCGTACATTTTCGGCCTCCTACGCCGCGACCAGATACGAGAACACGGACTCCAGGGACTCGTCCGACGGCGAGACGGTCAGCAGCCGGATGCCGTGGTCCCTGGCCACCCTGGGCAGCAGGGTGGTGAAGCGGCCGAAGTCGACGGCCTGCACGCGCAGGGCGCCCTCGGTGAGGTCCACCTCGATGCCGGAGGTCGACGGGTCGGCGATCAGCGCGGCGGCCAGGGCACGGTCGTCGCTGGAGCGCACGAGGTAGCGGTGCGGGCGGTCGGTCATCAGGCGGCGGATCTTGCGGAAGTCGCCGCTGGCGGCGTGCCGGCCCGCGACCACGACCTCGATGTGCCAGGCCAGCTGTTCGACCTCTTCGAGGATGTGGGAGGAGAACAGCACCGTGCGGCCCTCGTCGCCCATGCACCGCAGCAGGTCCATCAGCTGCATGCGCTGGCGCGGGTCCATGCCGTTGAACGGCTCGTCGAGCAGCAGCACGGAGGGCTCGTGGACGAGGGCGGAGGCCATCTTCACGCGCTGCCGCATGCCCTTGGAGTAGGTGGCGATCCTGCGGTCCTGCGCGTACTCCATCTCGACCGTGGCGAGCGCCTTGCGGGCCTCCTTGTCGCCCAGGCCGTGCAGTTCGGCGTTGGCGAGGACGAACTCGCGGCCGGTGAGGAAGTCGTACATCGCCTCCCGCTCGGGGACGATGCCGATGTGCCGGTAGATCTGCTCGTTGCGCCAGACCGGCTGCCCGTCGAGGGTGACCGAGCCGGTGGACGGGGCGAGGAAGCCGGCCATGAGGTTGATGAGGGTGGACTTTCCGGCGCCGTTGGGGCCGAGCAGGCCGGTGACGCCGGGGCCGATCGACATGGTGATGTCGTTGACGGCGACCACGTTGCCGAACCAGCGGGAGACGTGGTCGATGCTGAGCGTGGTCACAGGCCCACCTTCCGGTAGCGGCGCATCAGCAGGCCGTAGCAGCCGGCGATGAGGCCGAGGGCGACGATGACGTAGACGGCTCCCTGGCCGTCGGAGGGACCGACGCCGCCGGGGAAGGTGGAGTCGGCGCCGAGGAAGGCGGACTGCACGCCCTCGACCAGGGTGATCGGCGAGAACAGGCCGATCCAGCCGATGGCGTCGGTGGTGTCCTGTTCGAAGGCGATGGCCTGGAGGGTGGAGACGGCGCCGTAGGTGATGGTCAGGACGGCGATCACGGCGGCGATGCCGAAGCCGCGGCGCGGGGTGACGGCGGCGAGGACCAGGCCGAGGCCGGCGAAGAGCAGCGAGAGCAGTGCCACGGAGACGAGTCCCTGTGCGAATCCCTTGGTCTGGTCGGCGAAGTCGAGCTTGGCGAGCAGCGCGCCGAGGTAGAGCACGAGCAGCGGGGTGGCGGTGAGCAGGAACATCGCCGAGGCCAGCGCCGCGTACTTGGCGCGGACGTAGTCGGCGGTCTCCATGGGCCGCGAGAAGTACAGCGGGACGGTCTTGAAGCGCAGGTCGCGGGAGACCGACTGCGGTGCCTGGGAGGCGACGTACAGGCTGATCACGGCCTGCATCAGGATCGCGTAGCGGGTGTAGTCGACGGGGAGGTCGTTCGCCTTGGTGGCGACGGCGACCGCGACCATGATGCCCGCGGGCAGGCACATCACCGCGAACAGCAGCATCGGCAGCACCTTGGACTTGGCCGAGCGGCCGAGGCCGTAGGCGCCGCGCAGGGACTGCGAGTAGAGGGCGCGGCGGATGTAGGCGCGGCCCAGACGGGGGCCGTCGTAGCCGCGGTAGCCGATGTCGTGGATGCGGGTCTGGTCGCCCACGACGACGGGGTGGTCAGTTGCCATGGCCCACGGCCTCCTTCCGCTGGTCGCCGGTCTCCTGGAAGACCTCCGAGATGTGGTGGCGGCGCTGCTCCATGCGGACCAGGCCGAGTCCGAGGTCGGCGACGAGGTCGCGGACCACGTCGTAGGTCTCCTCGCCCTCGGCGGTGAGCAGCAGGACGTGGCCCGCGCCGGGCAGGCCGCCGCCGTGCTCGACGGTGATGCCGCGCGCGTGGAGCGCCTCGCGCATCGCGCGGGTGCCGTCGGGGTGCTCGTCGCTGTCGGTGACCTCGACGGCCAGGGTGGTCGTGGTCTGGGTGAAGTCGGTGGTGGAGCTGGAGCGCAGCAGCTTGCCGCCGTCGATGACGACGACGTGGTCGCAGGTGCGTTCCAGCTCGCCCAGCAGATGGGAGGTGACCAGCACCGAGATGCCGAAGTCGGTGTGGATGCGGCGGATCAGGGCGAGCATGTCGTCCCGGCCGACCGGGTCCAGGCCGTTGGTCGGCTCGTCCAGGAAGACCAGCTGGGGGTCGTGGACGAGGGCCTGGGCGAGCTTGACGCGCTGCTTCATGCCCGTGGAGTAGCCGCCGATCGGGCGGTACCGCTCCTCGTAGAGCCCCACGTGGCGCAGGGTGTCCGCGGTGCGCTCGCGGGCGGCGGCGGGCGGCAGGCCGGACATGCGGGCCATGTGCACGACGAACTCGGTGGCCGAGACGTCGGGCGGCAGGCAGTCGTGCTCCGGCATGTAGCCGACGCGCTCCCGGATGGCGGCGCCCTCGGTGGCGACATCGAGTCCGAGCACGCGGGCGTGGCCCTCGGTGGCCGGGGACAGACCCAGCAGGATCTTGATCAGTGTCGACTTGCCGGCGCCGTTGGCTCCGACGAGTCCGGTCACACCGGGCCCGACGTCCACGGAGAGCCGGTCAAGCGCGGTCACCCTCGGGTACCGCTTGCTCAGGCTTTCGGTCGCGATCACAGTCACGTTCACGAAGGTAGTGACCCGGGCCACGCCAGGTCGTCAGCCCGCAGAGCTGTCCTCGCGTCAGACTCCAGTCGTACGGGCCCGTAGGGGATGCCGTGCCTGAGAGCTACGGATCACGCCTATTGACGCGGACTCTAACAAGCTGCGAGATTCACTCCCGTCAAGTTACGGGTGCGTAGCGCAGTCGAAGGGGACCGCATGACGACGGCGGTGACGAGCGAACTGTCCGCGGAGCTGAGCGGATTCCGGCAGGTCCAGCGGCTGGCGTACGAATGCGCGGAAGCGGTCGCCGCGCGGCTGGCGCCGGGCGTGACCGAACGCGAGGCGGCGCGGATGCAGCGCGCGTGGCTGCGCGAGCGGGGCGTACGGGACTGGTTCCACCTCCCCTTCGCCTGGTTCGGCGACCGCACCGCGTTCGTGAACTTCCGCGTGCCCCTCCAGTTCTTCCCCACCAGCCGCCGGCTGGAGCCCGGGATGCCGTTCATCCTCGACATGGCTCCCGTGTACCGCGGCTACACCGCCGACATCGGCTACTCCGGCTCCCTCGGCGTCAACCCGGTGCAGCACAAGCTGATGGACGACCTGGCGGCGCACCGCGAGCTGATCCTGCGCGAGGTGCGCGAACGCCGCCCGCTCCGGGAGATCTACGAGGACGTCGACCGCCTCATGGTCCGCCAGGGCTACGCCAACCGGCACCGCGCGTATCCCTTCGGGGTGATCGCGCACAAGGTCGACCGGGTGCGGGAACGGCGCTTCTCGCCCCGGCTGTTCGGGTTCGGCACCCAGTCCCTGAAAGGGCTCGCGGCCGACGCGCTGCACGGCCACCGGGAGGGCTGGTCGCCGCTGTGGTCCCCGTACCGCTTCTCGGACCACCCGCCGCGGCCTGGCCTGTGGGCGGTCGAACCCCATCTCGGCTTCCGGGGGACCGGCGCGAAGTTCGAGGAGATCCTGGTCGTGACGGACTCGAAGGATCCCGCGGAGAGCGCCTTCTGGCTGGACGACGATCTGCCGCACGTGCGGCGCTGGACGGAGGAGAAGTGACGGTGCTCAAGGGGGCGCGCGAGCGCTGGGTGCGGACCGGGGGCGTCGAGCTGTGCGTGGCCGAGCTGGGCGACCCGGAACAGCCGACGGTGGTCCTGGTGCACGGCTACCCGGACAGCAAGGAGGTCTGGTCCGAGGTCGCCACCCGGCTCGCCGGCCGCTTCCACGTGGTGCTCTACGACGTACGCGGCCACGGCCGCTCCACCGCGCCGCAGCCGCTGCGGGGCGGCTTCACCCTGGAGAAACTGACCGACGACTTCCTCGCCGTCGTGGACGCGGTCAGCCCCGGCCGGCCGGTGCACCTGGTGGGGCACGACTGGGGCTCGGTGCAGTCCTGGGAGTTCGTCACCGTCCGGCGCACCGAGGGGCGGATCGCCTCCTTCACCTCGATGTCCGGGCCCTCCCTCGACCACTTCGGGCACTGGATCAACCGGCGTCTCAGGCGGCCCACCCCGCGCCGCGTCGGGCAGGTCCTCGGGCAGGGCGCCAAGTCCTGGTACGTCTACCTGCTGCACACGCCCGTACTCCCCGAACTGGCCTGGCGCGGGCCCCTCGGGAAGGCCTGGCCGCGGCTGCTCGCGCGGGCCGAGAGGATACCGCGCGGCGACTACCCCACCTCCTCGCTGCCCACCGACGCCGCCCACGGCGCCTGGCTGTACCGCGACAACATCCGGGCCCGGACGCGCCGCCCGCGCGCGGACGCGTACGCGCACGCGCCCGTGCAGCTCATCACGCCCCTCGGGGACGTGTTCCTCTCCGAGCGGCTGTACGACGACCTGGAGCAGTGGGTGCCGCAGCTGACCCGGCGCACGCTGCCCGCCAAGCACTGGGTGCCGCGGACCCGGCCCGACCAGCTCGCCGCGTGGATCGAGGAGTTCGTGACCGGCGTCGAGGGCGGGCGTACGGCCCCGGCGACCGGCAGCGGCCCGTACGCCGACCGGTTCGGCGGACAGCTGGTGCTGGTCACCGGCGCGGGCAGCGGCATCGGGCGGGCCACGGCGTACGCGTTCGCCGAGGCGGGCGCGCGGGTGGTCGCCGTGGACCGGGACGCGGAGGCCGCGGCCCGTACGGCCGAGATGGCGCGGTTGCTCGGGTCGCCCGCGGCGTGGGCGGAGACCGTGGACGTCTCCGACGAGCAGGGCATGGAGGAACTCGCCGAGAAGGTCGCCGCCGAGTACGGCGTGGTGGACGTCCTGGTCAACAACGCCGGGATCGGGCTGACCGGGTCCTTCTTCGACACCACACCCGAGGACTGGAAGAAGGTCCTCGACGTCAACCTGTGGGGCGTCATCCACGGCTGCCGGCTGTTCGGCGGGCAGATGGCCGCGCGGGGGCAGGGCGGGCACATCGTGAACGTGGCGTCCGCGGCGGCGTACCAGCCGTCCAGGGCACTGCCCGCCTACAGCACCTCCAAGGCCGCCGTGCTGATGCTGAGCGAATGCCTGCGCGCGGAGCTGGCCGGACAGGGGATCGGGGTCAGCGCGATCTGCCCCGGTCTGGTCAACACGAACATCACCGCCACGGCCCGTTTCGCGGGAGTCGACGCGGAGGAGGAGCGGCGGCGGCAGAAGCGGACGGCGAAGCTGTACGGGATGCGGAACTATCCGCCGGAGAAGGTCGCCGACGCGGTGCTGCGGGCCGTGGTGCGGAATGCGGCGGTGGTGCCGGTGACCCCCGAGGCGCGGGGTGCGCGTCTGCTGGCGCGGGTCGCTCCGCGGGTGTTGCGGGCGGTGGCGCGGGTTCGGCCGCCGGTGTGAGGTGTGCTCCGCGGGGTCGGCCGCCGGTGTCAGGTCTCGGCTGCCCCTGGGGGCTTGCAGGCTTGCCGGCTTGAGGGCTCGCGGGCTTGAGAGCGCGTTGTCAGTGCCTCGTTCTACGCTCGCGAGTGATGACACAGATGTGGAAGTGCGGCGGGCTGCGGTGGGTGGACGGTGGGCCCGTGCTGCGCTGGGACGGAGGGCGGAGCAGTGCGCTGACCTGGGGGAAGCGGGTGGCCTTCCGGGTGGTGGACAGGGTCGGGCGCGGCTGTGTGGGGGCGCGGGGGCACGCCTGCCCCGTGCGGGCCGTGATCGCGGGGCGGAGCCTCGGGGGCCGGTGCGAGGAGTGCGCGCGCCTGGACCGGGCGCACTCCGTGGCCGCCGACACCCTCGCGGACGATCCGCGTCCGTATCACGTCTACCTCGCCTGGTTCGGCCCCGGCCTCACCAAGGTCGGGATCACCGCCGTCGAGCGGGGCTCCGCGCGGCTCCTCGAGCAGGGCGCGGTCTGTTTCAGCTGGCTCGGTGCCGGGCCGCTGATGGCCGCGCGGCGCACGGAGGAGCTGCTGCGGGCCGCGCTGGGCGTGCCCGACCGTATCCCGTACGCCGAGAAGCGTGCCGTACGGGCCGCGCTCCCGCCGACGGCCGCGGAGCGCGCGGCGGAACCGGCCGAGCTGCACGCCCGCGCGGTCGGTCTGGACGGCTGGCCCGAGTCCCTGGTCCGGCGGCCCTTCCGGCCCGTGGACCACATGGACGCCTTCGGACTCGCCACCGCGCCCTCCGCCGTCGCGGAGGTGACCGAACTGGTGCCGGGCGGCGCGGTGAGCGGCGAACTGGTCGCGGCCGCCGGACCGGACCTGCATGTGAGTGCGGTGACGGGCGGCAACGGCGGAGTCGTCGTACTCGACACCCGGCTGATGACGGGGTGGGAACTGGTGTCCGCCGGGGACGGCGACGAACTGTCGGTGCCGGTGCGCGAACTGCGCGGCACGGCATCCCATGAGCAGGACGGGCTTTTCTGACCGGGGCGGGCTGAGCGTCGCCTGTCTCCGCCCTGTGTGTTTCTCAGGTAATTCACAGGTAGCCGCAAGAACGCTCTCAGAGGGCGCCGACAAGGTGTCCAGCATGACCACGACCTCGCCCCAGGGGCGCACCGAACTGCTGAGGCCGGACGGGAGCCCCGTCCGGGTGCTTGTGGTGGACGACGAGCTGTCGCTCACCGAGTTGCTGTCCATGGCCCTGCGCTACGAGGGGTGGCAGATCCGGACCGCGGGTGACGGCCAGGGTGCCGTGCGCACCGCGCGGGAGTTCCGCCCGGACGCCGTCGTCCTGGACATGATGCTGCCGGACATGGACGGCCTGGCCGTCCTCGGGCGGTTGCGCCGCGAACTGCCGGACGTGCCGGTGCTCTTCCTGACCGCCAAGGACGCCGTCGAGGACCGGATCGCGGGGCTGACCGCCGGCGGTGACGACTACGTCACCAAGCCGTTCTCGCTCGAAGAGGTCGTCGCGCGGCTGCGCGGGCTGATCCGCCGCTCCGGCGCCGCCGACCGCCGCTCCGGCTCCGTGCTGGTCGTCGGTGACCTCACGCTCGACGAGGACAGCCACGAGGTCACCCGCGGCGGCGACTCCATCCACCTCACCGCCACCGAGTTCGAGCTGCTGCGCTTCCTGATGCGCAACCCGCGCCGGGTGCTCAGCAAGGCGCAGATCCTGGACCGGGTCTGGTCGTACGACTTCGGCGGGCAGGCCAACGTCGTCGAGCTGTACATCTCCTATCTGCGGCGGAAGATCGACGCCGGGCGGGAGCCGATGATCCACACCCGGCGCGGCGCCGGTTATCTGATCAAGCCCGCCGCGTGATGACCGGGCGGCGACAGACGCGGACGCGGAGGCGGGTGCGGCGGTGACCCGGCCGCGCACCCCGCGCCCTCGCTTAACCGCTGTACACCGTATAGGAGGCCCTATACGGTGTACAGCATGTCCTCGACGTCCAAGGTGCGGTCTCCGCACGACACCCGGGGCGGCCACCCGCAGCGCTGGCTGATCCTCGGTGTCATCTGTCTCGCCCAGCTGACGGTCCTGCTCGACAACACCGTCCTGAACGTGGCGATCCCCTCCCTCACCGAGGAACTGGGCGCCACCACCTCCGACATCCAGTGGATGATCAACGCCTACTCGCTGGTCCAGTCCGGCCTGCTGCTCACCGCGGGCAGCGCGGCCGACCGCTACGGCCGCAAGAAGATGCTGATCACCGGTCTGGCCCTGTTCGGCATCGGCTCGCTGGTCGCCGGACTCGCCGACTCCACCGCCCAGCTGATCGCCGCTCGGGCCGGTATGGGCGTCGGCGGGGCGCTGCTGCTGACCACCACCCTCGCGGTGGCGATGCAGATCTTCGCGCCGGAGGAGCACCCGAAGGCCATCGGCATCTGGAGCGCGGTCAACGCGCTCGGCTTCGCGACCGGGCCGCTCATCGGCGGGTTCATGCTGGACCACTTCTGGTGGGGCGCGATCTTCCTGATCAACCTGCCGGTCGCCGCGCTCGGCCTGGCCGCCGTGGTGGCACTGGTCCCGGAGTCCAAGAACCCGCAGGGGGACCGGCCGGACCTGCTCGGCGCGGTGCTCTCCACCATCGGCATGTCGTCGCTCGTCCTCGCGATCATCTCCGGGCCGGAGCACGGCTGGTCGTCCGGGTGGGTGCTGGCCGGCGGCACGGCCGCGGTCACCGTCCTGGCGGTGTTCGCCTGGTGGGAGAGCCGGATCCCCTGTCCCATGCTCGACATGCACTTCTTCCGCGACCGCCGGTTCACCGGCGCGGTCGCCGGTGCCGTGCTGATCACCTTCGGGATGGGCGGGGCGCTGTTCCTGCTCACCCAGCACCTTCAGTTCGTCCTCGGCTACGGCCCCCTGGAGGCGGGCCTGCGCACGGCGCCGCTGGCGCTGGCGGTGGTGGCGCTGAACTTCTCCGGGCTGTCGGCGAAGTGGACCACGAGGCTCGGTACGCCGGTGTCCGTCGTGCTGGGCATGGTGCTGATGTCCGGCGGCCTGGTCTCGATCGCCACGCTCGGCACGGGCGGGTACACGGGGATGCTGCTCGGGCTGGTGCTGATCGGGGTGGGGTGCGCGGTCGCCAACCCCGCGATGGCGCACGCGATCATGAGCAGTATTCCTCCGGCGAAGGCGGGTGTCGGTGCGGGCGTCAACGGCACGCTCGCCGAGTTCGGCAACGGGCTGGGCGTGGCCGTGCTCGGGGCGGTGCTGAACGCGCGGTTCGCGGCGGTGTCCCTGCCGGTGGCCTTGGCGGCGGCCGGGTCCGCTGTGGAGCGCGAGCGCGTGATCGACGCGTACGCCGACGGGCTGTCGGTCAGTCAGCTGGTGGGGGCGGTGGCCGTGCTGCTGGGCGGGATCGTGGCGGCGGCGTTGTTGCGGCGGGCCGAGCGGGAAGAGGCCTGAGGAGGCGGGGGGTGCGGTGCGGTCCGCGGCCGCGGGTTCGTCGTGCCTGGTCGCGCGGTTCCCCGCGCCCCTGGGGCCTGTCCTAGGGTGACTGGCGTGACCTGCGGTGGAATGTGAGGAGAAGTATGGCCAAGGACGCTGGTGAACAGGCGGCGCGGGCCAGCGTCTGGCTGGAGGGGAAGGAACGGCGTCGGCGGGGCGGCGGGCAGCCGTCCGGGCTGGACCGGGAGCGGATCACCGAGGTGACCGTGCGGCTGCTGGACGCCGAGGGGCTGGACAAGTTCTCCATGCGGCGGCTGGCCGCCGAGCTGAACGTGACGGCCATGTCCGTCTACTGGTACGTCGACACCAAGGACGACCTGCTCGAACTCGCCCTGGACGCCGCCTTCTGCGAGCTGCGGCTGCCCGACCCGGAGTCCGGCGAGGACTGGCGGGAGCAGCTGCGGGCACTGGCGGCGGAGTACCGGGCGCTGCTGGTGCGCCACCCCTGGGCCTCCCCGCTGGTGGGCCGGTACCTCAACATCGGGCCGAACAACCTGGCGTTCGCGCGCGTGGTGCAGCAGATCATCCGCCGCAGCGGCATGCCCGCCTACCGCATCACGAGCGCGATCGTCGCCGTCTTCCAGTTCGTCTACGGCTACGGCACCATCGAGGGCCACTTCTACACCCGTGTCGCCGACACCGGCCAGACCCCGGACGGCTTCTACGAGCAGGCCCGGCGCACGGTGAGCGAGGCACCCCAGACGAGCGAGTTCCTGGAGGAGTCGAAGGACATCATGGCGGCCCGGCACGACGAGACCGTCGCGGAACTGCTGGACCGCGACTTCACCTACGCCCTCGATCTGCTGATCGCGGGCATCGAGGCGATGGTCGAACGGGGCTGACGCCTACGGCTGGGGAAGGCACTCCCCCTGCACCGCCTGGATGTCCAGCTCCACCCGCAGGGTCGTGCCGATGGCGGCGATGCCCGCCTGCACGACCTGGTTGTAGTGCATGGCGAAGTCGTCGCGGCGCAGCTCGGCCGTCGCCCGGAACGCGGCGCGGGTGCCGCCCCACGGGTCGGCGCCGGTGCCGAGGTAGGAGAGGTCGAGGTCGACGGGGCGTACGACACCGTGCAGTCCCAGCTCGCCGTGGACCGTCCAGCGTCCGGGGCCGGCCGCGGTGAGGCCGGCCGACCGGTAGGTGATCTCCGGGAACCGCTCGACGTCGAGGAAGTCGGCCGACTTCAGATGCGTATCGCGCATGCCGTTGCCGGTGTCGATCGACGCGGCCCGGATGACCGCCTCGACCCGGGACTTCATGACGTCGTCGGGCGCGATCTCGATCGATCCGCCGAACTCGGTGAACCGTCCGCGCACGCTGGAGATGCCCAGGTGCTGGGCGACGGCGGCCACGCTGGAATGTGCCGGGTCGATCGTCCAGGGCCCGGGCGGCGGCAGCTCGGAGCCGCCGCCCTGCCGGGCCAGCGTGACCGTGCCGGCGTCCAGCCGGCCGCTCGCGGTGACGATCGCGCCGACGGCGTGCGGCGCGTGGCCGACGGCGGTGACGATCACCGTGTACGCCCCGGGCGCGAGTCGGGCCGCGTCCCGGACGACGCCTTCCGGGTCCGCCTCGGCGCGCAGCACCTGCGCACCGGCCATGTCGGTCAGCGTGACGACCGCGTGCGACACGGCCCATCCGTCCCGGGTACGGATCCTCGCGGTCAGTCCCATGTCCTCGTCCTCAGTCCTTCGAAGCTCGTGCCGTGCATGAGAACCGGCCCGTGGCGCGCGCCTCCGCTCAGAGCGCGCGCCACGGGCCGGGGTCGGGGTCACTCGCCGGGGTGGGCGAGTTCGATGTCGTGGTCGTCGACGCCCGCGCCGCCGACCGTCAGGGCGGTCGCCACCGGCGGGTAACCGGTCGCGATGACCGTGTACTCGCCGCCGTCCAGGTCGGTGAAGGCGTACGCGCCGTCCGTCCCGGTGGTGGCCGTGCCGGCCACGTTGCCCGCCGCGTCCACGAGGGTCACGCGGGCGTCCGCGAGGGGACCGTGCGGGGCGCGCACCACGCCCTGCACCCGGGCGCCGACGTCGAGGTCGACCTCGACCCGGGTGACCCCGGTGCCGCCCACCTCGACGGGCAGGGCACGCGGCCGGAACCCGGCGGCGTTCACCGCGACGGTCACCGGGCCGGGCACCAGCTCGGCGAAGCCGAACTCGCCCTGCTCCCCGGTGGCCGCGCTCGCCAGCAGATCACCGCGCACATCGGTGACGACGACCATCGCGTCCTTCACCGGCAGCGCGCTCTCGGCGGCCCGTACGACACCGTTCAGCCCGCTGGTGCCGCTGAGCAGGACGTCGTACGACACCGGCTCGTCGTTCACCACGATCGTGGACGCCTGCGGCTGGAACCCGTCGGCGGAGGCGATCAGCACGTAGGAGCCCGCCCCCGGCGCGTCCAGCGCGTAGGAGCCGTCGGCCTGGGCGACCGACCGGCCCAGCTGCCGCCCGGACAGCGAGATCAGCGTGACCGCGGCCTGCGGGGCGGGCGCGCCCTCGGCGCCGCGGACCTGGCCGCGGACCGGGATGCCGTCGCCGGAGGTCCCGGCGGGCGCGGCCACGGTGGCGGCCGGGGCGAGCTTCTGCGTGCCCTCGGGACCGGCCTCGGCGGCGGACGCGGCGGTCGTGGCCCAGCTCGGGACCTTCTCCTCGGCGACCGCGGCCGCGGCCGGGGCCTCGGCCTTCACCGGGGTGTCCGTCTGCGCGGCCTGCGCGAGGGCGCCGGACGTCCGCAGCGGGACCTCCTTGATGAAGAGGGTGACGAGGAAGGCGAGGAAGGCGATCGGCGCGACGTAGAGGAAGATGTCGGCGATGCCGTGCCCGTAGGCGCTCTCCAGCCAGGTGCGGATGCCCTCGGGCAGCAGGTCCATGTCGGGGATGGCGCCGCTGCCGGAGGCCTTCGCGGCCGCCGCCCGCTCCTGCGGGCTGAGCTGCCCGATGGTGTCCGAGGCGTAGTGGCCGATCCGGGTCGACATCACGGAGCCGAGCACCGAGACGCCGACCGCGCCGCCGAGCGACCGGAAGAAGGTCACGACGGAGGAGGCGGCGCCCAGGTCGCTCGGGGCCACCTGGTTCTGGGTGCAGAGCACGAGGTTCTGCATCATCATGCCGACGCCGAGGCCCATCAGCGCCATGAAGACCGCGATGTGCCAGTAGGGGGTGTCGTAGCGCATGGTGCCGAGCAGGCCGAGGCCCGCCGTCAGCAGCACACCGCCCGCGAGCAGCCAGGCCTTCCACTTGCCGGTCTTGGTGATGATCTGGCCGGAGACCGTGGACGAGACGAACAGGCCGCCGATCATGGGGATCGTCATGACGCCGGACATCGTCGGGGACTTGTCCCGGGCCAGCTGGAAGTACTGGCTGAAGTAGACGGTGCCGGCGAACATCGCGATTCCGACGAACAGCGAGGCGACCGAGGCCAGCGTGATGGTGCGGTTCCTGAACAGGCGCAGCGGGATGATCGGCTCGCTCGCCTTGGCCTCGACGAGCAGGAAGACCAGGGTGAGGGCGATCGCGCCGCCCACCATGACGCCCGTCTGCCAGGACATCCAGTCGTACTTGTCGTCGGCGAAGGTCACCCAGACGAGCAGCAGCGACACGGCGGCGGTGATGAAGAAGGCACCGGCCCAGTCGACCTTCACCTGGCGCTTGACCACCGGCAGGTGCAGCGTCTTCTGGAGCACCACCAGCGCGATCAGCGCGAACGGCACACCGACGTAGAGGCACCAGCGCCAGCCGAGCCAGTCGGTGTCCGTGATGACACCGCCGAGCAGCGGCCCGCCGACCGTCGCGACCGCGAACGTGGCACCGAGGTAGCCGGAGTAGCGGCCGCGCTCACGGGGGGAGATCATCGCGGCCATGATGATCTGCGCCAGGGCGGACAGACCGCCGGCGCCCAGGCCCTGGATGGCCCGCGCGGTGATCAGCATCGCCGGGTTCTGCGACAGACCGGCCACGACCGAGCCGACGACGTACACCAGCAGGGCTATCTGGACCAGCGCCTTCTTGCTGACCAGGTCCGCGAGCTTGCCCCACAGCGGGGTGGAGGCCGTCATCGCCAGCAGCGAGGAGGTGACGACCCAGGTGTAGGCGCTCTGGCCGCCGCCGAGGTCGGAGACGATCTCGGGCAGCGCGTTGGTGACGATCGTCGAGGACAGGATGGCGGCGAACATGCCGAGCAGCAGCCCGGAGAGCGCCTCCATGATCTGCCGGTGGGACATGGATGCGCCACCGGTGGAGTGGGAGCCTCCCCCGTGCTTGGCGTGGGCCCGCACACCGGCTGGTGTGGTCGTTGCCATGGGCTTCCTTTTCTTACGTCGTTGATGCGGGTGTACGGGTGGTGGGAGCCGTGCGGTCGGCCGCGGCCCGAGGCGGTGCGGGGGGCCGCAGCGGGCGCTGCGGTGCGGCACGGCAGTCGTCGAAGCTCGCCCGCAGCCGGGCCATGAGCCGGGTGAGCTGGCCGACCTCGTCGTCGGTCCAGTCGCTCAGCCGCTCGGCGAGCAGCCGGGTGGTCCGCTCGGACAGCTCGTCCAGACGGGCCTCGCCGGCCGGGGTGAGGTGCAGGATGCGGGAGCGCTTGTCCGCCGGGTCGGGGGAGCGCTGGATCCAGCCCCGCTCGGCGAGGTGGGTGACATGGCGGCTGGTCACCGACATGTCCACGCTCAGCAGCTCGGCGAGCCGGCTCATCCGCATGTCGCCGTGCCGGCCGAGCAGCGTCAGCACGGCGGCGGAGCCGGCGGGGCAGTCGGCCGGCAGGATCCGTCCCATCTCCCGCTTCACGGCTCCGAAGGCACTGAACTGACGCACCAGCTCCGCGTACTGCGCCTGCTCGGCCATAAGGCATCTCCCGGATTCTTCGTTGCTTAGGGCAACCATAGAAATGGATGGTTGCCACAGGCAAATGAAAACGGGCATGCGGGGTATAAAAACTTGGCAAAGGCAAGTATTGGCGAGTGTAAAGGTGCAGGTGGGCGCGGATACGACGGCGATCCGGCGCACACCCTGGTCTTCGCCACCCCGGCCTTGGGCCGGACCCCGTCTCTTCGCTAGGGTCTCGGGGCATGGCCAACACCCAGAACCCCCAGGGCAACTACGACCCCGCGGGCAGCACTCAGATGTTCCGCGCGTTCGTCGACGAAGCGCCCCAGGCCCAGCGGCAGGCGTCCGCTCCGGCGGGCCCCCGCATCGGTCTGATCGTCGGTGTCGTCGTCGCGGTGGCGATCGTCGCCGCGGTCGCCTGGCTGGCGCTGAAGTAGCGTCCGGCGCCGGCGAAGCGCCTCGCTTCCCTTATTCGCCCTGGACGGACATCCCCTTCTCCACGCACACCGTCCAGTTCCGTTCCTCCCGCGCGCCGGCCGCGACCGGCGCCGGGAGGTCCACGGTGGACTCGACCGTCCCCCAGCCGACCCCCGGTGCGCCGATCAGGTGCGTCCCGAGGGTCACCGGGCCCCCGCGCACCGCGGTCCCACCGGTGTTCGGGACGGCGACCGTCACCTCCACGCATCAGCCGCGGCCGACCGGATCGTGGCGTCGTAGCACCGGGAGCCGGCGCCGGGCCCGGTGAACCGGGCGGTGCCGGACGGGTGCCCGCGAGGTCGTCGTCCGGGCTCTGTGCCGAGCCGCCGCCCGGGCGCCCAGCCGGGACCGGTCCCCACTGGGCGGGCTGCCGCGCGCAAGCGCCCCCTGTCGCCGACGGTTCGGCCCCGGTGCGGGAGCTGGGAGAACTCGCCGCAGCCGCGGGGGAGTCACCCGGCCCGCCCTCGCCGAGCGGCACCGGCCGTACGCCTCCCGTCGGCCGTACCGCCGTCTGCGCGCCCCGCGTCCGCCTCCCGCTCGCGACGCGTCCCCCGGATCCTCCGGATTCCCGCCGCCCGTGCCAGGACCACGCCCGGACGCAGGACGGCCGCCGACGCGCCGATCACGGCGCCTCGACGGCCACGCGTCCCTGCCTCGCCTCAGAAGAGGGGCATCAGTCGGAGATGAGTCCTTCGCGCAGCTGCGCCAGCGTCCGGGTGAGCAGCCGGGAGACATGCATCTGGGAGATGCCGACCTCCTCGCCGATCTGCGACTGGGTCATGTTGGCGAAGAAGCGGAGCATGATGATCCGGCGCTCGCGCGGGGGCAGCTTGGCGAGCAGCGGCTTCAGGGACTCGCGGTACTCGACGCCCTCCAGGGCACTGTCCTCGTAACCCAGCCGGTCGGCCAGTGAGCCCTCGCCGCCGTCGTCCTCGGGGGCCGGCGAGTCCAGTGAGGACGCCGTGTACGCGTTGCCGACCGCGAGGCCGTCGACCACGTCCTCCTCGGACACGCCCAGCACGGCGGCGAGTTCGCCGACCGTGGGCGAGCGGTCCAGCTTCTGGGAGAGTTCGTCGCTGGCCTTGGTCAGGGCCAGGCGCAGCTCCTGCAGCCGCCTGGGCACCCGCACCGACCACGAGGTGTCCCGGAAGAACCGCTTGATCTCGCCGACCACCGTCGGCATCGCGAACGTCGGGAACTCCACGCCGCGTTCGCAGTCGAACCGGTCGATGGCCTTGATCAGCCCGATGGTGCCGACCTGGACGATGTCCTCCATCGGCTCGTTGCGGGAGCGGAAGCGGGCCGCCGCGTACCGCACGAGGGGGAGGTTCAGCTCGATCAGCGTGTCCCGGACGTAGGCGCGCTCGGGACTGTTCTCGTCGAGCGCGGCGAGCCGCAGGAACAGGGAGCGGGACAGGGTGCGGGTGTCGATGTCTCCCGAGGCCGGCAGCACCGGGACGTCGGCCGGGACATCCGCCGGGGCGTCTGCCGTCGGGAGGGCCGGGGCCGGCACGGCCCCGAGGGCCGTAACGTCGTCGAGCACGTCGGGCTCGACGGTCGCTGCCTCGCTCTTCGTGAGCGTGAGCACCTTCGAGCTGCCCTGGTCTGCGGACATGCCACCCCCTTTGGGTCGCGGGACGGTCTGGCGGACGCTCCCACCGAGGAACGCAGCCTTCACCTGAATACCGGAGCCGAGGCACCGGCAAACGCGCTTCCGGCAGAATGTCACATGTCGGCAACACGCTGTAGTGACATGTCGACATGCAGGACGCGAATCCGCCCTGGAAACAAGCGGTCTGACGGCATTTCGGCACTTGGACGCCGGTGACAGCGCAGGTGAGCGATTCGCTCGCGACGGTGACCGGTGGATCAGGCTTTCGGTTGTGCGCCGGTTTGATTCACCCGGTGCGCAAACGGCCCCATACGGGCGTCCCGCACCGTCCGGCGCGGGGCGTCACGCCTCGATCCGGTTCGCCGACCGCAGCCGCTGGAAGCTGCGGGCGAGCAGCCGGGAGACATGCATCTGGGAAACGCCGAGCTCCGCGCTGATCTGTGACTGGGTCAGGTTGCTGTAATAGCGCAGCAGCAGGATCCGCTGTTCGCGTTCCGGCAGTTGCACCAGCAAGTGCCGGACGAGGTCGCGGTGCTCCACGCCGTCCAGTGCGGGATCCTCGTAGCCCAGCCGGTCGAGCAGGCCCGGCAGTCCGTCGCCCTCCTGGGCCGCCTCCAGCGAGGTGGCGTGGTACGACCGCCCGGCCTCGATGCAGGACAGCACCTCCTCCTCGGTGATCCGCAGCCGCTCGGCGATCTCGGCGGTCGTCGGGGAGCGCCCGAAGGCGGTGGTCAGGTCCTCGGTCGCGCTGTTGACCTGCACCCACAGTTCGTGCAGCCGGCGCGGTACGTGGACGGTGCGCACGTTGTCGCGGAAGTAGCGCTTGATCTCGCCGACCACGGTGGGCATCGCGAAGGTGGGGAACTGCACGCCCCGGTCCGGGTCGAAGCGGTCGATGGCGTTGATCAGCCCGATGGTGCCGACCTGGACGACGTCCTCCATCGGCTCGTTGCGGGAGCGGAACCGGGCCGCCGCGTACCGCACCAGCGGGAGGTTGGCCTCGATCAGCGCCCCGCGCACCCGGTCGTGCTCCGGTGTGCCCGGCTGGAGCTCCTTGAGCTGGGCGAAGAGCACCTGGGTGAGGGCCCGGGTGTCGGCACCGCGGCTGCGCGGTGCGGTTTCGCGCGATGCGGCTTCCTGGGGCGGCGCAGTACTGGCCGACACGGTCAACGCCACCTCTTCATCGATCAACTCATCCGTCAAAAGCGGTCATAGCATCACAAGACATGTGCACTGTGTGCAAGCACCCCATAACACCGTGTTGAGGGATGAGTTGAGATAAAAGCCATCGAAGAGGGCATGAAAAAGCCCCCCGCCGGACGGCGGAGGGCTCAGGCGCGGAGCGGCCGGGCGGCGTCCCGCGGCTCAGTACTCGTAGTCCGCGATCACCCAGGTGGCGAACTCCTTCCAGAGCGCCACCCCCGCCTGGTGCTCCGGATGCTCCACGTACCGGCGCAGCGCGTCGGCGTCCTCGAAGCCCGAGTTGATGGCGAAGTCATAGGCGACGGGCCGGTCGCTGAGGTTCCAGCCCAGCTCCCAGAAGCGGATCTCGGGGATCTTGCCGTCCAGCGCGCGGAACGCCTCGACGCCCTTCACCACGCGCGGGTCGTCGCGGTCGATGCCCGCGTCGAGCTTGAACAGGACCAAGTGGCGGATCATGACTTTCCTCCGTTGGCGACCCACGTCGCGAAGTCGCCCAGTGCCCCCGCGGCGTCCGATATGCCCTCGAAGCCTATCTGGACGTAGCCGGCGGCCCCCTCCGGGTCCGTGATGATCACGTAGAGCACGAAGACCACGACCAGATAGACGGCGATCTTCTTGGCGTTCACCGCCACCGCGGCCTCCCCTGTCACTCCTGTCACCGGTGTGCGTCGAGGGCTCATGATCGCACGAAGGGCCCCGTCTGACGACGGGGCCCTTCTCAAGCGGTAGCGGAGGGATTTGAACCCTCGGTGACTTGCGCCACACTCGCTTTCGAGGCGAGCTCCTTCGGCCGCTCGGACACGCTACCGAGGGAGACCTTACAGCACGCCGGGCCGTGGTCTGAAATCCGTTTCCCGGGGCATCCCGGCGCACGGGAGCCACCGGGGGCTCACGGGGCTCAGCGGGCGCGGAAGAAGTCCGTGAGCAGGCGTGCGCACTCCTCGGCGAGCACGCCTTCGATCACCTCGGGGCGGTGGTTGAGCCGGCGGTCGCGGACGACGTCCCACAGGGAGCCGGCCGCACCCGCCTTGTCGTCCCGGGCGCCGTAGACCACCCGGTCCACCCGGGACTGCACGAGGGCGCCCGCGCACATCGTGCAGGGCTCCAGCGTGACCACCAGGGTGCAGTCGGACAGCCGCCACTCGCCCAGCGCGGCGGCGGCCCGGCGGATCGCCAGGACCTCCGCGTGCGCGGTCGGGTCGCCGGTCGCCTCCCGCTCGTTGTGGCCGGCCGCCAGGACCGTCGTGCCGTCCGGGGCGAGCACGACCGCGCCGACCGGGACGTCCCCGCCCCGGGCGGCCAGTCGCGCCTCGTCCAGGGCGAGCCGCATGGCGGCCCGCCAGCGGTCGCGCACCGGGTCGACGGGACCCGGTGCGCCGCCGGTCACCGAAGGAGTGGTCAGCGGACCGCCTCCAGGACGTCCGCGGCCCCGAGGGCGTCGGCGATCGCGTTGACCGCGTCACCGTCCAGAGCCCGCAGCTCCTTCGCGTCGATGCCCAGGTCCTCCAGGAGGCCGGGGTCGCCGACCGGGCCGTGCGGCACCGACTCGGCGGAACCGACGGTCCCGGCGTCCTCGTCGGCGTCCGCGGGCTCCGGTTCGCCGTCCTCGGTGCCGTCGAGGTCGAGGGCGTCCAGGTCGGTCTGGTCGTCGCCGGGCTCCCGGCCGAGCAGTTCGTCGGTGAGCAGGATCTCGCCGTAGCTGCTGCGGGCAGCGGCGGCGGCTTCCGACACATAGATCCGAGGATCGTCCTCGCCGTCGACCCGGACGACGCCGAACCAGGCGCCCTCCTGCTCGATCAGGACGAGCACCGTGTCCTCGTCGGGAGAGGCTTCCCGGGCCAGGTCGGCCAGATCCGACAGGGTTTCCACATCGTCGAGCTCTGTGTCGCTCGCTTCCCACCCGTCTTCGGTGCGCGCGAGCAGTGCGGCGAAGTACACCGTGACTCTCCCACTGGTCATAGGCGTGCCGGTTGGGGGTCCCCCCGGCGGAGGTTACGGGCGGGGAGTTCAGGGCTCCGAGCCCCACCCACTCGGAATCGTGGCAGAAACAAAGCGTTCAGGGGACGTCTTCGGCCCCCTGTGTCCGGCTGTTTCGTCGCACGTCCGCGAACGACTCACCAGCAGACTCGTTGCCGCCACCTGCGGATCGTACGCGGCTTTCCGGTCCGTCCACGCACTCCCACCCCCACAACGTCCGTACGCGGCACGGATCTTCCCGCCGTCGCGCGCGCCGGCGCGGCTACCAGCGGAACGTTCGCATACGCATCGCGTGGCGCAGCCGGGCCACCTTGGCGCGGCGTGGCTGGACGCGGTCGCGGAGCTCCCGGGCCTCGGCGAGTTCCCGGAGGAACTGCGCCCGCCGGCGGCGGCGCTCCGCGTCGGTCTCCGGGCGGGACCCGTCGTCCGACGGATCGGGCGCGGGCAGGTCCGGCAGCTCGGGCACAGGCACACCTCCCAGTCCGTTCTCCACTTTCCCCCGGACGGCCGGTTTGACGCCACCGTGCGACGGGCGGAAGGGGACAGCGGGCGCGGTTACTGTTAGGGCATGCGTCTCCACGTCGTCGACCACCCCCTGGTCGCCCACAAGCTCACCACGCTGCGCGACCAGCGCACCGACTCCGCGACCTTCCGCCGTCTTGCCGACGAGCTGGTCACCCTGCTCGCCTACGAGGCGACGCGCGACGTGCGCACCGAGCAGGTCGACATCCAGACGCCGGTCGCCCGCACCACCGGCGTCAAGCTCTCCCACCCGCGCCCGCTGGTGGTGCCGATCCTGCGCGCCGGGCTCGGCATGCTGGAGGGCATGGTCCGGCTGCTGCCGACCGCCGAGGTCGGCTTCATGGGCATGATCCGCAACGAGGAGACGCTCCAGGCCTCGACCTACGCCACCCGGATGCCGGAGGACCTCTCCGGCCGCCAGGTCTACGTCCTCGACCCGATGCTGGCCACCGGCGGCACCCTGGTCGCGGCGATCCAGGAGCTGATCAAGCGCGGCGCGGACGATGTGACCGCCGTGGTGCTGCTGGCCTCCCCCGAGGGCGTGGAGGTCATGGAGCGGGAGCTGGCCGGAACGCCGGTCACGGTCGTGACCGCCTCCGTCGACGAGCGCCTGAACGAGCACGGCTACATCGTCCCGGGCCTCGGCGACGCCGGTGACCGGATGTACGGCTCGGCGGAGTAGCCCCTCCGGGGTTGGGCGGCACGTCGCCGGACGCGGCCGACACCGGCTCCCGGAGCGCGCCTCGCCGGCGTGGCCGCCACGGGCTTGTGGAGCGGCGCCTGGCCGGTGCGCGCGCCGCGAAGGGCGCGGGAGAGCGCCCGCCGGAACGCGGCGGCCCGGCCGGAAGCCCGCAAGGGGTTCACCTGCTCTTCCGCGCCGCCAGGAGGGTTCAGCAGGTCTTCTTCGCCGTCTTCGCCGTCGTCGTCGGCGTCGGCTCCGGGGCGGTCAGCGCGGCCAGGGCCTTGTCGGCGGCCGGTCTGGTGGCCAGGGACCGGTACGCGTCGCCGATGATCAGGTCGACGGCGCCGCCCGCCCGGGCGGCGTCGGTGCGGCGCTCGGCGGCCGGGAGCTGGGCGGCGAGTACCGGCAGCGAGGTGTTGAGGGCGGCTGCGGGACCGAGGAGGATCCCGGCGCCCTTGACCTTCTTGTCGTACTCCTTCGGCGCGTTCCCCACGTCCCCGATGCGGAAGCCGCGCTTCTTCAGCTCGTCGGCGGTCTTCTTGGCGAGGCCGGCGCGGGTGGTGGCGTTGAGCACGTTCACGGTGATCGCGCCCGGTTCGGGCAGCGCGGCGGTGGGTCGGCTCGCGCCGGGTGAAGGGCTGGCCTCGGTGCCGCAGTCGCTCTTTGTTCCGGCCGCGGCGGCCTTGTCGCCGTCGCCGGTGAAGACATCGATCAGCTGGAGGGTGCCCCAGCCGAGCATGCCGAGGACGGCGGCGGAGGCGGCGGCGAGGACCACGAGCCTGCCGCGCCTGCGGGGCCGGCGCATCCGCGGGTACTTGTCCCCCGTGATCCGGTATTGGCCGCCCATGCCGGGGGGAGTCAGCATGCTCATGGGCGCAGCGTAGTGCGCGCGGGCGGCGATGCCTATTAGATGATCACTCGACGTGGCGCGGGAATCGTGAAAGAACCCGAAAGGGCCAACCGGGGCCCGCGGACGGGTCAGTCCAGTTCGAGCACGCGTGCGTGCAGCACCTGGCGCTGCTGGAGGGCCGCGCGGACCGCGCGGTGCAGGCCGTCCTCCAGATAGAGGTCGCCCTGCCACTTCACGACGTGCGCGAAGAGGTCGCCGTAGAAGGTGGAGTCCTCGGCGAGCAGCGTCTCCAGATCGAGTTGCTGCTTGGTCGTCACGAGCTGATCGAGGCGGACCGGGCGCGGCGCCACGTCCGCCCACTGCCGGGTGCTTTCCCGGCCGTGGTCGGGGTACGGCCGGCCGTTTCCGATGCGCTTGAAGATCACACGGAAAGCCTACCGGTCCCGGCGTTCCGGGCGCAGCCATGAAGGGGGAGTGCGACGCTGGAAAAGATGCCGTGAACCGGGGCGAAACGGAAACGGGGGCCGATGTGAGAGGGCTGCCATGAGCGACCGCGAGATCCCGCCCGCCGCCCCCGCGCCCGAGGCGCCCACGCATGCTCCCGCGCTCCCCGCAAAGGCGCTGGAGATCGCCTCCGGATACGCGTTCACCGGGCCCGCCCTGGACCTGGGCGCGCTGCTCTGGGAGGGCCGGTGCCTGCCCGACGCGCAGGTACGCGTCCCGCTGCCGGTGCTCAACCGGCACGGTCTGGTCGCGGGCGCCACCGGCACCGGCAAGACCAAGACGCTCCAGCTGATCGCCGAGCAGCTGTCGGCGCAGGGCGTGCCGGTGTTCCTGGCCGACGTGAAGGGCGACGTCTCCGGCGTCTCCGCGCCGGGCGCGGACAACGACAAGATCCGCTCGCGTGCCGCCGAGGTCCGCCAGCGCTGGACGGCGACCGGTTTTCCCGCCGAGTTCTACGCCCTCGGCGGCCTCGGCCACGGCATCCCCGTACGGGCCACGGTCACCAGCTTCGGCCCGGTCCTGCTGTCCAAGGTCCTCGGGCTGAACCAGACGCAGGAGCAGTCCCTCGGCCTGATCTTCCACTACGCCGACGGCAAGGGCCTGGAACTGCTCGACCTGAAGGACCTGCGGGCCGTCGTCGCGTTCCTCACCTCCGACGAGGGCAAGGCCGAGCTGAAGGAACTCGGCGGGCTGTCGGCGGCCACGGCCGGGGTGATCCTGCGCTCGCTGACCGCGTTCGAGGCGCAGGGCATGGGCACGTTCTTCGGGGAGCCGGAGTTCGACACGGCGGAGCTGCTGCGGACGGCGCCGGACGGCCGGGGCGTCGTCTCCGTGCTGGAGCTGCCCGCCGTACAGGACAAGCCGCGGCTGTTCTCCACCTTCCTGATGTGGCTGCTGGCGGACCTCTTCCACGATCTGCCCGAGGTCGGGGACGTGGACAAGCCGAAGCTCGTCTTCTTCTTCGACGAGGCGCATCTGCTGTTCGGCGACGCGTCCAAGGCGTTCCTGGAGTCGATCACGCAGACCGTGCGGCTCATCCGGTCCAAGGGCGTCGGGGTCTTCTTCGTCACCCAGACCCCGAAGGACGTCCCCGCCGACGTCCTCGCCCAGCTCGGCAACCGGATCCAGCACGCGCTGCGCGCCTTCACCCCGGACGACCAGAAGGCGCTGAAGGCGACGGTGCGGACCTTCCCGGACTCCGCCTACGACCTGGAGGAGCTGCTGACCGGTCTGGGCACCGGGGAGGCGGTGGTGACGGTGCTGAGCGAGAAGGGGGCGCCGACACCGGTCGCCGCGACCCGGCTGCGGGCGCCCGAGTCGCTGATGGGCCCGGTCGAGCCGGCCGCGCTGGACCGGGCGGTGACGGGCTCCCCGCTGTTCGAGCGGTATGCACAGCCTGTGGACAGGGAGTCGGCCTACGAGAAGCTGCGACGGCGCGAGGAGCCGGAGCCGGAGCGGCAGCCGGAGCCGAAGCGGCGGCCGAAGGACGACAGGGGCGCCGGGGGCGACAAGGGCGAGAGGGGCGAGAGGGGCCAGAGGGGCCAGAGGGAACGGAGGGGTGACGCCTCCGTCGTCGAACAGGTCGTCGGCAGCGGCATGTTCAAGTCCCTGGCCCGCTCGATCGGCACCCAGATCGGCCGCGAGATCACCCGCTCCGTCTTCGGTACGGCCCGGCGCAGGCGCTGACCCGGCCGGGCCGTACCGGTTGCTCAGCGGCCCCGTTCCGGCACCGAGGGCTGCTGCGGGCGCGGCTTGTGCGCTTCCGGCTTCTCGGCGCTGCGCGCCGCCTCGGCGCGGACCAGGGCGCGCAGCACCGCGTACGGATCCATGGGCATGGTTGTGCTCCTTGTGTCGTGGTGATACCTGACCGGGGCGGGGCCCGATCAGCAGCGCAGCACCACGGAACGCAGGACACGGACGCGGTACGGAGGTACGGCCACCGCGGGGCGGCCCGCGGGGACGGCGGACGGGGCCGGACGGAGGGGATGAGCCGCGGGGGCCGGCAAGGGCCGCCGCGGCACGACGGGACGTCCGGTGCCCCGCGCGACCGGCCGCGGCGCCGCCTCGGTGAGATCGGCCTCGGCCACCTCGCCCGCCACCGCCGTGACCGGAATCCCGGTGGCGGCCACCGGCGCAGCCGGCATCAGCAACGCGAGCAGCAGCACGAGCAGCCGCAGCGGGATCCGGCCGCGCGCACGACTCGCCGCGATGCTCACGGAAGCCGTCTCCCCGGCGGACCCACGGCGCGCATGGCGCCACCCCCGAGATCCGCTCGCTCGGCGTACGCGGCGGGGGCGCGGCCGGTCCCGGGCGTACGGTGCGCCGGCCTGCCCGGACGCGGCTGCCCGGCGGGTCCGCGCGGGCGCGGCCATGTGGCCCGGGCGGGCCGGGGGTGACGCCGTGCCGCCGCTCGCGGACCCCGGCGTACCGGCGGCGCTCACCGTTCGTGCGGGACCTGCCGGGCCCGCGCCCGGATGCGGACGGCGGTGAGGATCTCGACGACACCGACCGCGATCAGCCAGCAGCCGCCGACCACGGTGAGGACGGCGAGCGACTCGAACGGGGAGACGATCAGAACGGCTCCGGCGAGGAAGGTGACGACGCCGAGCAGCGTCTGCCAGCCGCGCGCGGGCACACCGGGGTCGGAGGCGGCGGCGAGGGTCTGGGTGATGCCGCGGAACAGCCAGCCGATCCCGATCCACAGGGCGAGCAGCAGGATCGACTGCAGGGGGCCGCGGAAGCAGAGCAGGCCCAGCAGGAGCGACAGCGCGCCGCTGATGAACCCCAGGACGCGCAGCGCGGTCGTCTTGTGCGTGCCGAACGCGGAGACCAGCTGCAGGAGGCCGCTGAGGAGGAGGTAGAGGCCGAAGAGGACCCCGGCGGCGCGCAGCGACGCGCCCGGCCGGACGAGGACGAGGACGCCCAGGACCAGGGAGGCCACACCGGTGAGCAGCACGATCTGCCAGGCGGCGCGGGACAGCGCGTGCAGGGGGCCCTCGAACGGGGGCTCGGGTGCGTGACCGGCGGGTGCCGGTCCGGTGTGGTGGGTCCTGCGGTCGTCGTACTCGGGTTCCCACGGGGAGCCCGTCGGTGCCTCGGCCATGGTTCATGCTCGGACCGCGCGTACGCCCCCCGCCACCCGGGACGGGCCAGCCGAATGACCGCTACTTCTTCGCCGCCTTGGCGGCCTTCGCCGCCGCCTTCATCTCCTGTTTGTGCGCGCGCACCTTGGCCAGCGACTCCGGCCCGGTGATGTCGGCGACGGACCGGAAGGCCCCCGGCTGCCCGTAGTCGCCGGCCGCCTCCTGCCACCCCTCGGGCCGGACCCCGAGCTGCTTGCCGAGCAGGGCGAGGAAGATCTGCGCCTTCTGCCTGCCGAAGCCGGGCAGTTCCTGGAGCCGCTTCAGCAGCTCGCGTCCGCTGCCCGCGTCCCGCCACACGGCCGCGGCGTCACCGTCGTAGTGCTCCACGAGGTACTGGCACAGCTGCTGGATCCGCTGGGCCATCGAGCCCGGGTAGCGGTGCACGGCCGGCTTGTCGCTGAGCAGCGCGGCGAACGCCTCCGGGTCGTACGCGGCGATCTCGTGCGCGTCGAGGTCGTCGGCGCCGAGCCGCCGGGCGATCGTCGACGGCCCCTTGAACGCCCACTCCATCGGGATCTGCTGGTCGAGCAGCATGCCGACCAGCGCGGCGAGCGGGCTGCGGCCGAGGAGCGCGTCGGCGTCGGGGTCCTGGGCGAGTCGGAGGGTGACGTCCATGGAGCGATGATCTCGCGTCCGGCGACGGGCCGCGCGCCCGGCGGGGGCCGTCCGATGCCGCGCGCACGGCGGGAGCCCTCAGGCCGCGCGCCAGTACCCCAGCGCGTGCGTCCGCTCCTTCGGCACGGACAGCTCCTTGCGGACGTACGCCGCGAGGGTGCGGGTGGTCGCGGTGTCGCAGGCGATCCAGACGTACGGGTGCGGGGTGGCCCGCAGCAGCGCGGGCAGCTCGGCCCTGACCCGCTCGGCGAGCCGGGCGCCGCCGTCCTCGCGCGGCACGGTCCGGATCTCGTGCCGCCCGGCGTCCGCGCGGCTCGGCAGTCCGTCCGCCGGCCCTTCGAACCAGAGCCGGACCCACAGGGTCGGGTGGACGCCGGTGGCCGCGAGCAGCCCGCCGTCGGTGAGGTGCACCCGCCGGTAGTCCTCGGTGACGGCCTCGGCGCCCGTCACGGTGAGGACGTAGTCCTTTCCGCGCATCAGCCTGAGGACCGCGCCCTGCCAACCGTGCCCCTGCCCCATGGCGCCCCTTCACGCTTCGCGTACGATTCCGCCACGCAATGACTTAGGCAAGCCTAACCTAAAGCAAAGAGGGGTCACAGGGTGACGACAGAAAGATCCGGGACCCACGGGATCTACCGGGACAGCTGGGGTATCCCGCACCTACGGGCCGGCGGCGCAGCCGAACTCGCCCGCCTCCAGGGCCGGGTCACCGCCCTCGACCGCGCCTGGCAGCTGGAGATCGAACGCCACCGCGCCCAGGGCACCTCGGCGGCCTTCCTCGGCACCGACGCCCTCTCCTGGGACCTCCTCGCCCGCCGCGCCCGGCTCGCCGACACCGCCCGCCGCTGCTTCGACGCCCTCGCCGAACGCGACCCCGAGTCGGCGGACTTCGTCCGGGCCTATGTCGACGGCGTCAACGAGGGCCTCGCGGAAGGCGCCCGCCGCGCCCCCGAGTTCGCCGAGACCGGCCTGGCGCCCGGCCGCTGGGAGCCCTGGACCCCGTTCGCCGTCTGGCTGTCCACCCACCTCCTCTTCGCCGGCTTCCCCGCCAAGCTCTGGCGCGCCCACGCCGTACGGCACCTGGGGCCCGAGGCCGTCGGGCTGTTCGCCACCGACGGGCCCGGCACCTCCGGCAGCAACGGCTGGCTGGTGTCCGGCGAGCGCACCGTGACCGGACACGCCGTCATCGCCGGCGACCCGCACCGCTGGATCGAGGACCCCGGCGTCTACCAGCAGATCCGTCTGTCCTGCCCGGAGTTCGACGTCGTCGGCCTCGCTGTGCCCGGCGTCCCCGGCATCGCCCACTTCGGCCACACCGGCGCTGTCGCCTGGGCCATCACCAACGCGATGGCCGACTACCAGGACCTGTACGAGGAACGGCTGCGCCGCACCGGGGCCGGGGTGGAGGCACTCGGACCCGACGGCGGCTGGCACCGCGCGGCCCTGCACACCGAGTACGTGGAGGTGCGCGGTGAGGAGCGGGTGCCCGTCGAGGTGATCGAGACCGACCGGGGTCCGGTCGTCGCGGGCGGCCCCGAGGGCCTCGACGACGGCACCCCGCTCGCCCTCAGCCTGCGCTGTCCGCCCCGCGTCACCGCCGACCTCGGCTTCGGCGCCCTGCTCCCGCTGCTGCGGGCCCGCACGGTGGCCGACGTCGACCGGGCCTTCGACCGATGGGCCGAGCCGGTCAACGTGGTGCAGGCCGCCGACACCGAGGGCGGCACCCTGCACCGGGTCGCGGGCCGCGTGCCGGAACGGCCCTTCGCCAACCGTGTCCGGCCCGTCCCCGCCTGGGAGCCCGGCCATGAGTGGACCGGCTGGCAGCAGACGCCCCGCGCGGGCCTCACCGACGGCGTCGCCGTCATGGCCAACCAGCGCGGCCCCGCCGCCCCTCTCGGCGTCGAGTTCGCCCCGCCGCACCGCGCCGAACGCATCGCCGCCCTGCTCGCGCAGAAGGAGCGCTGGGCGCCCGGCGACATGCCCGCACTCCACATGGACACCCACCTCGCCTCCGCCACGCCCCTCCTCGACCGGCTCGCCGCCCTCGACGGCCTCACCCCCGAGGCGGAGCGGCTGCGCGACCGGCTGCTGCGCTGGGACCGCCGCATGGACGCCGGCAGCACCGACGCCGCCGCCTACGCGGCCGTGCGCAGCGCACTCGTCCGCCGCCTCGCCGCGCACCCGGCGTTCGCGCCGCTCAGCGAGGTGCCCGCCTACCCCGATGCCCTGCTGCCCTGGCTCAACCCCACCGTGCGCATCGGCTACGCCCTCGAACACCTCCTCCGCGCGGAGGAGCTGTACGGCATCGACCGCCCCGCCCTGGTCCGCGAAGCGCTGGAGGAGGTCGCGGGGGAGCCGCCGCGGGGCACGTGGGGCGACACCCACCGCCTCGCCCCCTGGCGGGCCCTGACCGGCACGTCGTACGACGAACCCGGCCTCTCCGGCGACCACGACTGTGTGCTGTGCACCTCCGCCGTCCCCGGCCTCACCGACCTGGCCGCCCGCGGACCGGCCGCCCGCTATGTGTGGGACCTGGCCCGTCGTGAGGACAGCCGGTGGGTCGTGCCGTTCGGCGCGTCCGGCGTGCCCGGCTCGCCGCACCACCGTGACCAGCTCCCCCTGTGGACCGGGGGAGAACTCGTCCCGGTCGTCACCGACTGGGACCAGCTCATGAAGGAGACCGATGTCTGAGAAGCCGTTGTCCGATCCCTATGTTTCACGTGAAACCGTCCACGAGGAGGTGATCGACGGCTTCGGCACCGTCCGCATCCTTCCCCTCGACGCCAAGGGTGACGCCGAGGTCGTCCATGGCTGGGTCAGCGAGGAACGGGCCTCCTTCTGGGGCATGAACGACCTGACCCGGGACCAGGTCGCCGACGTGTACCTGCACATGGACACCCTCGACACCCACCACGCCTTCCTCCTCGTGAAGGACGGCACTCCGGCCGCCCTGCTCCAGACCTACGAGCCGGAGGCCGACCGGGTGAGCGAGTGCTACGAGGTCGAGCCGGGCGACATCGGCGTCCACCTGCTCCTCGCCCCCACCACGGCGACGGGCGGCGCGCGTCCCGGCTGGACGGCCGGACTGGTGGCCGCCATCACCGCGTACGTCTTCCGCACCCTCGACCGGCGCCGGATCGTCGTCGACCCGGACGTGCGCAACGAGAAGGCCATCGCCCGGTTCGCGAAGCAGGGATTCCAGACGGGCCCGGCGGTGGTGCTTCCGGAGGTCGACCTGCCGGAGGTGTACCTGCCGGAGAAGCGGGCCCGACTCGCCTTCCTGCGCCGGGAGGCCGTCTCCCCCGCGTGATCCCGGGGAGACCGTCCGGATCGCCCGGGGGGACGGCCGTCGGAGTAGCCTTCTGGGGGTGACGCCCGAAGACCTGATCGCGCACTACGGACTCGAACCGATCCCGCGCGAGGGCGGCCTGTTCCGGCGCACCTGGGCCGGTCCCGAACGCCCCGACGGCCGCCCCGAGGGCAGCGCCATCGTCGCCCTGCTCACCCGGGACGACCACTCGGCGCTGCACCGCCTCCCCACCGACGAGATCTGGCACTTCTACCTCGGCGACCCCCTGGAACTCCTGCTGCTAGCCCCCGACGGCACCACCCGCACCGCCGTGCTCGGCCCGGACGTCCTCGGCGGCCAGCGGGTCCAGCTGATCGTGCCCGCCGGTACCTGGATGGGCGGCCGGGTCGCCGAGGGCGGCTCCTGGACGCTCTTCGGCTGCACCATGGCACCCGGCTTCACCTACGCCGACTACGAGCACGGCGACCCCGCCGACCTGACGGCGCGCTATCCGTCCGAGGCCGCGCGGATCACGGAACTCTGCCGTCCATGAGAAGGCTGGAAGGGCTGCTGGAGGGGCAGACCGCCCTGACGGCGGGGTGACGGCGCGGCCGACCTGGTGAGCGGCTGAACGCCCGGGCCGGGACAGCCGTATGACTCCTGAGGACTCCCGAGGAGTCCTGAGCGGCTCTCCCCGGAGGTGTACGGACCTGATGCACGAGGGCGGACGACTGCGCGGCTCCGCGCTCCTGACAGCGCTGCCGATAGCGCTTCTGACCCTGCTCGTCCTCCTGGGCTCCGCCGCCCCCGCCTCCGCGCACGCCGCGCTCTCCGGCACCGACCCCCGCGACGGCACCGTCCTGAAGACCGCGCCCCGGCAGCTCACCCTCTCCTTCACCGAGTCCGTCGGCCTGCTCGACGGCTCCGTGCGGCTGCTCGGCCCCGACAATCGTCGGGTCCGCCTCGGCGAGACGCAGCACGCGCCCGACGGCGACGACACGGTCCGCGTCACCCTGCCCGACGGCCTGCGCACCGGCACCTACACGGTGGCCTGGCGGGTCGTCTCCGCCGACAGCCACCCCGTCTCCGGTGCCTTCACCTTCTCCATCGGCGAACGCAGCCGTACGACGGCCCTGCCGGACACCGGCCCGCCCGAACACCCGGCGACCAAGGCCCTGCACACCCTCGCCCGCCACCTCGCCTACCTCGCCGTGGCCCTCCTCCTCGGCACCGCAGCCTTCGCCACCGTCTGCCGCCCGCCCGACCCCCGCCCGCTGCGCGGACTGCTCGCCACGGGCTGGTGGACCCTGCTCGCGACCACCCTCGCCCTGCTCCTCCTGCGCGCCCCGTACGAGACGGGCACGGCCCCCTGGACGGCCCTCGACCCGGACGGCCTGCGACGGACCGTGACCGGCCGCCCCGGGATCGCCCTGCTGTGCCGTCTGGCGCTCCTCCTGCTGCTCGTACGGCTGCCCAGGCGCCGTATGCCCTGGATCCACGCGGTGTTCGCCGTGGGCCTCGCCCTCACCTGGGCCGCCGCCGAGCACGCCTCCGCCGGGATCCAGGTACCGGTGGCGATGACCTCCTCGGTGCTGCACCTGCTGGCCATGGCGGCCTGGCTCGGCGGACTCGCCGCGCTGCTGGCCTGCCTGCGCCGCGACACCCTCCCCGCCGCGACCGTGCACCGCTACTCCCGTCTCGCCTTCACCTCCGTGACCGTCCTCGCGGCCACCGGCGTCTACCAGTCCTGGCGCGGCCTGGGCTCGCTCGACGCGCTCGGCCGGACCGCGTACGGCCGCCTGCTGCTGCTCAAACTCGCGGCGGTCGTGGTGCTGCTGGGCGCGGCGGCGGTGTCCCGGCGGCTGGTGCGGGAGCCGACGCGGACCAGGGACGTGACGGTCGTACGGGAGAAGGCGCCGGAGCCGGTGGGCGCGGCGGCGGCGGTCGCCCCAAAGGCAGCGGGGGGCCCGGTCGCCGACGCGCGCCGGGAGCCGCTCCCGGCCCCCGAACCGCGAGAGCCCGGCCCGCTGGACGCCCGCCCGGACCGGCGACGCCTGCGCCGCTCGGTCCTCGCCGAACTCGTCGTCGGCGCGGTGGTGCTGGCGCTCACGACCCTGCTGACCGGCACCCTGCCGGGCCGCGCCGCGGCCGAGGCGGCGGCGGCCGGACCGGTGACCGGGCTGCCGCCCACGACCACCACCAGCGTGCCCTTCGACGTCGGCACCCCCGGCGGCAGCGGCACGGTACAGATCACCCTCGACCCGGCCCGCACCGGCGAGAACTCCGTCCAGGCCGTCGTCTTCGCCCCCGACGGCGGCCTCGCCACCGTCCCCGAACTCCGGCTCGCCTTCACCCTCCCCGCCCAGGACATCGGCCCGATCGACGCGGAACTCGCCGACCGCGGCGGCTACTGGGCCACCGACACCCTCGACCTGCCGGTGCCGGGCAGCTGGCGGATGAAGGTGACGGTGCGGGTGTCGGAGTTCGACCAGGTGACGGTGGCGCGCACGGTGCGGATCGAGTGAACCCCGCGGTCTCCGTGGCACTCCGTGGCACTCAGCGGGCCAGCGCCGCCACGCCGGCCCGGGCGTACTTCTCGTCGAGGTCGCCGGAGGGTGCCCCGGCGACGCCGATGCCGGCGACGGGAGCGCCCTTGGCGGTGACGGGGGCGCCGCCCGCGAGGAAGAGCGTGCCGGGGATGTCCTTCAGGTTGGGCGTCTGCGCCAGGCGCTCGGCGAGTTCGGAGGTGGGGGCGTTCCAGGCGACGGCGGTGTACGCCTTCTTCTCGGCGGACTCGTAGGACTGGGGTCCGGCGCCGTCGCCGCGGAGGGTGACGAGCGTGTTGCCGTTGCGGTCGACGACGGCGACGGTGACGCGCCGGCCGTCCTTCTCGGCGGCGTCCAGCGCGGCCCGGGCGCCCTCGACGGCGGCGTCGATCGTCAGATGGGTGCTGTGCGTGAGGTTGTCCTGCGCGGCGCCCGACGCGGTGGCCGGGGCGCTCGCGGGAGCGGCGGCGCCGGTGGAGTCGGCGGCGTGCGCGGCGACCGTGCCGGTGGCGGCGACGGCGGCGAGCAGGGCGGCACCGGTCAGGACGCGGGCGCGGCGGGACAGCTTCTCGCTGTGCTTCATCGTGTTCTTGCTGTGCTTCATCGGGGGTGACCTTTCGTCGGTCGGCTCGTCGTTCGCTCGTGGAGCGGAACCGACCTCGATCCTCCGGCCGTATCCGGGCCCGTCCGGTCGTCGTAGGGGCTCGGCCGAGCGACCGGACCGGACGACCCGGGGGTCATCCGAACGGCTGACCCCGGATGGCCCGCCGGGGCCGACAATGGAGATGTTTGCCCAGTTCAGCCCCGTTCAGCGCGGAAGAGGAAGGAGGGAGAACCGGATGAGGCACCCGCCGGACGACGCGGTACGGGACACCGGACCGAACGCGGAGGACGCCGAGGCCGCCGAGGACGCGCAGGCCGAGGAGGCCGCGGAGGACGTCGGACAGGACGCCCGCACCGCCCTCACCGCCGTCATGCACACCGCATTCTTCGTGCTGCTCGGCGCCTCCCTCGCCCGCTACCTCGCCCGGCACGGCCCCGAACCCCGCACCCCCTGGGTCATCGCCCTCTCGGTCCTGCTGGCGGCGCTGTACGTGCTCGGCCCGGCGCTCGGCGCCCGCCTCACCGCGCGGCGGATGATCTGGCTGGGAGCGGTGGTGGCCACCTGGGCGACCCTGGTGGCCCTCGCCCCGAGCTTCGCGTGGTGCGCCGTCCCGCTCTTCTACACCGGCCTGCGCACACTGCCGCCGCGGGCCGCCGTCACCCTGGTCGCGCTGCTCACCGGCCTGGTGGTGGCCGCCCAGCTGGAACTGGCGGGCTGGGCCGACCCGAACGTCCTCCTCGCGCCCCCGGCGGTGGCCGCGATCGCCACGGCCGTCTTCGTCACCATGGAACGCCAGTCGGCCCGCCAGCGCGTCCTCATCGACGACCTGGTCCGCACCCGCCGCGTCCTCGCCGCCACCGAGCGCCGCGAAGGCATGCTGGCCGAGCGGGAACGCCTGGCCCGGGAGATCCACGACACCGTCGCCCAGGGCCTGTCCAGCCAGCGGATGCTGCTCCAGGCGGCGGACCTCCTCTGGGAGACCGACCCGGACACGGCCCGCTCCCACATCCGTACGGCCGCCTCGGTCGCCGAACACAACCTCGCCGAGGCCCGCCGCTTCGTCCACGACCTCACCCCGGCCGACCTGGCGAGCGGGGCGGGCCTGCGGGACGCCCTGGCCGCGCTGGCGGAACGGGAGACCGACGCCGCCCTCACGGTCCGCCTGTACACGGAGGGCACTCCCGCCGCCCCCCTCCCCGCCCTGGTCGAGTCGGCCCTGCTGCGCATCGCGCAGGGCGCCCTGGCCAACGTCCGCGAACACGCGGCGGCCACCACCGCGACGATCACCCTGACCTGCCTGGACGACCAGATCGTCCTGGACGTCGCGGACGACGGCCGCGGCTTCGTCCCCGGGACGGCGGGGGCATCCGGGACACCCGGTGCGCCCGGCGCACCGGTCCGCGGCCGCGACATCCGCGGTCACGGCCTCCCCGCGATCCGCGCCCGCCTGCGCCAGCTGGGCGGCACCCTGACGATCGAGTCGGCCCCCGGCGAAGGCACGGTCCTGTCGGCGGCGATCCCCCTGACCAGCCCACCCCCGGAGCCGGAATGACCGTACGGATCCTCCTCTGCGACGACCACGCCGTGGTCCGCGCGGGCCTGCGCGCCCTGCTGTCGAGCGCCCCGGACATCGAGGTCGCCGGCGAGGCGGCCACGGGCGAGGAGGCCATCGCCCTGACCCGCAGACTCCGCCCCGACGTGGTCCTCATGGACCTCCAGCTGGGGGAGGGCATGGACGGCGTCGAAACGACCCGCCGCATCCTGGCGGCGGAGGAACCGGACGGCGGGACCGGGACGACCCCGCACATCCTGGTCCTCACCACCTACGACACCGACGCGGACATCACCCGCGCCATCGAGGCGGGCGCCACCGGCTACCTCCTCAAGGCCGAGCGCCCCGAGGAACTCTTCGCCGCGATCCAGGCCGCCGCCGAGGGCCGCACGGCCCTCTCACCCCCCGTCGCCAGCCGCGTGATGTCCCAGCTCCGCACCCCCCGCCCCACCCTCACCCCCCGCGAACGCGACATCCTCGGCCACCTCGTCCAGGGCCTGACGAATCGCGACATCGCCCGCAGCCTCTACATCAGCGAGGCCACCGTCAAAACCCACCTCCGCCGCATCTACGACAAACTCGGCGTCACCACGAGAGCGGCAGCGGTGGCAGCGGCGAAGGAACAACGCCTGATCCCCTGATGCCCTGATCCCGGCAGACGGCGCGGGTCAGCCGCCGCGCAGCCACCACACCAGCAGGCTCACCATCCCCGAACCGGCCGCACCGGCCGCGCCGAGGGCCGCTTGACGGGCGAGACGGTGCCAGAAGGCCGCCCGGGCGGTCCGGGGCCGTGCGGCGTGGCCGGGCTTGGCATCGTCGGTCATGGTCATGGTCTTCCTCTCGCTCACGATCGGCGCGTGTCGGCTCCGATCGTGGTTCATCGCGGCGGGTCGGAGGGCCCCGAAAGCCGCTGCCGGTGTTGCCATCCGGGATGGCAGCACGCGCGGGTGTTGCCATCCGGGATGGCAACACCACTTCGGTACAAGGCGAGTTGGAGCGCCGCGATACTGGCGGGATGTACGACGGACAGGTGCGCACCCCTGCCGAGGTGGCCGTGGCCATCCCGGTCCGACCGGTCAATCTGGCCCCGCTGAAGGACGGTTTGCCCCCGGAGCGGCAAGCGCTGGCAGAGAACCTGCGCCAGATCTTCCTCGTGCTCGGAATCAGCGTGCGGCGCTACGCGGCACGCCGGTTCCTCAACGCGAGCTCCGTGACCCGCTACCTCAACGGTGAGCGGGTCCCGCCGTGGGACTTCGTCGCGGGCGTCATCGCGGATGTCCAGGAGGTCCAGGCCCCCCTCACCCCCGAGGCGGAGGCGGCCCTGCGGAATCTGCACCGGGCGGCGCTGAAGAGCAACCAGCACAGCAGCGAGGTGCAGGCCCTCCAGGACAAGCTGGCCGATGCCGACGAGGAGACCCGGCGGATCACGACTCGGCAGCGCGCCCTGGAGGAGGCGCTGCTGGACCGGGAGGCCCGCCTGGCGAGCGTGCGGGGCCGGTGCCGGAATCTGGAGACGCAACTGGAGGAACAGCGCCTCGCGCACCGGGGCGAGGTGGAGCTGTGGCAGGGCGAGTACGCACGGCTCCAGGAGGAGAGCGGTGACCTTCAGGAACAGGTCATCTACCTGCAGGAGGCCCTGGCGGTCACCCGCGCCGAACTGATCGCCGCCGAGGACCGGTGCCACCGGCTGGAGGCCAGGCTCGAAACCCTTCAGGAGCTGGGCGGGGACGAGCGGGAGGACGACGGTCTCCCCTCCATCATGGTGATGCTGGAGGAGGCGGACCGCAGGTCCTCGGTGCCCGAGCTGGTGCGGGCCGTGGGGGACCTGGAGCTGCGTACCCGGAAGGCCATGGCGAGCGAGCTGGTGAGATCGGCCAGCCAGTCGCGCACCATCGAGGAGGTGGCGGGCCTCCTCTCCGCCCTGCGGCAGGCGGGGTTCGACGCGCACGCGCAGACCGCGCTGCCCGCCATGGTGATGGTCCGCTCGGTCGACGACACCAGCTCCCTGGCCCGGGAGCTGTTCCGGGAGGGCCTCGAGGAGTACGTACTGATCCTGGTGCAGGCGTCGGTGAAGTTCCACCAGCCCGAGGACGCCGCCGACTTCGCCCTCGCGCTGCACCGGGCGGGACTTCCCCAGCATGCCGAGGGCCTGTTGGGGGCGGCGGCCGTGGTCCGCCCGGTCCCCGACGTGGTGTCCGTGGCGCTCACTCTGGCGGGTGGCGAGCTCGACGACGCGGTGGTCGCCTCGCTGTCCGCGGCTGCCGCCCAGCGGCCGGTGTCGGACCTGGTGACGCTGAGCATCGGACTGCGCGAGGTGTGCCTGGCCCGGTACGCCGACGCCCTGCAGCGGGCGGCGGCGGCCGGCCGGTCCGCGGCGGACGTGGCCGAGTTCCTGCGCTCGCTGGCCCACCACGGTCTGGAGCGGGATGCCGAGTCCGTCTTCGACCGGACCCAGAACCGCAGCGTCGGGCATCTGATCCCGCTCGTCCTGGCGCTGCGGGACGGCCGGGCCTGGTCGGTGCTGGCGCGGGCCGGGGAAAGCCGTCCCGTCGATGACGTCGCCGTCCTGATCAGTGAACTCTATATGACCGGGCGCCATCAGTTCGCGGCGAACCTGCTGGTCCTGACGGTGCGGACGAGAGCGGTGAGCGAGATCGTCCAGCTGCTGGAGCTGCTGGGCCGTATGGCTCCGGGGCTGGAGTCGATCATGCGGACGGCGGCCCGGGTCCTCACGCCCGCCGAAGCCGCCGCACTGCTCACCTGGCTGGAGCGCCACGGACTGGACGAGCCTGCCGAGGCCGTCTTCCGCTGCACGGTGCACGACGAGCTGGTCGGCCAGGCGGGCCTCTTCCTCGCGGCCCTCGCCGAGGCCGGATCGGCCTACGCCAGCCGGCACGTCCTGTGCCGCCACGCCGGCACCATGGACCCGGCGACCCTGGCTCCCCTGCTGCTGGCCCTCGAAGCGGCCTCGCTCACCGCACATCTCGACGCGATCATCCACGACCGGTACGTCCACTGCCCGATCGTCGACGTCGCCCTGCTGGCCAGGCGGCTCGACTCGGCCGGCGGCGTCCGCCCGCGCGTCGAACGCGTGCTGGAACGGCTCGTGCACCACACGGTACGGACGCGCTCGCTCACCGATCAGGCGGTCCTCGTCGACACCCTCCAGTCGGCCGGACTCGGCACCCTCGCCGAACGGCTCACCACCGTGGCCCTGAGGGCACACGGACGCCGCTTCAAGGAACAGCTGACCCGGGAGCAGACCAAGCACGAGCAGAGGGTCATGTCCCGCGCCTTCTGGCTCCCCGACCGCCCTCGCCGGCACCGGAACGAGGGCGCCTAGAGCTTTACGGGACGGCGCCCCGACGGACATGTCGAAGGGCCCCACCGCAAGCGGTGGGGCCCTTCGACATCGTGCCCGGTGAGGCACTGGCGGAGGATACGAGATTCGAACTCGTGAGGGGTTGCCCCCAACACGCTTTCCAAGCGTGCGCCCTAGGCCTCTAGGCGAATCCTCCGTCGAGAACATTACATGACCCGAGGGAGTGCTCGCGAACTCGTTCTCGCAGGCCGCCATCGGGTAGGCTGTGCGCAGCCCCTCACGCGGCGCTATCTGACTGAACTCCCCCAGGGCCGGAAGGCAGCAAGGGTAGGTCGGCTCTGGCGGGTGCGTGGGGGGCGCTTGCGTTGCCGGGGGCGGATCTTCCCGGTGACTGAGTGCGGATCTTCCCGGCGACCGAGATGGATCTCCTCTCTGACCGAGGTGGATCTCTCCCGCGGCCGCGGTGGATCTTCGGGCGGGTCCGGTTGTCAGCGGGCGCCTATAACCTCGTATGCGTGTCGTCTCTCGCGCTGTACCGCCGCTATCGCCCGGAGTCGTTCGCCGAGGTCATCGGGCAGGAGCATGTCACCGACCCGTTGCAGCAGGCGCTGCGGAACAACCGGGTCAATCACGCGTACCTGTTCAGTGGTCCGCGCGGGTGCGGCAAGACGACCAGCGCCCGGATCCTGGCCCGCTGTCTGAACTGTGAGCAAGGTCCCACCCCGACGCCCTGCGGGGAGTGCCAGTCGTGCCGGGACCTCGCCCGCAACGGCCCCGGGTCGATCGACGTCATCGAGATCGACGCCGCGTCCCACGGTGGTGTGGACGACGCCCGTGAGCTGCGCGAGAAGGCCTTCTTCGGCCCCGCCTCCAGCCGGTACAAGATCTACATCATCGACGAGGCCCACATGGTCACGTCGGCCGGTTTCAACGCGCTCCTCAAGGTCGTCGAGGAGCCCCCGGAGCATCTGAAGTTCATCTTCGCGACCACCGAGCCGGAGAAGGTCATCGGGACCATCCGGTCCCGGACCCATCACTACCCGTTCCGGCTCGTGCCGCCGGGCACCCTCCGGGAGTACCTCGCCCAGGTGTGCCAGAAGGAGGACATCCCCGTCGAGGAGGGCGTCCTGCCGCTCGTCGTGCGGGCCGGCGGCGGTTCCGTGCGTGACTCCATGTCCGTCATGGACCAGCTGCTCGCCGGTGCGCGGGAGGAGGGTGTGACGTATGCCATGGCCACCTCCCTCCTCGGCTACACCGACGGCTCGCTGCTGGACTCCGTCGTCGAGGCCTTCGCCACCGGTGACGGCGCCGCCGCCTTCGAGGTCGTGGACCGGGTCATCGAGGGCGGAAACGACCCGCGCCGGTTCGTCGCCGACCTGCTGGAGCGGCTGCGCGACCTCGTGATCCTCGCCGCCGTGCCGGACGCCGTCGAGAAGGGGCTCATCGACGCCCCCGCCGACGTCCTGGAGCGGATGCAGGCCCAGGCCGGTGTCTTCGGCGCCGCCGAGCTGAGCCGCGCCGCGGACCTCGTCAACGAGGGTCTGACCGAGATGCGAGGCGCCACGTCCCCGCGCCTCCAGCTGGAACTGATCTGCGCCCGTGTGCTGCTGCCCGCCGCGTACGGCGACGAGCGGTCCCTGATGGCCCGCCTCGACCGCATCGAACGCGGGGTGAACTTCTCGGCGGGCGGCGGCGCGCCCGCCATGGGATACGCACCGGTGCCGGACGCCCACGCGGGCCCCGCCGTGCCCGTCCCGCCGTACGGCGGCGCCGCCGCGGCCCGCGCCGCCGTACGGGGCTCCGGGGCAC
>NZ_DASQNH010000057.1:0-98575 GCF_035645055.1 Streptomyces sp. | reverse complement strand
CAACCGCTGGGTCGTCCTGTTCGTCCTCTGTGTGAGCCTGCTGCTGGTCGCCCTGGACGCGACCGTCCTCCACGTCGCCGTCCCCGCGGTCACCGAGGACCTCCGGCCCAGCTCCACCGCCCTGCTCTGGATCGTCGACGCCTACCCCCTGGTCTGTGCCTCGCTGCTGATCCTCTTCGGCACGCTCGGCGACCGGGTGGGGAGACGGCGAGTCCTCCTCGGCGGCTACACGCTGTTCGGCGTGGCGTCCGCCGTCGCCGCGATGGCCGACACGCCGACGGTCCTCATCGCCGCCCGGGTGCTGCTCGGAGTCGGCGGCGCGATGATCATGCCGGCCACGCTGTCCATCCTGCGCGCCGTCTTCCCCGACCGGCGCGAACGGGCCACGGCCATCGGCGTCTGGACGGCCGTCGCCGCGATCGGCGCCGCCACCGGGCCCGTACTCGGCGGGTTCCTGGTCGAGCACTTCTGGTGGGGCTCGGTCTTCCTGATCAACATTCCGCTGATGCTGGTCAGCCTGCCGGTGGGGCGGCTGCTGCTGCCCGAGTCCAGGGGGGACGGCAAGGGCCCCTGGGACGTGGTCGGCGCGCTGATGGCGGCCGCCGGACTCTTCGGCGCCGTGCTCGGCGTCAAGCGGCTCGGCGGCGGGGAGGACATGACCGGCCCGTTCACCGTCGTGCCGCTGCTCGTCGGCGCCGTCCTGCTGGCGCTCTTCGTGCGACGGCAGCGGCGGCGGGCGTATCCGCTGGTCGATCTGAGAATGTTCGCCCGGCCGGCGTTCAGCACCTCCGTCGGCTGCATCGTGCTGGCCATGCTCGCCCTGGTCGGCCTGGAGCTGATCGCGGCGCAGTACCTCCAGCTGGTGCTGGGGCTCTCCCCGCTGGAGACCGGGCTGCGGCTGCTGCCGCTGACCGTGGCGGCGATGGCGGCGGGCCTGTTCGGGGCGCGGATGCTGCGCCGGTTCGGCCCGCGCCGGATGGTGGTGTTCGGCTTCTGCCTGACGGCGGGCGCCGTGGTGCTGCTGACCGCGATGGGCCGCGAGGACAACGCCGCGCTGATGCTGTCCGGGTTCGTGCTGCTCGGCTTCGGCCTGGAGACCACGCTGTTCGGCGCGTACGAGTCGATGCTGAGCGAGGCCCCGCAGGAGCAGGCCGGCGGGGCGGCGGCGATCGGCGAGACCTCGTACCAGCTGGGCGCGGGCATCGGTATCGCCCTGCTCGGCAGCGTGATGAACGCCGCCTACACGCCCGGCCTGACCTCGGTGCCCGGGGTGCCCGCGGACGCCTCGGCCGCCGCGGGCCACTCGCTGGGCGAGGCCTACGCCGTGGCGGGCCGGCTCGGCGGCGAGGCGGGCGCGGCCCTGCGCAGCGCCGCGCGGGACTGTTTCGTGCACGGACTCCATGTGACGCTGCTGGTCAGCGCGGGGTTGCTGCTGCTCGGCGCGGCGATGGCGCTGCGTCTGCCGCGGGTGATGCACTGCGAGCCGGAGGGCGCCAAGGCCGAGGTGCCGGCGCCGCGTGAGGTGGCCGAGTCCCGGGTGTCCGCCTGAGCGGCTGACGCTGGACGATCGGGAGACCGCGTCGTAGCGTCGCCCTGAATCCGAGACTGGCGGTGCTGGTCAGAGCTGGTGCCGCTGCTCACGAGCCGCCGGAGGGTGCCCGTGTCCACGTCCGCCAAGCTGCCGCCGTTCGATCCCGCCGACCCGCTCGGCCTGGACGATCTCCTCGAACCGGAGGACCTGGCCGTCCGGGACACCGTGCGTGGCTGGGCGGCGGACCGGGTGCTGCCGTACGTCGCCGACTGGTACGAGAGCGGTGAGCTGCCGCAGATCCGTGAGCTGGCCCGGGAGCTCGGCGCCATCGGCGCGCTCGGCATGTCCCTCGACGGGTACGGCTGCGCGGGCGCCAGCGCCGTGCAGTACGGGCTCGCCTGCCTGGAGCTGGAGGCCGCCGACTCGGGCATCCGCTCCCTGGTCTCGGTGCAGGGCTCCCTCGCCATGTACGCCATCCACCGCTTCGGCAACGAGGAGCAGAAGCAGACCTGGCTGCCGCGGATGGCGGCCGGGGAGGTCATCGGCTGCTTCGGTCTCACCGAGCCCGACCACGGCTCCGACCCCGCCGCCATGCGGACGTACGCCAAGAAGGACGGGACCGACTGGGTGCTGAACGGCCGCAAGATGTGGATCACCAACGGCTCCGTCGCCGGGGTCGCCGTCGTCTGGGCGCAGACCGACGACGGCATCCGCGGCTTCGCCGTGCCCACCGACGCCCCCGGCTTCTCGGCGCCCGAGATCAAGCACAAGTGGTCCCTGCGCGCCAGCGTCACCAGCGAACTGGTCCTGGACGACGTACGGCTGCCCGCCGACGCGGTGCTGCCGGGCGTGACCGGGCTGCGCGGCCCGCTCAGCTGTCTCTCGCACGCCCGGTACGGCATCGTGTGGGGCGCGATGGGCGCGGCTCGCACCTGTTTCGAGACCGCCGTCGACTACGCGAAGTCCCGGGAGCAGTTCGGGCGGCCCCTCGGCGGGTTCCAGCTCACCCAGGCCAAGCTCGCCGACATGGCGGTCGAACTGCACAAGGGGATTCTGCTCGCCCACCATCTGGGGCGACGGATGGACGCCGGCCGCCTGCGTCCGGAGCAGGTCAGCTTCGGCAAGCTCAACAACGTCCGCGAGGCCATCGACATCTGCCGTACGGCCCGCACGATTCTCGGTGCCAACGGCATCTCCCTCGAGTATCCCGTGATGCGGCACGCGACCAACCTGGAATCGGTGCTCACCTACGAGGGCACCGTCGAGATGCACCAGCTGGTGCTGGGCAAGGCGCTCACCGGACTGGACGCGTTCCGGTAAGCCGCCGGGGAGCGGAGGCGGGGCCGGGGATCGGCCCTGCCTCAGCTCTGATTGAAGAAACCGTCCGCGCGGTGCGCGGCCGGGTCGCCGTTCACGATCTCCGTGTGGGCGGGGGTCAGCAGGAACACCCGGGTCGAGACCCGCTCGATCGAACCGCGCAGCCCGAAGATGAGCCCCGCGGCGAAGTCGACGACGCGCTTGGCGTCGGCCGGCTCCATGGCCGTCAGATTCATGATCACCGGGACCCCGTCCCGGAACAGCTCGCCGATGGCGCGCGCGTCCCGGAAGCTGTCCGGGGTCACGGTGCCGATCCGGCGGCCCTTCTCCTCGGCGGTGTCCGAAGCCACCTTCACCCGCGGGTCCGTGACCCAGGCGTCGCCGGGCTCGTTCCCCTCGTAAGTCTCGTCGTCGTAGTAGCGCTCGTCATCGTTGTCGTCGACGAGGCCGAGCCACGCACTCGCCTTGCGCACCGATCCCATGGACGCCTCCTCTCACAGCGGTCTTTCGTGCCTTCCGCATTCCCCATGGTCGTCCATGATGCGGATGTCGCGCCAAGTGGATAGACGCCGCGCGGGGGGTTTGTGACGGTACTGGTGCACAGCGAATCCGTCGAGAGCCCGGATACCCCAAGGGTGTTGACGTATGCCGCTGCTGACTGTGAGTGAAATATGATTCTTCGCGGCGTCCGGGTGACGGGCGGTGCGTACGGGTGAACGAAGTGGCCGATACGATGCGGCCGAATCCGCGTCGTACGGACCACGGGGGAAGTGTTTTGTTCGGAATAGTCCGGCCTTGCGGTCATCGTCTCGGTGAACGGCTCAAGACCGAGTGGATGGCGCATCTGTGCGGCCTGTGCCTCGCGCTCCGCTCCGACCACGGCCAGCTCGCCCGGGTGGTGACCAACTACGACGGGCTGCTCGTCTCGGTTCTGACGGAGGCTCAGGGCGAGCGCGAGGGCGGCCGGTGGCGGCGCACGGCCGGACCGTGCCCGCTGCGCGGGATGCGCGCCGCGTCCGTGGCCCAGGGCGAGGGCGCCCGGCTCGCCGCGGCCGTCTCCCTGGTGCTCGCCTCCGCCAAGGTGCGCGACCACGTCGCCGACGGCGACGGACTGCTGGCCCGCCGCCCGGTGGCGCTCGCCGCCCGCCGGGTCGCCGGCAGCTGGGGCCGCGCCGGCGCCCGCGGCGGCACGGCCGTCGGCTTCGACACCGCCGTGCTGGTCGACGCCGTGGACCGGCAGCTCGGCATCGAGGCGCTGGCCGGGCCGGGCACCCCGCTCCTCACCGTCACCGAACCCACCGAGACCGCCACCGCCGCCGCCTTCGCGCACACCGCGCTGCTCGCCGGGCGCCCCGGCAACGCCGCGCCGCTGGCCGAGGCCGGGCGGCTCTTCGGGCGGCTCGCCCACCTCCTGGACGCCGTGGAGGACATGGCGGCTGACGCCGCGTCAGGCGCCTGGAACCCGCTCACCGCCACCGGCACCTCCCTCACCGAGGCCCGCAGGCTCGCCGACGACGCCGTGCACGGCATCCGCCTCGCGCTGCGCGAGGTGGAGTTCACCGACGGCCGGCTGGCCCATCTGCTCCTCGTGCACGAACTGCGGCGCTCGGTGGACCGGGCCTTCGGCACCGTGCCCGCGTGCGCGACGCACCAGCCGGGACCGTACGGCCCGCCGCAGCAGCCCGGCCCGTACGGGCAGCCGCAGCCTCCCTACCAGGCGGGGCCCCACGGCGCGCCGCCCCAGCAGGGTGGCCCGCACACCCCGTACGCCGGCGGCGGAGTGCACGGTGGCGGAGCGCACGGTGGCGGGGGCTTCGGCGGGGGCGGCGGTGACTTCGGTGGATTCGGAGGCGGGCCCGCGCCCCGGCCGCCGAGGGGGCGGCGCGGATTCTGGGCCGGATGCGGGATGTTCTGGCTGCTGTGCTGCACCTGCAAGCTGTGTTGCGCCAAGGAGTACGAGGGACCGTGGTCCCGCAAGAAGCGCGAGGGCTGCTGCCGCGACTGCGACTGCCCCAGCTGTGACTGCTGCTGCCCCTGCGACGGCTGCTGAGCCGCGGATGTGCTGAGGGGAGGGGTGTGTGTGAAGGCGAGGAAGGAGGAGAAGGAGCAGCAGGGCGTGGAGGGCCGGCTCAACAGGAAGAGGACCACACTCGACCGAAGTCGATGTGGGAGCGCGTGACCAGCCGCTGCTGCGAATGCATGGGCCAAGTGGAACAGGCGTTCCGACGGCCCGTCAACCATGCCCCGCGGAAATGAGATGGGCGGCTCACCATCCGGACGGCCTTGACAGGCCGGCCGACCGGGCCCGTACGCTCGACCGGCGGCCGTGCTGAGGGGCTCGGCCGTGGACCACGCCGTTTCGGCGCCCGTGTGAAGGCATCACCGTGTTCTTCGAGCCACGGAGCCTTCGCATGTCCTCCGACACCCTTGCCCACACCTCGGCGCCCCCCGTCTCCCCCGACGCCGCGCGCATCGTCCCCCAACGCCGCTACGGCCAGTGGCTGGCCGCCGCCGTCGTCCTCGTCCTGCTCGGCCTCGCCGTCGATTCCGTGCTGCGCAACGACGCCTTCCAGTGGGGTGTCGTCGCCGACTACTTCACCTCGGCCTCGGTGCTGCGCGGACTGTGGCTCACCCTGTGGCTGACCGCCGCGGTGATGGTGCTCGGCTTCGCGCTGGGCACCCTGCTCGCGGCGGCCCGGCTCTCCGCCAACCCCGTGCTCAGAGCCGTCAGCTGGGGATACGTCTGGCTGTTCCGGTCGATCCCGATGCTGGTGCAGCTGCTGCTGTGGTTCAACATCGGGGCGCTCTACCCGCAGATCCTCGGGATCAGGACGGTCGACCTGCTCGGCCCGGTCGCCGTGGCCGTCATCGGACTGACCCTGCACGAGGCCGCGTACGCCGCCGAGGTGGTGCGCGGCGGGATCCTGTCCGTCGGCGGCGGGCAGATCGAGGCGGCGCAGGCGCTCGGACTGAGCCGGTGGCGCCGCTGGTGGCGGATCGTGCTGCCGCAGGCGATGCGCTCCATCGTGCCGCCCGCCGGCAACATGCTGATCGGCACCCTCAAGGGCACCTCCATCGTCAGCGTCATCGCCGTCCAGGACCTGCTGTACTCGACCCAGCTCGTCTACCACCAGACCTACCAGGTCATCCCGCTGCTGATGGTGGCCACCGTCTGGTACACCGTCGTCACCTCGGTGCTCGGCGTCGGCCAGTACTACGTCGAGAAGCGCTACGCGCGCGGTACGGAGCCGGGCCGATGAGAGCCTCCCTGGTCATCGTGGGAGCCGGGCCGCGCGGCACCGGCGTCCTGGAGCGGATCGCCGCCAACGCCGCCGGACTGGCGCCCGGCGCGGGCCTCGACATCCACCTCGTCGACCCCTACCCGCCCGGCCCCGGACGGATCTGGCGCACCGAGCAGTCGCCGTTGCTCTGGATGAACTCCCGGGCCGAGGACGTCACCGTCTTCACCGACGCCAGCGTGGAGATGGCCGGACCCGTCCGGGAGGGCCCCACCCTGCACGAGTGGGCGGGGCTCGACGGGGACGCCTTCGTCGGCCGCCCGGTCCAGGGCTCTTATCTGCGCTGGGCCTACCACCGGGCGGTGGCCGCGCTGCCCCCGGAGGTCACCGTGCACCACCATCCGTGCCGCGCCCTGCGCGTCTCCGGGCCGCGCGAGGGCCGCCAGCGGGTGTGGCTGGCCGGCCGGCCGCGCCCCCTCCTCGCCGACCTGGTGATCCTCACCCTCGGTCACCTCGACGCCGAACCCGACGAGAAGCAGGCGGCCTTGAGCGCGTACGCCCGCGCCCACGGCCTCGTCCATCTGCCGCCCGACTTCACCGCCGACAGCGACCTGACCCCGCTGCGGCCCGGCGAGCCCGTCCTGGTGCGCGGCTTCGGGCTGGCCTTCGTCGACCTGATGGTGCTGCTCACCGAGGGCCGGGGCGGGCGGTTCGAGGGGGACACCTACCTGCCGTCCGGGCGGGAGCCGGTGCTGTACGTCGGATCGCGGCGCGGAGTGCCGTACCGCTCGAAGATCGGCTACCGCCTGGGCGGCACGCCGCCGCCGCTGCCCCGGTTCTTCGGCCCCGCCGACGTGGACGCGCTGCTCGCCCGGCCGGAGGGCTTCGACTTCCGGCGGGACGTGTGGCCGCTGGTGGAGAAGGAGCTGGGATACGCCCACTACCACCGGCTGTTCACCGCCCACCCCGAGCGGACGGGCCTCGGCCGGGGCCTCTTCGAGCGGGCGTACGCCGCCGCCGACGACCCGGCCGAGCGGGCGGCCCTGGTCGCCGCCGCCGTGCCCGACCCCGCCGACCGGCTGGACCTGGCCGCGCTCGACCGGCCGCTGGCCGGGGTGCGTCACACCTCGCACGAGGCGTTCCAGGCCGGACTGCGCCGCCACGTCGAGGCCGACCTGAGGCGGCGTCACGACCCCGCGCACAGCCCCGACCTGGCCGTCTTCGGCGCTCTGCTCTCCGTGTACGGCCGGCTGACCCGGCTCGGCGACATCGGCCCCTGGTGGCACGGCTTCTTCAGCTATCTGGCCTCCGGGCCGCCCGGTCCCCGGCTGCGGCAGATGCTCGCGCTGTCCCGCGCGGGTGTGCTGCGGTTCGTCGGCGCCGACATGGAAGTGCGCGCCGAGGGCGGGGTGTTCCGGGCGGCGAGCCCGACCGTGCCGGGGTTCGCCGTGGAGGCCCGGGCGCTGGTCGAGGCGCGGCTGCCGCAGCCCGCGGCGGCCCGGTCCCGGGACCCGCTGCTGAGGGAGCTGTACGCCGAGGGGGCCGCCGCCACCCCCGACGGGCTGCTGCGTGTGGACCCCGTCGACGGGCGGGTGCTGGACCGGTCCGGCCGTCCGCATCCGCGCCGGTTCGCGCTCGGTCCGCACACCGACGCGCGGGGTGCCGGCGCGTTCACCCGGCCGCGCTCCGGGGGACCGGCGTTCCGGCAGAACGACGCGGCGGCCCGGGCGGTGCTGACGTTCCTTCGGGAACCGGTGGGCCGGGCCGCCGCCTGAGGCACGTACGCACGCAGTGCCGGGCGGGGCACCGCACGGAATACCGCGGCGCCGGGAAAGCGCTCACACTGCGGGTCACCTGACCCGTTAAGGAAGGGTTTGATCACATGACGACGGACGCGTCCGAAGAGTGGAAGAAGTGGCACGAGGGGCGCCTGGAGGCGGTCTCCGCCCCCTACGGGCCGCTCGCCCTGACCGCCACCCACTGGCTGGAGGACTATCCGGAGGGGCGACTTCCGGACATCCCGGGGAACTGGACCACCGACGGCGACGCGGTCGTCCTGACCGCCGCCGGCCCGGACGGGCTGACCGTCGGCGGCGAGCCCTTCGATGGCCGGATACGGCTGGCGGCCGACGCCGGCCCGGCGTCCGCCGCGCGGGTCGGCTACGGCGAACGACGGCTCGTCGTGCTGGTCCGCGAAGGGGAATGGGGGGTACGCGACTTCGATCCGGCCGCCGAGCCCCGCCGCCGGTTCCGCGGCATCGACGCCACGCCCTACGATCCGCGCTGGTCGGTGCCGGGGCGGTTCGCCGCGTACTGCGAGGACCGCACCGTACGGGTGGAGAACGCGGACGGGCGGCGGCGCGGGCTCGGGCTGGGTGGAGAGCTGGCGTTCACCCTCGACGGGCGGGAGCACACCCTTCAGGTGTCGGTGGAGGGCGACGGCTCGCTGTGGGCCGTCTTCGCCGATGCCACCAGCGGGAACGGCAGTTACCGCTTCCGGTTCCTGCGGCCCGCGGCGCCCGGTCCGGACGGCCGTACGACGGTGGACTTCAACCGGTCCCAGCTGCCGCCGTGCGCCTTCGCCGACCACTTCATCTGCCCCTTCCCGCCGCCGGGGAACGTCCTGGACGTGGCCGTGGCGGCGGGGGAGCGGCAGCTGGCCTGACGCGACATCGGCGGCCGTGCGGGGGGCGATCCAGACAGTTGGTTCAAATCTTGACGGCCGAAAGGCACCCTTGCGCCTACCGGCCGTTTGGCCGAATACTCCCACCCAGCGCTTGTCAGGGGCACGGCGTGTTCGGAATCCGGACGCCCGTGCCCCCGGCTGCGCCTCACGGGCCCCAACCCCACGCGGGCCCCCAACTTCCTTTGTGGAGGAACGAAAAGTGAGGATCAAGCGCACCACCCCCCGCAGCGGCATATCGAGACGGACCCGGCTGACCGCCGTTTCCGCCGGACTCGTGGCCGCCGCCGCGATCGCGATCCCCAGCGCGAACGCGTCCGACACCGCCACGTTCAGCGCCACCGAGCTGAAGAGCGCCGGTGCCTCGGTGCTCAAGGCCGACGTCCCGGGCACCGCCTGGGCCGTCGACGGCAAGACCAACCGCCTGGTCGTGACCGTCGACAGCACGGTCTCCCAGGCCGAGATCGCCAAGATCAAGGAACAGGCCGGGGCCAACGCCGACGCGCTCACCATCAAGCGCACGCCCGGGAAGTTCACCAAGCTGATCCAGGGCGGCGACGCCATCTACGCGAGCAGCTGGCGCTGCTCCCTCGGCTTCAACGTCCAGGACGGCAGCGGTACCCAGTACTTCGTGACCGCCGGTCACTGCACCGACGGCGCGGGCACCTGGTACTCCAACTCCGGGCGCACCACGGTCATCGGCTCCACCGCCGGCTCCAGCTTCCCGGGCAACGACTACGGCCTCGTGCGCTACAGCGGGTCCGTCAGCCGGCCCGGCACCGCCAACGGCGTGGACATCACCCGCGCGGCCACCCCGGCCGTGGGCACCACCGTCATCCGGGACGGCTCCACCACCGGTACGCACAGCGGCCGGGTCACCGCCCTGAACGCGACCGTCAACTACGGCGGCGGCGACATCGTCTCCGGTCTGATCCAGACCAACGTCTGCGCCGAGCCCGGCGACTCCGGCGGCCCGCTCTACGGCAGCAACGGCACCGCCTACGGTCTGACCTCCGGCGGCAGCGGCAACTGCAGCACCGGTGGCACGACCTTCTTCCAGCCGGTCACCGAGGCCCTGAGCGCGTACGGCGTCAACGTCTACTGAGCCTCCACCCGTAACCGGCGGCACCACCTCGAACCCCCGCACACGCACCGTGTGCGGGGGTTTCCCTTGGGAGCCGCCGAGGCTTCCGATGCCTCCGGTGCCGGAGAGGCGGCGGTGATAATCAGTCAGGACTAGACCTCACCGCCCTGTACACGATTACTCACGCGTAGGCGTTTGCAGCGCGAATTCCCTTGGGCGGGCGGGGCGGTGAAGGGGTGGGGGGCGCGCGGTGGTCACCGTGTGCGCGTCCGGAAGTGGACCTTGTGCGCTCGCTGTGCGGTTCGGAAGAGTGGGCGCCCGTCAACCAAGCCTTCCGGCCTGTGGTGGTCCCCATAACCACCAGCGGGCCGACCCCCCACAGGAGGACGTGAGTTGAAGCACCGACGCATACCCAAGCGGCGGGCCGCCGTGGCAGGTGCGGGCATCGCCGCACTGGTCGCCGCGGGAGTGACCTTCCAGACTGCGAACGCCAGCGAGCCGACGGAGACCCCGGCGGTCAAGACCCTGTCCGCCCTGGCGGCCGGAAAGCTCGCCTCGACGCTGGACCGGGACCTCGGCGCGGACGCGGCCGGAACCTACTACGACGCCCGGGCCAGGACCCTGGTGGTGAACGTGCTCGACGAGGCCGCCGCCGAGGTGGTCGAGGAGGCCGGCGCACAGGCCAGAATCGTCGAGCACTCCCTCGCCGAGCTGAAGAGCGCCCGTACGGCGCTCCGGCAGGACGCCACCATCCCCGGTACGGCCTGGGTGACCGATCCGGCCACCAACAAGGTCGTCGTCACCGCCGACCGCACCGTCTCCGCGGCCGAGTGGAAGAAGCTGAGCCAGGTCGTCGACCGGCTCGGCACGGTGGTGGAACTCCAGCGCACCAAGGGGGAGTTCAGGCCCTTCATCGCCGGCGGTGACGCCATCACCGACGGCGGCGGGCGCTGCTCGCTCGGCTTCAACGTGGTCAAGGGCGGGGAGCCGTACTTCCTGACCGCCGGCCACTGCACCGAGGGCATCACCACGTGGTCGGACTCGGCCGGGACCGTCATCGGCGAGAACGAGGTCTCCAGCTTCCCGGACAACGACTACGGCCTCGTCAAGTACACCGCCGAGGTCGACCACCCGAGCGAGGTCAACCTCTACAACGGCTCGGCCCAGCGGATCACCGGTGCGGCCGAGGCCACCGTCGGCATGGAGGTCACCCGCAGCGGCTCCACCACGCAGGTGCACTCCGGCAAGGTCACCGGCCTGGACGCCACCGTGAACTACGGCAACGGCGACATCGTCAACGGACTCATCCAGACCGACGTCTGCGCCGAGCCCGGCGACAGCGGCGGCGCGCTGTTCTCCGGCGACAAGGCCATCGGCCTCACCTCCGGCGGCAGCGGCGACTGCACCTCCGGCGGGGAGACGTTCTTCCAGCCGGTGACCGAGGCGCTGTCGGCGACGGGCACACAGATCGGCTGACCCGTTCCGCACACGGTGAAGTCCCGCCCCGCGCGCGAGGGGCGGGACTTTCGTACGCGGGCCGCCGGCGGCGATCCTGGTGATGTGGACGGGAACCCGGTTTTCGACGGGGCCGGGCAGGTGGACGCACTCCAGGTGGCGCCGACCCCGCGGACGGCGGTGGCATGGCTGCCGCCGCCGGGGCTGTGGCCGGTGATCCAGGACATTCGCTGGGAGCACGATCCGCAGGTACGGCGGTGGCCCCCGCATGTGAACCTGCTGTTCGGCTTCGTGCCGGAGGAGGAGTTCGCGCGGGCCCTGCCGCTGCTCGGTGCCGCGGCGGCGCGGAGCCCGGCGTTCCCGGCGCGCCTGGCCGGAGTGCGCTCCTTCCGGCACCGGCACTACGCGACGGTGTGGCTCGATCCCGCCGCGGCGGACCGGGCGCCGTGGTCCCGTCTGCACCGGGAGCTGGTGCTGCGGTTCCCGCTCTGCCAGGGGCGCGGCGGACGCTTCACCCCGCATCTGTCCCTCGGCCGCACCCAGGATCCGAGGCGCCTGGCCGCCGAGTGCGCCGCCCGGCTCGGCTCGCTGCCGGCCGTGGTCGACGAGGTGGTCCTGCTCTCCCGGCGCGGTGAGGGGCCCATGCGGCCCCGGGCCACGATCGCACTGGGCACCGGGGAGATCCGCGGGCCGCGGGAGGGGTAGGTCCGGCCGGCGGGCGGCTACGGGACCTGCGTCCGCAGGGGCTCCTCCCCGCGCCGCTCACGCGTGCGCGCCGCCAGCAGGGTCACCGCGATGCCCACCGCCGCCCAGGCGGACAGCACCAGGAGGGCGCCGGTGGCGTCGTTGCCCTTGAAGTACGCGATGGAGCGGGCCGCCCAGGTGCCCGCGCCCGGCGGCAGGGCCGGGCCGATCGCCGCCCAGAACGGTGGCAGCATCGGCAGCGGGAAGGCGCCGCCCGCGCTGGGGTTGCCCGCGATCACCACGAGCAGGATCGCCAGGCCGATGCCGACGATGCCGATGACGCCCTGGAGGGCGAGGGTGGCGGCGCCGACCGCGAAGGTGATCAGCGCGCCGAGCCCCCACAGTGCCGCCACGCTGCCGGGCAGGGCGTCCAGGACCGGCCCGACGATGACCGCGCCGCCGAGGCCGCCGACGATCGAGACCGCGGCCATCACAGCGAGGCGGATCATCGCCCGGCGCGGGTTGGCGGGCCGGGCGCCGGTGCTGATCGCGAGGATCGAGGCGCACAGGTAGCCGCCGACGCACCAGCCGACGACCAGGTAGAACGACGACAGCCCGTTGAAGTCCCCGGGAGAGGCGGGGGCGACGTCCACGGTGCGCACGGTGCGCCGCTCGGTCTTCTCCAGGGTCGTGGTCAGCGACTCCAGCGCGCGGGCGAGGGCGGTGCCGCCGCCGGAGGCGACCAGGAGCGTGTCGGTGGGGCCGGCCGGGTTCACCACCAGGGCGCCGTCGATGTCGCGGTTCATGATCTGCTCGCGGGCCGTCTCCTCGTCGGCCACCGCCCGCGGGTCCAGGGGCGAGCCGGGCAGCCGCTCCAGCCGGGTGACCGTCTGCCGGGCGACGGCCTGCGGCGCGACCACTCCGAAGGGCACGTCCCTGGGCCTGGGGTGGTGCAGCGCTCCCACGTACGAGGCGATGAACAGCAACTGGAGGGCGACCACACCGAGGACGAGCAGGGTGGCCCGCGGGGTGACGGCGTCCGTCACCTCGCGGAGGAAGGTGGTCTGTGTCATGTCCCCACGCTCTGGCGCGACGGGTGTTTCCGCAGGTGGGAGGGGCCCGAACGGCTGTCGTACACATGTTCGGGATTTGGTCTATGGTGGTGGTGAGCACGTTGGAACGGATGTTCGATAGCGGAGATGGCGGGAGGTGCGATGCCGGGCTTCACGCATCTGCACACCGTCTCCGGGTTCTCCCTGCGCTACGGCGCCTCGCACCCGGAGCGGCTGGCCGGGCGCGCCTTCGAACGCGGCATGGACGCCCTCGCCCTCACCGACCGCGACACCCTCGCCGGCACGGTCCGCTTCGCCAAGGCCTGCGCCCGTGCGGGCGTGCGCCCGCTGTTCGGCGTGGACCTGGCGGTGGACCCGGCGGCGGTCGCCCCCGAGTCCGGCCCCGCACGCCGGGACCGGCGCCGCCGCACCCCCGTGCGCGGCGGTGCCTTCGTCGACGAGTCGACTCCGCGCGTCACCTTCCTCGCCCGGGACGGTGCCCGCGGCTGGGCCGACCTGTGCCGCCTGGTCACCGCCGCGCACCGGAGTGAGGGCACCCCCGTCCTGCCGTGGGGCGACAACCACGCCGACGGTCTCACCGTGCTGCTCGGCCCCGGCTCCGACGTCGGCCGGGCCCTCGCCGCGGGCCGCCCCGACCGGGCCGCGCGGCTCCTCGCCCCCTGGCGGGAGGTCTACGGTGACGCCCTGCGCCTGGAGGCGGTCTGGCACGGCCGCACCGGCACCGGCCCCGGTTCGCTGCGGCTGGCCGCGCGGACCGTCGGCTTCGCCGCCGAGCAGGGCGTCCGCCCGGTGCTCAGCAACGCCGTACGGTACGCCGATCCCGGCCAGGGACGGGTCGCCGACGTGCTGGACGCCGCCCGTCGTCTGGTCCCGGTCGACCCGGCCAAGGAGCTGGACTCCGGTGAGGCCTGGCTCAAGGGCGCGGGGGCCATGCGGGAGGCGGCCGAGCGGATCGTGGAGGCCGCCGGATACCGGCGCGAGGCCGCCCTGCGGCTGCTGGAGCAGACCCAGGCCACGGCCGCCGCGTGCCTGGTCGACCCCGAGGACGACCTCGGCATCGGCACCGTCCACTTCCCCGAGCCGCACCTGGTCGGCGCGGACCGCCGCAGCGCCCAGCGGGTGCTCGCCTCCCGGGCGGCGGCCGGCATGGTGCTGCACGGCTACGCGGGCCGGCGCGCCTACTGGGAGCGGATGCACGAGGAGCTGGACATCATCGCCCATCACGGCTTCGCCTCCTACTTCCTGACGGTCGCCCAGGTCGTCGACGACGTACGGAAGATGGGCATCCGGGTGGCCGCGCGCGGCTCCGGCGCGGGCTCCCTCGTCAACCACCTCCTCGGCATCGCGCACGCCGACCCGGTCGAGCACCGGCTGCTGATGGAGCGCTTCCTGTCCAGGGAGCGGGTCGTGCTGCCCGACATCGACATCGACGTGGAGTCGGCGCGCCGGCTGGAGGTCTACCGGGCGATCATCGGCCGGTTCGGCGCCGAGCGGGTCGCCACGGTCGCGATGCCCGAGACCTACCGGGTGCGGCACGCGATCCGGGACGTCGGCGCGGCCCTGTCCCTGGACCCCGCCGAGATCGACCGGCTCGCCAAGTCCTTCCCGCACATCCGTGCCCGCGACGCCCGCGCGGCGCTTCAGGAGCTGCCCGAACTGAGGGCGCTCGCCGCCGAGAAGGAGCGGTACGGCCCGCTGTGGGAGCTGGTCGAGGCGCTGGACGCGCTGCCGCGCGGGGTCGCCATGCACCCCTGCGGTGTGCTGCTCTCCGACGCCTCCCTGCTCTCCCGTACGCCGGTGATGCCGACCAGCGGCGAGGGCTTCCCGATGGCGCAGTTCGACAAGGACGACGTGGAGGACCTGGGGCTGCTCAAGCTGGACGTGCTGGGCGTGCGGATGCAGTCGGCGATGGCGCACGCGGTCGCCGAGGTGAAGCGCGCGTCGGGCGCCGAGGTCGACCTGGACGCGCTGCCGCCGGGCGACCCGGCGACGTACGGCCTGATCCGCTCCGCGGAGACGCTGGGCTGCTTCCAGATCGAGTCGCCGGGCCAGCGGGACCTGGTGGGGCGGCTCCAGCCGGCCACCTTCCACGATCTGGTGGTCGACATCTCGCTGTTCCGGCCGGGTCCGGTCGCCGCCGACATGGTGCGGCCGTTCATCGAGGCGCGGCACGGGCGGGCCCCGGTGCGTTACCCGCACCCGGATCTGGAGGGGCCGCTGAAGGAGACGTACGGGGTCGTCGTCTTCCACGAGCAGATCATCCACATCGTCGACATCATGACCGGCTGCGGGCGCGGTGAGGCGGACCGGGTGCGCCGGGGGCTGTCCGACCCGGAGTCGCAGGGGCGGATCCGGTTCTGGTTCGCCCAGCACGCGGCGGCGCGCGGCTATGACGCGGAGACGATCCGGCGCACCTGGGAGATCGTCGAGGCCTTCGGGTCGTACGGCTTCTGCAAGGCGCACGCGGTCGCCTTCGCGGTGCCGACGTACCAGTCGGCCTGGCTGAAGGCCCATCACCCGGCCGCCTTCTACGCCGGGCTGCTCACCCATGACCCGGGGATGTACCCCAAGCGGCTGCTGCTGGCGGACGCGCGGCGACGCGGGGTGCCGATCCTGCCGCTGGACGTGAACACGTCGGGGGTCGCCCACCGGATCGAACTGGTGTCTGAATCGCCGTCGTCGCCCGGGACGTGGGGACTCCGGCTCGCCCTCTCCGACGTCCACAACATCAGCGAGGCAGAGGCGCGACGGATCGAGGACGGGCAGCCGTACTCCTCCCTGCTCGACTTCTGGGAACGGGCCCGTCCGAGCCGTCCGCTCGCCCAGCGGCTCGCCCAGGTCGGCGCGCTGGACGCGTTCGGCGCCAACCGCCGCGACCTGCAACTGCACCTGACCGAACTGCATCGCGGCGCGCGTGGCGCGGGCGGCGGCGGAGGCCAGCTCCCGCTGTCCGGCGGACGGCGGACCGCCTCCGCCGGGCTGCCCGACCTCTCCGCGGAGGAACGGCTCAGCGCCGAGCTGGGCGTGCTCTCCATGGACGCCTCGCGCAACCTGATGGACGACCACCGGACGTTCCTGGACGAGCTGGGCGTGGTCAGCGCCCGTCGGCTGCGCGAGGCCCGGCACGGGGAGACGGTGCTGGTCGCGGGCGCCAAGGCGGCCACCCAGACACCGCCGATCCGGTCCGGCAGGCGGGTCATCTTCAGCACCCTGGACGACGGCACCGGCTTGGTCGACCTCGCCTTCTTCGACGACTCCCACGACGCCTGCGCCCACACCGTCTTCCACTCCTGGCTGCTGCTGGTGCGCGGTGTGGTCCAGCGGCGCGGACCGCGCAGCGTCAGTGTGGTGGGCGCCGCCGCCTGGAACCTCGCCGAACTGGCCGGACTGCGCCGGGAGCAAGGGCTGGAGGGGGTCGCGGCCCGGCTCGCCGGCGCGCCCGGCACCGGCCCCGCGGCCGACGGCGGGCCCTCCTTCGGTGACGGTTCCCCGCCCGACGACGGCCAGGGGCCCGCGCGGGGGCGGCTCGCCGGTTCCGACGGGCTGCCCGCCCCGGCCGGCTCGGCCGCCCGGGACCGTATGGACCACCACCGGTCCCGGACCGTCCGCATGCCCACGGGGTACGAGATGCACCCCTGGGCCGATCTGCGCCCCGCGGGGCAAGAACCTTCACAGACAAGGAAGTTGTGGCACCAGAGTCCGGGGAGTGCGGGATGACCATCCTCTGCGTACGTTTCCAGCTGCCGCCGATGTACGAGGCGGCCCTGCCCCAGTTGCTCGGGCTGCTGGAGGAGTTCACGCCGGTCGTCGAGGCGCTGCCACCGGACGGGGCGCTCGCCGATCTGGGCGGCGCCGAACGCTACTTCGGGCGCGACGCCGTCGCACTCGCCTCGGTGATCCGGGTCCGCGCCCTCGCCCACTTCGGCGTCGACTGCGTGATCGGCGCCGGACCGGGCCCCATGCTGGCCCGGATCGCGCTGCGCGCCGCCCGGCCGGGGCTGACCTGCGCGGTCCCCGAGGACGACGTGGCGGAGTTCCTCGCCGGCCAGCCCGTCGCGGTCCTGCCCGGCGTGGGCACCGCGACCGCCCGCACCCTGTGCGAGTACGGCCTCGACACCCTCGGCCGGGTCGCCGCCGCACCGCTGTCCACGCTCCAGCGCCTGGTCGGCGCGAAGGCGGGCCGCGAACTGCACGAGAAGGCGAACGGCATCGACCGCGGCCGGGTGGTCCCGAACGCCGTCTCCCGCTCCCTGGCGACGGAACGCCCCTTCGCCCGCGACGAACTGGACCCGGAGCGGCACCGCCGCGCCCTGCTCTCGGCCGCCGAGGAGATCGGCGCCAGGCTGCGGGCCGTGGAGAAGGTCTGCCGCACCCTCACCCTCACCGTGCGCTACGCCGACCGCTCCGCGACGACCCGTTCCCGTACCCTGCCCGAGCCCACCGCCCACTCGGCGGCGCTGGCGAAGACGGTCTACGGCATGTACGACGCCCTCGGCCTCCAGCGCGCCCGGGTCCGCGCGATCGCCCTGCGCGCCGAGGGTCTGACCCCCGCCGAACAGGCCTCCCACCAGCTCACCTTCGACCCCGCGGACGAACGGATCCGCCGTATCGAGGAGGTCGCCGACCGCGCGCGGGCCAAGTTCGGGCCACGCGCGGTGATGCCGGGAAGACTGGCGGCGTAGATTGATCCGATGGCTCTGAGGATCAAGGTGCGCGACTTCGTCCCCGAGGACGAGCCGGGTGTGCTGGAACTCTTCGCCGCCTGCGAGGACTGGTTCGTCGCCGCCACGGGGCAGCCGTCCGGGCCGGGCGATGTGCAGAGCATGTACTACGCGCTGCCGCCGGGCTGTGCGCCGGAGCGGAAGCGGCTGCTCGTCCTGGAGGCCGAGGGGCGGGTGACCGGGCTCGTCGACGCCGTGCTCGGCCACCCGGACCCGCAGAGCTGCGCGGTCGGCTGCTGGCTGCTGGCCCCGCACTGGCGGCGGCGCGGCATCGGCGGCGCGGTCGCGCGGGCCCTGCTGTCCGCCGCGCCCGCGGTCCGCCGGGTCACCGCCGTGCTCCCGCCCGGCTGGGCCCCGGGCACCGCCTTCGCGCGCGCCACCGGCTTCCGGGTCGCCGGCGCCCCGGGGGTGTCCGTGGGCGACCGGAACGCGGGGCCGGTCGAACGGGCCGCGCTCCGGGCGGAGTTGGACGTCCGCTCGTTCCGTGCCGGGGACCGCGGGGTGGTCGTCGACCGCACGGGCGTCAGCGGGCCCACGGCGGGCTGATCCGCGTCCCGTCGGCCAGTTCCGCCTCCAGGCCGACGGAGGTGGTGACCCAGGTGACGGCGGTCCGCTCGCCCGGGTTCTCGACGCGGAAGGCCGTGCCCGCGGTGACGATCACCGTGTCACCGGGGGCGAGGTGCGCGGCACGGCCGTCGAGGGTGACCCGCAGCTCGCCGTCGAGCAGATGCAGGATCTCCTCGCGGCTGACGGTGTGCTCCGGCGCGACGGTGCCCGCGGGGATCTCGCCGCGCCAGGCGCACAGCTCCTCGCTGCCGGTGCGTGGGGAGGCGTGCGAGATGAAGCGGGCACCGTGCAGCTCGTGGACGAGGGCGTCGGCGGGACGGATGACGGGCATGGCGGCTCCCTCTCGAACGGATGGCGGACGGTCAAGGCGCTTGACCATCTCTTCCGCCTCAATGGTCAACCTGCTTGACCATCTGGTCAAGGGTGTTTCAATCTCCTGGTGCAGAACTCCGATGCCCTGTCCCTGACCGCCGCCCTGCTCGCCGCCGCGGGGGAGCTGACCCGGCGCATCAACGAAGGTGTCGTCGCCCGGGGGTTCGAGGGGCGGCCCGCCTACGGCTTCGCCTTCACCCGGCTCGCCCGGGGCGGGGCCACGGTCACCGAACTCGCCGCCCATCTCGGGGTCACCAAGCAGGCGGCCAGCCAGCTCGTCGACGAGCTGGTGCGCAAGGGGTACGTGGAGCGGCGGGCGCATCCCGTGGACGCCCGGGCCCGGCTCCTGGAGCTGACCGAGCGGGGCCGGGCCTGTACGCGGGCCGCGGAGGAGGCGGCGGCGGAGGTCGTGGCGGAGTGGAGCGCGCTGCTGGGGGAGCGCGAGGTACGGGTGCTGCGGGAGCAGCTGGGGCGGATCGCGCCGCACGGGCCCGTCCGGCCCACCTGGTAGAGCGGCGACAGGGCACGCCCCGGCATCGACCGGCGTCGCGTGTTTTTACCGTCGCGCAACTTCCCCTTGGTGCTACTCGTCCGTAACTTGACGAGTGAACAGCATCCCGTGATCCGGATCACAGGGCGTAAGGCAGGCGAACCTCCTTCCCCACGAGCCGTCAGGAGATCACCCGATGCTGCCCTGGAACCGTGTCCGCAGATCCGTGGCCGCCCTGCTGCTGGCCGTCGCGGTCGCCCTCGTCCCCGCCACCACCGCCCGCGCGGGCGACGCTCCCAGCCGCGGCTGGAACGACTACTCCTGCAAGCCCTCCACCGCCCATCCCCGGCCCGTCGTCCTGGTCCACGGCACCTTGGGCAACGCCGTCGACAACTGGCTGGGCCTCGCCCCGTACCTGGTCGCACGCGGGTACTGTGTCTACTCCCTCGACTACGGCCGGCTCCCCGGCGTCCCGTTCTTCCACGGGCTCGGGCCCGTCGCGAAGTCCGCCGAGGAACTCGACGCGTTCGTCGACAAGGTGCTCGCCGCCACCGGCGCCGCCGAAGCCGACCTGGTCGGCCACTCGCAGGGCGGCATGATGCCCCGTCACTACCTCAAGTTCCTCGGTGGAGCCGCCGAGGTGAACGCGCTCGTCGGCATCGCTCCCGACAACCACGGCACGACCCTCGGCGGACTCACCGCGCTGCTGCCGTACTTCCCCGGCGCCGAGGACCTCCTCACCACCGCCACCCCCGCGCTCGCCGACCAGATCGCCGGATCCGACTTCCTGGACCGGCTCAACGCGGGCGGCGACACCGTCCCCGGCGTCCGCTACACGGTGCTCGCGACCCGGTACGACCAGGTCGTCACGCCGTACCGGAGCGGCTTCCTGGACGGGCCGAACGTACGCAACGTGCTGCTCCAGGACCTGTGCCCGGCCGACCTCTCCGAGCACCTGGCGATCGGGCTGTTCGACCGGATCGCCTTCCACGAGGTGGCCAACGCGCTCGACCCGGCGAACGCCAGGCCCACCACCTGCGCCGCCGCCTTCAGCTGACGGCCGCCGGGGTCCGGCCGGCCTGAGCCGCCGGCCGGACCCCGCAGTCCCTATCGCCTCAGCGGCCGTGCCGGCCGCCGGTCACCGCCTTGCGGCGGACCGAGGCGAACAGGGCCGCCGCGCCGAGCGCCAGCGCCGCCGCGCCGCCCACGGCGAGGTACGCCGTGCCGCTGTCGCCGCCGGTCTCGGCGAGGTTCTGCGACGCGCCCGCCGCCTTGGGCTGGTCGGCCTGCGCCGATCCGGCGGCTGCCGCCGCCGCGGCGGGCTCCGCCGTCGTGCGGTGGTCGTCGTCGCCGTGGCCGTGGTTCTCGATGGTCGAGTGCTCGGCACCGGCCTCGATCTGCTCCTGGGACGGGGCGGAGGCGACCGGAGCCGGGGCGGCACCGACGTTCGTACCGCTGTCGCTGTCGCTGTCGCTGTCGCTGTTGCTGTCGCTGTCGCTGCCGGTGCCGCTGTCGGTGGCGGTGTCGCCGCTCGCCGTGTCGCCGCCGTCCGGGGCGCTGCCCGGGGCGTCGGCCGGAGTGCCGCTCGTGGTGCCGCCGAAGGTGACGTCGGAACAGGAGTAGAAGGCCTCCGGGCTGTCCGAGCGCTGCCAGACCGCGTACAGCAGATGCTTGCCGGTGCGCTCGGGCAGCGTGCCGGAGAACGTGTAGAAGCCGCCCGCCGCCGCCGGATCGGTGGCGGTGGCCACCGGGTTCGCCAGGTCCAGGTCGTCCCAGGCGAGCGGCTGGGCGGGGTCGTAGCCCGGCTTGGTCAGATACACCGTGAAGGTGCCCCTGTGCGGGGCGGTCACGCGGTACTTGAAGGTGTACGAGCCGCTGCGCACGCTGGTCGCGGGCCAGTCGGCACGGGCCAGGTCGAGGCCCTTGAACGCCTCGTTGTTCGCGCTGCACAGCTTGCCGTCCGGGATCAGTGCCCGGTGCTGCCCGGCCGCGTTGCCGATGCGGATGCCGTTCCAGTCGTAGAGCGCCTGGGTGCCGCCCGCCGCGACCGCCGCCCTGCACGCCTGTGAGGACGGGCTCTCCGGGCCCTCCGCGTAGCACTGCGCGACCCGGCTGACCGGGTCGCCCATCGACCCGTGCGCGGACGCGGGCACCGCCGTGAGGGCGGTCAGGGCGAGCGGGCCGAGGCCGAGGGCGACGGTGGCGGCGGCCTTGCGGCGGGGTGCGGGCATGGAGGAACTCCTAGGAGGGGCGGTCGGTGCTTTCCGGTGATCCCGTGGGGTGATCAGAAGCTAGCCCCGAGAGCCCGCGAAATCGCCCGCCGAGGGCGGCTGACGGAGATCCTTATGGTGCCGTTAAGGGAGCGCTCAGGCTGCGCTGAGGCAGGTACCGTGCGGGGCATGCGCAACCTGGAGATCCGGCCTGCCGTCGCCGCCGACACTCCCGCCGTGAAGTCCGTGACCGACGCGGCCTACCGGCACTACATCGCCCGCATCGGGGTGGTGCCCCAGCCCATGGAGGCGGACCACGCGGCGGACGTGGCCGCGGGGCGGGTGTTCGTCACCGGTGAACCGGTGACCGGTCTCGTCGTCCTGGACGCGTACGAGGACCATCTGTTCCTGGACAGCATCGCCGTCCACCCCGACGCCCATGGCCAGGGCGTGGGGCGACGGCTGCTGCGGTTCGTCGACGCGCACGCGGGCGTGCTCGGCCTGTCCGAGATCAGGCTCTACACGAACGCGATGATGTGGGAGAACCAGAAGATCTACCCCAAGTACGGATACGAGGTCGTGGAGCGGCGCGTCGACGGGCCGTACGACCGGATCCACTACCGCAAGCTCCTGGACTAGCTCTCCGGCCACCAGGTGCGCGCGATGTCCTTGCGCACCTCGGGCCGCCCGGCGGGACGCTCGTCGACCGCCTCTTCGCGGATCCGGCGCGCGTCCGACGTCTTCAGGGGCTTCCGCACGGTCACACGGCGCATGTCTGCCTCCTTGTGGGACTACCGAGTTCCGCGTTCTCACGGAGGTAGACCCGTTCGGTGAGACTTCCTCATCGCCGCCCGAATAGTCTGTGGCGGCTGTCACGATTTGGTTGCCAGTGGCGGGTGTCACCGTTGGGGCCCCGGCAAACCGGCGTGATGGGCCGACTGCGCTCTGTGCCCGCGCGAGGAGCGCCGTGTCACCGGCCGGTGACACGGCGTGAGACGGCGGCGGGTCAGCTCAGCAGGGATTCCAGGCCGCCCACCGCCCTGGCCAGGGCTTCCAGTTCGTCGAGCGCCCGCAGAGCGGCCCGTGCGGCCCCCGGATCGCGCTCCGCGAGGCCGCTCTCGGCGAACTCGTCCTCGTCCAGGCGGCGCACGTCCGAGCCGTCGGCCGAGCGCCACAGGTCCAGGTCCAGGTCCTCGACGACCAGCTCGGCGCCGGTGCGGGTGGCGGGGCGGGTGATGTCGCAGTACCAGCCCTTCAGGGTGCCGTCGGCCGCGCGGACCTCCTTCACGGAGTACCAGCGGTCGCGCCAGTAGTACTCGGTGAAGACATCCCCCGGCTCGAACCGCACGAAGCCGAAGTCACGGACGCCCTCACCCGCCCAGGCGGCACGGACGGCGACCCGGGTGCCGTCGTCGGCGAGCAGGTCGGCGGCGTAGCGGATCTTCGTCCGGCCCGCCTTGACCAGGACGACGGCCACCTGGCCCGCCGGTTCAGCCGAGTTCGCGGACATGGCGCACCTCCGTGGCGCAGATCTGGTACCCGAACCACGTGTTGATCGCGAGCATCGGGCCGTTGCCGGTGTCGTTGCCGGTGAACGCCTCCCGGTACCCGGCGGCGCGCGCCCGGTGCAGGGAGTCGTTCTTGGCGAGTTTCGCCAAACCCCGGCCGCGGAAGGCGCGGGCGGCGCCGGTCATCGCCGAGCCGTAGCGGCGGCGGGCGCGGTCGGTGTGGGCCGCGCTGAAGGCGACCGGGCGGCCGTCGGCGACCGCCACCGAGGTCAGCTCCAGATCGAGCAGCGGATGCCTCCAGGTCTCCTCGACCCACGCCTCGAAGTCGGTGAACTCGGCCCCGATGTCGCTCGGTTCGTCCGCCGTGGCCTCCGCGTCCAGCTCGAACAGGGGGCGCGGGTCGTCCGCGTAGTCGGCGCCCGTGCGCAGTCCGACCCCCGGCGGCGGGTCCTGCCGGGGCGGCAGGGTGCCGTGCGCCAGGTCCAGGCGCAGGAAGTGCGCCGAGCGGCTGGGCCGGTAGCCGTGCCGTTCGGCGAAGGCCCGGTGGGCGGGCTCGTCCAGCACCCAGGAGAAGAGCCGGGTCGCGCCCAGCCCCGCCAGATACTCCTCGGCGGTGCGTACCAGCAGCGAGCCGGCGCCGCGCCGGGTCCGCTCCGGGTGGGTGTACACGTTGAGGTACCCCTGGCCCGGCTCCGGGCTGTCGTGGGCGAGGCCGGCCTGCGCCGTGCCGATGATCTCGCCGTCCTCCTCGGCGACGAACTGCCGGAAGCCGGCGTCGGGATGGCTGTGGGTGAGGTTGTGCAGGACGGAGTCCGGGGTGTCCAGCATGAAGGGCAGGGCCAGGCTCCGGACCTCCGCGAAGCCCTCGGCGTCGTCCCGTACGCCGGGACGCAGCTCACGCGCGATGACGGTCATATCGGCGCACGTTACGCGGGGAACGGGGCATGGTGCCTCCCGTTTTCCGGGGGGTACGGGACAATCGCCCCGTGACCTTGAAGATCCACATCGATGAGGGTGCCGCTCCGCCGTACGAGCAGGTGCGGGCGCAGATCTCCGCGCAGGCGCGGTCGGGAGAGCTGCCGGTGGGATACCGGCTGCCGACGGTGCGCGGGCTGGCGGAGTCGCTGGGGCTCGCGGCGAACACCGTCGCCAAGGCCTACCGGGCGCTGGAGACGGACGGCGTGATCGAGACCCGGGGCCGGGGCGGCACGTTCGTGGCCGCGGCGGGCCCGGCGGCGGAGCGGGAGCTGGCGTCGGCGGCCCAGGCCTACGCCGACCGGGCCCGCCGCCTGGGCGCGGACCGCGACGGCGCACTGGCGGCCGTACGGGACGCACTGCGGGCGGCGTACGGGGAGTGATCCCTGGCCGGGGGGCCTGGCGCACGCGTGGTGATCCCGGACGGGGCGCGTGGCGCGTGGCCCGGGCCGGAGGAGCGCGGCAGACGGGAAGGGTCCCCGGGCCGGTCGGGACGACGGCCGACGGGGCCCTGGTGCGGGGGGCAGTGTCCCGGAGCGGCCCCGGGCCGGGTGCGCGGCGCGTGGGGAGTGGTCCCGGCCGGGAGAGGTACGGCAGACGGGGAGTGGCCCCGGATCGGGGGCGCGGGGTCCAGGGAGCGGCCCCCGGCCGGGGCGTGGCGGCCGGGGCGTGGCGGCCGGGGAGTGGTCCCGGGCCGGGGCGCCGTGCCCCGGCGTGTGGTCACCCGTCGGGCGCGGTCGTGAGCGCGGTCGGTGCGCGGGTCGCCGTGCGGCCCCGGGCGGCGGCCGTACGGGCGAACGCCATCGCGTCCCGCACGGCCGCTCCGCCGGGGTCGTTGTTGAAGTACGCGTACACGTCCCGGCCGTCGTCGAACGCCTCCGCGATCCGGCGCAGCCAGGTCTCCAGGGACTGCCGGCCGTAGCGCGGCCAGGGGTGGGCGCGGCCCTGGTGGAAACGGACGTAACCCCAGTCGGCGGTGCGCCACAGCGGGGTGACCGGGCGGGAGAGGACGTCGGCCCAGCACAGCGCGGCGCCGCGGGACTCCAGCACCCGGCGGACCTCCGGCGTCCACCACGACTCGTGCCGCGGCTCGACGGCGACCCGCGTCGACGCCGGGAAGCGGCGCAGGCAGGTGTCCAGCAGGCCGGGATCGGCGCGCAGGGTCGGCGGCAGCTGGAGCAGGACGGGGCCCAGCCGGTCGCCGAGCCCGGCCGCGTGGGTCATCAGCCGCTCCACCGGCTCCTCGGGATCCTTCAGCCGCTTGATGTGGGTCAGGTACCGGCTCGCCTTGACCGCGACGACGAAGTCGCCGGGCACCCGGTCCCGCCACGCCTCGAAGGTCTCCCGCGCCGGCAGCCGGTAGAACGCGTTGTTGATCTCGACCGTGGCGAAGTGCTCCGCGTACACCTCAAGCCACCGCCGCGTGGGCACGTCGGACGGGTACAACCGGCCCTTCCAGTCCTTGTACTGCCACCCCGACGTGCCGACATGCAGAGGCATACCCCCATCAAAGCATCACAGGTACAGCCCCGCCTCCGAGCCGCCCCGCGGCTCCGGCAGCGCCGTCGGGGAGGTGCCCCGGCGCAGCGCGTACAGCTCGGCCAGCGTCGCTCCGTCCCGGCCGACGGCCCGCTCCCGGCCGGGGACCTCCGGCCCCAGCCAGTCGATCGCCTCCGTCCGGGTCAGCGGACCCACCTCGATCCGGGCCAGACAGCGGCCGGGGCGCACCACGGCGGGGTGCAGCCGCTCCAGGTCCTCGTTGGTGGTGACCCCGACCAGCACGTTGCGGCCCTGGCCGAGCAGCCCGTCGGTGAGGTTGAGCAGCCGGGACAGCGCCTGCCCCGCGGTGTGCTTGGCCTCGCCGCGGATCAGCTCGTCGCAGTCCTCCAGGAGCAGCAGCCGCCAGCGGCCCTTGCCGGCCGCGTCCTCCTCGCCGATCGCGATGTCCATCAGATAGCCGACATCGCTGAACAGCCGTTCCGGGTCCAGCACGCAGTCCACCTGGCACCAGTCCCGCCAGGAGCGGGCCAGGGTGCGCAGCGCGGAGGTCTTGCCGGTGCCGGGCGGGCCGTGCAGCAGGAGCAGCCGGCCCGCGATGTCCTCCGGGGTGGTCCTCATCAGCCGGTCCATCGCCTCCGCGACCGGCGCGGTGTAGTTGGGCCGCACCTCGTCCCAGGTGCCCGCGGAGATCTGCCGGGTGGTGCGGTGCGGGCCGCGCCTCGGCGAGACGTACCAGAAGCCCATCGTGACGTTCTCCGGCTGCGGCTCGGGCTCGTCGGCCGCGCCGTCGGTCGCCTCGCTCAGCACCTTCGCCGCCAGGTCGGCGCTGGTCGCCGTCACGGTGACGTCGGCGCCCCGGTTCCAGCGGGAGACGAGCACCGTCCAGCCGTCGCCCTCGGCGAGGGTGGCGCTGCGGTCGTCGTCGCGGGCCACCCGCAGCACGCGCGCGTCCGGCGGCAGCAGGGTCGCCCCGGAGCGGACGCGGTCGATGTTCGCGGCGTGCGAGTAGGGCTGCTCGCCCGTCGCGAAGCGGCCGAGGAACAGCGCGTCGACGACGTCGGAGGGCGAGTCGCTGTCGTCGACGTTGAGCCGGATCGGCAGTGCGTCGTGTGGGTTCGCGGACATGCCGTCATGATCGGGCACCGGGGCGCCGCACGCACCCGGTTTCCGCGGTGCGCGCGGAGTGTCGTCGTCCGGGCCTCTCGTCCTGGAGTGCCCCTTGCCCACCCCTTCGTTGCTTCTGCGCGACATCTGCCCCCGTGCCCGCTCCCGCCGTTACTGTTGCCCTCGATGGCACGTCATGGGTGGGCTCCGGGGGTACGGCGGTGGCGGCTGGCCGCGCTGCTCGGTGTGCCGGCGGCCGTCGTGGCCCTGCTGGTGACCCTGGCCGGCACGCCGTCCGGCGGCGGCGCGAACACGGAGGGCACCTCGCCCGGCGGCGCCGGGGCGCACGGCACGCCCGTCACCCCGCCGCAGCGGCTGCGGCCGGATGTCGGCTGGGGCTTCACCCACACCCAGTTCAGCGCCGGCGAGGGCAGCCCGCGGGCCGTCGCACGCGTCGAGAACCGGCTGAAGGGCGCCCGCCTGCCGCAGAACCAGCACATCATGGGCTGGGGCGCCGACAACCCCGAGCCGGTGCGGGGGCGTTACGACTTCGCGGCCCTGGACCGGCGCGTCGACTTCATGCGCGCCTCCGGCGCCACCCCGGTCATCACCCTGTGCTGCGCCCCGGACTGGATGAAGGGCGGCGAGGCCGGCGCCGGGCGGACCGACTGGAGCCAGGCGGCCCTGGAGACGGCGCCCGAGCCGGAGCACTACGACGACTTCGCCGCGCTCGCCGCGACCGTCGCCAAGCGCTATCCGGACGTACGGCACTTCATCGTCTGGAACGAGTTCAAGGGCTTCTGGGACGACGCCGGGCACCGCTGGGACCACGAGGGCTACACCCGCATGTACAACCGGGTGTACCGGGCGCTGAAGGAGGTCGACGAGGACCTCATGGTCGGCGGCCCCTACCTGGTCATGGACAGCCTCGACCCGCGCCAGGAGTACGCCTCGGCCGCGCCGAAGGGCCCGTGGGGCGCGCTGGACCAGCGGGTCCTGGACGCCTTCGCCTACTGGAACCGGCACAAGGCGGGCGCGGACTTCGTGGTCGTGGACGGCTCCAGCTACACCCGGGACGACGAGTTGCTGCCCGACGAGTTCGCCGCCACCGCCAAGTTCACCGCGGTGGGGGAGTGGGTGCGCCGGCAGACCGGCGGCGAGCTGCCGCTGTGGTGGGCGGAGTACTACGTGGAACCCGCCGACGGCGACGATCAACGCCATGGCTGGTCGGAGGCCCGCCGGACCGCCGTGCAGGCCGCCGGGATGATCGCCATGGTCGAGGGCGGCGCCTCCTCCGGCTTCTACTGGAACCCGGAGGCCGAGCGGGGCCCCGAGTGCCCCGGCTGCCTGTGGACCCCGACCGACACCGCGGCCGGCGGCGGGAAGCTGCCGATGTACGACCTTCTCTCCCGGTTCGCCGCCGCCTTCCCGCCGGGGACGGCGTACGCCGCCATCACCGCGGACCCCGAGGTCCGCGCCCTCGCCACCGACCGGACGGTCCTCGTCGTCAACACCCGCGACCGGGCGCTGAGCGCGACGGTCGACGGCCGGACCGTCGATCTCCAGGCGTACGAGGTGAAGTGGCTGACCCGCTAGGGGTGTCCGTCACGCGATGGTCAGGAACCGCTGCACCAGCGAGGCCAGCAGCACCGCGAGCAGCGGCAGCGAGAACCAGAAGCTGCTCTGCAGCCACCGCAGTTGCCGCACGCCGGGCCGCACCGCGACCCGCACCACCTCGCGGGCCGCGAGCAGCACGATCAGTACCGCCGCCGCGAGCGCCCCGACCACCGACCACGGCGTCCAGGTCACGCGCGGCCCGGCCGGGCCGGGGTCAGCCTCGGGCACGGGACCCGCGGGCCGCTCGCGCAGCGCGTACATCGTGACGTCCTCGTTGGCCAGGACCTTCCGCAGCTCCGGCCGCCGGTCCAGGTGGTGGAGCAGCCGGGGCTCCCAGGCGGGGGCGTAGCCGGCGTCCATCGTCAGATAGGTGACCTGACCGCGGTTGACCATCAGATACGAGTTCGGGCCCGCCTCCTGGAGCGCCTCGACCAGCCCCGACACCAGCGCCGGGTCGGCCGGCGCCGGCGTCGGCACGTACTCCACCTTCTCCATGTCCCGCGCGCCCCACGGCATCGCCGGTGTCACGTTCTCGAACGTGTCGTCGCTGAGCCACAGCAGCCGCACGCTCGGATCGTCGTGGGCGTACACGTACTCCATGGCGGCGACCTCGCCGGGCCGGATCCGCTCGAACGGCTCGTTGCCCCAGCGGGCCACCAGGAAGCCGCCCATCAGCACCAGTCCGGCCGTCAGCGCGGCCAGCGGGGCGAGGCCGGCCCGGTCCCGCTCCTCCGCGGTGACGCCGGTGCGCGGGAACAGCGCGAGGGCGGCCAGCAGAGCCGCGCCGGGCAGCGCGAACAGGAAGACACGCAGCGCCATCTCGCCGCCGTACGACTGCATGCCGAAGCCGAGGAACGGCACGAAGGCGAGGACGGGCAGCGAACGCTCGCGGTACCGGTGCGCGCGCCGCCGCCACCAGCCCCAGCAGGCCAGCGCCAGCACCCCGCCGGCCAGCGCCACCCGCGCGTACAGCACCAGCTGGTGGGCGGAGCTGCCGCCCCCGATCCGGCCGGACACCGACGAGGAGACATTGCCGCCGACCCCGCCGACCCCGCCGAACAGCTCGTCGAAGTGGCCGGACCAGTACGGCTCCGCCATGAAACCGATCCACGACACCACCGCCACCCCGAACAGCAGCGGCAGCCCGCGCGGTTCGCAGCGGCCGGCGACCACCAGCACCGTGACCACGCCCAGCATCACGAACGGGGTGAGCTGGTGGGCCGGGACGGTCGCCAGGAACAGGCCGATCACCACCAGCAGCAGCACCGCCCGCTGGCGCCGGTTCGCCGCCCCCACCTCCGCCTCGCCGGGCCGCAGCCGCGTCCAGATCACGCGCGGGGCGCGGAACCAGACCAGCAGGATCGCGACGAGGACGAGGTGGAGGAGATAGGTGAAGCCCTGCGGGGAGAAGTAGTCCTGGCCGACCCAGCCGCTCAGCACGAAGATCCACACGCCGGTCCAGCGGGCCCGCCAGCTCGCCCGCAGCGACCGGGCGAGCAGGAACACCGGCGCCAGGTACAGCAGCTGGAGCGCCGTCGGCCACCAGCGGATGACCTCGGTGAAGTCGGTGACCCCGCAGGCCTGGGCGACGAACGCGGCCGCCGCGAAGAAGCCCGGCCAGCTCCAGCGCGCGTCCAGGTCCGGCACCGCCGTCCCGGTCCGGTCGATGTGGTCGAGGAAGCCGAGGTGCTGCCAGGCGGTCGCGAACCGCGGCTCGGCCTCGATCACGGCGGGCAGCGCGTGCAGCGACACCACCGTGGCCAGCAGGGTCACCAGCAGCAGCGTCCGGTGCTCCCGGCCCAGCCGGAGCAGGGAGGCGAACACCACCACCAGCAGTCCGGCGCCGGCCAGCGTCGGGGCGGGCAGCACGGAGACCAGCCCGAGTCCGCCCATCCGGTCCAGATCGGCCTCGCCGAGCCGGGCGGCGGGCACCCAGTACAGCAGCAGGGCGGCCGTCAGCAGACAGCCCAGGACCACCCCGAGGCGGGTCGGCGGCAGCCGCCGCCACCAGGCCGTCGGCGGGGCGGGCGACGCGGGCGGCGGGACCGCCGTCTCGGCGGGCCGCACCGGCTCGGCCGCCTCCTTCCGGTCCGTCTCGGTTCCGGCCCCGGCCTCCACCGGCTCGGCTGCCTTCCGTTCGCACGGCGCGGCCACCTCCGGGCCGGCCACGACGGGGATGCCCGCGGGCGGCGTGCCCGGCCCCGGGCGGACGTCCGGGCGGCGCTCCAGGTGGTCGAAGTCGGCGTGGACGCCGAGCGCGAGGGCGCCGGGGTCGAGCGCCCAGCCCGGTCCGCGGCGGCGGGCCGCGGGCGGGGCGGGCACCTCTCCCGGCCCCGGACCGGCGCCCTCGCCGTTCACCGCCGCACCCTCGGTGCGTCCGGCCCCGGACGGTACCGCCCGCACCGTCCGGTACAGCCGGGGCGCGGCGACCGCCACGATCACCGCGACGCTGACGACCTCCGCGACGCCCGCGCCGGTCAGCCCCATCCGGGGGAGCAGCAGCAGCGTCAGCCCCAGCACCAGCGCGCACAGCAGGCCCTGGAGCCAGGCAAGTCCCGCCGTGCGGCTCTGGGCGCGCAGCACCGCGAAGTACGTCTCCATCACCACGCGCAGCACCGCGCCGACCGCGAACCAGCGCAGCAGCGGGGTGGCCGCGTCCGCGTAACCCGCGCCGAACACGCCGAGGATCCAGGGCGCCCCGAGGAACAGCACCGCGCAGACCGGCAGCATGATCCGGGCCATCCGGCGCAGCGCCGCGCGGGTGTCGGCGGCGAGCCGGCCCGGGTCGTGGGAGCCCTCCACGGTCAGCGAGGCGCCCATGTTGACGGCGAGCAGGTTGACCGTGCCGCCGATGGTCGCGGTGACGTAGAAGTACGCGTTGTCCTCGGAGCCGACCCGGGCGGCCACGATCACGGGGACGAGATAGACCACGGCCAGCGAGAACAGCGAGCCGGTGTAGTCGCCCGCGAGGAACCGCCCGACCTCGCGCAGCGACGGCGCCTTCGCGTGCCCCTCGGTGGCCCGCGCGTGCCGGGGCACCAGCCGCCGGAACACCAGCCAGCCCAGCGGGAACACCGAGACGGCGGTCGCCGCCACCCAGGACACGAAGACACCGGTCGTCGGGACGGCCGCCGCGCACCCGACCAGCAGGCCCAGCTTCACCGCGGAGAACGCGGTGTTGCCGACCGGCACCCACAGCGCGCTGCGCAGCCCGGTCAGTACCCCGTCCTGGAGGGTGAGCAGGTTCCAGGCGACCACGGCGGCCACGAAACCCAGCCCGTTCACCGGCCCGGCCAGGAAGCCGTACGACGGCCCCCACCGGTCCAGCGTCAGCAGGAACCCCCCGGCCGCCAGCGCCACCACCAGCGAACTGCCCGCGTAGGTACGGAGGACGAGCCGCCCGGTGGAGCGCCCGGCGACCGGTATGAACCGGGCCAGGGCGCCGGTCAGGGTGACCGCGGTCAGGCCCGCCAGGAGCTTCATCGCGGCGATCGCGGCGGAGCCCTGGCCGACCGCCGACTCGGAGTAGTAGCGGGCCGCCGCCAGCCAGAAGCCGAGGCCCAGCACCGCGGAGACACCGGTGTTGAGCATCAGCGCGTAGGCGTTGCGGAACAACTGGCCGCCGCCCGGCCGCCCGGGCGGCGCCTCCTCCGCTCCGGCGGACGTGGCGGGCTGGGCTGTGGTGGTCGTGTCAGACACGGGAACGGATGGCCTTCCGGCGGACCTGTCGGGCTCTGCGGACCACGGCGTACCCCTTGGTCAGGGCACGGTCGGTGGCGAACATACGGGCGATCGCGCGGCCCTCGACCAGGCGGGCGAACTCCTCGACGCGGGTGCCGCGCCGCACGGTGACCCGGCGCAGCGCGTACGGCCCCTGGCGGTGCCGGGCCAGCGCGTTGCCGACGGCGAGCGCCTGCGCGAACCCGGCCGCCCGCACCTCCCGCCGCACCCGGCGGCTGGAGTAGCCGTACGGATGGGCGAACGACACCGGCGGCACCCCGAGTTCATCCGCGACCAGGTCGCGGCAGCGGGTCAGCTCCAGGCGCAGGGCCTCGTCGTCGAGCTGGTCGAGCTGCGGATGGCTGTGGCTGTGGCCGCCGATCTCCACCCCCGCGCCGGCCAGTTCGCGCACCTGGTCCCAGTCGAGCATGGTGTCCGGGGCGCCGCCGGTGTCGTACGGGCCCCGGAGCCAGCCGGTGGTGACGAACAGCGTGGCCGGGAAGCCGTGCTGGGCGAGCACGGGCAGGGCGTGCGCGTGCACCCCCGCGTAGCCGTCGTCGAAGGTGACCAGGACCGGTCGGGGCGGCAGCGGGCGGCCGTCGCGCCAGCGGGCGGCCAGGTCGGCCGTGGTGACCGGGGTCAGGCCCAGGTCGCCGATCAGCTCCATCTGGGCGGCGAACGCCTCCGGGGTGACCGAGAGGGTGCGGGTCGCGTCGTTCGGGTCGGTGGCGACCGCGTGGTACATCAGGATCGGCACACCGGCGTCCTCGGTCATCCGTTCTCCCCCTCGGCCGGCGCCACGGAGAACGCGGCTCCGCCCCGGCGCGCCCGTGCACTCCCCACGACGTAACCGCCGGCCGCCGTCAGCACGCCGGCGACGATCGCCCCGGCCCGCCCCGCGCCGCCCGGCCGGGCGAGCACGGCGTCGCGCAGTCCGCGCGCCACCCCGGCGGGCAGGACGCGGGTGGCGTACCGCCGCTCCGACTCCAGCCCCTTGCCCGCGCCCACGCTCCGGGCCACCAGCGCCTTCGACAGGCCCTCGGCGTAGGCGCGGGTGCGGAAGTAGCCGAACCGCTCGCGGTCCGCCGGCACCCGGTGGCGGATGACCGCCCGGTCGTCGATCAGCAGCACCGCGCCGGGCACCGCCCGGGTGAGCCGGATGCACAGCTCCGTCTCCTCGCAGCCCAGCGGGCGCTTGTCGCCGCCGCGGCCGATGCCGGTGGCGAAGCCGCCCGCCGCGGCGAACGCGGTCCGGCGGAAGGAGGCGTTGCCGCCGAGCACGTTGCGCACCCGCACCCGGCCGGGCGGCAGCCCTTTGTAGGTGCAGCCCACCACCCAGTCGAACTCCTCCGGGAACCAGACGGGACGGCGGCCAGACGCCCAGACGGGCACCGTACGGCCGCCGACCGCCATCACCCGGGGGTCGGCGTAGCCCTCGGCGAAGTGGCGCAGCCAGTCCCGTTCGGCGACGGCGTCGTCGTCGAGGAAGGCGATCACCTCGCCGTGCGAGGCGGCGATGCCGGTGTTGCGGCCGGCGGACAGCCCGCGGGGGCCCGCGTTGGCGAGCACCCGCACGTCCCCGGCCTCCTTGTACTCCCGGGCCAGCCGGTCCAGCAGCGCCTGGTTGTGGTCGACGACCAGCAGGATCTCCAGCGCCGGCCGGGACTGCGCCCGCACCGAGGCGACCGCGGCGAGGATCTCCGCCCAGCGGTCCTCGGTGTAGACGCAGATCACGACGGAGATCCCGATCCCGGGAGCGCCCGGGGCCTCTCTTCCCGTACCGCTCACGACACCTCTCCCCGCACCGCGTCCAGCATCGGGGAGGTGCGCGTACGGCGGCGCAGCGTCCGCCGGTTGGAGCGCTCCCGCAGGATCACGCGCAGCACCCGCAGTCCGTCGCGCACGGCGCTGAGGTTGCTGGTGCCGTGGATGCGCAGATACTCGTGGCTCGGTATCTCCTGCACCTTCAGGCCCGCCTTGACCACCCGGATGTTCATCAGGGTCTCGACCTCGAAGCCCGTGCAGTCCAGGTCGATCTTGTCCAGGCAGTGGCGCCAGAAGGCGTTGTAGCCGTAGCAGAGGTCGGTGTAGCGGGCGCCGAACTTGCGGTTGACGACGGCGCACAGGGTGCGGTTGCCGAGCTTGCGGATGAACGTCATGTCGTCGGTGCCGCCGCCGTTGGCGAAGCGGGAGCCCTTGGCGAAGTCCGCGCCCGAGACCAGCGCGGAGACGTACGACACGATCTCGTTGCCGTCGGCCGAGCCGTCGGCGTCGACCATCACGATGATGTCGCCGGTGCAGGCCGCGAACCCGGTGTTCAGAGCATCCCCCTTGCCCTTGCCGCGTTGCCGGACGACCTTCACGCCGGGCCACAGCGCGCGGGCGACCTCGACGGTGTCGTCGGTGGAGTTGCCGTCGACCAGGACCACTTCGTGGATCCAGGCCGGCAGGGTCTTGAAGACGTAGGGAAGGTTCTCCGCCTCGTTCATGGCGGGTATGACCACGCTCACCGGCGGCGCGATGGCCAGGTGAGAGGAGATCGGCCGGTACGCGGTCGCCCTGGCCGGTCCCTCGTCCGCGGCCGGGCGCAGTACTGAACTGCTCATGAGTCTGGTCCCTCTCGTCCGGTGGACCGCCCGCCCCCGGGCGGCCCGGCTGTGTGTCCGGTTCGAAAGGGGGGTTGTGTCACTGGCACAACTCGCCGGCCCCGTGAAACGGGCAGCCGGTTGCGCGGCACGTCCCGGCCGCCCGCACACGCGTACGCGCGCACGCCGGCCGAGTACGGCACCCCCCTACCGCGCCCCGCCCGGCGCCACCGCGGCCCTGAGCCCTCCCCTGGTCCGCTGCGTGATGGTCCGGTACGGGTGAGATGTACGACGGTATTGACGAATGAGTCCATAGGGCAAGACCTGCAAGCAGGCCTCACGATTCCGCAGGTTTCTCCCGTTCCGAGCGGATCTTTCCCACTCTTCTGAGCAGCCGGTCGGCGGGCTCGAACAGCTCCGGCCGGGACACCACGGCATTGCGCAGGGCCCGTACCGGGGCACGGTGTGCCCGGTGTCCGAACGCCACCGGGTGACGACGGGTCACCCACCCCTCCGACACCTGGATCTCCCGGGTCTTCAGGGAGTCCTTGTATTCCTTCTGGCCCCGGCCCAGATCGAGATACGCGATCCCGTCGGCGGCGGCCGCCTCGGCCATCCGCAGATGCAGGACCAGACCCGGGGAGTACCTGGCGAACGCCGGGTCGTACGCCGGGAACCAGCAGGCGAGGATCCGCTCGCTGCGCAGCCCGAAGTGCGCGGCGACCGGCCGGCCGTCCGCGTACAGCACCGACAGGATCCCGGCGAACCGGTCGGTGCGGGTGTGGAAGAGATGGTGGACCAGATCGGTGATCCAGTCCTGGGCGAAGCGGTCGCTGCGGCCGGTGCGGCGGTACTGCGCCGACTTCCACCCCATGAGGGTGCGCAGCGCGGCCGGATCCCGCTCGTCGTGCACATGGACGACCTCACCGGCGTCACGCCCCAGCTTGCGCTCCTTGGCGAGCGTGGTCCGGGTGAACTTCGGCGAGCGCTCGCGCAGCCCGGCGAGATAGGCGTCGTAGCCCTGGTCGACGTCCACGACCGGGGACGGGAAGGTGCCGGTGACCCCGGCCGCGAACGGCCGCTGCCCCTCCACCAGGTGGTCGAACTCCCAGACCGCGAGCCCGCAGGCGCGCAGCAGCTCCCGCGCGTCCCAGGTGAACCCGGGCCGGTGCACCACGCCCTGCGCGTCGGAGACGCCGAGCCCGATCGCCCGGCCCACCCCGGCGGCGGACCGCTGGAACGGGAGGAACGCGACCGGGTCGCCGCCCTCCCGGACCACCGCGATCCGCACCCCGCGCCGGTACCTGCCCACCGCGAGCGCGAACTCGGGGGACAGGAACGGGTTCGCCAGCTCCGGCGCGCCGTGCAGATGCGCCTTGGCCTGGAGCGCGGTCCACGCCGCCCGGTCGGCGGCGGTCAGCTCACCGGGGCGGTACACGCTGACGTCCACGTCACCAGCCCTGACTTCTCGGCGTGCGGCCGCGCGGGCGCCGCACTGCGACCAGCAGGAGAACGAGGGCGCTGAAGGCGGTCACCGCCGCCAGTCCGGTGCGCACCGACCAGTGGTACGTGGCCAGCAGGACCTGCGCCACCAGCATGTCGACGGCCACCGCCCCCGCCAGCGAGGCGACGGTGCGGCCGAAGGGTTCCAGACCGGTGAGCGCGGCGGCGATCGCCGCGGCCGGTGCCGCGAGCAGGAAGAAGAGGACGAACGGGCCGCGCAGCGGCGAGGCGTGGCCGGTGAACGCGAGCAGCGCGCCCAGCCCGCCGACGGCGGTGGCGGCGCCCGCGAGCAGCGCCGTCAGATCCCTCCCCGGCCCTGACCGCGTCCGTTCGGCGCCCTCCGTCGTGTCCGCGGTGTCCGCCGTGTCGGCCGTGTCCGCTGTGTCGGCCGTGTCCGTCGTATCTGTTCCGCCTGGTTCGGTTGTGCTGCGAATGGTCTGCATGGGCGACTTTGCCCCCCGAAGCGCCGGATGCCGGGCTTCAATGTGGCCCAGTGCCGAGGGGGCCGTCAAGACCGCGCAGGTGTTCCCCGGAGGCGCCGCGCACCTCCGGGGAACCGTGGGTCACACCCGCCGCGGGAGCGTCACGGGACGAGCTTCAGCAGCCGGTTCGGGGAGCCGCTGCCGGGGCTGGTCACCTTGCCGGTGGTGGCGCCGGCGGTCAGTGCCGAGGCGACCTGCGCCGGGGTGGCGGAGGGGTGGCCGGCCAGGTAGACCGCGGCCGCGCCCGCGACGTGCGGGGTCGCCATCGAGGTGCCGGAGATGGTGTTGGTCGCGGTGTCGCTGGTGTGCCAGCCCGCCGTGATGGAGGAGCCGGGCGCGAAGATGTCCAGCGCCGAGCCGTAGTTGGAGTAGCTCGCGCGGGCGTCGGTGCTGGTGGTGGCGCCGACGGTGATGGCCTCGGAGACGCGGGCCGGGGAGAACGAGGAGGCGTTGGCGTTGCTGTTGCCCGCCGCGACCGCGTAGGTGACGCCGCTGGCGATGGAGTTGCGCACCGCGGTGTCCAGGGTGGTGGAGACGCCGCCGCCGAGCGACATGTTGGCGACCGAGGGGCCGGAGTGGTTCTTCGTCACCCAGTCGATGCCCGCGATCACGCCGGCCGTGGTGCCCGAGCCGCTGTTGTTCAGCACCCGCACCGCGACGATCTTCGCCTTCTTGGCGACGCCGTAGGTGGAGCCCGCGATGGTGGTGGCCACATGGGTGCCGTGGCCGTTGCCGTCCTGGGCGGTGGTGTCCCCGTCGACGGCGTCGTAGCCGTTGACGGCACGGCCGGTGAGCTGGGAGTGGCTGATGCGCACGCCGGTGTCGATGACGTAGGCGGTCACGCCGGTGCCCGCGCTGTCCGGGTAGGTGTAGGTGCCGGAGAGCGGGAGCGAGGTCTGGTCGATGCGGTCCAGGCCCCAGGGGGCGTTGGTCTGGGTGGCGTCGATGGAGACGCGCTGGTTCTGCTCGACGGCGGCCACCGCCGGGTCGGCGGCGAGTCTCTTCGCCTCGGTCGCGGAGAGGGTGGCGGTGTAGCCGTTCAGCGCGCTGCCGAAGGTCTTCCCGACGGCGCCGCCGTACTCCTCGACGAGGTCCTTGCCCCGGCTCGACGCGGCCTTGAAGCCGGCGTCCTTCTTGAGCGTGACGATGTAGCTGTCCTTGATCGCGGTGGGGGAGCCGGCCGCGAGCACGGTGCCCTCGGCCGGGGCGGCCTGGGCGGGGAGGGCGGTGAGTCCGCCCACGAGTGCGGCGGTGGCCAGGCTGGTTATCGCGGCGAGCCGCACCTTGTTGCTCCGCAGGTGTGCCATGACGAGGGGGTCCTCCTCTGGGCGGCGCGCGCCCGGTGGGGCGCTGCGTCTGTGGGGGATGTGCGCGTGCTCGCGCACACGGCCCGGAGCGTGGCGTACCGCCGCGGGCTGGGATCAAGCGTGGGTGCATCACGGGTGGGGAACAAGGGAGTTGAGCACCCGTCAACAAATCTGTCATGTACGCGAAATCAAGGGCAGGGGTGCGGCAGGGGATCGGGCCGGAAGTGACCGCTAACGGTCCGAAAAGCGGTCGAGAACGATGCTGGAAGCGATCGCGAACGCATGCGAAAGACTTGGCATGGACACTTCCCGTCAACACGCGTAGTTGGTACGACGGTTGTGGCAGACATCCTGCTAAAGGGAGGTTCCATGAGACGTTCCCGACTTGTCGCATACGTGAGTTCGGTCTTCCTCGGCGTCGTAGCGACGCTCACCGGAGCCGCCGCGGCCCACGCGACCGACGCCGCAGCCACCGGCTATGTGGCGCTCGGCGACTCCTACTCCTCCGGCCTCGGCGCGGGCAGCTACATCAGCTCCAGCGGCGACTGCAAGCGCAGCACCAAGGCCTACCCCCAGCTGTGGGCCGCCGCCAACGCCCCCTCGTCCTTCCACTTCACCGCCTGCGCGGGCGCCCGCACGGACGACGTCCGCAACGGCCAGCTCACCCCGCTCGGCGCCGGCACGGGCCTCGTGTCCATCAGCGTCGGAGGCAACGACGCCGGCTTCGGCGACGTCATGACGACCTGTGTCACCCAGTCCGACAGCGCCTGCATCAGCCGTATCAACACCGCCAAGGCGTACGTCGACACGACGCTGCCCGGCAAACTCGACGCCGTCTACTCGGCGATCCGCGCCAAGGCACCCGCGGCCCACGTCGTCGTGCTCGGCTACCCCCGCTTCTACAAGCTCGGCACCACCTGCCTGGGCCTGTCCGAGGCCAAGCGCAGCGCCATCAACCAGGCCTCCGACCATCTGAACGCCGCGATCGAGAAGCGCGCCATGGACCACGGCTTCACCTTCGGTGACGTCCGCTCCACCTTCACCGGCCACGAGATCTGCTCCGGCAGCTCCTGGCTCCACAGCGTCAGCTGGCTCAACATCAGCGAGTCCTACCACCCCACCACCAACGGGCAGTCCGGCGGCTACCTGCCGGTGTTCCGCAGCGCGGCCTGACCCCCTCACCCCACCCGGTGGACTCCTCACGCACCGGGTGAGACCCTCACGTACTCGGTGAAGCGGAGACCCCGTCCGACGGGGTCTCCGTCACACAGGTCACCGAGAACGGCACCTTCTCCGAGGCGGCGTGCACCGGCTCGCGGACCTCGACCCCGATGGCGTCCTCGAAGGTGCCGCTGTCGTCGTACGTCGTCACGGTCACCCGGTCGTGCCCGCTCCGGTCGCCGCCCTCCGGGAACGACAGCGTCTTCCAGCCCCCGTCGAACGGCTCGCCGTCCTGGCCCACCCACTGGTACACGACCTCCGTCGGCACCCGGCCCACGGTGAACGTCGCCGTGAACTCCGGTGCGCGCGCGGCCGGTGGCGGACACGGGCCGGAGTACTCGGTGCGGGCACCGGTCACCGTCACGGTCACCGACTGCGGCGGCGGAGTGCTGCCCGGGCCGCTCTCGCTCGGGCTCGGACTCGGTGTCGCGGACGGGGCGGGGGACGGCGGGTCCTCGGTGGTCTCCTCGTCCGTCGGCTCGGGCGAACTCTGCCGCGCGGTCGGGGTGGGGGTGAGGGCGCCGCCCGCGTTCCCGCCACCGTCCTCGCGGTTCAGCAGCGCGTACGTCAGCCCCGCGAGCGCCAGCGCCAGCACCGCCAGACCCGCGACCAGGGCGAGAGCGGCTCGGCGGCGGGGCGGCGGCTCGGGGACCGGGCCGGTGCGGCCGGCCGGCTTCCGCGGCGGCGGGGAGGACGCCGAGACGGGCGGGTCGTACGGCGCGTACGGCGTCGTCGGGGCCGTGCCCCCGCTCGCTGCGCCGTCCCCGGGCGGAGTGCCCCCGGCGCCGATCAGCCGCAGGTCCCGCTCGGCGCGCTCGGCGGACAGCCGCTCTGCCGGGTCCTTGCGCAACAGGCCCTCGATCACCGGACCCAGCGGTCCCGCCCGGCGCGGGGGCGGCAACTCCTCGTCGACGATGGCCCGCAGGGTGCTGAGCGGGGTGTCCCGGCGGAACGGCGAGTGGCCCTCGACCGCCGCGTACAGCAGCACGCCCAGCGACCACAGATCGGACTCGGGGCCGGGCGTGCGGCCCAGTGCCCGCTCCGGGGCCAGGAACTCGGGCGAGCCGACCACCTCGCCGGTCATCGTCAGCGCGGAGCTGCCCTCGACCATGGCGATCCCGAAGTCGGTGAGCACCACCCGGCCGTCGTTCGACAGCAGCACGTTCGCCGGCTTCACATCCCGGTGCAGCACCCCCGCCGCGTGCGCCGCCCGCAGCGCGGCCAGCACCTCCGCGCCGGTGTGCGCCGCCCGCCGGGGGGCGATCGGGCCCTCCGCCTCCAGCAGTTCGGCCAGCGAGATGCCCCGCACCAGCTCCATCACGATCCACGGGCGGCCCTCCTCGGCCGCCACGTCGTAGACCGTCACCACGTTGCGGTTCGCGACCCGCGCGGCGGCCCACGCCTCCCGTTCCAGCCGGGCGTACATCCGCTCCACGTCGGACCCCGGCAGCCCGGCCGGGGCGCGCACCTCCTTGACGGCGACCTCGCGGTTGAGCAGTTCGTCACGGGCCCGCCACACGGTCCCCATACCGCCCTCGCCGAGGGGGGACAGCAGCCGGTAGCGACCCGCGATCAGCCGTTCACGGCCCGGTACGTCGGACACGGGCGCCCCCTCTTCGGATCCGGGCGAAATCCCTGTTTTCCCTGAAAGTAGCTCACCCGAGTGCGGTTGCCGCCCCCTTGAGCACCAATCCGGCCCCCAGGGCCACCACGACGGACGCCGACCCCAGCGGAGCGGTACGCCGCACGGCCGCCGTCAGCGGGCCCGCGCGCCGCAGCGCCCGGGCCACGCCCGTGCCCAGCCGGAACACGGCGAACCCGGCCGCGGTGAGCGTCAGGGCGAGCCCGGCACCGTACGCGAGGACGAGCAGCAGCCCGAACCAGGCCTTCCCCAGCGCCGCCGCGCCGACGAGCACGACGACGGCGGAGGGACTGGGCACGAGCCCGCCGGCGAAGCCGAGGAAGAGGGTGCCGCGGAGGGAGGGGTGGTGCGCGTGCGGGTGCGTGTGCGTGTGGGGGCCATGTCCGTGTTCGGGCCCGTGCCCATGTCCGTGTTCGTGCCCGTGCCCATGGGTGTGTGCGTACCCGTGCCCCCGGTTGCGCCAGGCCCGGCGTACGAGGCCCACTCCCGCCGCCGTCACCAGGGCGCCGCTCGCGATGCCCAGCCAGGCGACCACCGAGGGCGCCGCCGCCGATCCGGCCGTGACCAGCAGGCCGAGGGCGACCACGCCGAGGGTGTGGGTGACGGTCACCGACGCGGCCAGCGGCAGGACGTCCCGCGGCCGGGCCCGGCCGCCGCGCGCCACCGCCGTCGCGGCCATCAGCGTCTTGCCGTGCCCCGGGGCGAGCGCGTGCAGCGCGCCGAGACCCAGCGCGACGGCCAGGGCGAGGGCGGCGAAGCCGGGGGTGAGGTCATGGCGGGAGACCAGGGAGTCCAGGGCGCGGGTGAACCGGTCGGCGCCGCGCGGCAGCACGGAAGCGGCGGGCGCGTCGCCGTCCCGCTCCTCCATGGCCAGGGCGGGTCCGCCGGGGCGCAGCCGCAGGGACGCGGAGGTGGTGCCGGCCGGTGAGGACAGCAAGGCCTCGGGATAACGCGTCAGTCGGCGGGAGGAGGACTCCTCGGGCACGTCCGACGCGGTGAGGGTCGTCCGGTCGCCGCGGGCCGTGATCTCCCGCCAGCCGGGGCCGGGGGCCGCGCTGCGGAAGCCGACGGCCGTCGCCCTGCCCCGTGGGAGCGGGGCCGTGAGCCGGCACTCCACGCGGAGGGTGACGAGGCCCGCCCGTCCCGGCCGGACCTGCCCGGAGCCGGAGACGACGGTGAACGCGACCTCCCGCCCGCCGACGGTGACCACGCTGTCCCGCGCGGCCCGTGCGCAGCGCTGCCGGGCCCAGCGGTCCACGCCCAGCCGCTCGATGTCCGGGCCGGCCTGGGCCGCCGGGATCTCGGCGAAGTCCTCGATGTGCTCGACGCGCAGTTCCCCGGGGGCGGCGACCAGCCCGTCGTACTGGTTGACGGTGAAGTCGCCCAGCGGATGGGCGCCCGCGGCCCCGGCGGGCAGCAGGACGAGCGCGCAGGCGGCGAGGGCGGAGGCGGCGAGGTGACGCAGTCTCACTCGGCGGCCTCCAGGCTCTTCAGCGCCGCCCTGGCCTCCCGGGCGCCCCGTGGGGAGAATCCGGGGTTCAGGTCCAGGGCCCTGGTGAGGGAGGCCCGGGCGTCCCCGTCGCGGCCCAGGGCGCGTTCGATCATGCCGCGGTGGTAGTGGAACGCGGCGTTGCGGTAGCCGGTCGCGGTGGCCCGGCGGGCGAGGGCGAGGGCCTGCGCGTCCTGTCCGTTGCGGTGCAGGGCCCAGGCGAGGGCGTCGGCGGTGTGCACGCTGCGGCGGCGCTCCCACTCGGCGCGGGCCGCGCGCAGCGCCGTCTTCGGGTCGCCGTGGTCGGCCGCCGCGAGGGCGGTGTCCAGGTCGGGGTTGAGGCCGCCCGAGCGGGCGAGCGCGGTCCAGGCGTCGACCAGCGCGTACTGCTCGCGCGCCTGCTCCTCGTCGCCCGCCGCCTCGTACAGCTCGCCGAGCAGTACCAGCGGCCCGGGCAGCGGGGCCCTGGCGACGACCTGTTCCGCGGTCCGGATCGCCGCCGCCCGGTCGCCCCGCGCGGCCTGGACGCGTGCCAGCCCCTCCAGCGCGGGCAGGTGGGTGTCGTCGGCGGCGAGGGCGCGGGCGTAGTGGCGCAGCGCGGCTGGGTACGCGCCCTGGTCGAAGGCGAGCCGGCCGAGGGCGGTGGCCACGTACGCCACGTCGCCGGGCGCGGTGGCCGAGCGCAGCGCCTGTGCCAGCACCCGGCGCGCGGAGCGGACGTCGCCGCGCAACTCCCGCACGTACGCGTACCGGGTGAAGACCGGCACCCCCGGCCGCCGGGTGTCGGCGAGGTCGGCGGCCCGCGCGGCCTCGGCGTAGCGGCCGAGTTCGACGAGGGCGTCGACACGGGTGCACAGGGCCCGCTCGTTGTACGGGTTCCGCCTCAGCGCCCGGCCGGCGTCGCGCAGCGCGCCGGTGAAGTCGTGCCGGGCGGCGGCCAGGGCGGCGCGGCCCGCGAGGGCCTGGTCGTTGCCGGGCCGCAGGGCCAGCGAGCGGTCCAGGGCGCGCTCGGCCTTCGGATAGCGGGAGGGGTCGCCGGTGGTCCTGGCCTGCTCGACGTATGCCAGTGCGAGGGTCGCCCAGCCGGTGAAGTCCCGGGGCTGGGCGCGCAGGTGGGCCTGGAGCGCGGTGACGCCCGTGTCCAGGTCGCCGTGGGAGAGCAGGGCCGGGGAGACCGGTGCCGAGGAGACCGGCCGCCGCTCGCCGTCCCGGCCGTCGCCGGCCGCGAGGGACGTGCCCGTCAGGGCGATCGCCAGCAGGGCGGCGCAGCCGGCGAGCCGGGCGGTGCGGCGTGGGCGCCGGGGCGGCGGCTCGATGGTGTCGTTCGTCGTGCGGGGGACCATGCCTCTCCTCGTGCGGTCGTGCGGTCGTGCCGTCCGGGTGGGGAAGGGGGTGGCGCGGCCCGCGCGTGGGGAGTGGGAGGGGCGGGCCGCGCCGGTCTGTGCGGGGCCGTCAGTAGGCGCGGCCCCGGCTGCGGCGCCACCAGGCCAGCCCGGCGCCGATCAGCAGCACGCCCACCGCGCCGGCGCCCGCCGAGGCGGCGATGAGCGGGGTGTCGTCCCCGGCGGAACCGGCGGGGCGCAGGGCGTCGCCGAGCTGGCTGCGGACGTCCGCGTCACCGGAGGTGCCCTGGGCGAGCGGGCCACGCGAGCCCTCCGTCGGCAGGGCGACGTACGGGAAGGCCTTCTCGAACTCCCTGTCGTTGGCGTCGACCGCGTCGCCCAGGTCGTTCTCGGCGCCGACCAGTTCGCCCTCGACGACCTGGAGGGCGACGTCGATCACGTCGTCGGTGAGCCGCCGGCCGTTGGGGAAGCCCGCGGTGTCGCCGTCGAGGACGCCGAGCCGCTCGGGACGCTTCGCCGGTTTGATCGAGGTGTTCAGGCGCAGTTGCTCCGCCGGGGTCACGTGCGGCGGCTGGTTGAGGTCCTCGACGCCCTTGAGGAAGACGTCGACGAGGTCGTTGCGGGGCTCGGCCGGGGCCTCGATCCCGTAGATCGCCTCGATCAGCTTGGGCAGTTCGGGGTGGGTGACGTTCTTCAGGAACCTCGCGTCGTCCCGGGGCGTGGACGCGTTGAACACGTCCTTGTCCTGCCGCGGGTTGACGACCTCGTTCACCAGCGGGTTGCCCAGCCGGGAGACCTGGGTGAACCCGCCCTTGGCCGTGCGGCGCTGGGTGGTGGTCCAGATGCCGACGACCGGCTGGTGCGCCGACTCGGTGATCATGTGGGTCGGCACCTGGAGGGCGATGGAGTTGACGTTGTAGCCCTTGAGGGTGTCGTTGCCGACCTCGGAGAGGTTCCCGCCGTACAGCAGGTCGAAGACGCGCAGGTCCAGGAAGAACGGGTCGTCCGCCTGCCCGGCGAAGGTCCTGGCGCCGCCCGCCAGCTGGTGCACGGCCTGCCGCCGGAGCTTGGCGTAGTCCGGCATCGACGCCTTGCCGACGTTCGACGGCGCCACCGGCACCCGGTCGGCGATCTTCGTCCGGGACACCGCGCGCAGGTTCTCCAGCCGGATGAGTTCCAGGGTGTACGTCTGGGTGACGTTGAGGTCGGGGTCGTCCAGGCTGTCGACCGGACCGGTGTTGTGCAGGAAGGTCTTCTCGTTCTTGACGTGCGTGCGGAAGGTGTAGCGGAAGACCAGGTCCTCCCGCGCGTCGCCGTCGTTGTCGACGCGCAGGTCGTACTGGGCGTCCTCCGCGAAGGGGAAGAAGTTCGGCCCGCCGGCCGGTTCCTCGAAGGGGATCCAGTCGGCGATGATCGTCGTCGTGTCCGGCCGGTCCGGGCTCACGAACGCGTAGAGATCCGTGGTGTCGTACTGCGGGGTGCCCGAGATCAGCGGGGCCTCGCGGTGACTGGAGGCGGCGGCCTCCCCCGGCTGCAGCGCGGCCACGCCGGCGGCTGCGAGCCCCCCGGCGGCCAGCGCGCCACACACGAGGGCCGCGACGCCGCGTCCCGCCCCGCTCCTGGAGATAGCTGTCATGCCGTCCGTCCTCCGTGCCGATGTGCCTGACGCCGGGGATTCGCAGCGGGCCGTCGACCGGATTGGTCGGTGGAGAAATATTTTTGTTCCGCCTTTTCCTCGCGCCGCGACCCGCGTTTTCGGCCCGCTGATCCGTAATCCCGTCCGAGAGGTGACAGGGAGGGGGGAGCGGGTGGAGGCGGACGAGCTTCTGCTGCGCGTGGCGGGCGGCGACCAGCAGGCCTTCGAGGACCTGTACACACTGGTGTCCGGACCGGTCTTCGGGCTGGTGAAACGCGTGGTGCGGGATCCGGCCCAGTCCGAGGAGGTGGCCCAGGAGGTGCTGCTCGAACTCTGGCGGTCCGCCGGGCGGTTCGACCCCCGGCGCGGCAGCGCGCTCGCCTGGGTGCTCACCCTCGCCCACCGGCGCGCCGTCGACCGGGTGCGCAGCGCCCGCGCGGCCGTCGACCGGGAGCGGCGGGAGGCGCTGCGGGCCCAGGCGCCCGCCTTCGACCAGGTCGCCGAGGAGGTGGAGGCCGGGCTGGAACGCGAGTGGGTGCGCCGCTGCCTGCACCGGCTCACCGCCCTCCAGCGTCAGTCGGTCACCCTCGCCTACTACGAGGGCTACACCTACCGCGAGGTCGCCGAACGGCTGTCGCTGCCGCTGGGCACGGTGAAGACCCGGATGCGGGACGGCCTGACCCGGCTGCGGGACTGCATCGGGGGTGCGGCATGAGCGTCCTGGACCGGCTCCTCGGCCGCGAGGACCCCCACTCCCTCGCCGCGCCCTACGCGCTCGACGCCCTGGGCTCCGTGGAACGGCACCGGTTCGAGCGGCATCTGGCCCGCTGCGGGCGGTGCGCCGCCGAGGTACGGGCGCTGACCGAGGACGCGGTGCGGCTGGCCTGGTCGGCGGCCGAACCCGCGCCGCCCGGCCTGCGGGCCCGGGTCATGTCGGCCGTACGGGCCACACCGCAGGCACCGGCTCCGGCCGCCGCCCACAGCCCGCGGCTGCCGCCGCACGTCTGGGGCTCGCGGCCCCCACCGGCTCGCGCCCGTACGCCGCGCCCGCGCCCCCTGTTCGTGCCGTTCGCCACCGTGACCGCCGCCGCGGCCCTCGTCGTCGCCGCGCTCTTCGCCGTCCAGGCGGACCGGACCCGGGACGAACTGGCCGCGGAACGGGACCGGGCACGTGAGATCGCCCACGTTCTGGCCGCCGAGGACGCCCGCGCGACGGCCGGCCGGGACGGGCGGGGCGGCACGATCGGAGTGATCGCTTCCGTATCCGAGGGGCGTGTGGTGGTGACCCTGCGCGGGTACGGCGAGCCGCCCGGGGAACACGTGCATCAGCTGTGGCTCATGCGCCCCCACGCGCAACCGCGCTCCCTGGGCCTGTTCGCCGGCGACACGCCGTTGGTCGCGTCGGGCCTGGACAGGGCGGCGACATCACTCGCTGTGACGGTCGAGCCCGAGGGAGGATCAGATCAACCGACCACGCGACCCGTTGTCCAACTCGCCCTGGAATCGGTCGGATTCGGAAAGTGATCGGGGGTGGATCGTCAACGCCCTTACGGGGAAGGTGTTTCCTGTGACCGCGATACACGAGTGCCCCGAGGGGGCGATAGGGTTACCCTGCCCGGGCCGGGTGGACTTGTACGGGTGGGGAGTGACATGGAACAGATAACTGTGCGCAGCAGGGCGAGGGTCCCTGCGATCACCTGCGGAAGCAGCGCGACCAGTACGCGCCTCGATCGCCATCTCGCGGTGCTGGCGGGTCCCGCCGTGCCGCAGCAGAAGACGGCCGAGGCGACCTCGCTGATGCGTGAGCTGACCGCGCGCGAGCCCGCGCACCGTCCCAGCGCCACGGGCGCCCGAGTGAGCCGCGTCTCGCTCTTCGCCCCGCTGCGCCGGCTCCGCCGCACCCTGTTCGGCGGTCACTGACCGGCACCGGCGCTCCCCGGGGCCGCTTCCCGGACCCGCGCTCAGGCCACCACACCGTCCCGGCGCAAGGCTGCGATCTCGTCGTCCGTCATCCCCACGGCACGCAGCAGCGCCCCGGTGTGCTGGCCGAGCGCGGGAACGTCGCCCATCCGCGCGGTGTCCCCGCCCGGCAGGGTGATCGGCGGCAGCAGTGCCCGCAGCGGCCCCACCGGCGACTCCACCTCCCGCCACCGGTCCCGTGCCGCGAGCTGCGGGTGCTCCGCCACCTCCCGGACGTCCCGCAGCCGGGCGCAGGCGATCCCCGCGCCCTCCAGCCGGGCCAGCGCCTCGTCGGCGTCGAGCACTCCCAGCGCCTTCGCCACCAGCTCGTCCGTACGCTCCCGGTTCGCCACCCGCGCCGCGTTCGTCGCGTACGCCGGATCCGCCCCCAGCTCCGGCCGGCCCATGACCTGTCCGGCCAGCCGCCGCCACTCCCGGTCGTTCTGCACCGAGAGCAGCACCCGTCCCCCGTCCGCCGTGGCGTAGGCGTCGTACGGCGCGATCACCGCGTGCGCCAGACCGGTGCGCGCCGGGGGAGTGCCGTCGTGCATCGCGTGGTGCAGCGGATGGCCCATCCACTCCGCCAGCGACTCCAGCATCGAGATCTCCACCGGCCCGCCGCGCCCGGTCGTCCCCCGGCGCACCAGCGCGGCCAGCACCCCGGAGAAGGCGTACATGGCCGCCGCGATGTCCGCCGCCGGGATCCCCGCCTTCACCGGCCGCTCCGGCGTCCCGGTGACCGACACCAGACCCGCCTCGCACTGCACGAGCATGTCGTAGGCCCGCTTGTCCGCGTACGGCCCCGACGCCCCGTACCCCGAGATGTCCACCGCGACCAGCCGGGGGTGCGCCGCGCACAGCGTCGCCGCGTCCAGGCCCAGCCGGGCCGCCGCCCCCTGCGCCAGGTTCTGCACGAACACGTCCGCGTCCGCCACCAGCCGCCGCACCACGTCCAGGCCGCGCGGGTCCTTCAGGTCCAGCGCGATCGACTCCTTGCCGCGGTTGCACCACACGAAGTGCGAGGCCAGGCCGCGGGCGGCGGTGTCGTAGCCGCGCGCGAAGTCGCCGCCGTCGACCCGCTCGACCTTGATCACCCGGGCGCCGAGATCGGCGAGCTGGCGGGTGGCGAACGGGGCCGAGACGGCCTGCTCGACGGCGACGACGGTGATGCCCTCCAGGGGCAGGGGGAGACGCTCCATGGGGTGGATCATGGCTCCTGCCCCGCCGTCCTGTCAGCAGTGCCGGACGCCCGCGGTCACTACCGGTTCCCGTGCGCGTACCGGTGCACGGCCGCGGAGGCGAAGACGGTGACGAGCACCGCGCACCACGCCAGGGACCCGGCGACCGGGTGCGCCACCGGCCAGGCCGCGCCCTCGGGCACGGGGGCGTTGCCGAACAGGTCGCGCACGGCCGTGGTGACCGCGCTGATCGGGTTCCACTCGGCGACCGCGCGCAGCCAGCCCGGCAGGCCCTCGGTCGGGATGTAGGCGTTGGACAGCAGCGGCAGCACGAAGGTCGCCCCGCCCAGCTGGCCCGCGGCCTCCTCGTCACGGGTGAGCAGGCCCAGGAAGATCCCCACCCAGGTGCAGGCGAACCGGAACAGCAGCAGCAGGGCGACGGCTCCCGCCGCCCCGGCCGCCGACCCCTCGATCCGCCAGCCCATCGCCAGCCCGACCAGCAGGAACGGCACCGTGCCCGCCGCCGAGACGACCAGGTCCGCGGCGGCCTGGCCGAGCGGCACCGCGGCCCTGCTCATCGGCAGGGTGCGCAGCCGGTCGGTGACACCCCGGTGGGTGTCCTGGGCGGCCTGGAACATCCCGGTCATCACCCCGCCCGCGGCCGTCGCGACCAGCAGCCCCGGCACCAGGAAGGAGCGGTACTCGGTGCCGGGCATGGCGAGGGCGCTGCCGAAGACGTAGCCGAAGAACAGCAGCATGGTGATCGGCATGGTCTGGGTCAGGACCAGCAGTCCCGGGTTGTTCCGGGCCCGCTGGAGCTGGCGGCCCAGCATGGCCGTGCCGTCGTGGACGAGCGTGCTCATGCGGCGGGCTCCTTCTCGGTGAGGCGCAGGAAGACGTCGTCGAGGGTCGGGGGCCTGAGGCTCGCGTCGAGCAACGGCACGCCCGCCGCGTCGAGTTCGCGCACCAGGCGGGGCAGGGTGAGCGTGGTGTCGCGGGTGACCGCGCCGACGGCGGCCCGGTCGTGGTCGAAGGCCGGCTGCGCCCCGGTGAGCCGGTCGAGCACGCCCGCCGCCCGCACCATCGCCTCGGCGTCGGCGACGACCACCTCGACGTGGGTCCCGACGACCGCCTTCAGTTCGGCGGGCGACCCGGTGTGCGCGACCCGGCCGCGGTCCATCAGGGCGATGCCGTCGGCCAGTTGATCGGCCTCCTCCAGGTACTGGGTGGTGAGGACGACCGTGGTGCCCTCGGCCCTCAGCGCGCGCACCGCCTCCCGGATCCCGTTGCGGGAGGCCGGGTCGAGGCCGGTCGTCGGCTCGTCCAGGAACAGCACCTCCGGGCGGCGGACCAGACTCGCCGCCAGGTCCAGCCGGCGGCGCATCCCGCCCGAGTACGTGGAGGCGGGGCGGTCGGCGGCCTCGGTGAGCCCGAAACGCTCCAGCAGCTCGTCGGCGGCCCGCGCCGGGCCGCGCACCCGGTGCAGCCGGGCGAACAGGCGCAGGTTCTGGCGGCCGGTGAGGTCGCCGTCGACCGACGCGTACTGCCCGGTGACACCGATGCGGCGGCGGACGTCCGCCGCCTCGCGGACCAGGTCGTGCCCGGCGACCCGGGCCGAGCCCGCGTCGGGGCGCAGCAGGGTGGTGAGCAGCCGGACGGCGGTGGTCTTGCCCGCGCCGTTCGGCCCGAGCAGCCCGCAGACCGTCCCCTCCGCGACCGCGAGATCCAGTCCGCGCAGGGCGTGCACGGTGCCGAAACGCCTCTCCAGACCCTCACTAAGTACGGCGTACGTAGTAGTCATGGCTCGACCATAGCGCACTACGTACGCTGTACGTAACTACGATGGTGGGCGAGGTGATGACCGATGGCGGGCCGAGCGGCCGAACCCGAAGTGATCTGGGCGCGCCCCGAGCGGGCGGGCCGCGGGCCGAGACCGGCGTACACCCGTGCCGACATCGCGGCGGCGGCCGTCCGGATCGCCGACGCCGAAGGGCTGGACGCGGTGTCGATGCGGCGCGTCGCGGGCGAGCTGGGCTGCGGCACGATGTCGCTCTACAACTACGTCCCCCGCAAGGAGGACCTGTACGAGCTGATGGTGGACGCCGCCAGCGCGGAGCACGAGCTGTGGGAGCCGGGGGACGACTGGCGCGAGGAGGCGCGGCGGATCGCGCGGCAGACCCGCGCGCTGATGCACCGGCATCCGTGGCTGACGCGCGTGCTGTCACCGGTGTACGGGTTCAGCCCGCACGCGTTGCGCTTCCTCGAACACTGCCTCGCCTGCCTGGACTCCCTCGACGCGCCCTACGGCACCAAGATGCAGCTCATCGGCATGCTCAACGGGTGTGTGACGGCGTACGTCGCCAACGAGCTGGCCACGGCCGAGCGGAGCCGGGCGCTGCCGTGGTCGCCGGAGCGGGAGAGCGCGGTGCGGGGGGCCTATCTGGGCGGCCAGATGGCGAGCGGGGCCTATCCGCGGCTCGCGGCGGCCTTCTCGGAGGACCCTGGGCCCATGGATCCCGAGGCGCTGTTCGAGTTGATGCTGGGGCGGATTCTGGGCGGGTTCGCGTCGCGGGAGTGAGGTCCGGGTGCCGTTCCGCGTGGTGACGTGGGGGCTGCTCGCGCGCTTCCCCGCGCCCCCGGTGGGTCAGAGCAAGGCCAGTTGGCCTTCCGGGCCTTCCTCCCGGGAGTTCAGGACCGAGGGCGGGCGGCGCGTCGTTTCCGGGGGCGGGAGGATGCCTGACTCCTTCAGTTCCGTCGCCGTGATGGGGGACGTGAGCGTCAACTGCCCCTTCTGCGGGAGGAGTTCCGCGATCAGGGTCAGGACCGTGATCAGCTCCAGGAGTTCCGACGTCCAGGTCTGGGGCCAGGCCGTGGGACGGATCGCCGTGAGGGTGCCGGGCTCGGAGACGGCGGTACGGACGGTGAACCAGTGCTCCAGGACGCGTACCCCGCCCGCCTCGAAGTCCCAGGCCCGCGGGGGTACCGGGGAGATGCGGCCCTCGTCGAGGTGGAGGGCTTCCTCCTCGCGGTCGTAGCGCAGGGTCAGCGGGCGGGCGGGCAGCGGCGCGCGCACGTAGGGGCGGCGGCCGCCCGGGAGTCTGGGGCGTTCGCCGTCGCGGCGCATCAGCCACAGGAGGCGATGGCCGAGTGCCAGGCCCTCCGCCCAGAGCCCGGGGTCCTCGGTGAGCGGCACGGTGAGGGCGGGGCCGGTCGTCGCCACGGTCCAGGCGAGGACGTCCAGCGGGGTCACCGGGTGGCCGAGGCGGGTGACCAGGTGGTCCAGGAGGCCCGGGGCCAGGTTGGGTTCCGTGCCGTCGGGTCGGCGGTACAGAGGGCGGACGGGGCCGAGGAGGGGGAGGACGGAGGTCGCCAGGAGGGGGAGCGCCGGGTCGTCCGGGTTCTGCACGGCGAAGATCTGGCGGGGGCCGGCCACCCGCCACAGTTCCGGGCGGGCGGTGTCGATGAGACGGTGGTCCGGGAGGAGCCACTGCTCGTCGAAGGGGGCGCGCAGGACGCGGACCGGCTCCGGGCCGGGGCCCGTGGCGCGCAGCAGGCGTTCCGTGCCGGTGGACTGGCCGGGCAGCTGGCCGACCGCGCTGCGCAGGGTGCGGGCGCGGGTCGGTTCGAACAGTGCCTCCCGGTCGGCGCCCTCGGCCCGGACCAAGGCGTCCCAGCGGGCCTTGAGCGAGCCGGGGTCGGGAGCCGCCGGCCAGCCCCGGCCGAGCCGGGGCGGTGCGACGGACCACGGCATGAGGTCCGCCAGCGGCGGAGCGTCGTCGTACGTCACGCCCGGCATCGTACGACGGGCCCGGGTGTGGCTAGGTGGCGTCCAGGGTGACGGTGAAGGAGAAGCGGTCGCCGCGGTAGTGGATGACGGCCACGTCCAGGACGCGGCCGTCCCCGTCGTAGGTGACGCCCGTGTAGTGCAGGATCGGGCTGAGCAGCGGGACCTGGAGCAGCCGGGCGGTCTCCGGGTCGGCGAGGCGGGCCTCCACGGTGTCCGTGATCCGGCTGATGTCCGCGCCGACGACATCGCGCAGCACCTTCGTCATCGGCCAGCGCGCCAGGTCGTCGGGGTCGATGCGGTCGGCCAGTTCGGGGCGGACCCAGTTGCGGGCGTGGTTGGTCGGCTCACCGGTCTCGGCGTCGCTGCGCAGCCGGTGGTAGGCGGCCGCCTCGGTGAGGTCCGGGAAGTACTCCGCGGCCTCGGCGGGCACGGGGACGCGGCCGTGTTCCAGCAGTTCGGTCGTCATGCCGGACTGCTGGGCCACGATCGCGTCCACCGAGCCGAGCAGCCGCACCGGTGAGCCCCGGCGGGCGCTCGGCTCGATGAACGTGCCGCGCCGGCGATGGCGGGTGATGAGCCCTTCGTCCTCCAGCTCCTTCAGCGCCTGCCGCATGGTCAGCACGCTCACGCCGTAGTGCCCGGCGAGCTGCTCCTCGGTGGGCAGCCGCAGCGGGTCCCGGGGGGAGCGGCCGAGTATCGAGGCGCGCAGCGACTGCGACACCTGGTACCAGAGCGGCAGCTTGCGGTTCAGGACGATGGAGTCCGGGGCGAAGGAGGTCACGGGGTCATCCGTACCGGTTGCGGAATCATCGGTGCAACAGGGGACTGCGGGGGCGCGCCATGGTCACCGCGCGCGGAAGTGGCGTTCCAGGCCCTGCCAGACGTCGTCGTAGGCCCGCTGGAGGTGCTCCGCCTGGGCCGCGTGCGGGGTGAGCGTCACCGGCCAGCGGGTCTCGAACATGAACGCCAGCCCGTCGTCGATCTTCTGCGGCTTCAGCTCGGCCGCGCTCGCCCTGTCGAACGTCTCCCGGTCGGGACCGTGCGCGGACATCATGTTGTGCAGCGAGCCGCCGCCCGGCACGAAACCCTCCGCTTTCGCGTCGTAGGCGCCTTCGATCAGGCCCATGTACTCGCTCATCACGTTCCGGTGGAAGTACGGCGGCCGGAAGGTGTCCTCGCCGACCAGCCAGCGCGGCGCGAAGACGACGAAGTCGACACCGGCCAGGCCGGGGGTGTCCGAGGGAGAGGTGAGCACCGTGAAGACCGACGGGTCGGGGTGGTCGTAGGAGATGGTGCCGATCACGTTGAAGCGGCGCAGGTCGTAGACGTACGGCACGTAGTTGCCGTGCCAGGCGACCACGTCCAGCGGAGAGTGGTCGTAGGTGGCCGTCCAGAGGTTGCCGCAGAACTTGTTCACCACCTCCACCGGGCCCTCGACGTCCTCGTACGCGGCGACCGGCGCGAGGAAGTCGCGGGCGTTGGCGAGTCCGTTGGCGCCGATCGGGCCGAGGTCGGGGAGGCGGAAGGGGGCGCCGTAGTTCTCGCAGACATAGCCGCGGGCGGTCTCGTCGAGCAGTTCCACCCGGAAGCGGACCCCGCGCGGGATCAGCGCCACATGGCCTGGTTCGGCGTGCAGCAGGCCGAACTCCGTGCGCAGCAGGAGCCCGCCCCGCTCCGGGACGATCAGCAGCTCGCCGTCCGCGTCGCTGAAGACGCGGGCCATGGAGGCGTTGGCGTGGTACAGGTGCACGGCCATGCCGGAGCGCTGGGTGACATCGCCGTTGCCGCCCAGGGTCCACAGGCCCTTCAGGAAGTCGGTGCCGGGCTCGGGCTCCGGGAGCGGGTTCCAGCGCAGGCGGTTCGGGTCGGGCACCGTCTGGGTGAAGGGCGCGGTGCGCAGCGCGCCGTTGCCGGTGCGGGTGAACGCCGGGTGGGCGGCGGACGGGCGGATCCGGTACAGCCAGGAGCGGCGGTTGTGCGCCCGGGGCTCGGTGAACGCCGTACCGCTCAGCTGCTCCGCGTACAGGCCCAGCGGGGCGCGCTGCGGTGAGTTGCGGCCCTCGGGCAGGGCGCCCGGGACCGCCTCGGAGCTGTGCTCGTTGCCGAATCCGGAAGAGTACGCCAGCCCTTCGGCGGTCTTGCGCGCTCCCCCACGCTCGGATTCGCTCGCGCGGGCGGTGCCCCCATCGGTCATGATCACTGCTCCTTGTGCCGGTGATGGTCGACCCTGATTCCTATGCATCACCGTAGGATTGCGGTTGCTCCCGCGCAAGAGGTCCGCGCCGGCCGTGTGCCCCCTCCTCTCGGCGGACTACTGGAGGACTACGAGAACCAGACCTGAGGGGGATTCGAGGTGTCGCACCGGTGTTCTACGCTCGCCGGCATGTCATGGACGCGCGGAATCCCCGCCGCGCTCGCGGTCTGTGTCCTCGTGCTGGCCGGATCCGCGGGCTGCGGCACCAGTGACGCAGAAGAGCGAAGAGGCGGAGACGCACCCGCGCCCGTGGGCAGGGTGCTGGAGGACAGGGACGAGCAGGGGCGGGCCTACCGCCAGGTGGACGAGGAGGACGCCCCCGAGGTCGGCGTCGAGGTGCAGCCCGCCCCGGCCGGCGACAGCTGGCGGGTCCGGCTGACCCTCGACGGCTTCCGCTTCTCGCCCGCCGGGGCGCCCGCCGAGGCGGTGGCCGGGCGCGGCACCGCGCGGCTCTTCGTCGACGGCCGGTTCGTCACCGAGCTGCGCGGCCCCGAGTACCGGCTGCCCGGCCGCCTCGTCCCGCGCGGCACCCACCAGGTCACCGCCCGGCTCTACGCCGACGACGGCACCGTGTGGGCGGTGGACGGCGAACCGGTCGAGAGCACGGCCGACGTCACCGTCTCCGAGTCCGAACCGGCGCCCGACGAGTCCGAACGGGCACCCGACGAGTCCGAACCGGCACCCGAGGCGAGCGCGGCGGGCTCCGCGGCGCCCGGTGCCGGGCCCTGACCCGGCGGCCAGATGAGTGCTGGGGCCACCGGTGCGCGTACTGGGGGGTGAGGTTCACCGGACCGCCCCGGAAAGGCATCATGAAGCCCGTGCCCCATGCGACCACGCTCCGCCGCGCGCCCGTCCAGCGCCGCAGCGCCGAACGCCTGACCAGGATCCTCGACGCCTGCGCCGACCTCCTCGACGAGGTCGGCTACGACGCGCTGAGCACCCGGGCCGTCGCCCAGCGCGCCGGTGTCCCCATCGGCTCGGTCTACCGCTTCTTCGGCAACAAACGGCAGATGGCGGACGCGCTCGCCCAGCGCAACCTGGAGCGGTACGCCGAGCGCGTCACCGGGCGGCTGAAGGACGCCCGGGCCGGTGACTGGCGGGCCGCCCTGGACGCCGTGCTGGACGAGTACCTGGCCATGAAGCGCACCGCGCCCGGCTTCTCCCTCGTCGACTTCGGCAACCAGATCCCCGTCGGCGCCCGCCAGGGCGAGCCCAACCACCGGGTCGCCGACGTGCTGACCGGCCTGCTCTCCGGTTTCATCGGCCGCGCCCCCGACGAGGATCTGCGCCGGACGTTCCTGATCGCCGTGGAGACCGCCGACACCCTCGTCCAGCTGGCCTTCCGGATGGATCCGCAGGGCGACGAGCGGATCATCGCGGAGATGCGGGAGCTGCTGCGCTCCTATCTGGGGCGGGTGCTGGACTGACGCCTCCGGGCGGCTGCGCCGAGGGGAGTCGCGCGGAGTCCTCCCCTCCATGCCTACCGGTCGGTATGCTCGGCGTCGTCCGTGCGCCGTCGCCGCCGCCAGCCCCCGGGAGGACCCGATGTCCCGCACCGCTCTGCGTATCTGCCCGTTGTGCGAGGCCACCTGCGGGCTGACCCTCACCATCGAGGGCACCGCCGTCACCGGTGCCCGCGGCGACCGCGACGACGTCTTCAGCCAGGGGTTCATCTGCCCCAAGGGCGCCGCCTTCGGCGCCCTCGACGGCGACCCCGACCGGCTGCGCGTCCCGCTGGTGCGCCGGGACGGCGAGCTGCGCGAAGCCACCTGGGAGGAGGCCTTCGACGCGGTCGCGGCGGGCATCCGGCCGGTGGCCGAGCGCCACGGACCGCACGCGGTGGGCGTCGTCCTCGGCAACCCCAACGTGCACACCATGGCCGGCGCCCTCTACCCGCCGGTCCTGCTCGGCGCGCTCGGCACCCGCAGCCTCTTCACCGCGTCCACGGTCGACCAGATGCCCAAGCACGTCTCCAGCGGACTCCTCTACGGTGACGCGGGCGCCATCCCCGTGCCCGACCTCGACCGCACCGACCACCTGCTGCTCATCGGCGCCAACCCGCTGGAGTCCAACGGCAGCCTGTGCACCGCCCCCGACTTCCCCGGCCGTCTGAAGGCGCTCAAGTCCCGCGGCGGCACCCTCACCGTCATCGACCCGCGCCGCACCCGCACCGCCCGGCTCGCCGACCGGCACATCGCGATCCGGCCCGGCACGGACGCGCTGCTGCTCGCGGCGACCGCGCACGTGCTGTTCGCGGAGGACCTGGTCGACGTGGGGCACCTGGCCCCGCACCTGCACGGCCTCGACGAACTGCGCGCCGCGCTGCGCGACTTCACGCCGGAAGCCGTCGCCGAAGCCTGCGACGTGGACGCCGAGGTGCCGCGCGTCCTCGCCCGCGAACTGGCCGCCGCGCCCACCGCCGCCGTCTACGGCCGGATCGGCAGCTGCACCGTCCCGCACGGCACCCTCGCCAGCTGGCTCGTCGACGTCCTCGGCATCCTCACCGGCAACCTCGACCGGCCCGGCGGCTCCCTCTTCCCGCAGGCCGCCACCGACAGGACACCCCGCCCGGCGGGCCCCGGCAAGGGCTTCGCGCTCGGCCGCTGGCACTCCCGGGTGCGCCGGCACCCCGAGGCGAAGGGCGAGTTGCCGCTCTCCGCGCTCGCCGAGGAGATCGACACCGCCACGCCGGACGGCGAGCCGATCCGCGCGCTCGTCGCCATCGCCGCCAACCCCGTGCTCTCCGCACCCGACGGCGACCGCCTCGACAAGGCGCTCGGCTCACTCGACTTCATGGTCAGCGTCGACCCCTACCTCAACGAGACCTCCCGGCACGCCGACGTCGTGCTGCCGCCGCCCCCTCCCGCGCAGAGCCCGCACCACGACTTCGCCTTCAACTCCCTCGCCATCCGCAACCAGGTCCGTTACACCCGGCCCGCGATCCCGCTGGAGCCCGGCCGGATGGCCGAGACCGAGATCCTCGCCCGGCTGATCCTGGCGGCGACGGGCACGCACGGCGCCGATCCCGCCGCCGTCGACGCCATGGTCATCGACCAGACCCTCGGCAAAGCGGTCCAGGACCCCCACTCCCCGGTGCACGGCCGCGACCCGCGCGAGCTGGCCGCGCGGCTCACCGGCGACAACGGCCCCGAGCGGCGGCTCGACCTGATGCTGCGCCTCGGTCCCTACGGTGACGGCTTCGGCGCACACGAGGACGGACTGACCCTGGAGAAACTGCTGGCACGTCCGCACGGCATCGACCTCGGACCGCTGCGCCCGCGCCTGCCGCAGCCGCTGAAGACCCGCACCGGCAAGGTGGAGCTGCTGCCCGGCCCGATCGCCGACGACCTGCCCCGGCTGAAGCGGGCGATGGCCGAACGACCCGCCGGACTGCTCCTGGTCGGCCGCCGCCATCTGCGCTCGAACAACTCCTGGATGCACAACGTCCCGGCCCTCACCGGCGGCACCAACCGCTGCACCCTGCACATCCACCCCGAGGACGCCGAACGGCTCGGCGTACGCGACGGGGCGTCCGTGCGGGTCAAGGGCGCCGGGGGAGCGGTGACCGCCGTGGCGGAGGTCACCGGCGCGGTGCGTCGGGGCGTGGTGAGCCTGCCGCACGGCTGGGGCCACGACCGCCCCGGCACCCGGCTGCGGCACGCCGCCGCGGACCCCGGCGTCAACGTCAACCAGCTCCTCGACGGCAGCCTGCTGGACCCGCTGTCGGGCAACGCGGTCCTCAACGGAGTTCCGGTCGAGCTGGCCCCGATGGCCTGACGTGTGCGGGGGCGCTGACCTGAGCAAAGCTGTGACCAGCAGTTTTGCGCTTATTGCTCGCGTGTCAACGTCTTGTTAACGCTGCTTGACGGGACCTAACGTCCATCGCACCGCCGGCCCAGGTGGGAGTTCAAGGGCGAACGTTAGGTATCCACTCATGCTGACCATCCTCGGCTTCGCCATGATCGCGACCTTCCTGGTCCTGATCATGATGAAGAAGATGTCGCCGATCGCGGCGCTCGTGCTGATCCCCGCGCTGTTCTGCGTGGTCGTCGGCAAGGGCGCCCACCTGGGCGACTACGTCATCGACGGCGTCACCAGCCTCGCCCCGACCGCGGCGATGCTGATGTTCGCGATCGTCTACTTCGGAGTGATGATCGACGTCGGTCTCTTCGACCCGATCGTCAAGGGCATCCTCAGGTTCTGCAAGGCCGACCCGATGCGGATCGTGGTCGGTACGGCGCTGCTCGCCGCGATCGTGTCGCTGGACGGCGACGGCTCGACCACCTTCATGATCACGGTCTCCGCGCTGTATCCGCTCTACAAGCGGCTGAAGATGAGCCTCGTCGTCATGACCGGTGTCGCGGCCATGGCCAACGGCGTGATGAACACGCTGCCCTGGGGCGGCCCCACCGCCCGCGCCGCCACCGCGCTCAAGCTGGACGCCAGCGACATCTTCGTCCCGATGATCCCGGCCCTCGCCGTCGGCCTGCTCTTCGTGATCGGCCTCTCCTACGTGCTCGGTCTGCGCGAGCGCAAGCGGCTGGGTGTGCTGACGCTGGACGAGGTGCTGGTGGAGGAGAAGGAGACGGTGCTGGTGGGCGCCGGATCCGGGGCCGACGCGGAGGGCAAGCGGCTGACCGGGGGCTTCGGTGCGGGCGCCGGCTCCGGTGACGGCGGCTCCGGTCCGGCCGCCGACGGCTCAGGTGCGGCCGCCGACGGCTCAGGTGCGGGCGCCGAGGACGACGACGACTTCCGGGGCCTCGACCCGAACCGCGACACCCTGCGCCCCAAGCTCTACTGGTTCAACGCGCTGCTCACGGTCGTCCTGCTCACCGCCATGATCATGGAGTGGCTGCCGATCCCGGTGCTGTTCCTGCTCGGCGCCGCGCTCGCGCTCTCCGTGAACTTCCCGCGCATCCCCGATCAGAAGGCCCGCATCGCCGCCCACGCCGACAACGTCCTCAACGTCTCCGGCATGGTCTTCGCCGCCGCCGTCTTCACCGGTGTGCTCCAGGGCACCGGCATGGTCGACGCCATGGCCACGTGGATGGTGGACGTCATCCCCCAGGGCATGGGCCCCCACATGGCGCTCGTCACCGGCGTGCTGAGCCTGCCGCTCACCTACTTCATGTCGAACGACGGCTTCTACTTCGGCGTCCTTCCGGTGCTCGCCGAGGCCGGCGCCGCACACGGCGTCTCGCCGCTGGAGATGGCCCGCGCCTCCCTGGTCGGCCAGCCCCTGCACATGTCCAGCCCGCTGGTCCCCGCGGTCTACGTGCTGGTCGGCATGGCGAAGGTCGAGTTCGGCGACCACACCCGGTTCGTGGTCAAGTGGGCCGCCCTCACCTGCCTGGTCATCCTCGGCGCGGGCCTCCTGTTCGGCATCATCTGACGCCCCTGCCGGCCACCTCGTCCGTCGCCCTCGACTGCCCTCGGAGGTAACAACCATGGGGCCCGGTGGGAACCGCGGCTGGCTGCTCCGTCTCGTCATCGCCTTCAGCTTCGCGCAGGGGGCGGTGTCGATGGCCCGGCCCGCCGTCTCCTACCGGGCCCTCGCGCTGGGCGCGGACGAACGGGCGATCGGTGTGATCGCGGGCGTCTACGCCCTGCTCCCGCTGTTCGCCGCCGTCCCGCTGGGCCGCCGTACCGACCACGGCCGCTGCGCGCCGCTGCTGCCGGTCGGCGTCGTGCTGATCTCCGGCGGCTGCGCGCTCAGCGGCCTGGCCGGCTCGCTGTGGGCCATGGCGGTCTGGAGCGGCGTGATGGGCCTCGGCCACCTCAGCTTCGTCATCGGCGCCCAGTCCCTGGTGGCCCGCCAGTCCGCCCCGCACGAACAGGACCGCAACTTCGGCCACTTCACCATCGGCGCCTCCCTCGGCCAGCTCGTCGGCCCGATCGCGGCCGGCGCGCTGATCGGCGGCCCCGACAGGGCGGGCAGCAGCGCGCTCGCCCTGCTCGTCGCGGGGGCGGGCGCCGCGGTGGCGTTGACCTCGCTGTGGCGCACAGAGCATCGCCGTACGGCCCCCATGTCCCGTACGGAGGCGGGCGACCGCCTGCCCGTGCACCGCATCCTGCGCGCCCGGGGCGTGCCCGCGGGCATCCTGATCAGCCTCTCCGTGCTGTCCGCCACCGACATCCTCACCGCCTACCTGCCCGTGGTCGGCGAGCACCGGGGCATCGCCCCGTCGGTGATCGGCCTGCTGCTCAGCCTGCGCGCGGCGGCCACCATCGCCTGCCGTCTGGTGCTCACCCCGCTGCTGCGGCTGCTCGGCCGCACCGCGCTGCTCACCGTGACCTGTCTGCTGGCCGCCGTGCTCTGTGCGGGCGTCGCGGTGCCGGTGCCGGTGTGGGCGCTCGCCCTGATGCTGGCCGCGCTCGGCTTCTGCCTCGGTGTGGGGCAGCCGCTGTCCATGACGACGGTCGTGCAGGCCGCCCCCGCGGGCGCCCGGTCCACCGCGCTCGCCCTGCGGCTGACCGGCAACCGCCTCGGCCAGGTCGCCGCCCCGGCCACGGCAGGCCTGGTCGCCGGGGTGGCGGGGGCGGCGGCGCCGTTCGTGCTGCTCGGGGTGTTGCTGCTGCTGTCCTCCGGGGTGGCTTCGCGCGGCCGGGCGCAGCCGGCGGCGGGGGAGGCCGGGCGGCACACCCGCACACCGCGGGCCCGCCGCCGCAGCGACGCCTGAGCGGCCACCCGGGCCCCGGGCTTCCGGGCCCCCGCTTCCGGGCTTCCCGGCCGCCGCCCACCCCGGGCCTCCGGCCCCCGTGCGTACGGGCACCCCGGATCCCGGCGTGGCTCCGGGATCCGTACGGGGGCGTCCCGTAAGGGAAGCGGCATGACCACGCATCACACCCGCACCCCGCACCTCATCCTCCGTAACCGCCCCCGCACCGCCGTCGCCGCGGCCGGGCTGCTGCTCGCCGTCGCCGCGCCGGCCGCCTATGCAGCCCTGGACGAGGACACGGGCGCACCGCCGCGCGGGACGCCGTACGTCGAGACCCAGCTGTTCTTCGGCACCGAGCGGCCCGACGGCGGCCGGGCCGTCACCGAGCGGCAGTTCACCGAGTTCCTGGACCGCGAGGTGGCCCCCGCCTTCCCGGACGGGCTGACCGTGCAGGAGGGACGCGGGCAGTGGCGGGACGCACGCGGTGTGGTCGAGAGGGAGCGGTCCTACGAGCTGATCCTGCTGTATCCGGTGGCCGAGGCGGCGGCGCGGGACCGGGGGATCGAGGAGATCCGGCGCGCCTACGAGAAGCGGTTCGCGCAGGAGTCGGTCGCGCGCGTCGACCTCCGGACGCGGGTCGACTTCTGAGCCGCTCCGGGGCAGGGTGAGCCGTGCCATGCGGGACGCCCCTGGTGCCGTAAAACTAACGGCGCTAGTTTGGGGGCGACGACGAGGCCCGCCCGGAGGGAACGCGATGAAGGCACATGACGGCATGTACATCGACGGCGCCTGGCGCCCGGCGGCCGGAGCGGACGTCATCGACGTCGTGAACCCGGCCGACGAGCAGATCATCGGCCAGGTGCCGGCCGGCACGGCGCTGGACGTCGACAACGCCGTACGGGCCGCCCGCGCCGCCCTTCCGGGCTGGGCCGCCACCCCGCCCGCCGAGCGGGCCGCCCGCCTGACCGCCCTGCGGGACGGCCTGGTGGCGAGGGCCGAGGAGATCGCCGAGACGGTCACCGCCGAACTCGGCGCGCCGCTCAAGCTGTCGCAGACCGTCCACGTCGGCGCGCCGGTCGCGGTCGCGGGCTCCTACGCCGAGCTGGCCGCCGAGTACGCCTTCGAGGAGAAGGTCGGCAACTCCACCGTCTACCACGAGCCGATCGGCGTGGTCGCCGCGATCACGCCCTGGAACTACCCGCTGCACCAGATCGTCGCCAAGGTGGCCCCCGCGCTCGCCGCGGGCTGCACGGTCGTCCTGAAGCCCGCCGAGGACACCCCGCTCACCGCCCAGCTGTTCGCCGAGGTGGTGGACGCGGCCGGCGTCCCGGCGGGTGTCTTCAACCTGGTCACCGGGCTCGGCCCGGTCGCGGGCCAGGCGCTCGCCGAGCACCCGGACGTCGACCTGGTCTCCTTCACCGGCTCCACCGCCGTCGGCCGGCAGATCGGCGCGCTCGCCGGCTCCGGCATCAAGAAGGTCGCCCTGGAGCTGGGCGGCAAGTCCGCCAATGTGATCCTGCCCGGCGCCGACCTGGCCAAGGCGGTCAACGTGGGCGTGGCCAACGTGATGTCCAACTCTGGCCAGACGTGCAGCGCCTGGACCCGGATGCTGGTCCACCGCGACCGGTACGAGGAGGCGGTGGAACTCGCCGGGGCCGCCGCCGCGAAGTACGGCGACCGCATCGGCCCGGTGGTGAACGCCAAGCAGCAGGAGCGGGTGCTCGGGTACATCGCGCAGGGTGTCGCCGAGGGCGCCCGGCTGGTGGCCGGCGGCCCCGAGGCGCCGCGCGAGCAGGGCTACTTCGTCAGCCCCACCGTCTTCGCCGACGTCACCCCCGGGATGACCATCGCGCAGGAGGAGATCTTCGGCCCCGTGCTGTCGATCCTGCGCTACGAGGACGAGGAGGACGCCCTGCGCATCGCCAACGGCACGGTGTACGGCCTGGCGGGCGCGGTCTGGGCGGCCGACGAGGCGGCGGCGGTCGCCTTCGCGCGCCGGATGGAGACCGGGCAGGTCGACATCAACGGCGGCCGGTTCAACCCGCTGGCCCCCTTCGGCGGTTACAAGCAGTCGGGCGTGGGCCGGGAACTCGGCGGCCACGGCCTGGCCGAGTACCTCCAGACCAAGTCCCTCCAGTTCTGACCCACTCCGGTCCCACGCCACTTCTCCGTCCCAGGGAGTCATCTGTCATGGCCGTCCGTGCCGCCGTCCGTGCCGCCGTCGTGCCCGCCGTCGGCGCCCCGCTGGAGATCACCGGCATCGAGCTGCCCGAGCCCGGACCCGGGCAGGTCCGGGTCCGGCTCGCCGCCGCCGGGGTCTGCCACTCCGATCTGTCCCTGTCCAACGGCACCATGAAGGTGCCCCTCCCGGCCGTCCTCGGCCACGAGGGCGCGGGCACCGTGCTCGCCGTCGGCGAGGGCGTCACCCATGTCGCCCCCGGCGACCCGGTCGTCCTCAACTGGGCGCCGTCCTGCGGGAACTGCCATGCCTGCGCGCTCGGCGAGGTGTGGCTGTGCGCCCACGCCCTCGGCGGCATCGGCGCCGTCCACGCCCGCCGCGCCGACGACGGCACCGACCTGCACCCCGGTCTGAACGTGGGAGCGTTCGCCGAGGAGACCGTGGTGGCGGCGAACTGCGTCCTGCCCGCCCCGGACGGCGTGCCGCTCACCGACGCGGCCCTGCTCGGCTGCGCCGTGCTCACCGGCTACGGCGCCGTCCACCACTCCGCGCGGGTCCGCGAGGGCGAGACGGTCGCCGTGTTCGGCGTCGGCGGAGTGGGCCTCGCCGCCCTCCAGGCCGCCCGGATCGCGGGCGCGTCGAAGATCGTCGCGGTGGACGTGTCCCCGGAGAAGGAGGAGCTGGCGCGGACGGCGGGCGCCACCGACTACGTCATCGCCTCCGAGAACACCCCGCGCGAGATCCGCGCCCTCACCGGCAGGCAGGGCGTGGACGTGGCCGTGGAGTGCGTGGGCCGGGCCGTCACCATCCGCGCGGCCTGGGAGTCCACCCGGCGCGGCGGCCGGACCACGGTCGTCGGCATCGGCGGCAAGGACCAGCAGGTCACCTTCAACGCCCTGGAGATCTTCCACTGGGGCCGCACTTTCTCCGGCTGCGTCTACGGCAACAGCGATCCGGCGCGGGACCTGCCGGTGCTCGCCGGGCACGTCCGCGAGGGCCGCCTGGACCTGGGCGCGCTGGTGACCGAGCGGATCGCCCTGGACGGCATCCCGGCGGCGTTCGAGAACATGCTGGCGGGCAAGGGCGGCCGGGCGCTGGTCGTCTTCTGACGCCGCGCCGGGACGCGCCGGGCAGACGTGGTGTCAGCGCAGTGATCCCGCCGGGATGCCCAGCAGTTCCGCCAGCGCCCGCTCGCCCTGTGCCGTCACCTTCACCGCGCGCTCCGAGCCGATCCGCACGCACCAGCCCTCGTCGAGGGCGTGGCGGCACAGGGCGGCGCCCGCGGTGCCGGCCAGGTGGGGGCGGCGCTCGGTCCAGTCGAGGCAGGCGCGGGCCAGCGGGCGGCGGCCGGCACGGTCGAGCGGGATGCCGGTGCCGGCGAACCAGGCCAGCCCCGCGTCGGTGAGCGCGAACCCGGTCTCCCGGTTCAGCAGGCCCAGCCCGACCAGCGCGTCGGTGACCGCGATGCCGAGGCGCCCGGCGAGATGGTCGTAGCAGGTGCGGCCGCGGGCCATGGCGGAGCCCGCGCTCGCCTCGCGCAGGCCGCGCGGTCGCCCGGGCGCGTCCGGCGTGACCTGGGCCGCCAGGTCCTCCAGAAGCTGGGCGATCCGGGCGTCGGCGAGCCGGACGTACCGGTGCCGCCCCTGCCGTTCCTCGGCGAGCAGGCCGCCCGCGACGAGCTTGCCGAGGTGCTCGCTCAGCGTGGAGGGCGCGACGCCCGCGTGCCGCGCCAGCTCACCGGCGGTCCACGCCCGCCCGTCGAGCAGCGCCAGCAGGCAGGCGGCCCGCGTGGTGTCGGCGATCAGACCGGCGAACGCGGCGAGTCCGGCCGCCCGGGTGTCCGTGGTGGTCATGGGTCCCAGGATGCGGCACCGACGGTTCGGCGCTCGCCGAACCGTTCCGCACGGGCGTTCTACGCGGACCGCGCGGCCTGCGCGTACTGCTGCGCCAGTCCGTCCAGCAGGGCCGTGAGCCCGGTCTCGAAGGCCCGCTCGTCCACCTTCTCCTGCTGCTCGGCGAGGCGGTGCGCCTGCCCGAGGTGGGGGTAGTCGGCCGGGTCGTACGCGCTGGCGTCGTCCGGGAAGCCGCCGGCGAACGAGCCGAGCGCGGAGCCCATGATGAAGTACCGCATCAGCGCGCCGATCGAGGTGGCCTGGGCGGGCGGCCAGCCGGCGTCGACCATCGCGCCGTACACCGCGTCGGCGAGCCGCAGCGCGGCGGGGCGGCGGCCGGGGCCGCGGGCGAGCACCGGAACGATGTTCGGGTGGTCGCGCAGGGCGGCGCGGTAGGAGACCGCCCAGTCGTGCAGGGCGGTCCGCCAGTCCCGGCCGTCCTCGAACATCGACAGGTCGACCTGGGCGCTCACCGAGTCGGCGACCGCCTCCAGAATCTCGTCCTTGGTGCGGAAGTGGTTGTAGAGCGACGGCCCGCTCACCCCCAGCTCGGCGGCGAGCCGCCGGGTGGAGACGGCCGCCAGGCCCTCGGTGTCCACGAGTTCCCGGGCCGTCTCGACGATCCGGTCGATGCTGAGCAAGGGCTTGCGCGGTCGGGCCATGGCGCACATAGTAGGGCTGCGCCTGGAAACTAGCAGTGCTAATTTAAATGTGCCGCTTTCAATCGGTGGCCTTCCTGTGACCTACCTGTGGGGTGACGCGCCATGAACCTGGAACTCAGCGAGGAACAGACCGCCGTGCGGCGGCTCGCCCGGGACTTCGTGGAGCGCGAGATCGCCCCGCACGTCGTCGCCTGGGACCGGGCCGAGGAGGTCGACCGGGGCATCGTGAAGAAGCTCGGCGAGGTCGGCTTCCTCGGACTCACCGTCGACGAGGAGTACGGCGGCTCCGGCGGCGACCACCTCGCCTACTGCCTCGTCACCGAGGAACTGGGCCGCGGCGACTCCTCCGTGCGCGGCATCGTCTCCGTCTCCCTCGGCCTGGTCGCCAAGACCATCGCGGCCTGGGGGGACGAGGAGCAGAAGCGGCGCTGGCTGCCCGGCCTCACCTCCGGCGAACTGGTCGGCTGCTTCGGGCTCACCGAACCCGGCAGCGGCTCCGACGCGGGCAGCCTCGCCACCCGCGCGGTCCGCGACGGCGACGAGTACGTCGTCAACGGCACCAAGATGTTCATCACCAACGGCACCTGGGCCGACGTCGTGCTGCTCTTCGCCCGCTCCACGGACGCCCCCGGCCACAAGGGCGTCAGCGCCTTCCTGGTGCCGGCCGACACCCCCGGCCTGACCCGCCGCACCATCCACGGCAAGCTCGGACTGCGCGGTCAGGCCACGGCCGAACTCGTCCTCGAGGACGTCCGGGTGCCCGCCTCGGCGATGCTGGGCGAGGAGGGCAAGGGCTTCTCCGTCGCCATGTCCGCCCTCGCCAAGGGCCGGATGTCGGTGGCGGCCGGCTGCGTCGGCATCGCGCAGGCCGCCCTCGACGCGGCGGTGCGCCACGCGGGCGAGCGCGAGCAGTTCGGCCGGACCATCGCCCACCACCAGCTGGTCCAGGAACTGATCAGCGACATCGCCGTGGACGTCGACGCGGCCCGGCTGCTGACCTGGCGGGTCGCCGGCCTCGTCGACCGTGGCCTGCCCTTCGCCACCGAGGCCTCCAAGGCCAAGCTCTTCGCCTCCGAGGCGGCCGTCCGCGCCGCCAACAACGCCCTCCAGGTCTTCGGCGGCTACGGCTACATCGACGAATACCCCGCCGGCAAGCTGCTGCGCGACGCCCGCGTGATGACCCTCTACGAGGGCACCAGCCAGATCCAGAAGCTGCTCATCGGGCGGGCGCTGACGGGGGTGTCGGCGTTCTGAGCGCGGCCGGCGCGCCGAGTACGCCCTGAGCGCGGCCGGCGGTCTGAGTACCTTCTGAGTACGGCGGCGGATGTGGCGCGGGCCCCCTCCGCCGACGCTGTACCCCATGAGTGACAAGCAGCAGAACACCGCCGCCTTCTACGGCCAGGCGGTCGCCTCCTTCGCCGTCGCCATGGCGGCCACCGCCATCGGCATCTACCGGCTGGACGCCGACCCGTGGGTGCGCGCCTTCCTCGCCATCGCCGTGCTCTACCTGGTCACCTCCGCCTTCACCCTCGCCAAGGTGATCCGGGACCGGCAGGACGCCGGGCGGGTCGTGTCCCCCTCCCAGCGAGGCGTCTAAGCGAGCGCTCAGGTTCGGCGGTATGGTGGTGCCCCTGTCGGCGAGAGGGGCGAACGAGCGATGAGTACGGCGGAGGAGACGGCCGGCGGCGAGAGCCAGCCGTGGGCCGAGGTCACCCCTGACGCGGCGCGGCGGCTGCTGATCGCCGCCGTGGAGGCCTTCGCCGAGCGCGGCTACCACGCGACCACGACCCGTGACATCGCGGGCCGTGCCGGGATGAGTCCGGCCGCGCTCTACATCCACTACAAGACCAAGGAAGAACTGCTGCACCGCATCAGCAGGATCGGCCACGAGAAGGCCCTGGACATCCTGCGCACGGCGGCCGGCCGCGAGGGCACCGCCCGCGACCGGATGGCCGACGCGGTCGGCTCCTTCGTCCGCTGGCACGCCGGTGGGCGTACCACCGCCCGGGTCGTCCAGTACGAGCTGGACTCGCTCGGCCCCGACGCCCGCGCGGAGATCCTGGCCCTGCGCCGCCAGTGTGACGACGAGGTGCGCCGGATCATCGAGGACGGGGTGGCGTCCGGCGAGTTCGACGTGCTCGACGTGAAGGGCACCACGCTCGCCGTCCTGTCCCTCTGCATCGACGTCGCCCGCTGGTTCAACGTCGACGGACCCTGGACGCCCGACGAGGTCGGCGCCCTCTACGCCGACCTCGTGCTGCGGATGGTGGGGGCCAAGTAGCACCCGGTCGCGCTCAGAGGTAGTAGCGGGACACCGACTCGGCCACGCACACCGGCTTGTCGCCGCCCTCGCGCTCCACCGTGAAGGCGACCGAGACCTGGACGCCGCCGGTCACGTCCTCGACCCCGGTGATGACGGCCGTGGCCCGCAGTCGTGAGCCGACCGGTACCGGGGCGGGGAAGCGCACCTTGTTGGTGCCGTAGTTGACGCCCATCCGCACGCCCTCGACGGCGATCAGCTGCGGCCCGAAGAGGGGGAGCAGCGACAGGGTGAGATAGCCGTGCGCGATGGTGGTCCCGAACGGTCCGGCGGCCGCCTTCTCCGGGTCGACGTGGATCCACTGGTGGTCGCCGGTGGCCTCCGCGAACAGGTCGATCCGCTTCTGGCCGACCTCCAGCCAGTCGGTGTACCCCAGCTGCTCGCCCACCGCCGCCCTCAGCTCGTCGACGGACGTGAAGATCCTCGGCTCTGCCATGTCCCGGCCTCTCGCTCGCGCCACTCGGTCACATGCGTCCCCGCATGCCTAAGCAACTGCTTAGCATGGTCGGGTGGGGCGCCCCTGTCAACGGACCGGAGGTGTGACGCGCTGGGTAGGGTTCGAGGGGTGCCCCAGATTCCAGAGAAGATCCACGAGCTCACCGTCGGCCAGCTCTCCGCGCGCAGCGGGGCCGCCGTCTCGGCCCTGCACTTCTACGAGTCCAAGGGACTGATCGGCAGCCGCCGCACCAGCGGCAACCAGCGCCGCTACAGCCGTGACACGCTCCGCCGGGTCGCCTTCATCCGCGCCGCCCAGCGGGTCGGCATCCCGCTGGCCACCATCCGGGAGGCGCTGGCCGAACTGCCCGAGGAGCGCACCCCGACCCGGGAGGACTGGGCCAGGCTGTCGGAGGCCTGGCGCTCCGAACTCGACGAACGCATCAAGCAGCTGAACCGGCTGCGCGACCATCTCACCGACTGCATCGGCTGCGGCTGTCTCTCCCTGGAGAGCTGTGTGCTGTCCAACCCCGGCGACACCTTCGGCGAACGCCTCACCGGCTCCCGGCTGCTGCCGGAGCGGCCGGGCGCCCGGCGACGCGGCCCGGCGGCGGCGCGAGAGGCGGACGGTGGGACGCGGGCGGGAACGGTGAAGGTGGCAGCGGCGGAGGCGGCGGAGGCGGAGGAGGAAGCCGGGACGTGCTGTTAGCCGGCAGGGTGCGGGCGCGGTCAGACGGCGGGCGTCCCCTCCCGGGCCGCCCGCCCGTACTCCGCCAGGCCCGCTCTCACCAACTCCGCGTTGGACGCGGCCCGTCGGCCGTCCGGCAGGGCCAAGGTGTCCTCCAGGCCGATCCGGGTCGCGAGCCCCAGCCGGCCGGCGAGGCGCAGCACCGGCCAGGCGCCGGCGTCCTCGCCGTGCAGCAGCACGGGGCGGCCGTGCGCGTGACCCAGGTCGGACAGCAGGGCGCGCGCGGACTGCGCCGCCGTGTCCCCGTCCGGGTCCGTCACCTCCGCGAGGACCCGCAGCACCCTCGGCCCGAGCGGCGACCGGGCGAACCGGGCCGCGCCGTCCGTCCCCGACCAGATGCCCGCCTCGACGCCCACGCCCAGCTCCAGCAGCGCGGCGGCCACCTCCTCCGCGCCGGGCTCGTGCCAGTTGACCGAGGCGTGGTCGGGCAGCGCGGTCCAGCCACGCACCCGCGCGAGCCGGGCCGCGGGATCGGATTCGGCCCAGGCGCCCGTGGTGACGCCCACCGGCACCGCCACCCGCGCCCGGATCGCCTCCAGGGTCGCGGCGACCACCCGCGGGGACACCGAGTCCCGGCCGCAGGGCGTCTTGGGGTGGACATGGAGGTCCGTGGCCCCGGCCGCGACGGCGCGCGCGGCCTCCTCGGCCATCACCTCCGGCGTAAGGGGGACGATCGCGCTGTCGGCGGCCCCTCGGGCCCCGTTGAGACACACCTGCACCATGCTTCGATGCTGCCAGACCGCACCGACAGCGGCGCTGTCGCCGAGCCCCACTGGCCGAACCCCTGTTGCCAAGCCCTCGTCGTCATGTCCCGTGCCCGGCCGCCCGGCGAGCCCCCGTTGCCGTACCAGCCGCTGTGAACGGGGGTGCGGCATCCCCCTGCGCACCCCCGACTACTTCCTCACGCCGACACCAGCATCCGTCCGCGCCGGGCGTACGCCAGCGCCTCGGGGGTCAGTACGGGCCGCGGTACGAGAATCCCGCAGTCCGCGCAGACCGGGCCGGAGGAGGGTTCGTGATCCAGGTCGTCCTTCCAGAACAGCCGTTCCCCGTCGCACACCGGGCACTCCGAGCCCGGTTCGCGCTCCAGTGCGGCGATCAGTCTCCGCAGCACCTCGGCCAGCGGCTCGTCGGGATGGACCCGGGGATCGTCGCACCAGGCGACGCCGAAGCCGCCCCAGGTCATCCGGTGCCAGTCGTCCACACTGCCCGGCCTGCGCAGGCCGTCGTGCTTCTCCTTCCTGCGGCGTTCGGCGAACTCCACCTCATAGGCGAGCCACACCGTCCTTGCCTCCTCCAGCTCCTCCAGCGCGGCCACGAGCCGCGCCGGATCGGGGGAGCGGTCCTCCGGTCCGAATCCCGCCCGGGAGCAGAGATGGTCCCAGGTGGCCCGATGCCCGTAGGGGGCGAATCGTTCTAGGCACTTGCGCAGCGAGTAGCGCCGTAGCGCCAGGTCGCACCGGGGGTCGCGTACTTGTCTCGCCAGACTCCGGAAACCGGCCATCGCCTTGCACCTCCGTCACACCTGCACCTGTACTTCGGTCACTTCGGCGTCGTCGTACGGACGTCGCCGAATAGACGTATCGACACGCGATTCGGCTCCCTCCGCGGCCATCCGATTTCCGATGGCCGCCATCGTGGGTCCCGGCGACACCCAAAGGTGACGCATGTTCACCTTCAAACTCGGGGATACCGGCGGTAACGACCGGCCCACCCCGTCGGGAGGAGCTGCCATGCCACGGCGCACCCCACGCAACGTGCTCGACAGACTGAGAACTCCCCACAGATTCCCCGGGTTCCTGAAGAGCGCGTCCGTATGCGTTCTCGTTGCCGGACTTTTGACTCCGCTTTCCCCGGCCGCCGCCGCGCCCGCGGCGCCGGCCGCCCCGGCGGCCGCGGCGAACGACCACTGCGGCGCCCGGTGTTCCGACATCCTGCCGCCGGGCCAGAACGGCAACGCCACCCTCGCGCAGATCCTCCTCCACCAGGCCTTCGGCACCCGGCCCGCGCACTCCGACGACCAGCTCGGCCCCTATGCCGGCCTCGCCACCGGCTACCAGAACCTCACCGACGCCACCCTGGGCTCCTTCTTCAACGACGCGTCCTTCGGGGTCCCCGCCGACCAGGTCGCCTCCACCGTGCGGCCCGCCGGACGCGGCGACGTGACGATCGTCCGCGACAAGAAGACGGGTGTGCCGCACATCACCGGCACCACGCGCTACGGCACCGAGTTCGGCGCCGGCTGGGCGGCGGCCGAGGACCGGCTGTGGCTGATGGACGTCTTCCGGCACGTCGGGCGCGGGCAACTGACCCCGTTCGCGGGCGGCGCCGCCGCCAACCAGGGCCTGGAGCAGGAGTTCTGGCGCGACGCTCCCTACACCGAGGCCGACCTCCAGGCCCAGATCGACCGGGCCGCCGCCGAGCACGGCGAGCGCGGCCGGCAGGCCCTCGCCGACGTACACGCCTACGTGGACGGAATCAACGCCTACATCGACGCCTCCGACAGCGGCCGCTCCTTCCCCGGCGAGTACGTCCTGACCGGCCACAAGGACTCCGTCACCAACGCCGGCACCATCGAGCGCTTCAAGCCCACCGACCTGGTCGCCCTGGCCTCCGTCATCGGCGCGCTGTTCGGCTCCGGGGGCGGCGGCGAGGTGAACAACGCGCTCTCCCTGCTGGCCGCGCAGGCCGAGTACGGCGTCGCCCGGGGCACCGAGGTCTGGGAGTCCTTCCGGATGCGCAACGACCCCGAGGCAGCCCTCACCGTCCACGAGGGCAGCTTCCCGTACGCGGTGAGACCCGCCGACCCGCAGGGCCTCGCGCTGCCCGACGCCGGATCGGTGACCCGCGAACCCCTGGTGCACGACCGCACGGGCAGCGCCACCGGAGCGGGTGCCGCCGAGGCCTCCGCCGGCGCGGCGGCGAACGCCGTCACCTCCGCCCGGCGCGGCATGTCCAACGCCCTGGTGGTGAGCGGCGAGCACACCGCGAGCGGCCACCCGATCGCCGTCTTCGGCCCGCAGACCGGCTACTTCGCACCCCAGCTGCTGATGCTCCAGGAGATCCAGGGCCCCGGCATCAGCGCCCGCGGCGCCTCCTTCGCGGGCCTCAGCTTCTACGTCGAGCTGGGCCGCGGCCAGGACTACGCGTGGAGTGCGACCACCTCCGGCCAGGACATCATCGACACCTACGCCGTCGAGCTGTGCCAGGACGACCACCACTACCTCCACCGGGGCGCCTGCGTCCCGATGGAGAAGGTGGAGCGGAAGAACGCGTGGAAGCCGACCGTCGCCGACGGCACCGCGGCCGGCTCGTACACCCTGCGGGTCTGGCGCACCGCGTACGGCCCGGTCACCCACCGCGCGACCGTCGGCGGCAAGAAGGTCGCCTACACCACCCTGCGCTCCTCCTTCCTGCACGAGGCCGACTCGATCATCGGCTTCCAGATGCTCAACGACCCCGGCTACGTCACCGGACCCGAGAGCTTCCAGAAGGCCGTGCAGCACATCAACTACACCTTCAACTGGTTCTACGCCGACTCCACGCACACCGCGTACTACAACAGCGGCGACAACCCGGTCCGCGCGAGCGGCGTCGACGCGGAGTTCCCGGTGTGGGCGCGGCCCGCGTACGAGTGGCGGAACTGGGACCCGGCCACCAACAACGCCGACCACACCCCGCCCGCCCAGCACCCGAACTCCGTCGACCAGGACTACTACATCTCCTGGAACAACAAGCAGGCCCGCGACTACCCGTCCGCGCCCTGGGGCAACGGCGCCGTGCACCGCGGCGACCTGCTCGACGACCGGGTGGCGAAGCTGGTCGAGGCGGGCGGGGTGACCCGGGCGTCCCTGGTGAAGGCGATGGCCGACGCGGGCCTCGCCGATCTGCGCGCCGGGCATGTGCTGCCCCGCCTGCTCAAGGTGGTCACCAGCGCGCCGGTCACCGATCCGGCCGCCGCGACGGCCGTGAGCAGGCTCCAGGCCTGGTTGTCCGCCGGAGGCAAGCGGACGGTGGCCCCGGCGGGCTCGAAGACCTACGGCCACGCGGAGGCGATCCGCGTCCTGGACGCCTGGTGGCCGCTGCTGGTGAGGGCCGAGTTCGAACCCGGCCTCGGCAGAGACCTGTACACCGCGTTCACCGCCAACCTGCCCGTCGACGAGTCCCCGTCGGCCGCCCACGGCCCGACCGGCGCCCACGCGGGCAGCGCCTTCCAGTACGGCTGGTGGAGCTATGTCGACAAGGACCTCCGCGCGGTTCTCGGCGAGCGGGTGCGGGGCCCGCTCGCGGACGAGTACTGCGGCGGCGGCAGCCTCACCGCCTGCCGGGACACCCTGATCGGCACCCTGAAGGAGGCGGCCGCCAAGACCGCCGCCCAGGTCTACCCCGGCGACGCGCACTGCGCGGCGGGCGACCAGTGGTGCGCCGACGCGATCGTCCACCGGGCTCTGGGCGGCATCGGCCACCGTACGGTCGGCTGGCAGAACCGGCCGACGTATCAGCAGGTCGTGGAGTTCACCTCACACCGGTGAGCCGCTCCGGCGCGGCGGCGGGCCGGCGGACGCGGCCCGCCGCCGGCACGTCAGTACAGCAAGTACTCCTCGCGGACCGCCCGGAAGGCCGCCAGCTCCGGCTGCCAGTCCGCGACCACGTCGTCCGTGCCCGCCCCCGCGTCGATCAGGGTGCGGACCCGGGTGGAGCCGGTGAGCTTGTCGATCCAGTGGTCCGGCCGCCAGGCGAAGCCCGGCCAGACCCGCTTGGCGGTCACCAGCAGGGCGATCCCGGTGCGCACCGGGTCGTACGCCGCCCGGTCGTGGACGTGGATCTGGACGCCGCCGACCGTCTTCCCCTGGAACTTGGAGAAGGTGGGCGCGAAGTACGCCTCCCTGAAGTGCACGCCGGGCAGCCGGAGTTCGTTCACCGCGGCGGCCCAGCGGCCGTCGACGCCCTCCGCGCCCAGCAGTTCGAAGGGGCGGGTCGTGCCCCGGCCCTCGGAGAGGTTCGTGCCCTCGAAGAGACACGTGCCCGCGTAGACGAGCGCGGTCTCGGGGGTCGGCATGTTGGGGCTCGGCGGCACCCACGGCAGCCCGGTGCCGTCGTGGAACGCCGACCGCTTCCAGCCGGTCACCCGTACGACGTCCAGCGGCACCGGCGTGGTGAGGAACTCCCCGTTGAACAGCCGGGCCAGCTCGCCCACCGTCATCCCGTGCGCCTGCGCGATCGGCTCCCGGCCGATGAACGTGGCGAACTCCTTGCGCAGGACCGGGCCTCGGGCCGCGCGGCCGGTGACCGGGTTCGGGCGGTCGAGGACGACGACGCGCTTGCCCGCGAGACGGGCTGCCGCCATGCAGTCGTACAGGGTCCAGATGTAGGTGTAGAAGCGGGCGCCCACGTCCTGGATGTCGAAGAGGACCGTGTCCACGCCGGAGGCGGTGAAGATGCCGGCGAGGGCCTGGCCGCTCTTCAGGTACGTGTCGTAGACCGGGAGGCCCGTCGCCGGGTCGTCGTGGCGGCCCTCGGAGCCGCCGGCCTGGGCGGTGCCGCGGAAGCCGTGCTCCGGGCCGAAGACGGCCCTCAGGTCCACGCGGTCGTCGGCGTGCATGACGTCGACGATGTGGCGGACGTCCCGCGTGACGCCGGTCGGGTTGGTGACGATGCCGACCCGCTCGCCGCGGAGGATGCCGTAGCCGTCCTCGGCGAGGCGTTCGAAGCCGGTGCGGAGGCGGCGGGTTCCCCGCGGGGCCGCGGTGGCGGGGGTCGCGGTGGCGGTCAGGGCGGCGGTGGTGGCCAGGAGGGTGCGTCTGGAGAGCTTCATGCGGTGACCTCCGGTGGTGGTGGAGTGCTCCCGCAGGGAGTGTCGCAGGGCGCGGCGCGGTGGGGGACCGGTCGCGCGCTTCCCCGCGCCCCTTCTTCGCCCGCCCTTCCTTGTGACATACCGACCGGTTAGTCTGACGAGTCGCGGGGGCAGAGCCGTGTGGCGTCGCGTCGAAGGAGACCGATGGTGGAAGCCGTGCAGGGTGCGGGAGTGGTGGTCACCGGGGCCGGTGGCGGGATCGGGGCCGCGCTGGCGCGGCGGTTCGCCGGGGAGGGGGCGCGGGTCGTGGTGAACGATCTCGACGCCGGGAAGGCCAAGGCCGTCGCCGCGGAGATCGGCGGCGTCGCGGTGCCGGGCGACGCCTCCGCGATCGTCGACGAGGCGCGGGACGCACTCGGCGGGGCCGTCGACGTGTACTGCGCCAACGCCGGCGTCGCCTCGGGCGGTTCCGAGGCGGCCGGTGAGGACGTGTGGGCGCTCGCCTGGGACGTCAACGTCATGGCCCATGTGCGGGCGGCGCACGCGCTGCTCCCCGAGTGGCTGGAGCGGGGCGGCGGGCGGTTCGTGTCCACCGTGTCGGCCGCCGGGCTGCTCACCATGATCGGGGCCGCCCCCTACAGCGTCACCAAACACGGTGCCTACGCCTTCGCCGAGTGGCTGTCGCTGACGTACCGGCACCGGGGCGTCAAGGTGCACGCCATCTGTCCGCAGGGCGTGCGGACCGACATGCTGACCGGGAGCGGCAGCGCGGGCGACCTGGTGCTGGCGCCCACCGCAATCGAGCCGGAGGCGGTCGCCGACGCGCTGTTCGCCGGGATCGAGGAGGACCGGTTCCTGGTCCTGCCGCACCCCGAGGTCGCCGGGTACTACCAGGCGCGGGCCGCCGACCCCGACCGCTGGCTGGGCAGCATGAACCACCTCCAGCGGAAGTGGGAGGCGGCGCGGTGACCGGCTCCCGGTACGCGGCCAAGCCCTGGCTGGACCTGCTGGAGGAGGTCCAGAAGGCGCCCGTCAGCCCGGCGGACTCGCTGGTGCGCGCCCTGCGGCACGCGGTCGCCGAGGCGCCCGAGCGGACCTTCCTCACCTACTTCGACGGGCGGCTGAGCTACCGGGAGGCCGACGAGCTGAGCGACTCGGTGGCCGGGCATCTCGCCGCCCGGGGCCTGGAGCGCGGCGACCGGGTCGCCGTGCTGCTGCAGAACTCCCCGCACTTCGTGCTCGCCGTGCTGGGCGCCTGGAAGGCGGGCGCGGTGGTGGTGCCGGTGAACCCGATGTACAAGTCGGGCGAGGTGGCCCATGTGCTGCGGGACGGCGAGGTCAAGGCACTGATCTGCTCCGACCGGGCCTGGGAGGGGTATCTGCGCGACACGGCGGCGGATTCGCCGGTGCGGATCGCGCTCACCGCCTGCGAACTGGACTTCCAGACCCGCGGCGACGACCGGGTGCTGGGGTTCGAGCGGCTGCCGCGGGCCGCCGACGCCGACGACCTGACCGCCGTGGCCCGTGCCGGGCACCGGGCGCCCGAGGGGCGCGAGCCGGGGCCCGGCGACCTCGCGCTGATCAGCTACACGTCCGGCACCAGCGGCACGCCCAAGGGCGCCACCAACACCCACGGCAACATCATGTACGTCGCCGAGCGGCAGCGGACCGGGCTCGGGCTGCCCGCGGCGCCGGTGTACTTCGCGCTGGCACCGCTGTTCCACATCACCGGCATGGTCTGCGAGTTCGGCGCCTGCCTGAACAGCGCGGGCACCCTGGTGCTGGCGTACCGGTTCGAGGCGGGGGTGGTGCTCGACGCGTTCGCCGAGCACCGGCCGCACTACACGGTCGGCCCGTCCACGGCCTTCATGGCGCTGGCCGCGCACCCGAAGGCCACCCGGGACCACTTCGCGTCCTTCCGGGTGATCTCCTCCGGCGGTGCCCCGCTGCCGCCCGCCCTGGTGGAGAGGTTCCGGGCCGGCTTCGGGCCGTACATCCGCAACGGCTACGGGCTCACCGAGTGCACCGCGCCCTGCGCCTCCGTGCCGCCGCACCGGGAGGCGCCCGTCGATCCGGCCTCCGGAACGCTCGCGGTGGGCGTGCCCGGGCCCGACACGGTGGTGCGGATCGTCGACGAGCAGGGCGCCGAGCTGCCGTTCGGGGAGCACGGCGAGATCGTCGTACGGGGTCCGCAGGTCGTGCCCGGCTACTGGCGGCGGCCCGACGCCACCGCCGAGACCTTCCCGGACGGCGAGCTGCGCACCGGGGACATCGGGTTCATGGACGAGCGGGGCTGGCTGTACGTCGTCGACCGCAAGAAGGACATGATCAACGCGTCCGGCTTCAAGGTGTGGCCGCGCGAGGTCGAGGACGTCCTGCACACGCATCCGGCGGTGCGCGAGGCGGCCGTCGTCGGGGTGCCCGACGGGTACCGCGGGGAGACCGTCAAGGCCTATGTCAGCCTCCGTCCGGACGCCGACACGGCCCCGGACGAGCTGGCGGCGTACTGCAAGGAGAGACTGGCCGCCTACAAATACCCGCGGCAGGTGGAGATCCTGCCCGACTTGCCGAAGACGGCGAGTGGGAAGATCCTCCGTCGGGAACTGCGTTCCCGCACGCGGGACAACACGCAGCACAATCGGTAAGGCAACACGGAAAGGCAGGTGGCGCGGTGCCCAGGACGACGGAGGGCGACGGGACTCCTGTGCCGCAGCGGCTGCTGGCCGCCGCCACCCGGCTCTTCGCCGAGCAGGGGTACGACCGCACCTCGGTGCAGGAGATCGTCGAGGCGGCCGGCGTCACCAAGGGGGCGCTGTACCACTACTTCGGATCCAAGGACGACCTGCTGCACGAGGTGTACGCGCGCGTGCTGCGCCTCCAGCAGGAGCGTCTCGACACCTTCGCGGACGCCGACGAACCGGTGGAGAAGCGGGTGCGGGACGCGGCGGCGGACGTCGTGGTCACCACGATCGAGAACCTGGACGACGCGTCCATCTTCTTCCGCTCCATGCACCATCTCAGCCCGGAGAAGAACAAGCAGGTGCGGGCCGAGCGGCGGCGCTACCACGAGCGCTTCCGCGCGCTGATCGAGGAGGGCCAGGAGGCGGGCGTCTTCTCCACGGCGACCCCGGCGGACCTGGTGGTCGACTACCACTTCGGCTCGGTCCACCACCTGTCCACCTGGTACCGCCCCGACGGCCCGCTCACCCCGCAGCAGGTCGCCGACCATCTGGCGGACCTGTTGCTGCGGGCGCTGCGGCCGTAACGGGCGGTACGGGCGACGAGGGAACGAGGGCAGGTGTAAGGGGCGGTCGTCATGATGACCGCCCCTTACACACGCCTCACATGTACTTCTTCAGCTCCCGCCGCGCCAGCGAGCGCTGATGCACCTCGTCCGGGCCGTCGGCGATCATCAGGGTGCGGGCGCCGGCGTACAGCTCGGCCAGGGGGAAGTCCTGGCTGACGCCGCCCGCCCCGTGCAGCTGGATCGCCTTGTCGATGATGTCGACGACCGCGCGGGGCGTGGCGATCTTGATGGCCTGGATCTCGGTGTGGGCGCCCCGGTTGCCGACGGTGTCCATCAGCCAGGCCGTCTTCAGGACCAGCAGCCGCAGCTGCTCCACCGTCACGCGCGCGTCGGCGATCCAGTTGTGGATCACGCCCTGCCCGGCCAGCGGCTTGCCGAAGGCCTCACGGGAGACCGCCCGCCGGCACATCAGCTCGATGGCCCGCTCGGCCATGCCGATCAGCCGCATGCAGTGGTGGATGCGGCCGGGGCCGAGCCGCGCCTGGGCGATGGCGAAACCGCCGCCCTCCTCGCCGATCAGGTTCGCCACCGGCACGCGCGCGTGATCGAAGATCACCTCGGCGTGGCCGCCGTGCCAGTGGTCCTCGTAGCCGAAGACCCGCATGGCGCGCTCGACCGTGACGCCGGGGGTGTCGCGGGGGACCAGGACCATGGACTGCTGGCGGCGGATGTCCGGCCCGTCCGGGTCGGTCTTGCCCATCACGATGAAGATCTTGCAGTCCGGGTTCATCGCCCCGGAGATGTACCACTTACGGCCGGTGATGACGTACTCGTCGCCGTCCCGCTCGATGCGCGTGGTGATGTTGGTGGCGTCGGAGGAGGCCACCTCGGGCTCCGTCATCGCGAACGCCGAGCGGATCTCGCCCGCCAGCAGCGGCTCCAGCCACTGCTTCTTCTGCGCCTCGTCGCCGAACTGGGCCAGCACCTCCATGTTCCCGGTGTCCGGCGCGGCGCAGTTGGTCGCGGTCGGCGCGAGCTGCGGGGAGCGGCCGGTGATCTCGGCGAGCGGGGCGTACTGGAGGTTGGTGAGACCGGCGCCGTGCTCGGCGTCGGGCAGGAAGAGGTTCCACAGCCCCTGCCGCTTCGCCTCCGCCTTCAGCTCCTCGACCACGGCCGGGGTCTCCCACGGCGAGGCGAGCCGCTCCCGCTGCTCGTGGGCGACGGCCTCGGCGGGGTGGACGTACTCGTCCATGAAGGCGAGCAGCCTGGCGCGCAGCTCCTCGGTGCGCGCGTCGAACGCGAAGTCCATGTCCGTCAGCCTTCCTGAAGAGTGGTCAGACCGTGCCGGATGAAGACCGGCACCAGGTCGCCGATGCGATCGAAGCCCTGCCCGACCGTCTGGCCCAGCGTGTAGCGGTAGTGGATGCCCTCCAGGATCACGGCGAGCTTGAACCAGGCGAACGCCGTGTACCAGGAGACCTGGGAGACGTCGCGCCCCGAGCGGGCGGCGTAGCGCTCGATCAGCTCGGCCGGGGCCGGGTGGCCGGGGGCCTCGGCGGTGGTGGAGACGGGGGAGCCGGGCAAGCCCAGCGGCATGCTGTACATGACCAGCAGACCCAGGTCGGTCAGCGGGTCGCCGAGCGTGGACATCTCCCAGTCGAGGATCGCCCTGATCCGGTCGTCGTCGCCGATGAGAACGTTGTCGAGCCGGTAGTCGCCGTGCACGACGGCCGGGGCGGGGGAGCGGGGCAGATCGCGGCCGAGCGCGGCGTGCAGCTCGTCGATCCCGGCCAGCTCGCGGTTGCGGGAGGCGTCCAGCTGCTTGCCCCAGCGGCGCAGCTGGCGGTCCAGGAAGCCCTCGGGGCGGCCGAAGCCGTCGAGCCCCACCTCGGCGGGGTCCACGGCGTGCAGCTCCACGAGGGCGTCCACCAGGCCCAGCGCCACCGCGCGGGTGCGCTCGGGGCCGAGCGGGGCGAGCTGGTCGGCGGTGCGGTACGGGGTGCCGTCGACGAAGTCCATGACGTAGAAGGGCGCCCCCAGCACCTCCTCGTCCTCGCAGAGCAGGACCGGGCGGGGCACCGGCACGTTCGTCGGGTGCAGGGCGCTGATCACCCGGTGCTCGCGCTTCATGTCGTGCGCGGTGGCCAGGACGTGGCCGAGCGGGGGGCGGCGTACGACCCACTTCGTCGTGCCGTCGGTGACGGCGTAGGTGAGGTTCGACCGCCCGCCCTCGATCAGCCGGCCGGTCAGGGGGCCCTGCACGAGACCGGGGCGCTCACGGTCGAGCAGGGCGCGCAGCCGTTCGGGATCGAGGCCTGGCGGGTGGTCGGGACTCATCGTCGCTCCTACGGACGGGTGAACGGGTCCCGACTCATGATGCCGACCGGTCGGTATGCCGTCCAGTGGGCGGAGCGAACGTGATCAGAGCCACGATAGGCGGACGGCTCCCCGTGGGAAACGGGGAGCCGTCGGGGGCCGCTCCGGGCGACCGTCAGTGGTCGTCCCAGTGGCCCTCGTGCTCGGCGTGCCGGTGGCCGTCGTGGAGGTAGTCGATGTGGTCGCCGTGCAGCACCGTGGCGTGGCCGCAGTCCTCGCCGTGCCGGTGCTCGTGGTCCGGATGGGTGGTGTGGCCGTCGGCTTCGCACTCGTCCCAGTGGCCGCCGTGCTCACGGTGCAGATGGCCGTTGTGGGCGTAGTCGACGTGGTCGCCGTGCGGGACCTGGGTGTGGCCGCAGTCCGGGCCGTGGGTGTGGGAGTGGGCGAGGTGTTCCTGGTGGAGGGTCGTCATGGGTGCTCACTTCCTGCGTGACGTGACCATGAGGGTGGTGAGGGTGCCCGGGAAGGAAAGGGGCATTCCTGGTCAACAGGGTGCATGAAGTCCGCGTACCCCGCAGGGGCGGCTTGAGGTGCCTCAAGCGACCAGGTGCCCTAGAGGAGGAGGGCCGCCGCGCACACCGCCAGGGCCACCGTGCACAGCGTCACCGCCGTGGCGTGGCGCGGGGACAGCGCCGCCGGGCGGGCGGTCGTGGCGAGGGCGCGGATACGGCGGTGGGCGAGCAGCAGGAAGCCCAGCCAGAGCGCGAAGCACAGCGCGCAGGACACGATCCCCGCGGTGGCCGGCCCCTCGTGCAGGGAGGTCCGCATGGCGAGCACGGCGGCGACCGTCACGGAGAGGGTCGTACGCCGCCAGGCGAGCCGGGTCCGCTCGGGCTGCAGGCCCGGGTCCCGCTCCCCGGGGGCGGCCTCGCTCACCCCTCCCATCCGAACAGCACCACGACGACCATCGCCACGGCCACCACCGCGACGACCAGGCTGAGCAGGGCCGGGAACCGGGACACCGGCAGATCCTCGCCGCGGCGCATGGCCCGCTCGCAGCGGATCCAGTGGTTGACGGCGCGCAGCGAGCACAGCACGCCGGCCGCCAGCAGCGCGAGCGCCAGGCCCACCCGCCAGCCCCAGCGCAGGTCCGGCAGGAACTGGTCCACCGCGAAACCGCCGCCGATCAGGGCCAGGGCGGTGCGCAGCCAGGCCAGGAAGGTGCGCTCGTTCGCCAGCGAGAACCGGTAGTCGGGGGTGCCGCCCTCGTCCCGGACCCGGGCGGGGGCGAACCACAGACGGGCGTTCCGCAGGACTTCGATCACGCGTACGACAGTACCGGCAGGGGCCGGGCGGGGCAGATCAAGCGGTCCGGCGCCGCTCCCGCAGCCGCTCGTACGCCGCCAGGCCGTCCGGGACCCACTCCCAGTCGGGCAGGCGCCGTGCCAGCTCGGTCTCCGGCAGGAAGGCGTGCCAGGCGACCTCCTCCACCTGCGGGCGGACCGGCAGCTCGCAGCGGACCTCGTAGACCGCCGACCACCAGGAGCCGCCGGAGCCGTTGTCGTAGAGGAACTTGAAGAGGAACCGCGGGCGCGGCAGGCCGCTCACGCCCAGCTCCTCCTCGGCCTCGCGCAGCGCGGCGTCGTCGTACGACTCGCCCGCGCCCACCACCCCGCCGACGAACATGTCGTACAGCGAGGGGAAGACCAGCTTGGTCGGGGTGCGGCGGTGGACGAAGATCCGGCCGTCGGCGTCGCGCGCCAGGATGAACACGCAGCGGTGGCGCAGGCCTCTCGCGTACACCTCGCCCCGTGGGTACTGCCCGATGACACGGTCGTCCTCGTCGACGATGTCCAGGATCTCGTCCGCGGCGCTCATGGGGCCATCCAACCAGGCCCGGCACCGCCGCCGGGGCCCCGCCTCAGCCGGGTTGCAGTGCGGGGACGCGGGCGGCGGCGGTGCCCTGCGGGAGTGCCGGGTGCATGCCGAGCAGCAGGATGCCGCCCACCACGGCGGCCAGTCCCGTCGCCTGCCCGGCCAGCGCCGCGGTGTCGGTGTGCAGCCGGTCGCCGAGGAAGCCGACGCCGCAGGCGATGCCGGCCAGCGGCTGGGCCGCGGTCAGGGCGGGCAGCGACTTGCGCAGCGGCGCGGTCTCGAAGGCGCTCTGCACCAGCACCAGCGCGGTCACGCCGAGCAGCAGCACGGCGTACGGCTGCCAGGAGGCCAGCAGCCCGGACAGGCCGCCCTCCTCGAACCGCTGTCCGCTCTCCCGGGTCAGCGCGTCCTGCACGCCGTACAGCAGCCCCGCCGCCACCGCCAGCAGCACCGGGCCGGAGCCGAGGCGCAGCCGTCGCGCGTACCCGGTGAGCAGCAGCGCCGCGCCCACCATCACGCCGATGATCAGCCAGTGCCGCAGCGGATCGGTGACCGCCTGGCCGCCGCGCGGCTCGCCGGCCATCAGGAACGCGGTCACGCCGCCCGCCAGCAGCGCCAGGCCCAGCCAGCCCTGGCGGCCGAGCGGCTGCCGGGTGCGGTGCCGGGACAGGGCGAGGGCGAAGAGCAGATTGGTGGCGAGCAGGGGCTCCACGAGGGAGATCTCCCCCTGGCCGAGCGCCATGGCGCCGAGGGCCATGCCCACGGCCATCAGGCCGATGCCGCCGAGCCAGCTGGGCACCTTCGCCAGGTCCAGCAGCAGCCGCGGCGAGAGGAAGTCGGAGCGGGGTGCGCGCTGGGCCGCGTTCTGCTGGAGGACGAAGGCGAAGCCCAGGCAGCAGGCGGCGCTCAGGGCGAGCATCAGAACCATGATGGACAAGCTGCTCCCTGGGTGATCATTCGGCGGAGCCGGGCAAACGGGGTGCTTCCGGCCATGCTGAGCGGTGCTTCGACGGTGCGCTATGACGCACATCACACACGAATGCGGGGCGGTCGGCCGCCCACTCGCCCGTCCCCGCAAGTCCCGCCGGTGTGAACGGCGTTGACGCGTGTCATGTACCAGCGGCGCTTGACGGCGAGCCTTGGCGGGGGGTTTGCTGTGCGTGATCAACCGATGGCAGAGCACGTCCCCGAGTCAGCTGAGAGAAAGCCCCGAGGAACGTCCGAGGTGTCCCCGTCCCCGCCTCCCCTCGGCCGCGGCCGATGGGGGTCCCGCCCTGTTCGAGGGAAGTCGAGAACCTGGGGGAGCGACCGGGGTCTCGACTCGGCTCTCGACGACACCGAACTCGCCGCCGCCCGCGCCGCGCTCGCCCAGGGGCGCTGGCAGGCGGCCCGCTCCCTGCTCGCCCGCACGGGCGACGACTGGGACCGGCGCGGCCACCGCGCCGTCGTCCTCGCCCGTGAGCCGTACAGCGCCGCCTGGGCCCACGAGTGGCTGCTCGCCGAACCCGACTCCGCCGACGCCGGCGTGCTGCTCGTCCTGGCCCGGGTCTGGCGCGCGGTGCGCGGCAAGGAGAAACCCGACCGGGTCCGCGAGGCCTGCCGGGCCGCCGCCGCCCGGACGCCCGCCGACCCCACCCCCTGGCTCGGTCTGCTCCTCGTGGAGCGGCACCTCGGCAGCCAGGACGAGGTCGTACGGACCTTCGAGCAGGTGCGCGCGCGGTACGCCGACCACCATCACGCCCACCATCTGATGGTCGCCCGGCTCGCCGAGCGCCGCGCCGACGCGGGCCCGGACCCGTTGCACGAGGTGTACGACTTCGCCGCCTGGGCCGCCGAGCAGGCGCCCGCCGACTCACCGCTGGCGATCCTGCCCGTGATCGCGCACGCCGAGCGCTACCGGGTGCTGGCCGCGCACGGCTTCGAGCCCGCCGACCCCGCCGCCTCCGGGCACTGGGTCGGCCGCCGGGCCCGGCAGGTGATGAAGGCCGCCTTCGACTGGTGGCTGGAGTGGGAGTACGACGGTCACCCCCGCCGCCTGGTCGACCTGAACTTCCTCGCGCACGCCAAGTACTGCGAGGGCCGGGGCGCCGAGGCCGCCGCCCTGTTCCACCGCATCGGCGACCACGTCACGCCCGAGCCGTGGTCCTATCCGGACCGGGACCCGCTCGTCGCCTTCCGCGCCGCCCGCGACCGGGCGCTCGGCACGGGGTGACCCCGCACCCGCACCGCCCTCCGCCCGCCCGCGCGGGTCCCCAGCTCCACGACAGCCCCTCACCTCTCACCCCCGACACAAGGACGGTCCCCTGATGACGACGGGCAGATCGAGAACGAGTACGAGCACCGGGGCGGGCGGCCCCTCCGGCGCCGACGGCATCAGCACCTTCAAGGGAGAGGAACGCGCCCTGCGCGCGGACCGCCTCGGCACGGGCGGCCTGCTGCTGTCCGTGCTCGCGGCGACCGGCCCGATCATGGTCGTCGCTGGTGTCATGCCCACCACATTCGCGGTGATGGGCATCGTGGGCCAGCCGCTCCTCTTCGTCATCCTCGGCGTGGTCCTCGTCCTGTTCGGCATCGGCTACGCCGAGATGAGCCGGCACGTGCACAACGCCGGCGCCTTCTACGCGTACATCTCCCGCGGCCTCGGCGGCACCGCCGGAGCGAGCGCCTCCTTCGTCGCCCTGGCCGCCTACAGCGCCCTCCAGGTCGGCATCTACGGCATCTTCGGCTTCGAGGTCGCCGGGCTCCTCGCCACCTACGCCGAGATCGAGATCGCCTGGTGGATCCCGGCGCTCACCGCCGTCGCCGCCGTCGGCGCGCTCGGCTGGCTGAAGATCGACGTCAACGCGCGCGTGCTCGGCGTGCTGCTGCTGATCGAGCTGGCGCTCGTCGTCATCTTCGACCTCGCCGCCGTCGCCGACCCCGGCCCGCAGGGCCTGTCCCTCGCCGCGTTCGACCCCGGCACCCTCACCGGCGCCGGTGTCGGCACCGCCCTGTGCTTCTGCATCGCCGCCTTCACCGGCTTCGAGCAGGCCCCCGTCTACGCCGAGGAGACGAGCCGCCCGCACATCCTGGTGCCCCGCGTGATGTTCCTCGCCGTCGGCTTCGTCGCCGTCTTCTTCGCCCTCAGCTCCTGGGCGATCACCGTCGCCACCGGCCCCGACCACATCGTGGGCACCGCACGGGAGCAGAGCGCCGGACTGCTGTTCTTCCTCACCGAGTCCCGCCTCGGCGGCACCTTCACCGACGTGCTGCACGTCCTCTTCGTGACCGGCATGTTCGCCGCGCTGCTCAGCTTCCACAACGTCGTCGCCCGCTACGCCTTCGCCATGGGCCGCGAGGGCCTGCTGCCGCGTGCCTTCGGCCGGACCACCGGCGCCAGCGGCGCGCCCGGCACCGGCTCGCTGCTCCAGACGGTGATCTCGGCGCTCGTCGTCATCGCCTTCGCGATCGCCGACGACAAGCCGGCCGGGGACCCCACCGAACCGGTGCTGCACCTGTTCACCTGGGGCGGCAACGTCGGCGCCCTCGGCGTGATCCTGCTGATGGCGACCGCCTCCCTGTCCGTCGTGGTGTTCTTCGCCCGCCGGGGCGCCGCGGGCGCGCAGGCCTGGCGGCTGGTCACCTCCACACTGGCCGGACTCGCCCTCCTCGTCATCGCCGGCTACACCGTGAAGGACTTCGACGTGCTGGTGGGCACCGGCCCGGAGTCGGCGCTGAGCTGGGTGCTGCCCGGCCTGATCGCCGCGGCGGCCCTCGCCGGCGCCGTACTCGGCATGGTGCTGCGCTCCCGCGCCCCCGAGACCCACGCCCGCATCGGCCTCGGCAACGAGGCGTTCCAGCTGGACAAGGCGGCGGACGGGTCGTAGCGGACCGGCGGACGCGACAGGGCCCACCCCGGGGGAGGTGGGCCCTGTCCGTCTCATGCCGTCTCACGGCCGGCGGCCGTACGGCTAGATGATCAGCGACAGCAGGAGTACCAGCGCCCCCGCGACCACCGAGATGATCGTCTCCATCACCGACCAGGTCTTGATCGTCTGGCCGACGTTCAGCCCGAAGTACTCCTTCACCAGCCAGAACCCGGCGTCGTTGACATGGCTGAAGAAGAGGGAGCCGGCACCGATGGCGAGGACGAGCAGCGCGGCGTGGGTGGTCGACATGTCGGCGGCCAGCGGGGCGACGAGGCCCGCCGCGGAGACGGTCGCCACGGTCGCCGAGCCGGTCGCCAGCCGGATCGCCACGGCGATCAGCCAGGCCAGCAGCAGCGCCGGGATCGACCAGTCCTCGGAGATGTCGAGGACCATCTGGCCGACGCCGGAGTCGATCAGCGTCTGCTTGAAGCCGCCGCCCGCGCCGACGATCAGCAGGATGCCCGCGATGGGCGCGAGGCCCTTCTCGACCATCCCCTGGACCCGCTCCTTGGCGAACCCGGCGGGCCGGGCGAGGGTGAAGATGCCGAGCAGGACGGCCGCGAGCAGGGCGATCAGCGGGGAGCCGACGACGTCGAAGACGCGCTGGACGGTGCTCTCGGGGTCGTCGACGACGATGCCCACCAGCGCCTTGGCGAGCATCAGCACGACCGGCAGCAGGATGGTGGCCAGGGTGGCGCCGAAGCTCGGGCGCCTGTCCAGCTCGTCGGAGGCGCGCTGCGGAATCATCCGGTCGGGGGCCGGGACGTCGACCCAGCGGGCGGCGAACCGGGCGAAGACCGGACCGGCGATGACCACGGTGGGGATGGCGACCAGGACGCCCAGCGCCAGCGTCACGCCGAGGTTGGCCCCCACGGCGTCGATCGCGACGAGCGGGCCGGGGTGCGGCGGGACCAGTCCGTGCATCACGGACAGACCGGCGAGCGCGGGGATGCCGATCCGCATCAGGGAGTAGTTGCCGCGCTTGGCGACCATCAGCACGACCGGGATCAGCAGGACGACACCGACCTCGAAGAACAGCGGCAGCCCGATCACGGAGGCGATCAGCACCATCGCCCACGGCATCGACTTTCCGCCCGCCCTGGCGAGGACGGTGTCGACGACCTGGTCGGCGCCGCCGGAGTCGGCGAGCATCTTGCCGAGGATCGCGCCGAGCGCGATCAGCACGCCGACGCCCGCCACGGTGGAGCCCAGGCCGGTGGTGAAGCTGGCGATGGCCTTGTCCAGGGGTGCTCCGGCGAAGGCGCCGAGCGCCAGTGTCCCGATGGTCAGCGCCAGGAAGGCGTGGAGCTTGAACTTGGTGATGAGCAGGACGATGACGGCGATGCCCGCCAGTACGGCGATGCCCAGCTGGGCATGACCGGCCGAGGTGATGGGCTCGGCGGTGTCCGCTGCCAGCATCTCGACGCTGAGTCTGGTCACGGGGGTTCCCTTGCAGGTACGGGGATGGGGGAGAGGGCGCCCGGGCGGGCGGGGCCGGAGGGAGGAAGACCGGGGTTACCGGGCGGCGGCCGGTCCGGGGAGCTGCTCCAGCGCCTCGGCCGCACGGCGCGCGATGTCCTCCGGGCCGCCGGAGACGTCGACCGGGACGCCCGCCTCGTCCGCCTGGAGCGGTTCGAGGGTGGCGAACTGGGAGTCGAGCAGCGCGGTGGGCATGAAGTGGCCCTGCCGGTGCGACATCCGGTCCTCGATGAGCGCGCGGTCGCCGGTGAGGTGCACGAAGACCAGCCCCGGCGCGGCGGCCCGCAGCCGGTCGCGGTACGACCGCTTGAGCGCGGAGCAGCTGACCACCCCGCCGAGTCCGGCCCGGCCGTCCGCCCAGCCGCCGATGGCGTCCAGCCAGGGGAGGCGGTCCTCGTCGGTGAGCGGGGTCCCGGCCGTCATCTTGGCGATGTTGGCCTGGGGATGGAAGTCGTCGCCCTCGGCGTAGGGGACGCCGAGCCGGGCGGCAAGCAGGGGACCGATGGTGGTCTTGCCGGTGCCCGCGACTCCCATGACCACGACGACGTGGGGGGTCTTCATCGCTGCCTCGCTGTCTTCGTCGACACGGTGATGTTCGGCTAACTGAAACGCATTAGGTACGACGAATTCAAGAGACTGTGATGAATAAGTCTGACTTTTTGGCGGCGTGATCCGCCCCGTACTCTGTGTGCATGAGCACACCCGGCCGGGGGCTGCACGGCCATGTACTGGACACCCTCGGCCCCGAGATCACCGCGGGCGAGTACCCCCCGGGCAGCGTCCTGCGCACCGACGAGCTGGCGCAGCGCTTCGACGTCTCACGCTCCGTGATGCGCGAGGCGGTGCGTGTCCTGGAGTCGATGCACCTCGTCGAGTCCCGCCGCCGGGTGGGCGTCACGGTCCGCCCCAAGGCCGAGTGGAACGTCTACGACCCGCAGGTCATCCGCTGGCGGCTGGCCGGCGCCGACCGGCCGCACCAGCTGCGCTCGCTCACCGTGCTGCGCTCCGCGATCGAGCCGGTGGCCGCGCGGCTGACCGCGCAGCACGCCACCGCCGAGCAGTGCGCGGAGCTGACCGAGTGCGCGCTCGGCATGGTCGCGCACTCGCGCGGTCACCAGCTGGAGGGTTACCTCCTCCACGACGTCGCCTTCCACCGGGTGATCCTCACCGCCTCCGGCAACGAGATGTTCGCCCGGCTCGGCGATGTCGTCGCCGAGGTGCTGACCGGCCGTACCCAGCACGACGTGATGTTCGAGGACCCCGACCCGGCCGCCGTCACCCTGCACGTCCGGGTCGCGGAGGCGGTCCGCGCGCGCGACGCGGACCGCGCGGAGCAGCTGACCCGGGAGATCACCGTGGGGGCGCTCCAGGAGCTGGACGTCCTGGCGCCGTAGCGCTCCTGGACGTCGGGCTCCTCAGCCGTCGAGGAAGTCCCCGTCCACGTACACCCACGCCCCGTCGACCCGCTCGAAGCGGCTGCGCTCGTGCAGCGCGCCGCCCCGGAACGAGGCCCGGAAGGTCACCGTGCCGGTGGTGTGGAACGCGCTGCCGTCGGCGGTGTCCAGGATCTCCAGGCCGGTCCACCGCGTCCCCGGGTCGACGTCGACGCCCGGGGGGCGGGTCCGGGGGTGCCAGGTGCGCAGCAGATACGCCTCGTCCCGCCGCACGAAGGCGCTGTAGCGCGAACGCATCAGCCGTTCCGCGGTCGGTGCGGCCTCCGCACCCCGGTGGAATCGGCCACAGCACGCGTCGTAGGTCTCCGCGAGGCCGCAAGGGCATGTGGGCTTGTCGGCGGGGGCGGAGGTGGTGCGGCCGGGGGCGGTGCGGCGCCGGTGAGGGGAGCTGCGTCGGGACATGCCCTCCATTCTGCTGCACCACCGCCTGTGCGAAGAGCGTGCCGCCGCCGCGGCATGCGCACATCGTGTGCGGGTCGTGCGCGGCGACATGGAGATCCTGCGGGCCGAGGGCCTCACGGTCCACCATCCCCGGCCGCCCCAGCTGGAAGAAGCGGAAGGTGCCGGACGTACGCAACTGAACAAGTCGCCTCCGGGACCGGGGTGAGATGCCTGCGGATCGGGGTGCGGGTGAGGTGTGGCTGGTCGCGCAGTACCCCGCGCCTGGGAGGGGCCGGGGGGTCAGCTCTTGCGGGGGCTGCGGGCCAGCAGTGTCGCCGCCAGGGCGGATGCCGTGAGGGCGACGGTCGCGACCACCCACAGGGAGCTGTGCACGCCGGCGGTGAAGGCGTCGGCGAGCGCGTCCGTCACCTCGGTGGGGGAGCGGCGCGCGGAGCCGTTGCCGCCGGCCCGGGCCACCGCCAGCACCCGGTCGGCGGTGCGCTCCGGTATGCCGCGCTCGGCCAGCCGCTCCGGCAGGGTGCCGAGGAACCGCAGCGCCAGCACCGCGCCGAGCACCGACGTCGCCAGCACCGAGCCCACCTGCCGGAACGCCGTCACCGCAGCGGACGCGGCGCCCATCTGCGCCCCCTCCACCACTTCGAACGCCGCCGCCGTGGACGGCGCCACCACCAGCCCGCTGCCCAGTCCCACCAGCACCAGACCGAGCGCGGTGACGCCGTAGCCGCCGTCCGGGCGTTGCAGCAGGAGCACCAGCGCGGCGGCCGTGGTGATCAGTGACCCGCCCGCCAGGAGCAGCCCCGGCCGCACCCGGCCGGCGAGCCGCTGCGCCGCGAACGTGGCCGCCACGAAGGCGAGCATCGCGGGCAGCAGCCGCACACCCGTGGCCAACGGTCCCAGCTCCCGCACCCGTTGCAGGAACAGCACCTCGACGAAGACCACGCCGACGAACACGAACAGAGCGGCCGCGGCGACGCACAGTGCGGCGGCGTAGCGGACGTTGCCCATCATCCGCACGTCCAGCATCGGCACCGGCGCCCGCCGTTCGGTCAGCACCAGCGCGGTCAGCGTCCCGGCGGCCACGGCGAGGACCGCGACGACCCGCGGGTCGTCGTACCCCAGCCGGCCGCCGACCGCGATGCCGTAGATCAGCGTGGACAGCCCGAGCACCGCCCAGAGCTGCCCGGCCAGGTCCAGCGGCCGGTCCGGCACCCGGGACTCGGTCACCGCGCGCAGTGTGACCAGGACGGTGAGGACGGCGAGCGGCGTGTTCACCAGATAGACCGCCCGCCAGCCCGACACCTCCAGCAGCAGCCCGCCCAGCAGGGGGCCCACGGCCAGGCCGATGCCGGACACCGACACCCAGATCGCGATGTACCGCAGCATGCGCGGCAGGTCCACGAAGAACGTGGTGGTGATCAGCGCGAGCGAGGTCGGCAGCACCAGCGCCCCGCCGAGACCGCTGACGCCCCGGCCGAGCAGCACCCACCCGTACCCGTCCGACGCCGCCACCACCAGGGAGCCGGCCGCGAGCAGGACCACTCCGGCGAGGAAGATCCGGCGCCGCCCGAACCGCTCGCCCAGCGCCCCGCCGGAGAGCACACAGGCCGCGACCACCAGGGTGTACGTGCTCGACACCCAGCTGAGGTCGGCGGGCGCCACACCGAGGTCGACCTGGAGCGCCCGCAGCGTGGAGATCGCCGCGGTGACCTCGATGAACGACATGAAGAGCCCGAGGCAGGCGGCGAGCAGCACCAGCCGGGCGTGCGGGACTACCGGAGCCGGGGGCGGGGCCGCGGCGGGCTGCGCGCCCTCCGGCTCGGCCGGAGCCGTGCTCATGCGCGCCGGGCCTCCTTCGCGGCCTGGTCGGCGAGGCGGCGCCGCGCCTCGTCCCAGCCGATGGGGAGTTCGCCGGTCTCGGCGTTCCAGAACACGAAGACCGAGCCCTTCATCACCGGGCGCAGCCCGCGCACGCTCTTCGCGTGCGGGTCGGTCCGGTTGAACTCCTCCAGCGCCGCCCGGTCCCGCCAGGCCGACAGCGTCCAGAACGTCCGCTTCAGCGGCTCGGCCCGCAGCGAGGCCCCGATCAGCCCCGGCGACCTGAGGACCTGCCGGAACACGATCAGCGACAGCAGGAAGAACCGGGGCACGCTCAGCAGCGACCTCAGCTCCAGCCGGGAGGCCATGACCACCGGCCGGCCCGGCTCGCCGGCCGCGCCGCGGTCCGGGCCGGTGCCGGGCATCCAGGGAATCGTGGGCATGCGGGCTCCCCTCGCTCGTACGGCGGCCGATCGGGCCGCCACTCTCAACAGAGTCCGCGGGCCCCCGATTCCGGTCACCCCCGTACGAGTGAATTCCGGCCGATCCCGCCGCCGGACCCCATGGACGGCACGCGAGCCACGGTCCCGGAGCCCCCACGCCCCCCGATCCGGACACCCCGGGTCACCCGGAGTCACTCCGATCGAAGCCTTCGATGGGCCGAAGGCCGTCCCCGATGGACCGATTGACGCTCATTTCGCGCCGCGCCTACGGTTCTTCTGCGCCAACCGCCGAGCACCAGCGGCACCAGCACAGCGCGGGGCGCCCCTTTCAGAGGTATCAGCCCTCTGCGCATCGGCCGTCGCGTCCACCGTGCCCTTCCCTGTCGTCGAACCGTTCGAGCCGAGGTGCAGCCCTGCCATGACCACCCGTGTCGCTGTCGTCGGAGCCGGGATCGCCGGACTCTCCGCCGCCCATCATCTGCCGGACGACGTCGAAGTCACCGTGTACGAGAGCCAGGACCGGCCCGGCGGTCACGCCCACACCGTGGAGGTCGACGAGGACGGCCGGACGATCGGCGTCGACACGGCCTTCGTGGTCTTCAACGCGCGCACGTACCCCGAGCTGACCGCGTTCTTCGACAAGCTCGGCGTGACCGCCCTGGACCACACCGGCGGCTTCGACTTCTTCGACCTCGACCGCGGACTCGACTACGGCACCGCCGAGTTCGAGCTGGACGAGAACGCGATCGCCGCCCGCTACCCGGCGGACTTCCTGCCGCTGTGGCGGGACGCCGAACGCTTCCACCGCGAGGCCCCCCGCGACTTCCTGCGGGGGCGCACCGACCTCTCGCTCGGCGACTACCTGGACCGCGGCGGCTACAGCGACGCCTTCAAGTACGGCTATGTGGTGCTGCTCGCCACCGCCGTCTGGTCGGTGCCCGCCGAGCTGATCTGGGAGATGCCCGCCACCACGGTGATCGCCTTCTTCATGTCCCACGACCCCGGCGGCCTCGGCGGCCGGTCCGTGGCGTGGAAGACGGTCGCCGGCGGCAGCGTCGAGTACGTCCGCCGGGTCGTCGCCGGCCTGAGCGGCACCGTCCGCACCGGCGCCCCGGTCACCCGGGTCCGCGAGCAGCACGGCGGCGTCGTCGTCACCACCGCCGCGGGCGAGGAGCGCTACGACTACGCCGTCCTCGCCGCGCACGCCGACCAGACCCTCGCGATGCTGGAGCGGCCCACCCCGCTCCAGGCGGAGATCCTCGGCAAGGTCCGCTACAGCCCCACCCGCGCGATCCTGCACACCGACCCCGCCGCCATGCCGCCCCGCCGGGAGCGCTGGCAGAGCTGGAACTACGGCCTGAAGACCGTCGACGGCCGCCCCCGCACCTGGGTCGCGTACCACATGAACGCCTTGCAGGGCTTCACCGCCCGCCACGACTACTTCGTCACCCTCGACTCGCCGATCGTCCCGCGCGACGAACTCGTGGTGCGCGAGCTGCCGTTCACCCATCCCGTCATCGACCTCGGCGTACGGGCCATGCAGCGCACGATCTACGACGTCAACGCGGCCGGCGGCCGGATCAAACTGGCCGGTTCCTACTTCCACGCACCGCGCATCGGCGTCGATCTCATCGGCTCCCACGAGGCCGGATTCGTCTCCGGACGCAAGGCGGCCGAGGCGGTCGCCCGCGAACGGCGAGAGCACCGGCCGCACAGCGAAGAGCACTGACAGAACCGACTGAGGGGAATCCGTCATGCAGCGTGTCACCGCCGATGAGGCCCGGGCCTGGCTGGTCGAGAGGCTCGCCGTACGGCTCGGCGTGGAGCGGGAGCAGATCGACGCCGAGCGCTACTTCGACGAGTTCGACCTGGACTCCACGGAGGCGCTGATCCTCGCGGGCGAACTGGAGAAGTGGCTCGGCTTCGAACTGGAGGCCACCGCGCTCTGGTACCACCCGACCATCGCCGCGCTGTCCGAGCACATCGCCGAGGAGAGCACCCGGCATGTCGCGGCCTGACACCGCCCCCGGCCCGGCCGGGCCCCCGCGCCGCCCACCGCCGCCCAGACCGCTGCTGAGCGCGCTGCGTCCGGCGGCCGGCCCGGCGGGCCCGGCGGTCCGTCCCGTCGTCGCCGTGCACCCCGGCGCCCTGCCGGCCTCGGCGTGGGCGGACCTCGCGGACCGGCTGCCCGAGGACACCGCACCGTACCTGTGCGACCTGGGGACCGTCACCGAGTACGTGACCGCCGCCCTGGACCCGGCCGCGCCCGTCATCGGCGTCCGCGAGCTGGCCGCGCGCTGCCTCGCCGAACTGACCGCCGCCGGGCTCACCGAACGGCCCTTCGCCCTGGTCGGCTGGTCCTTCGGCGGGGTCGTCGGCTACGAGATCGCCGCCCGGCTCGACGCCGAAGGGCGCGCCGGCACCCTGCGGGAGCTGGTCGTCCTCGACTCGATCGCGCCCGTCGCCGCCTTCCAGCGGCCCGACGACGCGCTCGAACCGGCCATGCTGCTCGACTGGTTCGCGATGTACCTCGGCGCCCGCCGCGGGCACCGCCTGGTCACCGGCTCCGCCGCCACCCGGGACCTGGACGCCCTGCTCGACGCGGCCGTGGCGCAGGGCGTGCTGCCCGCCGGGACCGAACCGGCCGGGCTGCGCAAGCTGTACACCGCCTTCCACGCCGGACTCGTCCGCAACAACCGCTGCACCGCCGGGTATCTGCCCGCCCCGCTCGACCGGACCGTCACCGTCGTCAAACCGGAGCGCTCGCTGCTGCCCGCCAGCCCCGACCTCGGCTGGAGCGAGCTGAGCGGACGCCCCGTGCGGCTGCGGCACGTGCCCGGCGACCACTACACGATGCTCGGCGAACCGGAGACCGGCGCCGCCCTCGCCGCCCTGCTCACCGCACCGCTCCAGCCCGTCAGCCCCCGCCCCGGCGGCTGACCGGCGCGCCCGTCGCTCCCACCCCCCGCCGCACCCGACACGCATGACCCACAGGACCATCGGAGGACCATCGTGCGCTACCCACGTCTTGCCGAGACACCGATCGCGATCGTCGGGTTGGCGGGCCTGTTCCCCAAGTCGCGCGACGTGCGCGCCTTCTGGCACAACATCGTGGACGCCGCCGACTGCATCGAGGACGTCCCCGCCTCCCACTGGAACCCCGAGGACTACTACGACCCCGACCCCGCCGCCGAGGACAAGACCTACGTCCGGCGCGGCGGCTTCCTGCCCGAGATCGCCTTCAGTCCGATGGAGTTCGGGCTGCCGCCGAACACCCTGGAGGTCACCGACATCCTCCAGCTGCTCTCCCTCACCGTCGCACGGGACGTACTGCGGGACGCCGGAGCCGACCGGGCGGACTGGTACGACGCCTCCCGCACGGGCGTCGTCCTCGGCGTGACCGGCGCCAACTCGCTGACCCAGCCGCTCTCCGCGCGCCTCCAGACACCCGTCCTGAAGGAGGTCGTGCGCAGCGTCGGCCTCAGCGAGCAGGACGCGGAGGAGATCGCCGAGCGGTTCAAGAAGGCGTACATCCCGTGGGAGGAGAACTCCTTCCCCGGCATGCTCGGCAACGTCGTCGCCGGACGCATCGCCAACCGCTTCGACCTCGGCGGCACCAACTGCACCGTCGACGCGGCCTGCGCCAGCTCCCTCGCCGCCGTCAAACTCGCCGTCAGCGAGCTGATCGAGGGCCGCGCCGACCTGATGATCACCGGCGGCTGCGACGCCGAGAACACGATCCTCATGTACCTGTGCTTCAGCAAGACCCCGGCGTTCTCCAGAAGCCAGCTCATCCGGCCCTTCGACGAGTCCGCCGACGGCACGCTGATCGGCGAGGGCATCGGCATGCTGGCCCTCAAACGGCTCGCCGACGCCGAACGCGACGGCGACCGGATCTACGCCGTGCTGCGCGGCATCGGCACCTCCAGCGACGGCCGCTTCAAGAGCATCTACGCGCCCCGCGCCGAGGGCCAGCAGCTCGCCCTGCGCCGCGCCTACGAGGACGCCAACATCCCCGTCGGCTCCGTCGAACTCTTCGAGGCGCACGGCACCGGCACCGCCGTCGGCGACCACACCGAGCTGTCCGCCCTGTCCGCCGTGGTCTCCGCGGGCACCGACGACCACGGCTACGCCGCCATCGGCAGCGTCAAGTCACAGATCGGGCACACCAAGGCCGCCGCGGGCGCCGCGAGCCTCATCAAACTCTCCCTCGCCCTGCACCAGAAGGTGCTGCCGCCCACCATCAACGTCGAGCACCCGAGCGCCGCCGTCGACCCCGCGAGCACCCCGTTCTACGTCAACACCGAGGCCCGCCCCTGGATCCTCGACCCGGCCCGCGACAAGCGGCGCGCCGCCGTCTCCTCCTTCGGCTTCGGCGGCACCAACTTCCACATGGTCCTGGAGGAGCACGACTCGGCGCGCGGCGGCGACGCCCGGGTCCTGGGCCCCGTCGTCCGCTGGGGCCTGTGGCACGCCGCCGGACCCGAGGCGCTCGCCGCCCGCGTCGACAACGGCGCCGGCCCCGACGAGGGCCCGATACCCGAACAGCACGCCCGCCTCGGCATAGCCGCCCGCACCGACGCCGAGTTCGACGAACTGCGCGCCACCGCCGTCGAGCTGCTGCGCGCCCGCCCCGACGCCGCGTCCTGGCAGCACCCCAAGGGCATCACCTACCGCCGCACCGCCCTGCCCGCCGGCGCGAAGACCGCCGCCGTCTTCGCCGGACAGGGCAGCCAGTACGTCGGCATGGGCCGCGGCGCCGCCCTCGCCCTGCCGCCCGTCCGCGCCGCGTTCGACCGCGCCAACCGGCTCACCGAAAGCCCCGACACCCTGGCCCGCACCGTCTTCCCGCCGCCCGCGTTCACCGACGCCGCCCGCCGCGCACAGGAGACGGCCCTGCGCCGCACCGACTACGCCCAGCCCGCCATCGGCGCCCTCGCCTCCGGCCAGTACACCTGGCTGCGCGAACTCGGCTTCCGGCCCGACGGCGCCATCGGCCACAGCTTCGGCGAACTCACCGCCCTGTGGGCCGCCGGCGCCCTCGACGACGACCAGTTCGCCACCCTGGCCCGCGCCCGCGGCCGGGCCATGGCCCCGCCCGAGAACGCCCCCGCCGATTTCGACCCCGGTGCCATGGCCGCCATCCGCGCGCCCCTCACCGACGTCCAGGGCCTGATCGCGACCTACCGCAACGTCGCCATCTGCAACATCAACGCGCCCGGCCAGATCGTCGTCGGCGGCCCCACCGAAGAGATCGAGCGGCTGGTCGCCGATGCCTCCGGCCGCCGGATCGCCGCCACCCGGCTGCCCGTCTCCGCCGCCTTCCACACCGGCTTCGTCGCCCACGCCGCCGACGCCTTCCGCGAGGCCGTGGAGCGCACGGCGCTCGCCGCCCCCGCCATCCCGGTGTACGCCAACGCCCCCGGCTCCTCCTACGGCACCGACGCCGCCGCCAGCCGGCGCACCCTCGTCGACCAGCTCCTCCACCCCGTCGACTTCGTCGCGGGCATCGAGCGCATGTACGCCGACGGCTTCCGCGTCTTCGTCGAGTTCGGCCCCAAGCGCGTCCTCACCGACCTCGTCGACCGCATCCTCGAAGGCCGCGCCGACGTCGTCACCCTCGCGGTGGACGGCGGCCCGGCCAAGGACGGCGAACTCGCCCTCAAACGCGCCGCCCTCGAACTCGCCGTCCTGGGCCTGCCCCTCACCGGCCTCGACGACCACGTCGCGCCCGCCCGGCCCGAGCCCGCCCGCAAGGGCCCGAGCATCCCGCTGCGCGGCATCAACTACGTCACCGAGGAACGCCGTACGGCCTACCGCGACGCCCTGTCCCAGCCCCTGGCGCTCGCCTCGGCGCCCCAGCCGCCGGAGACCGGGACCGGCGTCACCACCGTGCTCCGCGAAGGCCTCGGACTCCAGGCGGAGATCCTCACCGCCCACGCCGACACGGTCCACGCCTCCGTTCGTGCCCTGGAGGAGGCCGTCCGCGCGGGCGGCCACCCCGCCACGGAAGCCGCCGTACGGCTCATCCGGGAACACGGCGCCGCCATCGGCGCGGCCCACGAGCGGTCGACCCGGTTGCTGCTGGACGCGCTGCGGGGGGAGGGCGCGCCGGCTGTGGAGCCGGAGCCGGAGCCGGAGCCGGAGCCGGAGTTCGTGGTGGTGCCGGAGCACGTGGCGGGGGTGGAGCCCGCGGCGGTGCCGGAGCACGTGGCGGGGGTGGAGCCCGCGGCGGTGCCGGAGCCCGTGGCGGGGGTGGAGCCCGAGCCCGAGGTCCCTGCGGTTGCCGTCTCCGGTGTGATGGAGGCGTTGCTGGGGGCGGTGGCGGAGAAGACCGGCTATCCGGTGGAGATGCTGGAGCCGGGGATGGACGTCGAGGCCGATCTGGGGATCGACTCGATCAAGCGGGTGCAGATTCTCGGTGCGTTGCAGGAGGCGTATCCGGTCTCCGACGACGTCGACCCGGAAGTACTCGCCGAGCTGCGCACGCTGGAGGACATCGCGAACTTCCTCTCCTCCGCCGTCACCGTCGAGGCCACGGCGGCTCCCGAGCCTCAGCCCCAGCCGGAAGCTCCTGCTTCCGTTCCCGTCTCCGGTGTGATGGAGGCGTTGCTGGGGGCGGTGGCGGAGAAGACCGGCTATCCGGTGGAGATGCTGGAGCCGGGGATGGACGTCGAGGCCGATCTGGGGATCGACTCGATCAAGCGGGTG
>NZ_DASQNH010000056.1:0-111132 GCF_035645055.1 Streptomyces sp. | reverse complement strand
CCCTCAGGCCGACGGCAGGTCCTCCGGCGGCGGCGTCGGTGCCCCCGGCAGGCGGATCGTCACCACCGTGCCGCCGCCCTCCGCCGGGGTCAGGGCGACCTCGCCGCCCGCCTGCTGCACCGTGCGGGCCACGATCGACAGACCCAGACCGGAACCCGGCAGGGCCCGCGCGCCCGGGCTGCGCCAGAAGCGGTCGAAGACGTGCGGGAGTTCGTCGGCGGGGATGCCGGGGCCGTGGTCGCGGACGGTGAGGACGCCGTCGGTGAGGCGTACGTCGATCCGGCCGCCCCCGGGGCTGAACTTCACCGCGTTGTCGAGCACGTTGACCACCGCCCGCTCCAGCGCGGACGGCTCCGCCCGCACGTACCACGGCCGCACGTCCGCCGTGATCGTCAGCTCCGGGCCGCGCAGCCTCGCCCGCCGCAGAGCCGACTCCACCGCCTCCTGGAACGGGATCACCTGGGTCCGGCCGCCGTGCTGGCCGGTGTCCGGGCGGGACAGCTCCTGGAGGTCGCCGATGAGCGCGGCCAGCTCCGTCATCTGCGCCTTCACCGAGGCGAGCAGCGCCTTGCGGTCCGCCTCCGGGATCGGGCGGCCGGTCTCCTCGCTGCGGCTGAGGAGTTCGATGTTGGTGCGCAGCGAGGTGAGCGGGGTGCGCAGCTCGTGGCCGGCGTCCGCGATCAGCTGCTGCTGGAGGTCGCGGGAGCTGGCCAGCGCGGACGTCATCGAGTTGAAGGAGCGGGAGAGGCGGGCGATCTCGTCCTCGTCCTCGTCCTCCACGGGGATGCGGATGGCCAGGTCCTCGGTCCGGGCCACGTGTTCCACGGCCTCCGTCAGCCGGTCCACCGGGCGCAGACCGGCCCGCGCCACCGCGAGGCCCGCGACGCCCGCGCCCACCACTCCGATGCCGGAGACGGCCAGCAGCACCCAGGCCAGCGAGTTGAGCGGCTTGGTGACGTCCCCGAGCGGCTTGGCGACGGAGACGGCGATCCCGGGCTGCACCTCGCGGGTGTCGCGGTCGACGACCGGGCGGGTGTAGACGCGGACGGCCGTGCCGCCGGTGGTCCTCCCGGAGTGCAGGGCCGTCTCCGCCTCGCCGTCGGCGACGGCCAGGTCGGCGTCCTGCACCGGCACGTTCTCGATGCCGGGATTGGTGCAGGTGGACCCGTCCGAGTACAGGATCGTGACGATGGGGGAGGTCGGGGGCAGGGGGAGTTGCCGGGGCTCGGCCTGCCGGCAGTTGTCCAGCATCAGCTGGAGCAGGCCGGTCGAGACCTGCTCGCTGCGCAGCTGCTCGTCCAGCTGGGCGTACAGCCGCTCGCGCACCAGGAACCAGCAGGTCACGGACACCGCCGCCACCGCGAACGCCACCGCCGCCGCGACCAGCAGCGCCAGCCGGGAGCGGATCGGCAGGCCGCGCAGACGGCGTACCGCCGTGTTCACTCGGTGCCGCCCTGGCGCAGGACGTATCCGACGCCGCGCACGGTGTGCACGAGCCGCGGCTCGCCCCCGGCCTCCGTCTTGCGGCGCAGGTACATGACGTACACGTCGAGGGAGTTCGACGACGGCTCGAAGTCGAAGCCCCACACCGCCTTGAGGATCTGCTCGCGGGTGAGGACCTGGCGCGGGTGCGCCATGAACATCTCCAGCAGGGTGAACTCGGTCCGGGTCAGCTCCACCGCCCGTCCGCCGCGGGTCACCTCGCGGGTCGCGAGGTCCATGCGGAGGTCGGCGAAGGCCAGCACCTCGCCGTCGTCGGCTGCCGCGGCCGCGACCGCCGCCGCGTACGAGCTGCGCCGCAGCAGGGCCCGGATCCGGGCGAGGAGTTCGTCGAGTTCGAACGGCTTGACCAGGTAGTCGTCCGCCCCGGCGTCCAGCCCCGTCACCCGGTCGCCGACCGTGTCGCGGGCGGTGAGCATGAGGATCGGCGTGGTGTCCCCGGCGCCCCGGATCCGGCGGGCCGCGGTCAGCCCGTCCATGCGCGGCATCTGGATGTCGAGGACGACGAGGTCGGGCCGGTACGCGGCCGCCTTCGCCAGGGCGTCCGCGCCGTCGACCGCGACCTCGGTGTCGTATCCCTCGAAGGCCAGGCTGCGCTGGAGCGCTTCGCGTACCGCGGGCTCGTCGTCGACGATCAGGATGCGCTGGGGGGCACGGTCGCCTTCGGCGGGGCTCATGGCGTGGTTCCTCGGGGTGGGTTCGGCGGGCGGGCGCTGACGTTCTCAGCCTCGCACGTCCGCTCAGCCGGTTGTCTCCTCAGCCGGTTGTCTCCTGAGCCGGTCGTCTCCTGAGCCGGTCGTCTCCTCAGCCGTGGTCCTCAGTCCGTGGCGCCGGCCCGCAGCTTCGCCAGGTCGGCCTTGACGGTGTTGACCGGGATCGCGAAGCCGAGGCCGACGCTGCCCGCGTCGGACGAGGAGGAACCGCTCGCCGAGTACATCGCCGAGTTGATGCCGATGATGTCGCCGTTCATGTCGATCAGCGCGCCGCCGGAGTTGCCGGGGTTGAGGGACGCGTCGGTCTGGATGGCCTTGTACGTGGTCGTGGACGAACCGGTGTCGCCGTTGAACTCCTGGCCGCCGAACTCGAACGGCCAGCCCCCGCCGGGCTGCTGTTGCTGCCCCTCCTCGGTGGGGACGGTGACGTCACGGTCGAGGGCGGAGACGATGCCGCTGGTCACCGTGCCGGTCAGCCCTTCGGGGGAGCCGATCGCCACGACCTGGTCGCCGACCCGCAGCCCGGAGGAGTCGCCGAGGGTGGCCGCCTTCAGACCGGAGGCGTTGTCCAGCTTGATCAGGGCGAGGTCCTTGCCGCTGTCGGTGCCGACGACCTGGGCGGTGTACTCCTTGCCGTCACTGGTCGTCACCGTGATCCGCGAGGCGCCGGAGACGACGTGGTTGTTGGTGATGATCTCGCCGTCACCGGTGATGATCACGCCGGAGCCGGTGGAGGACCCGGCGTTCGAGGTGGCGTTGATCTCGACGATGCTCGGGCTGACCGCCTTGGCGACCCCGGCGACGGTGCCCTTCTGGCTGGCCGGGACCACATCGGTGCTGGTGGAGCCCGCGACCACGGCGGACGTGCCGCCGGTCAGCTCCTGAATGCCGTACGCCGTGCCGCCGCCGACCGCCGCGGCCACGATCGCGACGGCGGTGAGCAGGGCGACGGGCCCGCGCTTCTTGGCGCGCCGCCGGGACACGGGCTCCGTCAGGAGCGCGGTGGGCTGATGCGGCTGGTACGCCGGAGGGGGCGGCCACTCGGGGTTCACGTTGCTCTCGGTCATGTCCATGAGCTTCACGCGCGACCATGAGAGCCACCTGAGTGCTGCCTGAGAAGCCCGGCAGAACCTCGTATGCCCGATATAAGTTCCGGCGCCTCGCCCGGCGGCGCCCGCTCCCCCTCTTGTGGCGCACGTCACATGCAGTTCCTGTCAGCAATCGGCTCGCCGTCCCGCTCAACTCACGAAGCGAAACGACAGGAGCTGCACATGAAGCACCGCATCGTCGTCCTCGGCGCCGGGTATGCCGGGGCGTTCGTGGCCGGGAACCTGGCCCGTCGCCTGTCCCCGGCGGACACCGGGATCACCGTGGTCAACGCCGAGCCGGACTTCGTCCAGCGGCTGCGACTGCACCAGTTCGCGGCCGGCCAGGAGATCGAGGCCCCGAAGCTCGCCGACGTCTTCGCGGGCACCGGGATACGGCTGCGCCTGGCTCGTGTCACCGCCGTCGACCCCGAACGCCGGGTCGTCGCCGTGGCCGACGCCGCCGGTGGCGGCGAACTCGGCTACGACACCCTTCTCTACGCGCTCGGCAGCCACGTCGCCGACCACGGCGTCCCCGGTGTGACCGAGCACGCCTTCGATGTCACCGGCCGGCCCTCGGCGCTGCGCCTGCGCGAGCGCCTGGACGGCCTGGACGGGCGGGGCGGCGGGAGCGTGCTGGTCGTCGGCGACGGACTGACCGGCATCGAGACCGCCACCGAGACAGCCGAATCCCGGCCCGGCCTGTCGGTGACGCTGATCGCCCGCGGCGAACTGGGCGCCCCGCTCTCCGCCGGAGCCCGCGGCCACCTCCGCCGGGCCTGCGACCGGCTGGGCGTCACCGTCCTGGAGCACACCACCGTCGAAGCCGTCGAGGCGACGCGGGTGCTGTGCGCCGACGGCACCGTCCTGGCGTCCGACGCGACCGTGTGGACGGCCGGGTTCGCGGTCCACCCCATCGCCGCCGCCGGCGGGCTGGAGGTCACCGAGAACGGCCGGATCGTCGTCGATCGCACCATGCGGTCGGTCTCTCACCCGGACGTCTACGCCGTCGGCGACAGCGCCCACGCCATCGGCGACAACGGCCGGCCGCTGCCGATGTCCTGCGCCTCGGCCGGCTGCACCGGCCGGCAGGCCACGGAAGCGATCATGGGACGCCTGACCGGCCGCGAGATCACGAACACCAAGCTGGAGTACGTGGCCAACCACATCAGCCTCGGGCGGCGGGACGCGATCCTTCAGATGGTCGACGGCGAAGGGCGGGCGAAGCCCAAGTACCTGGGCGGCCGGAAGGCCGCGCGGATCAAGGCGGGCATCCTCGGGATGTCGCTGTGGGCCACCTCGCACCCGACCTTCGGTCTGCCCAAGCGCAAGCGCCGCCTGGCCGCCTCGTCGGACGCGTCCGACGAGAAGCGCGTAGCCGCCTAGGGTCGTCCCCGTGGACAGCATCGCCACTGATCGCTTCGACACCAGCCGGTTCGAGGCCAGCCGGAACCGGCTGGCCTCGCTGGCGTACCGCCTGCTGGGCTCCGCCACCGACGCCGAGGACGCCGTGCAGGACGCGTTCCTGCACTGGCAGGCCGCCGACCGGCAGCGGATCAAGGTGCCGGAAGCATGGCTGACCAAGGTCGTCACCAACCTCTGCCTCGACCGGCTCCGCTCGGCACAGGCCCGCCGCGAACGCGCCGTGGGCGCCTGGCTGCCCGAACCGCTCCTCGACGGCGATCCGATGCTCGGCCCGGCCGACACGTTCGAACAGCGCGAATCGGTCTCCCTGGCCGTGCTGACGCTGCTGGAGCGCCTGTCACCCCTCGAGCGGGCCGTCTACCTTCTGCGCGAGGCGTTCTCCCACAGCCACGCCGAGATCGCCGAGATCCTCGACATCAGCGAGTCCGCGAGCCAGCAGCACCTCCACCGGGCCCGGCGCCGCCTCACCGCCGCGCGCCGCCGCGGCGGCGAAATCGACCCGGAATCCGCCCGCAGGATCGTCGAGGAGTTCCTCGCCGCCGCCTCCTCGGGCCGCACCGAACGGCTGGTGGCACTGCTCACCGACGACGCGACCGCGATCTCCGACGGCGCCGGCCTGACCGAGAAACTGCTGCGGTACGACACTCCGCAGCGCATCGCCGCCGTCGCGCGGGCCGGCTTCAGACCCACGCCCGCGAAACGGCGACTCGCCGGCGGCACGCCCGCCGTCCACTACGCGCTCGTCAACGGGGCTCCCGCCATCCTCTTCGTGCTCGGCGACGACCGGGTCGTCGGGGCCGTGACGTTCGACATCGCCAGCGGCAGGATCGCCACGGTGCGCGGCATCGCCGCCCCCGACCGGCTCGTCCGCCTCAGCGAGGCCTGGCGGCGGCAGGAACCGGACACGCCGCTCGTCGCCCAGTGGTGAACTGGACCGCGCTGCGAGGAAAGGGGTACCGAAGAGGCCCTACGGAAGCTCACTCACAGCCGCACGACCGCCGTATCACCAGGCGGGACGGGAACACCTTCAGCCGCTCCCGCCGGGACCCCGTCACCCGCACCCCGTCGTCCAGGACGAGGTCCACCGCCGCGCGGGCCATCGCCGAGCGGTCCGAGGCGACCGTGGTCAGGGGCGGGTCGGCGAGCGCCGCCTCCTTGATGTCGTCGAAGCCGGCCACCCCCAGCTCGCCGGGGACGTCGATGCGCAGCTCGCGGGCCGCGCGCAGCAGCCCGATGGCCTGGTCGTCGGTGGAGCAGAAGACCGCCGGGGGACGGTCCGGCCCGGACAGCAGCTCCAGGGCCACCCGGTAGGCGTCGTAGCGGTTGTACGGCGCCTCGAAGAGCCGGCCCTCGGTGGGGATGCCCGCCTCGTCCATGGCGCGCCGCCAGCCCTCGACGTGGTCGGAGACGGGGTCGCCGACGGCCGGGGTCTCGGCGGTGCCGCCCACACAGGCGACGTACTCGTAGCCGTGCTCCAGGAGGTGGCGCACGGCGAGCTGGGCGCCGCCCAGGTCGTCGGTGACCACGGCGACGTCGTCGATGGACTCGGGGCGCTCGTGCAGCAGCACCACCCGCGCGTCCCAGGCCTCGATCTCGGCGGCGGCGAGGTCGTTCAGCGCGTGCGAGACGAGGATCAGGCCGGAGACCCGCATACCGAGGAAGGCCCGCAGATAGTGGACCTCGCGCTCGCCGACGTAGTCGGTGTTGCCGACGAGGACCATCTTTCCGCGCTCGGAGGCGGCCTGCTCGACGGCGTGCGCCATCTCCCCGAAGAAGGGCTGGCGGGCGTCGGGGATGATCAGGCCTATGAGATCGGTGCGGCGGGAGGCCATGGCCTGGGCGACCCGGTCGGGCCGGTACCCCAGTTCCTTGATCGCGGCGAGGACACGCTCGCGCGTGGCCGGGGCGACCGGCCGGGGTCCGTTGTTGATGACGTAGCTGACGACGGCGGTCGAAGTCCCCGCCAGCCGCGCCACGTCATCCCGAGTCACCTTGGCCACGCGCGGAGTCTACGCGGAGAGACCCGCTCTGGGCAGGGCGTCTTACGCCTTGGCCCCACCCGTACGGGGGACCGGCCCGCGGTGTCCGCACTGCGGGCCGGTACGCGGATCAGGCCTCGGTGGCGACCGGACCGGTCAGGCTGTCCGCCTTGTCCGCCTTTGCTCGGTCGGCCTTGGCCTTGGCCTCCTCCGCGGCGCGCTCCACCTTCTCCGGTGTGACGAACCGGTAGCCGACGTTGCGGACGGTGCCGATCAGCGACTCGTGCTCCGGGCCGAGCTTGGCCCGCAGCCGCCGTACGTGCACATCGACCGTCCGGGTGCCGCCGAAGTAGTCGTAGCCCCAGACCTCCTGGAGCAGCTGGGCGCGGGTGAAGACCCGGCCCGGGTGCTGAGCGAGGTACTTCAGCAGCTCGAACTCCTTGAAGGTCAGGTCGAGGACCCGGCCCTTGAGCTTGGCGGAGTACGTCGCCTCGTCCACCGACAGGTCGCCGTTGCGGATCTCCATCGGGGAGTCGTCGGCGACGATCTGCTGGCGGCCCATCGCGAGCCGCAGCCGTGCCTCGACCTCGGCCGGCCCCGCGGTGTCGAGGAGGACGTCGTCGATGCCCCAGTCGGCGGTGACGGCGGCGAGGCCGCCCTCGGTCACGACGAGGACCAGCGGACAGCCGGGTCCGGTCGAGCGCAGGAGCTGGCAGAGGCTGCGGACCTGCGGGAGGTCGCGGCGGCCGTCGATCAGGATGACGTCGGCACCCGGGGTGTCGACGAGGGCCGGCCCCTCCGCCGGGGCCACCCGCACGTTGTGCAGCAGCAGGCCGAGAGCGGGCAGCACCTCCGTGGACGGCTGAAGGGCATTGGTGAGAAGCAGCAGAGAGCTCATCGCGCCCCACCTGCCTGGGTCGTCATACGTTCGTGCACGGTTCGCTCGCCCATAACGTCTGGTTCCTCCTCGGTCCCTGCGAGGACGTTTGCGGCACTGCTCGTACGGTGCGGCTCCCGCGCCCCTGGGATCCGCGGCGGCCCGGGGGCCGCTTGTTGCCACTCATGCGATCGAGGCCCGTACACCCGCGGTCTCCCGCGTCGTATACAACGCTTCCGAAAGCACAAAAGGACCCGGGGGCTGCGCTGCCCGAGTCCTCTGCCCAGCAGAATAGCCCACATGAGCTCAGGTCCGGCAGGTCATGTGGCCCGATCCACCCCGCCATCCACCAATCGTCCACACTCCGAGACGAACCGGGTGAGCGGACCCGCCCGAAAGCGGACGTTCCTGTACACGGCCGACGGAGTGGTGATCGAAGCCGTGTACGAACCGGCGGCCGTCGGTTCCCAGGACATCTCCCGGCCCGCCGCCGGCCACCTCGTGTTCGTGGTGGCGCACGGCTTCACCGGTGATGTGAGCCGCCCACACGTGCGCCGGATCGCGCGCGCCCTCGCCCGCCACGGCGCCGTCGTCACCTTCTCCTTCCGTGGCCACGGCGCCTCCGGCGGCCGGTCCACCGTCGGCGACCGCGAGGTGCTGGACCTCGCCGCCGCCGTGGACTGGGCGCGCGGCCTCGGGCACACGCGCGTGGTGACCGTCGGATTCTCCATGGGCGGCTCGGTGGTGCTGCGGCACGCCGCGCTGCACCGGGAGCACGAACTCGCCGCGGTGGTCTCGGTCAGCGCGCCGGCCCGCTGGTACTACCGGGGCACCGCCCCCATGCGCCGCCTGCACTGGCTGGTGACCCGCCCCGCGGGCCGCCTGGTCGGCCGCTACGGCTTCCGCACCCGCATCCACCACCGCGACTGGGACCCGGTCCCGCTCTCCCCGGTGGAGGCGGTGCCGCGGATCGCCCCCACCCCGCTGCTCGTCGTGCACGGCGACCGGGACGGCTACTTCCCGCTGGACCACCCGCACATGCTGGCCGCGGCGGCCGGTGACCACGGCGAACTCTGGATCGAACCCGGTATGGGCCACGCCGAACACGCGGCCGGCGAGGCCCTGCTCGCCCGGATCGGGGACTGGGCCGCCGGCGCGGCGGGCTAGCCTGGCCGTGTCACGAGTGGACTGACGTGAGGGACGAGATGGCAAAGGTCACGGTGCGCTACTGGGCCGCCGCGAAGGCCGCGGCCGGGGTCGCCGAGGAGCCGTACGAGGCGGCCACGCTCGCCGACGCGCTCGCCGCGGTGCGGGAACGGCACCCCGGCGAACTCGCGCGCGTGCTGCTGCGCTGCTCGTTCCTCGTCGACGGCGACCCCGTCGGGACCCGCGGGCATGAGACGGTACGGCTGGCCGAGGGCGGCACGGTCGAGGTGCTCCCGCCGTTCGCAGGAGGGTGACCAGAGCGATGAGCGACCAGCAGCCGTACGAGGGGTACGACGGGTACGCGGGGCAGCAGTACCCGGGGTACGACCCCTATCAGCCTCACCAGTACCAACAGCCCCGACAGCACCAACAGCCCGAGCAGTACCAGCAGTACCAGCAGCAGGCCGGGTACCAGGAGGAGTACGCCGCCGCCCAGTACACCCAGCAGTGGGAGGGGCAGACCTGGGACACCCAGCTCCAGCAGGCGACGGCGGAGTACGCGCCGCAGCAGCAGTACGCCGCGCCCCAGCCCCAGCCCTACGCCCCGCAGCAGGCCTACGAGCCCCAGGCGCCCGTGGCGGCGCCGGTGCCGGAGGCCGCTCCCACGCCGCAGCCGGTGCTCACCGCGGCCCAGCGGGCCCGCGCCGAGGGCCGTTCCCCGATCATCGAGCCCGGTCTTCAGCCCGCCGCGCTCACCGCGCTGCTCGGCCTGCTGCTGTCCGGCGCGGCTGCGGTCGGCTCGTACGCGCTGCTGGTGCCGCTCGTCGCCCTCCAGGCGGTGACCGCGGCCGGCTGGTTCCGGCTCAACGGCATGTGGCCGGCCCGGCAGGGCATCGCGCTGGCCTTCGCGGGCGCGCTCACCGCGGACGTGGCCCTGCTGGTGGCGGGCCGGGACAACGGCCCGGCGGCGATCCTCGGCACGCTCGGTGTCTGGGTGCTGCTGTCGCTGGTCCTCCAGCTGCGCTCGCACGCCGACCCGGACGAGCGGCTGTACGGCCTGATGGCCACGGTCGTCTCGGCGGCCCTGGCGGTCGTGGCGACCGGCTATCTGGCGGCCGAGCCCGACGCGGTGACCATCGCCGCGGCGGCGGTCGCGGTCGCGGTCCCGGCCCGCGCGCTGCCGTTGCCGACCCCGGTCTCCGTGGTCGTCTCGCTGCTCGCCGCCGCGGGCGCGGGCATCGCGGTGGGCGGCATGACCGGTGTGGGCGCGCAAGGCGCGCTGCTCGGCGCGGCGGCCGCGGTGTGCGCCCTGATCGGCCACCGGGTCGCGAGCTACGACTACCCCTCCCGCTTCGTCCACTTCACCGCGGGCGTCGCCCTGCCGCTGAGCGCCGCGGCACCGGTGGCGTGGGTGCTGGGCCGGGCGCTGGGCTGACCGGCCCGGCGCGGCGCCTGTCACAGTCGATCCACAATTCCGCGGCCGGGCGGCCCGGCGGGGTTACGTTGGCCGTTCGTTGCCGAAGGCCGAAGTGGGGAAAGATGCGCGCGCTGCGAATACTTCTGATCGTCGTCGTGATTCTCGGCGGACTCTTCGTGGCCGTGGACCGCATCGCCGTGCACTTCGCCGAGGGCGAGGTCGCGGACCGGCTGCGGGCCAGTGAGAACCTGTCCTCGACCCCGGACGTGTCGATCAACGGCTTCCCGTTCCTGACCCAGCTCGCGGGCGGCGAGCTGGACGAGGTCGAGGTCGGCATCCACGACTACGAGGCCGCGGCGGGCGACGGGGAGAAGATCCGCATCGGCGACCTGCGGGCGCGGATGAACGGGGTCCGGTTCTCCGGCGACTACAGCTCCGCGACGGCCGCCTCCGCCACCGGCACGGCCACCATCGCCTACGACGAGCTGCTGAAGGCCGCCAAGTCGGAGCCCACCGAAGTGGCGCCCGGCATCACCGCCCGCGTGGTCAGCCTCGCCGACGGCGGCAACGGCAAGATCAAGGTCGGGGTCGAGGCCGACGTCCCGGTCCTCGGCACCCAGCGGCTCTCCGTGCTCAGCACGGTCAGCGTCGAGGGCGACAAGGTCGAGGTGCGCACCGACTCGCTGCCGCAGCTGGCGGGGCTCGACCTGGCCGAGGAGTCGGTCCGGCAGATCACCGACTTCCAGCAGGCCATCGACGACCTCCCGGGCGGCATCCGGCTGGACAAGGTCGAGGCGGCGGCGGACGGTGTGGAGATCTCGGTGAAGGGTTCCGACGTCCGGCTGGCCGGGTAGGAACGCGGCGGACGGCGGGCCGGTGGACACGGTCTGTCCGACAGGCGAGACGCCCGAGTCCGAAGCGCAGATGTGACGACCGAAACGCGTGCCCGGGAGCGCTGCGGCGGCGGTCCGGACGGCACTCTGTTCTCGATATGCGGACGATCCTGTCTCACAATGCGACACGCCGGTGACACGCCCGCCCGTCCGTCCCTACGATCGACGCCATGAAGCGACAGGCGGATCTCACAAAGCGGCGGGCAGTGGACCTGTGCCGCGTTGCCGCCATGCTCTGTCGCACCGTCTGAGCGGCAGCACCGCCTTCCGCCTTCACCCACCCGCCCTGCTCAGGGCATCCGTGCGCCGCGCCGCCCCGCGGCACCTCGCGCACGCCTCACACTCGCACGCCCCGCCGCAACTGCCCCGGAGGAGAAAGAGCATGAGCCGCAGCGACGTCCTGGTCGACGCCGACTGGTTGCAGGACAACCTCGACAACCCCGACATCGCCGTCGTCGAGGTCGACGAGGACACGTCCGCGTACGACAAGAACCACATCCGCAACGCGATCAGGATCGACTGGACGCAGGACCTCCAGGACCCGGTCCGCCGCGACTTCATCGACCAGGAGGGCTTCGAGAAGCTCCTGTCGGCGAAGGGCATCGGCAACGACACCCTGGTCGTGCTCTACGGCGGCAACAACAACTGGTTCGCCTCGTACGCCTACTGGTACTTCAAGCTCTACGGCCACGAGAACGTCAAGCTTCTCGACGGCGGCCGCAAGAAGTGGGAGCTGGACGCCCGCGAGCTGGTCGAGGAGGTGCCCGAGCGCCCGGCGACCGAGTACAAGGCCAAGCCGCAGAACACCGCGATCCGCGCCTTCCGCGACGACGTCGTCAACGCCATCGGCAGCCAGAACCTGGTCGACGTCCGTTCGCCCGACGAGTTCTCCGGCAAGCTGCTCGCCCCGGCCCACCTGCCGCAGGAGCAGTCGCAGCGCCCGGGCCACGTCCCGACCGCCCGCAACATCCCGTGGTCGAAGAACGCCAACGACGACGGCACGTTCAAGTCGGACGACGAGCTGAAGAAGCTCTACGAAGAGGAGAGCATCGACCTCTCCAAGGACACCATCGCCTACTGCCGCATCGGTGAGCGCTCCGCGCTGACCTGGTTCGTCCTGCACGAGCTGCTGGGCGTGGAGAACGTCAAGAACTACGACGGCTCCTGGACCGAGTACGGCTCCCTCGTCGGCGTGCCGATCGAGCTCGGCGCCAACAAGTAATCCCCGGCAAGCAACCGATCCGACCGGCCTTCCGGTCAGACCCCTCTTGGAGAAAGACATGTGTGGAGCGAAGGCCGGCGGCCCCGACGCCTCGACGATCAAGCCCGGTGAGACCACCATCCAGGGCCAGGTGACCCGCGACGGCGAGCCGGTGACCGGTTACGTCCGGCTCCTGGACTCGACCGGCGAGTTCACCGCGGAGGTTCCCACCTCCGCCACGGGCCAGTTCCGCTTCTACGCGGCCGAGGGCACCTGGACCGTCCGCGCCCTGGTGCCCGGTGGCACCGCCGACCGCACGGTCGTCGTCGCCGAGAAGGGCGCCCTGGCCGAGGTCGCGATCGCGGTCTGACGAGGACCCGTACGGCGGAAGGGCCGCACCCCCCGGGTTGGACGCCTGGGGTGCGGCCCTTCTCCGTGCCCGCGGCCCTGCCTACCCTGGACGTATGTACGCACGGCGACGTCACACGTACTTCGCCTTGATGGGCACCTGCCTGGTGCTCTTCGTCCTGGCGTGGGCCGTCGTGCGCCTGTGGTCGACCGAGGCGGCCGTCGCGATGTGCGTGATCGCGATGGTGATCCCGCCCGTCGCCGCGGTGATCGCCAACCGTCGCGGTGCCGACGACCGCTGGTGGGACGACCCCTCCGGGGATCCCCAGTCGGACCAGTGGTGGGACGAGCTGGACGGCAGGAAGCGCCCGGGGTGACGGGTGCCGGCCCGGCCGTACGGGGTACCCCCGGCGCATGAGACTCGTGGCGACGACCCTGGACGCGCCGAACGCGCGTGAGCTGGCGGACTTCTATCTGAGGCTGCTGCCCGGCTGGCGGGTGTGGAACGGCGAGGAGGGACCGGACTGGGTGCACATCCGCCCGCCGGACGGCGGCACCGGCCTGTCCTTCCAGACCGAGCCCCGGTACGAGCCGCCCGTCTGGCCCGGCGAGCCGGACCGGCAGCAGATGATGAGCCACCTGGACATTCAGGTCGACGATCTGGAGGGCGAGACGGCCGCCGCCCTTCTCGCGGGCGCCCGGCTCGCCGCGTTCCAGCCCCAGTCGCACGTACGGGTGCTGCTGGACCCGGCGGGCCACCCCTTCTGCCTCTACGTGCCGGCGCGGACCGGCGATCAGTAGACGAGCGCCTGGGTGTCCTCCGCCAGCGCCTCCTGTACGAAGACCTGCGCGCCGGCGATCCGGACGCCCTCGATGACGTCCTGCTCCGTGATGTCCCGCCGGGCCGCGCACTGGGTGCACAGCGTCAGCCTGCCCGCGGCGAGGACCGAGTCGATCAGGCCGGGCAGCGGTGCCGCGTGCGGCAGCTCGAACTCGGCCGCCCGGCCGGGCAGCGCGAACCAGGCGGACTCGCCGGTCAGCCAGACGGAGACGTCCACCCCGCTGGCCACGGCCACCGCGGCCACCGTGAACGCCTGCGAGCACCGCTCGGGGGCGTCCGCCCCCGCCGTCACCTTGATCACGAGCTTCTTCGCCATAGCCGGAATCGTAGTGCGCGAGGCACCCGCGTAAGCTGGTCCCCGGCCTTGTGTACCGCTCACCCTCGCCCAACAAGGAGCACGCCGTGGAGCTCTTCTTCGAAATCCTGCTGGTCCTGGTCGCCGTCGGCGTTCTCGCCTTCGCCGGTCTGACCGTGAAGAAGCTGTACCAGGGCCAGCGCTGACCCACTAGCCAGGAATAGCCAGGAAACGCCTCTCATGATCGAGATCCCGTCCGACCTCCACAAGGACCTGGTCCCCCTCGCCTTCCTGCTCGGCAACTGGGCGGGCGCGGGCGTGCACGACTTCCCCGGCTCGGAGAAGTGCAACTTCGGGCAGGAGGTCAGCTTCACCCACGACGGCCGGGACTTCCTCGAGTACCACTCCCACACCTGGGTGCTGGACAACGACGGCAACAAGGTGCGCCCGCTGGAGTCGGAGCACGGCTTCTGGCGGATCGACGACGCCCGCAAGGTCGAGATCACGATGACCCGCGACGACGGCGTCATCGAGATCTGGTACGGCGAGATGGCCCACCAGAAACCGCAGATCGACCTGGTCACGGACGCCGTGGCGCGCACCGCCGGCTCCCGGCCGTACAGCGGCGGCAAGCGGCTCTACGGCTATGTGAAGAGCGACCTGATGTGGGTCGGCGAGAAGCAGACCCCCGAGGTCGAGCTGCGTCCCTACATGTCGGCCCACCTGAAGAAGGTCGTCACCCCGGAGGACGTCGAGCGCTGGGCGAAGGCCCTGCCCGACGACATGCCGGACGACGGCATCGCCTTCTTCAAGTAGCTCTTAGACTTCCAGTGTGGTGAGCACCGACTGGAAGAGCGATCTGCGGCAGCGCGGCTATCGGCTGACCCCGCAGCGGCAACTCGTGCTCGAAGCCGTGGACACCCTGGAGCACGCGACCCCCGACGACATCCTCAGCGAGGTGAGGAAGACGGCGTCGGGGGTCAACATTTCCACGGTCTACCGCACCCTGGAGCTCCTGGAGGAGCTGGGGCTGGTCAGCCACGCCCACCTGGGGCACGGGGCGCCGACGTATCACCTGGCCGACCGGCACCATCACATCCACCTGGTCTGCCGCGACTGCTCCGACGTCATCGAGGCGGATGTGAGCGTGGCCGCCGAGTTCACCGCGAAGCTGCGCGAGCAGTTCGGATTCGACACGGACATGAAGCACTTCGCGATCTTCGGCCGGTGCGAGGACTGTTCCCTGAAGGGTTCAAGTACCGAGTCGTAGGCTTGGGTCCATGAAGAGCCCCCTGCTGTCCCTGCCCGGCGCGGTCCCCGCCGAGGGCGTGGACGAAGGCGTCGCCGCCCATTACGGCGACCTGTTCCGCGAGCAGCGCGCCCTCGCCGCCGGCACCGGTTTCGTCGACCTGTCCCACCGCGGGGTCGTCACCGTCACCGGCGAGGACCGGCTGAGCTGGCTGCATCTGCTGCTCACCCAGCACGTCAGCGAACTGCCCACCGGTGAGGCCACCGAGGCGCTGATCCTCTCCGCCCACGGCCACATCGAGCACGCGCTGTACCTCGTCGACGACGGGACGACGGTGTGGGCGCACGTCGAGCCCGGCACCGAGGGCGCGCTGCTCCAGTACCTGGAGTCGATGAAGTTCTTCTACCGGGTGGAGGTCGCCGACCGCACCGCGGACTTCGCCGTCGTCCACCTGCCCGCCGGCTCCATCGCCGAGGTCCCGGACGGCGTCGTCGTCCGGCAGACGGCGTACGGCCGCGATCTCTTCCTGCCGCGCGAACGGCTGGAGGAGTACGCCGCGTCGGCCGGACCGGCGGCCGGGCTGCTGGCGTACGAGGCGCTGCGCGTCGAGCATCACCGGCCGCGCCTGGGCTTCGAGACCGACCACCGGACCATCCCGCACGAGCTGGGCTGGATCGGCACCGCCGTGCACCTGCAGAAGGGCTGCTACCGGGGTCAGGAGACCGTCGCCCGGGTGCAGAACCTGGGCAAGCCGCCGCGCCGGCTGGTCTTCCTGCACCTGGACGGCAGCGAGGTCCATCTGCCCCCGGCCGGCACCGAGATCCGGCTCGCCGACGAGGGCCCCGACGGGCGGAAGATCGGCTTCATCACCACGTCCGTCCGCCATCACGAGCTGGGCCCGGTCGCCCTCGCCCTGGTGAAGCGGAACGTGCCCGTGGACGCCCGCTTGGTGGCCGGGGACACGGCGGCGGCCCAGGAAGTCGTCGTGGCGCCGTAGCGGTCAGATCTCCAGCAGGACGGTGAACGGGCCGTCGTTCGTCAGCGACACCCGCATCTGCGCGCCGAACCGGCCCGTCTCCACCGTCGCGCCCAGCGCCCGCAGCTGGGCGACCACCTCGTCGACCAGCGGCTCGGCGACCTCGCCGGGCGCCGCGGCGTTCCAGGTGGGGCGGCGGCCCTTGCGGGCGTCGCCGTAGAGGGTGAACTGGCTGATCACCAGCAGCGGGGCGTCGACGTCGCTGCACGACTTCTCGTCGTGCAGCATCCGGACGGACCAGAGCTTGCGGGCCAGCTGGGCCGCCTTCTCCCGGGTGTCCTCGTGGGTCACGCCCACCAGCACGCACAGTCCCTCGCCGATGATCTCCCCGACGGTCCGGCCGTCCACCACGACGCTCGCGCCGTCCACCCTCTGCACCACAGCTCGCATATGACCATCATGCCGTGGCCGCTTTTCGATCCCTAACCCGTCCATCTGGGGCTGTTCGGGGGCACTCGATCACATAGCGGCCACTTGGGGTGGCACGATGCTTCCCACACACCGGTCGAGGGGACGGTAGAGGCACATGAGCACACCGAGCACGGGTGAGGAACTGGGGACACTGCGGCCGCCCGCGCAGCGCACCGACAGTCCCGACGGCCCGGACGGCGCCGCCCGCCCGCCGCGGCAACCCGATCCGCCCGAGCCCGACCTGGGCGCGCTGAGCCTGCCCGAGCTGCGCGCGGTGCGCCGGGACGCCCAGCGCGACGAGGCGGACCTCAGCTATGTACGGCGGCTGCTCCAGGGGCGGATCGACATCCTGCGCGCGGAGCTGGCGCGGCGCGGGTCCACGTCCGTGCCGGCCGTGGGGGAGGCGTCGGTGGTGGAGCGGCTGCCGGAGATCCTGACCGACGCCCCGGCCCGGCAGCGCTCCTCGGCCCGGCATGTGAGGCTGGGGACGCCGCGGCGCGAGGAGTACCGGCGGCTGGCCGCCGAGATGCTGGCCGAGGTGGAGCTGTCCGCCCTCGACGCCCGCACGGACGCGGAGCTGGCCGACGGGATCGGGCGGCTCGTCCGCTACGAGCAGCAGGTCTCCCGGCGCCGCCAGCGGCTCCAGCGCACCGCCGACGGGTGCAGCGCGGAGATCGCCCGGCGGTACCGGGACGGGGAGGCGCAGGTCGACGACCTGCTGCTGTGAGGCGGTCAGGGTGTCCCGCCAGGCCGGCGGCCCGAAATCCACGCGACGTGCCGGGCCGGGGGCACCTACCGTGACGCCATGAGCGATCGTGACGACCTCGACGTACGCCTGATCACCGAGGACGAGATACCGGACTGGCTGCGGGCGGTGGCCGTCGGCTTCCTGCGCAGCGAGACGATCACCGAGGAGGAGATCGCGGCCCGCGCCTCCGGCATCCTGACGGACCGCACCGTCGGCGCCTTCGACGGCGGCCGGTGCGTGGCGACGCTGCGGTCCTTCCCGCAGGAGCTGACGGCGGTCGGCGGCGCTGTGGTGGCCGCGAACGCCGTCACCAACGTGACCGTGTCCGCCACGCACCGCCGGCGCGGGCTGCTCACCCGGATGATGGGCCGGGACCTGGCGGCGGCGAAGGAGCGCGGCGACGTGGTGGCGACGCTGATCGCCGCCGAGTACCCGATCTACGGCCGGTACGGCTTCGGACCGGCCACCACGACCGCCGAGTGGACCGTCGACGTGCCGCGCGCCGGGCTCGATCCGCGCTGGGCGGGGCCCGCGGACGGCGGGCGGATCGACCTGGCCGACGGCGCCGAGGTGCGCAAGCTGGGCCCGGAGCTGTACGAGCGGGTGCGGCGCGCCCAGCACGGCGCGGTGAACCGCGACGAGCGGTGGTGGCAGATCAACACGGGCGCGCTGCGCGTCCTCCCGGACTGGAAGGACCCGTTCTACGCGGTGTACCGCTCGCCGGCCGGCGAGGTCGAGGGCATGGCGGCGTACACCGTGGACGACCGGTGGGGCGACGCCAAGCAGCCGGGGAACACCGCCACCGTGAAGTGGCTGGTCGCGGCGGAGCCGCGGGCCGAACGGGCGCTGTGGCGCCAGCTGTGCTCCATCGACTGGGTCACCCGGGTGAAGTCGGGCTGGCGGGCCCCGGACGATCTGCTGCCGCTGTGTCTGCCGGACCCGCGCGCCGCCCGGATCACCACGCAGGCGGACTGGATGTGGGTGCGGATCCTGGACGTCGTAGCGGCGCTGGAAGCGCGGAGCTACCAGGGGGCCGGGGAGCTGGTGCTGGAGGTCGTCGACCCGGGCGGGTTCACGGGCGGACGGTATCTGCTTCAGGCCGGGGAGGACGGCCGCGGGGTCTGCGCGGCGACCTCGCGGGAGGCCGACCTCACGCTGGACGTGTCCGGCCTCGGGGCGCTGTGGCTGGGGGACGAGTCGGCGGTGCGGCTGGCGGCCGCGGGGCGGGTGCGGGAGACACGAGCGGGCGCCGCCCGGCGGGCCGACGCCCTGCTGCGCACGTCCCGGCGTCCCTGGTGCCCGGACTCCTTCTGAAGCCTCCTCCCGCCGGCCGGTGACGGGTCCACCGAGGCCGGCGTCCTCGGCATGTACGACGTGCCGGCCGGCGAGTCCCCGCTCCTTCCCTTCGAGCGGGGCACCGGACGGCGGGACGCCTCCTTCGTGGACGGATCCCAGAAGTCGTTCGACGCCCTCTGGGAAACCATCGCCCGGGACCTGACACTTTCCTGGTGACTTCTGATACGACGCGGACCGAACCGGTGGTGAGCCCGACCGACCGGCTGCGGGAACTGGTCACCCGTGCCGAGGTCGTGCTCTGGGACTTCGACGGACCGATCTGCCGCCTCTTCGCCGGGCACCCGGCACCCGGGGTGGCCGGCGGCCTCGTGGACTGGCTGGAGGGGCGCGGGCTGCGCGCCCTGCTCACCGAGGCGGAACGGCACACGACCGACCCGCAGGCCGTGCTGCGCGCCGTGGACCGCGCCCGGCTCGGCCGGGGCGTGGTGGCGGAGCTGGAGGAACGCCTCACCCAGGAGGAACTGCGGGCCACCGCCACCGCCATGCCCACCGCCTGGGCCGACCCGCTGATCCGCACCTGGACCGCGGTCGGCGCCCGCCTCGCCGTGGCCTCCGGCAACTCCCCGCGGGTCATCGGCGCCTACCTCGCGGGCCGCGGTCTCGCCGAGTGCTTCGGACCCCACATCTACGGCCGCGACCCGGACCCGCACCGCCTGGAACCGGGCCCCCACCACCTCGACCGCGCCCTGGACGCGCTGACGGCCGCCCCGGAGACGGCCCTGTTCATCGGGGACACCCCGACCGACCACGAGGCGGCGCGACGGGCGGGGATCCCGTTCCTGGGGTATGCGAGAAATGATCGCAAGGCCCGCCTGCTGAGGGACGCGGGAGCGGGCGACGTGGTGGATTCGCTGGAACCGGTGCTGCGCGTTCTGAGGGCGCGAGGACTCCCTGCCCTGGGCACGGGGCGGCATCGAGATGCGGCCGCGCCGCGTGCGCGCGACTAGCCGCGGACGGCCCGCACCGAAGGACATCGGCACGTGACCGCCACCAGCAGGCCCTCGGCCCACGAGATCGCCGAAGGCCCCCGCACCCGCATCCGCGAGGGCACGCTCGAAGTGGGCGCCGAGCCGCCCACCCGGGCCGAGCCGGCGGCGGAGTCCGGCGTGGAGCGCGCGACCGTACGCCAGGCCTGCGCGCCCTGCGCGAAGAGGGCCGGCTGACCGGCGTCACCAGGGGCGGTCCTCCGGCCGCCGCCCTGCCCCGGGCATCCGCACGGGCTACGGGGTTGGACGTACCGGCGACGAAGGGATCGCGGAGGCGTTGCCGGAGTGGCACCGTCCCGGGTGACACCACCTGAGGGACCGTCACCCCCGCACGTCCAGCACCACCTTCCCCACCACACCCCGCCCTTCGATCAGCGCGTGCGCCCGGGCCGCCTCCGCGAGGGGGACCTCCGCTCCGACCACCGGCGTGAGCCGGCCGGCCGCCGCCTCGGCGAAGGCGGCGGCCCGCAGCCGCACGATCTCCGCCACCGGGTACCGCGCGTCGGCGATGCCGTACAGGGTGATGCCGCGCCGGGCCGCGTCCGCCCGGTCGAGGTCGGCGAAACCGCCGGTCGGGGCGCCGTGGGCGGAGAAGCGCCCGCCGGGCGCGGTGAGCGGGAGGGCGGCGGCGCCGAGTGAGCCGCCCACTCCGTCGAGGACGACGTCGGCGGCGCCGCCCAGCGCCCGGCGGGCCCGCTCCGGCCAGTCGGGGGCGCCGACGTCGACCGCCTCGTCGGCGCCCAGCCGCCGGACGAGGGCCAGTTTCTCCGTGCCCCGGGCCGCCGCGACCACCCGGGCGCCGCGGGCGTGGGCCAGCTGGACGAGCAGGGTGCCCATGCCGCCGGACGCGCCGAGGATCAGCACCCGGTCGCCGGCCGCGAGGGCGGTCCGCTCCAGGAGGCCCAGCGCGGTCACCCCGTCGTGGACCAGGGCCGCCGCGGCGCGCGGAGCGAGGCCGTCCGGTACGGCGGTGAGGGCGTCGGCCGGGGCGAGCGCGCGCTCGGCGTAGCTGCCGTCGACGAAGGCGGCGACCCGGCGCCCCCGCCACCGCTCCTCGACTCCGGGTCCCAGGTCACGCACGGTTCCGGCCACCCCGCCGCCGGGCACGTACGGCGGGGTCACCGTGAAGTACTCGCCACCCCAGCCCGCTCGCAGCTGGGTCTCCAGGTAGATCGTGTCGGCGTGGGACACCTCGATCAGCACCTCGCCGGGTCCCGGTTCCGGATCGGGTGCCTCCACCGGCACCAGCACCTCCGGCCCGCCGAACTCCTTCACCTGCGCCGTGAGCATGGCTCACCCCTCCGCCCGTCGGATCATCGTTTCCGGGGGCAGTCTTCGACCTGAAGCGGAGTTGAGGTCAAGGAGCGGCGGGGGGACGACCGTAGGCTCGTTGCATGGCTGAGATCGGGCTGCGTGAGCGCAAGCGGCAGCGGATGTACCAGGTGGTGTCGGACCTCGCGATCGGACTGTTCCTGGAGAAGGGGTTCGACGCGGTGTCGGTCGCCGAGGTGGCGGCCGCCGCGGAGATCTCCAAGCCGACGCTGTTCCGGTACTTCCCGGCCAAGGAGGACCTGGTCCTGCACCGGATCGCGGACCACGAGGGCCAGGCGGCCCGGGTGGTCGCGGCCTCGGACGCGGCCCCGCTGGTAGCGCTGCGCCGCGACTTCCTCGCCGGGCTCGACCGGTGCGATCCGGTCACCGGACTCAACGACGATCCCGAGGTCCTGGCCTTCCACACCCTGCTCTACGGCACCCCCGCCCTGGTCGCCCGGCTGCACGGCCACCTGGAGCGTTCGGAGGCGGCGCTCGCCGGCGTGCTGGGCGGTGATCTGGAGGCCCGGCTGGCGGCGGGGCAGATCATCGCCGTCCAGCGGATCCTGGCGCAGGAGAACTGGCGGCGGATCGCGGCGGGGGAGCGCGCGGCGCACCTCCGGGGGGAGGCGGTGACGGCGGCGGAACGCGCGTTCGACCTGCTGGCCGCCGGGCTGCCCCGGTTCGCCGATCGCTGACTCGGTAAAAAATTTAACTCGGTCACGTTATCCAGTACGCTCGTTGGAATGACGTCACCCGACCCCGCCCTCCAGCACGCCCTCCACGTCGAACGCGCCCACCACGACCGCTGTCGTGCCGCCCTCGCCGCCATGGTCGAGGACGCCCAGGAGCAGGTCGTCATCGGCGAGGACGCCTCGGCCTCCGGCGCCGACGCCGAAGTCCTCGGCTACTGGCTGCGCAGCCGTGCCAAGGAACTGCGCGAACTCCCGGAAGGCCCGCTGTTCTTCGGCCGGCTCGACTTCGACCCCGCCGCCCCCGAAGCCCACGGCGGCGCGCACGGCCCCCTGCACATCGGCCGGCTGCGGATCACCGAGAACCCGGCCGCCCCGCCGCTCGTCGTCGACTGGCGCGCCCCCGTCGCCCGCGCCTTCTACCAGGCCGGCCCCCACGACCCGCGGGGCGTCGAGGTCCGCCGCCGCTTCGGCTGGGCCCCCGGCAGCCGGGGCGACTCCGCCGATCTGACCGGCCTGGAGGACGAGCATCTGGGCCGCGGCGAGAGCCGCGCGAGCGAGATCGTCGCCCGGGAGATCGAACGCCCCCGGGTCGGTCCGATGCGGGACATCGCGGCCACCATCCAGCCCGAGCAGGACGACCTCGTGCGCGCCGCCCTCACCGCCTCCGTGTGCGTCCAGGGCGCCCCCGGCACCGGCAAGACCGCCGTCGGCCTGCACCGGGCCGCCTATCTGCTCTACACCCACCCGCAGCGCGTCCGGCGCGGCGGACTGCTGATCCTCGGGCCCAACCGCACCTTCCTCGACTACATCGCCGAGGTGCTGCCCGCGCTCGGCGAGACCGGCGTACGGCAGTCCACCGTCCGGGAGGAGATCGCCCGGCACCCGGTCACCGGGACCGACGACGAGCGCACCGCCGTCGTCAAGCACGACGCCCGCATGGCCGAGGTGCTGCGGCGGGCGCTCTACGCGCGCGCGTGCCCCGACGCGCGCGCCGACTCCCTCGCCGTGCCCGACGGCTCCTACCGCTGGCGGGTGCCCGCGGAGGAGTTGCGGGCGATCGTGGCGGACGTACGGGCCGAGCAGCCGCCGTACGCGGTCGGGCGGGAACGGGTACGCGCGCGCGTGGTGGCCGCGCTGCGGGCGCGGGCCGAGCGGCGCGGCGGACCCCGCACCACCGCCTGGGCGCGGCGGATCGAACGCGCCCGCCCGCTCGGCGCGTGGCTGGACGCCGTATGGCCGCGGGCGCGTCCCGAGGAGGTCGTCGCCGGACTGCTCGCCGACCCGGCCGCCCTCGCGGAGGCCGCCGACGGGCTGCTGGACGCGGACGAGCAGAAGGCGCTGCTGTGGCCGCGCCCGCCGCGCTCCTGGAAGTCGGCCCGCTGGTCGGCCGCCGACCTGGTGCTCCTCGACGAGGTCGCCGGGCTGATCGAGCACCCCGAGGGCTATGCCCACGTCGTCGTCGACGAGGCCCAGGACCTCTCCCCGATGGAGTGCCGGGCCGTAGCCCGCCGCTCGGTCTACGGCTCCCTCACCGTCCTCGGCGACCTGGCCCAGGGCACCACCCCGTGGGCCGCCCGCGACTGGACCGTCCTCCTGCGCCACCTCGGCAAGCCGGACGCCGCCGTCGTCCCGCTGACCACCGGCTTCCGCGTCCCGGCGGCCGTCCTCGGCCTCGCCAACCGCGTCCTGCGACGCCTCGACGTCGCCGTCCCCGAGCCCCGCTCGCTGCGCCGGGACGGCGAGCTGACCGTCCGCGCGACCGACGACGTGCCCGGCGCGGTCGTCACGGCCGTCCGCGACGCCCTCGCCGGCGAGGGCTCCGTCGGGGTGATCGCGGCCGATGCGGACGTGCCCCGGCTGCGCCGGGCCCTGGCCGCCGCCGGTCTCGGCACGACGGGCGGGCCGGCGGCGGACGCCCGGGTCGCGGTACTGCCCGCCGGCCTGGTCAAGGGCCTGGAGTACGACCATGTCGTGGCCGTCGAACCGGCCGCGATCGCGGAGGCGGAGCAGCGGGGCCTGCACCGGCTGTACGTGGTGCTGACCCGCGCGGTGTCGGCGCTGACGGTGGTGCACGGGCGGCCCCTGCCCTTCTAGGCCAGCCGGGAGCCGGGTCAGCCGAGCGGGGGTATCGCGGGTCAGCCGAGAAGCGGTATCAGCTGTTCCTCCTCGTGTGTCAGATGGGCCTCCAGTTCGCTGGTCAGCCGGTCCACCTCCGCGCGGACGGCCGCCGGGTCCGCCGGGCCGGCGACGACCCCGCGCAGCTCCTCCACCAGGGCGGCGATGCGCTCGTGCTCCTCGCGCAGCAGGGCGATGGCCGGGGCGGATTCCGGATGGCGGCTCTCGATCATCGGGAAGAGGCCCAGGTCCTCGCCGGTGTGGTGGTTGTGCAGACCGTGGCAGAACGTGAGGCAGTTGGCGCGGAGCTGGGCGCCGAGGGCGGTACCGGCCCCGGCGATCTCCTGTCTGAGCAGGGCGAGTTCGCGCCGGAAGGCGTCGTGGACGACCTTGACCGCCTCGCCCAGGGAACCGGCGTTGAAGGTGGGCGGGCCGTCGCTCGGGATCTCGTACAGGGCGACCACGGGGATCAGCCGTGAGGTCTTCTCCTGGTACGCCGCCCAGCCCGGGTCGCTCTCCACGGCCCGCGCGAACGCCTGGTCACGCTCCTCGCCGGTCAGCGGTTCGGCCCGCGCCCGGTAGATGAACGCGCCGTCCTCGACGGTGACTTCGGGATGGGCGAGGAGATTGTGGTACCAGGCCGGATGGCGGGGCGAACCGCCCGCGGAGGCGATGACCAGGACGCGCTCGGCGCCGTCGGGCAGATAGCCGACGGGCGTGGTGTGCGGCTTGCCCGAGCGGGCGCCGGTGGTGGTCAGCAGGATCAGCCGGGCGTTCTCGAACATGCCGGTGAGCCGGCCCTTGTTGGCCCGGAACTCGTCGATGATCTGTTGGTTGAAGTCGTTGGGCAATGCTCTTCCTTCTCTGTGTGATGTCGCTGGCAGCGCTTGCACAGAGAAGAAGGCGGGCTCCTCGCCCGCCGCGGCCTCATACGGAGGCCGGGCACCCAACTCGCTCGTGGCCCGAGGCCGACCCGGCAGTCATGGCGAGGACGTTAGCCCTCGACTCCCTTGCCGGGCAAGGGCATTAGAGTCGGACGGATGCGCGCGCTGCTCTTCCTCGATGTCGACGGGGTCCTGCTCCCGTTCGGCGGTGACGGCCCGTATCCCGCCCACGAGGGCCCGTACGGCCCGCCGCCCGCCGGCCACCCCCTGCTGGACCGCGTGGACCCGGCGCTCGGCCCCCGCCTGCTCGCCCTCGGGTGCGAGCCACTGTGGGTGACGACCTGGCAGGACGACGCGAACACCGTGCTGGCGCCGTGGCTGGGCCTGCCGCCGCTGCCGGTCGTGGACGTGCCGCCCGGCGCCGAGGACCCGCCACCCGGCGGACGGCACTGGAAGACCGGTCCGGTCGTCGCGCGGGCGGCGGGCCGGCCCTTCGTCTGGGTCGACGACGAGATCACCGGCGCCGACCGGGCCTGGGTGGCCGCACACCACCCCGGCCCGGCCCTGCTGCACCGCGTGGACCACCGCCACGGCATGCGGGAAGCCGACTTCGCGGCGGTGCGGGCCTGGCTCAGGGACGCCGGGTGCGCCCCAGCACCTCCGCGACCCGCATGAAACCGTCCGAGCCGTGACCCAGCCCGATCACCCGGTGGGCCTGTCCCTCGATCGCCCGCATCAGGCTCGCCTCGATCCCGTGCTCCTCGGAGACGTGGACGATGTGCGCCATGGTGGACGCGGCGGAGGTGATCGGATTCAGCCCGCCCGAGTAGGAACCGGCGTCCACGTCGTCCGCGAACTCCTCGAAGAGCGGCGGCAGGATCGCGGCGATGCCCTGCGCGAACGGGGCCAGCTCGCGCGCGGAGACGCCCTCGGCGCGGGCCACGGCGACCGCGTGCGCGTAGCCGCCCATCGCCGTCCAGAAGATGTCCAGCAGGGCGATGTCGTACGTGGCCGCCCGGCCGATGTCCTCGCCGAGGTGGGTGTGGGTGCCGCCGAGCACATCGAGGACGGGCTTGTGCTCCTCGTAGAGGTCCCGGGGGCCGCTGTGCAGGAACACGGCGTCGGAGGTGCCGATGGTGGGGGTCGGCGTCATGATCGCGCCGTCCAGGTAGCGGACGCCGTGCCGGGCGGCCCACTCGCCGGTGTCCCGGGCGCGGGCCGGGGTGTCCGCGCTGAGGTTGACCACCGTACGGCCCTTCAGGGCGTCGGTGACGGACTCGCGCCGCAGGACGGCGTCGGAGGCGTCGTAGTTGACGACGCACACGACCACGAGGTCGCTCGCCGCCACCGCCTCCTCCGCCGACCCGGCCGCCACCGCGCCGCTCGCCACCAGCTCGGCGTCCCGGCCCGGGGTGCGGTTCCAGACGGTGGTGCGCACACCGGCGGCCAGGAAGGCGGCGGCGAGGGCGCGGCCCATGGGGCCGAGTCCGAGGACGGTCACGGAAGCGGAGGCGGGGTCGGTGACGTTCGTAGACATGAAGAAGCTCCTGCTGTTTCTGACTGCACTGACTAGCTGACTGAACTGACTGCACAACTGACGGACAAACCGCAATGAATGGGGCGAAGATGACGCGCAGCCGGGCCCGGGACCTGAATGTCTGCGGAGTGACCGCCGCGATCTCGGTGATCGACGGCAAGTGGAAGACGTCGCTGCTGTGGCTGCTGGAATCGGGCCCGCATCGACCCGCCGAACTGCGCCGGAAGCTGCCGGGCCTGAGCGAGAAGGTGCTGACTCAGGCTCTGCGCGAGATGGAGGAGGACGGTCTCGTGCACCGGGAGGTGTTCGCCGTCCTGCCGCCGAAGACGGTGTACACGCTCACCGGCTTCGGCCGTGAACTGTCCGAGGCCCTCGCTCCTCTCTCCGACTGGGGGCACCGCCGCCTGGAACGCCTCGCGGCGCCCGTGGTGGCCTCCTGACCACCCGCGACCAGCCTCCTACGGGCACGGAACGATGCCAAGTACCCACTTTTTTGTGGGTGTTCCGTCCCGCAGGGCGGCCCGCGGCAGGCGGTGCCATGCTGGAAAGAGAGGAGGAAAGTGCCATGTCAGCGATGTTCGAGCTGGCGGACGGCGGCATCGGGCTCATGCCCGACCCGGCGGACAACCCCGACGGGCACGTCGTCCCCCACCACGACGCCGGCACCCGGATCAGCTTCGACCTGGTCAACGTCGGTGACGTCGGCGGAAACGCCCGGGTCACGGTCGAGTGCGACGGAAACGTCGTCGGCCCCGAATGGACCTCGGGCCACCTCGATCCCGGGGTCCCGGACACCGGCTATGTCAGCCTGGGCCGCCTCGGCGAGGGGTCCCACAGCGTCCTGGTCTACGTCAACCCCGGCTCGGGCCGCCGGGACCACCAGACGAACGGGTTCGAGGTCGCCTGAGTCCTGCCCCGCTTCACCACGTGTGCCCCAGCGGGCACATGTGAGGGGTCTCGTGGATGAACTGCCGTGTGCAGGTCTTGCCGCAGCCGGGCTCCGGGCACTTCGAGCCGCAGAACTTGCGCTGCGGTGCCGCCCCGGGGTCCGCCTGCTCCCAGACGTCGCCCTGCGCGCACCGGTGATCGCCTCCGTGCCCGGCCTGGAGGAAGCAGGGGGACGACATCTGCCGGTCCTCGCTGCACACGGGGCACGGTCCGAAGCCGCACTGACCCGGCGCGCCGCCCGGAGGGAGTCCGCCGTCGAGGTCGCTGGGTGGCATCCGTGCCACCTCCTCGTGGAAGGGGTGGGACCGGCGTTCCCCTGAGTCCCGTCAGTCCCCTGAGTCCCGTCCCTTCCAGGATGGCGCGGGCGGGGGGATCGGCAACCGGGGCCGGGCAGGGGTGTCCTGTCCCAGATAAATGTGGGCGGAGTGAGGCTCTGAGCTGCGATGCCTACGGTTGAGTGGGACAGGCCGGTGATCAGATGTTCCGCCCAACCGGTCACTGTCGACCGTGTGGCCGTCGGCGGTGTTGTAGCCAGGTGGGACCAGCATCCGAGTGAACCTGTTGACGATCAACGGTGACGTGCAAATTTTTCTGGCATGCGCCAAAGGGAGTCGACATGAGCCGAGGTCGTCTTTCGGGTGATGAGGTGGTGCAGACGCTGTCTGCGCTGGCCAGCCCGCACCGGCTGCGGGTCGTCGCGGCTCTTGCCGGGGGGCGGAACTACGTCAGCCAGCTCGCTCGCGATCTGTGCATGAGCCGCCGACTCCTGCAGATGCACCTGCAGCGGTTGGAAGTGGCAGGACTCGTTACCAGCACTCTGGAGCTGTCCGATGACGGCAAGGCGATGAAGTACTACGAAGTGGCGCCGTTCGATGTCCGTCTGACACCGGCTGTCATCGCGGCGGCTGCCCCCACTCTTCCCGACAAGGACAAGGACGAGAAGAAGTGAACTCACTGGCGACGGACAGCAGCAGCGCGTGGGGCGGCTGGGGAGACATCGTGCTCCTCCTGGTCGCTCACATCCGTCCGGACCTCCGGTACGACGCCGACCGGCCGCTTGGACCGTAGAAGCGGGACTGCCTACACATCGCAGAGACAGGACAAGGGGGAGCGGGGCCCTTCCGACGCGCCGTGCACTCTTGCAAGCAGGGTGCTTGCAATTGTTAGCAGGGGTGGGGCATGGTGGACGTATGGCATCGCTCAACGTCGGCAATCTCGGGGAGTACCTGCGCGAGCAGCGGCGCAGCGCGCAGCTGTCGCTGCGGCAGCTCGCCGAGGCGGCCGGGGTGTCCAACCCGTATCTGAGTCAGATCGAGCGCGGGCTGCGCAAGCCGAGCGCGGAGGTGCTCCAGCAGGTCGCCAAGGCGCTGCGGATCTCCGCGGAGACGCTGTACGTCCGTGCCGGAATCCTCGACGCCGAGCGGGACCCGGACGAGGTCGAGACCCGTGCGGTCATCCTCGCCGACCCCACGCTGAACGAGCGGCAGAAGCAGGTGCTGCTCCAGGTGTACGAGTCGTTCCGCAAGGAGAACGGGCACGGGGAGACCGCCCCGGACGACGCGAGCGATGCCGGTCCGCAGCAGACGGCCGGTTGACCGGACCAGGGAAAGACCGGCCGGCGGCCGCGGACCGCCCACCCTCAGCCGAAAGCGATCGACGAGCGATCGACAAGGATCGCCATCGAACCGGGAGGACCCTCACCATGGCCATCACCGACGACCTGCGCAAGACCTTCAGCGACCCGACCCCGCTCTACTTCGCCGCCGGTACCGCCGACCTGGCCTTCCAGCAGGCCCGGAAGGTGCCCGGTCTGGTCGAGCAGCTGCGCGCGGAGGCCCCGGCCCGCATCGACGCGGTCCGCAACACCGACCCCAAGGCCGTCCAGGAGAAGGCCGCCGCCCGGGTGAAGGAGACGCAGGAGACCCTCCAGTCCAAGGTCACGGAGCTGTTCGGGGCCCTGGACGCCGACCTGAAGAAGGTCGATCTGAAGAAGCTGGGCGAGACCGCCCAGGACCTGGCCCTGCGCGGTGTCGGCGTCGCCGCCGAGTACGCCGTGAAGGCCCGGGAGACCTACGAGAAGGTCGCGGAGCACGGCGAGCAGGCCGTGAAGACCTGGCGCGGCGAGGCGGCCGAGAGCATCGAGGACCTGGCCGTGGCCGTCGAGCCGGACCCCGAGCCCAAGGTCCAGCCGGTCACGGTCAAGGACGAGCCCGCCGGGGCCGAGCCGGCGGCGGCCGAGGCGCCGGACGCCAAGAAGTCCCCGGCGAAGAAGGCCCCGGCCCGCAAGCCGGCCGCGAAGAAGCCGACGCCGCCCGCCCAGTGACGGCGCACGAAGGACGGCCGGGCACTCGGGGGGTGCCCGGACCGTTGTCCGGGTAGCCGGAAGCCTGTTGCGGGTACGGTGACCGCGTAAGGACGAGCCGAGTCGGGTGGTGGACGTTGTGCTGATGCAGGGTTTCGCTGGGTTCCTGTGGTTGCTGAACCTGGCCCTGATCCTTTTCACCGGCTTCGCGCTGATCGACGCCGCCACGCGCCGCGAGGACGCCTACCGCGCGGCGGACAAGCAGACCAAGCCGTTCTGGCTGATCGTCCTCGGTCTGGCCCTCGTGGTCAGCCTGATCTTCGGCATCCTGTCGTTCCTGCCGATCATCGGCCTGATCGCGACGATCGTGTACATGGTCGACGTCCGCCCGGCCCTGCGCGGCCTGCCCGGCGGCGGCCGCCCCCGCCGCGGCTCCAGCAGCGACGGCCCGTACGGGCCCTACAACGGCGGCCGCTGACCCCGCCCCGGGTGCCCTACGGCACCCGGTCCAGCAGCAGCACCGCCACGTCGTCCGTCAGCTCGCCGCCGTTCATTTCGCGGACCTCGGTCACGGCGGCCCGCAGCAGTTCCTCGCCGGTGAGGCCGGCGGCCAGCTGGCGGCTGATCATCTCGACCATGCCGTCCTGGCCGAGCCGCTCCCCGCCCTCGCCGACCCGGCCCTCGATCAGCCCGTCGGTGTACAGCATCAGGCTCCACTCGGCGCCCAGCTCCACCTGCAGCCGCGGCCAGCGGGCCCCGGGGAGCAGACCGAGGGCGGGGCCGTTGTTGTCGTACGGCAGCAGGCGCGGCGCGCGGCCGGGACGGGCGACCAGGGGCGCCGGGTGACCGGCCAGGCACAGGCCCGCGCGGCGGCCGTCGGGGGCTATGTCGACCGTGCACAGGGTCGCGAAGATCTCGTCGTCGGACCGCTCGTGCTCCAGCACCTGCTGGAGGGTGTTCAGCAGCTGGTCCCCGCACAGCCCGGCCAGGGTCAGCGCCCGCCAGGCGATGCGCAGCTCCACGCCCAGCGCGGCCTCGTCGGGGCCGTGTCCGCAGACGTCGCCGATCATGGCGTGCACGGTGCCGTCGGGGGTGCGGACGACGTCGTAGAAGTCGCCGCCGAGCAGCGCGCGCGAGCGGCCGGGCCGGTAGCGCGCGGCGAACCGCAGCGAGGAGCCCTCCAGCAGCGGGGTCGGCAGCAGGCCGCGCTCCAGGCGGCGGTTCTCCTGGGCGCGCATCCGGCCCTCGGCGAGCCGCCGCTCGGCCGTGTCGGATCGCTTCCGCTCGACGGCGTACTGAATGGCCCGGCTCAGCAGCCGGCCGTCCAGCTCGTCGCGGAACAGATAGTCCTGTGCGCCCACGCGGACCGCCTCCGCGCCGCGCTCGGCGTCGCCGGACGCGGTGAGGGCGAGGACGGCGTGCCGGGGCGCCAGCTCCAGCACATGGCGGAGCACGGCCAGCTCGTCGTCGGTCTCGCCCGCCCGTCCGGGGGCCGGCAGCGCGAGGTCCAGCAGGATGCAGTGGACGTCGTCGGTGAGCAGCCGCTCGGCCTCGGTGAGGTTGCGGGCGGTGCGCACCCGGATGGGCTTGCCGGTCTGGTCGAGCAGCTCGGGCACGATCGGCGAGCCGCCGGGGTCGTCCTCGATCAGCAGCAGCGTCAGGTTGGTGTGGTGGACGGTGGCGGTGGTGTGGGAGGTGTTCTGGGCCGTGTCTTCCTTGCGCGGGGCCACGGCACCGGGATCTCCGGAGGGGCCGCCGGTGGACGCGGCGGGCGCCTGACCACTCTCCACGGCCGGGATCGCTCTCTGCCGCGGTACGGGTACGGGCATTGTCTTGGGTTCCTTCCCTCCCCCCGAGGGCACGGCGGGGCGAGGGACCTCGACCCACCGACGGGGACCATAGCGGGTGTCGGCGCCGCAGCGGAATGGTGTGCGGCACCTCGGCCGGTCGCGGGCCGCTGTCATATGCCGCGTTCCGTACCGCAGTTGGACAGGGCGCCCGACCTGCCGGAATGACGAACGTCACGTCGCCGGGGAGTTTGGATGCGGCGGGAACGTGGGGTGGGTCACGTGGGGTGGGTCACGTGGTCCAGGTCACCAACTGGGTGGCCCTCGGCGGGGTTCAGCCCGCGTCCGGCCGTACGACCCCCAGGATCGGCATCGAGCCGGCGCCCGCGATCGTGACCGTCCGGCCGGGGCGCGGGGCGTGGACGATCGCGCCGTCGCCGATGTACACGCCGACATGGCTGGCGTCGTCGAAGTAGATGACCAGGTCACCCGGGCGCATGTCCGTCACGTCCACCTTCGGGAGCTGCTTCCACTGCTGCTGCGAGGTGCGCGGGATGCCCTGGCCGGCGCTCGCCCAGGCCTGTGAGGTCAGTCCGGAGCAGTCGTACGACTCGGGGCCCTCGGCGCCCCAGACGTACGGCTTGCCGATCTGTGCCGTGGCGTACTTCACGGCCTGCTCGCCCCGGGTGGTGGCCGTGCCGTCGGCGCCGTCGAGGACGCCGGTGTCCAGCCAGTCGTTCTGCGCCCTGCGGGCGGCCTCCCGCTCCAGTTCGGCCAGCCGCTCCTTCTCCTCCTTCTCCAGCTGGGACTCCAGCCTTTCCGCCGCCGCGATCTGCTTCTCGATCTTCTTCCGGGCGGTTGCCTTGGCCTTGCGGTTGGCCTCCAGCTTCTTCCACTGGGCGGAGGCGTCGGCGGAGTACGTCTCCAAGTCCTGCCGGGTGCGGCGGGTTTCCTCGATCAGGTGCCGGGTGGCGCGCTCGCCCTGCAGGACCCGGCCGGTGCCGTCGAGGAACGCGTCGGGGTCGTCGCTGAGCATGAGGCGGGCCTCGGGCGGCAGTCCTCCGGAGCGGTACTGGGCGCGGGCCGCGGCGCCCGCGCGGTCCTTGAGGCCGGCCAGTTGCCTCTTGGCATCGGCGATCTTCTTCGCCAGTTCGACGATCTGCTCCGACTGGAGTTCGGCCTTCTCCTCGGCGGCGTTGTAGGCGTCGGTGGCGGAGGCGGCCTCGCGGTACAGCTTGTCCAGCTTCTCGCGGACGGCCTCAAGCTCCTTGTCCTGCGCGGCGGTCGAGGCCGCCGAGGGGGTGGCGGAGGGCGAGGCGGAGGGGGTGGGCGCGGGGTGGGGGGCGCTGGACGCCGCGAACGCCGTGCCGGGTGCCGCGAGCACGGTGACCGCGCAGACGACGGCCACGGCCACCGAGATCAAGCCGCGCTTGCCCCTTGCCATACCCCTGCCCCCAACCTGATTTACCGTCAGTAACTTATGGACGTCGGAGGGATCGTGCCATGCCCGGGCGGAAAACGACAGAGGTGGTGAATCACTCACCGGATCCGTCCGCCGTACGCCCGTGGCCCCCGACTGTGGGACGCGCGTCCCGGGAAGATCGTTCCGGCGGCCCGCGGGGGATGGTTCCGGCGGCCCGCGCGGGACGTCCCCGGCGGTCCGGCTCCGGGTCAGCCGCGCGGCGCCAACGCCTGCCAGCGCACGGTCACTTCGCCCTGCCGCCAGCGCGCCGGACCGTCCGTCACCGGCCAGTCCGCCGTCAGCTCGCGCACCGCGCGGATCCAGCGCTGCCGGGCGCCGTACGCGGCGTACGGCGCGGCGGCGGCCCAGGCGCGGTCGAAGTCGCGCAGGAAGGCGTGCACCGGCTCGCCGGGGACATTGCGGTGGATCAGCGCCTTGGGGAGCCGCTCCGCCAGGTCGGAGGGGCGCTCCAGGGAACCGAGGCGGGTCGCGAAGGTGACCGTGCGCGGGCCCTCGGGGCCGAGCGCGACCCAGACGTGCCGCCGGCCGATCTCGTCGCAGGTGCCCTCGACCAGCAGTCCGCCGCGCGCGCCGGTCGCCGGGTCGGCGGGGGCGAGCCGGGCGCACAGCCGCTCCCAGACGGCGGCCACCTGGGTTTCGTCGTACTGGCGCAGCACATTGGCCGCGCGGATGAGGTGCGGGCGCCGGTCGACGGGCACCTCGAAGCCGCCGTGCCGGAAGACGAGCCCGTCCCGCTCGTACGGCCGTGCCGCCGCGACCCGGGACGGTTCGATCTCGATCCCGACCACGCGCGCGTGGGGCGTCACGGTCCGCAGCCGGGTCAGCAGCTCGACGGCCGTCCAGGGGGCGGCGCCGTAGCCGAGGTCGACGGCGACCGGGGCGGCGGCGCGGCGCAGTTCGGCGCCGTGCGCGGCCGCGATCCAGCGGTCCATGCGGCGCAGCCGGTTGGGGTTGGTGGTCCCGCGCGTGACCGTTCCCACGACGGGGGTCGCCCCGCTCGAGCGGGGCCGCGAGTGGGGGAGGGTCGTCGCGCGGGGTGTCATGCCTTCGAGGGTAGGCGGAGGCGGGGGCCGCGCAGGACCGTACGGGACGATGTGGCACCACGCGGTCGGCACTCGAACGGTTGAGCGATAGTCGGTAATGATTCGGCAAAGACCGGCGGGGTGGAAATGGAGGGGGCAGCTCCGGTGTTCCCCCTCGTGGAGGGCCCGCACGTCCTCGCGCAGGCATGCCCGCAGCAAGGAGGAACGGCACGTGAGCCAGTACATCGGCAGGCTCGGACGTCGCTCCCCGGCCGTACCCCCGCGGCTGCGGCTGCACCGCAGGCCGCGCCGCGTCGCGATGCTCTCCGTGCACACCTCCCCGCTGCACCAGCCCGGCACGGGCGACGCCGGCGGCATGAACGTGTACATCGTGGAGCTGGCCCGGCGGCTCGCCGCGATCAACATCGAGGTCGAAATCTTCACCCGGGCGACCGCCGGCGGCCTCCCGCCCTCCGTGCAGCTCGCGCCCGGCGTCCTCGTCCGGCACGTCGACGCGGGCCCCTACGAGGGCCTGGCCAAGGAGGAACTGCCCGCCCAGCTGTGCGCCTTCACCCACGGCGTGATGCAGGCCTGGGCCGGCCAGCGCCCCGGCCACTACGACCTGGTCCACTCCCACTACTGGCTCTCCGGCCACGTCGGCTGGCTCGCCGCCCAGCGCTGGGGCGTCCCGCTGGTGCACGCCATGCACACCATGGCCAAGGTCAAGAACGCCAGCCTCGCCGACGGCGACACCCCCGAGCCCGCCGCCCGGGTCATCGGCGAGACCCAGATCGTCGTCGCCGCCGACCGGCTGATCGCCAACACCGCCGAGGAGGCCGGCGAACTCGTCCGGCACTACGCCGCCGACCCCGCCAAGGTCGCCGTCGTCCACCCCGGCGTGAACCTGGAGCGCTTCTCCCCGGCCGACGGCCGCGCCGCCGCCCGCGCCCGCCTCGGACTGCCCCAGGACGCCCTGATCCCCCTCTTCGCGGGCCGCATCCAGCCCCTGAAGGCGCCGGACGTGCTGCTCCGCGCGGTCGCCGTGCTGCTGGACCGCAACCCCGAACTGCGCTCCCGCGTCCTCGTCCCCGTCGTCGGCGGCCCCAGCGGCAGCGGCCTCGCCAGGCCGGAGGGCCTGCAGAAACTCGCCGCGCGGCTCGGCATCGCCGACGTCGTCCGGTTCCGCCCGCCTGTCGACCAGGACCGTCTCGCCGACTGGTTCCGCGCGGCGTCCGTGCTGGTGATGCCGTCGTACAGCGAATCCTTCGGTCTGGTCGCCATCGAGGCCCAGGCGTCCGGTACGCCGGTCCTCGCGGCCTCCGTCGGCGGCCTGCCGGTGGCCGTCCGCGACGGCCGTACCGGCGTCCTCGTCCAGGGTCACGATCCGGCGGCCTACGCGCGCGTGCTGCACGACTTCGCCGCCGACCCCACCCTGACCGACCGGATGGGCGCGGCCGCCGCCGCCCACGCCCGCTCGTTCGGCTGGGAGGCGTCCGCCGCGGCCACCGCGGAGGTCTACACGGCCGCGCTGCACGCCCACCGGCGTCGCGTACGCTCGCCCCATGGGTGAGTCCATGGGTGAGGCACAACGACAGGCCGCGCAGATCATCGAGGGCGTCCTGAAGGACGCCGAACTGGAGTGGGAGGGCCCGGAGCCCGGCCACTACGTGGTGAAGCTCCCCGGCAGCCGCAAGCTGTCGACGACCGTCTCGCTGATCGCCGGCCGGCACTCCCTGTCCCTCAACGCGTTCGTCATCCGCCACCCCGACGAGAACGAGGCGGGCGTCCACCGCTGGCTCCTGGAACGCAACCTCAAGCTCTACGGCGTGAGTTACGCCGTCGACCCGCTCGGCGACGTCTACGTCACCGGCAGACTGCCGCTGGCCGCCGTCACCGCGGAGGAGGTCGACCGGCTGCTCGGCCAGGTCCTGGAGGCGGCCGACGGCGCCTTCAACAGCCTCCTGGAGCTGGGCTTCGCGAGCGCGATCCGCCGGGAGTACGAGTGGCGGGTGTCGCGCGGGGAGTCGACCCGCAATCTCGACGCGTTCACGCGTCTGATCGAGCGGCCGGGGGACTGAGCGGGCCGAAGGGCAGCGCGCGTTCGGGCGTCAGCGGCGGCGGAGCTGGGACCGGATCTTGCGCACGGTCGCCGACCTCAGCTTCTGGGCCTCGAAGTGCTTCCCCTGGGCGGCCAGCGCGTCCGCCAGGGTCAGAGCGACCGCTTGGTTGAGCCTGTGGGTGTCACCCAGGACGCGGGGGATACGCGCTCTGATGGCTCTCAGCAGCCGTTCGGCCTCGGAGTGGCTGCCGAGATCGTGGAGCGCCCTGGCCAGGTTGTGCGTTGCCTGGAGGCTGTGCGGGTGGTCGTCGCTGTACTTCTGCCGACGCCGTTCGAGGACGTCCGACAGCATGCGGTGCGCGTCCTCGGGCCGGCCGATGAGAAGGAGCGTCACTCCGACGCCGTGAGCGGCGTGGACGGTCTGGGTGTGGTCCTCGGCGAACAGCGCGCGGCATCGGTCCAGCGCGTCGGTGGACACACGGTGGGCCTCGGTGACCTTGTCGAGCGTGAGCAAAGCTCCGACCAGCGTCCTGACCATGCGGAGGGTTTCCGGGTGGTCGTCGCCGAACACCGCGCGGTACCGCTCCAGTGTGTCGGTCGCCAGGCGGTGGGCCTCCGTTCCCCGGCCCAGTGAAGTCAGGCAGAGGACGAGGTTCTGGGTGCTCCCGAGGGTGTGGGGGTGGCCGTCGCCGGACATGCTGCGGCGGCGTTCCAAGACGTCGACGGTCATCTCGTGGGCTTCTTCGTACCGGCCGAGATCGCCCAGGGCCCCGGCCACGGCGTCGGCTGAGCGGAGTGTTTCCAGATGGTCGTCGCCCAGCGTCGCCCGGCGCCGGGTGAGGACGTCCTGGAGTATGGCGAGCGCGAGCATGGGCCGGCCCAGATTGCCCTGGGTGACGCCCAGATCGTACGAGGAACGCAGAGTGTCGGGATGGTCCTCGCCGAGCACCCTGCGGCGCCGTTCCAGGACGTCCTCGACCAGCGGCAGCACCTCCGGGTGGGCCCCCAACCCGTCGAGCGCCCAGGTCACCATGTGCGCCGCGTCCAGCACGTCCGGATGGTCCTCACCGAGTGCCACCGCCCAGGTTCGGTGCAGGCTCTCCGCGAGCTGCCGGGCCGCCTGCGGCTGGGCGCTGCGTACCAGGTAGGTGGCGGCCATCAGCAGTGTGCGCCGCAGCTCGGCCCGGCCGCTCAACGGCTCCAGTCCCGAGGTCAGGTGCGGGGTCAGCGCCGCCCACCCCGGCCACGCCTCCGGCAGATCCGGATCCCCCGGCTCCACCCTGGTCAGCAGCGCCGCCACGTCGTCCCACAACGCCCCGGCGTCAACGTCGCCCGTCGCCTCCTGCCGTACGACCGCCTGGGTGAGCCGGTGCACCTGGAAGGCGTCCGTTCCCACCACCGCCAGCCCGTACCGCGCCAGCGGATTGAGGGCGTTCTGGGGCCAGCGGAAGTCGCCGGGGTCCCCCGGGACGGTGGTGAGCCGGGGTCGCGCCGCCACCAGCCACCCCGTCGGCACCGGCTCCGGCCCCAGCAGCGAGGCGAGCCGCAGGACGGCGACGGCCTCCTGGTGGCCGTCCTTCAGCCGGTCCTGGGCGATGCCGATGCTCGCGGCCAGTGAGGCCGGATAGCCGTGCGCCTTGCCGTGGTCGAGGAGTTGCGCGGTGTTGGTCTCCAGGACCCGCAGGTACTGGTCGACCGGCATGCCGTCGCTCAGTACGCCCGCCGCCTGCGTCAGCGCCAGCGGCAGATCGCCGAGCGCCTCGGCCAGCGCGTCGGCCTGTTCCTCGGTGAGGGACGGCAGCTGGCCGGTGAGGTGCCCCATCGACTCCTCGCGGCTGAACACCCCCAGCTGCAGGCCGGGCACGATCTTCCCCCACGCCGGGTTCCGGGAGGTGATCAGCACGTGTCCGGGCCCGTCCGGCAGCAGCGCCTCCAGCCGCTCCGGGTCCTCCGCGTTGTCCAGGACGATCAGCCATCGCTCCTGGGACCGCAGGTGGTCCAGCGCGTAACGGGCGTTGAACTCCACGCCCGCGTCCGGCTTGGCGACCCCGGCGCGGGCGGCCAGTTCGGCGTAGTGCACGGGGATCTGGTCGGCCTGCTCGGCGTCGATCCACCAGACGATGTCGTACTGCTCGCGGAACCGGTACACGTACTCCAGCGCGACCTGCGTCTTGCCGATGCCGCCCGTGCCGTGCAGCGCCTGCACGGCGGCGTGCCGCTCCGCGAGCAGCTTCCGCCGTATCTCGCCGATCACGTCGTCCCGTCCGGTGAAATGCGGGTTGCGCCGCCGCCGCACCTCCCACACCGCCGATGCCGAGGCGGTGGCGGGGAAGCGCGGCTGCGGACCGGGCGCGGCGGCCGGCGGGTACAGCGGCGGGCGTTCGGGGCGGCCCCGGCCCCGGACCGCCTCCGTGAGTGCCTTGACCGCCTCCTTCTCGTCCGGCAGCTCGTGCAGGTCCACCTGGATCCGCGAGGACAGGAACGCCGGCAACCGGTCCCGTTCCAGCGGCTCGACCACCACGGGGATGAGCCGTCCCCCGCGGGCGACGGCGGCGCGCCACTGGTCCTCCGTGTGGCGGCCGGGCTCGAAGCAGTGCGGGGAGAGCACGGCGACGACGGCGGACGCCTGCTCCAGCGCCTCGCTCATCTTCGCCACGAAGTCGTCGCCGGCCCGCCAGTGCCACAGCGCCAGTTCGACCCGGTACCCGGCCTGTTCCAGATGCCAGGCCACCCACTCCGCCCACTGGTCGTCCCGCCCGGCATGGCTGACGAAGATCAGTTCGGACTCGTCGGGCATCCGCGTCTCCCACCCCGGCGGCCTCAAGGGACCGTTTACGGCACGTACTTCTCCATCGTGCCGTACGGGACGTGCGGCGTACGCCCTTCCGCGTGGAGCCGGTGTCAGGCCACTTCGGTCGCCGGCCTGGGCGCGGCCGGCACCGGTGCCGCGGCCGGCTGCTCCCCGGTCTTCTCGGGCGGCAGCCGCCGCATCAGCAGCCCGTACCCGAGCCCCGCCACGGTGCCGACGGCCGCGCACATCGCCCACAGCCACTCGGCCCCGTACCGGTCGATGACGTACCCGGACACCAGCGGGGCGACGAGCCCGGCGACGGCCCACGACATGGTGTACATGCCCTGGTAGCGCCCGCGCCCGTGCACGGGGGAGAGCCGTACGACGATCCCGGTCTGGGTGGGCGCGTTGACGATCTCGGCGAGGGTCCACACGCAGACGGTGAGCGCGATCGCGCCGACCGATCCGGCGAATGCGGTGAGGCCGAAGCCGTACCCGGCGAGGACGGAGGAGACCACCAGCAGGCGGCGCGGGTCGCGGTGCTGGATGAAGCGGGTGACGGGGATCTGGAGGACGACGATGAGGACGCCGTTCACCGCGATCGCCAGGCCGTACTCGGCGGGCGTGAACCCGGCCTCGCCCATCGCGACCGGCAGGCCGACCGAGCCCTGCTGGAAGACCAGCGCCACGAGGAAGGACAGGCCCACGACGCTCATGAACCGCCCGTCGCGCAGCACCGTGCCGAGCCCGGTCGCCTCGGCGGCCCTCTCGACCGGGGTCCGCTCCGGCCGGGACTCCGGCAGCTTCACGAAGACGAGGATGGCGCAGGCCATCGTCATCGCCGCCTCGATCAGGAAGCCGGCGAGATAGCTGGACTCGGCGATGAAGCCGGCGGCCATGGAGGAGACGGCGAAGCCGAGGTTGATCGCCCAGTAGTTGAGGGAGAAGGCGCGCACCCGGTCCTCGGGGCGCACGATGTCGGCCATCATCGCCTGCACCGCCGGGCGGGAGGCGTTGGAGGCCATGCCGACCAGGAAGGCGACGGCCGCGATGGCGACGGGGTCGTGCATGAAGCCGAGCAGCGCGACGGACAGGGCGGTCGACGACTGGGCGATCAGCAGGGTGGGCCGCCGGCCCAGCCGGTCGGTCATCACGCCCGCGCCGAGGGAGGAGATCACCCCGCCGAGGCCGTGCAGGGCGGCGACGAGTCCGGCGTAGGAGGCGGAGTAGCCGCGGTCGAGGGTGAGGTAGAGCGCCATGAAGGTAGCTCTTTGCTAAACCGTACGCAACGGCCGGCCCTCGGTGCGTTCGTCGAATCGGGGGCATTCCCGAACGGGCCGAGGAACAGTCCGCCCGCCGGCACCGATGGAGGGGCGCCGGCGGGCGGGTCGGGGACGCTGCTCTACTGCTGGCGAAGGGTGTCGACGAGCTGCGGGAGTTGCTGGCGCGGGAAGTGCAGCAGTGCGGCCTCGCTGAGTCCGTCGGGTTCGAGGGGCACGTTCATACGCCAGGAACCGGGGCGCCATGGGTGGCTGACGTGGTCGGCGAACGCGGGTGTCTTGGCGAGCAGGGCCACGAATCGCATTGCGTCGGGGATCGGCATTTTGAGCAGGGCCCAGCCGCGGTGGTAGGCGATGAACGCCTCGCCGCCGTAGCCGAGCGGGGTGTCGCGCTCGGCTCGCACGCCGGCGGTGGCCTCGCCTACGTCTTGGCAGCAGGCGGTCGTCGTGTACCCGAGGCGCCACAGTTCCCGGATGACGGGGACCATGTCCGCATCGATGGCGACGGGTTCCCCGGTACGGGTGGTGAGCGTCTCGTGCGGGTGGATCAGAGGATCGGTCACGGGGTGCTCTCCTGGTCTTGCGGCCGGCGGTAGCTCGCCCACTGGTCGGCTGCGGTCGCGAGGGCCCGTTTCCATTCGACTTCGGGGGCTTCCTCGGCGATGCCGGCCCAGAGGCGTTGCTGCGCGGTGGCGAAGATGTCGAGTGCGCGCGTGGGGGCGGTGGACCATGTCGGGGTCTTGGCGGCCCACTGTTCGGCGTCTGCGGGGGTGTGGCCGGCGGAGATGAGCCAGACGACCCAGCATGCGGCGTCGATCCATGCGGCGCCGCGGGTGGGCCATGCCCAGTCGACGACGCGGGCGGCGCCGTTCACGATCAGGACGTTGTCGGGTGTCCAGTCGGTGTGTAGCAGGGTCTCGCCGCGCAGCAGCTCGGCGTCGTCGGGGTGGTCGAGGTAGTCGGCGAGGCGCTGCTCGATGTGCTTCAGGTCGAGGTCGACGGGAGCGCGCACGCTGGACAGGTTGATGATCGCCTCAGCGACGAGCGGTAGGTCGTCTGAGTGGGGGCGGTAGTCGGCGGGGCGGCCGTCGAGGTGCTCGAAACCGAGCAGGTGCCACGTTCCGTCGTTGATCTCCCACAGCAGGCGTGGGGCGAGGCCGGCGACGTACGGGGCGATGGTGGCCTCGCGTTGCTGTGTCCACGCGCGGGGGTGGTTGCAGGTCAGTCCCTTGACGAACACGGGGCCGGTGCGGGTGTCGAGGGTGGCGGCGATTTCGGAGTTACGGCCGGTGTCGGCGGTTCTTGCGGCGTAGATGGGCCCGGTACGGGCTGCGACTGCGTCGCGGGTGGCGTCGGGTAGGTCGTCCCATTGCTGTCTCATGGTCACCACGTGCGGGAGTGTAGGGCTCGGGAATGGGCGAGGCCGCCCGCGCGCGGCGGGCGGCCTCGTGTGGTGGTGCGGCCTAGTAAGGGTTGTCTTCGCCGCAGCCGCGCATCACCTCGTTGCCGGCGAGGGCGTCGAGGTCCTCGACGAACTCGATCTCGTCCTCGACGTCCGGCCGGTTGGTGATCGTTACGGCGACGGGTGCAGTCGCTACAGGGGCCATGGGTGTACTTCCTCTCATGCGTGCTGGCAGTACCGGTCCAGGGGCGAGCCGGCTTTGCGGTACAGGGTCACGAGCGGCATGCAGGTGGTGCACGTCTTCTGGAGGGCGCATCCACTACACCCGCTGTGACGCTGTAGCGCTCGGTCGGCGGCGTTCCCGAGCCGGGCGAGACCCGCGACCCCCTCTTTCAGGAGTGGAATCGGATGGTCACGGGAGACTTTGCAGACGGTCGCCAGGCCGAAGGGGGTCACGTTGAGGGACGTGTGGCCGGCGTCGCATCCGGTGAAGGGGGTTCGGTTGTGCAGGTACTCGGGTGCCTGCTGCGCGAGGGGGTCGTCGTCGCCGGCGAAGGTGGGCGACATGTGCCGGTACTCGCGCACGCGTGGGGCGAACTCCTCGGCGAGGGCGCGCATTGCCTCGGCCTCGTGGGCGTTCTTGCGCGTGATCACGACACTGAGGGAGAGCGGCAGTTCGGCCTCGCGTGCGGCATGCAACCCGTGCATGAAGGATCGGAAGGCGCCGCGGCGGTTGGTGAAGGCGTCGAAGGTGGCTTCCGTGGCCCCGTACACGCTCATGGTGACGCGGTAGGGCCGGCGTGTGCTGAGCAGGGCGCGCATACCTGGCCGGCCGAGCGTTGACCCGTTCGTGAGGATTTCCACCATCATGCCGAGGTCGTAGGCGAGTGCGTACGTCTCGGGGAAATGGCGGTCGATGGTGCACTCGCCGCCGCCCAGCTCGATCCACAGCACGCCGGCGTCTCGAAGGATGTGCAGCAGACGCTCGCGGGGCTCCCACGCGAGTCCGTCGTGCTTCTTCTCGCCGTAGACGCAGTGGTCGCAGCTCCAGTTGCAGCCGGCGTTGACCTCGTACGAGGCGCGGCCGTGGCCGTAGGGCGAGGGGTCGCGGATCAGTACGGCGGTGCTCGGCTGCTTGTCGCCGAGGTCGAGCTGCCACCGCCGGCGGGCGGCGGTGCGCAGCCAGTCGGGCAGGGTCTCGTCGGCGACTGCTTGGCGTAACTCCAAGTAGTGGTGTCCCTTGATCTTGATTCCGCTGGAGTCCCCGGGGCGTAGCACGAGGTACTCGTCGAGAAATGGGCTTGCGATGAGCTCGTGCATGGTGCCTCCAGCAGCTCAGATGGACTCGCCGTGTGCGGGCGTGCCGTGGGGCGGAACGATAGGCAGCAGGCGGTGATCGGGTACGCGGAAGCGGAGGAACGGCCGGATTGCCCACTCAACCCAGGCTGATCCGTCGCTGAGGGAGAAGCCGCACGGTTCGCGGCGGTGCAGTGCGGCGACTGCGTGCAGGCAACCGCCGCTGTCGGTCCATTCGAGTGCGCGGTTTCGCTCTATCGGGGGAAGGGATGAGGCGAGGGTTCGCACCTCGATCCGCACTCGGCGGATCGCCTCGGCTGGTGTGCTGACCTCGTAGCGGTTCGCCTCGTCGACTTTGCCGGCTGTAAGCGAGCGGTACCGCACTCGCTCGCACCAGAAAGCCACGTCGACCGTTGGCAAGGTTGCTCCGGGTGATCCCACTCGGGGGCGCAACGCGTGCATGGCCTGCCCTCCAACCACGGGTCAACGTTGCCCCCTGCCTGTTGAACGGGGCTGGCCGGTCAGGCAGGGGGCAACCCTCGGGGGCTCTCCCAACAGGCGTACATGCAGGGAGAGTTACGCGTCGTCGCAAGCCCGGTCCTGCCTGGCCTAGCCCGGACGACGGCGCCCCCGGAACGTAGCGCGAGCGACGGTTGCGTATCAACCGTTTGACGTCTAATGAGTGAGACGGCATATGCCAACCGTTGATACGAGCAACGAGTGCGGCCCCCCGCCGGATGGCGAGGGGCCGCTCGTGCTGGCGGGGCGATCAGATCAAGTTGTCGAACTCGCCATCCTTGGCGCCCAGCAGGAAGGCGAGCAGCTTCGTGCGGCTCGTCCGCACGACCACGTCGGGATTGTCGCTCTCGCGCATGAGGATCTCGCCGCCGTGCTCGGCGAGCTCCAGGCAGTTGCCCTCAGAGTCCGTCGAGTATGAGGACTTTTGCCAGTTGATTTCCACTATTCCCACGCCTTCATACTTGTTGTGCAATTTCGCGGATAAAGTCGCGTGTTCGTTCGGGATCGAGTGATTTCTCTTCGGTTCGATCAAGAACTGCTCGGTAGTTGGCGAGACGCGTTTCGGCGTCGAGAAACGCGGGACCGTGCGGCGTATCCGTCTGCACCGTGTCGAGCTGGGGCACTACCCCATACACATAGAGTGTCGAGCTTCCGGCGTTCGGGAAACCTCCGACGTGAAAGGGAATGACCCGCACGGTCACGTTGTCTCGTTCGGACTGCTTCAGCAGGTAGTCGAGCTGAGCGCGAGCGATCTCGGGGCCACCAAAGGACATGCGCAGCGCAGCCTCGTGGATCAAGAAAGTGCAGGTCGGCGCGTTCGGGCGGTCGAGCACGTCGCGGCGCTTCAAGCGATGCGACAGTCGTCGCCGAAGGGCTATCGGGCTGAGCGGTGGAACGGCTTCCTCGAAAACGGCCCGAGCGTAGTCCTCGGTCTGAAGCAAGCCAGGCATATGCATGATCTGAACGGCGCGAAGCGCACGCGCATGGTGCTCCAGCTCGGCCAGATCGAGCGCGCCGGCGGAAAGATCGTTGCGGTAGTCCTCCCACCATCCCTTTCCGCGTTCCTCGGCCATGTCTGCGAGTGCCTCGACGTACTGCTCATCCGGGCATCCATACAGGCTCGCCCATGTGCGCACGCGTTCACCGCTCACGCCGAAACGGCCCGACTCGGTGTTGCTGATGCTCGTCCGATCGGTGCTGAGCAGCGCCCCCGCATCGACGAGCGATAGGCCGGCGTGCTCCCTGAGCTTCCGCAGCTCCGAACCGAGCCGACGCTGCCGCGCGGTCGGGGCCTTCCTGGGTGGCATGGGCTCCCCTCCTGTCGGGTCTCAGTGTGGCCCGTGTCCTAACAAGGGTCCACCTCGTTCCAAAGGTGAGCCCGAGGGGTACCACTGTTGATACGCACACGCTACCGTCTTCACAGCACCGCGCAGCCTGCCGGTAAATCCGCAGTGCAGCCATGGCGCGGCGTGCCTCGGTGCGCCTGCGCCCCCTCATGTGGCCCGGCCACGGTGGCGAGCAGCGCGAGCTATGGACCGCGTTGGGAGACGACGACATGACGAACACAGCCTTAGTACCTCCCGCACAGCCAGGTGTAAGGGGCGTGAGCTACCGGCTCACCGCTCCGAGCCTGGCCACTACGCCGAAGATCGCCCGAGACTGGGTCGCCCTGGTGCTCCGGACCGCGAACCTGCCGCGGCTCGTCGAGCCGGCCCGGGTCTGTACCTCCGAGGTGGTCACCAACGCCCACTGGCACAGCCGAACCTCGTTGATCACCGTCGAGGTAACGCTCGCGCACCGGCAGACGACTGTGCTCGTGCGCGACAACAACCCGAACGAGCTGCCGCTGCTCGTTCCCGCAGACCGATACGCACGCGACGAGCACGGGCGCGGCCTGCTGCTGGTCGACTCCCTCGCCGCCGACTGGAACGTGCGAATCCTGGGCGATCACGCGAAGGCGGTCTATTTCACGCTCATCGACCATGAAGGGAGCGCCGCCGCATGATGTTCAACGACCGCGTGTTCTGGGGAGCGTTGATCCTCGCTGTGAGCGCCTTACTGCTCGCGCTGCTGATCATGTGGGCCCTGTTGCCGAACCCGCACCGCGGTTTCACGCCGCCGCCGTTGGACCGGGACGGGTACACGTACACCTGCTTCTGCTGGCAGGACACCGTGCGCGTCACGATCCTTGCCGAGCCACCGCCCAAGAGGAAGCACGCGCGCCACGCACGCGCCCCAAAGGTCCACCGCGTCCGCCCGAGCTCGTCTCCCAACGTGGGGGCGGACGGCGGCAGGGAGGGGAGAGCAGTTCCTATGCCCGCGGCTGTGTAAGTCGTGCGCATGGTGACCCCCTAGAGAGGGCCCTCGACGTTCCGCGGCCGTCGAGGGTCCTCTCGCGTGTCCAGCAACGACAAAGGGCGCCCCCGCTACTGGCACGAGGCCGGTAGCGGGGGCGCAGTGTCTCAGGGGGTGTCGTCGGGGGCGATCCGTCGTGTGCGCTCGTCGACTCGGTCGACGGCGTCACGCAAGGATGCGCCGGAATTGGGGTGCAGTTCGTGCTCGACGCGTTCGAGCTTGGCCTCGATGGTGCCGAGCCGGCTCATGACGCCGGGACGGGCCGGCACACCCGGGCGGCCCGGTGTTCCCTGCCAGTCATCGACGAAGTCCTCGACCTTGCCGGCGATGCGGCGCACGGATCGCGTCGCGCGCCACGCGAGGGTGAGCGCGCCCGTGATGGCGACGACCGCGCCGCACCAGAGCACCGCGGCGTCGAGGGATGCGACACCGGTCGTCGCTGCGCTCACTCGGTGCGGTCTTCCTTTCGGGACAGGGCGAGCAGCCGGTCGTCGGCGGTCGGCTCGGCGCGCAGCCAGGCGGGCAGTAGGGCCTGTACGCCCGGAAGGCTCATCACGCGTGCCAGTCCGCCGGCGACGGCGAGCGCGCCGGCGACCCACGGGAGGGATGCGGGGATGCCGGACGCGTCGACGATGGCCGGCAGTAGTACGGCCAGGGCGACCGCGGTCTGCACAACTGTGCGGGCGGTGCGGCGGTTGGCGTCGGTCATGGGTGGTGCCTCACTTCCTATGGGAACGGGCCACCCGCGCGTGTGTGCGGGTGGCCCGTGGGGTGGGTGGTCAGACCTTGGGGACCTTGAGCGCGTCCCAGCTCTTGCGGCCGGGCCAACCGTCGGCGTCGCGCCCGGTGTATCCGAGCTTGCGCTGCCACTTCGCGTACGAGCGGAGGTCGGCGGCAGTGAACTGCGGGCCCGGTCCCTGGCTGTAGGCGCCGCAGCGCTCGGCGACGAGGCGCCGGCCCATGGCCGTGATGATCGCCGAGCGCGGGTACCGCTTGAAGAACTCGACCCCCGGGAACGGCTCGAACTTCGGGGCCGGCACGGGCCGGCCCGGCTTGGTGGAGAGCCGGCGGTCGATGCGCTCACGCATGGTGGTCATGGAGAAACCGCGCGGGTCGGTCTTCTGGTTGGTCCACTCCTTGTGGCCGATCACGCTCGCGGCGCTCCACCCGTACGCACGGCAGATTGCCGCGGACACGCGCTCGATGGCGTCGAGCTGCTCGTCGGGCCACGGGTCGGCACCATTACCGAGGTTGATGGCTTCGAACCCGTAGAAGTGCACGTTGCCGTCGGCGCTGCGGTCGTTCGGGGCCGGCAGCGCACGCTCGTCGCGGACGGCGGCGAGCACGTCGGCGTCGCCGGCGCCGGCGTGGTTGGCGCGGCCGGCGCTGATCAGGTAGACGTCACCGTTCTTGGCAATCACGCCGTGACACAGCGGGCCCGGGAGTGCGGCGTACCCGTCGTAGCAGAGGCGCACCGAGTGGTCGGTGCCGCTGGAAACGGTGTGGTGGATCATGACGCCATTGATGGGCCCGAACGTCCCGCGGTGGTTGCGGTTGTGGGTGCGCCACTGGCCGTACTCGATGACGCGTACGCCCTCGGTGCGCAGAATCGCGGCGAGCCGATCGGGGGTGAAGGGGGTTGCCATGGGTGGGTGTCTCCAGACATGAAGAAACGCCCGCGGCACAGTGCCGGGGCGTGCGAAAGAGGGAGGGGTGCGGGGCTATGCCAAGCCGCACCAGAAGCGGTTGGCGCCGTTCTCCATGGCGCCGAGGTTGATCGAGGCCGGGGCGGAGGTGCCGCCGGTGGCGAACACGCCGAAGCGCTTGACGGCGGTGTATCCGAAGACGTTCGGGGGAGCGCCGGCGCTGGACTCCGCGGCGAGCAGCATGGGCCCGTTGCCGGTCGTGGTGTTGTACTGGAGTCGCCAGGCCACGTAGTAGATGCCGGCCGCGGCCGAGTACGCGCCCGTGAGCGGCGAGCTGATCGTCGCGCCGCCGGCGTTGTGCACCTCGGCCGGTTCGTACGTGGCGGTGGACATGTCGCCGGTCGCTGCAACGCGGGTGCCGGCGCTGTTGTAGATCGCTGCCCACGATCCCGCGGTGAGGCCGCCGGCGTATCCGGTCGCGAACCACACGACGCGGTCAATCGTTGCTGGCGCTCGGAGGATCAGGGCGGTTACTCGGATCGGGCCCGATCCGGGGTAGAGGGCCGTGGACTGTGCGAGCACGGGGTCGAACGCCCAGGCGAGCAGTCCGTGATCAGCCGGCGACCACTCGCCGGCGAACGCCGCGGCGTCTACGTACGACTTCCGGGCAAGGTGGTTCGCGGTCGTCGGGGCTGCGGTCGACGAGGGCACGGTGCTGAACGTCTTGGCGCCGCTGATCGTCTGCGTGCCGGCGAGGAGTACCGCGGTCCCGGCGGCTTCGGCTCCCACCTCCGCGGCTGTGTGGGTGTGTGTGGACGTGGCCGCTCCCACATCGCCGGCGTTGAGGACGACGTCGCCCTGCTTGCCGTTGACGGACGTCACCGCGCCGCCGCCTGACGTGGCGGGGAGCTGCGCCGTGGGCACCTTGCCGTCAGGGCCGAGGGTGGCGACGCCGCCGGCACTGCCGGCCGCAGTAGTCGGGATCGCGCCGACGTCGGCAGCAGCGAGGACAATGTCGGCGGACGACTGGCCATTGACGGACTGGACGACGCCGGCCGGACCGGTGGGGCCGGCTGGCCCCGTGGCGCCGGTGGGTCCGGCCGGCCCTTGCGGACCGGTGGGCCCGACCGGGCCTTGCTCGCCGCGCGGCCCGGTGGCGCCGGCTGGTCCCTGGGGGCCGGTGGGCCCGACCGGGCCCTGATCTCCCTTCGCTCCGGTGGGGCCGACGAGCGAGGCGAGCCACTGCTGCTCGGTACCGGTGAAGCCCTCGGCGACGGCAACCTCGTAGGCCGAGGCGCCCCGTACGGCGACATACTGCGGCTTGCTGGGGTCGCGCGGGGCGACGTCGGCGAGGTCGACCTCGGGCTGCTCGGCCGGCAGCAGCAGCGCGTACGAGCGGCCTGGCTGGATGCCGGCGAGTTGCTCGGTCACGGTGTATGACCAGTCGGCCGGGTCCATACCCGGCGCGTCGGTGGCCGGCAGCGTTACCTCGATGGCGCCCTGGGCGTCGAGCTGCGCGACGACCGGACCACCGAGGATCACGTCGGCTTGCGAGAACGTGATCTGACTCGGGGCGCGGAAGACGATCGACCCCGACAAGGGGCGGCCGTCCGGTGAGAGGAAGCGGGCACGAACGGTGACGGTGGGGATGGACTCAGGCAGCACTGCCGGCGGTTCCCTCCTCCTGCTGGTCGGTGGGAGCGTCCGCATCGAGCTCGAACGAGGCGAGGGCCGAGGCGGCGGTGCGCGTGGGCATGTTGGGCGCATCACTGGGCGATCGGGTGTTGCGGGTGTAGGCGGAGAACATCCGGGTCTCAATGGCGCCGGTGCTGGCGCTGTTGCGGTGCTCGATCTGGAACAGGACGGAGTCGCCCCACTCGGTCCCGTGGAGTGGCTGTGTCACTGTCTGGTTGATCCACTGCGAGCCGCTCGGGACGGTCCATGTGTTGATCGTCTGGGGGGCGCCGCTCGGCGGTACGTAGTTGATGCGGACCTGTCCGCCGGCGCTTGAGATCGTCGAGAAGCTGATGACGGCGACTGCGTTCTGCACGGGCATCCGGCCGAGCCATGCGTACTGCCATGACGTCGTGCCTTGCATCGTCGAGTTGGGGGTCGGGTACATGGGGAACGGGAGCCACGGCCGGCCGAGGTAGCGGTCGGAGAAGGCGTCATCCATGACGAGGATGCGGTCGGGGGCGTTGCGGTCGCGGGACCACATGCGGATCATCTGTCGCTCGCTGCCGTTGACGTCGTCGCCGACGGTCAGGGCGGCGCTGCCGTCGTGGCGGCCGATGCCGACGCCCCAGTCGCCTTGCTTGGTGTCGCCGACGATGAATGTCGTCTGACCGTCGGGTGTCTTGGCCATGAGCTGTCCGCCCTCGCCGATGACGATGTCGCCGTGCAGGACCTCGGTAAGGGCGGGGCGGATCTGTGAGCGGCCAGCGAGCTCGCGCACCTTGCGTTCGAGCTCGCGGATTCGGTCGAGTAGGTCTTGCGGGATCGCAGCCACTAGGCAGCCTCCAAGTACAGGCGGGCGGTTTCGGGCCGGCCGCGGAGGGGCGGGGAGATCGCGAGGCCGACGACGCGGTACCGCTCGTCGAGGCCCTCGGGCCACCACAGATCGCGAATGCGGAGTCGGATGGTCGCGCCGAGCAGGGCCGGCGAGAGGGCGACGCGGTCGAGTGCGACGGTCACCTCGGGGATGGTGCGCGGGTGGAGCGAGGCGGCGAGGTCTGCCCGCGCATGGGCGGCGAGGGTGGGCGGCTCGGTCACGGTGGAGTAGTCCGAGGTCCCGTCCAGCCGCGGCCAGCCGGCCGCGAGCTCGCCCGCGTCGACGAGCAGCTCGGACACGATCGGCACCGATTCCGCGGCTTGGTTGCGGTTGTCCGACGCTCCGCGCGCCTGCCAAACGTTGGCCTGCACGGTGGCGTCGATCGGCCACCCGTAGGCGAGCACGGGCCCGGGGTGGTCGAGCACGATCTCGGACGTGCCGGCCCGAATGGTCGGCGAGCCGAGCTGTAGTCGTTTGACGCGCCGGCCGCTGCCGGGGTCGCGGTGGCTGGCGATGCGCCACTCGAAACCGTTCTCGACCGCGCCGAGTTGGTCGATCAACTCGCGAATGCGCGGCTGGTCGTAGCGGCTGTACGTGCGGTCGCGCAGCACTCCGGAGAGCTCGGCCCCGTACTCGATGCCGATGTCGCCCCCGGGCAGGCCGGCGGCGTAGTCGAGCAGCGCCCGGACGAGGTCGAATTGATCGGTTCCCTTGGCCTCTTGGGTGTGGAACAGCACGCGGTGATCGAGGTAGCTCGCCCACCCGCCGGCCTGTACCTGTAGGCCAAGAAACCCGCGGTCGTCGCTCGTGAGGTTCGCAGTCCAGAGCACCCCGCCCCACCACAGCTCGGGCCCCCGTTCGATCCACAAAGCCGTACGGCCCGGGACCACGGCGGCCCGTGCGCGGGCGGCGAGCTGCCGGTTCGGTATCGGGATCGTCGCCGAGGCTGCGCCTACCTTGCCGATGTAGTCGTCGAGGGACACGTCGGCGAGCGGCAGCGCGTCGAGGACCTGATCGGACCGAAGATCGCACAGCAGCGCCCGGTACGGGGGAGAGGGCAACGGGCCACCCCCCTTACGCGTCGAGCGGGTACTGCACCCCGGACAGAGCGGCCCAGGTGGTCACTCCTGAGCTGCTGATCAGGCGCAGTTGCCCCGACGTCTGTGCGTCGAGCTTGATGTCGACGCCGCCGGCAGCGATCGGTAGGGACGTGAGTGCGGCCGGCCGGTAGCCCGCCGGCAGCACCGAGGCGAGCAGGTTTCCGCTGTTGGGGATCGAGCCGGACGTCGCCCAAGACACGCCGCCCCGGAGCTGGAGGAACGGCACGCCGGCGATCGTGATGCGCCTGTACCGCACGATGCCCTGTGCGTTGCCGTTGTTGCTGAAGCCCGAGGCGAGCGTTACCGCGGTCCACCCGACCGACGGTTCGAGCGGTTGCCACGTCGTACCGTCCCACCGGTCAAGGCCGGTGCCGTTGTCGCGGTACTGGCCCGGGTAGGCGCCGGCGAAGCTGAGCCCCCACCCACGCGGGATGATCCCGCCGTACGCCGCGGTGTACCGCCGGCGGTCGGCGAGTGCCGAGTTCCATGTGATCCCGCCGGTTCCGGCCGAGGCGCCGGCCGGAACGGTGATATCCCACAGGCGCAGCGCGCCGGCCGGGATCGTCGGTGCGGTCGGTGTCGCGGTCGCTGGCCCTTGGACGATTTCAACGGTGACCGTGGTCTGCTCGCTGGTGTCGTACAGCCCGTCGCGCACCCGCAGCACCACGGAGTCGATGCGGTTGAACTGCGCGTGCCCGTCGGCGAGGGTGAGCGTTTCGGGGCTCGTGACTGCCACGGGGTAGGCGCCTTGGGCCGTGGTCCCTTGCACGATGGCGCGGCCGGTGCCGATCTGTACCTGCATGGTGCCGACGCCGGTCGCGGCGAGAGGGTTTCCGCCGGCGATCACACCGTCGCGGCTCGTCATCGTGGACTCGGGCGCCATCGTCCCGAGGGGGACGAGGCGTGTGTCTTCGCGGGTCTGCCCTGTTGGCAGCAGCCATCCGGCGCGCACGGTCACAGGGCGGTCACCTCCTTACCAGTAGGCCGAGCGCCACCGGATCGAGCACGAGGCGCGTGGGTCGGCCGACCCCGGGGCGGCGCGGAACGTGAGCGCGGTCGTGCCGGGGGCGAGGGTGAACGTGTTCTCTGGGACCGAGCGGGCGGTCGCGGTGTAGAGCCGGCTTGCGGTGCGGTTGAGCGTCACCGTGCCGGCCGCGGTATCGACGAGCAGCGTGTCGTCGGCGGCGAGCTCGATGTCGTATTCGAGGGTGTCGCCGGTACGGAGATTGGTGATCGAGGGCAGTTCCACCGGTCCGCGGAAGGTGATCAGCGGGTGCGTGATGGCGTCGCCCTCGTTGAGGGTGGCGACGGTGCCGGTACTGCCGGGCTCGCCGAAGACGAGCGGGTACGCGAGGTGCTCGGGCCCGGGGTCGAGGTGCCAGTCGAGGCCGGCCTCGGCCATGGGCAGTTGCGTCTCGACCTGCTGCTCGACGAGTCCGTACCGGCGCGGGTCGGATGCCTCCCACTGGATGGCGGCGCCGGTGATCGTGCCGACCCGGTAACCGAGACCGACGGGAACCGCACGGCGCAGAACGCGGGCGCCGACGAGCAGCGGCCCGCGGTCGTCGAGCCACACCACGAGCGGCAGCTCGTCGTCGGCGACTGCGGTTGCGGCGTTCAGCGCGCGCAGCGTGGCCCCGATCGTTGCGGCCGGCGCGCGCACGATCACGTCGTCGACGGTGATCGTGCGCGGCTGCGCGAGCAAGCGTCCGGGGTAACTGCCGTGTGCATCGCTCCGGTTGACGCTGCCCGAGTCGAGGGCGGGAAGTTCCTCCCAGCCTGAAAGGGTGCGCCACCGGAACGGGGTACCGGGGCCGAGCAGCAGCTCGTCGCCGTACTGAATGTGTCCGGGGGCGGTGACGCGGTCGCCCGCGGCCATGTCTTACCCCCTTTGCTTCATGTGCCAGGCGAGCGCGGCGGCGTTCTGCTCGGGAGTGCCGGTGTCCGCGGCGTGCCAGTGCTCGATACGGACAGTTGGGCCGGCCGGTGCGGTAAGGCCGAGCGCGCCCGGTGATCCGTACGCCGAGGCACCGGCCAGTGCGGGGGCGGGCATGCGGGGGGAGGGGATGAGTGTGCGCATGGTGCGGTCGACCGCCCCCTGCCCGGAGCGAATGCCCTTGACCACGCCGGCGGGAATCCAGCGGCCTACATCGCGCGCCATGACGCGGGATGGTGAACTAATTCCGAGTGCCTTCGCGATCGGCCCCGGGATCATGTTTTTGGCGAAAGAGATCAGTTTTCCCTTTAGCCACGATCCCATGTTCTTGACGCCGTTATACAAACCGCGGATCAGATCCGCGCCCTTGTCGTACAGCATCGTGCCGAAGTTGCCGAAATATCCGACAACCTTTCCGGGCAGTCCGCGCACGAATGCGAGCATTTCGCCCGCTTTCCTTGCCGTTCCCTCCTTGATCGACTGCCAATGCTTGATAATGAGCCCGATCAAAGTGAAATTCAGGAAGAAGGAAACGAGCTTGCCCGGGATGCTTCGGACGAACTGAACCGTTGCGTCCCAGACTCGTCTAGTTCCTGCCTTGATTGAATCCCAATGCTTGATGATCAGGCCAACCAAAGTGAAGTTGAGGAAGAAAGCGACGAGCTTTTCGCCAACCCACTTGATCTTTTCCCAAACCCAATTCCATGCCGCGAGAGTGGCGTTCTTTATCGCGTCCCAATTGGACACGACGAGCGCGACGAGGCCGACAACAGCGGCGATCACAAAAGCAACCGGGCCCATGGCGATCAGCCAGGCAGCGGCCATGCGCGCCGCCTGTATGGACGACTGCGCGCCCATGAGCACCCACGCGCCCACCACCCGTAGCGCGGTGCCACCAGCGGCTACGCCTTGCGCTACCCAGCCGGCGACGATCACCGCGTTTGTGGCGACGAATCGCGCTGCCGCGGTGACGCCGGCCGCGGTCTGCGTGGCCCAGCTCGTCACCGTGGCGACCGACGTCGTGTACGCCTGCACCCCGAGGGCGATAAGGGCCGGCAGCATGACGGCGGTGATGATGCCGGCGACGATGCCGAACGCGACGCCGTGCTCGGAGACGAACGCGGCGCCGGTACCGAAGGCAGAGCCAACGGCGACCGCGCCATCGGCCGCAGCCGATAGGGCCGGTACAACGTGGTTCCCCACTACGCTCACGAAGCCGTGCTCAAGGGTGCGGGTGAACTCCGTGACGCGCGTCGATGCGTTATCCCGCATCGTGTCGCCGGCCTTCTTCGCTGCCCCGTCGACCTTGCCGAGCGATGCAACGGCGGTCGAGGGGTCGAGGGAGAAAAGCGCGCCGGCGAGGTCCTCGGCCTGCGTGCCCAGCAAGGCAACCGCGAGGCGCGAGCGTTCCGTCGGGTCCTTTACCGCCCGTAGGCGGTCCATCAATGTATCGAGTGCCGCATTGGCGGTCGGCCCACCCTTGGTGAAAGCCGCGGCCATTTCATCGGCGTTCAGTCCAATGGACTTGAGCGCGTCGGCCGCCTCACCCGACTTGATGCGGATGTTAAGTTCTTTGAACGCGTCCGCGACGATATCGGCGTCTCGGGCACCAGCAGTGAGCCCCTGCTGAATGAGGCCCATTGCCTGCTGTCCCGACATTCCCATGTCGCGAAACTGCGTCGAATACTCGTTGAAAGTATCGAGCAGATCCTCGGACTTATTCAGGCCGTTCTGCGTGCCCTTTACGAGAATGTCGAATGCCTCTTCGGCGTTCTTGGCCATTCCCGTTTTGAGCATCTGGCCGACCGCGGCCGAGGTGGGCCCGACCTCCTCGCCCATGATCTGTGCGACCTGCGAGAGCCGGCCGCCGATCTTTTCGAGCTCTTTCTGCGTCGCATCCGCGGGTACGAGGCCCTGCTGCCACAAGGACTTGAGAGCCTCGTTCGCGTCGGCGACTGAGTCTGTGTACCCCTTGCTGTAGAGAGAGCCGGCCGCCTGGCCGAGCCGCTTTGCCTGTGCCGGGTCGGCGCCGAGCTGCGCGGCGAGCAGGCTGTTCGACTTCTGCTCGTCGAGCGCCTTACTGACGCCGCCCAGCAGGGCCGCGCCGACGGTCGCGCCGACGGCGGCCCATCCGAACGCGCTCAGCTTGTCGCGCAGTCCACCGGCGGCCTGCTCGGCTCCGTCCTCGGCTCCGTCGGCGAGACCTTCGCCGAGCTGCTGTCCGGCGCGGTCGCCGGCGCGGGCGGCCTCGGCGGTGATGGACTCGGCCGCGGCGACGACGCTCGCCTCGGCGCGCGCGAGGCCCCGCTCGGCCTGGCGGTCGTCGACGTCGATCGTCGCGAGCAGTTCGGCCACGGTGAGCGCCACAGCAGATCACCCCCCGTCGGTCGGGCCGGCCGGTAGGCCGGTGATTGCTGCGATCTCCGCCGGGTTGTCGACCTCGCGCGGCGTGCGGGCCCACGCGCGGGCGAACCGGGCCTCGGCCGGCAGGCCGGCGACGAGGACGAGGAAACGGCGGGTAGAGAGGGCGGCGAGCTGCGCGGCGTCGAGGCCGTACTCGCGGGCGAGGTCCGCCTCGACCGCGGGCCAGTGCGTTAGGACCGCGCGCCAGAACGCGCCGGCGTCTTGCCCTTCTTCTTGCTCGCCCGACGGGCTGCTCGGTTCGGGGCCGGCGCCACTTTTCCCTCCTTGGCCGCTTCCTGCTCGTCGTGCAGCTCGGCGGCGCGCTGCATGGTCATCGAGCCGGGCTTGCGCACGTTGGCGGCGGAGTAGATCAGCACGACGCCGAGCTGCCGGTCGGTCATGCCGTGTTCGGCCCACGTGTCGAGGGCGCCCTCGCCGAAGAGGGTCGCGAGCATGGCGCGCACGTCGTCGGGGTCGGAGCTGTGCTGAACCTGCTCCATCTTGAGCGTGAACAGCAGCGGCAGGGAGTCGGGCAGGGTGTACTCGCGCCCGTACAGGGTGAACGTCACCCGGGGGCGGGCGGGCGCCTGCTCGGCGAAGAACGCATCGAAGTCTGCGGACTCGACCTCGACGAGCTGCTCGGGGACCTCGGTCACGCGTCACCCCCCGTCTTGCTCGCGAGCGTCGCCGGGGTCGTCCCGCCGGATACCGCGGCCGACGTCGGCTTGCCGCTCCTGGTGATCGTCGCCGACCAACTCGTCTTGTCGTTGGTCTCGCCGCCCTGCTCACCCGGGGTCACGGTGGCGTCCCAGATCACCCACTGTGTCTGGCTCTTGTGGCGCCACCGCACCTTGTTGTGCGAGTCGATGCCAAGTCGGTTCGCCCAGACTTCATCGACGTACGCCTGCCCGACGTCGCGCGTCTTGGTGGTGGGGTCGATGCGGTACTGCCCCTCGATTTCGAGGGTGGCGCCCCGCTGCATCACGTCCTGTTCGTAATAGCCCTCGCTGTCGAACGCGGTCGTCTCGGCGGTCTCCTCGTTCTCCCCCGGGTTGTGGGTGAACGAGGTAAGGCCAGCGATCGGGAGCCACGTTTCGGGGCTGGTCACGGTGGCGTCGAGGACCTCGAACAGCCAACCGCGGGCGTCAATGGGCCGACTGTTCGCGGCCATGGGAGCACCTCCTAGTCGGGTCGGTGGGTGGTGGGGTTGGCCACGTCGAGGCGGACGTTCACCGTGTGCTCGTGCCGGCCCGAGGCGTCGGTGCCGATCGGGGCCGGCGCCTGTGCGGCGGCGAGCACGAGCCATGAGCCGTCGGGGAGTTCGAGGCCGGCGAGTCCGTGAAGGGCGCCGTACAGGGCCTCGGCGCGGCGGCGCGAGGTGCGCGGGTCCGCGGTGCCGCGCACGCGCACCTGTAGTGATCGGGTGTCGTAGCCGTTGCGGGCGTCCTGCTCGCCGGCCCCGTAGAGCCACAGGCCGACTACCTCGGCCGGCTCGGGCGGCAACGTCTCGACGAACGTGTCGCCGCTCGTGCCGGTGGGGTCGTAGGTGAGCAGCCCGAGCTCGTCGAGGTAGCGGGCGACGCCGTCGAGCAGGTCAGCCACGCATCGCCCGTCGGACCTCGGCGGCGATCAACTCGCCGATGGCGCCGGCCTCGCGGTTGGCCGGGTCCTCAAGGAACTTCGCCTTACGGCCCGGGGAGTGCCGGGCGGTGAGGTCCTCGTGCACGCGCGCGGCGTACGGGGTGTCGTAGCTGACGCCGGCGACGAGGTCGCGCTCGTCGACGGTGGCGGTACCGGAGCGTTCGAGGGTGCCCTCGGCGATCGGGACCTCGGTTCGGGACTCGGCGAGCAGGTGCTCGGCGCCGAGTCGCAGTCCGCGCGCGGCGCCGGCGCGGGCGCGGCCGAGGACTGCGTCGCCGTTCCAGCGGATGCGGGTACGGGCACGGCTCACTCGCAACTCACCTCCGTACAGGCAGGCACCGGGAGGCCCGGGGCGGTGTGGTGGGCGACGGTGAGCGCGGTCGCGGTGCGGCCGTCGGGCAGCGTCACGCGCGAGCCGGGCGGACAGTCGAGCCCGGGGCCGGCGATGAACGTCGCCGCCGCGGTGACCTCGCGACCGTCCGGTGCGCGCACCAGGCGCGGCGAGGGGTCGACGAGGGCCGGCACGTCCTCGACCGCCGGCCGGTAGGTGGGCCCGTACGCGGAGTCGCCGGCGTACGGCTCGATGCGGATGCGGTGGCGCAGCAGGACCTCGGGGACGCGGGTCACCATGGGAACACCTGCCCCGGGGTGAGGCCGGCCCGTCGCAGCGCGCGCTCGGCGCGGGGGGCCAGGTCGACGCCGGCCGTCGCTGTTGCGCGCCGGCCGCGCCCGGACAGGCTTACGGGCCCGATCGATACCGAGTCCCACTGTCCGCCTGCGCCGGTGCCGTCGTCGCCGGCGGCGAGTTGGTACTCGACCTGTGCACACGTGGCACTGCTCAGCGCGGCTCGCACGTCTGGGTCGAGCGGGTCGCCGTCCTCGTCGACCGCGTATACGGCGGTGAGCAGGGCCGAGTCGATGTCCTCGCCGGCCCGTGCGAGCAGCCGCTCGGCGTCCGCCGGTGTGGGCCGGCCGAGCCATGCGGCGAGCTGCTCGGGGGTGGCGTAGGGCTGTCGGGCCACGATCACCCCCTCGGCTTGCCGCGGGCAGCAGAACGGGCCGTCGGCTTCTTCGCCGGCGGCCCGTCTGTCTGCTCGTCTTCCGTTGTCTGCTGCTCGTCCTCGTCGTCCGAAGGATCGTTTCCGCGGTGGTAGCGGCGAAGCATCATCACGCCGCACCCTTCGTCTTGAGCACGACGATTCCCTCGTCGTCGAGTCGGTGCGTCGCGTAGTGCACGTTGGTCGTGACGACCGTGGTGCGCGCGAGGATGTCGCGGTCTGTCTCGACGATGGGCCGGCGCTTGTAGAGCAGGCCGAGGGCGCCACGCCGGATGAGCAGCGCGTTGTACGTGATGTCGGCCCCGGTCCCCGCGGTGGTGACGCGGTCGGAAACGTAGATGTTCACGCCGCCCACCTGACCGATCACGCCGCGCGGGATCACGGCGCCGGCGCCGAGCTTGTCGGCGCTGATGAAGTTCGGATCACGCAGCAGGGCGGCACGCTGCACAGAGTGAATGACCAGACCGGCCATGTTCTCCGGGTCCCACTCGTCCCCGAAGCGCTCGATGCCGGAAACCATGACGTTCCACGACAGGGCGCTCGTCGAGGCGTCCACGGTGATCACGCCGGGGGCCTCGGCCGCGGCGGTCAGATCCTTGTCGATCTTCCGCGCGATCAGTACGCCGAGCTGCCGCTGCGTCTCGGCGTAGGGGTCGCCGAACGCGACAAGCCTCGACTTGTCGGTGAGCTCGACCGCCTTGCCGGCCTCCTTGATCGTCGCCTCGCTGCCGGGGTTCGTGCCGAGCTGCTCGGGCGTCATCGGCGTGCCCTCGGTCAGGTCCTCAGCCTCACCAAGCGAGGTCCACTTCGGAAAGCTGACGCTGTCGCCGGGCTTACCTTCGAGGGTGTTGTCGTCGACTGCGAGCGTGCCCAGGATGAGCGCGCCTTTGAACTTCGCCTGCACCATGTCGGCCCAGACGTCCGGCACGATCATCTGTGCCGCGGTGGTCTTTCCTGCGGGCATCGGCTGCCCTCCTTACTCGCTTGCGGCGGACAGCCGCGCGTACAGATCGGGGTCGGACTGGTGGAGCTCGACGCGCTGCGCGTAGGTCATGCGGGCGAACTGCTCGGGGGTGACCGTCTGCGGGGTGCCCGGGGTGAAGTCGGCGCCCCCCTTGGGCGGGGCCGGCGCGGTGCCCTCGGCGCGCAGCAGCGGGTTTGCCTCGACCGCCGCGGCGATCACGGTGTCGAGCTGCTCGGCGAACTTGGGGTCGGTCGGGTCGAGGGCGGCGAGCTGCTTCTCGACCGTGCGGGAGTCGAGCAGCCGCGCGGGGTCGGCGCCGGCCTTGTGCGCGGCCTGGTGGGCGGCGAGCTCGACGCGGAGCTGCCGGGCCTCGGCGAGCGCGGCGTCGCGCTCGGTGGCGGCCTGCTCGGCGAGCTTGGCCGGGTCCTGCTCGCCGGCCGCGCCGCTCGGGTCCAGCACACTGCGCAGTGCGGCGAGCAGCTCGTCGCGCTCGGCCTGTGCGCGCTGCGCTGCCTGCTCGGCCTCGGTGGCGCGCTGCTCGGCCGCCGGGTCGACCGCGGGGGCCGGCGCCGCGGGAGCGGCCGGCGCGGGCGGTGCCGGGGGCGTCGGTGCCGGGGCCGCGGGCGGGTCGGTCGGGGCCGGGGCGGGGGCCGGCGTCGAGGTGGGTTCAGACATGCGTGATCCGTCCTTGGGCGGTGTGCGGGCATGAAAAAAGGGCCCGCCATCTGGCAGGCCCTTACGGGGTGTTGGAGGTGGCCGAGCGTCTAGTCGGCGGACTCGTCGGGGAGCGGTCGCGCGCCGGCGTACCCGCGGACCCATGCCGAGCGGCGTAGGTCACCAGCGGGGAACGGGCACGAGGTGACCGGGTCACCGTTGCGGCCGGCCTCGGCGCCGGCGTTGATGGCTCGGGCGAGCTCGCCACGACTGCCCACTGCTGCCCCCTCAGAGTCGGTTCTGCTGATCATCGCGCGACTTGCGCGCGGTGTCCGCGGCGGCGTTCCGCACGCCGGTGATCTGCTCTGTGTACTCGGCAAGCGTAAGGCGCGGGTGATCCTGCCACCACCGAATCAGGTCCTCACTCGCGCGGGCGTACGCGACGTGCGCGGGCCCGGTGAACAAGGTCGCCGGGTCGACGCCGGCCGCGCGCGCCTTGCGGTTGAGGAGATAGCCGTTCGTAGCGTCCTCGGCGGCGAGGTACTGCGCCCACACGTGTTCGCGGTACATCTCGCGTATCTGCGCGCGGGTGTAGGCGGTGCGCTGCTGCTCGGCCTCGTACTCACGCTCGGCGATCCATCGCTCGGCGGCGGTCATTCCGGCGTACGGGTCCTCGTCGAGGGCGAGTGACCCCCACTCGTCGGGCGTCTCGGCCGGCGCGAGTGCCTCGTCGATGGCGGCCCGGTCGGCGAGTTGCCCCTCGATGGTGTGCGCGCCGGCGGCCTCGGGAAGCGGGGCCGGCGGGTACCGGCGGTCGAGCTCGTCGGCGATCCGCTCGACGTCCTCGGGCGTCGCGTACCGGATCGCCCACCCGAGGACGTCGTCGCCGATGGTGGACAGGTCCGCGGCGAGCCGGCCGCCGGGGAAGACCTCGGCCAGCAGCCGGCGCCGGTTGGCCTCGGCGGCGATCTCGGCGCGCTCGGCCTCGTCGACGTTGCGGGCCCGTGCGGCGAGCTCGCGGTCGGATAGCCCGATCAGGTCGCGGCGCGCGGCCGGCAGGGCGGCGTCGACGTCGCGCCGGTCGAGCTCGGCCACGACGCGCAGCAACTCGTCGTCGCCCAGGTGCCCGATCGCGTGGGCGAGCTCGTCGTCGCTGAACTGCGTAAGCGGCTCGGCGAGCCGGCCGTTCGGGCGCAGCCGGGCGAGCAACTCGGCCGTATCGCGCCGGTCAGCCTCGCTGCGGATGCGGTCGAGGTCGCGCTGATCGAGGACACCGGGCCGGATGGCGGCGCCGAGCTGCTCGTCGGTGAGCTCGGGCAGCGTGCGCTCGTCGCCGGCGCGCACGCGCGCGGCCTCGAACACGTCCGAGCCGGGGCCGGCCGGTGTGCCGGGCCGGCCGGCGGTGCCACTGTCCGGGGGGAGGTTGCCGGCGCCGAGCTGCTCGCGCTCGCGCCGGCGGATGAGCTCGGGATGGTCGGCGAGGTGTCCGCGCATCCGTCCCTGCCACGCGCGCACGCGGGCCTCGGCCGCGCGCTTGGCCTCGGGTGTGAGGGCGGCGGCTGAACGCTTCTTCCACTTCCTGATGTTGCGCTCGATGGCGCGCTGCTTCTGTGTCGCCTCGTACCCGTCGGGGTCCTCGGACGCGTCCTCGGGGACGCGGGTCACACCAGGGAGGTAGGCGGCGACGGAGTGCCGGCAGTTGGGATGCTGAAAGCCCCTGGCGCGCGCCTCGTTGAGCGAGCCGACCACGTGCACGCGCACGGTGCGGTCGTCCTCGATGGCGTGCTCGACGGTGACCTCGCGCGGCCCGTCGGGGCCGTCGATCGACAGCACCTTGCCCTCGAACGGCTTGCAGAGCGGGCACTCGTGCGGGGCGTTGGAGACGATGACGAGGCCGAGGCCGGCCGCGCGCAGTCGGTCGGTGTGCCCCTCGACCGCGGCTCGCCCCAGGGCGGTGCGGGTGGCCATCTCGGCGTAGCTCGTCATCTGCCACGCGCGCCCGGAGCGGTCGACAAACGATCGAAAGCCGCGGTCGGCGAACCGCTCCATAGCGCGCTGCGTGGCCTGGCGGCGGGTGTCGATGCCGAGCAGCGGCGTTGCCGCTACCTCGGCGATCACCTGCCTGTACCCGTCCTCGACGCCGCGGAGAATGCCGCGGTGCGTCTCGGTGACGAGGTCGACCGTTTCCTGCGCGAGCCGGTCGACGGCGCGCGTCGCCGGCGTCGTCTCGGCGATCCGCCGGGCGTCGTCGTCGCCCAGGGCGCCAAGCTCGGCGAGGCCAGCCTGCGCCCCGACGTTGTACGCCTCGGCGATCACGTCCCACACCTCAAGGTCGAGGGCGGTCGAGAGCGAGTCGACGACCTGCTGCGCCGCGCGCCGTAGCGGCTGGATATCGGCGAGCTTGGCCACGGCCCACCCCGGGGCGTCGTACCCGTCGGCGAGCTGCCGGGCGATGATTCCGAGCAACCGCTGCTCGGCGTCCTCGTACAGGCTGCGGACGCCGGCGGACAGGTCCTCGACGAGGCCGGGGTGAATCGGCACGGCGCCCCCCTCCTTATGTCAGGCGAGGGCGCCGGCCTGCATGGGGTCGGGCACGGCGGCGCCAGTCTCGACGAGGATGCGGTCGACCTCGGCCCGCACGGCGTCGTCGTCCCAATCGGGGTGCAGGATGCGCACGCGCGTGTCGACGCTCGCGGCCTGTGCTTGGGTGAGCAGCGACAGGGTTTGAGCGACGCTGGTCGGGTCCTCGCTCACTCCGTCGCCGAACGCCACTCGGGGCCGCTCGACGACGAGCGAGGGAGTGAACAGGTGGCGGTCGAGCATGAGCGCCACGTGCAGGATGTCGGCGAGGGCCGGCGCCCAGTAACGCGACTTCTTCTCGCGTGTGGTCATGCTGCGCCGCATCCGGGCCTTGACCTCGGTCGCGGTCACGGCGCCCTGATCGTCCATGCCGAACGTGGCCGGTGAGTAGCCGGCGGACTGTACGGCCTGGCGCACGATCGCGTCGGACGTCGTCTGATGTTCGGCGACTCTGATCGCGAACTGCGACAGGGTGATGCCGGCGCCCTCGGTGGGCGGGATGGACAGGGCGGCCCAGATTTCCCGGTCGTCGTCGAATGAGGCGCCGCGGCCGGGGCCGTGGTCGCGTAGGTAGGCGTCCGGGACGATCAGCCGCGCGCGGGCGAGCCTGATGTCGCGCAGCCAACTCGACCATGTCTCGTCGAGTGCGTCCATGAGGTCATGCAGGGGTGCGTCGTAGTCGGAGCGTCCGAACGGTGAGCCGCGGTGGCGGCGGTTGGGCAACGCGTTGGGCACGTACGCCGCGGTGAGCGCGTCAACGCCGGTGGTGATGGTGTCGCCCTCGGCGTCGAGGGAGTCGACGAGGCCGGCCGTATCGGGGTGCTCGGTGAGCGGCACGCGGGTGCCGATGCGGTCGGACGTCCCCTGATACAGGGCGTGGACGATGCGCCCGCGCTCGTGCCGTTCGAGGTGGCGCCATACGGTGTCGTCGTCGCTGCCGGGCAGCTCGCGCCAGAACGTCACGGCGCGCAGCGTCCCGTACGAGAACTCGGGCAGCGCCTTGTCGGGATGCATGACAGTGATCAGCGGACGGGCGGCAAGCTCGGAATCCCAGGTAACCCGGAGGAAGGTTCCGCCGAGGGCGGCCCCGACCTCGGCAGCCTCAAGCAGGGTGTTTGCCAGTCCGCCGGCCTCGGCGATGTCTTCGAGCCGGCCCTGTGTGCCGGTGTCGGCCACGGTGAACGTGAAGGGCTCGGCGAACAGCAGCTCGGCCGAGGCGCTCGCGATGTCGCCGGCGAGGGGAATGTGCAGCCGGCCGTCGTCACCCTTGGTCCGATCCGCTGTGCGGTGCCGTGCCCACAGCCGGCGCCGGCCGTCGCTGCGCCGCTGCCGCTCGGTGCGGTAGACCTCGGCGAGCCGGCGCCGGTCGCCCGAGTACCACGCGTCATTGACGGTGATCTCCCGGTACAGGCTGGACAGGTGAGGCGGCGGCCACGGGGCGCCGTTCTCAGGCAGGGACACGCGTCACCCCCTGTCTGCGTCGAGCTCGCTCGCGCGCCGCGGCGCGGCACTTGCGGCACTTCCGGGTGCCGTTGCCGGCCCGGTAGGTGTTGGCTCGGTCGAATGCGTGACCTCGGATGCAGGCGGTTTGCCGCGCCCGCGTGGCGGCGTGCGACTCGCCTCGCAGCACGTTGGTTCGCTGCGTCACGGCGTCGAGGTGGTCGGGGTTGACGCACCCGCGGTTGCGGCACAGATGGTCAATCACGAGGCCCTCGGCTATCGGCCCGACCATGGCCTCGTACGCGACGCGGTGCGCGTACTGGCGCTCGCCGGCGATCGAGATGCGGGCGTAGCCGTTCGGCATCAGGTAGCCGGTCCACTGCCAGCAGCCGGCGGGGGTGTCGACGACGCGCGCGAGGAAACGGTCGGTCCAGTCGGCAGACATGCCTCACCCCCCTTCGGCACGCGTGCGGCCCTGAGCGCCATCACTGGGCGGCCGGGCGGTGGTTGGGGGACTAGGCGGCGAGGGTCAGCAGGTGGCGCCACTCGTGCGCGGTGCTGTGCAGCACGTAGCGGGCGGCGTCGACCGAGTGATCGTTCGCCTTGATCGGCTGGTCTTCACCGCGGGCGGCGGCCTCTTCCGACCACGCGTACTCGGGCAGCTCGTCGAGCAGCCCCTCGCATGAGCGATGGATGAGCAGCAGGCCGGCGTCGAGCGCGTTCGACATGCTGCGGATGCCGTCGAGCACGCTGTTATCGGCCCGCGCGACCCGGGGGTGCCCATCGGCCCAGAGCTGCGCCGAAAAGCTCGTCGCGCTCGGGTCCACGAACGTCCACTCGGGTTCGACGCCGAGCTTGGCCAACCAGCCGCGGACGGCGGCGCTGTACTGCGCGTCGGTCATCTGCCGATGCCGCGCGCGGGAGTCGTACCGCCACTCGGCACAGGCGTACAGCCGGTCGTCGTCGCCGAGGCCGAGCAGCACCGCGGAGAAAGGCGCGGTCGTGCCGTAGTCGATGCCGAGCCAGTGCCGGCGCATGGCCGGCAGCTCGTCGACGACGTGCCGCTGCTCGTCGTACATGTCGTAGATCGCGCCCTCGGCGACCACCCATGCCCCGTCGATCATGCGCCGGCGCCAGAGACCGGTGTACTCGGCGGACAGGGCGGTGACGTAGGCCGGCGAAAGCGAGGGGTTGTCGGCGAGGCGGAAGTGCCATTCGGCGAGGTCCAGCTCGCCGGCCCGGTCAAGGTAGCCCTTACGCAGCCAATGCCGGGGCGAGTCGGGGTTCGTGGTGCACAGCAGCCGCGCCCCCGGTACGGACAGTCGCGCGAGCAACTGCACGAAGAACGGCTCGGGTACGAGGGTGGCCTCGTCGACGTAGGCCAGGCAGGCAGTCGCGCCGCGCAGCCGGCCCTCGGCGCGCGCATCGCTCGCGCCGATCAGGTGCACGGTGCGGCCGAGGATCGTTGCGACGGTCGCGCCGCGGGTGTGCCGGATCTCCGAGGCGACGTCCGCCCCGAACAGCTCGGGGTCGGACAGCGGCTCGATGATGTTGCGCTCGATCGTCTGCAAGCTTCGCCCGCACAGCAGGATCAACCCGGTTGCCGGCGCACGCCGGATCGACAGCAGGAACGCCAGCAACGAGGCCACGGTCTTTCCCGACCGCACGCTGCCGTGCCATATCGAGATACGGGCGGTGAACGACTCACGGATCGAGCGCAGTTGCTTGTCGGACAGGGGGAGCGGCGCGGGCATCACACCCCCTCGCGGTCACCCCCGCTCGGCCCGATCAGGGCATCGGCGAGGCGGTCGAGCATCGAGGCGCCGGCGCTGCCGGTACTGGTCTGGCGGGTGAGCTCGGAAACGCGGGCGTGTACCTCGGTGAGCGCGCGGGCGGCGGTGGCCCGGTCGCGTGCGTCGCGGGCGGACTCGGCGCCGCCGGCCTGCTCGACCTGGCGCAGCGCGCCGTCGAGGGCCTCGTCGGCGAGCAGCTCGCGGCGCGCGGCAGCATCGGCTCGGCGAGCCTCGGTGGCCGCGGCGACGCGGGCGCCCCCGGCGAAGGTGAGCCCTTCCTCGCGAGCGATCTTGCTCACGGTGGCGGCGCTGCGCCCGATGCTTCGGGCGATCTGGTTACGAGACTTGCCCTCGGCGTGCAGCCGGCGAACTGCCGCGCGGTCCTTCTCTCGGATCGGCTCGGCCATGGCGTCACCTCCCCGCGGACATGCGAACGCCCCGCCGCGGAGGGGATGCGGCGGGACGTGGTGAGGGTCGTTGTTTCCGGGCACGCCGGAGGCACCCCCAACATTAGGTCACAGATCGATAACGACGCAAGCCTGTTCGGGTCGGCCGGCGAGATACCCTGTGCGCAGCCGCGGACCGGCGGGCGGTTTGCTCGCCCATGGTCCGGTCCGGCGGCGAGGGTCGGCTCGACGGTGGAGAACGGCGAGCCGGCCCGTTACGCCTCGCCCTCGGTCGCCGCCTTGTGCTCCCGGATGATGCGTGCCGTGTACGTGGGTGCGACGTCCAGCTCGCGCGCGATCTCCGCCGCGTTCATGCCTTGCTGTTCGTGCGCCTTGATGATCACGCGCGGTGTGGCTGCCTCGGCGAGCTTGTACGCGCGCCGGATGCGTCCCACCTCGGCGAGTGTCAACTCGTCGGCCGCGCGATCGGCGTCGTGCGTGGCTGCCACGTCGCGCGCGAGGGCGGCGCGCTCCGCGGTCTCCCGCTCCCGTGCCGCCCGTTCCTCGTCCTCGTACGCGACAACGGCGGTAAGCAGGCTTGCGACGAGCCGGCCGCGCGGCGAGTTGGCCCCGAATGCCTTCTCGATCGCGCGCTGCTGCTCGGCGAGCGACCGCTGCTCGGTGCCGTTGCCCGGCGGCTGCTTGCGGCGGTATGTGGCGGCGCGCTGCTCGTTGCCCTTGCTGCTCACGGTGTGCTCTCCAGTCGAAAAGGGCCCGCCCCGGGGGTCCGGGGCGGGCGGGGATGGTCAGGCGAAGAGTGCGCCCTGCTCGTCGAGCAGTCCGTCGAGCACCTGCTGCCCGGCGGTGAACCACTCCTCGCGCCACGTCCCGACGACGTCCTCGACGCGCGGCTGCTCGCCGGCCTCGTCCTCCATGTCGGCGCCGCACTCCTCGTAGAAGTGGCGGCGCCACTCGGCCTTGCCCTTGGGGGAGTCCTCAACGTACCGGCCCACCCAATCGCAGTCGGCGCACTCGATCGGCCGCTCGGCGTCGACCGCGTACCCGCACTGCTCGCTCAGCCGCTCCTGATCGAACGCGGCGACCGCAGAGCGCAGCGACTCGCACGGCTTGCAGACGCGGGTGTTCTTCGGGGTGGCCTCGCCGAGCTGCTTACCGCAGTAGGCGACCGACTCGCCCTCGGCCTCGATGAGGTAGTGCCCCGCGGCGGTGGCGCTGCGGGCGGTGGCCAGCAGGCGCACCTCGGGACGCAGCACACGCGACCGCAGAACGGCCGCCCCGCGCGTGCAGGTCTGACAGATCGGCCCCTCGCCGGCCTCGTCGAGCGGGGCCAGGTTGCAGGCCGAGGTGCGGCAGATGGTGAAGGGGGCACCCTCAACCATGATGCCGAAGTGCTGCGTAGCGGTGCGGGCGGCGGCGAAGGTGACGAGGTCCATGGGGTTTGCTCCCGTGGTAGTGGGTGGTGCCGGTTGGAGACCCGGCGGAACGAGGTTCACACTACCGAGGATGAACCGAGTTCACAAGTAGAGTGGTGAACTCGGTTCATCCTTACGGGTGGGCGCTACGCGAACAACTGCCCCTGCTCGACGTCGTCGCCGAGGTCGAACAGCGCATCGCCGGCCGGCGCCTGCTCGGCCTTGATCCACCCCGCACGCCAGGTGCCGGCGACCTCGGCCGCGGGCTCGTCGACGCCCTGCTCGCCGACGCTGGCCTCGGTCTGCTCGGGCTGCTTCTCGCCCGTCCAGTAGCACCAGTGGCACCCCTTGCCCGAGCACTCCGGGCAACGGTCCTCAGCCGGTACGGCGTTGCACTTCTCGCAGGTGTCGACCTGCTGCTCGTCGTCACGGTGCTCGACACACAGCAGGTCCCACAGGTACAGCGGGTCGCCGGCCGGCGCGTCCTCCTCGACGTTCATCTCGGCGGCCCGGTTGGCGGCCTGAACAGCGCAGTCGAACGCCTCGACACATCCCTCGTCGCTGAACACGCCGGCTTCCTGGTTGGGCTGCTTGCGGGCGCACGTGGTGATCGGGTCGCCGGACACGTCCGGGCGAACGGCAATCCGGTGCAGACACTCGGGCGCGGCCGGCTCGATAGCGGCCGGGGCCGGCTCGACCGCGGCGGCCGTCGTCTGCGGAGCGGGCGCGGCGGCCTCGGCCGGACGGTGCGCGAAGACACACTGCGAGCTGCGCAGCATGGGCTCGACGGTCCACCCTGCCCGCTCGAACCGCATCGCCAGGATTTCAAGGCACGTGCCGTTCACCGGCTCGTCGTGGCGGACGATGCGCCCCCCTTCCAGCCAGTAGGCGGCAACGCGCCCGCCCCCGCGCGGGTCAAGCATGAACCCGCGCACCTCGACCTCGGCCTCGGTCGGCTCGGTCACGTCGTGGTGATCGGTGAGCGCGGCCGGCTTGAGCTGAGCGAGCGCGGCGCGCGCGGCGACCACGTCGGGGTGAGTGGAGTTGCTCGGGGTGCTGCCCTCGGTGACGCCGGCGTGCTCGACGACGACGCCCTCGACGACGCGCTGCTCGGCGGCGAGGGGGGCGCCGAGCTCCCGCGCGAGCTGCTCGGCGAGGTCGACAGATGCGGCGTACTTCCCGTTGCCCAGCGTCCGAGGGTCTGTGGTGAACGTGTGCAGCTCGCCGTGCGCGGTCGTGATGGCGCCCGGCCACGCGTCGACGAGGAACCCGACGACCTGCTCGCGCTCGATCACGAGCACGTCGCCGTCGCGGATGTGGTCGCGGCACTGTGTTGCGTTGTACGCCTCGCCGGTGGAGTGGAACCGGTGCACGATCGGGCCGGCGGCGCGGGCCTCGGCGTGCTCACGGTTGAGTCGTGCCGCGGTCGCCTCGGCGTCGCTCTGCTCGGTCTGCTCGATCACCCACTCAACGGTGTACGTGTCCATCACGCCGTACTCGTCGCCGAGCTCGTGCACGACGTATCGCTGCTCGACGTCCTGCTCGGCCTCGGCGCGCTCGGCGTCGACCTGCTCGACGGTCTCGGCGAAGGCGACCGCGGCGGCGGCGAGGGGGGACTCGGCGGCGAGGCGCTGCGCCTCGGCTCGCTTCTCGGCCGCGCGGTGGCAGGGGGTGCACAGCTCGTGCCCCTTGTCGAGCAGGGCGACCGCTTCCGAGGCGTCGAGGTACTGCTCGATCGCCCGTCCACACAGGGTGTCGTCGTTCCCGGGCGAGTAGTGGACGCGCTTACCGCGGCGTCCGGCGGCGGCGTACCTGATGCCGGTCTGCTCGGTGAGCGTCTGCTGATCCATGGGGTTTGCTCCCTTGGGGTTGTTGGCGTGGTGCCGGTTGGAGACCCGGCGGGGTGGGGGCCGCCCGGGTGGGCGGCCCCCGAGGGGAGGTCAGGCGAGGTGGGCGGCCCGGACGATCACGACGAGCCACTCAGCGGGCATCGAGTCGCACACCTGCCATTGGTTGTCGTCGCCGAGGTTCACGAACGGGCCCTCGGCGGCGTCGTAGGTGTTGCAGCCGCCGCACTGGCACGTCGGGTCAAACGGCTGCGGACGGGCCGTGTACTGGTCGTTGTGGTACTCGACGCGGCCGAACAGGTCGGCGATGCCGAGGACGAGGTCGCCGTCGGCGACGTCCCGGGCGAACACGACCTCGGCGAGGGCGAGGTCGACGAGCAGCGGCGCGTGATCCTCGTCGCTCGGGTAGGGCGGCAGCTCAATTCGGTTGGTGCGCATGGGGTTTGCTCCCTTGCTCGGTGGTGCCGGTTGGAGGCCCGGCGGAACGAGGTTCACCGTAGTTGAAATGAACTGAGTTCACAAGTGTTGACGTGAACTCAGTTCATCTCTTGCGGGCGGGAGTTGCCCGGCACCCCACCCTGGGGCCGGCCCTACGCCGCGGCCGGCCCCACCGCCCCGGGCTGCTCACCGGCGGCCAGGACTGCGACGAGGGCGAGCAGGTCGGCCCACTCCCACACGCGCCGGCCGTACCGGTCGACGTCCACGGGCGCCGGGCACTCGGCCCCGGTCGAGCACGTCACGGTCGGCGCCTGCTCGGGCCCGGTGTGCAGAGAGAGCTCGCCGGCGCACCACGGGCACGGGCGATCCGGCAGGGGGGTGTGCCGCTCGTCGAGGCCGAGGGCGCGCAGCAGCCGGCCCTCGACGCTCCGGGCGGTGCGCCGTGCCTCGTGCAGCAGATACTCGGGCAGGGCGCCGAACGGGGCAGCGACGAGGGCGCCGTGCTCGTCGAGCTCGGGCTCGGTGTCCTCGTCGAGCGCGCGCCCCTCGACCCACACGCACGCGAAGTGCAGCCCGTGCGCGCGGCTCCCCGGACCGCGGTCAGTGGCAGGGCGCCACAGGCGAGGGTCGTCGCCGGCGGCCTGCTGGACGGCGGCGGCGAGGGTGTCGGCGAGGGCGAACACCTGCCGCTCGATGGCGAGGCCGGCGTCGAGCGCGCCGAGGTTGAGCGGGGCGGGGTGCTCGCGCAACACCAGGGGCGCGCGGTCCTCGACGACGAGCTGCTCGTCGTCGCCGGCGCGCATAGTGTGCGCGAGCTGCCGCGGGGGCCACACATCGGCCGGCGGGGTCTCGATGGCGAGCAGCAGCTCGCCCCACAGCTCCCGGACGGTGCGCAGCGCGTCGGCAGTCTCGCGACGGGCAATGGCGGCGGGCGTCATCGGTGGTGCTCCCTGGGGTTGGTCAGTGGGCGGTGTCGGCGAGGGCCTGCTCGGGCGTGAGCTCGCCCTCGCACAGGCGCCGGATCGTTTCGGCGAGGTGCCATCCGTCGCCGGGCAGGTAGTCGCCGAGGGCGCCGGCGAGCTTGGCCGCGGTGGCGAGCCGCTCGGCCTGCTCGTCGCGGTCGGACTCGGTCTCGACGATCGCCTGCTCGGCGGCCTCGATCCGCTTGTGCAGCCGCATCGCGGCGGCCTGCTGTCCGCCGGCGCTGCGCCGGAAGGTGTCGTTCTCGGCGACCTCGGCCTCGACGTCGCCGCGGAGCTGGGCGCAGTCCTCGGCGGTGAGCACCCCGCGGTCGGCGCGGGCGAGCAGCAGCCGGAAGCGGTCGCGGCGGGCGTCGCGCTCGGTCTCGCGGGCGGCGATCCGGCCGCGGCGAGAGTCGGCTCGGGTGCGGGTGGTGCGGGTGTTCATCGGTCCCCCTCGTTCAGTGCGGTGCAGGTGATGCAGTGCGGCGGGCAGGCGCCGCGAGTGTCGGCCGGGTGCCGGCGCAACGGGCCCGGGTCTCGTCGGCACGCGATCCGGCCGAGCGGTACGCCCGAGGCGACGACGAGCAGCACGACGAGCGCGACGACGAGATCAGCGGTCGTCATGGGGTCGGGTCTCCGTTCGATCGGGCACGGCGGGTGAGCCGAGCAACGAGGCGCCGAGCGCGCGAGGTCTCCCGCGCGCGAGGCGCGACCGGTCGCGCGTCCCGGGTGACGGTGATCTGCCATCCGTCGCGGGCAAGGCGGTCGAGCAGCTCGGATGCGGTGAGGGTGGCGAGGTGCGGGTGCACGTCGAGTGCGTCGGTCAGGTGGGCGGCGATGGTGGCTCGGGCAGCGTTCGGAGTCATGCGCGGAGTCCTCCGGTCGTGTGGCGGGCGCGCGCGGTGCGCGGCTGCGGTGGGGTGCTCATGAGGCGGGCGAGGTCCTGCTGCTCGTCGTCGTCCTCGGCGTCCGGGGCCGGCGCGAGGGCGGCACGGATGCGCGCGGGGTGCGGCTCGGGCGCGGCGCACTGCTGTCCGGGGCCGGCGTCGCACTCCGGGCAGGTGGCGTAAGCGGTGGCGTAGGCGTCTCGTCGACTCGCGTGTACTCCGGTGCGCAGCTCGGCGCCGCGCGACCCCTTGCACAAGCGGCGGCGGCCGGCTCGGCACTGCTCGTTCGGGCAGTCGACGGCGAGCTCGACGAGGGCGGGGCGCTTGCCGTTGAACGGGGCGCGGACCTCGGCTCGCCGCTCGGGTCTGATGTACGGGGCCGGCTCGTCGTCGACGGGCCGGCCGATGCCGGCGACCAAGGCGAGGACCTCGCGCGGCGGCACGGCGTCGAGGGCCTGCCCGATGGAGCGGGCCGGCACGTTGCCGTCAGCCGCGGCAGCGATCTGTGCGCGGCGCCGCTCCGTGAACTGGGCGCCAGTCTCGTACTCACCCTGCGGGGGTTCGTAGACGGGGTGGGCGGCGCCGATGCGGTCGGCACGGATGCGGGCGCGGACCTTCCGCACGTGGGCGGGGGTGATCCACTCCTCAGTACGCCCGTAGTGGTCGGCGACTGCGTCGCGGGCGTCGTCGTCGAGGGGGACGTCGCGCAGCGCGTATGCCCATGCGCGGGCGTCGGCCTCGCCGATGGTGCGGCGGTCGAATGCTGCGCACAGGGTGAGCAGCTCGGCGGCGTCGGCCGGGGTCATGATGTGGCCTCCTGTTCGCGGAGTCGGGCGGCGAGGTCGAGTCCGTCGCGCACGCGCTGATCGGTGGTCGAGGGGCGGCCGGCCTTGAGCGGCACGACGTTGGGGCCGCGGCTGGTGTCCGGGGTGTGGGCGGGCATCGAGGGAAGGGAGCGCCAGCCGGCGAGGAAGTACCGAGCCGAGCGGGGGCGTGTGCGGGCGGCCTGCCAGGCTCCGCCGGCGTGGTCGACGAGGACGGCGACGCCGCAGCGTTCGATCAGGGCTTGCAGCAGCAGCCACTCGGCCGGCGCGAGCTCCCACGAGACGACCATTCCGGCGGCGCTCATGGCGTCGACGAGGGGCCGTACAGGCTCGGCGATCCGAGGTTCGGCGGAGCTAGCTTGTTTCCCTCCACTTCCGTAGGAAGTGGAGGGGTAAGGCTTGGTGTTGGCTTGGGGGCCTGTGACACCCTCCGCAGCGTCACGCCGTGACACCCCTTCTTGACCTGCGTTTCTGCCCTGAAACGGGGGTTCGTTCCCGTCGATATTCGGCGTCGGACCGTGCGTGTTTCGCTCACGATCCGCGGCCGATTCGTCGACGGTCCGCGCGCTGTTCGCCCGCGTTCGGCTCTTGGCCTTGCGCTCGGCGGCGGCGGCGCGGTTCGCCTCGACCTGGGCCCGGGTGGCGTTGCGACCGGACTCGAAGAAGTCGTGCACCACGTAGTCGCCCGGGGTCGGCTGCGCGCAACGGGGGCAGTCGTGCCCGTGCTCGTGCCACAGACCGACCGCGACGAGCTTGCGCGCCTGGGGAGCGGTGCCGTACTGCTTGGCCACGACTCCGGGCACGTGTCCCTCGGTGAGGTGCTGCGCGGAGTAGGCGCCGCAGCGCAACCACAAGCCCAACGCGGCGTTACCCGCGGCGATGAACTTCGGGTGCATGTGGCTTGAGTCGTCGATCTTGAGCCACGCCACGGCGCCGGCCCTCCTTACGGTGGTGGGGTGTCGGGTTCGGGGCGGCCGGCGAGGGCCGCGGGGGTGTGCAGGGGGCACCGGTAGCCGGTGAGGTAGCGGCGGGCGCCCGGGGCGCCGCAGTAGCGGCGCCTCGCCCCGTCCCAGTGCCGGCACCGGTAGGCAATGGCCGGCCGGCGGGTCACTGTGCGGCAGCCTCGGCGACGGCCGGCTCGGCGGCCTCTGGCCAGCCGGCGAACCGTTCCGGCACGTCCTCGACCGCTGCCTGCTCGGCGGCCGGCCGTTCGACGATCTCGCCCTCGATGTAGTCGCCCGGAGCGTCGAGGCCCTCGGGTGACGGATCACGACGCACGGTCTCGTCGTGCGCGACGGCACGGGCGAGCTCGGCAGACTTCGGCAGCAGCTTGAACAACTGCCGTACGCACGTCTTGCGGGCCATGGCGTCGTAGTCGCTCGCCCACGGGCCGAAGTCCTTGGCCTTGCTGCGCTTGCGGATCGCCTCGACGTCGTCGACGTCCAGCACGACGAACGCCGAGCCGCCGTTCGTGAGCCGAGCCACGGCGTAATAGTGCGTCGGCTGTCCCTTGGCGTTGCCCCGGGCTGGCCGGTGCTTCAACACCGGATTGAGCCCGTACTCGTACTCGAACTCGTCGCCCTCGAACACGGTGTGCGTGTCGAGGCCGGCGGCGAGGGGGTGCTGCCAGTACAGCTTGATCATGCCCTGATAGCCGAGGACGAGCTGCACCTCGTACCCGCGAACCTTCTTGTTCCAGAAGGGCAGCAGGTACGCCTCGCCCGAGACGCCGCCCGGTTCGAGGCCGAGCTGCGCACAGGTCATCAGGGCGCCGGCGAACGACTCGCGGCTGCACTCGGCGAGGTGCTCGACGCGGCGCAGCTCAGTCAGCGCGATACGGGCGATTCGGTCGGCGCCCCCGAGGTGAGCCGGCAGCGCGCGCTCGATCTCCGGGCGCATCTGCTGTACGAACTGCACGAGGGTTGCCGGCTGTTGCGGGCGGTTGGTCTGGGCGGTGGGGCGGTTGGTGTGCTTGGCGACGACTCGCTCGGCGAGGTTGCTCACGCTGCGGCGTTCTCCTTGGGCACAACGAGGCGTCGCGCACGGTGGGCGCGGAACTCGTCGGGATGCTCGGCGGCGAGGCGCTTCGTATCGAGCGCATCGACGCTGTGCGTGTACTGGGCTGCGAGCTCGGGGTGAGCTGCGGCGAATCGTTTCTGTGAGAGCGGGCCGTTCTGCTTCCACGTGAACGCGACTCGGTCGCGGACCTTGACGACCTCGGCCTCGCCGGCGGTGGCCTTGAGCCGGTTGTCGACCTCGCGCAGCTCGTCGACGACGCGCTGCTCGCGCGCTTTGAGCTCGCGCCGGCGCTCCAGCAGCGGCAGAACCTCGGCCGGATCGGCGACCGTCACGGCGCCGGCCTTGACCTCGTAGAGGTGCCCGAGCAGTTCCTCGGTGGCCTCGCTGCCATCGACCGCGGGCGGCCGGCGATCGAGCACCCCCTGCCAGAACTCCCCGACGATCTCGACAAGGTGCTCGACGAGGGCCTCGTCGCGCTCCACCCGGTGAATCAGCAGCCGGTTACCGCCGAGCAGCGCAGCGACGTACGCGTGCGAGTAACCGGTCACCGCGAGGTACCAGTGCGTTTGCAGCGCCGGCCCGTCCGGCACGCCGAGCAGCCACTCGTCGAGCTGAAAGGCCGAGCGGGTCTTGATCTCCAGCAGGCTTGACGGTGCCGACTCGTCCTCGTCGAGCACGTACCGGTCGACGTTGGCGAGCATCCATCGGCGCTCGACGTGGGCCAGAGTTCCCGGGCCCTCGACGACGCCGAGGCCGGATCGCTCGGCGAACACGCGGGCGATCGTCGGCTCGTGCTGGTGCCCCCAGAACGCGGCCTCGGCGAGGTCCGGGTGCTGCGGGCGGTCGAGCGGCAGCTCGCCGACCTTGTCGAGGTAGACCTCAAGCGGTGACGTGTACTTGGTCATGCCGAGCACGGCGGCGACTTCTGAGCCACCGATGCCCGTACGGCGCACCTTGAGCCACTGCTCGCGGTTCAGGCCGGCGGGGGCGACGACGACACCCGTCGGCGTCACGAGCGCCGGCTGCGCGGTCGCGGTCGTCACGGCTGCTCGCCGACGTAGCGGGCGTAAACGCGGTGCTCGGTGCGCCCGCCCTCGGTCACCGTGCGGGCGACGGCCTCGAACGAGCCGGCCGGCGCGTAGGCCGGCAGGCGGGCGTCGCGGATCGCCTGTGCGGCCGAGGCTGCACGGGGCAGCGTGTCGGGCCGGCGGACGACTCCCCAAACCCTCGGGTGCGCTCGCAGCTCACGGGCGATGCGGGCGTGCTTGGTGTTGCGCTGCGCCGGCGGCGGACCGACAAATTCAACGGTGCTCACGTGGTGTTCTCCTCACGCTGCGGACGGCTGCTCGGCGCGGTCGGCTCGCGCCTGATGGATGAGTGGGGCGAGGACTCGTCGAACGAGCTCGATCTGCTCGTCGGTCGGCTCGGGCCAGTCCTCGGGGCTCACCGGCTCGGGCGTTGTCTGCGCTGTGGTCACGGCTCCCCCTTCCGTCTTGTTCCACAATTCGAACAACCAGGGGGGCATAGTGCCTGAAAGCGCCCGCCCCGGTGTTGCAGTTCTCGAACACCAGCAACCGTAAGCGGCTCGAAAGGGCACGTCAACGCAGTTCCAGGTGTGCGAACACCGGTCATCGCTGGTTAGATGAGAGTGTTCGAGTTTTGCAACAAGAACGGGAGTGAGAGCGTGTCGGAGTCCGGCACCCCAAGTTGGCCCTTCGGCACCCCTCTGGGCGACCTCGTCCGTGAGGTGAGAGAGGGGCGGGGGATCTCGTACCGCAAGCTCGCCGAAAAGGCAGTCGACCCGAAGACCGAGGAGCGGGTCGGTTACACGACCTTTCACCGGATCGCGCAGGATCAGCGCATACAGATCGCCCCGGGAGTGATCGGGGCCATAGCTCAGGCGCTCGGGAAGCCTGAGCGAGACGTGCGCATCGCAGCGTCGCAGCAGTATTGCGGCCTCGTTGCGGACGACCCGTTCGAGGCCAGCACTGATGAGTCGACAGTCGTCGTCGTGCACGCGCCCGGCATGGGGCGCGCCGACATGCCAAGGGTCGAGAACCTGCTCAGGCGGTACGCCGCAGGCGAGCTACCTCGGGAACTAACGGACGGTGATTGATCGTCAAACCAATGTCAGTAGCGCTACGTGGTATGCGCGTGACCAGCGGTGTTAGGCGGAGTAAGGTAGTCCGGGCCCCGTGACTCGGTCATATGTTCGAGTCATGGGCTAGCCATGCCAACAGGGGGGCAGCACCTTTGATCCGCGTAAACCGCCGCCAACTGGACACGGGAGCAGTCGCAGTCGTTCGAGCCACACCGGACGGTCTGACCATCGATCTTGACGGCCGCCACATCACACCAACCGGCGCAGCCGGCCTAGAACAAGCTCTGAACGGCCTTGCCCCCCAACGAGGCCAAGACGTGGACGAAGACAGACCCAGCGACGCGTAAGCGCCGCGAGGGCCGCACGGATTGACCCGTGCGGCCCTCGCGTCCCGCGTCCTTCTAAGCAGCCTTGACGGCCTTCCTCGGGGGCCGTGCGAGCTGCTTCGGAACGACGGAAACGAACTGCTCCGCCGGCAGGACGTTCCCCGGCCCCTGGGGCTTGAGCCGTACCTCAAGGAGCGTTTCCGCGATCTTGCGTCGACGTCCGAGGTCAAGCCCCTTCCACGCCTCGGCGATCTTGTCCTCGCTCAGGCCGACCAGATCCCGTACGACAGTCGGCACACCCAACGCCTGTGCCTTCTGCTCCGCTTCCTCGATCTTCGGCAACTTCTCAGCCTCGACCGCGGCCAGTGCACGCGCCGAAAGTTGGCCCTTGCCGGCGAGCTCATAGAACTCCTCAAGCTCCGCTCGAAGCAACCGCGCCGCGGCCTCGGCGTCCTCAGCTTCGCGCAGCAGCTCGTCGTCGCTGCGCGTGAACGCACGCCGAAACGAGGGCGACGCCAGCCACTCGAACAACCGACCCTCGACATACGGATCGACGATCGAGACCTGTGCGCTCGCGTGGTACCCCTTCGCGTCCCCAGCGGCCGGCGCCTGGCAGGAGTACCGCGGTAGCCCGTGCTGCCGGTCCGAGTTGACCCGGATCTCGCAGATGTCGCACTTCATGATCGCGGACAACCAGTGAATGGCGCGCCCGGGACGCTGGTTGTACTTGCGAGACTTCTTACGAGCCTCGACTGCCTGCACCGCCCGCAGGTGCACCGCCGGAGTTACCAACGCCGGCCACGCTTCCTCGTTGGTCACCTTCCCGTGGTGGCGGCGCCGGCCGAGGTAACGGTCGTCGACTGCGTACGCGGTGATCGTTACGGACAGCCAACGCGCCATGATCAGCGGCTCATCGCGCTTGTTGAAGTCGCGCGCGATGTCGAGTGCATCCTCGTCTGCATCAAGGCGGGCCCTTGCTTCCTCGCGCAAGTCGACCGCGGCCTCGATCCGCCTCACCCAGTCAGGGTGGATGTCCTCGTTCTCCTTGAGTCCTGCATGCCACTCGGCGAGCCGGCGCACCATGCCTACCCGCCAATGGCCGGCCGGCGGCGTGATCCCTCGGAGGTTGAAGGCACGAGCGATCTTGGTTCGTTCCTCGCCGTTCCCCACGCGCCGCTTCAGTTCCCTGACGACCGGTGCCTGCTCGGGGTCCTCCTCTGTGTAGAGGTAGTCACCCGTCCGCTTGTCGTAGACACGACGGTATCCGTAGGCGACGTGCCCGTGTGGCTTGCCCTTGATCGCGTTCGCGCGGAGAGTGCGCAAGACGTTGTCGCGCATCTCGTCGACCTCACGCTCGCCGATAAGAGCGTCTAGGCCGGTCCTGAACCTGTCGTCCTTGTTCGTCAAGTCGTAGATCTTGCCGCCGTAGCTCCACAGCACGCCGTGCAGCCGGCACGCCTCGCGCAGACGGCCGTACACGACGATGTCGCGCTGCAAGCGGGTCGACGACCACGCGATGACGATGTCGAGCTTGCCGGATTCAATCCAATCGATCATGCGCTCGAACTCTTCGCGCTCCCTCGCGCGGTAGGTCGAGGCCGAACGGTCGTCGTCGATGAACTCCTCGACGACGTTCGCGCCGAGCTCGTCAGCGTGAGCTCGACCGAGGTCTAGCTGCTCGCGGACGGATTCACCCTGGCGCTTCTTCTTGCCTTGGTAAGCGCTCTTGCGCGCGTAGAGGCCGGCCCGGAGGCCCGCCAGGCCGTCGCGCACGCGCTGCATGCCTGAAAGGTTCATGGTCCCCCTTCGGTCGAACGACCGTACGACCCCGGGGGCGTACGGTCTAGCGAATTGGAACCAAGGTGGCGACGAAGGCGCCGAGGCGGTTCACCAGGGTGCTGGTCCACAGCCACCAGAACTCGCGGGGGAGCCCGGAGACGGTTTCCCGTACGGCACGTCCCAGGGTGGCTGACGACATCGCGGATCCCCCACAGCGGTAAGCGGCTCAACCGGCGGCCACAACTTACGAACGTGGCCGCCGGGTGCGCCACTCAATTGACGGGGAGCGTCAAACGTGACTGGCGGGGGACCACCGCCGCGGCCCGCTCGAAGCGGCTCGGGAACGGGAACTTCCGCTCCAGGAAGGCGTGGATGGCCGCCTGCGCCGACGCCCGGTCCGCCGGGTCGGTGTCCACGTCGTTCAGGCAGAAGAAGTCCACGTCCTCACCGGCCGCGAGCCGGGCCAGCCGCCGCCGCATGTCCGGGGTGCCCAACTGCACATAGCGGAAGCGGTACTCCGCCGGGACCGCCCGGCCGGTCGCGATCGCCCAGTGGTGGTGCAGCGTGGACGCCGGGGCGATGTCCGTGGTGGAGCGGAAGCGGGAGTACGAGGTCCGCTCCAGCTCCTCGATGCCAGCGCTCTCCATCTCCCGCATCACAGCGCGCAGTTGCGGGTGCGGCGTGTGCAGCGACTTGTGCCTGATCTGGCGGCCGTGGAAGCGCCGGATCACCTCGCGGGTGTTCTTGCCGGCCGAGTTCGGCGCCGGCTCCAGCGGATGCGGATCGCCGACGCCCAGCTTCAGCGGGGACAGCGGTATGCGGGCGATGCCGTTGCCGTGGAAGAAGCGCTCGGGCCCGACGGGGCGGTTGATGAAGACGTCGTCGTTGAAGTACAGGTAGTGGTCCGACAGGCCCGGTATGCGGTGCAGCCGGCTCTCTATGGCGTGCGAGTTGAAGACGGGCAGCGCGTCCGCCGGGAGGATGTCCCGGTGGTCGACCACCGTGATGCCCTCCGCCTCCGGGTCCAGCCAGGACGGGACCTGGGAGTCGGTCACCAGATAGACGTGCCGGACGAACCCGGCGTACATCTCCAGCGAGCGCAGCGCGTACTTCAGCTCGTCATGGCTGGTGTAGCGGGAGGCGCCGGTCTCGCGCGGGGCTATGACGTTGTCGGACCGCTCCTGGTGGGCGCGGCGCTTCGCCGCCATCGCCGGATCGTCCCCGTCGACCCAGGTGTAGACGGCGTCGACCGGGAAGGTCACCTCGTCGATGCCCGGCTCGGCGAACGCGGCGAACGTCGGGATCGTGCGGCGCGGGCCCGGCACCTCGGCCGGCTGCTGCGCGGCCGGCGGGACCACTTCCGAGACCGGGTTGCGGCGCGGCGCCACCAGTGCCTCGCCGAACACGTCCGGCAGCTTGGCGCCGGGCACGGTGAGATACCCGGGCTCGGCCCGCAGGTCCCGGCCGTGCCGCCAGAACTCGATGTCGCAGCCGGACTCCAGACCGCTGAGCACCTGCCCCGCGGGCCCGAGGCGCACCTCGCCGGTGCGGAGCACCGGCGCCCGCCGCAGCGCCCTCGGCAGCTTCCCGTCGGCCCACAGCGCCGCGCCGGTCACGGAGCCGTCCGGATCGACCAGGCCGATGAACCGGGCGGTACCGGCGAAATGCTCCGCGGCCCGCGCGAGGACGGTCTCGCGGTGCGTCTCCGCGACACCGATCACCTGCCGCGGACCGCCGGTCCCCGGCTCGCCGGGGACCAGGAAGTACGGCACCTCGGCCGCGTCCAGCACCGCGCAGACCTGTTCCAGGTCGGCGGCGGCGGCGTCCGCGGCGGTGTACGCGGCGACCGTGCGCCCGTACAGCCGCACCGGACCGAGGACGGTCCGGCGCAGCCCGGGGACGGCGGCGCGCAGCCGGCGGCGGGCCGGGACCGCGCGCAGCGCCCACAGCCGGCCCGCGAGCCACAGCCGCAGGCGCGGCAGCAGCTCCCGTACGGCCCGCAGGCCCGGCAGCGCCACGAGACGGTGACGGATGTCCATGGCCGCGGCCCTGCTCAGTTCTGCTTCTCGAAGGGGCTGGGGAACGGGAAGTAGTTCTCCAGGAACTGGTGCATCCGGATGCTGACCTGCTCGCGCTCCTCCGGCGGCACGTCGACGTCGTTCAGGCAGAAGAAGTCGAAGCGGCGGGAGTTGCGCAGATCGGCCAGGCGCTTCTCGGCGTCCGGGCGGCTGATGTTCACGTACCGGAAGCTGAACTTGCCCGGCACACCGCGGCCCGTCATCAGGGCGTACTGGTACAGCAGCGGGGCCGTCATGGCGATGTCGGTCGGCGAGCGGAAGCGGGACGCCGTGGTGCGGGCGATGTCCTCCGGGAACAGCTCCTCCAGCGCCCGCAGCGCTCCGCGGTCCTGCGGCAGCGGGGTGTGCATGAAGTTGTTCGTCGTCATCCGGCCGAACTTCTCCAGCAGCAGCCGCCGGACGTTCTTGCTGGCGGAGTTGGTGGCGGTCTCCTCGGCGTGCGGCTTGCCGACCCCGATCTTGAGCGGGGAGACCGGGATCCGCATCAGGCCGCTGCCGTAGAAGAAGTGCTCCGGGGTGATCCGGCGGCCGACGAAGACGTCGTCGTTGAAGTACAGGTAGTGGTCGGACAGGCCCGGGATGTGGTGCAGCCGGGTCTCGATGGCGTGCGAGTTGAAGACCGGCAGCACACCCTCCGGGAAGATGTCCCGGTGGTCGACGACGGTGATGCCCTCGACGCTGTCGTCCAGCCAGTGCGGCTTCTGCCCGTCGGTGACGATGTAGATGTGCCGGACGAAGTCGGCGTACATCGCCAGCGAGCGCAGCGAGTACTTCAGCTCGTCGTGGCTGGTGTACCGGGACTCGTTGATCTCCTTGTCCAGGATCTCGGCCGTGCCCTTCTCCTGGTACTTGGCCCGCTTGGCGCGCATCGCCGGCTCCTCGCCGTCCACCCACGTGTAGACGACGTCGACCGGGAAGGTCACACGGTTCACGGTCGGCAGGGTCAGCGGCAGGAAGCTCGGCAGCTCCCGGTCGCCCACCCGCACGGTCACGGGCTGCTGCTCGTCGGCGGGCAGGACGTCGGTGACGCCGTTGTTGCGCGGCGTGACCAGCGACTCGCGGAACACGTCCTCGGAGGCCTGCGGCTGCACCTTGGCCAGCCGGCGGGGCCCGTCCTCGGACTCCAGCAGCTCGGCGCCGTCCTCCCAGAACTCCACGTCACAGGCCAGCTCCGGGCCGGCGAGCAGCTGACCCTCGGGACCGAGGTGGTTCTCGCCGATCCGCAGCACGGGCGCGGTGCGCAGCGGCGAGGGCAGCACGCCGTCCATGAACAACGCCGGGTTCTTGAGCTGCCCGCCGGGCAGCGGCCGGCCGATGAACACGGCCTTGCCCGCGTTCCGCGTCTCCAGGGCGGCCAGGAACCGCTCGCGGTCGGCGGCGTTCACACCGACGGTGTGGCGTATCCGGGAGGTCGGGACCAGGAAGTAGGGAATACCTTCCTGCTCCAGCGCGGCGACCACCAGGTCGAGGTTGGAGGCAGCCGCCTCCGCCGCGGTGAACCGGGTCACCACCCGCCCGTACAGGTGCTGGCCGCGCACGGCCACCGGGCGCAGCACCGGATCAGTGACCGCCGCCTTGCGGCGCCGCCGCATGGTACGCAGCTGCCACACCCGCTCGGCGGCCTTCCGCTCGACTCGCGGTTTCATCCGCCGCGCAAAGGAACGCACGGTCACGTTCTGTGCTCCTCTTCACTGACCCCGACAACAGACTTCCCCGCCAACCCTGACAGGTGAGCGTGAGTAAAGGTTGCGGAGGAATTCACTTTAAATTAAAGGGAGCGAGACGAATCACACAGGGGTTCTTCGCTCCGCCCGGGACGGCGCCCCAGCGCCACCACGGCCCCGAACCAGCTTAGGTAGGCTCGAAGCCATGGCCGACGCACCGTACAAGCTGATCCTCCTCCGCCACGGCGAGAGCGAGTGGAACGAGAAGAACCTGTTCACCGGCTGGGTGGACGTCAACCTCACCCCGAAGGGCGAGAAGGAGGCGACGCGCGGCGGCGAGCTGCTCAAGGACGCCGGCCTGCTGCCCGACGTGGTCCACACGTCCCTCCAGAAGCGTGCCATCCGCACCGCCCAGCTCGCGCTGGAGGCCGCTGACCGCCTCTGGATCCCGGTCCACCGCTCCTGGCGCCTGAACGAGCGCCACTACGGCGCCCTCCAGGGCAAGGACAAGGCCCAGACCCTCGCCGAGTTCGGCGAGGAGCAGTTCATGCTGTGGCGCCGCTCCTACGACACCCCGCCGCCGCCGCTGGACCGCGACGCCGAGTACTCCCAGTTCTCCGACCCCCGCTACGCTACCCTCCCGCCGGAGCTGCGCCCGCAGACGGAGTGCCTGAAGGACGTCGTCGTCCGGATGCTGCCGTACTGGTTCGACGCCATCGTCCCCGACCTGCTGACCGGCCGCACGGTCCTGGTCGCCGCCCACGGCAACAGCCTCCGAGCCCTGGTCAAGCACCTGGACGGCATCTCCGACGCCGACATCGCGGGCCTCAACATCCCGACCGGCATCCCGCTCTCCTACGAGCTGGATTCCGACTTCAAGCCGCTCAACCCCGGCGGCACCTACCTCGACCCGGACGCGGCCGCGGCGGCGATCGAGGCAGTGAAGAACCAGGGCAAGAAGAAGTAACCAGCCTGTTATCCCAGCCGCCGCCGGCGGGGGGCTTCCCGCTTCCCCGCCGGCACGGCCGCTGGGACTCGCATCACACCGACAGCGGCACCGGATGGACCTCGTCCGCCTTGTGCCCGGCCCGTTCGTGGATGCGCTGGACGGCTTCCGCGGACGGCGCCTCGGAGAGGCAGTAGACGACTCCGGAGTCCGGGTCGGCCCAGGCCTGCTTGAAGTGGACCTGCTCGTCCTTCTCGATGGCGAGGTCCGCCTGGTGCGCCTCGCGCAGCTGGTCGGCGGTGATGCCCTTCATGTGGTGGTGGACGTCCATGAACTCGGGCATGGCCCCCACCTCCTTCCCCTGGATCCCCTTCCATGCTGCGCCGAAGGGCCCCCGGCGGCACGCCGGGGGCCCTTCGGCGTCGGTACGTCGGTACGGCGTGTCAGCCGCACTGGCAGGGGTTGCCCGACTGGCACCCGCAGCCGCAGCCCGAGCCGCAGCCGCACGCGCCGATCAGCATCAGGTTCCTGATCTCCGCGGGCTGCTCGGTCTCGCGTTCCCGCGTGGGGTCGGGGTTCGTACCCGAAGTGCCGGGGGAATCGGCCATGGTCCCTCCTAGGGCTGGAGCCTGTGCCCATTCCATGCCCCGTCCCCTGGGCGCATCAACGGCGCACAGGGGCGTTCCCGGGGCGGCGCTCAGGCCGCGTCCCCGCCCGCCGCCGGCTGGATCTCCGTCTGGAGTTCCTGCTGGAGCTCGTCCGCGTGCTCGCCGGTCACCAGGAACACCACGCGCTTGGCGACCGCGACCGCGTGGTCGGCGAACCGCTCGTAGTAGCGGCCGAGGAGGGTGACGTCGACGGCGGTCTCGATGCCGTGCTTCCAGCGGTCGTCCATCAGGTGCTGGAAGAGGGTGCGGTGCAGCAGGTCCATGGCGTCGTCGTCCTGCTCCAGCTGGAGCGCCAGGTCGACGTCCTTGGTGACCAGCACCTCAGCGGCCTTCGCCATCAGCCGCTGGGCGAGCTGGCCCATCTCCAGGATGGTGGCGTGCAGGTCGTGCGGGACCGCGCGCTGCGGGAAGCGCAGCCGGGCGAGCTTCGCCACGTGCTGGGCCAGGTCGCCGGAGCGCTCCAGGTCGGCCGACATGCGCAGCGAGGTGACGACGATCCGCAGATCCGTCGCCACGGGCTGCTGGCGGGCCAGCAGGGCTATCGCCCGGGCCTCCAGGTCGTGCTGGAGGCCGTCGACCTTCTTGTCGGCCTCGATCACGTGCTCGGCCAGCTTCAGATCGGCGTCGAGGATGGCCGTGGTGGCGCGCCCGATCGCCGACCCGACCAGCCGGGCCATCTCGACCAGCCCGTCGCCGATCGAGTCCAGTTCCTCGTGGTACGCGTCCCGCATCAGGGTTCCCTCTCGTGCGTCGTTCCGGGGAGTCCGGGGGGTTCGGGGGCCGCCGGGCCCTTGCCGAAAACCCGTGCCGTCAACCCCACGCTCCCACGTTCCGTCCTCTACGCGTCCGTTTCCGCCACCCCAAATGAACCGTCACTGGCTCCCGGGTGAACTCTGGGCGACGAGTGTTCGAGCTGCCTCGCGGATGGCTGTGGCCAGGCCTGGTCCCATGCCTAACCTGGACGCATGGACGTGAACGCGGCGGTCGCCGCAGCGGCAGCGATAGCCGGGGTACTGACCGGTGTCATCGCCATGCTGGCGTTCCGCTGGAGCGAACGCGACCTGAAGCGGCCCACCCGGACCTCTCTGCACACCGACCCGGTGCTTCCGCCGGGCGTCGACACGGTCCTGTCCGTGCTGCGGTCCTCGGCCGTGGTCCTGGACGAGGCGGACGGCGTGGTCAAGGCCAGCTCGGCGGCCTACGCCCTCGGCCTGGTCCGCGGCGGCAAGCTGGCCGTGGAGCCGATGCTCCAGATGGCCCGTGACACCCGCCGCGACGGCGAGATACGGCAGGTGGAGCTGGACCTGCCCCGGCGCGGCACCGGCCGCGGCGAGGCCCTCGCGGTCTCCGCGCGGGTCGCCCCCCTGGGTTCCCGGCTGGTGCTGCTGCTGGTCGAGGACCTGACCGAGGCCCGCCGGATAGAAGCGGTCCGACGGGACTTCGTGGCCAACGTGAGCCATGAGCTGAAGACCCCCGTCGGCGCGCTCTCCCTCCTCTCGGAGGCGGTCATGGACGCCTCCGACGACCCGGAGGCCGTGCAGCGCTTCGCCGGGCGGATGCAGATCGAGGCGACCCGGCTGACCAACCTGGTGCAGGAGCTGATCGACCTCTCCCGGGTGCAGAACGACGACCCGCTGGAGGACGCCGAGCCGGTCGCGGTGGACGAACTGGTCGCCGAGGCCGTCGACCGCTGCCGGCACGCGGCCTCCACCAAGCAGATCACCATGGCCGCCGGAGGCGCCGCCGACCTGAGTGTCCGGGGCAACCGCGGCCAGCTCGCGGCGGCCCTCGGCAACCTGGTCGAGAACGCCGTGAACTACTCGCCCGCCCGCACCCGCGTCGGCATCGCCGCCCGCCGGGTGACCGCTCCGGGCGGCGACATGATCGAGATAGCCGTGACCGACCAGGGCATAGGCATCTCCGACAAGGACAAGGAGCGCATCTTCGAGCGCTTCTACCGGGTGGACCCGGCCCGCTCCCGCGCCACCGGCGGCACGGGGCTCGGGCTGGCCATCGTCAAGCACGTGGCCGCCTCGCACGGCGGGGAGGTCACGGTGTGGAGCTCCGAGGGACAGGGCTCCACCTTCACCCTGCGGCTGCCGGAGGCGGGCGCCGCCCGCGACCGGGCGCACCACGGTTCCACCGGCGGCGGGGCGCACCACCGCTCCGCCGGCGGCGGGGAGAGCGGCCGATCCCGCAGCATGTCCCCTGACGCACCCCCGTACGAAGAATCACTTTCCGCCCCGGAGGTCCTTCCGTGACCCGTGTGCTCGTCGTCGAGGACGAGGAGTCCTTCTCCGACGCCCTGTCGTACATGCTCCGCAAGGAGGGCTTCGAGGTCGCGGTCGCGACCACCGGGCCCGACGGACTCGACGAGTTCGAGCGCAACGGCGCCGACCTCGTCCTCCTCGACCTGATGCTGCCGGGGCTGCCCGGCACCGAGGTGTGCCGTCAGCTGCGCGGTCGCTCGAACGTTCCCGTGATCATGGTGACCGCCAAGGACAGCGAGATCGACAAGGTCGTCGGACTGGAGATAGGAGCCGACGACTACGTCACCAAGCCGTTCTCCTCGCGTGAGCTGGTGGCGCGCATCCGCGCGGTGCTGCGCCGCCGCGGCGAGCCGGAGGAGGTGGCCCCGGCCGCCCTGGAGGCCGGTCCGGTCCGGATGGACGTCGACCGGCACGTGGTCACGGTCGGCGGCTCGAAGGTCGATCTGCCGCTGAAGGAGTTCGACCTGCTGGAGATGCTGCTGCGCAACGCCGGCCGGGTGCTGACCCGGATGCAGCTCATCGACCGGGTGTGGGGCGCCGACTACGTGGGCGACACCAAGACCCTGGACGTCCACGTCAAGCGCCTGCGCGCCAAGATCGAGCCGGACCCGGGCGCTCCGCGGTACCTGGTGACGGTGCGCGGCCTGGGCTACAAGTTCGAGCCGTAGGCCGGCCGGGTACGGGACATGACGAAGGGCGGGGCCTCCCGGTGGAGGCCCCGCCCTTCGTCGTACGTCAGTGACCGGCTTCGTCGTGCTCCGCGGAGGAGGACGCGGAGGCACCGTCGCTCGCCCCGGCCTCGCCGGACGGGGACGCGTCACCCGAGGGGGAGGCGTCACCGGACGGGGAGGCGCCCGGGGCGGCCGGGACCTCGGTCGGGCCCCAGCCGGTGTAGTAGCCCTGGGCCGGGACCACGAAGGCCTCCAGGCTCACGTCGCCGGTCTCGCTGAAGGAGAAGGTGACCTTGTGGGCGTCGCCGTCGGTCAGGCCCTCGCCCTCCTTCAGCACGGCGGAGGCGTTGTCCTTGCCGCCGATGATGATGGACCCGCCGGCCGGGACGGTCAGCTTGCCCTTGCCCCCGGCGGGCTTGATCTCGACGGTCTCGCCGATCCCGTCCAGGGTGATGCGGTCCAGCGTCTGGGGGCGGTCGCCGCCGTTGAAGACGGTGGCGGAGACGACCGCGGGGCCGGTGGCCTCGGGGTCGGGCTGGGTGATGACGACGGCGTTCTGGATCTTGATGTCGCCGACGCTGGTGGCCGCGTTGTCCGGCTTGATCTCCAGTGTCTGGGCGTTGTTGCCGGCGCCGCAGGCGGCGAGCGAGGCGATCGAGAACGCGATGGCGGAGGCGGCGAGGGCGCCGCGTCGAAGGCTGCTGCTCACGGCGGCGGCAACTCCTTGAACGCAGGGGCAGCTTCCCTTGTAAAGCCGCCCTAAGTGGCTGTCAGCGGCCCCAGGTTACCGAGCCGTTCCCGCGCCGCCGCACCCGACCCTCCCCGTGGAGCGCGGTTCGCTCAGCCGGGGGGTAGCGCCCCGCTTTCCCATAAGCCCCCCGGTAAGGGCCCGCGGTAAGACCCCGGCCAAACGGTTCGGCATACGGCCCGTGGCGGTGCGCGAAATTTCCGTGAAGGAATGCGTGACCGCCCCGGAATTGATCACGGTGTGCGAGGTGATCGGGTGCGTGATCAATTTCGAAATCGTCTGGTACCCGCCGCCACGCACCGAACGGAGTAGCGGAACTCGAGCACTTGGAACCGGACATATGGGGATGTTCGGCCGCTTGGGGGTCGTGTCGGCGGTGTGTGGCGTGCCCGTTTCGCCCGGCCCGGACAGCCGCTCCCACCTGCGAATACCTTCGTCCGCCGGCCTCGCGCAGCACGTTCCTGTCGCTGTTGTCAAGCCCCGAGATATGCCCTGACCTGCGAAAACGCCATTCAGAAGACGCCGTATCCGTGTTACTCTGGATAGCCACGGAAGGGGTACCTGTCACATGACGTTCAAGGTTGGCGACACCGTGGTCTATCCCCATCACGGGGCCGCGCTGATCGAGGCCATCGAAACTCGCCAGATCAAAGGCGTGGACAAGACCTACTTGGTGCTGAAGGTCGCCCAGGGTGACCTCACGGTGCGTGTGCCAGCGGACAATGCGGAGTTCGTCGGCGTGCGTGATGTGGTCGGCCAGGACGGGCTGGACCGGGTCTTCGAGGTGCTGCGCGCGCCGTACGCCGAGGAGCCCACGAACTGGTCCCGTCGCTACAAGGCAAACCTGGAGAAGCTCGCCTCCGGTGATGTCATCAAGGTCGCGGAAGTCGTGCGTGACCTGTGGCGTCGCGAGCGCGAGCGCGGACTCTCCGCCGGTGAGAAGCGCATGCTCGCCAAGGCCCGCCAGATTTTGGTGAGCGAGCTGGCGCTCGCGGAGAACACGAACGAGGACAAGGCCGAGGCCCTGCTCGACGAGGTTCTCGCCTCCTGACGCGTGGCAGCAGCCCGCTGAAGCCCGGTACGGCTCAGTACACCGAAATGCCGCGGTGCCCGATGACGCACAGGACGTCGCCGGGCGCTGCGGCATGTCCGTATCCGATTGCGCCGCCACGCGCCGTGCCCCGGAGGATGCTCCCCCCGGTACTGTGCGTGCCGGGCCCTGGCTGCCGGCCGACCGGGGTCACGGAAGGGGGTCCGGTCAAGGCTGCGCGCCCGGCACTCCCCACGCTCGGTGGGCGGGGGGTACCCCCAGGGCCATACCCAACCAGGCCGAGCACACAAACCTGACAGGAAACGATGTCTGACGTTTCGCGACCCTCGCCGGGGGCGGCCTCCGTCGCCGCCGTGATCCCGGCCGCCGGGCGGGGCGTACGCCTCGGTCCGGGCGCCCCCAAGGCGCTTCGCGCCCTGAACGGCACTCCCATGCTGGTCCACGCGGTGCGCGCGATGGCCGCCTCCCGCGCGGTGTCCCTCGTGGTGGTCGTGGCACCGCCCGACGGCGCCGCCGAGGTCAGGTCGCTGCTCGACGCGCACGCGCTGCCCGAGCGGACCGACTTCGTCGTCGTGCCCGGCGGCGCGTCGCGGCAGGAGTCCGTCCGGCTCGGCCTGGACGCGGTGCCGCCCGGGAACGACATCGTGCTGGTGCACGACGCCGCGCGCCCCCTGGTGCCGGTGGACACGGTGGACGCCGTGATCGACGCGGTACGGGCCGGCGCCGCGGCCGTGGTGCCGGCGCTGCCGCTCGCCGACACCGTGAAGGAGGTCGAGCCCGCGGCGGTCCCCGGGGAGCCGGAACCGGTGGTGGCCACGCCGTCGCGCGCGCGGCTGCGCGCGGTGCAGACGCCGCAGGGCTTCGCGCGGGCGACACTGGTGCGGGCGCACGAGACCGTCACCGAGGACGTCACCGACGACGCGAGCATGGTGGAGCGGCTCGGCGAGACGGTCGTGGTCGTCCCCGGCCACGAGGAGGCGTTCAAGGTCACGCGCCCGCTGGACCTGCTCCTCGCCGAGGCCGTCCTGGCCCGCCGGAGGCTCAACGATGGCTTCTGAGGCACCCCTGCAGGCGCCGCTGCCCCAGGTCGGCGTCGGCACCGACATCCACGCCTTCGAGGAGGGCCGGGAGCTGTGGTGCGCCGGCCTGAAGTGGGAGGGCGAGGGGCCGGGGCTGGCCGGGCACTCCGACGCGGACGTGGTCGCGCACGCCGCCTGCAACGCGCTGTTCTCCGCCGCCGGGCTCGGCGACCTCGGGCAGCACTTCGGCACCGGGCGCCCGGAGTGGTCGGGGGCGTCGGGGGTCACCCTGCTGACGGAGGCCGCGCGGATCGTGCGGGCGGCGGGCTTCCGGATCGGGAACGTCGCGGTGCAGGTGGTCGGGCCGCGCCCGAAGATCGGCAAGCGGCGGGACGAGGCGCAGAAGATCCTCTCCGACGCGGTCGGGGCGCCGGTGTCCGTCTCCGGCGCGACGACGGACGGGCTGGGCTTCCCCGGCCGGGGCGAGGGCCTGATGGCGGTGGCGACGGCGCTGGTGGTGCGGACGGCGGGCTGAGGCCGCCCCGCCGTACCGCGCCGCACTCCTCCGCTCCGCGCGCCGCGGGCCGGCGCGGTTGTCCACAGCCGTCGAAGGCAGTCCGCCGCGACCACTACCCTGGAGTGGTGACTATTCGCCTGTACGACACCAGCGCCCGGCAGATCCGTGACTTCACCCCGCTCCAGCCGGGCTGTGTCTCGATCTACCTCTGTGGCGCCACCGTGCAGGCCGCGCCGCACATCGGGCACATCCGCTCGGGGCTGAACTTCGACATCATGCGCCGCTGGTTCGCGTACCGCGGCTACGAGGTCACGTTCATCCGCAACGTCACCGACATCGACGACAAGATCATCGCCAAGGCCGCCGACCAGAGCCGCCCCTGGTGGGCGATCGGGTACGAGAACGAGCGCGCCTTCGACGACGGTTACCGCGCGCTCGGCTGCCTGCCGCCCACCTACGAGCCGCGCGCCACCGGGCACATGACCGAGATGGTCGAGATGATGCGCGGACTCATCGAGCGCGGGCACGCCTACGAGGCCGACGGCAACGTCTACTTCGACGTGAGGTCCTTCCCCGGCTACCTCCAGCTGTCCAACCAGGAGCTGGAGAACCTGCTCCAGCCCTCCGGCGACGGCGAGACCGGCAAGCGGGACCCGCGGGACTTCGCCCTGTGGAAGGCGGCCAAGCCGGGCGAGCCGACCTGGGAGACGCCGTGGGGACCGGGGCGTCCGGGCTGGCACCTGGAGTGCTCCGCGATGGCGCACAAGTACCTGGGCAGCGCCTTCGACATCCACGGCGGCGGACTCGACCTGATCTTTCCGCACCACGAGAACGAGATCGCCCAGGCCAAGGCCTACGGCGACGAGTTCGCCCGGTACTGGGTGCACAACGCCTGGGTCACCATGAGCGGCGAGAAGATGTCCAAGTCGCTCGGCAACTCGGTGCTGGTCTCCGAGATGGTCAGGAAGTGGCGCCCCATCGTGCTGCGGTACTACCTGGGCACCCCGCACTACCGTTCGATGATCGAGTACAGCGAGGAGGCGCTGCGGGAGGCCGAGGCCGCGTTCACGCGGATCGAGGGCTTCATGCAGCGCGTGGTCGAGCTGTCCGGCGGCCCGGTGGAGCCGTCGGCCGAGGTGCCGCCCGCCTTCGCCGAGGCGATGGACGACGACCTGGGCGTGCCGCAGGCGCTCGCCGTGGTGCACACGACGGTCCGGCAGGGCAACTCCGCCTTGGCCGCCGACGACAAGGACGCCGCGGTGGCCCGGCTCGCCGAGGTGCGGGCGATGCTCGGGGTGCTCGGCCTCGACCCGCTGGACGCGCGGTGGGCCGGCGAGAGCGAGCGAAGCGAGGACCTGCACAGCGTGGTCGACAGCCTCGTCCGCCTGGTGCTGGACCAGCGCGAGTCGGCCCGGGCCCGCAAGGACTGGGCGACCGCCGACGCCATCCGCGACCAGCTCAAGCAGTCCGGGCTGGTCATCGAGGACAGCCCGCAGGGACCGCGGTGGAGCCTCGGCTCCTCCTGAGGCCCGCTTGATCGACTGTGCCGCCCGGGCCTCCGGGCGGCACACTGCATAGACGTACGTACGCAGCCCCCGAGGATTTCGGGGCTGGAAGACACAGAGACAGGTAGGTCATGGCCGCGAACAACCGTCGCATGTCCGGCAAGAAGGGCGCGCAGGTCGGCAGTGGCGGCCAGCGGCGCCGGGGCCTGGAGGGCAAGGGACCGACGCCCCCGGCCGAGATGCGCAAGGGGCACAAGAAGAACCGCCTCGCCACCGCCAAGTCGAAGCAGGCCGCCCGCCGGCCCGCGCCGCGCGGCCGGGGCGGCAAGTCCGCCTCCGAGCTGGTCGTCGGACGCAACCCGGTCGTCGAGGCGCTGCGCGAGGGCGTGCCCGCCTCCACGCTCTACGTCCAGCAGTTCATCGACAACGACGAGCGGGTCCGTGAGGCGCTTCAGCTCGCCGCCGAGCGCGGCGGCATCAACCTCATGGAGGCGCCCCGGCCCGAGCTGGACCGGATGACCAACGGGCTCAACCACCAGGGCCTGGTCCTCCAGGTGCCGCCGTACGAGTACGCGCACCCCGAGGACCTCCTCGACGCCGCCGCCGAGGAGGGCGAGGACGCGCTGATCGTCGCCCTGGACGGGGTGACCGACCCGCGCAACCTGGGCGCCGTGGTGCGGTCCGTCTCCGCGTTCGGCGGGCACGGCGTGGTCGTCCCCGAGCGCCGCGCGGCCGGCATGACCGCGGGCGCCTGGAAGACCTCCGCCGGTGCGGCGGCCCGTACGCCGGTCGCCCGGGCCACCAACCTGACCCGCGCGCTGGAGCAGTACAAGAAGGCCGGTGTCGTGATCGTCGGGCTCGCCGCGGACGGCGAGGTCGAACTGGGCGAGCTCCAGGCGCTGGAGGGCCCGGTCGTGATCGTGGTCGGCAGCGAGGGCAAGGGCCTGTCCCGGCTGGTCGGTGAGACCTGCGACGTCCGGGTGCGGATCCCGATGCCCGGTGGCGCCGAGTCGCTGAACGCCGGTGTGGCGGCGGGCGTCGTGCTGTACGAGACGGCGCGCCGACGCGCGTGACCGACGTGAACGGGTGTGCGTCTTAGTCACCCGTGCGGGGCAATCGGGGCTGTCCGGACAAGCTTGACGCGGTCCGGACAGATCCGGCGGGTCAAAGCAGTGTCCTAACCACACGCCACTCGGTTAGATGAGCGTGGACACCAGAACACCCCGCACACCCACGGGGGACCGTTCGTCGGGATTCGACGACGCTCCCGCGCTGAGCATGGTGAAGGTGCCGAGCGATCCGGCGCAGGTCATCGTCAATCACGCGAGCTTCCGCGTGCAGCTGGGCGCCTCCTCGCGACGTGCGCAATCGCCGCGGGTCGCGCGGCACTTGAGCGCCGCCGAGGACACCGCCCGCATCCCCGCCGCGAGTACGGCTGCGGGCAGAGCCGCCCCGGCCGGCGCCCGCCGTCGCCCGGTGGTCTGGAGCGGCAGGTCCGCCCCCGACGACACCGGCGCCCACCGCCTGCTCCAGGCCGTGCGCGGTGCGGGCGTCCAGCACGCCGAGGAAGCCTCGGCCGCCGACGACGGAGCCACCCAGGTCATCCCGCGCGTCGGACCCGGCACCGGCGGCCACGGTGGGAACGGCTACGACGGCGACCGCTATCACGGCGACGGATACGACGGCTACGACGACCTCGACCAGACCGTCGAGACCCCCGTCGTCGGCGCCCAGCGCACCCCCGGCGACGGCACCCGGCTGCTGCCGCACATGCGATCCGGCGAGGGCGCGCACGACCGGCCCGTCTACGACGACGAGCGCTACGACACCGACACCGACACCGACACCGAGCCCGGGACGGCCGACTCCGAGGCCCGCTCCCGGCGGCACGGCGACGACCCCGCGCGGCACGCCTACTTCCCCGGCCGGCGGATGAACCTCGGGGTCGTGCTGCTCCCGCTGCGCATCTTCCTCGGCTTCATCTCCATCTACGCCGGCATGGGCAAGCTCTGCGACCCCGTCTACTTCGACGGTGGCAAACGCGGCTCCATGGTCAAGTGGCTCAACACCCTGCACCCCTGGGAAGTCGCCGAACCGCTGCGCCAGTTCGCCCTGGAGCACCCCGTCGGCTCCGGGCTGGTCATCGCCTTCGCCCAGGTCCTCGTGGGCGTGCTGTCCGTCTTCGGCTGCTGGCAGCGGGTCGCCGCCGTCGGCGGCGCGCTGCTCTCGGCGGCGCTGCTCGTCACCGTCAGCTGGAAGAGCGTCCCCGCCTACGACGCACCCGACATCATCTACCTCGCCGCCTGGTCGCCGCTGATCATCGCCGGCGCGCCGGTCTACTCCGTCGACGGGCGGCTCGCGGGCCTCGCCTGGCGCCGGCTCGGCCCGCGCGCCGACATCTGGGACCTGCGGTGGTACGTGCTGCGCCGCGGCGCCCTCGTCACCGCCGTCATCGTCGGCCTCACCCTGCTGGCCGGCTCGCTCCTCGGCGGCGCCGTCCGGGACGCCGACCGGGTGGTCGTGCCCGGCCCCGGCGAGCCGCCGCGCAACGAGCTGCCCGGCTCCCCGCTGCCACAGGAACCCGGCGAGCGGCGGGCCGACACCAGCCCGTCCGCCACCGCCTCCTCGCCCACCCAGGGCGCCACCTCGGCCGCGCCCACCGCGGGGGCCGCGACCACGCCGGGCGCCACCCAGGGCGCCACCACCGGGGCGCCCAGCCAGACACAGGGCACGGCGGGCCAGGCGCCGCCGCAGCAGTCCTCCCCGGAGCAGCAGGCGCCGAGCACCACGGCCGGGCCGACCTCCAGCGGCGGCGGCACCGCCACCGGCGGCGGCACGGGCGCGCCGGACGGCAGCGGCGGCAGCGGCAGCGGCGGCGGCGGCAGCGGCGGCGGCAGCGGCGAGAACTCGTCCGGCGGCCAGCCCGGTCTGGTGGGCGGCCTGCTCGGGTAACGGCCCGCGACGTCCCGTACGACGGCTGTACGGCGAACGGGGCCCCGCGCGAGGTGCGCGGGGCCCCGTTCTTCTGTGTCCTTCCAGAGCCGGCCGAGGGGTGTCTCAGCGGCCCAGGGCCGCCAGCTCCTTCGCCGCCTCCGTCAGGTCCTTCGCCGTGTCGATGGCCCGCCAGTACGCGCCGTGCGGGATCGGGAAGCCGGCCAGGCGGCGCTCCCGGGCCAGGTGCGGGAAGGTGGTGCGCTCGTGGTCGCCCCGCGCGGGGAGCATGGCGGCGAACCCGGGGGAGAAGACGTAGACGCCCGCGTTGATCTCGAACGTGGACGGCGGGGACTCGATGAAGTCCGTGATGCGGCCGAAGCCGTCGGTGCGGACGGCGCCCCACGGGATGCGCGGACGGGCCAGCGCCAGCGTCGCCACGGCGTCCCGCTCGGTGTGGAAGTCGGCCATCTCCCGCAGTGAGAAGCGGGTCCAGATGTCGCCGTTGGTGGCGTACCAGGGGCGGTCCGGATGGGGGAGGTGGGCGGCGGCGAACCGCAGGCCGCCACCGCGGCCGAGCGGCTCCTTCTCCACGACGGTGCTCACGGACACCGGGAGGTCGGCCGAGTCCAGCCACTCCTTGAGGACCTCGGCGAGATGGCCGCAGCTGACCACCACATCGGTCACGCCCTCTTCCGCGAGCCAGGCAAGCTGATGACCGATGATCGGCGTCCCCGTCCCGGGGATCTCGACCATCGGCTTGGGCCGGTCGTCGGTATAGGGGCGCAGCCGGGAGCCCTGGCCGCCGGCCAGGATGACCGCCTGGGTGGGGCGGGTCGCGGCGTTCGGATCAGTCATGCCCGAACTGTACGTGCCGCCGGGCGCACACCGGCTCGAGGGATGCCGCGCGTCGGCGGGTACCGGCCGGACGTGGTGTGCGGCCCCCACGGCGGAGCCGCCTGTCGATACGGCTCCGCGCCCCCGGGTCGGCTGCACCTCCCCAGGGGCGGAGAGGGAGTCAGCCGCGCGCCGCCAGGACGCCCGAGGCGAAGGACGTGTCGCAGACCGGGCGGGCGTAGGACTGGGCACGCGTCGGGCCGTACGCGACGACCGCGGCGCGGCCGAGGGCGCGGGCGATGGAAACGCAGTGCCGGGCGAGCGAGGGACGCTCGTCCACGGCCTCCTGGAGGTGGGTGAGGGCGACGCCCGGGTCCTCCCGCTGGAGCTCGGTCAGGAGCTGGTCGCGCAGCACCTCGTGGGCGGCCTTGCGGGCCCCGCGCGTGGAGGCGTGAGCGGCCGAGACGTCCGAGGCGGCGAGCACCGAGCTCTCGGAGTTCCCCGACCAGTTGACGTGAGTCACCGCGAGGGTCCCGGAGAGCACCAGGACGACGGGCAGGACGAGGGCGAGGGAGCGGCCGATCCGGCGGGCGGGGCCCCGGCCGCGTCGCGTCTGAGGGGTGGTGGAGTGCTTCACGCTCGTGAGAGTAGCGCGCGGTAATGATTTGGCGACATTTGGTCACCGGTTCGGGGGACGAGAGGTGCCGATCCACGGGTGACGTGTTGACGCACACTGCTCGAAATGTGCGGGTGTGCCGGGGTATTTGTCGACAACGGGAAGGGCCCCGCAGCGGTCTGCGGGGCCCTCTTCGTCAACATGGGTGAATTGCCCGGGGTTGTGCTGCTCGGTCTGCCGCTCAGTCGGACAGGCGCGCACCGGTCGACGTGGAGAAGACGTGCGTCTCACCGGCCCGCGGGACGACGTGCAGCGTGCTGCCCTTCTCCGGGACCTCACGGCCGCCGACCCGGACGACGAGGTCCTTGGTCTCGCCGCCGACGCTGGCGGTGCCGTAGACGAACGCGTCGGAGCCCAGCTCCTCCACGACGTTGACGGTGACCGCGACACCCAGGTCGGCGTCCGGACCGGCCACGTCGAAGTGCTCGGGGCGGACGCCCACCGTGACGGTCTTGTCGCTGGTGGCGGAGAGCGCGTCGCGCTGCACCGGCACCACCGAGTTGCCGAACTTCACTCCGCCGTCGGTGACCGGGACCTCGACCAGGTTCATGGCCGGGGAGCCGATGAAGCCGGCGACGAAGAGGTTCGCGGGCCTGTCGTACATGTTGCGCGGGGTGTCGACCTGCTGGAGCAGGCCGTCCTTGAGGACCGCCACGCGGTCGCCCATCGTCAGGGCCTCGACCTGGTCGTGGGTGACGTAGACGGTGGTGATGCCGAGGCGGCGCTGCAGGGACGCGATCTGCGTACGGGTCGACACGCGGAGCTTGGCGTCGAGGTTCGACAGCGGCTCGTCCATGAGGAAGACCTGCGGCTCACGCACGATGGCGCGGCCCATGGCGACACGCTGGCGCTGACCGCCGGAAAGCGCCTTCGGCTTGCGGTCCAGGTACTCCGTGAGGTCGAGGATCTTCGCGGCCTCCTCGACCTTCTGCCGGATCTCCGCCTTGTTGACGCCCGCGATCTTGAGCGCGAAGCCCATGTTGTCGGCGACCGTCATGTGCGGGTAGAGCGCGTAGTTCTGGAACACCATGGCGATGTCCCGGTCCTTGGGCGGCAGGTGGGTGACGTCGCGGTCACCGATGCGGATCGCGCCGCCGTTGACGTCCTCCAGGCCGGCCAGCATGCGCAGGGAGGTGGACTTGCCGCAGCCGGACGGGCCGACCAGGACGAGGAACTCGCCGTCCGCGATCTCGATGTCGAGGGCGTCGACGGCGGGCTTGGTGGAACCCGGGTAGATCCGGGTCGCCTTGTCGAACGTGACAGTGGCCATGGTGAATGGGCCCCCTTCTACCGGCAGGAACGTGCCGGACGATCCGTTGTAGGAAGGTGGTGGGTCTAGTCCACCCGTGTGAACTGGGTCGAGACGGTACCTGCCGTTCACCTGGTCTGTCAGTAGCCGGAGGGCTGTGAACTTCGCGGAAACTTTCGATGGAGCAGAGCGCGGCCCTTTTCGGCCTTTGCCTCTCTGCTTCCTGCTCCACCGTCCACGGCCGGCCGCGCACGGCCCTGGCGAGCTGCGCCCGACCGGTGGTCACGCGTCGATTTCGGCTCGTGGGGAGTGCGGAACTTCGTGGCTCGGGGAAAGGGGCGCTGTGTAGAGTGGATCCGCTGTTGTGCCTCCTTAGCTCAGCTGGTCAGAGCGATCGCCTTGTAAGCGATAGGTCGTCGGTTCGAACCCGACAGGAGGCTCGATGAGCCCAGGTCGGAGCACTTCCGACCTGGGCTTTCGCGTAGGTGGCGCTAGCGCGCCCGCTCCCGCAGCCGCCGCGCGATCTCCAGTTGTTCCGCCTCCAGGGGGCGGCCGTCCTCGATCTCCCACAGGGAGTTCTGCAGGACGCGGCCGAGGGTCCAGGCGCGGGCGCGGGCGCGGTCCAGGGCGAGGATGTCGGTCATGGCCTCGAAGCGCCAGTGGATCTCGGCGGGGTCGAAGCGGTTGTCGATCGCCGGGAGGAGGTCGAAGGCGGGGTCGCCGGCGAGCGGCTTGGGGTCGATGGCCAGCCAGTCGGCGCGGTCGGCGGCGAGGACGTTGTCGTAGTGCAGGTCCCAGTGCAGGAGGCGGTCGCCGGGTTCGTCGGCGACTTCCCGGACGGCCGCCGCGCAGTCGGCGATCAGGTGCCGTGCCTCGGGGTCGGGGATCCGCTCCAGGGCCCATGGGGTCTGGTCCAGCATGGCGTGGGCGATGTCGCCGAGGCGGCGCAGTTCCGGCGGGGCGGGCCGTGCGGTGAGGTGGGCGAGCAGTCGGGCGATGTCCTGGACCGCCGCGCGGCTGTCGGGGACGTGGGAGAGCGCGCGGGCCGGGTCGAGGCGTTCCAGGAGCATGGTGCCGGTGTCCGGGTCGTGGTCGAGGAGCCGGACCGCTCCGTCGCCGTTCCAGGCGCGCAGGGCGACGGGTTCGCCTTCGCTCTCCTCGTCGAGGAGCTGGAGTTTGAGGACGGCGGGGGTGCCGTCCGCGCGGAGCACGGGCAGGACGAGGGCGCACCAGCCGTACATCGACGGTCCGTCCAGGCGCAGGTGCCAGTGTTCCAGGAACGCGGCGGCCAGTTCCGGCAGCCGGGCGATGAAGGCGCGGCCTGCCTCGCCGTTGAACTTCGCTTGGGAGGCGGCCAGTTCTTCCGGGACGTGGATCACGGGAATCGAGCGTACGCGCGCGTGTGGAGGGCCTCATTGGGTTTTTCCGACGGGATCCGAAGGAGACACCGGCCGTCCGTGCGGGTTAACGTCCGGGGCCATGAGCAGCGGTGTCGTGAACGGTGGGGTCTCTTTCTGGTACGCGGCGGACGGCTATCCGGTGACGCGGCGGCCGCTCGACGGGGACGCGTCCGCGGACGTGGTGATCGTCGGCGGTGGTTACACGGGGCTGTGGACGGCGTACTACCTGAAGAAGGCGGCTCCGTTCCTGCGGATCGTCGTGCTGGAGCAGAAGTTCTGCGGTTACGGGGCCTCCGGGCGTAACGGCGGGTGGTTGTACAACGGCATCGCGGGGCGGGACCGGTACGCGAAGCTGCGCGGTCAGGAGGCCGCCGTGCGTCTTCAGCGGGCCATGAACGACACGGTGGACGAGGTGATCCGGGTCGCGCGGGCCGAGGACATCGACGCGGATCTGCACAAGGGCGGGGTGCTGGAGGTGGCGCGTACGCCGGCGCAGCTGGCCCGGCTGAGGGCCTTCCACGCGGCGGAGGTCGCGTTCGGTGAGCAGGACCGGGAGCTGTTCGGCGCGCAGGAGACGGCGCGGCGGATCCGGGTCGCGGACGCGGTCGGCTCGTCGTGGACGCCGCACGGGGCGCGGGTGCACCCGGTGAAGCTCGTCAAGGGACTCGCGGCGGCGGTGGAGGCGTTGGGTGTGGTCATCCACGAGTCGACGCCGGTGACGGAGATCCGGCCGAAGCACGCGGTGACGCCGTACGGCACCGTCCGCGCGCCGTATGTGCTGCGTTGCACGGAGGGTTTCACCGCCTCGCTCAAGGGGCAGCGACGGACCTGGCTGCCGATGAACTCGTCGATGGTCGCGACCGAGCCACTGACCGATGAGCAGTGGGCGGCGATCGGCTGGGACGGCCGGGAGACGCTGGGGGACATGGCGCACGCGTACATGTACGCCCAGCGCACCGCCGACGGCCGGATCGCGCTCGGCGGGCGCGGGGTGCCGTACCGCTTCGGGTCGCGGACGGACAACGACGGGCGTACGCAGGCGGGGACCGTTCAGGCGCTGCGCGACATTCTGGTCGCGTTCTTTCCACAGCTCGCCGGGGTGCGGATCGAGCACGCCTGGTCGGGCGTGCTGGGCGTGCCGCGCGACTGGTGTGCCACCGTCACCCTGGACCGGTCGACGGGTCTGGGCTGGGCGGGCGGCTACGTCGGATCCGGTGTCGCCACCGCGAACCTGGCCGGCCGTACCCTGCGGGACCTGGTCCAGCTGGACTCGGGGCAGGGCGGCCGGACCGAGCTGACCGAGCTGCCGTGGGTCGGGCACAAGGTACGCAGGTGGGAGCCGGAGCCGCTGCGCTGGCTGGGGGTGCACGGCATGTACGCCACGTACCGCACGGCGGACCGGCGGGAGACCGTGACGCACCGCGCGGAGTCGTCGCGGCTGGCGCGCTGGGCGGACCGGGTGGCGGGGCGGCACTGAGGGGCCGGGCCGCCCGTCCGCCCGCCCGGCCCGCCCGTCCGCCCGTCCACCCGCCCGTCCGCCCGGCGGGCCGGGTCAGGGTTCCAGGACGACCTTTCCGGTCGTTCCCCTGGTCTCCAGGGCGTGGTGGGCGGTGGCCGCCTCGGCGAGGGGGAAGCGGTGCACGGCGGGGACGAGCCGGCCGGCGGCGGCCTCGGCGAGGGCGCGCAGCTCCAGGGTGCGGACCGGGTCGGGCCCGCCCGCCTTGCGCATCATCACGGGGCCGAGGACCTGCTCGGTGACTCCTTCGACGACGTACGGGGTTCCGTTGTGCAGGCCTTCCCCGGACCAGCCGAAGACGATGTGCTTGCCGCCGGGGCCGAGCAGGTCGACGCAGGCGCGGGCGGTGTCTCCGCCGACGCCGTCGAAGACGATGGTGGCCGTCCGGCCGCCCAGCCAGGCGCGCGCCTTCTCGGGCCAGCCGGGGTCCGTGTAGTCGACGGCGAGGTCGGCGCCGTTCGCCTGTACGCGGGCGGTCTTCCCGGGGCCGCCGGCCAGGCCGACGACGGTGGCTCCGGCGTTCTTGGCGTACTGCACGAGCAGGGTGCCGATGCCGCCGGCTGCGGCGGGGATCACCACCACGTCGGTGGGGCCCGGTTCGGCGAACTGGACGATGCCCATGGTGGTACGGCCGGTCCCGATCATGGCGACGGCCTGGGCGAAGTCCAGGTTCTCCGGTATCTCGTGCAGGCGTTCGGCGTCGGTGACGGCCCGTTCGGCGTAGCCGCCGGGGGCGAAGCCCAGGTGGGCGACGACCCGCTTGCCGAGCCATGCCTCGTCGGTGCCCTCGCCGAGCGCGCCGACGACTCCGGCGACCTCGCGGCCCGGGATGGTGGGCAGGGCGGGCAGCTCGGGCAGCGGGCCCCGCATGCCCTCGCGGACCGCGGTGTCGAGGAGGTGGACGCCGGCGGCGGCGACCTCGATCCGCACCTGGCCCGGGCCGGGCGTGGGGTCGGCGACCTCCTCGTAGGTGAGGTTCTCGGCGGGGCCGAAGGCGTGGAGACGGATGGCGTGCATGGGACTCCCCCGGAGGCTGTGGCGGGCCGGTCGGTTACGGGCACCACGGTGCAGCCTCAAGCATGCTTGAGGTCAAGCGGCGGTGATCCGCGCCGGCCGGTGCGGACACCCTCCAGCGCCAGTGACACCGCCGTGAGCGCGCTGGTGAAGGACACCTCCGACAGCACGCCCGGCGCGGCCACCTGATCCCCCGCCAGGTAGACCCCGTCGCCGCGGTCCACGGCCGGGCGGTCCCGCCAGGTCGTGCCGGGCAGGTCGACGGCGCCGGTACGGCCGTTGGCGACCGCCTCGCGCCGCCAGGTGACCCGCTCGCGCCAGCCGTCGAAGGCCAGGTCGAGCAGTTGCTCGGCGCGTGCGGCGCCGTCCGCGCGGGACTCGCCCGGGCCGATCGGGATCTGCCCCTGGATCAGCTGTTCGCCCGCCGGGGCGAGCGTGCGGTCCTGCGCGGTGAACCGCTCGATCCAGCCGGGCGTGTCCAGGTCGGAGACGGCGAACGCGTCGCCGCGGCGGGTGCGCACCGCCAGGTCGATCAGGGCCGTGCGGCCGCTCGGCCAGGTCAGCGAGTCGTCCCGGAGCAGCCGGCGGGCCGCGTCGAGGGAGGTCGCGACGACGACGGGCGTGTCGGTGGGCAGGCTGTCCACGCGGGACAGGGTCTCGATGCGCACGCCCAGGTTCCAGGCGCGCCCGGCCATCCGGTCGATGACGCCGGCCCAGCCTCCGCGCGGGTAGCGCGCCTCGGGGGGCAGCTTGGTGGCCCGGCGCAGCCGCTCCTGTACGAACGCCGCGGAGAGCGAGCCGGGGTCGTGGTGGAACAGCGCGACGGCGGAGTAGTGCGCGGCCGCGCGGGCGCCTTCCTCGCCGGCCTGCTCGGTCGCCCAGGTCAGGAAGTCGATGTCGACCGGGGCCTGCCGGGCGCTGCGGCGCAGCAGTCGCAGCATGGCGAACGGCGGGGTGCGGCGCAGTACGCCGTCGTGCCGCAGCCGCAGCCGGGCGGCCTCCAGGGGCGGGAGCGGGGCGAGCGGGCCGATGAGGTCGCGCTGCCGGAGCCAGGTCCAGTGCGGGCCGCCGTTGTAGAGCGCGTGCGGGCCCTCGTTCGTCCGGTACGGGCCGTCCGCGGTGCGGGCCCGTCCGCCGAGGGTGTGGTGTGCCTCGTACAGCGTGACTTTGGCGCCCGCTTCGGCGGCGGTGATCGCGGCGGTGAGTCCGGCGAAGCCACCGCCGATGACGGTGATGCGGTGCATGGGTCTCCCTGGGGTCGCTGTTCGGTCTCTCCCCGCTAGGACCGATCGCCCGGCCCCGAATGTGACATCGGGGGCGTCTCCGCCGGCCGGTGTGGTTGTCAGTGGCGCGGTGCAGCATGGGGGCATGGTGCGGAACGCGAGTGACCCGAAACCGGCGCGACGGCCCGAGCTGAGGCTGCCGCCCGTGGAGCCGTACGGCGGCGCGGGCCTGGAACCCGACGGGGACTACGACGGCCTGGAGTTCCGCGGGGCGGACCTCACGGGGCAGGACGGCGGTGGCGCCCGCTTCTTGGACTGCGTTCTCGCGTCCTGCACGGTGACCGAGACCCGGCTCAGACACGCCCGGTTCCTCGACTCGGTGCTCGGTTCGGTCCAGGGCGTCGGCACCGACCTGGCGGAGGCGACCCTGCGGGACGTGGAGGTGACGGAGCCCCGCCTGGGCGGTGCGCAGCTGCACGGGGCGGTGCTGGAACGGGTGGTGATCCGCGGCGGCAAGCTGGACTTCCTCAACCTGCGCACGGCACGCCTCAGAGACGTCGTCTTCGAGAACTGCGTGCTGGTGGAGCCCGACTTCGGGGGTGCGCGGCTGGAGCGTGTGGAGTTCGTGGGCTGTGCGCTGAAGGGCGCCGACTTCACCGCGGCCACCTTGAAGGACGTGGACCTGCGCGGCGCGGAGCCCCTGGAGATCGCCGGGGGACTGGACCGGCTGGCGGGGGCGGTGATCAGCCCGGGGCAGCTGATGGACCTCGCGGCGGTGTTCGCGGCGGCGCTGGGCGTGAAGGTGGTGTGAGGCGGCCCCTGCTCACCCCAGCCGGGGGAACTTCGCCTGCAGTGTCCAGATCGCCGGGTTGTCCGCCAGTGCCTCGTGCAGGTCGCACAGGTCGGCGATCAGGTCGTGCAGGAAGTCGCGGGCCTCGCGGCGCAGTTCGGCGTGGGAGAAGGTGAGGGGCGGCTCCTCGGCCGGCATCCAGTCCGACTCGATGTCCACCCAGCCGAACCGGCGCTCGAAGAGCATGCGGTCGGTGGACTCGGTGAAGTCCAGTTCCGCGCGTTGCGGGCGGGAGGCGCGGGAGCCGGCCGGGTCGCGGTCCAGCTGCTCCGCGATGTCGCACAGCGCCCACGCGAAGTCGAGCACCGGCACCCATCCCCAGGATGTGGACAGCTCCCGGTCGGCCTCGGTGTCGGCGAGGTACACGTCACCGCAGAACAGGTCGTGCCGCAGGGCGTGGACGTCCGCGCGGCGGTAGTCCGTCTGGGGCGGGTCCGGGAAACGGTTGGAGAGGGCGTAGCCGATGTCGAGCACGTAGCCGATGGTGTCACGGCCTCCGGGCTCCGGATTCCGGTGGCGCACGGCTGCGGATTCCGTCGCCCTAGGATCACTGACGTGTCCCGTCGCGTGCCCGCCGTCCCCCTCGCTGTCTGCGCCTCCCTCGCCCTGGCCCTGGCCGCCTGCGGCGGCGGGGTGGAGGGCACGCCCGGGGGCTCCGGGGTGCGGGATCCGTACTTCCCCAAGGCGGGCAACGGCGGCTACGACGTCACGCGCTACGCCCTCACCCTGGCCTACACCCCTGACAGCCGCCGGCTCACCGGCCGGACGGTCGTCACCGCTCGTGCCACGCAACCCCTGTCCGCCCTCAACCTGGACCTGGACGGCATGGAGGTCCGCTCCGTCACCGTGGACGGCACCGCGGCCCGCTGGAACCGCACCGGCCAGGAGCTGACCGTCCGCCCCGCCGACGAACTCGGTGAGGGCACCACCTTCCGCGTCACGGTCCGCTACGAGGGCACCCCGGTCACCGTCACCGATCCCGACGGCTCCGAGGAGGGCTGGCTGCCCACCGCCGGCGGCGCGCTCGCCCTGGGTGAGCCGGTCGGCTCGATGGCGTGGTTCCCCGGCAACCACCACCCCTCCGACAAGGCGGCCTACGACCTCGCGGTCACCGTGCCGAAGGGCCTCGCGGCCGTCTCCAACGGCGAGCCGGCGGGCGAGCGGACGGAGGGCGGCCGGACCACGTACACCTGGCGCACCGCCGAGCCCATGCCGAGCTACGCCGCCGCGCTCGCGATCGGCCGCTACGAGATCCGGCACGGCCGGACGCCGGACGGGCTGCCGGTCCACAGCGCCGTGCACCCCGGCCAGGCGGACGCGAGCCGTCCGGTGCTGGCCCGGCTCCCCGAGGTGCTGGCCTGGGCGCGGGACGCCTTCGGCCCGTACCCGTTCTCCTCCACCGGCGCGATCATCGCCCCCGAGGACGCCGCCGGGTACGCCCTGGAGACCCAGAGCCGGCCGGTCTTCCCCGGCGCCCCCGACCTGCCGCTCCTCGTCCACGAGCTGGCCCACCAGTGGTACGGCAACTCGGTCACGCCGAAGAGCTGGCGGGACATGTGGCTCAACGAGGGCTTCGCGACGTACGCGGAGTGGCTGTGGGAGGAGGAACACGGCGGGGACAGCGCCGAGCGGACCTTCGACGCGCTGTACGCCGACGAGGACGTGTTCGCGTTCCCGCCCGCCAAGCCGCCGACCGCCGAGGCCGTCTCCGGGCGCCCGGTGTACGAGCGGGGCGCGATGGTGCTGCACAGGATCCGGCAGACCGTCGGTGACACCGCCTTCCGCCGCCTGCTGCGCGGCTGGGCCGCCGAGCACCGGCACGGCAACGCGGACACCGGGGACTTCACGGCGTACGTCGAACGGCAGGCGCCCGGACATGACTTCACCGGTGTCTGGAAGGACTGGCTGTACGGTGACGGCCGCCCCGGCCTGCCCTGACGCCGGCCGCGTGCCGAGGGCCGGATCCCGCGCGGGAGTCCGCTCAGGCCTCCCACTCGTCCAGCAGGCGCGCCAGCCGCGGCGGCCGGACCGGCTCCGCCTCCTCGGCCAGTTCCGGACGGGTCCACCAGCGCCAGGTCGGGATGCCGTCCGCGGCGTGCGCGGCGGCGAGCCGCGGGCCGGCCGGGTCGCGGCGCGGGCCGCGGGTGACGTGGACGTGCTCGTGCTGGCGGACGGGGATTCCACTGTGCGTGAAGTCGTGTTCCCAGGTGCACAGCAGCGGGCCCGGCTCCAGGTCCGTCCAGCCGGTCTCCTCGCGCAGCGCGCGCAGCGCGCCCTCGGACGGGGTCTCGCCGGGCTCCAGGCCACCGCCGGGCAGCGCCCAGTGGGCGCCGGCCTCGACGTCGTCGTACCGGAAGAGCAGCACCGCGCCCTCCGGGTCCACCACGGCGACCCGGGCGGCCCGGCGCGGGGCCCGCAGCGACTTGGACAGCACGGCGCAGGGACGGTTCAGGGCGCGGTCGCGGCGGTGGCCGACGATCTCGTAGCCGCAGGAGGTCCAGAAGGCCAGTGCCCTGGGGTTGTTGTCCAGGACGGCGAGCCGCACGGCACCGCGGCCCGCGGCGCGGAAGCGGTCCTCGACGGCCGTGGCGAGGCGACGGCCGTAGCCCTGCCGGTGCACGGCCGGGTCCACCAGCAGCAGCCCGATCCACGGGTCCGGGTCGGCCGGGTCGGGATGGTGCGCCAGCGTGATCACCATGCCGATCAGCCGCCCCCGGCTCCGTGCCAGCAGCACCTCCGTGTGCGGGTGCGCCAGCTCCTGCGCCAGCGCCGCCGCCACCTGCTCCGGCCGGATGGCGTCCGGGTCCGGGAAGTCGCCGCTGAGCGCCTGGAACTCGCGGTTGGCGGCGTAGAGCGCGGTCACCTCGGCGAGCAGCGGGCCGGGGAGGGCGTGGTCGCGGGGGGCCGTGAGGGCTTCGAGGATCATGCGCGGCAACGTAACGCCGTCGGGCCCCCCGGCACGAGACCGGGGAGCCCGAGGATCAGACGGGTGAGCGCGTGGCTCAGACGTTCACGCCGAAGTCCTGCGCGATGCCCGCGAGGCCCGAGGCGTAGCCCTGGCCGACGGCGCGGAACTTCCACTCGGCGCCGTTGCGGTACAGCTCGCCGAAGACCATGGCGGTCTCGGTGGCAGCGTCCTCCGACAGGTCGTAGCGGGCGATCTCGGTGCCGCCGGCCTGGTTGACGATGCGGATGTAGGCGTTGCGGACCTGGCCGAAGTTCTGCGAGCGGGACTCCGCGTCGTAGATGGAGACCGGGAAGACGATCTTGTCGATGTCGGCCGGGAGGCCGGCCAGGTTGACGTTGATCTGCTCGTCGTCGCCGGAGCCCTCGCCGGTGAGGTTGTCACCGGTGTGGACGATGGTCTGGTCCGGGCTCTGCTTGTTGTTGAAGAAGACGAAGTGCTGGTCCGAGTAGACCTTGCCCTGCGTGTTGACCGCGATCGCGGAGGCGTCGAGGTCGAAGTCGGTGCCGGTGGTGGTCCGGACGTCCCAGCCGAGGCCCACGGTGACGGCGGTCAGGCCCGGAGCCTCCTTGGTGAGCGAGACGTTGCCACCCTTGGACAGGCTTACAGCCATTGTTGGGAGTCCCTTCCCTCGTTGCGTACGGCAAAAGCTACAGCTACCCCCTCAACGTCGACGGGGGTACGCGAGGTTCCAGCTCCTTTACTTTCTTTACCCGGACGGCCGGATGTCCCGCGATATTCGGGTGACGTGGACCGGACACGGACGGGAACATGGACGGCATGTCCGGTCCCTACGTCATCCGCGGCTCCGTCTCCCTCCCGGAGGCCGAGCTGATGTGGCGTTTCTCGCGGTCGTCCGGGCCCGGCGGGCAGCACGTCAACACCAGCGACTCCCAGGTCGAGCTGCGGTTCGACCTCGCGCGCACCGAGGCACTGCCCGAGGTGTGGAAGCGGCGGGCGCTCGACCGGCTGGCCGGGCGGCTGGTCGACGGGGTCGTCAGCGTGCGCGCGTCCGAGCACCGGTCCCAGTGGCGCAACCGCGAGACCGCCGCCGTACGCCTCGCCGCGCTGCTCGCCGAGGCGAGCGCGCCGCCGCCGAAGCCGCGCAGGCCGACCCGGATCCCGCGCGGGATCAACGAACGCCGGCTGCGGGAGAAGAAGCAGCGCTCCGAGACCAAGCGCGGACGCTCCCCGCGGGACTGGGCGTAGGCCAAAGGCCCGGTCGTCGCCGTGTCACATCTCCTCCCCGCGGTCCGTCATCCGGAAGACGCCGACCCCACCGGGTGATCCGACCGCGACGAGAGGCCACGCCCCATGAGCCGCACCGACTTCCTCGCCGAGCGTTTCGAAGCGCGCCGCCCCCAGCTGCGGGCCGTCGCGTACCGCATGCTCGGCTCGTTCGCCGAGGCGGACGACGCCGTGCAGGAGGCGTGGTTGCGGCTGAGCCGGGCGGAGGTCCGGGGGATCGGCAATCTGGGCGGCTGGCTGACCACCGTGGTGGGCCGGGTCTGCCTGGACATGCTGCGCTCCCGCGCCTCCCGCAGGGAGGACCCCCTGGAGCCGGACCGGCAGTCCGTGCCCGTCGCCGGGCCCGAGCAGGACGCCCTGCTCGCGGACTCCGTGGGCGTCGCCCTGCTCGTCGTCCTGCAGACCCTCTCCCCCGCCGAACGGCTGGCGTTCGTGCTGCACGACCTGTTCGCGGTGCCGTTCGAGGAGGTCGCGACGGTCCTGGACCGTACGCCGGCGGCGGCCCGGCAGCTCGCCAGCCGGGCCCGGCGCCGGGTGCGGGGGGCGGAGGTGCCGGACGTGGATCTGCGGCGGCAGCGGGCGGTCGTGGACGCGTTCCTGGCCGCCGCGCGGGACGGTGACTTCGAGGGGCTGCTGAAGGTGCTCGACCCGGACGTGGTGGCCCGCGCGGAGAACTGGGTCAACGAGGGGGCCGAGGCGGTGGCCCGGGGGGCCGCGAGCTTCGCCCACGCCGCCCGCCGCGCCCGGACCGCGCTGGTCGGCGGGCTCCCCGGGGTGGTCGTCCTGGACGTCGAGGGGCGGCCGGAGCGGGCGCTGGCCTTCACGGTCGTACGGGACCGGATCGCCGTCATCGAGTTCTTCACCGAGCCCGGACGGCCGGCCGCGGCCGGCCTCGTCCTCGACCCCTGACACCCCCGGGGTCAGGTCAGGTCGAGCACCCCGACCGTCTGGTCCCCGCTCGTCTCCCCGGTCGTGCGGAACCCGAGGCCCAGGTAGAACCCCTCGGGCCCGTCGGGGCCGGCGTGCCAGGTGACGTACAGCTCGGTGCCGCCGCGGCGGCGGATCTCGGCGGCCACGGCCCCGACGGCGAACCGGCCGTAGCCCTTGCCCTGCTGCCCGGCGGCGATGTTCAGCCGCCACAGGCCGGAGCGGTGGACGGTGCCGTCGCCGTGCCAGTCGATGTCGAGGAACGCCATCAGGAAGCCGACCGGGCGGCCCTCGTCGGTGATCAGGCGGGGCCAGGCGACCCCGTCCGGGTGGACGTACGCCTCGGCGAGGGACTGCGTCACGGGGGAGACGGCGTGTTCCTGGTCGGGGCGGACCCGGATACCGGTGGCGGCGTCGAAAGTGCCCGGCGTGATCTTTTCGAGGGTGATCATCCCGGCACCGTAGGAGAGGCGGTCACCGTGCGGACACCGGTTTTCGGCGGCGGGGGTTTCGGGGTCCGCCACCGCGTTCCGGAAGTCCGGGACCGCTGCCGGCGGCGGCCGTGGCAGCGGTGTTCAGCCCAGCTGCCGGTACCGGCCCCGGAAGTACGCCAGCGGCCCCCCGTCCGCGCTCGGTACCTTCGCCGTGAGGACCCGGCCGATCACCAGGGTGTGGTCGCCGGCCGTGACGCGCTGTTCGGTGTGGCACTCCAGGGTGGCCAGGGCGCCGCCGACCAGGGGCGCGCCGGAGGCCTCGCCGCGCTGGTAGGGGATGTCGGCGAAGAGGAGGCGGTCGCTGAGGCGGCCCTTCATGGCGAACCGGCCCGCGATGTGCCGCTGGCTCTCGGCGAGCACGGAGACGGCCCACCGGGGCTGCTCGGCGAGCAGGTCGTCCATGCGGGAGCCCTCGCGCAGGCTGACGAGGACCAGCGGCGGGTCGAGGGAGACGGACATGAAGGCGGTCGCGGTCATGCCGACGTCCTCGCCGCCGGGCGCCGCGGGGTCGTCGGGGTCCAGCGGCGGCTCCACCGCGGTCACCAGGACCACACCGGCGGCCAGCCGGGACATGGCGGCCCGGAACTCGTCGTTGCTCACCCCCTCAGCATGCCCGCCGGGGGAGGGCTGAACGGGCACCGCCGGGGCGGACGGGGCGGACGGGGTCGAGGGGGGAGTCTTCAGCACGTCAGAAACGCTAGTCTCCGGTGCGAACGCGCCGCATCGGACCTCGGCCCGAGGCGGGTCCTAGGGCCGGAGGCGGACATCATGCAGGGCGGACTTGTGCGTAACGCGGTCATTCGCGCAAACCGTGCGTTCGGTGAACGGACGGGGAGAACGCAGAAAGCCCACTCAATTATTCACGTTCTACTGTGACTTGAGTCACAAGGGGCGTTAATTGTTGACCCTGTGTACCGAGTGGGCAGCGCGCTGTGATTCAGTGGCGGGGGATAACAAGGGCGACCACCCTGTAATGGCGCCGGAGGCGACCTGCGCCGAAGAAAACCCTCATGATTCGCTGCGAGGTTTCGGGGGGAGGGCGAGCATGGAGACCGAGTCGGAACCGTATGTCCGTCTTGCGTCCCTGCGACAGCTGCACCAGGTCATGGCGGACATGAACACCGCACGCAGCCTGGCCGACACACTGCAGACCGTCGCGGACGGCGTCGTCACCGCCCTCGGGTACGAGCTGGCGTGCGTGAACCTCGTCCGGCCCGACGGCGACCTGGTCGTGGCCGCTTTCTCCGGGAACCCCGCCGCCGAGGCGCTGATCACCGGCCGGGTCGGCTCGCGCGCCTCCTGGGAACGCCGCCTGAGCATGGGCGAACAGTGGGGTGACCTGGTCTTCATACCCCACACCGAGGGCTGGATACTGGACGACGACGACGTCCCGCAGTGGTACACCGAGGGCCCCGCCCCCCGCTTCGAGGACGAGTGGCACCCCTCCGACCGCCTCTTCGCGCCGATGTACGCGCCAGGCGCCCACGGCGGCCCCGCCTCCGGCGAACTGATCGGCGTGCTCTCCGTGGACCGCCCCCGCAACGGGCGCAGGCCCGGCGCCTGGGGCCGCGAGGCCCTCCAGATGTACGCCTTCCAGGCCGCCATCGCGATCAGCAACGCCCGCCTGCGGGCCAACATGCAGCGCGCCCTGGTCCGCCTGGAGCGCGAGCAGCAGGCGCTGCGGGCCAGCGAGGAGAGCTTCCGGCAGGCCTTCGAGTACGCCCCCTCCGGCATGGCCATCGCCGAGATGGGCGGCGACCAGCACGGCCGGATCCTCCGGACCAACGACGCCCTGTGCCGGCTGCTCGGCCGCCCCGCCTCCGCGATGCGCCGCTACTCCTTCTCCGACCTCGTCCACCCCGAGGACATAGGCACCCTCCTGCGGACCTCCGCCGAGGGCGGGCGGGCCGAGCTGCGGCTCGGCCGTCGCGACGGGACCTACGTCTGGGTCTCGCTGCGCAACTCCGTCGTCGCCGACGCCGCCGACGGCCCCCGTTTCCTCCTCACCCACGTCGAGGACATCGAGGAGCGCAAGCGCCGTGAGCTCCAGCTCGCCCACCGCGCCTCCCACGACTCCCTGACCGGACTGCCGAACTCCGCCGAGCTGCGCTCCCGGCTCTCCGCCCGGCTCTGCCAGCGCCCCCAGTCCGGCCCCGCCGACTCCCACGACGCCGCCTACGGCCACCCCGGCTACGACGGCTACGACCAGTCCGGCCACGCCTTCGACTTCCCGCCCGGCGACGGCTACGAGGTCGACGTCTACGACCACCACGTGCACACCGTCGCCCCCGAGGGCGACCGCGACGACGGCACCAAGGGCCTCGCGGTGCTCTTCTGCGACCTCGACGGCTTCAAGTCGATCAACGACCGGTTCGGGCACAACGCGGGCGACGCGGTGCTCATCGAGGTCGCCCGCCGGCTCAGCAACGGCGTCCGCGACGGCGACACCGTGGCCCGGCTCGGTGGCGACGAGTTCGTCATCCTCGCCGACGGCCTCGGCCGGGCCGACGCCGAGGACCTCGCCGTGCGGCTGCGCAACGAGATCATCCAGCCCATCCGGGCCGAGGGCCGGGCCGTCCGGGTGGGCGCCAGCTTCGGCATCGGC
>NZ_DASQNH010000055.1:0-136726 GCF_035645055.1 Streptomyces sp. | reverse complement strand
CTTGCCGCTCTGCGCGTCGACCTTCCAGCCCTGCTCGGAGATCCAGTTGAGGAACGCCACGTCCTGGGTGTTGCCGAGCTGCGGGGTGGCGATCTTCTTGCCCTTGACGTCCTTCAGCGACTTGATCTTCTCCGGGTTCACGACCAGCTTGACGCCGCCGGAGGCCGAACCACCGATGATCCGCAGGTTCTCGCCGTTCGACTTCACATAGCCGTTGATCGCCGGGGACGGGCCGATCCAGCCGATGTCGATCGACTTCGAGTTCAGCGCCTCGATCTCCGAGGGACCCGCGTTGAACGTCGCGTACGTCGCCTTGGTGCCGCCCAGTTCCTTCTGGAAGAAGCCCTTCTCCCGGCCGACCAGGGCGGTGGCGTGGGTCAGGTTCCCGAAGTAGCCGATGCGGACCGAGTCCAGACCGTCGGTCTTCCGCGCGCCCGCGGCGACCTGGACGTCGCCGAGGTCCTTCGCCTGGGAGCCGTAGCCGCAGGCGGCGAGCGCGAGCAACGGCAGCATGGCGATCACCGCGAGGGCGCGGCGCGGGGCGGGGGTGGCAGGCACGGAGGGGTTCCTCTCGCAAGGCCCGGCGGTCACGGTCGGTTCAGTGCGTGGCCGGGGGGTCGGCGGGTTTTCGGCGGCGGCGGGCGGGGACCGCGGACGTCATCGCGGACATCGCCGTCCGCCGCCGAAGTCGGGGAGGTCCATGCTCAGAAGTCCCACCCGTCGTCCTCGGCCGCGTCCTTGACGGGCTCCGGAGAGGCGAACGACTCGCCGACCATCCCGGCGGTGAGGGTGGTGCCGTCGTTCGGGTCGATCAGGATGAACGAGCCGGTGCGCCGGGAGTCGGCGTAGGAGTCGGCCGGCAGCGGCTCGGCGGTACGGATCTTCACCCGGCCGATGTCGTTGGCGACGAGCCGGCCCGGGTGCGGGTGCAGGGACAGGTCGTCCAGCGTCAGCCGGGAAGGGATGTCCTTCACGATCGCCTTGACCGTGCGGGTGCCGTGCTTGAGCAGCACCCGGTGGCCGACCGTGAGCGGCGCGTCGGCGACATGGCAGACCGTCGCCTCGACGTCCTGCGTGGTCGGCGGGGCGTCCTCGCTCGGCACGATCAGGTCGCCGCGCGAGATGTCGATGTCGTCGGCGAGCAGCAGGGTCACCGACTGCGGCGTCCAGGCCACGTCGACCGGCTCGCCGAGCAGGTCGATGCCCGTGACGGTGGTGGTGCGGCCGGAGGGCAGGACGGTCACCTGCTCGCCGACGCGGAACGTGCCCGCCGCGATCTGCCCCGCGTACCCCCGGTAGTCGGGGTGGTCGGCAGTCTGCGGCCGGATCACGTACTGCACGGGAAGCCGCGCGTGGCAGTGCGCCAGGTCGTGGCTGACGGGGACCGTCTCCAGGTGCTCGAGGACCGTCGGACCGCCGTACCAGTCCATGTTCGCGGACGGCTCCACGACGTTGTCGCCGACGAGCGCCGAGATCGGGATCGCGGTGACCTCCGGGACGCCCAGGTCGGTGGCGTACGCGGTGAACTCCTCGGCGATCGCCGCGAACACCTTCTCCTCGTAGCCGACGAGGTCCATCTTGTTGACGGCGAGGACGGCGTGCGGCACCCGCAGCAGCGCGGCGATGGCGGCGTGCCGGCGGGTCTGCTCGACGACGCCGTTGCGGGCGTCGACGAGGATCACCGTCAGCTCGGCCGTCGAGGCGCCGGTGACCATGTTCCGGGTGTACTGCACATGGCCGGGGGTGTCGGCGAGGATGAACCGGCGCCGGGGCGTGGCGAAGTAGCGGTAGGCCACGTCGATGGTGATGCCCTGCTCCCGCTCGGCGCGCAGGCCGTCGGTCAGCAGCGCGAGGTCCGGGGCCTCCTGGCCGCGGCTGCGGGAGGCGTGCTCGACGGCCTCCAGCTGGTCGGCGAGGACCGACTTGGAGTCGTGCAGCAGGCGTCCGACCAGGGTGGACTTGCCGTCGTCGACGGAGCCCGCGGTGGCGAACCGCAGCAGGGTGGTGGCCGAGAGTTCCTCGGGCGTGGTCGTCGTGGTCATGCTTAGAAGTACCCCTCGCGCTTGCGGTCTTCCATCGCGGCCTCGGACAGCTTGTCGTCGGCGCGGGTCGCGCCGCGCTCGGTCAGCCGGGAGGCGGCGATCTCGGCGATCACGGCGTCCAGCGTGGTGGCGTCGGAGTCGACGGCGCCGGTGCAGGACATGTCTCCGACGGTCCGGTAGCGGATGAGCCGCTTCTCGACGGTCTCGCCGTCCTTCGGTCCGCCCCACTCGCCGGCGGTCAGCCACATGCCGCCCCGCATGAACACCTCGCGCTCGTGGGCGAAGTAGATCTCCGGCAGTTCGATGCCCTCACGGGCGATGTACTGCCAGACGTCCAGCTCGGTCCAGTTGGACAGCGGGAAGACGCGGACGTGCTCGCCGGGTGCGTGGCGGCCGTTGTACAGGTTCCACAGCTCCGGGCGCTGGCGGCGCGGGTCCCACTGGGAGAACTCGTCACGCAGGGAGAACACCCGCTCCTTGGCGCGGGCCTTCTCCTCGTCGCGCCGCCCGCCGCCGAACACGGCGTCGAACTTCTCGCTCTGGATCTTCTCCGTCAGCGGCAGCGTCTGGAGCGGGTTGCGGGTCCCGTCCGGGCGCTCCTTCAGCACACCGCGGTCGATGTAGTCCTGCACGGACGCCACATGCAGCCGCAGGTTGTGCCGGGCGACCGCGCGGTCGCGGTACTCGATGACCTCGGGGAAGTTGTGCCCGGTGTCCACGTGCAGCAGCGAGAACGGCACCGGGGCGGGCGTGAACGCCTTCAGCGCCAGGTGCAGCATGACGATGGAGTCCTTGCCGCCGGAGAACAGGATCACCGGCCGCTCGAACTCACCCGCCACCTCGCGGAAGATGTGGACGGCCTCGGACTCCAGGGCGTCCAGGTGCGAGAGGGCGTACGGGGTGTCGGTGCCCTCCTCGATCGTGGCGACGGTCGTCATGCCAGTCCCCTTTCAGTGAGCAGCGCGTACACCGACGCCGCGGACTCCTGCACGGTCTGGTTCTGGGACTCGATCCGCAGATCGGGCGACTTCGGCTCCTCGTACGGGTCGTCGACGCCGGTCAGCCCGGTCAGCTCGCCCGCCGCCTGCTTGGCGTACAGGCCCTTCACATCGCGCACGGAGCACACCTCGACGGGCGTGGCCACGTGCACCTCGACGTACGGAGTCGAGTGGCTCTCGTGCCGCTCCCGCACCGCGTCGCGGCTGTCCGCGTACGGCGCGATCACCGGGACGAGGACGAGCACGCCGTTGCGGGCGAGCAGTTCGGCGACGAAGCCGATGCGCTGCACGTTGGTGTGCCGGTCCTCGCGGCTGAAGCCGAGGCCCGCGGAGATGAACTCGCGGATCTCGTCGCCGTCGAGCACCTCGACACGGTGGCCCTCCTCGCGCAGCCGGCCGGCCAGCTCGTACGCGATGGTGGTCTTGCCGGCGCTCGGCAGGCCCGTGAGCCAGACGGTGGCTCCGGTCGTCACGTCAGTCTCCTGAATCGTCGTCGTCATCCGTGCAGTCCGCACTCGGTCTTGGCGCGGCCCGCCCAGCGGCCGGCGCGCGCGTCCTCGCCCTCGAGGACGCGGCGGGTGCAGGGGGCGCAGCCGACGGAGGCGTAGCCGTCCGTCAGCAGCGGGTTGGTGAGGACGCCGTGCTCGGTGACATAGGCGTCCACGTCGTCCTGGGTCCAGCGGGCGATGGGGGAGATCTTCACCTTCCGCCGCTTCTCGTCCCAGCCGACCACCGGGGTGTTCGCCCGGGTCGGGGACTCGTCGCGGCGCAGACCGGTCGCCCAGGCCGCGTAGCCCTTCAGGCCCTCCTCCAGGGGCTGCACCTTGCGGAGCTTGCAGCACAGGTCGGGGTCCCGGTCGTGCAGCTTCGGGCCGTACTGGGCGTCCTGTTCGGCGACCGTCTGGCGCGGGGTGAGCGTGATGACGTTGACGTCCATCACGGCGTCGACCGCGTCCCGGGTGCCGATGGTCTCCTCGAAGTGGTAGCCGGTGTCGAGGAACACGACGTCGACGCCGGGCATCACCCGGGCGGCGAGGTGGGCGACCACCGCGTCCTCCATCGAGGAGGTCACGCAGAACCGCTTGCCGAAGGTGTCGGCCGCCCACCGGAGGATCTCCAGCGCGGAGGCGTCCTCCAGGTCGCGGCCCGCCTGCTCGGCGAGCGCCTTCAGTTCGTCGGCGGTCCGTTCCCGCTGAGCCGTCGTCATATCCCGTCCCCTCCCGTGGTGTCCTGCCGAACCCCGCGGGCCAGCAGCCCCAGGAACTTCAGCCGGAAAGCGCGATTGCAGGCCGCGCACTCCCAGGCGCCGTGACCCTCCTCGCTGGGACGAAGGTCCTCGTCGCCGCAGTACGGGCAGTAGAAGGGCGCCGCGCGCTCGCTCACGACAGCGCCTCCTCGGAGGCCCGCGCCGCCCAGGCGGCGAACCGCTCACCCTCCTCGCGCTCCGCCTGGAAGCGCTTGAGGACCCGCTCGATGTAGTCGGGCAGTTCGTCGGAGGTGACCTTCAGACCGCGCACCTTGCGGCCGAAGCCGGCCTCCAGGCCGAGCGCGCCGCCCAGGTGCACCTGGTAGCCCTCGACCTGCTCGCCCCGGTCGTCGAGGACCAGCTGCCCCTTGAGACCGATGTCCGCCACCTGGATACGCGCGCAGGCGTTCGGGCAGCCGTTGATGTTGATGGTGATCGGCTCGTCGAAGTCCGGGATACGGCGCTCCAGCTCGTCGATCAGCGAGGAACCGCGAGCCTTCGTCTCGACGATGGCGAGCTTGCAGTACTCGATGCCGGTGCAGGCCATGGTGCCGCGCCGGAACGGGGAGGGCTGGGCGGTGAGGTCCAGCGCCTCCAGGGACTCGACGAGCGAGTCGACCTGGCCCTCCTCGACATCGAGAATGATCATCTTCTGCTCGACGGTGGTGCGCACCCGGCCCGAGCCGTGCGCCTCCGCGAGGTCGGCGATCTTCGTCAGGGTGGTGCCGTCCACGCGGCCGACGCGCGGGGCGAAGCCGACGTAGTAGCGGCCGTCCTTCTGCCGGTGCACGCCGACGTGGTCGCGCCAGCGCTCGACCGGCTGGGCGGGGGCGGGGCCGTCGGCCAGCTTGCGCTGGAGGTACTCGTCCTCCAGCACCTGGCGGAACTTCTCGGCGCCCCAGTCGGCGACCAGGAACTTCAGGCGGGCGCGGTTGCGCAGCCGCCGGTAGCCGTAGTCGCGGAAGATCGAGATGACGCCCTCGTAGACGTCGGGGACCTCGTCCAGCGCCACCCAGGCGCCCAGCCGGACACCGATCTTCGGGTTGGTGGACAGGCCGCCGCCGACCCACACGTCGAAGCCGGGGCCGTGCTCGGGGTGGACGACGCCGACGAAGGCGACGTCGTTGATCTCGTGCGCCACGTCCAGCAGTGGCGAGCCGGAGATCGCGGACTTGAACTTGCGGGGCAGGTTCGAGAACGCCTTGTTGCCGATGACCCGGCGGTGGATCTCCTCGATGGCCGGGGAGCCGTCGATGATCTCGTCCTCGGCGATGCCGGCCACCGGCGAGCCGATGATCACGCGGGGGGTGTCGCCGCAGGCCTCGGTGGTGGACAGGCCGACCGCCTCCAGGCGGTTCCAGATCTCGGGCACGTCCTCGATCCGGATCCAGTGGTACTGGACGTTCTGCCGGTCGGTGATGTCCGCGGTGCCGCGCGCGAACTCCTGTGAGATCTCGCCGACGACCCGCAGCTGCCGGGTGGTGAGCGCCCCGCCGTCGATGCGGACGCGCAGCATGAAGTACTCGTCGTCCAGTTCCTCCGGCTCCAGGATCGCAGTCTTGCCGCCGTCGATCCCGGGCTTGCGCTGGGTGTACAGACCCCACCAGCGCATCCGGCCGCGCAGGTCGTTGGGGTCGATCGAGTCGAAGCCGCGCTTGGAGTAGATCGTCTCAATGCGTGTCCGCACATTGAGACCGTCGTCGTCCTTCTTGAACTGTTCGTTGCCGTTGAGCGGGGTGAAGTGCCCCGCGGCCCACTGACCCTCGCCGCGGTGACGGCTCACCTTGCGGCGGGGAGTCGCGGCGGCAGGGTTCTGCGGGGTGGCGGCCATGGTTGATACGTCCTTCGGGACAGGCGGAATGCGGCTCTGACCTGCGCGTATAGGCGTCTTGGGGCATACGTGCGCACCGTCGCGCAGGAGCAGACAGAAGAGAGGGGAACCGGGAGCTGGCGAGCTGTCAGCGAGCCGGACAGATGGCGCTGGACATGCGGCCGAGGTCGACGTGGCGTCGACTCACCAAGGCAATTCCCGTTCCAGGCATGACGGAAGCGTGGCATGGCGATCTGGACACAGTCCAGCTTCGTCCGACATGCGGACACTCCTGTCTCGCTCTGCAAGACAGGAGTGTCGTCGGTCACATTGGCCGCAAGGGGCTTGTCCGCGCAGGTCAGGCAGGGTATGCGCCCGGCCACGGGCCAGGCGTGGCGATCTCGGGCTCCTCCTCGACCTTGGTGTCGAAAAGCGTGAAGCCCCGGCGCAGGTAATTGTCCATCGCGAACGCGCCGTCCTTGCTGCACGTGTGCAGCCACACCCGCTTCGTCGGCGTCCGCCCCGGCCAGCGGTCGGCCAGGTCCCAGGCCCGCGCCGCGCCGTACGACAGCAGGTACCCGCCGATCCCGCGGCCCCGGAAGGCCGGGATCAGGCCGAAGTGGAGGATCTCCACCACGCCGTCGTCCTGCGGGTCCAGCTGGACGTACCCCGCGGGCGTGCCCCGGTCGTAGGCCACCCAGGTCTCCGCGCCCGGCCGCCGCAGCTCCTCCTCCCACTGGGCGTACGTCCAGCCCAGCCGGTCGGTCCAGCGGACGTCCCCGCCCACCGCCGTGTACAGGAAGCGGCTGAACTCGGGGGAGGGCACCTCGGCGCGGACGATCCGGAGGTCGCCCGCGGGCTCGGCGGCCGGGAGCAGGTCGGCCGGCGAGGTCTGCTCCAGCGACCAGGTGGTCACGGGGATGTTCGTCATGCGGTCAGGGAATCATCTATTCCAGCGACCTGTCGACGGTGTTCAGTCCCAGCGAAAACAGCATGCGTCCCGACTGCGACCAGACCTCCCCGGTCTCCTCCCAGTAGGAGAGGGACCCGGCCGGGCCGCTCCAGCACTGGTACGTCCCGTCCGGCCCGCACTGCGCCGCCGCGGCCCCGCCGCCGTCCAGCCGCACCAGCGTCCCGTTCCCCTCGAAGGCGCCGGCGCCCCGCGCCAGGTACCAGCGGGACCGGTGGGCGAGCACCCCGTGCACCTCGGCCGCCTCCGTCTCGTAGGCCTCGACCGGGTCGGGCTCCGGGAGTCCGGCGCCGGGCCCGGAGGTGCCGGTCCTCAGGGCGTAGCGCCACAGGCGCGCGGGCCGGTCGGCGTCCGCCGGCACCGCCTCGCTCACGGCCAGGCTGTCCGGGGCGGTGGAGCGGTCGAGGGAGAGGGCGCCGATCCGGGCCTCCCCGGCGAGCCGGTACGCGGCCACCGCGGCCAGTGTGAAGCCGGTGCCGTCCCGCCGTATGCGGTCCATGTCGTAGACGTACAGCGTCCGGCCGTCGTCCCCGGTGGCCAGCAGCTTGTCCTGGTACCAGACCAGTCCGGACAGCGGCGAGCGCAGCGGGCGCACGGAGCGCCCGCCGTCCGCGGGGACGACGGGCAGCACCCAGGCGTACGTCATGCGCTCGGCGTCCACGACGGCGATCCGGGCCCGGCCCCGCGCGTCGCTCCACCCCGCCAGCAGCACCCGGCGCCCGTCGTCGCCGGCGTCCCCGGAGCCGGTGACCGCCCCGGCCAGGGCCCCGCCGGTGTCGTCCTCGTCCCAGCACCAGGCGCGGCCGGCCGCCGGCGTCACGGGCAGCGCGGCACGCTCGGCGGCGGCGCAGCCGGCGGCGGGCCGCAGGGCGCGGTCGGCGCTCGCGACGACGTCGGCGACCCGGACGGCCGGGACCGGGGCCGCCGGATAGGCCTCCCGGTGCAGGCGCAGCTCTTGCAGCGCGGCCGCCGACGTGAGCGGCTTCAGCGGTCCCGGGCGGGCGCTGTCCGTCGCCTGGGAGGCGCTGATCATGGTGGCGGCGGCGGTGAGCGCCAGCGCGGCCCCGGCCAGGGTCGCGCGCAGCGCCTGGCCCCGCTTGCGCCTGCGATGTCGGCCGCGATGCTTCATGAGTCCTCCCGAGGGACCAACTGCGCCGCGCGTTCCGCACGTTGAGCATGGCGCAGGTGGGGTGGCCCGTAAGGGGGATGCTACGGCAGGGGTCCGGGGCCGTGGACGAAGACCCCGCAATTGCCCCCGGGAGGGGGGCCCACTGCCTGCGCTGGTCCCCTGATCACCGCACCGTGGCCGTGTGCCGCGCCCGGACCATCGCCGGGGCGGTGGAGTGCGGCAGCAGGTCACGCGGGTCGGCGGGCCGCAGCACGGTCACGTCGACGTCGTCGCAGAAACGATACGGCCGGTGTTCCAGGAACCCCCCGAGGTACCGCCGCACCCGCGACAGCTCGGCCCGCACGGTCACCGTGCGCGCGGCGTCACCGAACATGTCCTCGGCCAGCTCCGCCGCGCTGCGCCCGGCCCGGTGCGCGGCCAGCAGATACAGCAACTCCGCGTGGCGGGGGCTCAGCTCGCGCGTCCACGAGCCCAGGCTGCCGGACACCGTCACCGTCCAGCGGCGCGGCTGCACCACGTCCAGCACGATCCGGGTGGAGGTGTCCCGCGGCAGCGGCTCCTCCTCGGCCACCCGCACCAGCCAGCCCGCCTCCAGCGGCTCCACCGCGCACACCCCCAGCGCCGGCAGCCGGTGCCGGCCCGCCGACAGCGCCGTGGGCAGCGCGATCCGTCTGCTGTACGGCATCCCCGTCACCGCCGCCGTCCAGCCGTCCCGGTCCACCACCAGCGCCCGCCCGCCCAGCCGGGCCAGCGCCGGGGCCGCCACCGCGCGCAGCCGCTCCAGGGTGGTCAGATGCAGCTCGCGCAGCCGGGCCTCGGCGAGCTTGGCCACCGAGTCCACCCAGGCGAGGGTGGCCGGATGCATGGTCTCCAGCGGGCCACTGACATCCACCACCCCGATCAGCCGGCCGTCCCGGGGATCCGTGATCGGCGCGCCGGTGCACGTCCAGGTGGCGTGCGACCGCACGAAATGCTCGGCGGCGAACACCTGAACGGGTCGCCGCACCACCGCCGGGGTGCCCACCCCGTTGGTGCCGACCGTGGTCTCCCGCCAGTCCGCGCCCAGCAGGAACCCCAGCGCGTCCGCCTTGCGCAGCACCGCCGCACTGCCCTCCCGCCACAGCACCCGGCCGTCCGCGTCGGCGACCACCATGATGTGGTGCGCGGCGTCCGCCACCGACACCAGCCCCTCCCGCAGCACCGGCAGCACATGTCGCAGCGGGGACTCCTCACGCCGCCGCCGGACCTCCTCCGCGGTCAGCAGACCCGACCGGAAATCGTGCTCGGGATCCACCCCGCTGCGCAGCATGCGCCCCCAGGACTCCCCGATCACCGGCCGGGGGGCGAGGGGCGCGCGCTGCCCGGACAGGGTGGCGTCGCGTACCTCGCTGAGCACCCGCGCCGCCCGCGCCGCGTCGCTGGCGGCGAGTCGCGTCAGCACGTCGGTAGGGGCGAGTCGCGTCACGTTCAACGGCGAGTTCGCCACAGTGGTCCTCCGGGGAAATTGCCTCTCGGGCAACCGGTGTCAAGCCCTGGGGCCGTCGGTTTCCGGTCGCGTGCTGATGGGTGGTCCCATACTGCCGCTCACGGGGGACGGAGGGGCGCAGTCCGGTCACCGGCACTCGGTGAGTTGCAACCCCTTGCAACCCTGGTGAACCCGTATGCGGTGGTTGAAACTTGAGCGACGTCGCCCGTGCGGCGCTCGTGGCCCCAACGGGCCGCAAGCGGCAGGGGTGGTGCCGTGTCGGCGCAGCACCACCCCTGCTGACCTGGGCGAACACTCAGCCGACGGGCCGCGCCCGGGCTACGATCGCCCCCAGGTCCAGGGTGTGCGGCAGCGTTCCGAACGACGCGCCCCAGTCCCCGCCCAGCCGGGAGGCGCAGAACGCGTCGGCCACCTCCGGCGGCGCGAACCGCACCAGCAGCGAACCCTGAAGCGCGAGCGCGAGCCGCTCCACCACGCGCCGGGCGCGCGCCTCCACACCCTCCAGATCGGCCAGGTCGGTGAGCAGGCCCTTGATCGCCGCGTCCAGCCGGTGATCGGCGCCCCGCGCCCGGCCGATCTCCGTCAGCGTGGCGTTCAGCGCGGCCGGCTCGCGCCGCAGCACCCGCAGCACGTCCAGCGCCTGGACGTTGCCCGCGCCCTCCCAGATCGAGTTCAGCGGCGACTCGCGCACCAGCCGGGGCAGCCCGGACTCCTCCACGTAGCCGTTTCCGCCCAGGCACTCGGCGGCCTCCACCGCCACCGCCGGGCAGCGCTTGGTCACCCAGTACTTGGCGGCGGGCACCGCCAGCCGCAGGAAGGCGCGTTCCTGCTCGCCGCCGTCGTCCCAGGCGGCGGCCAGCCGCAGCGCCAGCGTGGTCGCCGCCTCCGACTCCAGCGCCAGATCGGCCAGCACATTGCGCATCAGGGGCTTGTCGATCAGCTTCCCGCCGAACGCCTCCCGGTGCGCGCAGTGGTGGACCGCCTGCGCCACCGCCTGCCGCATCAGCCCCGCCGAGCCGAGCACACAGTCCAGCCGGGTCGCCGCGACCATCTCGATGATCGTCCGCACCCCCCGGCCCTCCTCGCCGACCCGGCGCGCCCACGTCCCGTCGAACTCGACCTCCGCGGACGCGTTCGACCGGTTGCCCAGCTTGTCCTTCAGCCGCTGGATCAGGAACACGTTGCGGGAGCCGTCCGGCAGCACCCGCGGCACCAGGAAGCAGGTCAGCCCGTCAGGAGCCTGCGCCAGTACCAGGAACCCGTCCGACATCGGCGCCGAGCAGAACCACTTGTGGCCGGTCAGCTCGTACGTCCCCGCCTCCGCCAGCGGCGTCGCCGCCGTCGTGTTCGCGCGGACGTCGCTGCCGCCCTGCTTCTCCGTCATCCCCATGCCGAACAGCACCCCGGCCTTGTGCTCGGCGGGCCGCAGCTCATGGTCGTACACCGTCGACGTCAGCCGCGGCTCCCACTCCGCCGCCAGGTCCGGGTCGGCGCGCAGCGCGGGCACCGCCGCGTGGGTCATCGACAGCGGGCAGCCGTTGCCCGCCTCGACCTGTGTCCACACCAGGAAGGCCGCCGCCCGCCGCACATGCCCGCCGGGCCGCGTCCAGGCCGCGGTCAGCCCCGCCGAGACGCCCTTGCCGAGCAGCCGGTGCCAGGCCGGATGGAACTCCACCTCGTCGATCCGGTTGCCGTACCGGTCGTGGGTGCGCAGCCGCGGCGGGTGCTCGTTCGCCAGCACGCCCCACTCCTGCACCTGCGCGGATCCGGAGGTCCGGCCGAGCCCGGACAGCTCCGAGCGCGTCTCGTCGAGCAGCTCCGGGACGACGTGCCGCTCGACCGCCGCCACCAGCGCCCGGTCGGCGGAGTAGACGTCGTAGCCGGCCAGCGGCGGGACCTGATTGGTCACGGTGTGGGTGCTGCGTGCCATGACTGGGAACCTACCCCGCCTACGGGCCGGGTCACCCGCTGACCGGCCCCGGGCGGCCGGCCCGTCCCGCCAGGGTGAGCGCCACCTCGTACGGCGGATACCTTTGGGTCGTGCAGCCAGCAAGTGAAATTCCCGAGCGGCCCTCCGGCCGTCTCCATCGTGCGCGTGCCCTCTACCGGAACGTCTCCAAGCGGAGGACCGCCTGGCTGCTGCTGAAGGACACCGTCAATTCCTGCATCGAGTACCGCATCCTCGGCCTCGCCGCCGAGGCCGCGTTCTTCACGCTGCTGTCCGTGCCGCCGCTGCTGCTCAGCCTGATCGGCCTGCTCGGCTACGTCGACGACTGGACCGGCACCGACACCATCAGCAGCCTGGAGAGCAACCTCCTGGAGGCCTCCCGCACCGTCCTGTCCGACAGGGGCGTCACCGAGATCGCCCAGCCGATCCTGGACGACGTGATGAACGGCGGCCGGCCCGACGTCATCTCCATCGGCTTCCTGTTCGCCCTCTGGTCGGGCTCCCGCGCGGTGAACGTCTTCATCGACACCATCACCGTCATGTACGGCCTCGACGGGGTGCGCGGCATCGTCAAGACCCGGCTGGTGGCGTTCCTGCTGTTCGTCGCCGCGCTGCTGATCGGCTCGGTCGCGCTGCCGCTGATGGTCGCCGGACCGGACGCGGTGGTGCGGATCCTGCCCTGGTCGACGACGGTCGTCCAGGTGCTGTACTGGCCCGTGGTGATCGTCCTGTCCATCGTCTTCCTGACGACGCTCTACCACGTGTCCGTCCCCGTCCGCTCCCCGTGGATCGAGGACGTGCCCGGCGCCCTCGTCGCCCTCGCCATGTGGGTCCTCGGCAGCTTCCTGCTGCGCATCTACCTCACCAACACCATCGAGGGCGCGACGATCTACGGCTCCCTCGCCGCCGCCGTCGCCGTGCTGCTGTGGATCGGCGTGTCCGCCTTCGCGGTGCTCGTCGGCGCCGCCGTCAACGCCGCCATCGACCGGGTCTGGCCGGCCGCCGCCACCGCCGCCGCCCGCGAGGCCAACGAGCGGATGCGCGAGGCCCAGGTCGCCGAGTACGTCGCCCGCGCCGCCGCTGCCGCCCGCGAGGCCGACCCCGACGACCCCGACATGCCCTCCGAGTTCCCCGAGCGGTGGTCCCGCTTCCTGCCCCCGGAGGACGTCACCTCCCGCCTGCGCGCCCACGCGAAGACCACGCCCAAGGGGGACGACGGCCCGGCGGAGCACTGAGCTGCCCCGCCGCCCAGGCGCCCGCCGTGGCGGCCTCGGCCGCGTACGCCGAGAAGTCGCGCGGCTCCCGGCCCGGCACCTGCCGGACGCCGTCCGAGGACAGGTGCTCCGCCCGTCGGGCACCGACGCGGACATCCCGGCGAGGAACGCCACCTCCTCGGGCGGCAGCCCGAACCCGGCCGGCCGCTCCCCGTACGCCGCGCAGGCACCGGCCGGTACCCCAGCTCCCGCCCCGCCGCCCGCGCGCCTCCGTCACCGCCTCCCCGCACGACAGCAGCCGCGGCCCCGACACCTCCACGGTCCGCCCCGCACAGCGGTCGCCCGCCGTCGGCACGGCCCCCCACCTCCGCGGCATCCCGCACATCGACGAACGGTTGCCGCACTCCACCCATCACCGAACCCATCACCGAACGGCTCGTTCCCCTGCACGCGTGTCTACGCTGGCGGGATGGACGCCCTCGCAGCCCTGCTCGCGGGTCCCCGGGCCCGCGGCGCCTTCCTGATCCGGGCCTGCTTCGACCCGCCGTGGGCGGTGCGGGTGGCCGACCGGGCGCCGCTGACCGTGATGGTCATGGCCCGCGGCGACGCCTGGATCACCCCGGAGACGGGTGAGCCGGTGCGGCTGGCCGCCGGCGAACTGGTCATCGCCCGCGGCCCCGCTCCGTACACCTGCGCCGACCACCCCGGCACGGCACCGCAGGCACTGATCCTGCCCGGCGGCGCGTGCCACCACCCCGACGGCCGCCCGCTGAACGGCACCATGGACCTGGGCGTCCGCACCTGGGGAGACCGGCTCGACGGGTCGGCGGTGATGCTGATCGGCACCTACCTGTGGCCGGGCGAGGTCGGCGGCCGGCTGCTGGACACGCTGCCGCCCCTGCTCTCCCTGACCGCGGACGTCTGGGACTGCCCGCTCACCACGCTGCTCGCGGAGGAGATCGTCCGTGACGCGCCCGGTCAGGACGTCGTCCTCGACCGGCTCCTCGACCTGCTGGTGATCGCCGCGCTGCGGGCCTGGTTCGCCCGCCCCGAGGCGGAGCCGCCCGGCTGGTACCGGGCGCTGGCCGATCCGGTGGCCGGCCGGGCGCTGCGGCTGATGCAGGACGACCCGGCCCACCCCTGGACGGTGGCGGCGCTGGCGGCCAAGGCCGGGGTCTCGCGCGCCGCCCTCGCCCGCCGCTTCACGGAGCTGGTCGGCGAACCCCCGATGACGTACCTCACCGGCCGGCGGCTCGCCCTCGCCGCCGACCGGCTGCGCGACACCGACCACACCCTGGAGGCGATCGCCCGCCAGGTCGGTTACGGCAGCGCGTTCACGCTGTCCACCGCCTTCAAGCGGCGGTACGGGGTGAGCCCGCAGGGGTTCCGCGGCCGGGCGTAGGCTGACCCGCGTGTACACGGAGCGGGCGGCGTCGCTGGTGGACGCGACGGTGTGGACGAACATCCCGGCCGGGCCCGGCCTCGGGCGGGTACTGCCCGACGGCTGCATGGACCTGCTGTGGAGCGAGGGCCGTCTGAGCGTGGCCGGTCCGGACACCCGGGCCCATGTCCCCGACGGCCCGCCCGTGGCCTGGGTGGGTGTCCGCTTCCCGCCCGGTGTCGCTCCCGCCCTGCTCGGCGTACCGGCGCGCGAGCTGCGCGACCGGCGGGTGGAGCTGACCGAGCTGCGCCCGCCGGCGGAGGTACGGCGGCTGCGGGCCCGGGTCGAGGCGGCGGCGGACCCGATGACCGGCCTGGAGGCGGCGGCCAGGGACCTCGCGGCCGCCGCGGGCCCGCCGGATCCGCTGCTGCGCCGACTGGTCGCGGCCCTGGACGCGGGCCACCCGGTCGCCGCGACCGCCGACGCCCTCGGCATCGGCGCCCGCAGCCTGCACCGCCGCTCGCTGGCCGCCTTCGGCTACGGCCCCAAGACACTGGCCCGCGTACTGCGGCTGCAACGCGCCCTCGCCCTGGCCAGGGCCGGGGTGCCGTACGCCGAGACGGCGGCCCGGGCGGGCTTCGCCGATCAGGCGCATCTGGCGCGGGACGTGCGGGCTCTGACGGGTGTGCCCCTCGGACGGCTGCTGGGCGGCCGGTAGCGGTCTCGCGGCTACTTTGCGGCCGGCAGCGGTGCGAACAGGTCGACGCCGTTGCCGTCGGGATCCTGGACGACGGCGTACCGCTGGCCCCAGAAGGCGTCCCACGGCTTCAGCTCGCCCTGGCACCCGGCGCCCACCAGCTCCTCGTACAACGCGTCGACCTCGTTCGGACCGTCGCAGCGCAGCGCGAGGGACGTCCGTGAGCCGTTCTCGGACGGCGGTCGCCACTGCGGGTGGAAGGACCGCACGGTCTCCTCGCTGTCCAGCATCAGCCGCAGCCCGCCGGGCAGTTCGGCCTCCGCGTGCGGCTGGTCCTCGGCACCCTCGGGGAAGGGGAAGCCGACGCGGCGGTAGAAGGCGACGGAGGCGGCCATGTCGGAGACGACCAGGCCGATGGCATCGAATCGTGGACTCATGCGGCCACGCTAGGCGGGGTGGCGGCAGGGCGTCTTGAAGGAATCGGACACCTGGCCACGCGCAGAAACGGCACGAGCCCCGTTCCTCCGACTGGAGGAACGGGGCTCGTGCTCTGGAGCGCCGGGCAGGCCTTGCACCTGCATCTCCCCGCAGGAAGCGGGGCGTCTTTCCTTGGACCACCAACGCCTGACCGTTGGCCGGGAGTTCCGGCGGCCGGGCAAGATCGACTCTACCCCAGGGGAGCCGGATCCGCCAAGGGGGGGCAAGCTCAGGGATCCGGCTTCTTCCGGGGCGGGGGAGATCGCCCGTGGGCGAGGCGAACCGGACCCACCTCAGCAAGCCGCCCAGCCAGTCCTTCCGGCCGGGACCCGCGAGCTGTACGTCGGCACGGTGGACGCCGAGCGCGGCACGGCCCCCAGCGCGCCCGCCTCACCGCCTTCTCCGGCCGGCACGCGCGCGGCCGGGCCGGTCCTGTGTGGTCCCGCCGGTCATGCCGGGCCGGCCCCAGGTCAGTCGAAGGTGACCGGGCCGCGCGGGGTGGCGACGGTGAAGGAGAAGCCGGCCGGGCCTTCGGTGAGCACCAGCCCGGTGTCCAGGGCGGACAGCAGCGGCCGGATCTCGTCCGGGTCGGGAGCCGTCGCCGTCAGGCGGATCAGGGGAGTGACGGGCAGGCCGCCGGCGGTGGGATGGCGGGAGACGCCCCAGTCGATGAGGAAGGGCACCAGCCCGGAGGGGTGCGCGGCGACGCCGTCCGTCAGCCGCCACTCCAGCAGGGTGCCGTCGGGTGTGCGGCGGCTCATCGCGCGGGCCGGGCCGGGGTCGTAGCCGCGGGAGCGGGCGGAGCTGATCGCCGCGTCCAGGTCGGCGGTGCGGATCGCCCAGGTCACCGTGCGCGGGCCGGGCAGCCCGTCCACGCCGAACGGGCGCGGGCCGGACGGGCCGGACCGCTCCGGGTCCGGGCCGATGATCTCCAGATACCCGGCGCCGCCCAGGCCGACCAGGTAGTTGCGGGTGCCCAGGCCGACATGGGAGCCGCCGACGGCCGGGGTCACTCCGGTCCGCCGGGTGAAGTCGGCGATCGTCGCCGCCAGATCCGGGGTGGCGAGGACGAGGTGGTCCAGGTGTGCCGGAATCGTGTTCATCGCCGCGAGGCTACGCCGGCCCCCGCCCCGTTGGGGAACACCTGTGCGGGAGGATGGGGGAATGATCCGTCTGCCGCGTGCCCTGACGTACGCCTCGCTGCCGCTGTCCGCGCTGCTCCTCACCGGCTGCGGTGACCAGGGAAAGGCCGCTGACACGGGCGAAGTCGCCGCGCGCGCCGAGGCGTTGGGCGTCGACCCCGAGCACGTCTACGCCATCGAGGCGGACGGTTTCACCGTGGCCCAGCAGTCCGTCGGCGTGTACGGCGGCGACGGCTTCTCCGCCGTGTACGTCTCCCGGTCCACCGGCGCCCAGATCCAACTGCGTGTGGACCGCGCCGGGATGACCGCCGCGACCTGCCCCGAGCAGCCGGTCGGCGACGCCTCCCCCGGCGGCCCGGTGAAGTGCCGCAAGGACGGCGACGCCTGGTACCGCACCTCCGGTGATCAGCGCGAGTACGCCCTCCCCAAGGGCGGCCATGTGGTCCGCGTCGGCGCGGGACCCGGCGTCGGCCGTGACGTGCTGCGCGAGGCCGCCCTCGGCGCCCACCGCCCCACCGCCGCCGAACTCGACGCCCTGCTGCCGGAGGGCGGGGGCGGCGCCGAGCCCGTGGAGCGCGGCGACCTGCCCGCCGAGGGGGACGGGGCGCCCCGCGACGGAGCGGGCGCGGGCGGCTGAAAACCGCCGCGCCGCCGGATGTCTCGCCTCGGCCGGCGCCCCTGGGACGCGCCACGCCCCCGGCATAGGGTCGTCCGCATGGCACCGCGACTGCTCGTCCACACCCGCACCACCGACTACCGCCACGACTCCATCCCGGCCGCCGTCGCCGCCGTACGCGCGCTGGGGGAGTTCGACGTCGACCACACCGAGGACCCGGCCGCGTTCGAAGCGGTGCTGGACGGGTACGCGGCCGTGGTCTTCCTGTCCACGAGCGGCGACGTGCTGACACCGGCCGGACGGGAGCGGCTGGCCGGGTATCTGGAGGCGGGCGGCGGGTTCGTGGGCGTCCACGCCGCCGCCTGCACGGAGTACGGCTGGCCGTACTACGGGGAACTGCTGGGCGCCCGCTTCGACCGGCACCCCGCCCACCAGCCCGGCAAGGCGGTCGTGGAGGACCGTACGCACCCGGCCACCCGGCATCTGCCCGCCGTCTGGGAGTTCACGGACGAGTGGTACGACTTCCGCACCAACCCGCGCGGCGTGGCACGGGTGCTGGTGTGCGCCGACGAGTCCTCGTACGAGGGCGGCGGGATGGGCGCCGACCACCCCCTCGTGTGGTGCCGCCACCAGGGCGCCGGACGCGTCTTCTACACCGCCCTCGGACATGCCGCCGAGGCGTACGGCGACCCCGGCTTCCGGGAGCACCTGCGCGGCGGGATCGCCTGGGCGGCGGGACGCGCGCACTGACCCGACGGCTCAGCCACGCGGCGGGGCCGTGCTCCCGCGCGGCACCAGGCGGGTGGAGAGTTCGGTCCGGGTGCTCTCCGGGCGTTCGCCGTCCATCATGCGGACCAGCAGACGCAGGGCCGTCGCCGCCATCTCCGACAGCGGCTGGCGGACCGTGGTCAGGGCGGGCGCCGCCCAGCGCGCCTCCGGGAGGTCGTCGAAGCCCACGACGCTCAGATCGTCCGGCACCCGCAGCCCCCGCTCGGCCACGGCGTCGTACACCCCCAGCGCCATCCGGTCCGAGCAGACGAAGACGGCCGTCGGCGGCTCGGGCAGGTCGAGCAGTTCCCGCATGTGCCGGCGGGCCACCGCCTCGTCGAACCCGGCGTGCCGGATGTACTCGGGCCGGTGCGGCAGCCCCGCCGAGGCGAGCGCGGAACGGTAGCCCGCGAGCCGGGCCCCGCTGCACATCGTGCGCCGGCGGCCGGTGATCACGGCGATCCGCTCATGGCCGAGGGACAGCAGGTGCTCGGTCGCCGTCACTCCGCCCTGCCAGTTCGCCGCGCCCACCGACACCACACCGGGCGGCGGTTCGAGCACCGGGTCGATCATCACGAACGGGATGCGGTGCTGCTCCAGCCAGGCGTACTGGGTCTCCGTCAGCTCGGCCAGGTTGAACAGCACCCCGGCCGAGCCGCGCGCCGTGAGCTTGTCCAGCCAGCCGCGTTCGGGGCGTCCGGCCCGGTTGCGGCCGAGCGCCGCCGAGACGACGACGTCCAGCCCCGCGTCGTGCGCCGCCTGCTCCACCCCTTGCAGGACCGCGCCCGACCAGGAGTCGTCCAGGGCGTGCACGACGAGGTCGACCAAGCCCGGGGTTCTCGCCGCGTCGAAGCGGGGCCGGCGCACATACCCCAGCCGGTCCAGCGCCTCGGTGACCCGGCGGCGTGTCTCGGGTGCCACGTCCTCGCGGCCGTTGACCACCTTGGACGCGGTCGGCACGGAGACCCCCGCCTCCCGGGCCACCACCGCCAGCGTCGGACCGGCCGTCGCGCTCGCACGTGCCGTTCGGCCCATCGGAACCACCCCTCCGGCCCGCCCGAGGGCCCTCGAAAGTTGCGACCAGCACTCTGCTCCCGGGTCGTCACGACGACCGTATAGAAAGCGCTTCCTACCCTAGGCGTGCGGCAGGGAGACGTGAAGACACGGGAATCCACGGAATGCGACTGCCTGAACTTTCGAAACGCCGGACGCCTCGGGCGGGAGGCCGTCAGGCCACCCTGGCGAGGTCCGCGTACCGCACCTCGTGCGCCGGCGGCAGCCCCTGGGCAAGGCGCTCCAGTTCCTCCACGACGATCCGCCCCAACCGCTCCAGCTCATTGCCGAGGGAGCCCGCGACGTGCGGGGTGAGGAACACGTTGGGCAGGGTGTAGAGGGGGGAGCCGGCGGGCAGCGGCTCGGGTTCGGTGACATCGAGGACCGCGCTCAGCCGGCCCGACACCAACTCGTCGGTGAGGGCGTCCTGGTCGACCAGGGCGCCCCGGGAGGTGTTGATCAGTACGCCGCCGTCCCGGATCAGGGCGAGGGCGGACCGGTCCAGCATGTGGTGGGTCTCCGGGATGTCCGGGGCGTGCAGCGTGACGATGTCGCTGCCGCGCAGCAGTTCGTCCAGGCGGACGGGGCGGGCGCCGAGCGCGGCGGCCTCGACCGCGTCCACGTACGGGTCGTACAGCAGGATCTCGACGTCGTGCGGCCTCAGCAGCTCCAGCAGCCGGCGGCCCACGCGCGAGGCGCCGATGACGCCGACCCGGCGGCCCAGGTTCCCGAGGGCGGCGGTCTCCGCGGGCGACGGGAAGGCGTGCGTCGCGCGGTAGCGCTCGCGGTGTCCGAAGGCGTCCTTCCCGGCCAGCAGGATCATCGCCAGGGTGTACTCGGCGACCGGGACCGCGTTGCCGGTGACCGCGCTGGAGACGGTCACACCGCGCCGCCACAGCGCGTCGCCGGCCAGTGAGCGGACCGAGCCCGCCGCGTGCAGCACCGCGCGCACCCCGGGGGCGGCGGCCAGCGCGCGCTCGTCGAGGCGGGGGCAGCCCCAGCCGGTGATCAGGACGTCGGCACGGGCCAGCGCGTCGGCGGCGGCCGGGTCGGCGAAGTCCCGTACGACAAGAGTGGGATCGGCCTCGGCGGTCTGCCGCAGCCGGGTCATGAGGGGGGCGGGGAAGAGCCGTGGAAGGTGCACCGGATCCATGGCGAACACGGTGCGGAGGGGCTGGGCGCTGGGCATGACTCTCCTGACGGGCCAGGGGGAGGGGGAGGGGGAGGGGGGAGGGCGGAGAGAAGGAGAAAGGTTCCTGAAAGCGCGTTCTACCGTAGATCCGCGGTGAAGGGAGGGCAATTGCCGAGTGCGACCAGGCGTTCGCGTGCTGGTGTGCGCCAGGCGGGGCGACTTGTCACCGGCAGTGTGCGGTGTGCGCCGAATGCGTGCATACCGTACAGCGTCGGCGCCGCGCTCCCGGAATACATCGCCGCGACGCGACGCTCTGCTGTGAACAGAGCCGGAGCGAGCGAGGAGCTGGTTGCGGATGGCGGCAGCGGACCGGACAGGCCCCGTGGTCCACACACCGTACGGGGCGGTGCGCGGCAGCTACGAGCGCGGGGTCGCCGTGTTCCGCGGGATTCCCTACGCGGCGCCCCCGTTCGGCCCCCACCGCTTCCTGCCGCCCGTCCCGCCCGAGCCGTGGCACGGGGTCAGGGACGCGCTCACCTTCGGCCCCACCGCGCCGAAACCGCCGTACTCCGACGCCTTCGCCCAGTACCTGTCCGACCCGGTCGTGCCCGGCGACGACTGCCTCAACCTCAACGTGTGGACGCCTGAGCCGGGCCCCGGAGCCCGGCTCCCGGTGCTCGTCTGGATCCATGGCGGGGCACTGACCAGGGGCTCCTCCAGTGTGCCGGTGTACGACGGGCAGACTTTCGCCCGGGACGGCGTGGTCTACGTGTCGATCAATTACCGGCTGGGCGTCGAGGGCTACGGTCTGTTCCCGGACGCCCCCGCCAACCCCGGTCTGCGCGACCAGCTCGCCGCCCTGCGCTGGGTGCACCAGGCGATCGAGGCCTTCGGCGGCGACCCGGACCGGATCACCCTGGCCGGGCAGTCCGCCGGCGCCATCAGCGTCGGTGCTTTGATCGCCGCCCCGCAGGCCCAGGGCCTGTTCCGGCGGGCCGTCCTGCAGAGCGGGGCGCCCGAGGCCGCCGACCGGGACAAGGTACGGCGCATGGTGCGCCGGATGGCCGCCCGGCTGAAGGTGTCCGCCACCGCCGAGGCCTTCGCCGCCGTCGACCGGGAGGCGCTGCTGCGCGCCCAGGCCGAGGTCGGCCGGCTCAGCGGCCCCGTCCTCGGCGGGCCCTCCTTCGGGATCGTCATCGACGGCGACCTGGTGCCCCGCGACCCGTTTCAGGTGCTCGTCGAGGGCCGGGCCGCGGCCGGGACCGAGCTGCTCATGGGCTGGACCCGCGAGGAGCACCGCCTCTGGCTGGTCCCCGGTGGCCTGCTGGAGCGGGTCGACCGGCTCGGCGCCGTCGCCCTGGCCGGCGCCATGGCCCGCTGCCACGCCGGCCACGAGGTGCCCCGCGGCTACCGCATCCTGCGCCCCGGCGCCGGTACCGCCGAGATCGTCGGCCAGATGGTCACCGACCACCTGCTGCGCCGCCCCTTGCACCGCCTGGCCGACGCCCGTCCGGGGACGTCGTACGTGTACGAGTTCGCCTGGCCGTCCCTGCGGCCCGGCCTCGGCGCCTGCCACGCCCTGGAGCTCGGCTTCGTCTTCGACAGCGGTGACGTGCCGGAGTCGGCCAAGCTGGCCGGCGCGGGCTCCCCGCGGGAGCTGGCCGACGCGATGCATACCGCGTGGGTGCGGTTCGCCACCGACGGAAACCCCGGCTGGGAGCCCTGGGATCCGGCACACCCCGTACAGATCTTCGGCGACGGTGGACCGCACGTCGCATACGGTCCACGGGACGCCGAACTCGCCCTGTGGGCCGCCACTCCCGCTGTCACGCCTGCGGAACCCGCCCCCGCGTCAGTGCCGACCGACGGTTCGCCGACCCGCGGTACGGAGCCGCGGCCAGTCGTACGGCTGCTCCGCCGTCCGGGCGGCGCCCGTCGGCACTGAGCTGGCTGAACCCCGTAACAGCAGGTCACGCCAATCGGCGGCCGAGCAGCGAAGGGGGGCCGTTGAGGCCGTCCCTCTTCGGTCTCCGTCGCCCTGGGGAGAAGCCGGCCGGGCCCGGCCGGCTTCTCCCCGCCCGGTGCGCCGGGGGTTTGCGCCGGGGGTCTCAGGAACCTCCGCCGGGAAGACGGAGCGGTGCCCCGTGCTCACCCCGTCCGACCGTCTTCGCGATCGCGGTGATCGCCTCGGGGCCCACCCGGCAGCAGCCGCCGATCAGCCGTGCTCCAACCGCACGCCAGCCCTCGACCTGTGCGGCGGTGAAGGTGGAGCGGCCGTTCCAGGTGCGGGCCTCGGCGTCCCAGGCCTCTCCGCTGTTCGGGTAGACGACGACGGGCTTGCCGGTCACCCGTGCCGCCGTCGCCACCGCCGCGTCCACGTCCTGGGGTGCGCAGCAGTTGACGCCGACCGCGATGACCTCGTCCGCGTCGGCGGCGAGCGCGAACGCGTCCTCCAGCGGCTGGCCGGCACGCGTCCGTCCACCGTCGACGGTGTACGAGAGCCAGGCCGGCACTCCCAGTCCGCGCACGGCCCGCAGCAGCGCGGCCGCCTCGTCGGTGTCCGGCACCGTCTCCAGCGCCAGCACGTCGGGTCCGGCTGCGGCCAGCACCTCCAGGCGCGGCCGGTGGAAGCGCTCCAGTGCGTCGACCGAGAGTCCGTAGCGGCCCCGGTACTCCGATCCGTCGGCGAGCATCGCCCCGTACGGCCCCGCCGACGCCGCCGTCCACAGCGGGCGGATGACACCCGCGGCACGCGCCCGCCGAGCCGCCTCGCGCGCCGACGCGACGCTCAGCGCCATGAGTTCGGCCGCTCGCTCATGGCCGATGCCGCGGTGGGCGAAGCCTTCGAAGGTGGCCTGGTAGCTGGCGGTGATGGCCACGTCCGCTCCCGCCTCGAAGTAGGCGAGGTGCGCCTCGGTGACCGCTTCCGGACGCTCGGCGAGCAGCCGCGCCGACCACAGTTCGTCGCTCAGGTCGTGCCCGGCGGACTCCAGCTGGTTGGACATCCCGCCGTCCAGCACGACCGTCCCCGCGGCGAGTGCGTCGGCGAGGGCCGGGGCGGCGGGGCCGGGGTCGCGGGAGGGGGAGGAGGAGGGCGAGGGGGAGGGCGAGGGGGAGGAGGAGGGCGACGGGGTCGGCGAGGGTGGGGGCGCGGGGGTGTCGCTGGTCATGCCATGACGCTAGTCGATGGCCCCGGCAGGAGCGCTCCGTGCCCGCTTGCCGAACAGCATGCCCGCCATGTGGGACGCGTGAGGTGCCGTCCTCCTCACGCCGCGCATTCGGCTCGCCGGACCCGTTGACCTCCACCGTACGCACCTCTACCTTTTCGGCGTTCGGAATGACAGATGACGTACGAAATATCGAACGGCATGCCGAGTCGAGATGCCGCACCGCGACGAGAGAGGCAGTCCGCATGAGCCGCGCCGACCGCGCCGACGATCCGTCCCCGGCCCCCCGCCGCCGCCTGGTGCTGAAGGGCGCCGCCCTCGCGGCGGGCGCCCTCGCCACCTCCACCCCCACGGCCCTCGCCGCTTCCCCGAAGGCAGCCCCGTACGTGAACCCCCTGGTCCTCAACCGCGCCGACCCGCACATCAACCGGCACACCGACGGCTTCTACTACTTCACCGCCACCGCCCCCGAGTACGACCGGATCGTCCTGCGCCGCTCGCGCACCCTGAACGGGCTGTCGACCGCCGCCGAGTCCGTCGTCTGGCGGGCCCATCCCTCCGGCGACATGGGCGCCCACATCTGGGCCCCGGAGCTGCACCGCGTCGACGGCAAGTGGTACATCTACTTCGCCGCCGCGCCGGCCGAGGACGTCTGGCGGATCCGCATCTGGGTCCTGGAGAACGCCCACCCCAACCCGTTCCGAGGCACCTGGGTCGAGAAGGGCCGGATCAAGACCGCGTGGGAGACCTTCTCCCTGGACGCCACCACCTTCACCCACCGCGGCACCCGCTACCTCGCCTGGGCCCAGCACGAGCCCGGCATGGACAACAACACCGCCGTGTGGCTGTCGAGGATGGCGAACCCGTGGACCCTGACCGGGCCGCAGATCCGGCTGACCACCCCCGAGTTCGACTGGGAGTGCGTCGGCTACAAGGTCAACGAGGGGCCGTACGTCCTTCAGCGCAACGGCCGGGTCTTCATGACGTACTCCGCCAGCGCCACCGACCACCATTACTGCGTCGGCCTGCTGACCGCCGACGCCGACAGCGACCTGATGAACCCCGCGAGCTGGTCGAAGTCCCCGGCCCCCGTCTTCACCAGCAACGACACCACCCGGCAGTACGGCCCCGGCCACAACTGCTTCACCGTCGCCGAGGACGGGCGCACCGATGTCCTCGTCTACCACGCCCGCCAGTACAAGGAGATCGTCGGCGACCCGCTGAACGACCCCAACCGGCACACCCGGATCCAGAAGCTCGGCTGGAAGCCGGACGGCACCCCGGACTTCGGCGTCCCGGTCGCCGACACGGTACGGGCGGAGGGCTGAGATGAGACGCGCCTGCGCGATCCTCCTCGCCCTCTGCCTCGGCCTGGCCGGCGCGCTCGCCACCGCCGGACCCGCCCAGGCCGCACCCCAGACGATCGGCAACGGCACGCAGTTCAAGGACACGTCGGGCAACCCCGTGCACGCCCACGGCGGCGGCGTCATCAAGGTCGGCTCCTACTACTACTGGTTCGGTGAACACCGCAACGCCGACCACACCTTCCGGTACGTCGACGCCTACCGCTCCACCGACCTGAAGAACTGGCAGTTCAGGAACCACGTCCTGACCCAGGCCGCCCACCCCGAGCTGGCCGTCGCCAACATCGAGCGGCCGAAGGTCATGTACAACGCCGCCACCGGCAAGTTCGTGATGTGGATGCACAAGGAGAACGGCACCGACTACAGCGAGGCCCGGGCCGCCGTGGCCGTCTCCGACACCGTCGACGGCACCTACACCTGGCAGGGCAGCTTCCGGCCGCTCGACCGGCACATGTCCCGGGACATCACCGTCTTCGTGGACACCGACGGCACCGGCTACATGGTCTCCGCCGCCCGTGAGAACTACGACCTGCACATCTACCGGCTCACCGCCGACTACACCGGCGTCGCGAGCCTGGTCGCCAACCCGTGGCCGGGCGGCCACCGCGAGGCCCCCGCGCTGTTCAAGCGGAACGGCGTCTACTTCATGCTGACGTCCGGCGCGACCGGCTGGAACCCCAACCAGCAGCGGTACGCCACGGCGACGAGCCTCACCGGTCCCTGGTCGGCGATGGCAGATGTGGGGGACGCCGTCGCCTACGGATCGCAGACCGCGTACGTTCTACCGGTGCAGGGATCCACGACCACCTCGTACCTCTACCTCGGCGACCGCTGGGGCAACTCCTTCGGCGGCACGGTCAACGACTCCCGTTACGTCTGGCTGCCGCTGACCTTCCCGACCGCCACCTCGATGACCCTGTCCTGGACCCCCGAACTCACCGTCGACACCGCCACCGGCACGGTCGCCGGCACCAGCGCCACTTACCACACGCTGGCCGCCCGGCACTCCGGCCGGTGCGCGGACGTGACCAGCCAGTCCCCGTGGGCGGGCGCGCAGATCAAGCAGTACGACTGCAATGGCGGCGGCAACCAGAAGTACTGGTTCAAGTCCCTCGGCGGCGGCTACCACCAACTGGTCGCGCGGCACAGCTCCCTGTGCGTGCAGGAGAACGCCGGCACGGTCACGCAGGAGAACTGCGACTCCGCCGCGACCGGCCAGCAGTGGTCGCTGACCACCACCGGCTCCTATGTGACCCTCAGGTCCCGTGCCACCGGCGAGTGCCTGGACGTGAACGGCGCGTCCACCGCCAACTCCGCCGCGATCATCACGTACACCTGCAACGGCGGCACGAACCAGCAGTGGACACGCGGCGGCTGACCCGTGCTCAGGCGAGCAGGGCGATCGCGTCGATCGCCGTGCCGGCGCTGAGATAGGAGGTGGACCCCGAACCGCTCACCACGTTGATCTTCAGGGTGTTGTACCGGCTGGTGTCCGTGAGCCAGGCGCTCGCCGGGATGCTGTAGGTGAACGTGTGGTTGTTCCCCCGGTACGAGCCGTTGGTCAGCGACCGGGTGCCCGGCTGGGCGGGCGGGGAGGGGATCGCCGACGTCCAGGTGTCGTTGACGACGATCTGCGGCCGGCCGTTGGCGTAGGCCGTCGTCACCCCGATGCGCAGGGTGTGCGCCGCGGCGGCCTGGGCGGCGGTCAGTTTGAAGTGGACGACGATGCCGCTGTTGACGTCCTTCCAGAGGTAACAGGGGAAGGCCGAGGTCTCCGTGCCGCTGCCGATGACGACGTTGCCGGTCCAGGGAGCGGCCCGGACGTCGGAGGGATGCGCGTACGTCATCAGGTCCGCGTTCTTGAAGCCCCGCGGCGTGCCGGTCCACTCGCCGATGCGCCAGATCGCGCTCGCGTCGGCCGGGTCGTTGGCCGACGGCAGGGAGAAGGTGTTGAGCGTGGTCGTCGATCCGGCGGACACCGTCACCTGGGTGCTGTATACAGCCAACTCCTCCTTGTAAACGATCAGCGTGTACACACCCGGCAGTATCCCGCCGACGGAGAAATGGCCGTCCGAGGACCGCGCCGAGCCCCAGTACTGCGCCGCCGTGTTGGCGAGCCCCACCGTGTACCGATACGCCGCGTCCCGCCCGCTGATCCCCACCCCGGCCACCCGTCCCCGCCCGCTCGCGCCGACATACCCGGGTATGCCCAGCGAGTCCGCCCACGGGGTCGTGAGCGTCCCGGGGAGCAGGGACGACGAGGGCGCGCCGCCGTCGGTGAAGGCGATGACGTACGGGCCCTGGAGGCCGAAGCGCTGGGCCTCGGTCTGGTTCTGGCCGTAGTGCAGGATCTCGTACAGGCCTCCGCCGTCGGCACTCTGGTGACGCAGCAGCGAGCGGTAGAACGGGCCGCCGGAGGCCTTCTCGTGGTTGCTGCGCACGATCCACAGGCCCACACCGCCGCTGCTCCAGCCGACGTGGTCGTAGTCCATGACCCGCAGCTTGGAGAAGTGCTTGGAGCGGGTCTGCCCGTCGGGCTTGGCGAACACGTCCGAGGCCTCGATGGCGGTCGGGGCGTAGGTGTAGGAGTCGGGCTCGTCGTTGAGGAACAGCCCGGATCTCACCCGCAGGATGAACCGGGTCGCCGTGACCGAGTCGTCGGCCTTCCCGGTCCACAGGTAGATGTTGTTCTCGCCGCTGCGGGCCGCGTAGTAGTGCCGCAGCGTGCCGTACGCGACCGAGATCAGGATCGTCGATCCGGACTGGCGGATGGTGACGGTGGAACTGCCGAGGCCGGACTCGATGTGCGAGTTCTTGCCGCCGTAGCCCTGGTACTCCGTGCCCCGGTGGACGAGCGAGGTCAGGTCGCCGTTGGACTTGCCGACCTTGAAGACCAGGCTCGCGCCGGTGTCGACCACGAAGTGGGTGCCGTCGTCGCGCCAGCCGAAGGCCGCGGCGGACACGGCGGACGCGGACCCGGCCGGCGGACCGCCGAGGGCCGCGGTGCCGACGGCGGCCGCGGTGCCGAGGACGAAGGTGCGGCGGCCGACGGGGCGGTGCGCGGATACGGACATGGGGGTGCCTCCTTCGGGAGGTGTGGGGGGTGCGGTGACAGGAAGGGTGACACTTGAATCGATTTCATGAAAGGGCTTTCACAGCGGGAAGGTCGGAAGGGGGAGGAATTCTGCCTCAGCACTAGAAAGCGCTTGTCAGACGCGGTACGGTCCTCCGCCAGACCACGTTGTCGTGAGCGAGGAGCCGGGAATGAGACGTTTCAGCAAGGCCGCCCTGGTGGCGGTCACCCTGGGCACCGCCCTGTCCGCCGCTCCCGCCCACGCCGGGACCCCCGCATCCGCGCCCGGCATCGGCAACTGCACCGCCGGCGCCTGCCACTTCGACGTGCCGCCCGGCGCCTACGACGTGAAGGTCCTGCTCGGCGGCGACACCGCGTCCGGTACCCGGATCACCGGCGAGACCCGGCGTGCCCTGCTCCCCGAGACGGCGGTCCCGGCCGGCGAACGCGTCGCCCGCAGCTTCACGATGGACGTCCGCACCCCCGAGGGCGAGCCCACCGGCCCCGCCGGCACCGCGGGCCTGGACCTCGTCATCGGCGGCTCGGCCCCCGCCCTCGCCGATATCCGCGTCACCCCCGCCCGGCGCGCCCGGCAGATCTTCCTCGTCGGCGACTCCACGGTCTGCGACCAGCCCGGCGACCCGTACGCCGGCTGGGGTCAGCAGCTCCCGCAGTACCTCCGCAGGGGCCTGTCCGTCGCCAACCACGCCGACTCCGGGGAGAGCACGGTCACCTACCGCCAGAACCCCCAGCTGTGGGCCACCGTCGAGCCACGCGTCCGCCCCGGCGACCTGGTCCTGATCCAGCTCGCCCACAACGACAAGACGACCGACGCGGCCACCTACCGGGCCAACCTCGAAGCCCTGGTGGACGGCGTCCGGGTGAAGGGCGGCGAGGCGGTCCTCGTCACCCCGATCGTCCGCCGCTGGTTCAGCTCCGACGGCACGCTCAACAACAACACCGCGCTGCTGGTCAACGGCCTTGGCGTGGACCACCCGGCCGTCATCCGGTCGGTCGCCGCCGACCGCCGGGCGCCGCTGATCGACCTCACGGCGAAGACCAAGGCGGTCGTGGAATCGCTCGGTGTCGAGGCGTCCAAGGCGCTGTACCTCTCCAACGAGAAGCGCGACAACACCCACACCTCCGTACACGGTGCCACGGTCTACGCCGGCCTGGTCCGCGACGAACTCCTCGCCCAGCACCTGGTGCCGCGGGGCCTGACCCGCGCCGAATGAGCCCCCGGGGCGCCCCGACCGGAACCGGGGCGCCCCGGGTTCGGGCGTTCGGGGGCCGGGCGGTGCCTCCGATTCGCGGCGCGGACTTGTCCGAAGTGGAGTTGACAGGCTCGGTCCTGTACACAGGCGGCGCGTGACAACGGCCTGGTGGCGAGCGCTCCACTGGTGGCATGAACTCAAAGACTGCGGACTGTCCCGTGTCCGAACTCCGGTGCGGCGGCCTGCACTTGAGCGCACAGCGCGTTCCCGGATGGCTCGTCGCCCTGATCACCACCGCCTCGGGCGTGGCGGGGACATGGTGGGTACAGCGCCAGGGTCCACCTGGCAACTCCCGCTTGCCCTCCGGACGGACGACGGGAATTCTCCGACAGGCCCTGGTCATGGCGCCCCGAGCCCCGCGCTCATCGGCGGCGCGAGGCGATCGGGGCGCGGAACATCAGTCCTGCGGACGCGCCCCGCGGGTCGCGCCCGCCGATGCCGCCACCACGCACAGCACCGCCAGCCACTGCGACCAGTGGAGCGATTCGTGGAGCACGATGAAGCCGATGAGGGCCGCCATCGCCGGTTCGAGGCTCATCAGGATGCCGAACACACGGGGTGGGATCCTGCGCAGCGCCTCCAGGTCCAGCGAGTACGGGATCACCGACGACAGCAGGGCCACGCCGAGCCCCGCGGCCAGGATCCACGGCTGGACGAGTGCCGTTCCGCTCTCGGCCACGCCGAACGGGACGGCCACCAGGGCCGCGACGGCCATGCCGAGAGCCAGGCCGTCGCCTTCCGTGGTGTGGCGGCCCAGGGCCGCGCCGGCCAGGATGTACAGGCCCCAGAACGTTCCCGCGGCGAGGGCGAACAGGAAGCCGGTGAGGTTGAGGTCGCCCCGTCCCCCCATCAGCAGGGCCACTCCGCCTGCCGCGAGCACGGCCCAGAAGGCGTCCGGCCATCGCCTCGACCCGGCCAGGGCCACCGTCAGCGGCCCGAGGAACTCGATGGTCACCGCGATCCCCAGCGGGATCCGCTCCAGTGCCAGGTAGAAGCACAGGTTCATCAGGCCGAGGATCACGCCGTAGCCGACGGCCACCGTCCACGCGCGACGCCCCATGCGTACCGACGGCCGCCACAGCAGCATCAGCACCGCCGCCGCGAAGAACAGCCGCAGCGCGACCGTCCCGAAGCTGCCGACCGCACCGAACAGGTGCTTGGCCAGTGCCGATCCCACCTGGACACTGACGATGCCGAGCAGTACCAGGGCCGGCGGCGGCATCACGTCGAAGGTGCGTCCGGCCGGCGCGCTCAGGGAGGGCCGGGGGGACGGGCCGGGGTCGCTTCCGTCGATGACGTTCAGGGTGGCCACCCGGGGATTGTCGGCGTCCGGGCGCCGCGCGTCGCCTGATTTTTCTTCACCCAAGCGTTCGTGAAAGCGCTTGCCGCGCTGTTCGATCCGTGGTGACCTGCGGGGACCCTCCGGGTCCCAACCGCGCAGGAGAGAAAGAGGACCGATGCAGCTGCCCCCCGAGGACCGCACCCTCAGCCCGTACACCGGATACACCCGCGCCCACTGGGAGGCGGCGGCCGACGCGCTGCTCGCGGCGGTGGAGCCGTACGCCACCGAGGACTTCGCGCTCTACCACCTGCCCGGCGACCGGGAGAGCTGGTCCGGCCGCCTCTCCGACGGTCTGGAGGGCTACGCCCGGACGCTGCTGCTGGCGGCCTTCCGCCGGGACGGGACCGCGTTGCAGCGCTACGGCGACGGACTCGCGGCCGGTACCGCGGGTGCCTGGCCGCGTGTGCGCAGCCGCACCCAGCCGCTGGTCGAGGCTGCGTCGATCGCGCTGGCACTGCGGCTCACCCGGCCGCTGCTGTGGGACCGGCTGGACGAGCCGGTGCGGCAGCGCGCGGCGGCCTGGCTCGCGGACGCGGTCCGCGCCGAGCCCTGGCCGTGCAACTGGGAGCTGTTCCCGGTGACCGTCGGCGGCTTCCTCCAGGAGATCGGATACGAGACCGAGGCGTCCCGGGCGGCGATCGACCGCGGGCTGGAGCGGATCGAGGAGTGGTACCTCGGCGACGGCTGGTACACGGACGGTGAGGGCCGGAAGTTCGACTACTACAACGGCTGGGCGATGCACCTGTATCCGGTGCTGCACGCGTGGCTGGCGGACGACGGTGAACTGCTGAACGTGTACGGTCGGCGGTTGTCGGAACACCTCCCCGACTACTCCCGCCTGTTCGGCGCCGACGGCGCCCCCGTCCACCAGGGCCGCTCCCTCACCTACCGCTTCGCCACCACGGCTCCCCTCTGGCTCGGCGCCCTCACCGGCCATACGCCCCTGCCGCCCGGCGAGACACGCCGGCTGGCCTCCGGCGCCCTGAAGTACTTCCTCGACCGGGGCGCGGTCGACGAGCGCGGCCTGCTCACCCTCGGCTGGCACGGTCCCGACGCGTCCGTCCTGCAGAACTACTCCGGCCCGGCCTCCCCGTACTGGGCGAGCAAGGGCTTCCTCGGCCTGCTCCTGCCGCCGGACCACGCCGTGTGGGCCGCCGCCGAGGAGCCGGGCCCGGCGGAGCGCGAGGACGCCGCCACCCCCGTCGGACCGCCCAACTGGCTGCTCCAGTCGACGTGTTCGGACGGACTGGTCCGCCTGCACAACCACGGCAGCGAGGACGTCCGCTACGACCCGCACTACACCCGCCTCGCCTACTCGTCGGCGACGCGGCCGGACCCGGCGCACGACAACAGCGTGATCGTGGGCGGCGACGCGAGCCGGACGGAGATCGTGCCGCTCGGCGTGGGCGACGGCTGGGCGGCGTCGCGGCACACGGCGGGCGGGGGAGCGCGGGTGACCAGTGCCGTGCTGGCGCACGGGGCCGCCGAAGTGCGGGCGCACCTGGTGACGGGGGCGGCGCCCGGTACGCCGGTGCGGGTCACCGGATGGGCGGCGGGGGACGGCCTCCGCGCCGAACTGCTCCCGGCCCATGGTCTGTCCGACACGCTCACCGGTGTCACCGCTGACATCGGTGTCACCGACGGCGACGGTGTCACCGGCGGCCGCGGCACCCTTTTCGTCGCCCTCGCCCGCCTCACCGCCGACCCGGACCCCGTACCGCTCGCCGACGCGGTGGCCGTCCGCGCGGACGAGGGCACCGGCGCGCTGGAGGTCCGCTGGACCGAAGGCCCCGGGCTGCGGGTCCGGCTGGACGCGGACGGGGTGGACGTACGCCCGGTGTGAACCCGGAGGTACACCCGGTGCGGGCTCCGGCGCGGACCCTTCGGCGGGTGCCGAACGGATCCCCGCCTACCGTGCGGACATGACCGCCGAGAGGACCGCCGACATGACCACCGAGAGGACCGCCGACGTCCCCGCCGACCCGGCCGCCTTCGCCGCACTCCACCACAACGGACCACCCCTCCTCCTGCCCACCGCCTGGGACCACGCCTCCGCGCGGCTGTTCGCCGCGCAGGGCTTTCCCGCGATCGGTACGACCAGTCTCGGGGTCGCGGCGGCGGCCGGGCTGCCGGACGGTACGGCGGCGACCCGGGACGAGACCCTGCGTCTGGCCCTCGTCCTGGGCGCGGAGCCGTTCCTGCTGTCGGTGGACGCGGAGAGCGGGTTCGGCGACGACCCCGGGGAGGTGGGGGAGTTCGCCCGGGAGCTGGCCCTCGTGGGCGCCGTGGGGATCAATCTGGAGGACGCTCTGGGCTCGCCCGCGCGGCACGCCGAGAAGATCGCGGCGGTGAAGTCGGCGGCCCCGGGCCTCTTCGTCAACGCCCGCACGGACACGTACTGGCTGGGTGACCGTGACGGCGAGGGCACCGGGCGCCGCCTGGAGGCGTACCTGGAGGCGGGCGCGGACGGTGTGTTCGTGCCCGGTCTCACCGACCCGGCCGGGATCGCCGCCCTGGTCCGCGACCTCGGCGGCACCCCGCTCAACATCCTCTACGCGCCCCACGGTCCCGCCGTCGCCCACCTCGCGGACCTCGGGGTACGCCGGATCAGCCTCGGCTCACTGCCCTACCGGCGGGCGCTGGGCGCGGCCGTGGCGGCGGTCGGCGAGATCCGCGCGGGGCGCGCGCCGAAGGGCGCGGTGCCGTCGTACGACGAGGTGCGGGCGCTGGCCGGTCAGCCCGCCGCGGGGCAGCCCAGCGTCTTTGCGAGCCGGTCGGCGAACGCCTCCGGGTGTTCCACGGCCCCCAGGTGACCGCCGGGGAACTCGGCGAACCCGCCGCCCGTGCGTTCGGCGACGGCCCGCGCGGTGCGGTGCAGAAGCCGCCCGCGTGAGCCGTCGCCCGCCGCGAGGGTGAGACGGGCGGCGGCCGGTGCGGTCGGGTGGGGGACGTAGGCGGTGAACGGGACCAGGATGTGCGCGAGGAACAGCGCCATGGGCTGGGTGAGTTCCTCCGCGCGGGAGAGGGGCCGCCCGTCCGGGACGGCGTCCGCTGCCCGCTCCTCCAGCGTGGCGGCGAGCCGTGCCGCGGCGGCCGCCGGACCCGCGGCGCGGTAGGTGCCGTACACCTCGCGGAACGCGGCCCGCTGCCGCGCCCCGTCGGGCAGCGCGGCCACGCACGGCGGCTCGTGGGCGACGACGTGCCGCAGCCGCCGGGGGTGCCGGGCGAGCAGGTCGAGCGCGGCGACGCCGCCGGAGCTGGTGCCGAGGACGTACGCGGACTCGCCGTCGGGGAGCACCGCCTCCAGCACGTCCCGGGCGCCGTCGCTCCACTCCTCGACGCGCTGGTCGGCGACGGGTCGGCCGAGCCGCCCGTGGGCGAGGCCGAGCGGGTCGTACGTCACGACCGTGAAGCGCTCGGCGAGACGCCGGGTCAGCGGGCCGAGGCCCATCGGGTGCCCCGCGCCGCCGGGGATGACGAGCAGGACGGGGCCGTCGCCGCACACGTCGTGGTCACTCATGGGGCTCGCCGTTCTCCTCGCGGGGCCAGTGCGTCAGGGCCGTGTGCAGGGCGTCGACGGCACGGTTCCAGGACTGCCGTACGTCCCGGGGGGCGCCGAAGCCGCCGCCGGCCTCCAGGACGCAGTAGCCGTGGAAGGTGGCGCGCAGCAGGCGGACGGCGTCGGTGAGGTCGGGTTCGTCGAGGCCGTAGGCGCGCAGCACGCCGTAGGTGATCTCGGCGGTGCGGCGCAGGGCGGGGGAGTCGGCGACGAGGGACTGGTCGACGCGGATCTGGGTGGCCGCGTACCGCCCGGGGTGCTCCAGGGCGTACGCCCGGTACGCGCCCGCGAACGCGGCCAGCGCGTCCTTGCCCGCCCGGCCCGCGACGGCCGCCGCGATCCGGTCGATCAGCTCGCCGCCGGCCCGCAGGGCCATCCGGGTGCGCAGGTCCTGGAGGTTCTCGACGTGCGAGTACAGACTCGCGTCCTTGACCCCGAAGCGGCGCGCCAGCGCGGACAGGGTGACGTTCTCGAACCCGGCCTCGTCGGCGAGTTCGACGGCGGCCGTGACGAGGCGGTCCGCGGTGATGCCGGCACGGGGCACGGTGCTCCTCCCTGACTCCAACCTAGAGGCCCTAGGAAATAGGCTAGTGGAGTCAGGTAGTCGTGGCCAGGGACTTTCAGCCCGTCGGCGCGTAGAGCACGCCCAGCTTGTCGATCTCGTCGCCCGCGCGGCCGGTGAAGCCGACGATCTGCCAGCCCGAGGGTGCCGTGAAGGTGGCCGTGTCCGAGGTGGGTGTGCCGGAGGCGAGCGTGCGGCCCCGGTCGGTGGTGAAGGCCGCCGAGAAGATCCGCGTACGGCCGTCCCGCTGGCCGCGCGTCAGCTTCACCGACGTCAGATGCTCGCCCGCGCCCAGCGTCAGCGACGTCGCCGTACCACCCGTGCCGCCGTGGGACAGGACGGTGCCGTCGGCATGGGTGAGGGAGAGCGCGTCCAGGCGGGCGCCGCCACGCAGGGTGAGGGTGCGCGGGGCGGGGGTCCGCGGCAGGTCGTCGGCGTCGGTGAAGGCGGTGCCGTGCGGGCCGCCGAAGAAGTCACCGGCGCGCAGGGCCGGGGCGAGCCTCCAGGAGAAGCCGACGGTGTGCGGAAAGTGGTCGGACAGGTGCTCGCCGTCGGACCGGAGGAAGTCCGCCCAGTCGTTGTGGTAGCGGGTGGCGGTCAGGTCCAGCAACTCGTTGCCGCGATAGAGGATCTTGTCCACCACCTCGCAGTCGTCGGTCGGCGCGGTGGCGTCGCACAGCAGCGGCTCGCCGCCCTGCGCGGGAGGCGTGCCGCCCTTCACCAGCCGCACCCAGGCGTCCGTCAGGCCGTTCTCCGCGGCCAGCGTGCGGATGGTGTCGCCGGCGCGGGTGTAGCGGGTGTTGGTGTCGCCCATGACGATCACCGCGTTGCCCGCGGAGTTGGCCTGGATGAAGTCCGACAGCTGCGCGATGTTGGCGCGGCGCGCGGCCAGCGCCGCGTCCGTCACATCGGCGTTGGTGTGCACGTTGTAGAGGTCCACGAAGACGCCCTCGGCGAGCCGGACCCGGGCGAGCGTGAAGCCCTTCGGGGTCAGGCAGTCGGTGCCGGCGCAGTCGTTCCAGTCGACGCGCTGGAAGTCCTCGAAGGGGTGGTCGGAGAGGGTGTTCAGGCCGTCACCGAGCCCGGCGCCGCCGCTGGTCGCCGTCCGGTGCGGATGGGTGTCGTGGGCGTACAGGGACGCGTGGTAATTGAAGTCCTCCTGGACGTTGACGATGTCGTACCCGCCGAGCCGCTGCCCGATCAGCGGGGTGTTGGTCTGCGGGTCGCTGTCGCCGAGGCCGAGGGGGAGACCCGCGACGTTGTACGTCAGGACGGTGAAGGAGCCCGTGGCCGCCGCCGCGGCGGGCGCCGGACCGGCGGTGGCGAGACCGGTCGCGGCGAGGGCGGCGGCGGTGAGGGTGCCCAGCAGTCTTCGCATGGCGTCTCCAGGGGAGGGGGCGTGGCGTCTCCGGGGACGGGCGGAGATGAGGTGTGCTCAGGTTCTCGGTCAACGGGGTCGCCGTACAAGGGAGGTTGAGGGAAACCGTGAGGGACGGGACGAGCGGCCGTGTCCGGTACTCCTGGCGCTCACCCCCGAGTCCTTCCCCATTCATCTTCCGACCCGATCCTCCTGACGCGGCGCAGCAGCGCGTCCGCGAAGGCGGCCGCGGAAGGCAGCGGCATCGAGGAGGCACACCATGGGGCACGCCCACCAGCACGGCCACGGGCATCACCACCGTCACCACGAGCACGACCACCCGCACGACCACGCGGCCCTGCCCGCCGCCTTCGACACCACCGTCCCCGACGAGGCCCTGACCCCCGAACAGCAGTCCCGGCGCTCGCTGCTGCGCCGCGCCGGGCTGCTCGGCGCGGGCCTGGCCGCGGGCAGCGTGCTCACGCCGCAGTCGCAGGCCGCGAACGCCACCGCGAACGCCCCTCGGAACGCCCCCCGGAACGCCACGAACGCCGCTGCGGGCGGCCGGAAGCGGGACGGTTTCCTGTGGCTCGCGGGCGACCACCACATCCACACCCAGTACAGCAGCGACGGCAAGTACCGCGTCGTCGACCAGGTCCGCCAGGGCGCCCGGCACGGCATGGACTGGCTGGTCATCACCGACCACGGCAGCGCCACCCACGCCAGGATCGGCGTCGAGAAGGTCAACCCGGACATCAAGGCGGCCCGCGCGGCCTACGAGGACACCCTCGTCTTCCAGGGCCTGGAGTGGAACATCCCGGCGGCCGAGCACGGCACCGTCTTCGTGCACCCCGGCCGCAACGAGGTCGCCGTCCTGAAGCAGTTCGAGACCGACTACGACGGCAGCGTCAAGGGCGCCACCGACTCCACGCCCGCCAACGAGGCCCTCGCCGTCGCGGGCCTGAGCTTCCTCGCCGAGCAGGTACGCGCCCGCAAGGTCAAGGACGCGCTGATGCTCGCCAACCACCCCGCGCGGCGCGGCGTCGACTCCCCGCACGAGATCCGCGCCTGGCGCGACGCCACCCCCGCCGAGCACCAGATCGCCGTCGGCTTCGAGGGCGCCCCCGGCCACCAGGCCGCGGGCCTCCCGGCCCCGCTCGGCATGAACCGCGCCCGTGGCATCTACGACAACAACCCGAGCGCCAACTCCTTCCCCGGCTACCCGCCGGAGTCCTACCGCACCTGGGGCGGCTTCGACTGGATGACCGCCACCGTCGGCGGCCTGTGGGACAGCCTCCTCGCCGAGGGCAAGCCCTGGTGGATCACCGCCAACTCCGACTCCCACCAGATCTACGGCGACACCACGACGCGCGGCCCGGGCGGCGACTTCAACCGCGACGGCCGGCACGCGGACCCCGTCTACGCCGGGAAGATCGACGTCACCCAGGGCGACTACTGGCCCGGCCAGTACAGCCGCACCCATGTCGGGGCCGACGGCTTCTCCTACGCCGCCGTCATGGACGGCATCCGCGCCGGCCGCGTCTGGGTCGACCACGGGCAGCTGATCAGCGGCCTCGACGTCCGGGTCGCGGGCGGCCGGCGCTGGGCCACGCTCGGCGGCGCCCTGCATGTGCGGAAGGGCACCCGGGTCACGGTGACGGCGGACGTGGCCCTGGCCGGGGGCCCCAACTGGGCCGGATTCGTGCCGAAGCTGGCCCGGGTCGACATGATCCAGGGCGATGTCACCGGCGAGGCCGCGGACAAGGACGCCTTCACCGCCCCCACCGCCAAGGTCGTCCGGTCCTACGAGGTGAACCAGTCGACCGGCACGGTCCGCCTCACCTACGACCTCGGCCGGGTCGACCGCCCGGTCTACGTCCGGCTGCGCGGCACCGACGGCAACCGCACCGCCGTGGGCGCGATGGGCGCGGCCGTCGACCCGGCGGGCCCGGCGCTCGACGTCGTCGGAGACGCCGACCCGTGGCGCGACCTGTGGTTCTATTCCAACCCGGTGTGGGTCCTGCCGTCGTGACCGCGCCGGTTGTCCCGCCGCACGGCCCGTCGTACGGCCGGTCTCACGCCCCGTCGCACGGCCCGTCTCACGCCCCGCCGTACGTCCTCACCGTGGACCCGGGGCTGACCGACCTGCGCGCGGCCGACCACCTGCTGCGCAGGCTGGCGGCCGGACTCGCCCTGCCCGAGGACACCTTCGGCTGCACGCACCTGCTGCGGGACGGCCGGCCGCGGGTCGCCCTCTCCTTCACCACCTCCGCCGAGGGCTGCCCGGAGCGACTGGCCGCCCAGGGGTACGCGGTGACGGACGGCGCCCCCGACGCGGTGGGGCGCGCGGTGCTCTACCCGGGCGCCGACGGCCTCACCGGCACGCTGACGGTCGCGGAGCTGCTGTCCCGCTCCGCGATCGACCGGGTGAGCGTGCTGGGCGCGGCCGGGACGCCCGACCCGCGGACGCCGCTGGTGACCTGGGACCATGTCCGCCCCCAGTGGCAGCGGGGCGAACTCGTGCTGACCGCCATGCCCGCCGCGGGCGGCCGGCTCACGCCGTTCGAGGTCCCGGATCCGACCCCGTGCTGCGCCGACCACTGATCCGCGCGGGACGACCCGGATCACCGGCCGGAGCCCCGTTCGGGCGCCGGCCGGCGGCGGTGTCTCAGCCGGTCGCCTCGAAGACGAAGGAGAAGACGGCCGGTTCGGCCCGCAGGTGATACTGCGGCAGCGCGCCGGGGCCGCAGGACTGGGAGCCGATGCCCATCTGACCGTGGTCGAGGTTCACCCACACCGTGTCGCCGGGCGTCAGGTCCGAGAGGTGCTCGGCGGCGTCCAGCTGTTCGCTGGTCCAGCGCCGCGCGCTGAGCCAGAACGCCGGGTCGCCCTCGATCCGCAGCCCGCCCAGCTCCGCCCAGCGGACGTCGGCGCGGGCGCCGTTCTCCTGGGGACGGACGTACGGCGTCTGCAGATCGTCCACAGTCGACCGCCAACGGCCGACCATCGACGCCGTCCGGCTGTCCGGATACGCTTCCCCGGGCCCGCCGCCGAACCACGTCACCTCCTCCGCCGCCGGCAGCCCGAACCGGATGCCGAGCCGTGGCAGGGGCAGCGTCCAGTCGCCCTCGGGTGTCACGGAGACGGTGAGCTGGAGGCGGTCGCCGTCCGACGTCCAGCGATACACGGTGTGCAGTCCGATGTCGACGGCGGCCGGCGCCACCCGCGTCCGCACCGTCAGCGCCGCGTCGCCCACCTCCACCCCGTCCAGCCGGTGCCGCATCCGGTGCAGGCCCAGTTCGCGCCAGAGCAGTCCGTAGCGGGCGTCCGGCTGCCACGGCGCCCCGTTGTCGTTGTCGGTCGGCGCCCGCCACACGTCCAGGCGCAGCCCGGTCACCTCCACACCGCCGACGGCGCGCAAGGCACCGGTGCGCGCGTCGAAGCACGCCGGGCCCAGGGACACCAGCCGCTCGCGCACGGCCGGCCGCTCGCCCGCCGCCGCCGACGGCGCCATCCGCCCGGTGACGGGCACCTGCCCCCACGCCACCACATGGCCCCGCGGCGCCCACGCGGTCGCCTCGGCCGTCAGGGCCCGCACCGTCCACTGCGTCTCCGCCCCGGCGGGCGGGCCGGCCGGCGGCGGCGGGAGCTTCACCTCCGCCGACTCGCCCGGCGCCAGCGCGGGCACGGTCAGCGGGCCGGCCCCGACCGTCTCGCCGTCGACCTGGTACGACCACGCGAAGGCGAGCCGGGACAGATCCGCGAAGTCGTGCTTGTTGGTGATCCGGACGGTGCCGTTCCCGCCGTCGCCGTCGATCCGGACCGGCTCGATCACCTTCTGGTACTCGACCAGCCCGGGGGACGGCCTGCGGTCGGGGAAGACCAGTCCGTCGCAGACGAAGTTGCCGTCGTGCAGCTCCTCGCCGAAGTCACCGCCGTAGGCGTAGCCGAGCCGGGGATGCCGGATGCCGTGGTCGATCCATTCCCAGACGAAGCCGCCCTGGAGCCGTTCGTACGTCTCGAACAGCCGCTGGTAGTCGGCCAGTCCGCCGGGCCCGTTGCCCATGGCGTGGGCGTACTCGCAGAGCAGGAAGGGGAGCGCGCGCCGCTTGCGGGTGCCGCCGTCCAGCCCGCGGCCGATCTTCTCGACCTCGTCGTGGAAGGCGTACATCCGCGCGTACACGTCGGTGTCCCGGCAGTCGATGTCGCCCTCGTAGTGGACCAGCCGCGAGCCGTCCCGGCGGTGGATCCACTCCGCCATGGCGGTCAGGCCGCGTCCGGTGCCGGCCTCGTTGCCGAGGGACCAGATGACGACGGACGGGTGGTTCTTGTCCCGCTCCACCATGCGGGCGGCGCGGTCCAGCAGGGCCGGGGTCCAGCGGTCGTCGTCCACGGGGTTGTCCCGCCAGGCCTGCTCGGTGAAGCCGTGGGTCTCCAGATCGCACTCGTCGATCACCCACAGCCCGTACTCGTCGCACAGGTCGAGGAAGGCCGGGTGCGGCGGATAGTGCGAGGTGCGCACCGCGTTGATGTTGTGCCGCTTCATCAGCAGCACGTCCTCGCGCATCGTCGCCGTGTCGAGGGCGCGACCCCGCTCGGGGTGCCACTCGTGGCGGTTGACGCCCTTGAACAGGACCGGCCGGCCGTTGACCTTGATCAGGCCGTCCTCCAGGACGACGGTCCGGAAGCCGATCCGCAGCGGCACCCGCTCGCCCGGCGTCGTCAGCACCCCGTCGTACAGCCGGGGCGTCTCCGCCGTCCACGGCTCCACCGGGACGGTGACCTGCTCGCCGGTCGCGAGGTCGACGCCCAGCTCGGGGACGGTGACCCGGCCGGGCACCTCGGAGTCGACCCGCAGGGTGCCCGCACCGCTCGTGTGGTCGTAGGAGGCGTGCACGAAGTAGTCGCCGGCGGCGCCCTCGGGGCGGTGCAGCAGGGTGACGCCGCGGAAGATGCCGGGCAGCCACCACTGGTCCTGGTCCTCCAGGTAGGAGCCGGCGGACCACTGGTGGACGCGGACCGCCAGTACATTGCCGGCCGTCTTCAGCAGGCCGCCGACCGCGAACTCGTGCGGCAGCCGGGAGCCCTTGAACTCGCCCAGCTCCGTGCCGTTCAGCCACACCCGGGCGCAGGACTCCACCCCGTCGAAGCGCAGCACCGCGCCGCCGTCCGCCGGCCAGTCCGCCGGCAGGTCGAAGACGCGCAGATGGTCTCCGGTGGGGTTCTCGGTCGGGACGTGCGGCGGGTCGACCGGGAAGGGGTAGAGGTGGTTGGTGTAGATCGGCGCGCCGTGGCCCTGGAGGACCCAGTGGCCCGGGACCGTGATCTCCGGCCAGCCCGCGGGGTCGTACCCGGGCTGGGCGAACGCGTCGTCCTCGGCGTCCGCCGTCGCGGACAGCCGGAACCGCCAGCGGCCGTCGAGCGACAGGGCGGGCGCGTCGGAGGACGCGTACCAGGCGCGGGGCGGGAGGCTGCCGCGGCCGGGGGAGACGTCCTCGACGTAGTCGGCGGTCGCGGGGGTCGTGCGCACAGACATCGGTCTCCTAGTTCAGCCCTTGATGCCGGTCTGCGCGATCCCCTGGACCAGCCAGCGCTGGAGGAAGAGGAACACGAACACCAGGGGCAGGATGGAAATGGCCGTGGCCATGAAGATCAGATGGAAGTTGACGGTCTGGTTGGTCATGTAGGAGGAGAGCGCGACCTGGACGGTCCAGGCGCTCGGGTCCTGGCCGATGACCAGGGGCCACAGGAAGGCGTTCCAGCCGCTGATGAAGGTGATGGTCGCGATGGCCGCGAAGAAGTTCAGCGAGTTCGGTACGACGACCCGCCAGTACGCGCCCCAGTAGCCGAGCCCGTCGACGCGTGCCGCCTCCTCCAGCTCCTTGGGGAATCCCAGGAAGTACTGCCGGAACAGGAAGCAGGTGAAACCGCTGAACAGGCCGGGGACGATCAGCCCGCGGTAGGTGTCCACCCAGCCGAGTGACGACACCAGCACGAAGCTGGGGACGAAGGTGACGGCGGTCGGGACCATGAGGGTCACCAGCACGGCGTAGAAGATCTTGTTGGCGTGCCGGTACGGGATCCGGGCCAGACCGTATCCGGCGAGCGAGCAGACCAGCAGCGTGCCGACGGTGTGCAGGATCCCGACGACCGCCGAGTTCCCCAGGGCGCGCGCGAAGTCCACCGTGGGATCGTCGAACGGCTCGGTGAGGTTGCCCCACTGGATGTCGGTGGGGAAGAACTTCCACTCCTCGCCCGTGATCTCCGGATCCGTCATCAGCGCGTTGCGGACGATCAGATAGAAGGGGACGAGGAAGAGCAGGGCGGCGACGGTGGTCGCGGCGTACAGCCCGGCGGAGCCCATGACGCCGCCGCGCCGCGCCCGTACACCGCCGCGCCGCGCCCGTCGCGGTGCCACCGGCCGGTCGGTCGTGGTGGTCACTTGGACTCGTCCCCCCTTCCGAAGCCCAGGAACTTGCCCTGGAGCAGGGTCACGACGCAGATCAGCAGCGTCAGGATCACCGCGCCCGCGCTGCCCGCGCCGTAGTCCTGGTTCTCGCCGAGGGCGATGTAGTACAGCTCGACCAGGGGCGGGCGGCCCCAGGTGGACTTGGACAGCAGATTGAAGAACTCGTCGAAGGCCTGGTACGCCTGCACCAGGAGCAGCAGGATCACGGCCGTCGACGTGGCGCGCAGCTGCGGCAGCGTGATGTGCCGGAAGGTCTGCCAGCCCGGCTTCGCCCCGTCGATGGCGGCGGCCTCGTACAGCTCCTGCGGGATGTTCTGCAGCGCCGCCAGGAACAGGATCATGAAGAACCCGGCCTGGAGCCACAGCCGGACCGTGACCAGGACCAGCCAGTACCAGGGCGGATCGGGACTGGCCAGCCAGGCGATGTTGTCGATCCCGAACCAGCCGAGGACGGTGTTCATCAGGCCGAAGCGGACCCCGCTGAAGATCGACATCTTCCAGATGAGGGCGGCGGCGACATAGCTCACCGCCGTCGGCAGGAAGAACACCGACCGGAAGAACGCCCGCAGGAACCGCAGCCTGTTCACCATCAGGGCGAGCCCCAGGGAGAACGCCCAGGTGGCGGGCACGATGAACGCGGCGAAGACGGTGAAGGTGACGAGCGACCCCGTGAAGTCGTCGTTCGTCAGCATGTACCGGTAGTTGCCGAAGCCGATGAACTCGCTCGGCGTGACCGTGAACCGGGCGTCGAAGAAGGAGAGCCAGAGGCTCCAGCCGATCGGGACGTAGACGAAGATCGCCAGCCCGAGCAGGAACGGGCCGGTGAAGAGCCAGAAGTTGAAGGTGCTGCTGCCCCGCAGTCCCCGTCGCCGCCGGGCCGGGGTGGCCGGGGTCGCCGGGGCGGGGCTCTGGGGATCGGGCGCGGCGGTGGTCGACATGACGTGGTTACCTGTCCGCCGGCCTATCCGAAGAGCTTCTTCAGCTCGCGGGCGACCTTGCCGTCCGCCTTGTCGAGGGCGGCCTCCGGGTCACCGCCCGAGCGGACGCAGTCGGCGACGACGTCCTCGATCGCGTCGATCATCGCCTGGGTGAAGCCGATGTTGTCGAAGTGCCCGTACTCGTTGAACAGCCGGACGCCCTCGGCGGGCAGCCCCGACCGCAGCTTGTCGGCGGACTCGGCGATCGAGACGCGCGGCGGGACGTGGAAGCCGTAGGAGAGCGCCCAGTCCTCCTGGTACTCCTTCTGTTCGATCCACAGCCACTTCACGTACTCCTTGGCCGCCTCGACGTTCCTGCCCTTGGCGTTCACGAACATCGACCAGCCGCCGTTGTAGACGGCAGGCTTGCCGGCGTCGGTGACCTTCGGGAAGGGGAAGACGCCCAGGTCGTCGCCGAGCGCCTGCTGCATCTGCGGCATCGCCCACATGCCGCACCACTGGATCGCGGTCAGGCCCTGGTTGAGCGCGGACGGGTCCCAGAAGTCGGTCGGGGCGCCGAGCAGCAGATCACCGCTGGTGAACAGCTTGCGCAGCTTGACCAGGCCCTCCTTGACCCCCTCGGTGTGGTAGGCGATCTGGTTCTTCGCGTCGAGGGTGTCGGCGCCGGCCGCCCAGATCAGCGGGCGGATCACCGCGTCCAGTTCGTTGCCGAGGAAGACGCCCTTGACCTTGTCGGTGGTGAGCTTGGCCGCGGCCTCGATCAGCTCGTCCAGTGTTGTCGGCACGTCCACGCCGGCCTTCTCGAACATCGACTTGCGGTAGAAGAAGAACTGCGGGTCGTCGATCATCCGGACCCCGTATATCTTCCCGTCGACCGTGTGCGAGGCGATGTCGGCCGGGTTGAAGTCGTCCTTCACCGGCTCGACGAGATCGGTCAGATCGGCCACCTGGCCGCTGCGCACGAGCTGGATCTGCGGGTGGAACTCGAACAGGTCCGGGGCGTTGTCCGTGAGCAGCGCCGAGAACAGCTTGCTCTCGAAGTTCTCGCCGGTGATCCACTGCGTGGTGACGTCGGCTTCCTCGTACGCCTTCGCGTACCGCCTGACGGCCTGCTCGGTGCCCGGCTCGCCGTAGGCGTGGAAGTACTGGACGAGCCGCTTGCCCGACCCCGCGCCGCCGCTGCGGCCGTTGTTGCCGCCGCACGCGGCCAGCCCGCCGGCGGCGGCCAGGCCCATCGCGGCCCGCAGGACGGATCGGCGGTCCCAGGAGGAGTTGCTGAATGCCGGCATGCTGACGTCCTTGTCTCTGAGTGCGGCTGAGGTCGGTGCCGGACGCTAACCTTCGGCTAAGGCTTCGGCAAGGGGTCGGACGAAGTCTGTTCGAAACGTTGCGCCACGTTCGGGATGCCGGACGTGACGGGGTGGCGGGCCGTCGCGTCAGCGTCGCCCGCCACCCTCCGCGGCGGTGAACTACCGCATGAACCACGCCTGGTTGGTCCCGCCCGTGCAGCTGTGGAGGATCACCCGGCTGCCGTCCGCGGTCGCCTGCCCGCTGACGTCCAGGCACTTGCCCGAGGCCTCGCTGACGATCTGCCCGTTGCCGTTCAGCAGCCAGCGCTGCCCCGCCTCACCGGTGAACCCGGCCCGGGTCGCCGGCCCGGCACTCCCCGCCGTCAGATAGCCGTCGGCCCCCTTCAGGGCGCCCCGCGCGTCGTACGACCACGACTGCCCGGCCCCGCCGGTACAGGACTCGATCGCCGCCCCCGAGGCGTTCGCCGTCAGGCACTTGCCGGACTGGGCGCCCTGCCAGGCCCCGGTGACCGCCGAGCCGCCCCCGCCCTTCTGATCGAGGACGTACGTCGTCACGGAACGGGCGGGCAGGACCGCCGAGGCGGTGCCGCCGTGCACGGACGGCCTGGTGACGGAGGCCCAGTTCTCGGTGGCCGAGGTGCGCACCGCCTTGGTGGCGCGCGACGGCAGGTCACTGTGGAAGCGCAGGTGCAGCGGGGTCTCGGTGGTGTTGTGGTTGTTGACGACCACGACCCATGTGCCCTTGCGGCTGTAGGCGCTGACCTCCACGCCCTCCGGCGCGCCGGTCACGTTGTGCAGCACCGCACCCGGCTTGACGAACTTGCTGTACTGGCCGAGCGCGTAATAGCGCTTGGTGAAGTACAGCGTCTGGTTGCCGTTCACCGCGTACCGCGGGTCGTAGTAGATCAGGCCGTCGTTCCAGCCCTCGTCGTTCCTCGCGTGCGGGTCGGAGCCGATCATCTCCGACAGCGCGACCCACCAGTGGAACGCCGAGTCGTGGGCGGTGGCGAGGTCCTTGTGGATGATCCGGGACAGGTTCAGTCCGCCGTCGATCGTCGGGTCGTACTCCTGCGCCCAGCCGGTGCCGCCCTTGCCGAAGCAGCAGATCTCCGTCGACCAGGACGGTTTGCCGACCGCCTTCGAGGTCTCGTGGATCCGCGCCCGCTGGTCGTCGCCCGGGTTGTTGTACGTGTGGTGGGCCAGCCTGGAGACGTACCGCGCCGTGCCCGGCTGGGCGATCCACTCCGGCAGTTCGGTGTTGAACTGCACGGTGCTGCTGGACTCGTCCGCGATGATCCCGGTCCGCTGGTGCCGGGCGCGCTGCTCGGCGCCGAGCGCCCGCACGATGTCGTCGCGCTGGCCGACCGGAACCAGCATGCCCTCCTGGCCGCAGGAGTCGAAGCTGTTCGTCGGCTCGTTGAAGGGGCTGATGTAGTCGAACTCGGCGCCGCGCGCGGCGAAGTGGTCGGTGACGTCGGCGATGTAGTCGGCGAAGTCCTCGGTGTGCTCCGCCTTCAGATGGCCGCCGCAGCTCTGCCCGTTGGTCTTCCACTCGGCGGGCGCGCTGTTGACGAAGGCGATCAGGTCCTCGACCCCGTACCGGGCCGCGTACGCCAGGAACGTACGGCCGCCCTCGTCCTTCGACCAGTCGTACGTCCCGTCGGCGTCACGGAAGTCCTCCGGCGCCCGGGACGGGGTGGTGACCGCCGTGCCGCCACCGCCGATGTTGTAGCGGTAGGCGCTCAGGTCCAGGCCGTCGGAGGAGAACAGCAGCCGGGCGACCCGGGCCTGGACCCGCGGGTCGAAGTTCTTGAGGTCGTTGACCCACCAGGCGCCGGACGCGCCGATGTTGTCGATGGTCTGGGCGGCGTGGGGGGAGACCTCGGCCACCGCCGGGGACTCGGTGGCGGCGCCGGGAGGCGCGGACATCAGAGTTCCGGCGACAGCCAGTGCGGCCACGGCCGTCCCGAGGATCGATCTGCTGGTGCGCAACGTGCATCCCTTCCGTCGTCACGAAGGTGGTGCGGTACGGCTCCTCGCGGGTGTCGTGCGTCGTGCTGCGGCCCTCTGCCCGACCGACTGCAAGGCGCCCTCCAGCGCGAACGTCGCCGCGCCCAGGCACACCGGGTCGGTGGGGATCGGGGAGAGGACGATCTCGGTGGCGGCCAGCGGCCGCCCGAGCGCGTGCCGGGCGACGGCCTCGCGCACCTCGGCGAGCAGCGGCTCGCCCAGCGTGGCCGCGACCCAGCTGCTGAGCACGACCACCTCCGGGTTGAGCAGATTGACCAGGTCGGCGATGGCGGCGCCGAGATAGCGGGCGGTGTCGCGGACCACCTTCACGGCCACCGGATCACCCGCGGCGACCCCGCGGGCCAGCGCGCGCACGGTGGCGGTCTGGTCCTCGGGGTGGAGCAGGTCGCTGCCGGGGCTCAGTTCCCGCAGGTTCCGCATGATTCCGGGCGCGCCGGCATACGTCTCCACACAGCCGTGGTTGCCGCAGTGGCACAGCCGCCCGTCCAGGACGAGGGTGGTGTGCCCCCACTCGCCGGCGCTGTTGCTGACCCCCCGGTGCAGTCCGCCGCCCAGCACCAGACCGGCGCCCACACCGGTCCCCAGGTTCACCACCACGGCGTCCCCGCGCCCGCGCGCGGCCCCGAACCACAGCTCGGCGACCGCGCAGGCGCGCAGCGGGTTGTCCAGGTGGAGGGGGTAGGCGATGTGCTCGGTGAGCAGGTCGAGCAGCGGGACGTCGTGCCAGTCCCAGTTGGGCGCGTACTCCGCGACGCCGGTGTCCCGGTCCACCTGCCCCGGCACGCTCACCCCGACGCCCAGCACCCGGGCGCCCTCCACCCCGGCCTGCGCCACCACCGAGCCGACCGCCGCCGCGACATGGCCGACCACCTGCCCGGGGCGGCTCTCACCGGGCCGCATGTCCTCCTCGGCGCGGGCCAGCACGTTCAGCGCCAGGTCGAACAGCTCGACATGGACGTACGTCTCCGCGATGTCCACGCCGATCAACGCGCCCCCCGACGCGTTGACGGCGACGAGGCCCCGGGGGCGCCCGCCCGCCGAGTCCTCGAACCCGACCTCGGTGATCATCCCGAGGTCGAGCAGCTCGCCTACGAGGGTGGCGACCGTGGCGAGACTCAGGCCCGTGGCGGCGGCCAGCTCCTGCCGGGAGGTGGGGGACTCGGCGATGATCTGGCGCAGCACCTCGTAGCGGTTCGCGGTGCGGATGTCGCGTGATGTGCGCTTCACCGGGTCAGCCCTGTCCCTTCGGCTCGTGCGGAACCGGGCACGACGGCACCGGCGCGGCGCAAGGCTATGGGGAACGGCGCCTTTCGACAAGGGGTTAGGAAAGGGGCTTTATAAAGCCTACGGCGCGCTGCTGGGCCGGTCGCCCAGGACGTCCCGTACGAACGCGTTGGCGAACGTGCCCGCCGGGTCCAGCTCCCGGGCCAGCGCGGCGAAGTCGCCGAGCCGCGGATACCGCTCCCGCAGCGCCTCCGGCCGCACCGTGAAGACCTTGCCCCAGTGCGGACGCGCCCCGAAGCCGTCCAGCGCCCGCTCCAGCCGGCGTATCACCGGCAGCACGGCCGCGGTGTCCGGGACCCAGGTGAAGTGCAGGGCCACCGAGTCCCGCCCGTGGGCGGGGCTGAGCCACTGGTCGTCGGCGGCGACGGTACGGATCTCGCAGGTCTGCAGTACGGGGGCGATCACATCCCGGATCCCGTCGATCGCATGCAGCGCGTCGACGGTCGACCCCAGCGGCAGCAGATACTCCGACTGCAGCTCCGCCCCGCTGCTGGGCATGAACTCCGCCCGGAAGTGCGGCAGCCGCTCGTGCCACGGCCCCGGCACGCCGGACTGCCCGGTGCAGTTCACGGCCGGCATCCCCGGCACCGGGTGCTTCGCCTCCGCCGCGGGCGCGGCACGGTCGAACCCGGCGTACGGCTGGTCGGTGCGCCGCTTCACCCACACCTGCCGGAAGCCGGGCCCACCCCAGTCGGTGAACAGGCTGACGCTGTAGGCCGCCCCCATCACCGCCTCGAACACCGCCGGGTCCAGCCCGGCCGACGGCAGTTCGGTGTACACGTACTGCTCCACCTCGAAGGCCGGCTCCAGATCGAGGGTGAGCGCGGTGACGACCCCGAGCGCCCCCAGCGCGGTCACCGCGCCGCCGAACCGCTTCTCGCCGCGCGCGATCCGCACGGCCGACCCGTCGGCGGTGACCAGCTCGACCTCCCGCACGGCCGTCGAGAGCGGCCCGTTGCCCAGGCCCGACCCGTGCGTCCCGGTCGCCACCGAACCGGCCACCGAGATGTGCGGCAGCGAGGCCATGTTCGCCAGCGCCAGCCCGTGCCGGTGCACCACGCGGGCCAGCTCCGCGTACCGGACCCCGCCCGAGACCCGGACCGTCCGCGCGGCGGTGTCCACATCGATCACGGGCGGCAGCGCGGCCAGCGACAGCAGCGCCCCCTCGGGGCCCGGCTCGGCGATCTCGTTGAAGGAGTGCCCGCTGCCCAGCACCCGCACCCGCGCGCTGCGCGCGACCAGCGCTCGCAGCGCGTCGAGCGAGTGGGGGCGGTGCAGCTCCTTCGCGGCGTACGTGATGTTGCCCGCCCAGTTCGTCACCGACACGGCCTCGGTCATATGGCGCACTCCCTTCCCGGGAATCGAGAACGAGGCAGTGTAGGCAGCCGGCTCCGCCCTGTCCGAGAGCGCTTTCACCATCCGAAACGGCCAGAACATGGCATACGCGGTCAAATCCGGGAAACCTCGCCGCTCGGAGCGGACCCGGCTGCACACGCCCGAAGGCATGGGGCATACCGTGAGGAGTCGCACGCCGCACACGGAATCGCCGCAGGGAGGAGACACGGGATGGGCAGCCGCACCGCGCTCGTCGAGGATCTGATGGAGCGCTTCCCGCATGTGCCGCGGGAGGCGGTCTTCAAGGAGGACCTGCTCCGCGGAGGTGTGGCCTTCGACCCGTCCGCGCTCAGCGACAACGAGGACGGCGAGGTCAAGCCGAAGTCGTACTTCATCTTCTCCTTCGACCACGGCACCCTGCCCGAGCTGGGCGAGGCCGCGCTGCGCCGCCCGCCCGAGGAGATCATCCTCACCGGCGGCCCCTACGGCCTGCGCCGCACCGTCGTCTCCGTCCGGGTGAACCCCGCCTCCCCCTACCGGGTCGCCGCCGACGACGCGGGCGTGCTCGGCCTCTACCTCGACGGCAAGCGCATCGCCGACGTCGGCGTCCCGCCGATGCCCGAGTACTACCGGCACACGCTCAGCAACGGGAAGTCGGTGATGGAGGTCGCCCCCACCATCCAGTGGGGCTACCTGATCTACCTCACCGTCTTCCGGGTCTGCCAGTACTTCGGCGCCAAGGAGGAGTGCCAGTACTGCGACATCAACCACAACTGGCGCCAGCACAAGGCCGCCGGCCGCCCCTACACGGGCGTCAAGGACGTCGAGGAGGTGCTGGAGGCCCTGGAGATCATCGACCGCTACGACACCCAGAAGGCCTCCACCGCCTACACCCTCACCGGCGGCGCCATCACCAAGACCGTCGCGGGCCGCGACGAGGCCGACTTCTACGGCCACTACGCCAAGGCCATCGAGGAGCGCTTCCCCGGCCGCTGGATCGGCAAAGTCGTCGCCCAGGCGCTGCCCAAGGCCGACGTACAGCGGTTCAAGGACTACGGCGTGCAGATCTACCACCCCAACTACGAGGTGTGGGACGAGTACCTGTTCAAGATGTACTGCCCCGGCAAGGAGCGTTACGTCGGCCGCGACGAGTGGCACAAGCGCATCCTCGACTCCGCCGACGTCTTCGGTGCCCGCAACGTCATCCCGAACTTCGTGGCCGGGGTGGAGATGGCCGAGCCGTTCGGCTTCACCACCGTCGACGAGGCGATCGCCTCGACCACCGAGGGCCTGCGCTTCTTCATGTCGCACGGCATCACCCCGCGCTTCACCACCTGGTGCCCCGAACCGACCACCCCGCTCGGCAAGGCCAACCCGCAGGGCGCGCCGCTGGAGTACCACATCCGGCTGCTGGAGGCCTACCGCGCCACCATGGACGAGTTCGGCCTGACCTCCCCGCCCGGCTACGGCCCGCCCGGCCCCGGCCGCGCCGTCTTCTCCGTCAGCTCCTTCATGGACAGCCTGTCGGCCGAGGACGCCGTCGTCGCCGAGAAGTGAACCCCAGGACAGCGCTTGTCAGTTGCGGGGGAGCCGTGAAAGGGTCGTGCCCGCCCCCGAGGTTCCCCGCAACTCCCCCTGCTGCCGCGGTGAGTTGACCTCGCATGCGCCGCCACGCAGGAGACACATGCCCGACCTGCCGACCCCCCGGGACGCCGTCGAGGCGGCGCTGTTCACCGAGTGCTGGGACCCGGTCCTCTCCTACGCCGACCTGTGCACCGCCGACTCCGCCGCGGCGACCCGGCTCGCCCGGGAAGCATTCGCCCGAGGCGTCCGGGAAGCCCGCGGCGCCGAAACCGTCCTGCCGCACGGCACCGGCCGCCGCCCGGCCCGGCTGCCCCGGATCCCCCTGCTGCTGACCGCCGTCCGTGGCACGGCCGCCGCCTGGGAGAGCGCGGGCGAGGGCCACCGCCTCGACCCCGAGCTGCGGCGGTGGCTCACCTCCGGCGACGCCGCCCGCCACACCGGCCCCCCGCCGCGCCGTCCCCTCGCCCTGCGCGCCCTGCGCGACCTGCCGGAACGGGACGCGGCCCTGCTCTGGCTTGCCGAGGCGGAGGCGCTGCCGCTGCCCGTGGCCGCCCGCCGGCTCGGCCTCGACCCGGCCGGCGCCGCCGCCGCGCTCACCGAGGCGCGGCGCCTGTTCCGCAACCGCTGCCGGCGCGCCCTCCTCGACGCGCCGCCCGCCCCCGCGTGCGGCCGCTACGCCCGCCTGCTCGACGCCGTCACCCGCACGCCGGGCACCGAGCCCCCCGAGGACCTGTCCCGGCACGTCGCGCGCTGCGTCGACTGCGCCGAGGCCGCCGCCTGCCTGCGGCCGCACGGCGGAGGACTGCCCGCCGCCCTCGCCGACGGGGTGCTCGGCTGGGGCGGCCCCGCCTACCTGGCACGCCGTCGCCGCGCCGCGGCGGCACGGCTCGGCCCCGGCCGCCCCGACACCCCCGAGCCCGGCCCGCAGGAGGCCGGCGCCCAGCAGCCGCGCGTCCTGCGCAACGGGCTCTTCGCCGCCGCCGTCCTCGTCTCCCTGCTGGCGCTCGGTGCCACCCTGATGCCCGTCGTGCACACCGCCGACCACGCCGCCGCGCCCGGCGGGACCGCCGGCCGGCAGCCCGTCGCGGACCCCCGCCCCTCCCTGTCGTCCGCGCCCGCCACCAGGCCCGCCGCCCCGGCACCCGGCCGCACACCCCGGCCCGGCGCCACCGCCACCGGCACCACGCCCGCCGCCGCCTCGTCCGCCGCCGCCACCACCACCACCGACGAGCCGGCCCGCCGGGACACCGGCCCCCACCCCGAACCCCAGGGCACCGCCACCCCCACCCCGCCGGATCCCAGCCCGAGCGGCCACCCCGCCTGCCGTGTCACCTACGCCCTCGCCGGTCAGTGGCCCGACGGCTTCCAGGCCACCGTCACCGTCCGCACCGGCCGCGCCCTCGACGACTGGCACGTCGGCTGGACCTTTCCCGACGGGCAGCGGGTGAGCCAGATGTGGGACGCGAAGTTCACCCAGGACGGCCCACGCGTCACCGCCCGCGCCGCCGACTACAACAAGGCGGTCCCCGCCGACGGCACCCTCGCCTTCGGCTTCCTCGCCTCCTGGCGGGGCCGCAACGCCCCGGCGTACGACTTCACCCTCAACGGGCAGCCGTGCGGGGCTTCCTGAGCCCGAAGACCCGCACGCGAAAAATGCGTTGACGGCCCTCCACCGGGCCGGGCTAGAGTTGCGTCCGTTCCGCGGTGGCCCGCTGCCACCGCCGCCGGATGCACGGATGTGCCGTACGAACATGACGAGGAGGTGTCGACCGATGGCTGTCTCTGCGCTGGGCGCTGCCCGCATCCAGGAGTCCGTCAAGTCCACCTCCGCGGTCACCGGCTGACCTCACACACCTTCACCGCGCCGGGACCGCCCTTGTGAAGGGCCATCCCCTTGACTTCCACCTCCGCCGTGTCCACCGCGCTCGCTCCCTACGGCTGGGACGACGCCTGGGCGGATCAGTTCACCCCGTACGCCGCCGAAGGGCTGCTGCCCGGGCGGGTCGTCCGGGTCGACCGCGGGCAGTGCGACGTGGTCACCGCCGACGGCGTGATCCGCGCGGACACCGCCTTCGTCACCCCGCACGACCCGATGCGGGTGGTGTGCACCGGCGACTGGGTCGCCGTCGACCCCGCCGGCAGCCCGCGCTATGTGCGCGCGTATCTGCCGAGGCGCACCGCGTTCGTGCGCTCCACTTCCTCCAAGCGGTCCGAGGGGCAGATCCTCGCGGCCAACGTCGACCACGCCGTCGTCGCGGTGTCGCTCGCCGTCGAACTCGACCTCGGCCGGGTCGAACGCTTCCTGGCACTCGCCTGGGAGTCCGGGGCGCAGCCCCTGGTCGTGCTCACCAAGGCGGACCTCGTCCCGGACCCGGCGACGCTGGCGCACCTCGTCCAGGACGTGGAGACCAGCGCGCCCGGCGTTCCGGTGCTGTCCGTCAGCGCCCGGGACGGGGAGGGCCTTGACGTGCTCACCGCCGTCCTCGGCTCCGGTACGTCCGTGCTGCTCGGGCAGTCCGGCACGGGCAAGTCCACCCTCGCCAACGCGCTCACGGGCGAGGACGCCATGACCGTGCAGGCGGCCCGTGACGTCGACGGCAAGGGCCGGCACACCACCACCACCCGCAATCTGCTCGCCCTCCCGGGCGGCGGAGTGCTCATCGACACGCCCGGCCTGCGGGGCGTGGGCCTCTACGACGCCGAGACCGGCGTCGGGCAGGTGTTCGCCGAGATCGAGGAGCTGGCCGGGCGCTGCCGTTTCCACGACTGCGCCCATGAGGCCGAGCCGGGCTGCGCGGTGCTCGCCGCCGTCGACTCCGGGGAGCTGCCGGCCCGCAGGCTGGACAGCTACCGCAAGCTCAAGCGCGAGAACCAGTGGATCGTCGCCAAGACCGACGCCCGGGCCCGGGCGGAACTGCGCCGGGACTGGAAGCGCAAGCACGCCGAGGGCCGGGCGGCGGTCGAGGCCAAGCGGAAGGGCTGGCGGTAGGAGAGGGACAGGGCGTCCGGGGCTCGCACAGCCCGGACGCCATGTCCGATTTCCGCCAGCCACGCTGTCCGCCATGGCGGAGACTGGATCCGTGATGGACTCCGCGATGGACGAGGACAGCAGGTACGAGGCCGTACGCAGCCGGGACGCCCGGTTCGACGGCGCGTTCTTCTTCGCCGTCGAGACCACCGGCATCTACTGCCGGCCGAGCTGTCCGGCGGTGACGCCGAAGCGCCGCAACGTGCGGTTCTTCACCACGGCCGCCGCCGCGCAGGGCTCGGGGTTCCGGGCCTGCCGACGGTGCCGGCCGGACGCCGTGCCCGGCTCGGCCGACTGGAACGCCCGCGCGGACGTGGTCGGCCGGGCCATGCGGCTGATCGGCGACGGCGTCGTCGACCGGGAGGGCGTCGCGGGACTCGCCGCGCGGCTGGGCTACAGCGCGCGGCAGGTCCAGCGCCAGCTCACCGCCGAGCTGGGCGCGGGCCCGGTCGCGCTCGCCCGGGCGCAGCGGGCGCACACCGCGCGGGTCCTGTTGCAGACCACCGGGCTGCCGGTGACCGAGATCGCGTTCGCGTCCGGCTTCGCCAGCGTGCGGCAGTTCAACGACACCATCCGGGAGGTCTACGCCCAGACCCCCAGCGCCCTGCGCGCCGCCGCGCCCCGGACCGCGGGCCGCACCGCCCGCCGCACCGGCACCCCGACCGCCGGCATCCCCCTGCGCCTCGCCCACCGCGGCCCCTACCAGACCGCACCCGTCTTCGACCTGCTGGAACGCGAGGCCGTCCCCGGGGTCGAGGAGGTGACCGGCCCGCCGGGCGCCCGCGTCTACCGCCGCGCCCTCCGGCTCCCCTACGGCACCGGCATCGCGGCGGTCGAGGAACGGCGGGGGAGCGGACGCCCGGGCAGCGGGGTCGCCCGTCCGGGCGGCTGGCTCGACGCCCGGCTGCATCTGACCGATCCCCGCGATCTGACCACCGCCGTGCAGCGGCTGCGGCGGCTGTTCGACCTCGACGCCGATCCGTTCGCCGTCGACGATCGGCTGGGCACCGATCCGCGGCTCGGTCCGCTGGTCGCGGCCCGGCCGGGACTGCGGTCGCCGGGCGCCGCCGACCCGGAGGAGCTGGCGGTGCGGACCGTGGCCGGCCGGCCGGCGGCCGCGGAGCTGGTGCGGCGCTACGGCAAGGCGCTCGACGCGCCCTGCGGCACCCTCACCCACCTCTTCCCCGAGCCGGCGGTCCTCGCCGAGGCCGAGCCCGGCGGTCCGCTCGGTGCCCTCGCCGCCGCCCTCGCCGACGGCGCCGTACGACTGGACCCGGGCGCCGACCGCGACGACGCGCAGGCCGCGCTGCGGGCCCTGCCCGGCCTGGACGACACCGCCATTGCCGCCATCCGCACCCGCGCCCTGGGCGACCCGGACGTCGCCCCGCCCGGCGCGGGCATCCCCGACAGCTGGCGCCCCTGGCGCTCGTACGCCGTACAACACCTGCGCACAGCAGGGGAGTGGGAGTAACCCGTGACCACGTACTGGACGCACCTCGACAGCCCGCTCGGCAGGCTCCTGCTCACCGCCGACGCCGACGGCGCCCTGTCCTCCCTCACCGTGCCCGGCCAGAAAGGCGGAGCGGCGGTGCGGGAGGACTGGCGGGAGGACGGCGGGCCCTTCCGCGAGGCCGTCGCACAACTCGCCGCCTACTTCACCGGCGACCTCAAGGAGTTCGAGCTGCCCCTGCGGGCGCACGGCACCGCGTTCCGCGAGCGGGTCTGGGCGGCCCTCGACGACATCCCCTACGGGGCGACCACGACGTACGGCGAGATCGCCGCGCGGATCGGGGCGCCCCGGGCCGCCGTACGCGCCGTCGGCGGGGCCATCGGCGCCAATCCGCTGCTGATCGTCCGACCCTGCCACCGGGTGATCGGCCGCGACGGATCCCTCACCGGATACGCGGGCGGCCTCGACCGGAAGATCCGGCTGCTGACCCTCGAAGGGGTGGTGGTCTAGGCGGGGACGGGGCCCTCGTCGCCGTCGAGGCCCCAGCTGTGGACCCAGCGGGGGCGGATCCGGATCAGCTCCTCGCTGAAGTGCGGGCCCAGGTCGTGCGGGCCGATGAGCAGCTCGGCCTCGCCGCGGATCTCGACGCCGCGCACCTTCCACGGCCGCAGGCTCGCGATGTCGTCGGCGACCAGCGCCAGCAGCGGGTTCTTCTGGAGATTGCGCCACTTCTTGGTGCGGCCCATGGTGTAGCCGCCGATCAGGATGGTGTCGTCGTCCTGAAGGAAGTAGGCGACCGGGTTCGCCTGCGGCTGGCCCTGCGGATCCACCGTGGCCAGCCGCCCCAGCCGCTGTCCCCGCAGATACGCCCTCTCGGCCTCGCTGAACTCGTTCATGCCGACCACCCAAGCACGCCGCCCCGCCCGCCGCATCGGCTTCTGGCCCTGGGGCGCGGGGCGTACGGAAGCGCGCCCGGGAGTCATCCCCAGAACACCGCGCCGAGCCACGCCCCCATGATCAGCAGGCAGGCGAACAGCTCCGCCAGCACGCTCCACCCGCCCGAGCGCATCGCCGTGCGCAGCGCCGCCCGCGCCTCACCGGCCCGGCCCAGCCGCAGCCGCTCGGACAGGTAGATCCCGGCCAGGAAACCGGGAACCGTACCGAGCACCGGCAGGAGGAAGAAGCCGAGCAGCGCGCCGAGCCCGGCGTACACCGCCACCCGGGGAGTGGCCCCGCTCGCCTGGAGCCGGCGCGGGGGCAGCGCCCAGCGCACCACCTGCGAGAGGAACAGCACGACGGTGGCACCCACCAGCACCCACCAGGCGACCGGCCGCGGATCCTGCAGCGCCCACCACAGGACCGCGGCCCAGACGAGCCACGACCCCGGTACGCCCGGCAGCAGCACTCCGCACAGGCCGAGCAGCATGACCAGACCGACCAGCAGGAGTTCCCACACTCCCATGATCCCAGGGTGCCCGAGCCCGCCCCGGCGCGCAGTCCCGCGCGGGTGCGGTGCCGCCGCGCCGCCGTCGGGGCTCAGGGCCGCTCGCGGGCCACCCAGCCGCGTTCGCAGGCGTGCCAGCCCAGCTGCATCCGGGTCGTCACCCCGGTCAGCTCCATCAGCCGCTTCACCCGGCGCTGCACCGTCCGCAGTCCCAGGTCCAGCTGCTTGGCGACGCTCGCGTCCGTCATCCCGGCCAGCAGCAGCGACAGGATCTCCAGATCCGTGCCGTCGGGCCCGTCCGGACCCCGCTCGGTGACACCCAACTCGCCGAGCCGCAGCGGCAGCGCCTGCCCCCACACCGACTCGAACAGGCCGGACAGCAGCTCCAGCAGCCCGCTCGCGTGCACCACGAGGGCGGCGGGCTCGGCGGTGGGATGGGTGAGCGGCACCAGCGCCAGCGAGCGGTCCGCGACGACCAGCTTCGTCGGCACCCGGTCCACCACCCGTACCTGCTCGTCGCGGGCGAGGGCGGCGGTCAGCTCGGTGATGCCGTTCGGCTGGTCCAGCACGGCCCGCTCGACCACCACCCGGTAGCGCACCCCGCGGGCGGCGGCCCGCTCCTCGGCGTCGTTCTCCATGCCGGTCACGGCCACCGGCTCCCCGGTGACCAGCGCGCACACCTCCTCGGCGGCGCCCAGCTGCAACTGAAGGAACCGCTGGGTGACCGCCGCCCCGCCGATCACCACCTCGACCAGATCGTGCACGGCGGGCTCGGAGGCCGCCGCCCGGTACTCCTCGGCGAGCAGCGCCGCCGCCAGCTCCGCCCGCTCCAGCTCGTGCCGCCGCTGGGCGAGCAGCGCGCCCAGCGCCACCCCCGGCGGGGCGGCCACCCAGCGGCCGGGGCGGGCCGAGGACTGCGCGGCGAGCCCGTGCAGCTCCAGCCGGCGCAGCGCCCGCTCGGTGTCCTGCTCGCCCAGTGCCAGCCGGCGCGCCAGATCGGGCACGTCGGCGGCGCCGGCCGCGACCAGCGCGCGGTACGCCGACTCGTGCCGCTCGTCCAGCCCTATCGCTGCCAGCACAGGCTCCGCCCCTCCCCGACGATCAGTCCCGCGATGTCCACAGGTGGCGGAAAGCAGCCACGGCGCAAACCCGCCGCCGAACATCATCGCCGTACCGCCCAGACCTCTGCGAAGGTGGGGTCACCGGCGCCGACGGGGGCCGGGCCCGTGGCCGTCGCCGGGCGGTTCTCCCGTGGGGGGTGGAGCCGTCCGGCGACCACCACCACCCGCCGCTCGCACCGCTGTTCGACGCCTCGCCCGACACGCCGAGCGACGCGTCGCGGGCTACGGCATTTTCCTGATGACCCGTTCTCCTCCGGCCCACGCGGTGGACAATTACCGGCATGAGCCAGCAGGGGGGAAGGCCCACCGGTCATTCCGACGACTGGTGGGGGCAGTTGTACGACGACTCCATCGAGGACACCGGCCCCACACCCACGCCGGACTCGCTGGACGACCGGTTCGCCTCCGCGTCCGGAGCGGTGACCGGCGGGCCGCCCGGACCGGGCTCGCCGGACGCCCGCCCGGCCTCCGCGCCGGGCTCGCCGGACGGCCGGTCCGTCTCCGGGCCGGGCGCCGCCGGTCCGCCGGCCGCACCACCGCCCCCCGTTCCCGCACCGCGCGGCGACCCCGCCGCACCGTCCGGTGCTCCGTCCGTGGCACGCGGTGGGCCGTCCGGCGGGCCGCGTTGCGGGCCGTCCGTTCCGTCCGGTGAGCCGTCGGCGCCGCCCGTGGCACCCTCGGCGTCACCCCAGACCCCCGCCGGCCCGCCGGAGACACCGATCGCGTCACCCGCGGCACCGCCGGGACCACCCACCACGTCCCACGGGGTCCCCGCCGGCCCGCCAGGGGAACCAACCGCGTCATCCGGGGCCCCCGCCTCCCCGCCGGGGGCGGCCCTGACCCCGCCCGGGCGGCACGTCACCCCACCGGGGGCGGCTTCCGCTCCTCGCGAGGGGGACACCGCCTCGGGGTCCGGCAGTCCCGTGCCGCCCCCGCCCCGAGTGGTGCCCCCCGAACCACCCGCCGCGCGAACGGGCGGGTCCAGGACGCCGCCCACCCCGCTGCCGCACGTCGGCTCCGGACCTCCGACGTACGATCCCGAGCCGACCGCGCTCCCCGCCGCCGACCCCGACGACCTCGGCGATCTCGTCCCGGACACGGTGCTCGACGGCGCCCGGTACGGCACCTGGACCCTGCGTGCCGCCTCCGTGCGCGGCGACTCCGCCCGCTATCGCGGCGAGCCCCGCCGCGACGCGCTGCTCACTGCCCGCTTCGGCACCGGTGAACACGCGCTGCTGCTGGTCGCGATGGCCACCGGGGCGCGGGCCGCCCCGCGCGCGCACCGCGCCGCCGCCGAGCTGTGCCGGTGGATCGGCCGAGCCGTCGGCCGCAGCCACGCGCGGCTCGCCGACGACATCCGCGCGGGCCGCCGCGGCGACCTGAAGTCGGGCCTGCACCGGCTGACCGACCGCAGTCTCGGCAGACTCCGGGCGGGCGCCGCCGACCAGGGGCTGCGCCCGGAGGAGTACGCGGCCACCCTGCGCTGTCTGCTGCTGACCGCCGACCCCGCCTGCCGGACCCGGGTCTTCTTCGGCGTCGGTGACGGCGGTCTGTTCCGGCTCCGCGACGGAGGCTGGCAGGACATCGAACCGCAGGTCACCGAGGTCACGGGCGAGCCCGTGGTGGGCTTCGGCTCGCCGCCCCCCGAGACCCCGGAGGGCGACCGGCTCACCATGGGCCTGGGCATCCCGACACCCCCGAGCCCGTACGAACCGCTCCACGAGCCGCCCCGCGAACCCTTCCGCTTCCGCGCCTCCATCGCCCGACCGGGTGATGTGCTGCTGATGTGTACCGCGGGGCTCGCCGAGCCGCTGCGGGGTGAGCCCGCGTTCCCCGCCCATCTGTCCGACAAGTGGTCCCAGCCACAGCCGCCGGGCCTCGCCACGTTCCTCGCCGACGCCCAGACCCGGGTGAAGGGATACGCCGACGACCGGACGGCGGCGGCCGTCTGGGAGGCGTGAACGCGCACGGTGTGGATTCATGGATCGAGGGGCCGACCGGACGTGCCGCACAGCGAAGGGGCGCAGGGATCCATGGCCAAGCAGAACGTCGCCGAACAGTTCGTCGACATCCTCGCCCGCGCCGGGGTGAAACGCCTGTACGGCGTCGTGGGCGACAGCCTCAACCCCGTCGTCGACGCGGTCCGCCGCAACTCCGCCCTCGAATGGATCCACGTCCGGCACGAGGAGACCGCCGCGTTCGCGGCCGGCGCCGAGGCCCAGATCACCGGGCGGCTGACCGCCTGCGCGGGCTCCTGCGGCCCCGGCAACCTGCACCTCATCAACGGCCTGTACGACGCCCACCGCTCCATGGCGCCCGTCCTCGCCCTCGCCTCGCACATCCCGTCCAGCGAGATCGGCCTCGGATACTTCCAGGAGACCCACCCCGACCACCTCTTCCGCGAGTGCAGCCACTACTGCGAGCTGATCTCCAACCCCCGGCAGATGCCCCGGCTGCTGCACACCGCCATCCAGAACGCGGTCGGCCGGGGCGGCGTCAGTGTCGTCGCCCTCCCCGGCGACCTCGCCGCCGAACCGGCCCCCGCCAAGGCGGCCGGGACCGCCCTGGTCACCGCCCGGCCCACGGTCCGCCCCGGCGACGCGGAGATCGACAAGCTGGTCGACCTGATCGACCGGGCCCAGAAGGTCACCCTGTTCTGCGGCAGCGGCACCGCGGGCGCGCACGCCGAGGTCATGGAGCTGGCGCAGAAGATCAAGTCACCGGTCGGGCATGCCCTGCGCGGCAAGGAGCACATCCAGTACGACAATCCGTTCGACGTGGGGATGAGCGGGCTGCTCGGCTACGGCGCCGCCTACGAGGCCACCCACGAGTGCGATCTGCTCATCCTGCTCGGCACCGACTTCCCGTACAACGCCTTCCTGCCCGACGACGTGACCATCGCCCAGGTCGACGTACGGCCCGAACACCTCGGCCGCCGCTCCCGGCTGGACCTCGCCGTGTGGGGCGACGTCAAGGAGACGCTGCGCTGCCTCACCCCGCGCGTGAAGACCAAGGACAGCCGGCGCTTCCTCGACAAGATGCTGAAGAAGCACGCCGACGCGCTGGAAGGGGTCGTCAAGGCGTACACCCGCAAGGTCGACAAGCATGTCCCCATCCACCCCGAGTACGTGGCGTCCGTGCTCGACGAGGTCGCCGCCGACGACGCCGTCTTCACCGTCGACACCGGCATGTGCAACGTCTGGGCGGCCCGCTACATCACCCCCAACGGCCGCCGCCGCGTCATCGGTTCCTTCTCCCACGGCTCCATGGCGAACGCGCTGCCCATGGCGATCGGCGCGCAGTTCACCGACCGCCGCCGCCAGGTCGTGGCGATGTCCGGCGACGGCGGGTTCTCCATGCTGATGGGCGACTTCCTCACCCTCGTCCAGTACGACCTGCCGGTGAAGATCGTGCTGTTCGACAACTCGTCGCTCGCCATGGTGGAGCTGGAGATGATGGTCGCCGGACTGCCCTCCTACGGCACCACCAACAAGAACCCCGACTTCGCCGCCGTCGCCCGCGCCTGCGGGGCCTACGGCGTCCGCGTCGAGAAGCCCAAGCAGCTCGCGGGCGCCCTCAAGGACGCCTTCAAGCACAAGGGACCCGCCCTCGTCGACGTCATCACGGACCCCAGCGCCCTGTCCGTCCCGCCGAAGATCAAGGCCGAGATGGTGACGGGGTTCGCGCTCTCCGCCTCCAGGATCGTGCTGGACGGAGGCGTCGGCCGGATGCTCCAGATGGCCCGCTCCAACATCCGCAACGTGCCCAGGCCCTGACCGCCGCTAGACGTAGGGCGCCCAGCGGCGGGCCGAGGTGTCGTAGGCGTGGCGGGGCAGGCCCTCGATGGCGCTGGTGCGGAACGGGCGGCCGTGGTCGTCGATCCGGACCGTGCCGGTGCGGCCCTGCGAGGACCAGTCCAGCTCCAGGAACCAGCGGCAGTCGCAGCCCGCCGTCCGCGCGGTGACCAGCAGCACCTCCGGGTCCCCGGCCGAGACCCGGTACGGCATGCGGACCGCCGGGATCGGTGTGCCCGCGTCGTTTCCGGCGACCGCGCGGGCGAGCGGCCGGTCCTGGTCCAGGTCCACCGCGAAGTGCCGGGGCGTGAGCGCGCCGCCGCAGCCCTCGTCCATGGCGTACGCATGACCCGGCGCGGGCTCGGCACGCCCGGCCACCCGCACCCGCAGCGCCTCCAGGACCACGGCCGTGGCGGACAGGCCCTGCACGGAGATCCGCACGGTGGTCTCGCGGCCGTGCACCGCCCCCTGCGCCGCCGCCCACGTCCCGGCGTCCTGCGGGGCGGGCGGCGGCGGGACCTGGGCGGGCGGCCCGCCGATGACGTAGTCGTGGCCGCAGCCGTGCGCCCAGACCTGCGAGTCGGCGGTCCAGGCGAGGGGGACGGCCGGAGCGGCGGGGGAGGGCGCCGCCGGCGGGCGGGTCGGTGGGGTCGCCGGGGAAGGGCCCGTCCCCGCCGGGGACGGGCCGGGGGCGGCCCGGGTCCCGTCAGGGGACGCGGACGGCGTGCGGGGCGGAGGGCTGCCCGGTGCCCCGGTGGTGGGTGCCGCGACCGTCGTACGGGCTGACGGAGCCACCTCCGCGGAGGTGCCGCGGTCGGTGGGCAGCGCGGCGAGGCTGCCGACCGCGGCCAGGGAGGCGCAGGCGACGGCGAGGCCGACGGCCAGGCGTCGGCGGCGGTACCAGGGCGCCGACACCCGTGCCGATCCTGCTTCCGGTTCTGCTTCCGGTCCTGGTTCCGGTCCTGGTTCCGATCCTGTTTTCGGTTCTGCTTCCGGTTCTGGTTTCGGCGGAACTGCCGGTGCTGCGTGCGGGGGCGGTGCGTCCACCGGTGCGGGCACGGCCTCTTCCGCCCGCGGTCGCCGGCGTGCCGCCACCGCCGCCAGCCAGCGGCGGTGCAGTTCCACGCGCTCCTCGGGCGTCGCGCCGCACAGCGCGGCGAACCGCTCCACGGGGGCGAAGTCCTGCGGCACCGCGTCACCGGCGCAGTAGCGGTGCAGCGTGGAGGTGTTCATCTGCAGCCGGCGGGCCAGCGAACCGTAACTGCGGTCCGTACGCTCCTTCAGGTCTCGCAGCAGCGCCGCGAACCCGGCGACACCGTCGTCCTGTCCGGACACCCTTCCCCCGATGCGCTCGTGTCCCCGGGACGGCATCCCAGGAACTCCCTGTACGTGCACGTCAGGCGGGGTGGGATGGTTCCATGCCGAGCGAAGCGGCATCTCCTGTTGCGCGCGTTCCCGCCGCCCGCCGATGCTCTGGGTGCATCCACCGACCCAGTCGCACAGGGGGAGACCCATGCCCGTCCGCACCCGAGCCGGCGCGCTCGCCGCGCTCGCCGTCGCCGCAGTCACCGGCCTCACCGCGCTCGCCACCCCCGCGGGAGCCGCACCCGCGCCCGCTTTCCTCTCGGCCGCCGAGTTGCCGCCGCACCCCTCCTCGGCCTGGACCGCCGGGCAGGTCACCGACGGCGTGCCCGACGAGCTGCGGCTCTGTCTGGACGAGGTGTTCCCGGGCTACGACTCCCGCTACCGCCCGTTCCACACCGACCTCGACGCCGCCGCCCGCCAGCTCACCGTGGTCACCGGTTCCGCCACCAAGGCGAAGGCGCTGGCCGACCGGATGAACGCGCTGATCCGATCCTGCGCGGACCGCGTCGAGCGGGGCGACCCCGAGGCCGAGGCCACCTACCGGGGTTACGGCCGGGTCCGCGCCGAGGAGGGCGCCCGCGTGCACGGCCTGCACACCGAGACGTCCTGGGGTGCCACGGATATCCGGCTGCTGTCGGTGGGGCGCGACGGGCGCACGGTGACCGTCGTGGAATGGTCGCAGCTGGGCGACTTCGGGGACGCTCCGGTCCGCGCCTTCCGTAAGACCACGGCCACGGCGGTCAACAAGCTCTACTGACCGCACACCACGCTCCGACGGTCGCATTCCGGCCACTTTCACCCCGCCGGTGTCCGGGCGGTACCGGACGGCGAACGACTGCCACCCGGAGAACACCCGCCCCGCCTCTTGGCTGCGTACGGCCGGATCGGCAGTCCGCAACAGACAGTTGAGCCGATCTCCGCCGGTCGGCCGCACGGCCGGACACGCGGCCCATGGCCGCTCAGGCCGTCCCTGGCCGCCCCGGCCGTGGCCGAACACCCGGTCGTCGGCGATCCCGCAGGACTGGCCCGGTACCCACTGGGCATGGATCCCCGTGAACGTGTTCGAGCAGGAGGGAAACCGACATCGGCACGCGGGCGGGGGACATGAAGAGGCAGGTACGAGGAGGCGGGCCCACCACGGTCGGGGCCTTCTCGACGGGGACGGCGGAGGAAGAGACCGACGGCGCGGCGGAGCAGGCCCCGGCGCCGCAACTGAGGCGCAGACTGGAGCGGGCGGACCTGCGGGCCGTCCCGGAGGCCCGCCGGGCGCTGCGCGAACTGCTGCGGCACTGGGGGAGCAGTCCCGGCTGCTCGGACGTGGCGGAGCTGCTGACCAGCGAACTCGTCACCAACGCGCTGGTCCACACCGACGACGAGGCGATCCTGACGGCCACCGTGGGTCCGCGCGGCCTCCGGGTGGAGGTACGGGACTTCGTGGCCCGCCGGCCCCGGCTGCGGGTACCGGCCGCCGACGACGGTACGCACGGCCGCGGCCTGCTGCTGGTCCAGTCGCTGGCCGCCGCGTGGGGCGTACGGCCGCACGCGGTGGGCAAGTCGGTCTGGTTCGAGCTGGACGCGGACGCCGCGTAGGGAGCGAGGCGAGGGAGACGGCGGACGGGACGGGGCGCGGCCCGTGCGGCCACACCCCGTCCCGTCGTCGCCCGGCCCCCGGTCCGGCCTAGCCGAACTGCTGCTCCAAGTCCTTGAGCTTGCGCTCCAGGTGGTCGAGGCGCGGCAGCGCCTGGGTGTCGTCCTCCGCGGTGAGGTCGACCCGGACCGGGTCAGCGGATAGGCCGCGGACCGGCTGCAGGGAGGGCCGGGAGCGTACCGGCAGGGGCTCCGGCGCCGATATGGCAGGCTCCGCGGAGACCATCTCGGAGCCCTGCTCCACCGGCGACAAGTCCACCTGCCGTCCGCCGCCCCGGCCGACGAAGCCGCGGTGGCCGCGGCTGATCGCCTTCAGCTGGGCACGCTCCAGGCGCTCCTTGTCACGTCGGCGCAGCCGCTCCTGCTCCTTCTGGCGCTTGTCCTCGCGCACCTCCTCGACCGCCTCGTCGAGGCTGCGCACACCCTCCAGGAGCATCAGGGACCAGGCCCGGTAGGTCTCCCGCGGGGCCCTCAGCCAGCGCACGATCCGGATCTGCGGCAGCGGCCTGGGCACCAGGCCCTGCTCCCGCAGGGCGGCCCGGCGGGTCTGCTTCAGGGCCCGGTCGAAGAGCACGGCGGCGGACAGGGACATGCCCGCGAAGAAGTGGGGGGCGCCGGCGTGGCCGGCGCCACGGGGCGCGTGCACCCAGTTGAACCAGGCGGCGGCGAAGGCGAACGTCCAGACGAGTATCCGGGAGCCGAGCGCCGCGTCACCGTGGCTGGCCTCGCGGACCGCGAGCACCGAGCAGAACATCGCCGCGCCGTCCAGCCCGAACGGCACCAGGTACTGCCAGCCGTCGGAGAGGCCGAGGTTCTGCTCGCCGAAGCCGACCAGGCCGTGGAAGGAGAGCGCCGCCGCGACCGCGGCACAGCAGAAGAGAAGGACGTAGGAGACGGTGCCGTAGACGGCCTCCTTGCGTCTGCGGCGCTCCTCGCTGCGCTCCCAGGAGTCGTCGGCGCGCGCGTCCTTCCCCGCGGTCCGCTTGCCGCGCGCGAGCACCGCCACCGCCGCCAGCATGCCCAGGAGCAGTACGGCGCCCGGAAGCAGCCAGTTCAGCGATATCTCGGTCAGTCTCATCCGGTGGTCCCTTGCCTTGGGATAGGGCGTAACGCCCGCCATAGTGGCCCAGACCCGCAGGGCCTCAGGGGCTTTCGCGGCAAGAGGGCGCCAAGGGAGTGCGAGAGGGACGCCCAGGGCGCCATTCCCCCCGAACTGCCGTACGGCACATGGTGGTTGAGTTCGAGCAAAACCATTCGGACGAGTGGTTCCGGGACGGGTCGCGCCCTACGGGAGGGAGTGGTGCACCCGGTGTGGCCGGGCGGGCGTCCGGTTCATGGGTGATCTCCCGGGACGGAAGTGACGCCAGGTCACGCCGCGGCGGCCGCCGTCAGCTTGGCGATCCGGTCCGCGTCGCAGGTGCGCGGGCAGGTGGCGCAGGTGTCCTCCGGGCGCACGGTGTAGAACATGCAGCAGCTCGCCCGGTCCCGGGTGGGCAGCGACTCGCCGTCCGGGCCGGTCAGCTCACGGAAGGCCGCCGAGCCGACGTACGGCTTCGTCGCCCCCGGCAGCAGCAGCTCCAGCTCGTGCCGCGCCCGCTCCTGCTCGCCCAGCAGATGGGCCACGTACCACAGCCCCTCCACCACTTCGTCCGTCGCCATGCCCCAGAGCGCGCGGCCCCGCCGGCGCATCCGCGGGCCGAAGCCGCCGAGGACCGGCTCCAGGTGCTCGGCGACCGCCGCCCGCACCTCGGCGCGCAGCGCCTCCTCGCCGGCGACCACCCGGGCGCCGGGCAGCGCGGCGGCCGGGTCACCGGCCAGACAGGCGAAGCCGGCGGGCCGTACGGCCATGCGGCCGACGGAGAGGCCGGCGGCCGAGCGGTCGAACGAGACCCGCGTCACGGGATAGCGGGGGACCCGGCGGTGCAGGAACCACGGGACGGTGATCAGCAGGCAGGCGGGCCAGGCGTACCGGTGCAGACCGAAGCTGGCGATCACGTCCGGGCGCGCCTGCTGCCCGTAGTCCCGGACGACCTGGGCGTCGTCCCAGGCCAGAAAGGCGTCGAGGGCGTCCGTGCCCTCCGCGAGCGAGGCGGCGGAGACCCATCCGCCCCCCTCGGGGGCCGGGTCCCCGGGGCCCAGTTCGGTGATGGCGAGACCCGGGAACGCCTCGGTGAGGCGGACGTACGCGTCCGCGACGGCCGACGAGGGCACAGGCATACCGGGACCACCGATTCGAGATCGAGAAGAGGTAAGCCTTACCTTACCCAATCTCTCGGAAATTTGAACTACCGCGTTGTCCGCCTAAGGTGCTTGACGGATGAGTAACAACCGCCCGTAATCTCCCCGACCTCAGAAACCACCGGCAATCACCGGCAACCACCGACAAGCCCGCCAGGAGGACCCGTGAAGCAGGCCGCGCACGGCCCCGCCGAGACGGGGCCCGGGGCGTCGGCGGATCTCCCGGCGGGCAGCGGTGAAACGTCCGCCGCGCGGGTACCCCCGCAGGGACGCGCCGCGGTGTCCGCACCGGGGCGGTCCGGCGGCGACGGCGCCCCGGCCCGGGGCGAGCACACGCACAGTGAGCGGCCGATGCCGCGGACACGGCCGACGGCGGAGCCCGTCCGCCCCGTCGTGCAGCGCTCGTCCGTGCGCGGGCAGATCCTCCAGGCGTTGCGTTCCGCGCTGGTCACCGGAGACCTGCGGCCCGGCGAGGTGTACTCGGCGCCCGCGCTGGGCGAGCGGTTCGGGGTCTCGGCGACGCCGGTCCGCGAAGCCATGCAGCAGCTCGCGCTCGAAGGGGCCGTCGAGGTCGTCCCCAACCGGGGCTTCCGGGTCGTCGAACGGGACGCGCGCGAACTGGCGGAGCTGGCCGAGGTGCGGGCCCTGATCGAGGTGCCCATGCTGCTGCGGCTCGCCCGCACGGTGCCGGCCGCGCGGTGGGCCGAGCTGCGACCGCTGGCCGAGGCCACGGTGCGGGCGGCGGCGTCGGGGTGCGGGGTGACGTACGCCGAGGCGGACCGGGCGTTCCACCGGGCGGTGCTGGGGCTCGCGGGCAACGCGCAGCTGGTGCGGATCGCCGACGATCTGCACCGGCGGGCGCAGTGGCCGCTGGGCGGGGCGGCGGTGGGGCGCGCGCGGACCGCGCTGATGGCCGACGCGGCACAGCATGTGGGGCTGCTGGACGCGTTGATCGCCGGAGACGTGGAGGGTGTGCGGGTGCGGGTGGGGGAGCACTTCGGCGCGGGTGCGTTCTAGCCGGACCCGGGCCGGGGCCGGCCGGGGGCGGGGAGGGCGGCCCGGCGTTGCCGGGTGCCGCCCGCGCCCGCCAGTGCCGCCCGCGCCCACCCGTGCCGCCCTGGGCGGCAGACTGCCCGTGGCCTGGGTGGCCGCTGGGGCGGCCGACGCCTGAGGTGCCTGTGGCGGTCACCCGATCTCGGGTGGCCGCCACACCGGCGTTCGGCGGAGCTTCCTGCGGGGCGCGGGGAACTGCGCGACGAGCCACGACGCACCCGCGCCGCCCACGACGCACCCGCGCCGCCCACGGCGCTGAGCCGGCTCGGGTGAACGCGCCCGGCGTGGGCGCGCCCGCCGGTCCTCACGCCGTCGCCGCGTCCGGGGTCTGGGGCGTGAGCCGGCGGGCCAGCCAGGTGGGGACACCGCCCAGGAGATGGAAGAGGCGGCGGGCCTCCTCGCGCAGGCGGGAGGCCTCGGGTTCCGTCTCCGCGTCCGCGAGGGACGCGAGCGCCGGGGCCGTGCCGACCAGGTAGCCCAGTTCCTCGCGGATGCGCAGGGACTCGGCGAACCCGTGCCGGGCCTCTGCCAGTTCGCCGTCGCGCAGGGCGAGTCCGGCGAGGTGCCGCCAGGTGAACGAGAGCAGCAGCGCGTCGGAGTGGGCGGTGGCGCCCGTGTGGGCGCGGCGGTACGCGGCAAGGGCGGCCTGCGGGGAGCGGGTGAGGTTCTCCGCGAGCAGGCCCCGGCGGAAGTCGAGCAGGGCACGGGCCGGCGACCCCGGAGGGATCAGCGCGGCCGCCCGGCCGAGCGCGGCGCGCGCCTCGTCGGCGCGGTCGCGCACCGCGAGCAGCGTGGCGGCGTACGCCAAGTACCCGCGTTCACAAGCGGCGGCGCCCCGTTCCGCGTCGTCGTGGGCCAGCGCCTCGGCCGTGCGCAGCGCGTCCTCGGCCTCCTCCCAGCCCTGCTCGGTGTACAGGCAGCGCTCCACCAGCAGCGCGGCCCGTTGCAGGGCCGCCGCCGCGGTGACCGGCTGGAGCAGTGCGGCGGCGTCGGCCCAGCAGGCCCGCGAGCGCAGCCGCCATACCGCGGTCTGGAGTGGATCGTCACCGGCGGTCGTTCCGTTACCAGACATGGCGGTATACGCCACCTCGCCCTCCCCGAGCACGCCATCGAGCTGTTGAGTGGTGGCCGCATCTCAGCACGGATCCACCGGCCCGGCCAAGAGGGTGGGTGAAGGATTTCACAAAGTCGTGGGACTCTCGCCCGCGAAGGTTTCAGCTCATGCGCAGCGCCAGGAAGAAGTCCAGCTTGTCCTCCAGGCGGGACAGGTCACGGCCCGTCAACTGCTCGATGCGGCCCACTCGGTAGCGCAGCGTGTTGACGTGCAGGTGCAGCCGGGAGGCGCAGCGCGTCCAGGAGCCGTCGCACTCCAGGAACGCCTCCAGGGTCGGGATCAGCTCGGCGCGGTGGCGGCGGTCGTAGTCGCGCAGCGGGTCCAGCAGCCGGGCGGTGAAGGCGCGGCGGACGTCGTCGGGGACGAACGGGAGCAGCAGCACGTGGGAGGCCAGTTCCTGGTGGCCGGCCGCGCAGACCCGGCCGGTGCGGGCCGCCGCCACCCGGCGGGCGTGGCGGGCCTCCTCCAGGGCGCCGCGCAGCCCCTCGGCGGAGTGCACGGCCGCGCTGACGCCGAGCGTGACCCGCCCGTCGCCGTCCAGGCCGGCCGACAGCGGCTCCCGCACGGCCGCCAGCAGGGTGTCGGCGAGGACGCCGGTCTCCGAGCCGTCGTGCTCGGCGGAGACGGCGGGCAGCGGGACGAGGGCGATGGCCTCGTCGCCGGAGTGCGCGACGGCGATGCGGTCGGAGGGCTCGGGGCCGGTGGCCAGCGGGTCGACCAGGATCTCCTCGAGCAGCGACTGGGCGACCGGGCCCGTCCGCGTCTCGCCGCCGTCCCACTCGACCCGGGCGACGACGACCTGCCAGTGCGGGGCCGCGCCGAGGCCGGGCAGCAGCACGGGGGCCGCCACCCGCAGCCGCGCGGCGATCTCGGCGGGCGCGGCGCCGGTCTGCACCAGCTCCAGCACCTCCTGGGCGAGCCGCCGCCGCACGGTGCGCGCTGCGTCCCGGCGGTCGCGTTCCACGGCGATCAGCTGGGTGACGCCCTGGAGCAGGTCGAGCCGCTCCTCGGCCCAGTCCCCGGCGTCCGCCTCGACGGCGAGCACCCAGTCGGACAGCACGGTCTCGCGTACGTCCCGGGCGGCCTGCGGGGAGCGACCGCTGCTGCGGATCGGGAAGAGGGAGTAGGTCGCCGGGCCGACCGGCACCCGGTGCGGGCCGCGACGGCCGGTGCGGGCGGCGGCCAGGTGCTCGGCGGCGAGCTTCGCGCACAGCTCGGCGGGCAGCGCGGGCCCGGCGGCCTCGGACCCGGCGATCAGCCGTCCGGTCGGCGACAGCACCCAGGCGCGCAGGTCCAGGTCGGAGCCGAGCAGGTCGAGGACCACGTCGGGGCCGCCGCCCGCGGGGCCGGAGGTCATCATCCGCCGGTGCCGGTCGACGACGGCCGCGAGGTCTCCGGCGCGTTCGCCCGAGACCTGCCGCACGACGTGCTCGGTGATCGTGGCGAAGGCCACGGACTCGTGCACCGCGAACAGCGGAAGCCGGTGCCGGGCGCAGGCCGTCACCAGGTCCTCGGGGATGTCGCCCAGCTCTGCCTCGCCGGCCGCGAGGGCCGCCACCCCGGCCTGCGCGAGGATCCGCACGAAGGGCTCGGAGTCGGCGGCGTCCCGGCGCCAGGCGAGGCCGGTGAGCACCAGCTCGCCGCCGGAGAGGTAGCGGCTGGGGTCCCGGAGGTCGGTGGTCATCACACCCCGCACGGTGCGGTCCAGCTCGTCCTCGCCGCCGAGCAGCCTGAGGCCCAGCGCGTCGGTGTCCAGCAGTGCGCGCAGCCGCATTCTCGTCGCCGCCGTTCTTTGTCTCGAAACTTACGATGAAACTGATGGTGGTGGTGGGGTTCGGTCCGCGGACCGTTCGACGGACCGACACATGGTCGTCCGGTGCGGTTGCTCGCCGTTTCCTCGGTGGTGCCCCAGGTCACGCGGGACGGACCGGGCGTTTCCAGAGGAAAACAGAGAGGTTACTGAGGACCTTTGTTCATACGAATCTACAAGATGACCGCCGTGGCCAGCCAACTCCTTCATGGTTTCGGTGACTGACCCGCTCGGAGCACGGCGCTGTGTACTGGCTCCTATCCGCGTTGACGACACATGAACGAGCCGGGACCACCGCACACGGATTGGCTCAATCTGCACGACCCCCACGAGACGAAGAAGAGAGCCGATCATGGACTTCCTTCGCCCCGCCAGCTGGGACGAGGCGCTCGCCGCGAAGGCCGCGCACCCCACGGCTGTGCCGATCGCGGGTGGCACCGATGTCATGGTCGAGATCAACCTCGATCACCGCCGGCCGGAGTACCTCCTGGACCTGAACCGCATCGGCGAGCTGACCGAGTGGGAGACCGGCGAGGACTCCGTGCGTCTGGGAGCCTCCGTCCCGTACACCGGGATCATGGAGAACCTGCGGGCCGAGCTGCCGGGCCTGGCACTGGCCTCGCACACCGTGGCCTCCCCGCAGATCCGCAACCGCGGCGGCGTCGGCGGCAACCTCGGCACCGCCTCCCCGGCGGGCGACGCCCACCCGGCCCTGCTGGCCGCGGGCGCCGAGGTCGAGGTGGAGTCCGCGGCTCGCGGCAGCCGCCGTATCCCCATCGACGACTTCTACACCGGGGTCAAGCGCAACGCGCTCGCCCCCGACGAGCTGATCCGCGCGGTGCACATCGAGAAGGCCGACGGCCCGCAGCAGTACTCGAAGGTCGGCACCCGCAACGCCATGGTCATCGCCGTGTGCGCCTTCGGGCTCGCCCTGCACCCCGAGACCCGCACGGTCCGTACCGGCATCGGCTCGGCGGCCCCCACCCCGGTCCGGGCGAAGGCCGCCGAACAGTTCCTGGACGCCGCGCTGGAGGAGAGCGGCCTCTGGGACAGCGGCGAGACCATCGCCCCGTCGGTCGCCCAGCGGTTCGCGGACCTGTGCTCCGCCGCCTGCGACCCGATCGACGACGTCCGCGGCACCGCGAGCTACCGCCGCCGGGCGGTCGGCGTGATGGCCCGCCGGACGCTCACCTGGACGTGGGAGTCGTACCGCGGCGCCCGCCGCACCTCGAAGGGGGCCGCGTGATGCGCGTCAACCTCACCGTCAACGGACGACCGCAGGAAGCCGACGACGTCTGGGAGGGCGAGTCCCTGCTGTACGTGCTGCGGGAGCGGCTCGGCCTGCCGGGCTCGAAGAACGCCTGCGAGCAGGGCGAGTGCGGCTCGTGCACCGTGCGCCTGGACGGCGTGCCGGTCTGCGCCTGCCTGGTCGCCGCCGGGCAGGCCGAGGGCCGCGACGTCGTCACCGTGGAAGGGCTGGCCGGCCACGCCAAGCGCCGGGCCGAGGGCCGAGGCACCGGCGCCCGCGGTACGCCGCCGCAGGACGCCGGGCGGTGGCAGGCCCGGGGCGGCGACTCGCAGACCGGCGAGGGCGCCGAGCTGTCCCCGATCCAGCAGGCGTTCCTGGAGGCCGGCGCCGTCCAGTGCGGCTTCTGCACCCCGGGGCTGCTCGTCGCCGCCGACGAACTCCTGGAGCGCAACCCGAATCCGGCCGACGCGGACATCCGCGAGGCGCTCTCCGGCAACCTGTGCCGGTGCACCGGCTACGAGAAGATCATGGACGCGGTCCGCCTGGCGGCGTCCCGGTAGTCAGAGGGGTCCGACCATGCCGACCACCGGCGTTCCCACCAAGATCACCCAGGGCTTCCGGGCCCAGGGCGGCATCGGCGAGTCCACGCTCCGCCCCGACGGGACCCTGAAGGTCACGGGCGAGTTCGCGTACTCGTCCGACCTGTGGCACGAGGACATGCTCTGGGGCCAGATCCTGCGCTCCACCGTCGCCCACGCCGAGATCGTGTCGATCGACACCTCCGAGGCGCTGGCCACACCGGGCGTGTACGCCGTCATGACGTACGACGACCTGCCCACCGGCGTGCGCACCTACGGCCTGGATATCCAGGACACCCCGGTCCTCGCCCACGGCAAGGTCCGCCACCACGGAGAGCCCGTCGCGATCGTCGCCGCCGACCACCCGGAGACCGCCCGCCGCGCCGCCGCCAGGATCCGGGTGGAGTACCGGGAGCTGCCGGTGATCACCGACGAGGGCGCCGCGCTCGCTCCCGACGCGGTCCTCGTCCACGAGAACCGCGACGACCACCACCTGCGTCACGTCCCGCACCCGAACATCGTCCACCGCCAGCCGATCGTCCGCGGCGACGTGGCGGCGGCGCGCGAGCGGGCCGATGTGATCGTGACGGGCGAGTACACCTTCGGCATGCAGGACCAGGCCTTCCTCGGCCCCGAGTCCGGCCTCGCCGTGCCGGAGGAGGACGGCGGTGTCCACCTGTACATCGCCACCCAGTGGCTGCACAGCGACCTGCGCCAGATCGCGCCCGTGCTCGGCCTGCCCGAGGAGAAGGTGCGGATGACGCTGGCCGGCGTCGGCGGCGCGTTCGGCGGCCGCGAGGACCTGTCGATGCAGATCCACGCCTGCCTGCTCGCCCTGCGCACCGGCAAACCGGTCAAGATCGTCTACAACCGGTCCGAGTCCTTCTTCGGACACGTCCACCGCCACCCGGCGAAGCTGCGCTACGAGCACGGCGCCACCAAGGACGGCAAGCTCACCCATATGACGTGCCGGATCGTCCTGGACGGCGGCGCCTACGCCTCCACCTCCCCGGCGGTCGTCGGCAACGCCTCCTCGCTGTCGGCCGGCCCGTACGCCGTCGACGCCGTCGACATCGAGGCCCTCGCCCTCTACACCAACAACCCGCCCTGCGGCGCCATGCGCGGCTTCGGCGCGGTCCAGGCGTGCTTCGCCTACGAGGCGCAGATGGACAAGCTGGCGAAGGAACTCGGCCTGGACCCGGTGGAGTTCCGGCAGCTCAACGCCATGGAGCAGGGGACGATCATGCCGACCGGGCAGCCGGTCGACTCCCCGGCCCCCGTCGCCGATCTGCTGCGCCGCGTCAAGGCGATGCCGATGCCGCCGGAGCGCCAGTGGGAGTCCAGCGAGGGCACCGACGTACGGCAGTTGCCCGGTGGCCTGTCCAACGCCACACACGGGGAAGGCGTCGTCCGCGGTGTCGGTTACGCGGTCGGCATCAAGAACGTCGGCTACTCCGAGGGCTTCGACGACTACTCCACCGCCAAGGTGCGCATGGAGGTCGCCGGCGGGGAACCGGTGGCGACGGTGCACACCGCGATGGCGGAGGTCGGCCAGGGCGGTGTCACCGTCCACGCGCAGATCGCCCGCACCGAACTGGGCGTCGCCCGCGTGACCATCCACCCGGCCGACACCCGGGTGGGCAGCGCCGGATCGACGTCCGCCTCCCGGCAGACGTACGTCACCGGCGGCGCCGTGAAGAACGCCTGCGAGCTGGTCCGCGAGCGGGTCCTGGACATCGGCCGCCACAAGTTCGGCTCGCACCACCCGGCCTGGGCCACCGCCGGACTCCTCCTGGCGGACGGCAAGGTCGTGACCGATGGCGGCGACGTCCTCGCCGACCTGGTGGACGTCCTCGACGGCGAGGTGGTGGAGGCCGAGGAGGAGTGGCGGCACCGGCCGACCGAGCCCTTCGACCCGCGCACCGGCCAGGGCGACGGCCATGTCCAGTACTCCTTCGCGGCGCACCGCGCGGTCGTCGAGGTCGACACCGAGCTGGGCCTGGTCAAGGTGGTCGAGCTGGCCTGCGCCCAGGACGTCGGCAAGGCGCTCAACCCGCTGTCCGTCATCGGCCAGATCCAGGGCGGCAGCACCCAGGGTCTCGGCATCGCGGTGATGGAGGAGATCGTCGTCGACCCGAGGACGGCGAAGGTGAGGAACCCCTCCTTCACGGACTATCTGATCCCCACGATCCTCGACACGCCGCCCATGCCGGTCGACGTGCTCGAACGCGCCGACCCGCACGCCCCGTACGGGCTGCGCGGCGTCGGCGAGGCCCCCACCCTGTCGTCGACCCCGGCCGTCCTCGCGGCGATCCGGGACGCGACCGGGCGGGAGATCAACCGGACGCCGGTCCGCCCCGAGCACCTGGCCGGCACCGGATAAGACCCTCCGGGCGGCGCAACAGGAACGTCACAGCCTCCCGGCGCCGCCCGGAGTACTCACCCCAAGGACCGCACCGCTCGCGGGACTTGGACAGCACGACTGATCGTTCGTCTCGGGCCGTCCCCCGGGTCGTGCGGCCGAAGCACCTTCCCAAATCCCGCAGCCGCCACCATGGCGGATCCCTCGCGGGTGCCCCTTTGAACCTTGGGAGTAGGCCCACATGACCCAGCAGTCACTGGAGCCGAAGACCGTCGCGGAGGACGCGGGCACGGGTACCCGCGTCCCGGCCGGACGGTCTTGGCTCGACCGGTACTTCCACATAACCCACAGAGGATCCACGGTCGCGCGTGAGGTGCGCGGCGGCATCACCACCTTCATGGCGATGGCGTACATCCTCCTGCTCAACCCCCTCATCCTGTCCGGCAAGGACGCCGCGGGGGACACGCTCGGTCAGCAGGCACTGATCACCGCCACCGCGTTCGCGGCGGCCCTCACCACGCTGCTGATGGGGTTCATCGGCAAGGTGCCGCTGGCCCTCGCCGCCGGCCTCTCCGTCTCCGGAGTCCTCGCCTCCCAGGTCGCCCCGCAGATGACCTGGCCGCAGGCGATGGGCATGTGCGTGATGTACGGCGTGGTCATCATGCTGCTGGTCGTCACCGGCCTGCGCGAGATGATCATGAACGCCATCCCGCTCGCCCTCAAGCACGCCATCACCATGGGCATCGGCCTGTTCATCGCCCTGATCGGCCTGGTCAAGGCCGGGTTCGTGCACGAGAACCCGGACCTCGGCGGCGGCCCGCTCCTCCTGGGCCCCGTCGGTGAACTGGCCGGCTGGCCGGTGCTGCTGTTCTCCGTCACCCTGCTCGGCATCTTCATGCTCCAGGCGCGCAACGTTCCCGGCGCCATCCTCATCGGCATCGTCGGGGGCACGCTGCTCGCCGTGATCCTCAACGCCGCCGGGGTGATCGACCCCAAGCAGTGGGCGAGCGGCGCGCCCGAACTCCACGGCAGCGCCCTCTCGATGCCCGACTTCTCGGTCTTCGGCAACGTCGAGTTCGGCGGCTGGGGCGAGGTCGGCGTGATGACCGTCGGCATGATCGTCTTCACCCTGGTGCTCGCCGGGTTCTTCGACGCCATGGCGACCATCATCGGCGTCGGCACCGAGGCCAGGCTGGCCGACGAGAAGGGCCGGATGCCGGGCCTGTCCAAGGCGCTGTTCATCGACGGCGCGGGCGGCGCGATCGGCGGCGTCTCGGGGGCGTCGGGCCAGACCGTGTTCGTCGAGTCGGCGACCGGCGTCGGCGAGGGTGCCCGCACCGGACTGGCCTCCGTGGTCACCGGCCTGTTCTTCGCGGCCTGCCTCTTCTTCACCCCGCTCACGGCGATCGTGCCCGGCGAGGTCGCCGCGGCGGCCCTGGTGGTCATCGGCGCCATGATGATGATGAACGCCCGTCACGTGGACTGGGGTGACCGCGCCACCGCCATCCCGGTCTTCCTGACCGTGGTGATCATGCCGTTCACGTACTCCATCACCGCGGGTGTCGCCGCCGGCGTCATCTCCTACGTCGCCATCAAGACCGCCCAGGGCAAGGTCCGGGAGATCGGCGCGTTCATGTGGGCCCTGACGGCCATCTTCGTGGTGTTCTTCGCCCTCAACCCCATCGAGAGCTGGCTGGGCGTGCACTAGCGCCCGGTCCGCACCGCCCCTTCCACACGGCGATCGGGTCGCTCTCCGGCGGCTGTGCGGAAGGGGCGGTCCACGCACTCACCTCGGTCCACGCACTCATCTCCGTCCACGCACTCACCTCGGTCCGGGCGGGCGCCGCCGCGCCCCGTCCGGCCGGTGGGTGCGGCCCGAGCCGGAGCAGCGGGACGTCGAACGTGGGCCGTGGATAGGTCGTTTCGTTCGGTCCGGTGGTGTCTGCTAGTCCCGTCGCGTCTTCACCGGCTGTCTGAGCAGCCGGTTCACCGCCCGTCCGAAGACCGCCCGCGCCGCCGCCTCCAGTGGCCGGTCGAAGAGCGCGGGCAGCAGCCGTACGCCCAACTCCTCCCGCCAGATCACCCGCGTCCGCCCGCCGGGGCCCGGCCGGACCTCCAGCTCCGCCCAGCCGAGGACGAGCCGGCCGCGCTTCTCCAGACGGCACCGCCCCGGCGTGTCGTCGCCCGGCGGCTGCCACACCGTGACCTCCATCCGGTCGTCGAAGAAGAGCGGTCCGATGCCCGAGCGGGCCACGAAGACCGTTCCGGCCCGGCTGGGCGGGGGAGTGAGCATCCGGACGCGGGTCAGCGGGACGGCGTCCGCGTGCCGGGGCCACTCGGTGAGCCGGCGCCAGGCCTCGGGCAGGGGGAGCGGTACGGTGCGCTCCAGGGTGAAGGTGACCACGCGACGATCTTAGGGAGGCGCCCGCGCCTGCCGGTGCTCCTTCGACTACCGGTGCTCCTTCGCCTACCGGTACACCTTCCCCGGCTCCGCCTTCCCGGGCGCCAGCAGCTGCGGCACGGTCACGAAGACATACCCGCGCTCCTTCAGCGCGTCGATGATCCCGGGCACGGCCGGCACGGTCCCGTCGTAGATGTCGTGCAGCAGGATGATCCCGTCCCGGCCGGCCTGGTCCAGGACCCGCTTCTTGATCAGCGCGGAGTCGTTCGTCGTGTAGTCCTTCGCCGTCACCGTCCACAGCACCTCCGAGAGCCCCAGGTCCCGGCATATCTCGTGCACGGTGTCGTCCGTACGGCCCTGGGGCGGGCGCATGAGGGTGGGGCGGCGGCCGGTCAGGCGCTCTATCGCCTCGTTCGGGCGCTCCAGTTCCTCGCGTATCTCGTCCTCGTCGAGGCTGGTGAGGATCTTGTGGTCCCAGGTGTGGCTGGCGACCTCGTGGCCCTCGTCGGCCATCCGCTTCACCAGCTCCGGGTACTTCTCGATGTGCCGCTTGCCGAGCAGGAAGAAGGTCGCCGGGACCTGCTTGTCCTTCAGGATGTCGAGCAGCCGCGCGGAGTGCTCGCTGGGGCCGGCGTCGAAGGTGAGCGCGATGCACTTGGCCCGGCGGCAGTCCACGGTCCCGAAACCGGCCGCCTCGGCGCCGTCCGCGGCCTCGGCGCGGACGGCGCTCGGCGCGGTGGTGTCCAGGCTGGTGCACCCCGTCAGCACGAGCGCCAGGGAGAGGGCCGCGGACGCGATCGCCGCCGTACGGAACCCGGTCCCTCTTCTTTTCATCTTCTTGGTCGCAGAAAGCATGCCGGGACTATATATCGCGTGTATACGCACGGTTTATAGTCCTTTCGCCGTGCCCCGGAACGGGCTGCGTCGTTTGATCCGGCCGCACGTTGGCACCCGCGAAAGAGCAGTCCGCGCGCGGTACGTGCGCGGTTGGCGCACACTCCGTGCCAGGGGAGCCGACGCCGGAAGGGGCCGCGTATGACCGCCTACGCCGTGGTGATCCCCACGCTCGCCCCCGACTCCCTCGCCGACTGTCTCGCCGCGCTCGCCGCCTCCAACGGCCCCAAGCCGCGGCAGATCGTCCTCGTCGACGACCGGGCCCACCCCGACCTCGGCTCCCTGGACCACCCCCTCGGCGTCCTGGGCGACCTGCGACCGCGCGCCACCGTGCTCGCCTCCGGAGGCCGCGGCCCCGCCGCCGCCCGCAATACCGGCCTGCGCGCAGTCACCGCACCCTGGGCCGTCTTCCTCGCCGACGACGTCCAGCCCGGCCCGCACTGGTGCGCCCAGCTCGACCGCGACCTCGCCGCCGACGCCCCGGACATCGCGGGCAGCCAGGGGGTCATCGCCGTACCCCTGCCCGGCGGGCGCGCCCCCACCGAGACGGAACGCGAGGCCACCGCCCGCGCCCGCGCCCGCTGGGGCACCGCAGACATGGCCTACCGCACCGACGCCCTCAAACAGGCCCGCGGCTTCGACGAACGCTTCCACTGCGCCCACCACGCCGACATCGACCTCGCCCTGCGGCTCCTCGACACCGGACTGCGCATCCGGCAGGGCCGCCGCACCAGCAGGATGCCCGCGCCCCCCGCCGCGCGCTGGGCCGCCTCCCTGCGAGCCCAGCGCCGCCACGCCGACGACGCCCTCATGCGGCGGCTGCACGGCCCCCGCTGGTGGCACCGGGCCGTCGCACCCCCCAACCGCCCGACCGCCCCGCTCGCCGTCACCGCCACCGGCGCCACCGCCTGCGCCCTGGCCCTCGCCGGACACCGGCGGGCCGCCCTCGCCGCCGGACTCGGCTGGGCCGCGGGCACCGCCGCGATCGCCCGGACCCGCATCGCCCCCGGACCGCGCACCCGCGACGAGGTGACCACCCTGCTCGTCACCAGTGCGCTCAACCCGCCCGCCGCCATCTGGCACCGGCTCGCCGGACGATGGCGGCACCGCTCCGCGCCGCCCTGGCGGGACGTGGCCGCATGACCCGCGTCCAGGCCGTGCTCTTCAACCGCGACGGCGTTCTCCTCGAAGGCGCCCCCCGGTCGCCCGACGACGTCCGCCCGGCGCCCGGTGCCGCCGAGACCCTGGGGCAGCTGCGCCGGCGCGGTCTGCGCACCGGCGTCATCACCCTGCGCGGACCGCTCACCGAGGCCGAGACCCGCCGCGTCGACACCCGCGTCGAGGAACTCCTCGGTCCCTTCGACGTCTGGGCCGTCTGCCCGCACGCCGCCGACGAAGAGGACTGCCGCTGCTGCGCCCCAGACCCGACCCTGCTGCTGTGGGCCGCCGGACGGCTGTGCACCGCCCCCGCCGCCTGTGCCCTAGTCGGCGACACCGCCGCCGACGCCGAGGCCGCGCAACGGGTGGGCGCCCGGGCTCTGCTGCTGCCGAGGCGGGGGAGCGGAGCGCAGGGGGCCGAGGAGGGCGCGGGGGACGCCGAGTCCGCCGCAGAGGTCGTTCCCGACCTGTCGGCTGTCGCCCGCGCTCTGATGCCTGACGCGCCGCGCACACCCGGCTGAGACGGGCCTGCTGACCGTGGCGCCGGGCGACTGTCGACCGCGGACAGCGGGTCGACGGCTGCGTCCTGTGTCCGGGATCCCCTGTCCACCGTCCACCGTCACCGACCCGTCCACGTCGGCCGCAGACAGTAGACCGTCCAGATCATCGCGGCCCCGAGCGGACCGGATCCTGCGAGCGAGTGACGGCAGACGGCGGACCGTCTACGTCGCCCTTCCGGCCCGCGGTGGGCGACCGTCGACGAGTGCGGACAGCAGATCGTCCGCACCATCCCGTGCACCGCCCCCGGCGAACTCCCCCCGCGCCCGCCGCGCCGCCTCCCGTCCCGGCCCCAGACACCACTCCCACCACCGCTCCAGCCCTTCCGCGTCCAGGCCCTCGGCGGGCAGGAGCGCGGGCCAGGCGCAGGCGCGGGCCTGGGCGGTGACCTTGGCGCCGCCCGCGACGGGGTCGACGGCCAGCGCCGGTGTGCCCGCGCGCAGTGCCAGCACCAGACCGTGCAGCCGGTCGGTGACGACGAGGTCGAGGCGGGCGAGGACGGAGGAGAGCTGGGCGGGTGTCGCGCACAGCCGCCAGTCGCGGATGTCGAGCCGGGTCTCCAGTTCGAGCCGGGCGCAGTCCTTGCCGGCCAGCCAGCGGGTCACCCGCTCGGCGACCAGGTCATGCCGCCGCTGTGCCCCGTACTCGTGCTGTCCGTGGGTGAGGACGACCCCGGCCACGGGCCGGACGGGGTCGGCCGGTGCCCGCGCCGCCAGGTCGGTCACCGGCTCGGTGCCGGGCGCGTCGCGGGCCACCACCCGGTGGAACCCGGTGACGGCCGGGGCACCGGGGTCGAGCACGGACGTGCCGACCGCGATCCGCGTGCAGTGGGCGAACCGCCGGTGCAGGTCCTCGATCTGCGGCCCGTGCAGGGGACCGCAGACGAACACCAGATGTGAGTAGCTTTCGGGCCGCACCTCGTCAAGGTGCGGTGCCCGGGGCCGGAAACCGGGGCTCCAGACGACGTCGTAGGGCCATCCCGCCCGGCCGAGCACCTCCTCGACCCGGGCCAGCGCCAGTACGTCCCCGGCGGTGGCCTCCCCGTGGTGGAAGCTGAACCACCCGGTGAGCAGAATCCTCCGCGGCGCGGTCACGGCGGGCCGAGTGCCCGGCCGGGCCGCACCTCAACCGCCGGTCTCCCTCTCCTGGACCCACCCCCTCCAGAAAGCGATTGCTCCGATCTGTGACCCTGGGGACATGACTGCCGCCCCCGCGTCCCGCCGCGGCTGCGCCGTGGTGGGCCTCGGCTCCCGTGCCCGGCTCTACTCGCAGGCGCTGTCCGGCCCGTACGCGGACCGTGTCGACCTGGTCGGCTTCTGCGACACCACCGCCCACCGCATGGCCGTCCACAACGAGTGGGTCTCCGCCGCCCACGCGGGCCGCTGGAGGCGGGCTGCGACGTGGTCACGGAGAAGCCGATGACGACCGACGCGGAGCGCGCCCGGCGGGTCCTCGACGCCCGGCGCCGCACCGGGCGTCCGGTGCGGGTGGCGTTCAACTACCGCTACAGCCCCGTCCACACGGCCGTACGGGAACTCCTCGCCGCCGGAGAGATCGGCGAGATCGGCTCCGTGCACTTCGAGTGGCTGCTGGACCTGCGGCACGGCGCCGACTACTTCCGCCGCTGGCACCGCGAGAAGACGAACTCGGGCGGTCTGCTGGTGCACAAGTCCACCCACCACTTCGACCTCGTCAACTGGTGGCTGGACGCGGCACCCGACACCGTCTGCGCGCAGGGCGGGCTGGTCTCCCTGGACGCCGAGGCGGAGGACGGCTACCACCGCGACCGGAACGTCTGCGCGCGTGCTGGAGGTCTGACGGCGCGCACGGGTGGGAGCGGCCCTCACCGCCAGGGCGTCGCCGAGAGGCGGATGCTCGCCTCCTCGCCGAGCAGCGACCGGGCCGTCTCGGGGAACGGGATGTGCGCGACCCAGCGGTCGGCGGCGGGGTCCTCGTCGGTCAGCGGGCGGCCCTGCGGCTCGTGGTCCTTGATCGTGCCGGGGATCAGCGAGTTCCAGGTCGCCCAGATCCCGGGCATCGCACCGCTGCCGACGTCCACCACCAGGGAGTCGTCGAAGTCGGCGGTCTGCTCCAGATGGTCGCCGAAGCTGAGGATCCGGTTGCTCGCCCGCAGCGACAGGATCCGCACATGCAGGGCGTACCGCATGGTGGGGCTGTCGGCCGGGCGCGGCAGGTCGGTGCTCAGGAACGTGGTCGTCAGCGGCACGGGCGGGGTGTCGGCGCCCTCGGCGACGGGTTTCGGCAGCGGTAGGGGGCACCAGTGGGCGGCCTGCCGTTCGTGCACCACGACGGGCAGGCCCCGGATGGCCAGCAGCACCTCGGCCTGCCAGCTGACGTCGCGGTCGGCGGACAGCCGGTGGCCGGCCAGCGCGGCCTCGATCCGGCGGTCGCCGAAGAGGAAACGGCGCAGGTTCTGGTAGCCCTCCTCGGAGTTCACCAGCCCGTAGCGGCCGCTGTGGCTGCGGTGCACGAACGCCCCGTGGGAGCCCGGCACCGCGGCCTTGTCGATCTGCACCAGGCCGTCGCTGCGGGCGCCGACCATGCCGGCGGACATCCCCAACGCCACGTCGTAGTCGCCCGGGTTGGTGCCGACCAGGCAGAACACCCGCTCCACCGGGAACCTCCCCGGCCCCTGGGGCATGGCCCGGGCGTCCCAGTCGTCCGGGGGCTCGTCGCCGCGCCGCTCGGCGTCGGGGGTCAGGTAGGCGTACATCCGGCGCGGTCCGAAGATGTCGCCGCCCTGGATGCCGAAGGTGTCCCGCAGCCGCTCGAAGAGACCGAAGCCCACGTCGAAGGAGATCCCGCCGTGCGGTGTGCCGTAGGTGAAGAGCTTGTCCACGTGCTCGACCGGGTCGATGCCGCGGCCGGGGAGGACCTTCTGCAACAGGCAGCGGCAGACCAGCCCGCCCATGGAGTGCGCGACCAGGTGCACCCGGGGCGCACCGCTCTTCCCCTTGATCTTCTCGATCAGCCGCAGCAGATCGGTGGCGGCGTCCTCCAGGCGGAATTCCTTGGGCTTCGCGCCCCAGCTGGTGGCCGACGCGTCGTAGAAGCGATGGACCCAGATGCTGTTCGCCGGAATCTCGGGGTGCGTATCCAGATAGGCTTCCTGGCCGCCTTCGACGAGAATGTGGTAGCCCTCGTCGAGATGGAGGCGGAGCAGCGGGCTCTCGAACTGATGGAAGGTCGGTTTCTCGCCCGGGCCCACCCGCACATGCGTGGATCCTTCGTTGAAGCCGTAAAAGGGATCCGTGACGGCCTTGTTGATTCCTGAAGTATCGCCCGCGAATCCTCTGACGTAGATGATCGGGAGCTTGTCCTGGCTGGTCATGGCCGGCTCCGGGAGGGGCGGAATTCAACTCCACTCTACGTCCGGCCCTCCGCACCGGCCACCGCCGGAGCGGCAGGGGCCTGGCGGGTGACGGCATCCTCGGGCCCCAGGCCCGAGCGGCCCTGTCCGCGGATCTGCGGGCCCGGGGTCACGACACCAAAGGCTGGGCGCGCGGCGTTCGCTCCGTCGCGGCAGCGCCTCCCACAGCGCGCCGGCCAACCGGGCGTGCAGGCCGTCCGGTTCGGCGGTGACGGTGATCCCCGGGCCGGCCGGGCGATCTCGATATGCCCGGCCGGCCGGACGACGTCTCGGACCAGGCTTTCTCCTTCGTTCGGTGAGATGCCGGCGGGGTGTCGGTGAGCTGACGGCGGGCTGACGGCGGGCTGTCAGCGGGCTGACCGTGAGCCGGAAGGGACGTGGACGCAGGTCCTGGCCGGAGATTCGGGCATCGCGCGAGGCCTCCCGAGCGCGGGGGCGGTGTGGACACGGCGAGGACGATCCCCTGGTTCGTCCGACTCGTGTGAGGAGCACACAGGCAGCCGAGCGAAGTCAGCCAGGGGTGGAAGACATGAAGAGATCCGCAGGGGAGAGCGGCACTTCATGGACTTCTACGAGAACCGGTCCGCTCGCACGGTCGCTCCCCCCGGCACCCCTCCGGCCGGAATGCGTGCGCGAATCCGGTCCGTGATGAAGCCGAACGCACCGGCCGCCGTCCGCGCCCGGCGCACAGGCATGTAGGAGTCTACGAAGCGGGGGTCCCAGCCTGCGGAAGTCTTCATGTCTTCCACCCCTAGCTGCCCCGGCCCGGTCGGCTGTGTACTCCTCACACGAGTCGCCACGCAGCAAGGGATGAGTGTCGTGGACGGCTCCCCGCTTCCCGCACACCAGGACCGTGGAGGCTTCCGCATGACCGGCCCGGCCTCTCCCGCCCGCACCCCGCAGGACCGCGACGAGCGCCCCGCCGAACCCCCGCGGGCCCCAGGCCCGGGGAACCCTTCCCCTCTCCGAAAGAAGTGACCGTGACTGCTCAGACCCAGGAAAAGAACATCCAGGAGATCGAGCGTGCCTGGATGGACGAGGCGATCAGGCTGGCCACCAACAGCGTGATGAACGGGGGCGGGCCGTTCGGCGCCCTGGTCGCCAAGGACGGCGAGATCGTCGCGCTCGGGAACAACCAGGTCACCGCGACCCTGGACCCGACGGCGCACGCCGAGGTGAGCGCGATGCGCGCCGCCTGCAAGCAGCTGGGCACCTTCTCGCTCGAGGGCTGCGTCCTGGTCACGTCCTGTGAACCGTGCCCGATGTGCCTTTCCTCCGCGCTGTGGGCGCGGGTCGACCGGATCGTCTACTCCGCGGACCGGCACGACGCCGCGGTGGCCGGCTTCGACGACCGCAAGTTCTACGACCTGTTCGACAAGAAGCCCCAGTCCATGTGGCCGACCCGGGTCGAGCAGCTGGACCTGCCGCACCGCACGGCACCCTTCGACGCGTGGCTGGCCAAGGCCGACCGCATCGACTACTGAGCACATCGCCCGCCGGGTGCATCGCCCTCCGGGCACCCGCTAGCCGGGCGGTGGACGACCGCCATGTCGTCCGCTGCCCGGGCCGTTTCCCATTTAGGACGGTATCTGGCCTCTTCTGGCGCTAGCGTGCCGTCCATGACCAGGACGAAGCCGCAGCCCGCCGCGACCGCCCCCGTGCTCTCCACCCGCGCCCTGAACCGGGCCACGCTCGCCCGGCAGCTGCTGCTGCGCCGCGCGCCGATGTCCGCCAAGTCGGCCGTGGAGCACCTTGTCGGGCTCCAGGCGCAAGAGGTGAAGCCGCCGTACGTCGCGCTGGCCGCCCGTCTCGACGGGTTCGCGCCCGAGGAGCTGTCCGGGCTGCTGGCCGACCGCGAGGTCGTACGGATGGTCACCCTGCGCTCCACCATCCATCTGCACACCGCCGACGACGCCCTCACCCTGCGGCCGCTGGTGCAGCCCGCCCGGGACCGGGAGGTGAACATGAAGCAGTTCCGCGAGGGGCTCGTCGGTGTCGAGCTCGACCGGCTCGCCGCCCTCGCGCGCGACCTGGTCGAGGTCGAGCCGCGCACCATGCGGCAGTTGCGCGAGGCGCTGCTCGTCGAGTGGCCGGACGCCGATCCGCTGGCCCTCGCCGTCGCCGCCCGCTGCAAGCTCCCGCTCGTCCAGGTCACCCCGCGCGGACTGTGGGGGAGGAGCGGCCAGGTCGCCCTCACCACCGTCGAGCACTGGCTGGACCGCCCGGCCGAGCCGCCCGCGTCCCCCGACACGGTCGTCCTGCGCTACCTCGCCGCCTTCGGTCCGGCCTCCGTGCAGGACATGCAGACCTGGGCCGGGCTGACCCGGATGCGCCCGGTCTTCGAACGGCTGCGGCACCGGCTCGTCACGTTCCGCGACCCCAACGGCGTGGAGCTCTTCGACCTGCCCGACGCCCCGCGCCCCGACCCGGACACCCCCGCCCCGCCGCGCCTGCTGCCCGAGTTCGACAACCTGCTGCTGTCCCACGCCGACCGCACGCGGGTGATCCCGGCCGCGCAGGGGGGCCGCACCTGGCAGGTGAACACCTTCTCCCGTCCGTTCCTCGTGGACGGTTTCCTCGCGGGCGTGTGGTGGCTGTACGACGACGCTCTCGTGATCGAGACCTTCACCGAAGCGGCCGAGGCCGCGCGCGACGAGCTGGCCGCGGAGGCGGAGCGGATGCTCAGGGTGCTGTATCCGGAAGGGTCCTACGACATCCGGTTCGGGACCGTCCCCGCCTGACGCCGCGGGCATGGAAAGGGGGCGTTGCGGGCCGCTCGTGGAGGCCCGCAACGCCCCCTGGTATTCACCTGAGGGGTGCCCTCAGGAGCTCGTCGCCCGTTACGAGTTGACCTGCGCGGTCACCAGGCTGGAGAACGTGGTCAGCCGGGTGTAGACACCCGGGTAACCGGCCTGGGCGCAACCCTCGCCCCAGGAAGTGATCCCTGCCAGGACGCCCCCGACAAGCAGGGGACCGCCGCTGTCGCCCTGGCAGGTGTCCACGCCGCCGGAGGAGTATCCGGCGCACACCATCTCGCTCTTGACGTAGTCGGAACCGTACGAGCCGCCGCAGCTGGTGTCGGAGACGATCGGCACGGTCGCGGTGCGCAGCTGGTTGGAGGAGCTGCCGCCCGACGACGTGGTGCCCCAGCCCAGCACGCGGGCGGTGGTTCCGGCCGCGTAGACGGAGGTGTCGGTGGACGAGACGTACTTGGCCGTGGTGTACGGCATCGCCGTCGACAGGGTCAGCACCGCGACGTCCTCACCGCGGGTGGCGGTGGTGTAGTTCGGGTGGATCCAGATCTTGCTGACCCGGGCGACCGTGCCGTTGGTGCCGTTGAGGTAGGTGCGGCCGCCGACCACGCGGACGCCGCTGGTGGTCTCTCCGACCATGCAGTGCGCGGCGGTCACGACCTTCGTCGGGGAGACCAGCGTGCCGCCGCAGAACTGGTTCTGCGAGGCGTCGGTGATCTGCATCATGAACGGGTAGCTGCTGGTCGTCGTGGTGGTGCCGCCGACGATGGGCTGGGGGGCGGCGACGGCCGAAGGGGCGGCGGTCAGCGCGGTCGCGGCGGCGGCAGCGGTGGCCGCTATGGCGACGGCGGTCTTTCTCGCACGGGTGAGCCCGAACATGAGGTCTCCTCAGGGGATTGCCGGTGGGGGGTCGCGCGGGTGTGGGGGGTGTGGCACGGAGGTCTGGGACGGACCCCCGTGTGCCCGGCGAGCGGCACGCCCCTTACGCTAGATCCCGGTCCGCTGACCTCCCAATGAGGGAAGCCCCTAAGGGGGTTGGTGAGGGAAAACCCTCGGTCTGCTCCCCCTCGGCCCGGCCCTCGGTCCGGCCACCTCGGCCCCGTCAGGGGCCGGCTCCCTCCCGGCCCTCAGCCCGTGCGCCCCGCCGCCAGCCGGACGATGTCCACCCGGGACCGGATCCCCAGCTTGCGGTAGACCCGGGTCAGGGTCGCCTCCACCGTCTTGACGCTGATGAACAGCCGGGCGGCGATCTCCCGGTTGGTGGCGCCCTCCATGACCAGTGCGGCGACCTGACGCTCCATCGACGCCAGTCCGTCCAGCGCGGCCGTCGCGGGCGCGGGCACCGGAGCCGGGCCGTGAGCCGGCGGGGGAGCGGCCGCCGCCTCCACCTGCCGCAGCCACGGCAGCGCCCGGCACCGCCGGAACAGCCGCGCCGCCTCGTCGTACGACGCCGGACCGGACCGGGCGCCGCCGCCCGCCCGGGCGAAGCCGAGCGCCTGCGCGTGAGTGCGCAGCCGGGCCAGCGCGAAGGCGGCCCGCGCCTCCTCCAGCCCGTATCCCAGTTCGGCCAGCCGGTCCTGAACCGACGTCAGCCGCGCGATCGCGCCGTCGTGGTCCCCGTGTGCCGCCCGCACCAGGGCCTCCGCCCGGTCCAGCACGGCCAGCACGCTCTCCCGGCCCAGTCGCAGCGCCTGCTCGCGCGTGACGGCGATGACGTCCTGCGCCTCGGCGACCTCCCCGATCCGCACCAGCGCCTCCGCGAGGTCACCGTGCCAGCGCCCGCGTGCCGGGTCCGTCACCCCGAGTCCGTGCTCCAGTTCCCGCACCCGGCGCAGCGACCGGACGGTGCCGGGGGCGTCCCCGGCGACCAGCTGGACGTAGCCGAGGGAGGCCAGTGCGCGCGACATGTAGATCTGGTCGCCGTCCTCCTCGGCGTGCTCGGCCGCCTCCCGGGCCAGCGCCAGCGCCCGGTCGACATCCCCGCCGGACGCCTCCGCGACGGAGGTGAGCACGGCGGAGGCCACCTCGCCGATCCCGGAGTCCCGGGCCAGCCGCAGGCTCTCCCGGGACAGGTCCAATGCCCGTCCGCAGTGCCCGGCGCGCAGCTCGGTCTCGGCGAGCATCCGCAGGAAGTGCACCTCGCTCTCCACCATGCCGCGCCGCCGCACCTCGCTGAGCAGCCTGGTGACGGTGGCGCGGGCCTCGGGCAGCTGGTCGCTCATCAGCAGCCAGCGCAGCCGGGTGGAGCCCGCCCCGTTGTGGTGGCAGGCGACCTGCGGGTCCTGCGGTTCCTGGAGGGCCCGCCGGATGGTCGCCGGGGCGTCGGGGTGACCCATCAGGGTCTCGGCCTGCGCCTGGAAGGCGAGCGCCAGCAGCTCGGTGCGCCGGTCGGCGCCGCGCGCGGCCAGCTCGGCGGCGTGCGCGGCCTCCTCCCGGCCCTCGGCGAAGTCGCCCTCGACGACGAGGGCCCGCCAGGCCAGCTGGTAGTGGACCAGGGCGAGCAGCCGGGGGTCGTCGCCCGCGTCGGCGAGCGCCTGCGGGAAGACCGCGTCGACGTCTCCGAGGGCCTGCCCGGCGGCCTCGATCACCACCATCCAGGCCCGTACCCGGTCGGCGGGCGCGGTCGCCCGGGACAGCACCTCCCGCGCGATGTCCCGGGCGAGGTCCACCTCGCCCGCGGTGATCGCGTCCTCGGCGGCCTGCAACCGCCGCTCGTCGGCGGCCGGTACACCGTCGGCGGGGGTGTGCCGGGCGGCGAGGAGCCCCAGCGAGGCCGCCATGGACGGCGCGCCGCGGTCCCGGGCCAGCGCGGCGGCCTCGGCGAGCCGGGCCGCCACCTCCGGGTCGGTTCCGTTGGTGGCCAGCGCCAGGTGCCGGGCGCGTTCGATCGGATCGGAGGCCGCCTCGGAGAGCGCCGCGTGCGCGGCGCGGCGCCGGTGCGCGGGCGCTTCCGCGTACAGCGCGGCCGAGATCAGCGGATGCGCGAACCGTACGGCCGGGCCCTCCGGTTCGGTGGCGAGCAGCCCCAGTTCGGCGGCCCGCGCGGTCTCCGCCTCGGCGTGGTCGCGGCCGGCCGCGTGCAGCAGGGCCAGCGTGGGACGGGCGCCCGCGCTGGCCACCAGGAGGGTGTGCCGGGCCTCGTCGGACAGCATCTCCAGCCGGTTCAGCACCAGAGCGCGCAGCGAGGTCGGCACCGGCAGCGGCTCGCCCGGCCGGGGCGGGGTCGGGCTCTCGGCGAGCGCGCGGCCCAGTTCCAGTGCGAACAGCGGGTTGCCGCCGCTGGTGCGGTGGATGTCGCGGACCGTGGAGCGGGGCAGCCCGGTGTAGCCGCGGTGGTCGAGCAGCGCGGAGACCTGGACGCGGGAGAGCGGGCCGAGGCGCAGGGCGAGGGTGTCGGGCGGGGACGGGGGTCCCCCCGCTCTCGTGAAGTCGAGGGCGGGGAAGCGCGGTTGCCGGTCGTACTCCTGGCCCTCGGTGCGGACCGCGCACAGCAGCTGGACCGGGGCGCCGCCGAGGCGGCGGGCGGCGAAGCCGAGCAGTTCGGCGCTGGCCGGGTCGAGCCACTGGAGGTCGTCGGCGACGACCAGGACGGGTCCCGCCGCGGCGAGCGCGCGCAGCGCCGAGAGCACGGCGAGCCGCAGCGCGAGGCCGTCGCGCTGGAGGGTGGACTCGCCGCGGCCGGTCAGGGCCGACTCCAGCGCGGTGCGCTGGGTGGCGGGCAGCTGGTCGGACACCTCGTGGAGGACCAGGCCGAGCAGGTCGGCGAGGGCCAGGAAGGGGAGATGGGATTCGGACTCGGTCGCGGAGCAGCGCAACACGGTGCGGGCCGTGGCGCCGTATTCCGCGGCCAATGCCCGCAGCACGGTCGACTTTCCTATTCCGGCGGGCCCGTGGAGCAGCACACTGCCGCCGCGCGCCAGCTGCTCACGCGCCGACGCGAACGGCTCCTCCCGGCCGATGACCAGGTCGGGGCGGCATCTGGCAGGCTCCTTGAAGTCCCGTCGCACGGTCACCGCTCCCCTCCGTGTGTCGTGTTCTGGCCAAATTCTAGGCGGGGAGTGATTGAAATTCGGAGCGACGCGGTGGTGAGGGAAATAACAGCGACGTGCATGGGGAATTTCAGCTCCGTGTCAATTGCATGACGAACGGCACACGGGGAGGGCCGCGACTCCGGGTGCGCCCGGAAGGGGCGCGGGGAACCGTGCGAGCAACCACGAGGAACCCCCATCCGCCAGCCTCCAGAACCCCTACGGCGCTCACACCCCGGAACCCCGACGGCGCCCACGCCCCGGAACCCCGACGGTGCCCACGCCCCGGCACTCCTACGGCAGCACCCCCGCCCGCCGCGCGGCCACCACCGCCTCTCCCCGCGTCCGCGCGCCCAGCTTCCGCATCGCCGAGCGCAGATAGCTCTTCACCGTCTCCGGGCGCAGCCCCAGCCGCTCGGCCGCCGCCGCGTTCGTCGACCCCGCCGCCACACAGGCCAGCACGTCCACCTCCCGGGGCGCCAGCCGCACCCCGCCCGGCGCTCGGACCGGTGCCAGCAGCCCGCAGGCGTCCAGGAGTTCCGCCCGCAGGCCCGGGTCGGCGATCCGCGGCGCCAGCGCCCGCAGCGCCGCGTGCGCTTCCCGCATCCGCTCTCTTACCGCCCCCGCCTCCGCCGGGTCCGCCGCCTCCGCGCCGCCCCGCGGCTCCGCTCGGGCGGCGTCCAGCAGCCCCCGCGCCTCCTCCCGCGCCACCAGCGCCTGCTCCACGTCCCGCGCCGCCTCGACGGCCGCGTGCAGCATGCGGTCGCCCAGCGGCTGGGCGGTGCGCAGGGCGCCGTACAGCACCCCCCGCACCCGCCGCCGTACGACGACGGGCACGGCGAGCACGGACCGCAGCCCCTCCACGGCGACCGGCGCGTCGTACTCGTGGCTGATCTGCCGGGAGGCGGAGTAGTCGGCCACGGCGCACGGCCGGCCCAGCGCCACCGCCTTGCCGCCCAGCCCGTTGCCGGAGGTCACCGCGAGCGCGCTGAGCGCCGGGGTGCGGGTCCCGGTCAGCTCCGTGATGCGCACCCGCGGCCGTCCCGCCTCCACCAGGCCGCCGAACGCCACCGGGAGGCCGGTCGTGCGGCGCAGCCGCAGCAGCGCGCCCCGGATGACCGCGGTGTCCGACGTGTCCGCTCCGTCTGCTCCCACGTGCTCGCCCTTTCCTGGCGCGCCCCGCGGCGCGCACCCCCGTTAGGGGGTAGTGAGACCTGCATCACGGATTACACGATGTCCGGGAGCCGCCCGGCAACGGTCCGGACAGAGGGAGAACGAATGACGACGGCGACCGAGGACTTCCGCCAGGCGCGGGACTTCCTGCTGGCACACCGTGAGGACTACAGCACGGCCTACGACGGCTTCGCCTGGCCCCGGCCCGAGCACTTCAACTGGGCACTCGACTGGTTCGACGTCATCGCGGACGGCAACGACCGCACCGCGCTGCACATCGTCGAGGAGGACGGCACCGAGACCCGGCTGAGCTTCGCCGAACTCTCCGACCGCTCCGACCGGGTCGCGAACTGGCTGCGCGCCCGCGGCGTCACCGCCGGCGACCGCGTCCTCGTCATGCTCGGCAACCAGGCCGAGCTGTGGGAGACCGCGCTGGCCGCGATGAAGCTGCGCGCCGTCGTCATCCCCGCCACCCCGCTGCTCGGCGCCGCCGACCTGCGCGACCGCGTCGACCGGGGCCGCGTCCGGCACGCGATCGTGCGCGCCGCCGACACCGGCAAGTTCGACGAGGTGCCCGGCGACTACACCCGGATCGCGGTGGGCGGCACCCCGGGCGGGGCCTCGGGTGGTGCGCCGGCCAGGTCCTGGCTGCCGTACGAGGAGGCGTACACGTCCCCGGCCGGCTTCGCCCCCGACGGCCCGACCCGCGCCGACGACCCGCTGATGCTCTACTTCACCTCCGGGACGACCGCCCGCCCCAAGCTGGTCGAGCACACCCACACCTCGTACCCCGTCGGGCACCTGGCCACCATGTACTGGATCGGCCTCAAGCCCGGCGACGTCCACCTGAACATCTCCTCGCCCGGCTGGGCCAAGCACGCCTGGTCCAACCTCTTCGCCCCCTGGAACGCCGAGGCGACCGTCTTCCTCCTCAACTACACCCGCTTCGACGCGGCCCGCCTGATGGCCGAGATGGACCGCGCCGGCGTCACCACCTTCTGCGCACCGCCCACCGTCTGGCGCATGCTCATCCAGGCGGACCTCGGCGCGCTGCGCACCCGGCCCCGCGAGGCCGTCGCCGCCGGCGAGCCGCTGAACCCCGAGGTCATCGAGCAGGTCCGGCGCGCCTGGGGCGTCACCATCCGGGACGGCTTCGGCCAGACCGAGACCGCCGTCCAGGTCGCCAACACCCCGGGCCAGCGGCTGAAGACCGGCTCCATGGGCCGCCCCAGCCCCGGCTACCGCGTCGAACTCCTCGACCCCGTCACCGGCGCCCCCGGTGCCACCGAGGGCGAGATCGCCCTGGACCTCGCGCAGCGGCCGGTCGGCCTGATGACCGGCTACCACGGCGACCCCGAGCGCACGGCGGAGGCGATGGCCGGCGGCTACTACCGCACCGGCGACGTCGCCGCACGCGACGAGGACGGATACCTGACCTACATCGGGCGAAGCGATGACGTCTTCAAGGCGTCCGACTACAAGATCAGCCCCTTCGAGCTGGAGAGCGCCCTGCTGGAGCACGAGGCCGTCGCCGAGGCCGCCGTCGTGCCCGCCCCGGACGCACTGCGCCTCGCCGTCCCCAAGGCGTACGTCGTCCTCGCGGACGGCTGGACGCCCGGCCCCGACACCGCCAAGGTCCTCTTCGAGCACTCCCGCGAGGTCCTGGCGCCCTACAAGCGCATCCGCCGCCTGGAGTTCGCCGACCTGCCCAAGACGGTCTCCGGCAAGATCCGCCGTGTGGAGCTGCGCGAGGCCACGGCGGCCGGCTCGGACGCCGAGTACCGCGAGGAGGACTTCCGGTGAACTCGTACACCCACGGGGCGAGCGCGATCCCGCTCCTCGGCGACACCATCGGCGCCGATCTGGACCGCGCGGTCGCCGCCTGGCCGGACCGGGAGGTGCTGGTCGACGTCCCGTCCGGCCGCCGCTGGACGTACGCCGCGTTCGCCTCGGACGTCGACGGCCTGGCGCGCGCCCTGCTCGCCGCCGGGGTCGCCAAGGGCGACCGGGTCGGCATCTGGGCGGTCAACTGCCCCGAGTGGGTCCTCGTCCAGTACGCCACCGCGCGGATCGGCGCGATCATGGTGAACATCAACCCGGCGTACCGCACCCACGAGGTCGCCTACGTCCTGAAACAGGCGGGCGTCCGCGTCCTCTTCGCCTCCCTCCGGCACAAGACCAGCGACTACCGGGCGATGACCGAGCAGGTCCGCGGCGACTGCCCGGAGCTGCGCGAGGTCGTGTACTTCGGCGACCCGAGCTGGGACGCGCTGCTGGGCCGGGCGGCGGGCGGGGCCGGCGGGCCGGAGGCGTTCCCGGAGCTGTCCTGCGACGACCCCGTCAACATCCAGTACACCTCGGGCACCACGGGCTTCCCGAAGGGCGCCACGCTCTCCCACCACAACATCCTCAACAACGGTTACTTCGTGGGGGAGTCGATCGGATACAGCGAACAGGACCGCATCTGCGTCCCCGTCCCCTTCTACCACTGCTTCGGCATGGTCATGGGAAACCTGGCGGCCACCTCCCACGGCGCCTGCATCGTCATCCCCGCCCCGTCCTTCGACCCGAAGGCCACGCTGGAGGCGGTGCAACGGGAGCGCTGCACCTCGCTGTACGGCGTTCCCACGATGTTCATCGCCGAGCTGAACCTGCCGGACTTCGCGTCGTACGATCTCTCCTCGCTGCGCACCGGCATCATGGCGGGCTCGCCCTGCCCCGTGGAGGTGATGAAGCGGGTCGTCGCCGAGATGCACATGGAGCAGGTCTCCATCTGCTACGGCATGACCGAGACGTCCCCCGTCTCGCTCCAGACCCGCATGGACGACGACCTGGAGCACCGCACCGCCACGGTCGGCCGGGTCCTGCCGCACATCGAGGTGAAGATCGTCGACCCGGCGACCGGCGTGACCCTGCCGCGCGGCTCCGCGGGCGAGCTGTGCACCCGCGGCTACAGCGTGATGCTCGGCTACTGGAACGAGCCCGAGAAGACCGCCGAGGCCGTCGACGCGGGCCGCTGGATGCACACCGGAGACCTCGCGGTGATGCGCGAGGACGGCTACGTCGAGATCGTCGGCCGCATCAAGGACATGATCATCAGAGGCGGCGAGAACATCTACCCGCGCGAGATCGAGGAGTTCCTCCACGCCCACCCCAGGATCGCCGACGTCCAGGTCGTCGGGGTGCCGCACGAGCGGTACGGCGAGGAGGTGCTGGCCTGCGTCATCCCGTCCGACCCCGCCGCCCCCCTGACCCTGGAGGAACTGCGGTCGTTCTGCGACGGCCGGCTGGCCCACTACAAGATCCCGAGCCGGCTGCGAATCCTCGACTCCTTCCCGATGACCGTGTCCGGAAAGGTGCGGAAGGTGGAGCTGCGGGAGCGGTACGGCGGCTGAGAGACCGCCCGGGCGTTCGATCACAGGAGCCGGGGCCCGTAAGATCGGACGCCCTTGGGGGTGAAGGATGGTCAAACGGCGGCCCGTTGCGACGCCCACGCTGGAGGAGGTGGCCGCGCTCGCCGGTGTCGGGCGGGGCACGGTCTCCCGCGTCATCAACAACGAGACGGGCGTCAAGGAATCGACCCGCCGCGCCGTACAGCGGGCCATCGCCGAACTCGGCTATGTGCCCAACCTGGCGGCGCGGTCACTGGCCGGACGGCGCGCCGACGCCGTGGCGCTGGTGATGACCGAGCGGGACTGGCGGCTGTTCGGCGAGCCGTTCTTCGCCGAGACCGTCCGCTCCGTCGGCGACGCCCTCACCGACACCTCCGTCCAGCTGCTGCTCACCCTGGTCCGCACCGACGCCGAACGGCAGCGGTTCCTCGAATACGCGCGCGGCGGCCGGGTCGACGGCGTGCTGCTGATGTCCGTACGCGCCGAGGACCGGCTGCCCGACATGCTCGCCGACGCCGGCCTGCCCACCGTGCTGCTCGGGCGCCGCTCGGGCGACGAGCAGGTCACCTCCGTCGACGCGGACAACGTCGGCGGCGCCCGCGAGGCCGTCGCCCACCTCGTGCGCGGCGGCCGCCGCTCGATCGCCACCATCACCGGGCCGCTCGACATGTACGTCGCCCAGTGCCGCCTGCGCGGCTACCGCCAGGCCCTCGCCGACGCCGGACTGCCCACCGACCCCTCCTGGACCGTCGAGGGCGACTTCACCGAGGCGAGCGGACGCCGGGCGATGACCGAACTCCTCGAACGGCACCCTGACGTCGACGCGGTCCTCGCCGCCTCCGACACCATGGCCGCCGCGGCCCTGTCCGTCCTGCGCGCCGCGGGCCGCCGCGTCCCCGACGACGTGGCCGTCGTCGGCTTCGACGACTTCCACCTCGCCCAGCACACCGACCCGCCCCTGACCACCGTCCGCCAGCCCCTGGAGGAGATCGGCCGCACCATGGTCCGTCTCCTGCTGGAGGAGATGGAACAACCGGAGGTCGCCTGGCGGCACGTGATGCTGCGGACCCGGCTGGTGATCCGGGAGTCGGCGTGAGCCCCTCAAAGGAGGCCGCCGGACTCGCCGAGCGCGTACTGCTCATCGAGAGCCGCGCCGGCGAACGGGCCGTCGCGGCCTTCGGCCGAGGCCTCCCCGCACTCCCCGGTCACCGGCCTGACACCCTCGCCTCTCGGTCGTCCGGCCGGTTCACCGAGTCCACACCTGCTGGAACTCTTCGGCCGGGATCGTCTCCAGCGGGTCCTCGTCGGGGGCGATCGCTTGGTCTGTCAAGCCGCCGTGCTCGTCCTCCAGGTGCTCCCAGCTGTACCGGTGGAGTTGGCCGGCCGACGTCAGCTGTGCTTGCTTGATGATGATCAACTCGCCGCGATCGGCTACGGCCTCCAGGTACCAGAGGCCGCCTTGCTCGTCAGCGTGGCGGAAGTGGTGCCGCGGGGCGGCGGCCTCGTCGAGTGCTCGGTAGTACGCCACGGTCTCAGCTGTGATGCGCTCCAGGTCAACCACGAGACCATCCTGCCAGCGAGCCCACATGGCTGATCCGCACCGCAGGGACGAATTCGGTTGCGGCAGGACCGGTGAACCCGGTGAAGTACCTCCATGGGCGGCGCCAGGGAGCAGGCGCGATCGGCGCGGGCGGGAAGAGACCGTGCGGTCGGTGGGCGGCCGGCCCCATGGCAACGGTCGGCGGTGCTCGTGGCCCTGATGCTGGCCGCCTTCACCTTCAACACTGCGGAGAACCTGCCGATCGGCCTCCTGGATCTCCTCTCCGAAAGCCTTCGGGTGTCGGTGCCGGCGGTCGGCCTCCTGGTCACCGGTTACGGTGTGACGGTCGCCGTCGCGTCCGTGCCGCTGGCCCACGTCACGCGGACCCTGCCTCGACGTCATGTGCTCACGGGCCTGCTGGCCGCACTGGTCGTGTCGAGTCTGATTGCGTCGCTGGCCACCTCCTACCGGCTGCTCCTTGTGGCACGGCTGCTGACCGCGCTCGCCCAGGCGCTGTTCTGGGCCGTGATGGGGCCGGTCGCGGTGGGCCTGTTCGCACCCGAGGTCCGCGGGCGGGTGGTCGGGGCGCTGTCCGTCGCCGGTTCGCTCGCCCTCGTGCTCGGTGTCCCCGCCGGGACCTGGCTGGGCCGGCGGAGCGATTGGCCAGTGCCCGTCGCGATGCTGGCCGGTCTGGGCCTCGTGTCCCTCGTGACGGTCGTCGTTCTGCTGCCCACCTCGCGTCCGGAAGAAGAGCCCGCCGCCTACGGAACCAGTCCCGACGCCCGTCGGTTCGGCATCGTGCTGGCGGCCGGGACGCTGTCCGCTACGGGGGCGTTCGCGGGATTCACCTACATCGTGACGTTCCTGGGTGACGTGAGCGGATTCGCCCCGAGCACGGTCAGCGTCCTGTTCACAGTTTTCGGCGTTGCGTGTCTGACCGGGGTGAGCATCACCGGTGCGCTACTGGACCGCTTTCCGCACGCCGCGTTGACCACTGCGGTAGCCACGCAGGCGGTGGGCATGCTGGGCCTGTACGCGGGAGGCGCCGATCCGGTGGCGGCGGTGGTGTTCTTGGTGCTGATGGGCGGTGCGCTCGGGCCGGTGTTCATGACCACGCAGAACGAGATGCTGCATTGTGCTCCGGGCCGCACGGACATCGCACTCGCGGCGAACTCCGCTGCTTACAACGCCGGAATCGCGGCGGGTGCCGCACTCGGGGGAGTGGTCCTGCCGCTCGCCGACGTGCGGGGCACCTTCCTCGCCGGCGGTCTTCTGACCGTCGGGTCCTGCGCTGTGCTGCTCGGCGGGCGGCTGCTCCGTTGCCGGCCGGAGTCCGTCGAGTAGAGCTGCCGCCGGAAGGCGGCCGGTGGTCTTCTCGTCCAGCTGTCACACACCGGCAGGGGACCGGACCGCGTCACCTTCCCGCGGGTGCTGCACGCCGGCACGACGGGAGCCGGTCGATCGAATGCGACAGGCCGAGCGGGCCTGACCAGCCGGGCCGTGGAGAAGGACCGGCAGCCCGAACTCCTATCCCCGCCATGCCTTGACACGACTGGTCACGGCTGGCTTCATGGCCAGCACGTGGGAGCGCTCCCAGGGGCTCCCGGCACCGGCTCCCGCACGCCTCCCCGCGGACGCGAGCCGGCGCCGGGCTTCAACGCGTCGCGTGCGCACACCTCGTACACCCCGTACGCACGCCCGCGTGCACCGTGCGAAGCAGACCTCCGGCCGCCCCCCGTGCACGGCACGACCCCGATCCATCCTCCCCGCACACGCCCGTACGGAAAGGACGATCCGTTGCGCCCGCACTCACCCAACCCCTTCAAACGGCCCCAGCCGTCCCCCGCCCCCGCCCCCGCCCGGCGCGGACGCGCACGCGGCCCCGCCGCCCTCGCCGCCACCCTCACCGCCGGTCTGCTGCTGCCGCTCACCGCCGCCGCCCCCTCCTCCGCCGCGCCCGCGTTCAACTACGGCGAGGCCCTGCAGAAGTCCCTCCTCTTCTACGAGGCCCAGCAGTCCGGCCCGGTCCCGGACTGGAACCGGGTCGGCTGGCGCGGGGACTCCGGGCTGAACGACGGCAAGGACGCCGGCCTCGACCTCACCGGCGGGTGGTACGACGCTGGTGACCACGTCAAGTTCGGCCTGCCGATGGCGTATTCCGCGACCGTGCTGGCCTGGGGCGGCCTGGAGGAACGCGCCGCCTACACCGGCACCGGCCAGTGGACCCACCTGAAGAACAACCTCCGGTTCGTCAGCGACTACTTCGTCAAGGCCCACCCCTCGCCCAACGTCCTGTACGGTCAGGTCGGCCACGGCGGCAAGGACCACGCCTGGTGGGGGCCGGCCGAGGTCATGCCCATGGAACGGCCCGCCTTCAAGATCGACGCCTCCTGTCCCGGCTCCGACCTCGCCGGGCAGACCGCCGCCGCCCTGGCGGCCTCCTCCATGGTGTTCGCGGACAGCGACGCCGCGTACGCCGGGAAGCTGCTCACGCACGCCAAGCAGCTCTACGCCTTCGCCGACACCTACCGCGGCGAGTACAGCGACTGCATCACCGACGCCCAGAGCTACTACAACTCCTGGAGCGGGTACCGGGACGAGCTGGTGTGGGGTGCCGTCTGGCTGTACAAGGCCACCGGTGATCCCGCCTATCTCGCCAAGGCCGAGAGCTACTACGACAACCTCTCCACCGAACCCCAGACCTCCACCCGCTCCTACCGCTGGACCCTCTCCTGGGACGACAGCTCCTACGGCGCCTACGTCCTGCTCGCCCAGCTCACCGGCAAGCAGAAGTACGTCGACGACGCCAACCGCTGGCTGGACTGGTGGACCGTCGGCGTGAACGGCAGCCGGGTGCGCTACTCGCCCGGCGGACAGGCCGTCCTCGACAGCTGGGGCTCCCTGCGCTACGCCGCGAACACCGCGTTCGCCGCGCTCGTCCACTCGGACTGGCTGACCGGCGATCCGGCCCGCAAGGCCCGCTACCACGACTTCGCCGTCCGGCAGATCAACTACGCCCTCGGTGACAACCCCCGTAAGTCCAGTTACGTCGTCGGCTTCGGGGCCAATCCGCCCACCAAGCCCCATCACCGTACGGCGCACGGGTCCTGGTCCGACCAGATCACCAACCCGGCCGACAGCCGGCACGTGCTGTACGGCGCCCTCGTCGGCGGACCCAGCGCGGCCGACGACGCCTACACCGACGACCGGCAGAACTACGTCAACAACGAGGTCGCCACCGATTACAACGCGGCCTTCACAGGCGCTCTCGCCCGCCTGTACGCCGAGTACGGCGGCATGCCCCTCGCGGACTTCCCCAAGGCCGAGACCCCCGACGGACCCGAGATGTCCGTGCAGGCCTCGGTGAACGCCTCCGGCGCCGGCTTCACCGAGATCAAGGCCTATCTGGTCAACAAGTCGGCGTGGCCCGCCCGCGCCCTCACCGACAGCTCGCTGCGGTACTACTTCACCCTCGAACCCGGCGTCCAGCCGAGCCAGATCAGCGTCAGCACCAACTACAACCAGTGCGGTCCGGTCTCCGGGCCCACCCGCCACGCGGGCGACGTCTACTACGTCACCGTCGACTGCTCCAGCGCCGTGATCGCGCCTGCCGGCCAGTCCGCGTACCGCAAGGAGGTGCAGTTCCGGATCAGTTCGGCCGGTGCCTGGAGCCCCGGCAACGACTGGTCGTACCAGCGGATCGCGACCACTCCCGGCAGCACCCCCGTCGACGCCCCCAACATCGTCCTGCTGGAGGGCGCGGAGCGGCAGTGGGGCGCCCTGCCGGACGGCAGTTCGCCGAGCCCGGATCCGACCCCGACGCCGACCCCGACCCCCGCTCCCACGCCGACCCCGACGCCCACACCCACCCCCGCCGTGGGCTGCGCCGTCACCTACACCGTCGGATCCTCCTGGAACGGGGGGTTCACCGCCGAGGTGCGGATCAAGAACACCGGGGCGGCTCCCGTGGACGGGTGGAAACTCGGCTTCTCCTTCCGCGGCGGCGAGCAGGTCACCAACGCCTGGAACGCCACCGTCACCCAGTCGGGGGCCGAGGTCACCGCGGCGAACGCGGGCCACAACGCGACCCTCCCCGCGGGCGGCACGACGAGCTTCGGCTTCCAGGCGGGCGGTACCCCCGCCGGCGCGCCCGCCGCCTTCACGCTCAACGGCCGTGCCTGCGCCACCTGATTCCCCTCCGCACGGTTCTTCGCAAACTTTCGGGAGCGCTCCCAATTGCTATGGGCGGCTTGCTCGTTGACTGAGCAAGCCGGAGCCACCCCCGCTGACCTGCGTCTTCGAAATCCATTCGACGGAATCGCGCGCGCGGGGTTGTCAGGGGCACGGGCGGACTCCTACAGTCGCGTCCGAAACCGGTGGGGTGGGAGCGCTCCCATCAGTGGGGAGATGGGAGCGCTCCCGACACCCCGATGCCACAGCACCCCCTGTCGAATCCGGTTCCCACGCCAGAGAGGCCCCGCATGCGATCGTCACCGCACCGCCTCCGCACCGCCCGCGCCCTGTTCGGCGCCCTGCTCACCGCGCTGACCACACTCGCCGCGCTGCTCGCCGCCACGGCACCCGCGCAGGCCGACACCACGATCTGCGAGCCGTTCGGCTCGACCGTGATCCAGGGCCGCTACGTCGTCCAGAACAACCGCTGGGGCACCAGCGCCACCCAGTGCGTCACCGCCACCGACACCGGCTTCCGGGTCACCCAGGCCGACGGCTCGGTGCCGACCAACGGCGCTCCGAAGTCGTACCCGTCGGTCTTCAACGGCTGCCACTACACCAACTGTTCGCCGGGCACCAACCTCCCGGCGCAGATCAGCACCATCTCCAGCGCGCCCAGCAGCATCTCGTACGGCTATGTCTCCGGCGCCGTGTTCAACGCCTCGTACGACATCTGGCTGGACCCGACGCCCCGCACCGACGGCGTCAACCGGACCGAGATCATGATCTGGTTCAACCGGGTCGGCCCGATCCAGCCGATCGGCTCCCCGGTCGGCAGCGCGAGCGTCGGCGGCCGCACCTGGGAGGTGTGGACCGGCAGCAACGGCTCCAACGACGTGATCTCCTTCGTCGCCCCGTCGGCGATCGGCAGCTGGAGCTTCGACGTGATGGACTTCGTCGACCAGGCCGTCGCCCGGGGGATGGCGCAGAGCAACTGGTACCTGACGAGCGTCCAGGCCGGGTTCGAGCCGTGGCAGAACGGCGCCGGGCTCGCGGTGAACTCCTTCTCCTCGACGGTGAACACGGGCGGCACGGGCCCCGGTGGCCCGGGTGACCCGGCGGCCGCCTGCCAGGTGACGTACGCGACCAACGTGTGGCAGGGCGGCTTCACCGCGAACGTGACGGTGAAGAACACCGGCACCTCCGCCGTCGACAACTGGAAGCTCGGCTTCACCCTGCCGTCCGGGCAGAGCGTCACCAACTCCTGGAACGCGACCCTGTCCGGCTCCTCGGGCGCGGTCACGGCGAGTCCGGCCGCGCACAACGCGCGGATCGCGGCCGGGGCGACCCAGAGCTTCGGCTTCCAGGGCACCTACAGCGGCAGCTTCGCCAGGCCGGCCGGATTCACCCTGAACGGCACCGCCTGCTCCGTCGCCTGACCCGCGACGCACCGACCCGCTCCGGGCTCCGCCCTGCGCCGACTGGGCGGACCCCGGAGCGTTCCACCCGGCCGCACCGGCGGGGCCCGCGCCCCCGCCGGTCCCGTCCCCCCCTCCCGGCACCACCTCCCGCCCCTCCGGCCCGCACCCGGAAAGGCCCCGCCATGACCCCGCTCCTCCCCGAAGCAGCCGCCCGCCGCACCGCCCGCCGCTCCGTCCGTCCTCGGGCCCGCCGCCCGATCGTCGCCGCCCTCTGCGCCGCGGCGCTCGCCGTCACCGGGCTCACCGCCGCCGTCCCGCCCGAGCGGGACACCGGGCCGGACTCCGCGCGGGCCGCCGCCGTCCTGCCGTACCAGGACCCGGCTCTGCCCGTGCCGCAGCGGGTCGACGACCTGCTGGCCCGGATGACGCTCGACGACAAGCTCGGCCAGATGACCCAGATCGAGAAGGACGCGCTGGTCCCGCAGTCCGACCTCGCCGCCTTCCGCATCGGCTCGGTGCTCTCCGGCGGTGACTCCACGGTCAGCCCCAACAACGCCCAGACCTGGGCCGACACCTACGACTCCCTCCAGCGCACCGCCCTGGCGACCCCGCTCGGCATCCCGATGATCTACGGTATCGACGCGGTGCACGGGCACAACGCGGTGCGCGGCGCCACGCTCTTCCCGCACAACATCGGTCTGGGCGCCACCCGCGACCCCGCGCTCGTGCAGCGCATCGGACGCGCGGTCGCCGAGGAGGTGGCCGGCACCGGTATCGACTGGTCGTTCGCGCCGTGTCTGTGCGTGGCCCGCAACGACCGCTGGGGACGGACGTACGAGTCGTTCGGCGAGACGCCCGAACTGCCCACCTCGATGACGTCGTTCGTGACCGGCCTGCAGGGCGCCGCCCTGGGCGGCGGCCCGGCCTCCGTGCTCGCCACCGCCAAGCACTACCTCGGCGACGGCGGCACCACCGGCGGCGTCGACCAGGGCAACACCCAGATCTCCGAGGCCGAGCTGCGCGCGATCCACCTGCCGCCCTTCCAGGAGGCCGTCAAGCGCGGCGTGGGCTCGGTGATGCTCTCCTACAGCAGCTGGAACGGCGTCCGCTCGCACGCCCACAAGTACCTGGTCACCGATGTCCTCAAGGGCGAGCTGGGCTTCACCGGGTTCGTCGTCTCCGACTGGGCCGCCGTCGACCAGCTCGACGGGCAGACCGGGTTCACCGGCGCCGAGATCGCCACCGCCGTCAACGCGGGCGTCGACATGGTGATGGTCCCGCACGACTACAAGAGGTTCCTGAGCCTGCTGCGCGGCGAGGTCTCCGCGGGCCGTGTCGCCATGGCCCGGATCGACGACGCCAACCGGCGCATCCTCACCAAGAAGTTCCAGCTCGGGCTGTTCGAGCGCCCGTTGACGGACCGTTCGTACACCGCCACGGTCGGCTCGGCGGCGCACCGGGCGCTCGCCCGGGAGGCGGTGCGCGCCTCACAGGTGCTGCTGAAGAACGACGGCGGGATCCTGCCGCTGCCGAAGACGGGCAGGCTGTTCGTCGCCGGGAAGTCCGCCGACGACATCGGCAACCAGAGCGGCGGCTGGACCGTCGGCTGGCAGGGCCGCAGCGGGCCCGTCACCGAGGGCACCACGATCCTCCAGGGCATCCGCGGCGCCGTCGCCGACCCTTCCCGGGTCACCTACGACCGCTACGGCAACGGCATCGACGGCGGCTACACGGCCGCCGTGGCCGTCGTCGGCGAGACCCCGTACGCGGAGATGCGCGGTGACCGGCCCGACGGCATGGGCCTCGACCAGGAGGACCTCCAGACCCTGGCCCGGCTGAAGGCGAGCGGGGTGCCCGTCGTGGTGGTGCTGGTCTCCGGCCGCCCGCTGGACATAACGGCTCAACTGCCGGACTGGAAAGCCCTGTTGGCCGCCTGGCTGCCCGGCACCGAGGGCGGTGGCGTCGCGGACGTGCTGTTCGGTGTCCACGCGCCGACCGGCAAGCTGCCCATGACCTGGATGCGCGGCGCCTCCCAGCAGCCGATCAACGACGGCGACGGCAAGAGCCCGCTCTTCCCCTACGGGCACGGCCTGACCTACGGCACCGGCCCCGGCCCGGATCCCGATCCCGAACCCGATCCGACCCCCGCCAAGGCCTGCACCGCCACCCACAAGCTGGTCAACTCCTGGCCGGGCGGCCACCAGGCGGAGGTCACCGTCAAGAACACCGGCACCGGCCCGATCACCGGCTGGACGGTCGACTGGGAGCTGGGCGGCGCCACCGTCACCAGCCTCTGGAACGGCACCCACACGGTCGCGAACGGCCGGATCACCGTCCGCAACACCTCGTCCAACGGCACCCTCGCCGCCGGCGCCACCACCTCGTTCGGCTACACGGCGAACGGCACCGCGGGCACCCCCGCCCCGCGCTGCGCCCCGGCCTGACCGGACCCACGGTTCTCCCCACCGGCCGACCTCGCGGATGTCCCCACACCCGTCACCCGCACCCCCGCACCGAGGAGAGCACATGACAGACCGGACCAGACGCGCGGACGCCCGTCCGCGCAGGCCGCACCGCAAGCGGACGGCGGCCCTGGCCACCGCGGTGAGCACACTGCTGCTGGGCGCGGCGGCCCAGTTGTCCGCACCCGAGGCGTCCGCCGCGGAGGCGCACGTCGACAACCCGTTCGCCGGTGCCTCGTTCTACGTCAACCCGGACTACGCCCGCCTCGTCGACGGGTCCATCGCCCAGACCGCCGACGCCACGCTCAAGGCGAAGATGGAGAAGGTCAAGAGCTACCCGACGGCCGTGTGGCTGGACCGCATCGCGGCCATCCACGGGGGTGAGGTCAACGCGGGGCGCAAGAGCCTCGCCGACCACCTGGACCTCGCGCTCGCGCAGAAGAAGCCCGGCCAGCCGCTCGTCGCCACCTTCGTCGTGTACGACCTGCCGGGCCGCGACTGCGCCGCCCTCGCCTCCAACGGTGAACTTCCCCTCACCCCGGCGGGTCTGGCCCGCTACAAGAGCGAGTACATCGACGAGATCGCCAAGGTCTTCGCCGACCCGAAGTACCAGGACATCCGCATCACCACGGTCATCGAGCCGGACGGCCTGCCGAACCTGGTCACCAACCTCTCCGACCCGGAGTGCGCCCAGGCGAAGAGCAGTGGCATCCAGGTCGACGCCATCCGGTACGCCCTGAACAAGCTGCACGCCATCCCGAACGTGTACACGTACATGGATTTCGCCCACTCGGGCTGGCTCGGCTGGGACACCAACCTGTCCCAGACCACCCAGCTGTACACGGACGTCGTCAAGGGCACCACGGCCGGGCTGAGCAGCGTCGACGGCCTGATCACCAACGTCTCCAACTACACGCCGCTCGCCGAGCCGTTCCTCACCGACCCGAACAAGACGGTCGGCGGCAACGTGATCAAGTCGGGCAAGTACTACGAGTGGAACCCGAACTTCGACGAGTCCGACTTCACCAAGGCCGTCCACGCCACGCTGGTCGCCCAGGGCTGGCCCGCCTCCACCGGCATGGTCGTCGACACCTCCCGCAACGGCTGGGGCGGCGCCGCCCGGCCCACCGCCGAGAGCACCAGCACGGTCCTCGACACCTACGTCAGCCAGTCCAAGGTGGACCGCCGGGTACACCGCGGCCTGTGGTGCAACGTGAACGGCGCGGGCCTCGGGCACCCTCCGCAGGCGACGCCCGCCGGCTATCCGGACTCGCACCTCGACGCGTTCCTGTGGATCAAGCCGCCGGGGGAGTCGGACGGCGCGAGCAAGGACATCCCGAACGAGGAGGGCAAGCGTCCGGACCCGATGTGCAACCCCGAGTACTCGGCGCCCAACGCGGGCGGCAACCCGACCGGCGCGATGCCGGACGCGCCGCTCGCCGGCCACTGGTTCCACAACCAGTTCTCCATGCTGGTGCGCAACGCGTATCCGGCCGTGCCCACCGGCGGCGGCGGTGACCCCGACCCGACCGACACCACCGCCCCGACCGTGCCGACCGGCCTGAGGGCCACCGCGAAGACCGCGTCCAGCGTCTCGCTGGCCTGGACGGCGGCCACCGACAACGTGGGCGTCACCGGGTACGACGTGTACCGCGACGGCACCAAGGCCAGCACCGCGCCGGTCGCCGGGACCACGTTCACCGACACCGGGCTGAGCGCGGCCACCGCGTACAGCTACACCGTCCGCGCCCGCGACGCCGCCGGGAACGTCTCCGCGGCCTCCGCCGCGCTGAGCGTCACCACGGAGCCGGGCGGCGGCGGCCCCGACCCGGCCGGCGGCCTGAAGGTCACCTACAAGAACAACGACGCCTCGGCCACCGACAACGCCATCCGCCCCGGACTGCGGATCGCCAACACCGGCAGCACCACCGTGGACCTGACCAAGGTCACCGCTCGCTACTACTTCACCCGCGACGGCGGCTCGCCCACCGTGAACGCGTTCTGCGACCACGCGGCCGTCGGCTGCGGCAACGTCACCCTGCGGGTGGTGCCGCTGAGCACCCCGGTCGCGGGCGCGGACGCCTACCTGGAGGTCTCCTTCAAGACCGGCTCCCTGGCCGCCGGGAAGGACACCGGCGACATCCAGCTGCGGATGAGCAAGTCCGACTGGTCCGCGTTCGACGAGGCCGGCGACTACAGCCGCGCCGCCTCCACCGCCTACACCGACGCCCCCAGGATCCCCGCCTACCTGGGCGGCGGCCTGGCGTGGGGCGCCCCGCCGGTCTGACCGGCCCGAAGACCCCCGAGGAGACCCACACCACCCCACCCATCACAGGAGAGACGATGGCTCGAAGCAACAGACGATCGCTGTCCTTACTGGCGGTGCTCGCCACCCTGCTCAGCGGGCTCGGCCTGGCCCTGATCGGCCAGGGCAGCGCGCAGGCGCACGGCGTGACGATGACGCCCGGCTCGCGGACCTACCTCTGCTGGCTGGACGCCAGGACCAGCACCGGCGCCCTGGACCCGACGAACCCCGCGTGCAAGGCCGCGCTCGCCGAGAGCGGTGCGACGGCGCTGTACAACTGGTTCGCCGTGCTCGACTCCAACGCGGGCGGACGCGGCCCGGGCTACGTCCCGGACGGCAAGCTGTGCAGCGCCGGCGACCGCTCCCCGTACAACTTCACCGGCTACAACGCGGCCCGCGCGGACTGGCCCCGGACGCACCTGACCTCCGGGGCGACGATCCGTATCAAGCACAGCAACTGGGCGGCGCACCCGGGCGACTTCCGGGTGTACATCTCCAAGCCCGGCTACGCGCCCACCAAGCCGCTGGGCTGGGGCGACCTGGAGCTGATCCAGACGGTCACCAACCCGCCGCAGTCGGGTTCGGTGGGCTCGGAGTCCGGCCACTACTACTGGGACCTGAAGCTGCCCTCGGGCCGCTCGGGTGACGCGATGATGTTCATCCAGTGGGTGCGGTCGGACAGCCAGGAGAACTTCTTCTCCTGCTCCGACATCGTCTTCGACGGCGGCAACGGCGAGGTGACCGGCATCCGCGGCTCGGGGAGCACCCCGGCCCCGACGCCGACCCCCACCCCGACCCCGACCCCGACGCCCACGCCGACCCCGACCGACCCGCACACCGGGTGCATGGCCCTCTACAAGATCACGAACTACTGGAACGGCGGCTTCCAGGGTTCCGTCGAGGTGATGAACCACAACACCACGGCGCGTGACGGCTGGGCCGTGCGCTGGCAGCCGGGTTCCGGAACCAGGATCAACCAGGTCTGGAACGGCACGCTCAGTACCGGCTCGGACGGCACGGTGACGGTCAGGAACGCCGATCACAACCGCACCATCCCGCCGGACGGCACCGTGACGTTCGGCTTCACCGCCACCTCGACCGGCAACAACCTGCCGGTCGGCTCGGTCACCTGCGTCAACCCGTAACACCGGCAACGACGGCGCCGGCTCCCGCATCCGCGGGGGCCGGCGCTCCCCTGTGCCCGCGGCCACGGGGCGGGGCGGTCGCAGGCGGCGCGGCGCACGCTCACCCACTCCTCGTCCCAGGAGCGGTGGGTGACGAGGTGGCCGGTGCGTGCGGTTCGAGGGGCGGGGCGACGGGCGCGCCGCAGGCGCACGGATGGACGGGCGCGGCGAACGGATGGGCGCACCGGCGGACCGGGCAGCGCACCGACACGCTCTCGGGCATGCCCTCGGCATCCTCCGGCGGGTCCCCGATCGCCCGTTGATCGGCACGTCTGGTGCGGACGTCCCTTGACGGCTTTCACCACTCCCCTTACATTGCTTCCAGATAGTAGAAATTGTTTTCCGTAATGTGGAAAACGTCGGAAGTAACGAAGACAGCGACACCGGACATCCGGAAGGTGCTCACCGCGGGGGCGCGACGGGAGTGCGTATCCGACAGCCGAAGCAGGAGTTCCCATGGCTCGTATGACCGCTGCCCGCGCGGCAGTCGAGATCCTCAAGCGCGAGGGTGTCACCGACGCGTTCGGTGTGCCCGGCGCGGCGATCAACCCCTTCTACGCGGCGCTCAAGGCCTCCGGTGGCATCGCGCACACCCTCGCCCGCCATGTCGAGGGCGCCTCCCACATGGCGGAGGGCTACACCCGCACCCACCCCGGCAACATCGGCGTCTGCGTCGGCACCTCGGGCCCGGCCGGCACCGACATGATCACCGGTCTGTACTCGGCGACCGGCGACTCCATCCCGATCCTGTGCATCACCGGCCAGGCCCCGACCGCGGTGATCCACAAGGAGGACTTCCAGGCCGTCGACATCGCCTCGATCGCCAAGCCGGTCACCAAGATGGCGGTGACCGTCCTGGAGGCCGCACAGGTCCCCGGCGTCTTCCAGCAGGCCTTCCACCTGATGCGCTCCGGCCGTCCCGGCCCGGTCCTCATCGACCTGCCGATCGACGTCCAGCTCACCGAGATCGAGTTCGACCCGGAGACCTACGAGCCGCTGCCGGTCTACAAGCCCGCCGCGTCCCGCGCCCAGATCGAGAAGGCGATCGGCATGCTCAACTCCGCCGAGCGCCCGCTGATCGTCGCGGGCGGCGGTGTCATCAACGCCGACGCGGCCGGACTCCTGGTGGAGTTCGCCGAACTGACGGGCACTCCGGTCGTGCCGACCCTCATGGGCTGGGGCGTCATCCCCGACGACCACGACCTGAACGCCGGCATGGTCGGCCTGCAGACCTCGCACCGCTACGGCAACGCGACCTTCCTGGAGTCCGACTTCGTCCTCGGCATCGGCAACCGCTGGGCCAACCGCCACACCGGCAAGCTCGACGTCTACACCGCCGGCCGGAAGTTCGTGCACGTCGACGTCGAGCCCACCCAGATCGGCAAGATCTTCGCCCCGGACTACGGCATCGCCTCCGACGCCAAGGCCGCCCTGGAGCTGTTCGTCGAGGTCGCCAAGGAGCTGAAGGCCGCGGGCAAGCTGCCCGACCGCTCCGCCTGGGCCGCGTCCGCGCAGGAGCGCAAGGCGACCCTGCTGCGCCGCACCCACTTCGACAACGTGCCGATCAAGCCGCAGCGCGTCTACGAGGAGATGAACAAGGCCTTCGGCCCGGAGACCCGGTACGTCTCCACCATCGGCCTCTCCCAGATCGCCGGCGCCCAGATGCTGCACGTCTACCGGCCACGCCACTGGATCAACTGCGGCCAGGCAGGCCCGCTCGGCTGGACCATTCCGGCCGCGCTCGGCGTCGCCAAGGCCGACCCGGAGGCGCAGGTCGTCGCCCTCTCCGGTGACTACGACTTCCAGTTCATGCTGGAGGAGCTGGCGGTCGGCGCGCAGCACAAGATCCCGTACGTCCACGTCCTGGTCAACAACTCCTACCTCGGCCTGATCCGCCAGGCGCAGCGGGCGTTCGACATCGACTTCCAGGTCAAGCTGGAGTTCGAGAACATCAACTCGCCCGAGCTGGGCGTCTACGGTGTCGACCACGTGAAGGTGGCCGAGGGCCTGGGCTGCAAGGCGATCCGGGTGACCGACCCGAGCGAGCTGGCCGCCGCCTTCGAGCAGGCGAAGAAGCTGGCCGCCGAGTTCCAGGTGCCGGTCGTCGTCGAGGCGATCCTGGAGCGCGTCACCAACATCTCCATGTCCGGCACCAACGACATCGGCAACGTCGTGGAGTTCGAGGAGATCGCGACCGAGCCCGGTCACGCCCCCACGTCGATCAGGACGCTGAAGGTCTGACGCATACGGCGGTGAGGGCGGCCCGTCCGGGGGGTGGGCCGCCCTTTCGCGTGCCCGCGCGCGGGCTCAGTCGGAGCCGCCGCCGTCCCCGCCCCCGCACAGGGGCGCCCCGCCCCCGTAACCCCACGAAGGGCTCGTGCCCCTGACGTCGGCCACCTCGGCCCGGGGCAGCAGGCCCGACCGGAAGGCGAACCGCGGCACGAGCGCCCGCAGGGCCGCATCGCCGTACAGGGCCACGGCGAGCAGCTTGTCGTCGTCGGTCAGCCCGCGCCGGCCGGCGGGCAGCCGGTGCCGGGCCCGCAGGTCCGCCACGTCCCGCCGGGCGCCCCGCGTCGGCCCGAGGAACGGCCAGCGCAGCAGCCCGGCCTCCGCGAGCGGGATGCGCATCTCGGCCACGGCCAGGCGGACCTCGGGATCGCGCATCAGGCGGCGGAACCGGGTGGGCCGCCGAAGGGCGCGGACGACGGCGTCCTCCAGGCCGTTCGCCCCGGCCTCCGCAGCGGCCCAGAGCGTGCCCGGCCGGGCGGGTTCCAGCACACCCCGTAGATGCAGGGCCACCACGGCGACGGTGACGGCGGCGCGCGGACCGCCCCGCAGCAGTGCGATCTCGTGCGGCGCCAGGGCCGCCGTACCGTCGCTCATGGCACTCACCCCCGTGCGGGGCCCGCCGCCCCCGTGCCGGCGGGCCCCGTGACAGCACTGTGCCCGCTCCCGGGGGCCGTTGACGCCTCCCGGGGCGGGTTCAGAGGTTGATTTGAGCATGCCGTAGCGGCCGTACGACCGCTGATGTACGGCCGCTCAGGCCTCGTGGTGCTCCGACAGCCCCGGCCAGTCGTCGGGCCCGCCGCCCTGCCACTCGATGAGGTCGCTCTCCGCCACGTCCGTGACGTACAGGTCGGCCAGCCGCAGGATCTCGCCCACGTCGTCGGCGTGCGTGGCGATGCCCAGCGTCTCGTCGCCCTCGGTGACCCGGCGCGAACCGTCCAGGGCGGGCGGATGGACGACGACGTGCGGATGGTGCGATGCGTGTGCCATGACTTCAGGCTGCTGCGGGCCGCCGCGATCCGCACCCCGGCGGGCGCTGGGAGGGCGCCGGGCACGGGTGAGCGCCGGGTGCGGGACCGTCCGCACCCGGCGCTCGTCCGGGGTGATGCCGGGACCGCGGCGATGCGACGGAGCCGGAAGAACCCTTCCCTCTGGTCGAGAAGGGGATCTCCGGACCTTCACCACCGCACTGGCTCGCACGCGCCGCGGTCCGCACCCTGTCCACGCCCGCCCGTGCCGGACGGCCACCCCTCATCCGGGCCGTCCGGCGGCCGGGCGCGGACAGGGAGTCTCAGTCCTCGCGCAGGGCGCGGACCGCTTCCTCGACGCGCTTGCCGTACTCCGGGTCGGCGGCGTGGAAGTGGGCCAGGTTCTTCTCGATCACGTCGTCGCGGGAGACCTGGGAGAGGCCGCCGGCGATGTTGGCGACGAGCCGGGACTTCTCGTCCGCGCTCATCAGGCGGTACAGCTCGCCCGCCTGGAAGAAGTCGTCGTCCTTGGTGTGCAGCGGCGCCACGTGGGTGCCGGTGTGGCCGTTCACCGCGAGCGGGGCCGACAGCGGGCGGCCGGTCTCGGCCGGGCTGTCGTAGGAGTTCGGCTCGTAGTTCTTGGCGTGGCGGCCCTGGCCGTTGAGGGCCATGAAGCCGTCCCGGCCGTAGTTGTTCGCCTCGGTCGCCTTCGGCGCGTTCACCGGGAGCAGGGTGTGGTTGACGCCCAGGCGGTAGCGCTGCGCGTCGGCGTAGGCGAACAGCCGGCCCTGGAGCATCTTGTCCGGGGACGGGCCGATGCCGGGCACGAAGTTGTTGGGGGAGAACGCGGCCTGCTCGACCTCGGCGAAGACGTTGTCCGGGTTGCGGTCCAGCACCAGGCGGCCCACGCGCTGGAGCGGGTAGTCCTTGTGCGGCCACACCTTGGTCAGGTCGAACGGGTTGAAGCGGTAGTCCGCCGCCTCGGCCGCCGGCATGATCTGCACGTACAGCGTCCAGGACGGGTTCACGCCCCGCTCGATCGCCTGGAGCAGGTCCGTCTGGTGCGAGTTGGCGTCCTTGCCCGCGATCTCCTGGGCCTGCTCGGTGGACAGGCAGCGGATGCCCTGGTTCGTCTTGAAGTGGTACTTGACGAAAAAGGCCTCGCCCTGCTCGTTCGTCCACTGGTAGGTGTGCGAGCCGTAGCCGTTCATGTGGCGGTACGACGCCGGGATGCCGCGGTCGCCCATCAGCCAGGTCACCTGGTGGGTGGCCTCGGGGGAGTGGGCCCAGAAGTCCCAGACGTTGTCCGGCTCCTGCTTGCCGGTGAACGGGTCGCGCTTCTGCGAGTGGATGAAGTCGGGGAACTTGATCGGGTCCTTGATGAAGAACACCGGGGTGTTGTTGCCGACGAGGTCGTAGTTGCCCTCCTCGGTGTAGAACTTCACCGCGAAGCCGCGCGGGTCGCGCACCGCGTCCGCGCCGCCGAGCGAGTCGGCCACGGTGGAGAAGCGCACGAACACCTCGGTGCGCTTGCCGATGCTCTTCAGGAAGTCGGCGTGGGTGTAGCCGGTGACGTCGTCGGTCACCTCGAAGTAGCCGTGGGCGCCGGAGCCGCGGGCGTGCACCACACGCTCCGGGATGCGCTCCCGGTTGAAGCGCGCCAGCTTCTCCAGGAGCTGCTGGTCCTGGATCAGGAGCGGGCCGCCGACGCCGGCGGAGGCGGAGTTCTGGTTGTCGGCGACCGGGGCGCCGGACTCGGTGGTGAGCACGCGCTTCGACATCGTGGACCTTCCGTACGAGGGGCAGCGAAAAACTATTTCCGCTTTGTGGAGCCTAGAAGTGGGCCGATCTGGGCGTCAACAGTTTGTTGAAGTTGGATTCCGGACGGCGCCGCCGCCTGGGCGCGACAGGACAGGTGTCAGCGACGGCGCCGCCCGGGGTCTGTGTGGTGCCGGGTCAGACCTGGGCGCCCGACAGGCGCTCGACGGCCCGCAGCAGGGCCGAGTGGTCCAGGCCGCCGTCGCCCTGGGCGCGCAGCGAGGCGACCAGCTGGGCGACCACGGCACCGACCGGCAGGGCGGCGCCGACGTTGCGGGCGGCGTCGGTGACGATGCCCATGTCCTTGTGGTGCAGGTCGATGCGGAAGCCCGGCTTGAAGTCGCGATGGAGGAAGTTGTCCTTCTTCCGCGTCAGCACGGTCGAGCCGGCGAGGCCGCCGTTGAGGACGTCCAGCGCTGCCTTCAGGTCCACGCCCGACTTCTCCAGGAAGACCACGGCCTCGGCGCACGCCTGGATGTTCACCGCGACGATGAGCTGGTTGGCGGCCTTCACCGTCTGGCCGGAGCCGTGCGAGCCGCACAGCACGATGGTCTTGCCGAGCGCCTCGAGGATCGGCTTGGCGTAGTCGAAGTCGGCCTGCTCGCCGCCGACCATGATGGACAGCACGGCCTCGATGGCACCGGCCTCGCCGCCGGAGACGGGGGCGTCGAGGACGCGGATGCCCTTCTTCTCGGCGTTCTTCGCCAGGTCGACCGAGGTCTGCGGGGTGATCGAGGACATGTCGATCAGCAGAGCGCCGGACTTGGCGTTCTCCAGGATGCCGTCCGGGCCGTAGGCGATCGCCTCGACCTGCGGGGAGGCGGGCACCATCGTGATGACCACGTCGGCGTCGCGGACGGCCTCGGCGATCGAGCCGGCGGCGGTGCCGCCCGCGGCGGCCAGGCGGTCCAGCTTCTCCTTCTCCAGGGTGTAGCCGGTGACGCTGTAACCCGCCTTGATCAGGTTCTCCGACATGGGGGAGCCCATGATGCCGAGGCCGATCCAGGCGATCGCCGGGCGGGTCGGGCGGGAAGAAGCGGAAAGGTCGTTGCTCATGAGGGTGCCTCTTTCAGTGCAAAGTGGTCAGCGGGCGGCGCGGGCCTCGGCGGGCAGCCAGTCGAAGGCCTCCGCGCTGGGGCGGTCGCCCGGCTTGTACTCCAGGCCGACCCAGCCGTCGTAACCGGCCTTCCGCAGCTGGTCGAGCAGCTCCTCCAGCGGGAGGGTGCCGGTGCCGGGGGCGCCGCGGCCGGGGTTGTCGGCGATCTGCACGTGGCCGGTCTTGTCGGCGTACGCGGCGATCACCTGCGGCAGGTCCTCGCCGTTCATCGACAGGTGGTACAGGTCCATCAGGAACCTGGCGTTGCCGAGCCCCGTCGCCTCGTTGACCTTGTCGACGACGCCGACCGCGGCGGGCGCGCTCACCAGCGGGTACAGCGGCGACTCCGGCTGGTTCAGCGCCTCGATCAGCAGGATCGCGCCGATCCGGTCGGCGGCGCGGGCCGCGAGCGTCAGGTTCTCCAGGGCCAGCGCGTCCTGCTCGGCCGGGTCGACGCCCTCCACGCGGTTGCCGTAGAGCGCGTTGAGCGCCTTGCAGCCGAGGGAGGCGGCGAAGCCGGCGGCCACGTCGATGTTGGCGCGGAACCTCTCCGACTCCTCGCCCGGGACCGACAGGGCGCCGCGGTCCGGGCCCGGGAGCTGGCCGGCGTAGAAGTTGAGGCCGGTGAGCTGTACGCCCGCGTCCTCGATCGCCTTCTTCAGCGCGTCCAGCTCGGACTGCTCGGGGGTGGGGGAGTCGATCCAGGGCCACCACAGCTCGACCGCCGTGAAGCCGGCCGCGGCGGCGGCCGCGGGGCGCTCCGGGAGCGGGAGTTCCGTGAAGAGGATCGACAGGTTGACGTTGAAGCGCTGGTCTGCGAATCCCATCGGGGCCGCGCTCCCTTCCTGGCTTGCTGCTCCGCCAGCTATTTCGCATAGCGGAAGTTGATTTCTGCTTAATGGAATACATGGGGAAGACTGCCTGTCGTCGGGGAGGGCTGTCAAGAGCCGGACACGCAAAAAGAGCCCCCGCGCTCATCCGCGCGAGGGCTCTTCAGGGGTGCAGGTCAGAGCGCGTCGACGGCGCTCACCTTCCAGCCGGTGCCGGTCCGGCCCATCGTCATCCGCACCCGGTTCAGGTCCACGCGGGACCCCGTGACCTGGGTGCTCTCGGTGACCTGGTTGACGAAGAGCAGCACCACGACCCGGTCCGGCGCGGCCGACACCACGGAGGCCGCCGGGGCGCCGCCGCCCGGCGGCTGCACGACCGTCGCCTTCACCACGCCCTTGTACTTCGCGGCCGTCGGCCCCACGACCGCCTTCGTCGTCCGGCCGTACTCCGCCCGGAACCCCCCGGTCAGATGGGCGCGGGCACGGGCGAAGTCGCGCTCCAGACGCCGGTGGTCGTACGACAGCACGACCGGCGCGGCCTTCCGCGCCGCCGCCAGAGCCTCCGCGCGCGCCTGCTCGATGACCTGTCCCTGCCGGTACTGCCACCCGAGGACGCCCGCCGCGACCAGAGCCGCCAGCAGGAGCACGGTGAGGGACAGGGTGCCCAGCCTGCGCCCGCGCGCCGGGAGGACGATCTCCTCGTCGTCGGGCCGGGGCTCCGGCGGGTCGTCCCAGCCGTCCGGCGCCTCGACGACGACGGTACGCCCGGAGCGCGGCGTCTTGCCCGACCGGTCCTTCAGCGGCGGCTGGTCCTCCGCCGGCGGCTTGCCCTTCACCCGCCCCGGCTTCCCCGCCGGCCGCCGTTCCTTCGCCGGCCGCTGTGTCTCCGCCCGCCGCGGCTCCTCCTCCGGCCGCTGCTCCCGTTCCGTCCGTTCCGTCCGTTCCGTCCGCTTGGCCGCCGCGCGGACCGCCGCGGTCAGGGTGCGCCGGGCGGGCGTGGCGGGGCCACGGCCCTTGGTCGTCGGGTGTGCCACGGTCGTTCTCCTCACGGGTGGTACGGGCCGGCTCATCCGACGAACTCCACGTCGGACGTCAGCCAGCGGCCCTTCTCCAGGACGAGGTCGAGCTGCAGCCGGTACGTGCGGGCCTCGCCCCTCGGCACGGCGACATTGGTGACCTCGCTGTCCGCGACCACCAGCACCCGCGCCGAGCGCTCGTCGGCGCGGACGATGCCCGCTTCCAGGACCTGCCCCTTCGACACCGACTTGTTCTGCGCCACCAGCCGGGTCAGCTGCTCGGTCTGCGCGGCGAACTGCTCCCTGAAGTCGCCGGTGGCGCCCTTCAGCACGGCGCCGCTGTCGCGGTCGTAGTGCCGGTAGTCGAGCGAGGTGAAGTTCAGCGCCGACTGGCGGGCCGCGGCCAGGATGTCCTGTCGCCGCTGCTCCGTCTGCCGCTGTTCGTACACCTGCACGCTCAGCCAGACGGCCGTCGCGGTCGTGAGGACCGCCGCCGCGGCGAGCGCCGCCGCGCTGTCGAGCAGCGCGCGCACGCGCCGCCTCACGCCATGGGTCCGACGAGCAGCCATTGCCAGGACTCCTTTCCGAACACGGCCTGCTGGCCGCCCGCCGAGCCGATCTCGACGGGCCTTCCGTCCGGCCCCTGGGCGAGACCGGTCTGCGGGTCGTACGCCGAGACGTACTGCGTGTCGTGGGCCCGGTGCGCGCCCGGGGCGTTCTGCGCGCCCCGCACCGAGGTCTCGCTGCCGCGCGGCTCCGCGCAGTGCGCCCCGGTGTTGGCCGGGCGGGTGCCGGTGTCCGCCGGGTCACGGCGACGGGTGTCGTAGCCGCGGGTGCACGGCGGCGGGTCGTCGGCGTTGACCACCATGCCGAAGTGGGTGGTGCCGTCGCCCGGAATGACCGTGTAGCTGCCGGAGACCACCACCGGGAAGGTGACCAGCGCCTGCTCCACCCCGGGCAGCCGGGCCAGGGTGACCTGACCGCCGCTGATCAGGTTCGCGAGCAGCACCGAGAGCCGTGGCCCGGTCGACTTCAGCAGTGAGTCGACCTGCTGCGCGGCCGGGGCGGCGGTGTCGATCAGCTTGCGCAGATCGCCGTCGCTGGCCTTCAACTGCGCGGTCAGCGCGGCCAGATCGCGGGAGAAGGACGCGATCGCCGAGCCCTGGTCGGCCTGGGTCTTGAGGACCGTCCGCGAGTCCTCGATCAGCTGGATCGTCTCCGGCAGTGCCTCGGACGCCGACTCGACCAGCGCGTTGCCCGAGTCCACCAGCCGGCTCAGATGCGGGCCGGTGCCGGCGAACGCCTCGCCCAACTCCTCCACGGTGATCCGCAGATCCTCCTTGCCGACCGAGTTCACCAGCCGGTCCAGGCTCACCACCAGATCCGTGGTGGGCAGCGGCACCCGGGTCCGGGCGCGCGGGATGGTGCCGCCGTCCCGCAGATACGGCCCGCCCGGGCGGCGCGGCTGAAGGTCGACGTACTGCTCGCCGACGGCCGAACGGTTCCCCACGACGGCCAGGGTGTCCGCCGGGATGCGCGGCGCCCCGTCCTCGATCTCCAGGGCCACCGACACCCCGGTGTCCCCGGTCAGCCTCAGAGCGCCCACCCGGCCCACCGGCACCCCGCGATAGGTGACCTCGGCGCCGGTGAAGATGCCGCCGGAGTCGGCGAAGTCGGCCCGCACGGTGTACCCGCGGTCGAGCACCGCGTCCACCAGGCCGGTGTACTCGGCGCCGACGTAGGACACGCCCACCGCGGTCAGGGTGGCGAAGGCGAGCAGCTGGGCCTTGACCGTGCGTGTGATCACGGGAGTATCCCCTTCAGCAGGAGCTCGGCGAGGGCGCGGTCGTAGCCGGCGGGGGCGCCGGACCCGTGGGAGACCGCGGTGCCGGTGCAGACGGGCGGGCACAGCGGGCCGCCGTCGCCGGGCGTGTCCGGCAGGGGAGCGGGCGACGGCACGCCCGGTACGCCGGGCACCTCCGGTACATCGGGTACGCCGGGTACGTCCGGCAGCCCGGGCGGCTCCGGCAGGTCCGGTGGGTCCGGCAGCCCGGGGCCCTGCGGAGGGGCTCCGCCCTCGTCCGGTGCGTCGGTGACGTTGCCGTACAGGCTCGACAGATCGAGATCGGCGGTGACCTTCAGGTTGACGTAGTCGCCCTTGATCGCGTCCACGGCGTTGCGGGGGAACGGGTACGTGGTCAGCAGCTCCAGCGAGTTGGGCAGGTCGGCGCCCGCCTTGTTGAGCTGGGCCAGGATCGGGCGGAGCGCCTTGAGGTTGGCGACCGTGTCCGCGTGCGAGGCCCGTACCACCCTGGTGCCGGTCTTGCCGAGCCGGGACAGCGCCGTGAGCATCTTCGTCAGGTCGCGCCGCTGGTCGGCGAGGACCTTCAGGGCGGGCGGCAGGGTGTCGACGGCGCGGGCGATGGTCTTCTTCTCGTTGCCGAGCCGCTTGGCGAGGCGGTCGATGCCTCTCAGCGCGCGGACGATGTCCTCACGCTGCTCGTCGAGTCCGCCGATGAAGGTGTTCAGCTCCGTCAGCAGCGACTTGACCCGGGTCTCCCGCCCGTCCAGGGCCTTGTTCAGTTCCACGGTGATCGTCTTGAGCTGGGCCACCCCGCCGCCGTTGAGCAGCGCGGACAGGGCGGACAGCACCTCCTCGATCTCCGGGTTGCGGCCGCTGCGGGCCAGCGGGATCCGGTCGCCGTCGCGGAGCTTGCCGGCCGGCGCGGTGTCCACGGGGGCGGACAGCGCCACGTACTTCTCGCCGAGCATGCTGGTCTGCCGCAGTTCGGCGACCGCGTTGCCGGGCAGCTTCACCGAGTCGTCGATGCGCAGCCGCACCCGGGCGTGCCAGCCGGCCAGTTCGACCTTCTCGACGGCGCCCACGGTGACGTGGTCGACCTTCACGGCGGACTGCGGCACCAGGTCGAGGACGTCCCGGAACTCGACGGTGATCCGGTAGGCGTTCCCGTCCGCGGCGGCGCCGCCGGGCAGCGGCACGTCGTACCAGCCGTTGACCTCGCACCCGGACAGCAGCAGCGAACCGGCCGCCGTCCAGACGGCGGCCCTGCGCGTACGTCCCGCGCTCATGCGTCGGCCTCCAGGATTCCGCCCAGCGTGCGGTCGGCCGGGCCGGTCGCGGCCGGGGCGGCGGGCAGCTCGGGCAGCTCGGGCAGGGAGTCGAACAGCCGCTTGAGGTCGGTGCAGTCGGTGCCCTTCTCCCCGGTCGTGCGCAGGATGGAGCACAGCAGCGCGGCCGGATCCTGCGGGTGGTCGGGGTTGTTGCGGGTGTCGAGGGTGCCCGAGGAGGCGTTGTAGGCGTTCTGCAGGTTCGACAGGCCCGTCGGGGCGACCTCCAGCAGCTCCTCCAGGGCGGCGCGCTGGGTGACCAGCACCCGGGTCACCTTGCTGAGGCCCTTCACGTTCGCGGTCAGCGACTTCTTGTTGTTCTTCACGAAGTCCGCCACGTCCCCGAGCGCCGTGCCCAGGTGCTTCAGCGCCAGCGCCAGGTCCTCGCGCTCTCCGGCCAGTTGCTCGGCGACCTTGGCGAGCGTGCTGTTGAACGTCCGCACGCTCTTGTCGTCGGCGGCCAGCGCCGCGGTGAACACCTGGAGGTTGCGCACGGTGCCGAACAGGTCGCCGCGGCCGTCGGAGAGGGTGGTGACCGCCAGCGACAGGTCCTCGACCGTCCGGTGGATGTCCTCGCCCTGGCCCTCCAGGGTGTCGGCGCTCACCCCGAGCAGCCGGGCCAGCGAGCCCTCCTTGTTCGCACCGTCGGGACCGAGCGCCTCCGCGGTGGTGTGCAGGCTGTCGAAGACCCGGTCCAGCTCGACCGGGACGGCCGTGCGCGACTCGGGGATCACGTCCCCGTCCCGCAGTACCGGGCCCTTGCGGTACACCGGCAGCAGCTGCACATAACGGTCGCTGACCACCGAGGAGTTGATGATCGCCGCCTGCGCGCCGGCCGGCACCCGGCGCCCGGCGTCGTACTCCAGCACCACCCGCACCCGCCGCCCCTGCGGCTCGATCTCCACGACCTCCCCGATCCGCACGCCCAGCACCCGGACGTCGGAGCCGGGATAGATGCCGACCGTGCGCGGGAAGTACGCCGTGACCCGGACCGTCTGCGTGCGCGGCCACAGCACCACGGCGGCCGTGGCGGCCACGGCGAGGACGACGGCCAGCACCGCCCACCGTCTGCGGTTCCCGCTCACCGGTCGCCTCCCGTCCGCGGCACCACCGGAGCGGCGACCAGGTTCTGGATGTAGCTGTCGAACCAGCGGCCGTTGCCGAGGGTGTTGCTGAAGACGCGCACATACGGCGCGAGCAGCTTGACGCTGCGGTCCAGGCTCGACTGGTTGCGCTCCAGCATCTCGACCACTTTGTTCAGGCCCTTGAGGGCGGGACCGATCTCCTTGCGGTTGTCCTCGACCAGCCCGGAGAGCTGGATGCCGAGCGCCGCCGAGGTGACGAGCAGCTTGTGGATCGCCGTGCGCCGCTTGCCGATCTCCTCGAACAGCTCGCCGCCGTCCTCGACCAGTGCGGAGAAGTCCTCCGTGCGCGCGGCCAGCACCCCGGTGACGCCCTCGGCGTGGTCGAGCAGTTTCCGCAGCTCCTCGTCCCGGCTCGCCACCGTCCGGGAGATCTTCGACAGTCCCTTGATGGAGGCCCGCACCTCGGCGGGTGAGTCCTCGAAGGTGGCGGAGATGGTGTCCAGGGCCTTCGCCAGCCGCTGCGTGTCGACCTCCTCCGTGGTGGTGGTCAGATCGCTGAACGCCTGCACGACGTCGTACGCCGGGACGGTCCGCCGCAGCGGGATCTCACTGCCGGCCGGCAACTGCCCCGGCCCCTTGGGGTGCAGCGCCAGATACTTCGCGCCGAGGATCGTCTTCACCCGGATCGACGCACCGGTCGCGGTGCCGAACGCGGGCTCGCCCTTCACCTTGAAGACGACCTTGACGTGGTCGCCGTCCAGGTCCACCTCCTCGACCTTGCCGACCTTCACCCCGGCGATCCGCACCTCGTCGCCCGGTTTCAGCCCGCCCGCCTCCGTGAAGGCCGCGCTGTACGTCTCGCCGTCGCCGATCACCGGAAGGCTGTCGGCGTTGAACGCGGCGACCGTCAGCAGCGCGAGGGTGGTCAGGCCGGCGGCACCGACGACGACGGGGTTGCGCTCGCGGAACGGCTTCAGGCGGGGCAGCCGCAGGGTCCTCATCCCGCACACCTCGCCCGCGCCACATGCAGTTCCGGCGTCAGCACCCGCTCGGTCTTCGGCAGCACGATCCGGCCGTCGAAGTCGCAGAGGTAGAAGTTGAACCACGAGCCGTAGGACGCCGTCCCCGTCAGCTCGTTCAGCTTGCCCGGCAGCCGCTTCAGCACGCCCTCCACGGTCTTCTCGTTGTCGTTCAGCGTTCCGGTGAGTTCGGTCAGCCCGGCGATGTCGTCCTTCAGCGGCGGCCGCGCGTCCTCCAGCAGCCCCGAGGTGGCCTCGGTGAGGTTGCCGATGTTCACCAGGGACTCACCGATCGGCTTGCGGTCGGCGGACAGCCCGGAGATCACCCGGCGAAGCTCCCTCAGCAGGCTGGAGAACCGTCCGCCCCGCTTGTCCAGCGTCCCCAGCACGGTGTTGAGGTTGTCGATCACCGAGCCGATCAGCTTGTCCCGCCCGGCGAGCGTGGTGGTGAGGGAGGCGGTGTGCGCGAGCAGGCTGTGCACGGTGCCGCCCTCGCCCTGGAGGGTCTTGACGATCTCGGTGGCGAGCTTGTTGACGTCCTGCGGGCTGAGCGCGGCGAACAGCGGCTTGAAGCCGTTCAGCAGCGCGTTCAGGTCCAGCGCGGGCTCGGTCCGGGACAGCGGGATGGTGCCGCCCGGCCGCAGCCGGGTGCCGTCCCCGGAGCCCTCCGTCAGCGCGATGTACCGCTGCCCGACCAGGTTCCGGTAGCGCACCACCGCGCCCGTGCTGGTGAGCAGCGGCCGCTCGGCGTCCACGGTGAAGGCGACCTCCGCGAGCGTCCGGTCCTTGATCCGGATGTCCTCGACCTCCCCGACCCGCACGCCCGCGACCCGGATGTCGTCGCCCTCCTCCAGTCCCGTGACATCGCTGAACACCGCGCGGTACCGGTGCTCAGGACCCAGGTCGAGATGGACGATGGTGGCGGCCAGCAAGGTGGTGGCCAGGGTCGTCACCACGGCGAAGAGACCGAACTTGATCAGTGGGGCGGCTGTCCTCCCGCTCATGCGTTGCTCACCGCCGTCCCCCGCGCCAGCGGCCCGAACAGCAGCGTGGCCACGGGCGGCACCTCGTCAGCCGGCACGCCGAGGACCGGCGCCACCAGCGAGCCGACCGCCCGCTGCTCGGCCCGGGTGGCGGACACGTCCGGGGGCAGGGCACTGCTCGGACTCCCTTCCTTCGTACCGTCGTTCAGATGGGTGGGCGGCGCCGGCACCGCCGGATGCGGCAGGCCACGGCAGTTCGGCCCGGACCGTTCGCCGTGGACGGGCTCCTCGCCCGGCGTGTACGCGGGGCGATGCCGTACGACTTCGAGGGTGATCCGCATCTTTCCGCCCCGGAACGTCTCCTGCGCCGCGGCGTTCTGCCGGACCAGGCCCTCCAGCAGACACGGGTACTGCGGCGAGTAGCGGGCGAACAGCTGGAGCGTGGGCCGGGAGACCCGCCCGAGGGTGATCAGCCGGTCCCCGTTGGCGTCGAGGAAGTCCTCACCGGTGCCCGCGGCCCGGGCGGTCGAGACGAGGGCGGCGGCCAGCCGTTCCTCCTTCTCGACGATCGTGCGGCTGGTGGTGACCGTGTTGCGCAGGATCGCCAGCAGGTCCGGTGCCGCGTCCGCGTACACCTCGGCGACGTCGGCGAACCGCGCGATGTCCTCCTTCAGCGAGGGCAGATGCGGGTTCAGCCGCCGCAGATAGCCCTCGACGCGGACGAGGTTGTCGCCGATCCGCTCGCCGCGCCCCTCCAGGGCGGTCGCGAACGCCGCGAGGGTGGCGTTGAGCCGGCCCGGCTTCACCGTGCGCAGCAGCGGCAGCAGGTCGTTCATCAACTGCTGCAGCTCCATGCCGACCCGGGTGCGGTCCTGGGTGATCACATCGCCCGCGCGGATCGGCCGGGCGGTGGAACCCCGCGGCACGACCAGGTCGACGTACTTCTCGCCGAACAGCGTCTTCGGCAGCAGCCGCGCGTGCACGTCGGCCGGGATGAGCGGCACGTGCTCCGGCTTCAGCGCGATGCCGAGCGTCGCCTTCGACCCGTCCGCCCGCACCTCGCGCACCTCGCCGACCAGCAGACCGCGCAGCTTCACGTCGGCGCGCGGATCGAGCTGGTTGCCGAGGGAGTCCGCCTCCAGGGTGATCCGTACGACGGGCGTGAACGCCTGCCGGTAGACGGCCACCGACAGCGACAGCAGCAGCGCCAGCACCGCGATGAACACGACGCCGTACACCTTGAGCCTCATGAGTGCCTCACCCCGCGATCCGTACGGTCGTGCCGGCGCCCCAGATCGCCAGGCTGAGGAAGAAGTCCAGGACGTTGATCGCGACGATCGAGGTGCGCACCGCGCGCCCCACCGCGACCCCGACGCCCGCCGGGCCGCCGCTCGCGTAGTAGCCGTAGTAGCAGTGCACCAGGATGATCAGCACCGCGAAGACGATCACCTTGCCGAACGACCAGAGCACGTCGACGGGCGGCAGGTACTGCTGGAAGTAGTGGTCGTAGGTGCCCGCCGACTGCCCGTAGTAGCCGGTGGTGATGGTCCGGGCGGCGAAGTACGAGGAGAGCAGGCCGATCACGTACAGCGGGATCACCGCGAGGAACCCGGCGATCATCCGCGTGGTCACCAGGAACGGCAGCGACGGCACGCCCATGACCTCCAGCGCGTCCGTCTCCTCACTGATCCGCATCGCGCCGAGCTGCGCCGTGAACCCGGCGCCGACCGTCGCCGACAGCGCCAGCCCGGCCACCAGCGGGGCGATCTCACGGGTGTTGAAGTACGCCGACAGGAACGCCACGAAGTTGGAGGTGCCGAGCTGGTTGAGGGCCGCGTAGCCCTGGAGGCCCACCTCGGTGCCGGTGAAGAACGACAGGAAGGCGATCACCCCGACCGTGCCGCCGACCACCGCGAGCGCGCCCCGGCCGAAACTCACCTCGGCGAGCAGCCGCAGCACCTCCTTCTTGTAGCGGCGCAGGGTGCGCCCCGTCCAGGCCAGTGAACGGCCGTAGAAGGAGAGCTGGGCGCCCAGGTCCTCGAGTTGTCGCGACAGAGTCATGTGTCCTCACCCCCGCTGTGGAACGACTTGGAAGTACACGGCCGTGAGGACGAAGTTGGTGACGAACAGCAGCATGAAGGTGATCACCACGGACTGGTTGACGGCATCGCCCACGCCCTTCGGGCCGCCCTGCGCGGTCAGCCCCTTGTAGGAGGCGACGATCGCGGCGATCGCCCCGAACACCAGCGCCTTGATCTCGGCCGCCCACAGGTCGGACAGCTGGGCGAGGGTGGTGAAGGAGGCCAGATAGGCGCCGGGGGTGCCGTTCTGGAGGATGACGTTGAAGAAATAGCCGCCGGCCACCCCGACCACCGACACCAGGCCGTTCAGCAGCACCGCGACCAGCATCGACGCCAGCACCCGCGGCACCACCAGCCGGTGGATCGGGTCGATGCCGAGCACCTGCATCGCGTCGATCTCCTCGCGGATCTTCCGCGCCCCGAGGTCCGCGCAGATCGCCGTGCCGCCCGCGCCCGCGATGAGCAGCGCGGTCACGATCGGCGACGCCTCCCGCAGCACGGCCAGCACCGAGGCGGCACCCGCGAACGACTGGGCGCCCAGCTGCCGGGTCAGGCTGCCGATCTGGAGCGCGATCACCGCGCCGAACGGGATCGACACCAGCGCCGTCGGGAGGATCGTCACACTCGCGACGAACCATGCCTGCTGGATGAACTCCCGCAGCTGGAAGGGCCGTTTGGGGACGGTCCGCAGGATGTCCAGCGCCATCGCGAACAGGTTGCCGGAGTGCCGCAGCGCCCCGGCCGGCGACAGGCTCATGCGCCGGCCACCTCCTCGCGGGCCGGCGCCGCCTCCCGCCGGGCGATCTCCTCCCAGCGCGGCGGCCGGGGAATCCCGCGGCTCGGCAGCAGCCGGGGCGTCAGCGGCGGAACGCCGTTCCCGTCGTCGTCGAGCTGCGCCAGCTCCTGTTCGACCTGCGCCGCGTCCTTCTCCTCCGCCATGCCGATCGGGCCCTGCATCCGGCCGTTCAGGAACTGCCGTACCACGGGCTCGTCGCTGGTCAACAGCTTCTCGCGGGGCCCGAACATCACCAGCTCACGGCGGAACAACAGCCCGATGTTGTCCGGCACCTGGCGGGCCGAGGCGATGTCGTGGGTGACGATCAGGAAGGTCGCGTCGATCTGCGCGTTGAGGTCCACGATCAGCTGGTTGAGATAGGCGACGCGCACCGGATCGAGGCCCGAGTCGGGCTCGTCGAACAGGATGATCTCCGGGTCCAGCACCAGCGCCCGCGCCAGCCCGGCCCGTTTGCGCATGCCGCCGGAGATCTCGCCGGGCAGCTTCTGCTCCGCGCCGAGCAGCCCGACCATGTCCATCTTCTCCAGCACGATCCGCCGGATCTCGCTCTCCGGTTTGCGGGTGTGCTCACGCAACGGGAAGGCGATGTTGTCGTACAGGTTCATCGACCCGAACAGCGCGCCGTCCTGGAACAGCACGCCGAACAGCTTGCGCACCTCGTACAGCTCGTGCTCGCGCAGCCTGGTGATGTCCCGGCCCTGGATGGTGACCGAGCCGCGGTCGGGCCGCAGCAGGCCGACGAGCGTCTTCAGGAAGACGGACTTGCCGGTGCCGGACGGCCCGAGCAGCACGGAGACCTCTCCGGCGGGCAGCGTCAGCGAGACGTCCTGCCAGATGACCTGGTGTCCGAAGGACTTGGTGAGCCCTTCCACACAGATCTCGACACCCATCCGGTCCACCCTTCCGCCGGCCGTGGAGCAGCTTCGACATCTGCTCTACGGCGAGGTGCGGGGCGTCCGTCGCGGCGGACCGAGAATTTTTTCGTGCCGCGATGTCCTACGGGAGGCGGAGCGGCGGTGGGGTCGCGGGCAGCTCGGGCAGCTCGGGGATTCCGGGGAGGCTGGGACGCACCTCGTCCGCGTCGGGGAGGGCGGGCGGCTCCGGGACGTCCGGGAGCCCGGGAACCGGTGCCGCGGGCAGCTGGGGCACGGCGCCCAGGTCCGGCACCCGCACCGGCACCGGCGTCAGCTCCGGCAGGTCCGGCACGGGCGCCGGAAGCGTCCGCGCGGGCGCCGGCCGGGGGCCGCGCGGGGCGGTCGTGGCCGACGGCCCCCCGGCCTGCCGAGGCGCGGGCGCGAGCTTCTCCCCGAACGGGCGCTGCCGGGGCGCGGGCGCCGGCGCCGGGGCCACGGACGTCCGGGGCGCCACCGCCCCCCGCTCGCCGCCGCCCTCCCGCTCGTACGGCAGGACCAGCCCCGCCACCGCGAGCGTGACCGCCGTCGAGGCGACCGCCACGGCCGGCGCGTGCCCGCCCGTGCGTGGCCGGCCCCGCCCCCACAGGAACAGCAGCAGGCCCAGCGTCCCGGCGAGCGAGTTGCGCAGCGTGCGCCGGGCGCGGGCCAGCAGCGACTCGACGGTCCGGTAGCTCAGACCCATCCGGTGGGCGACCTGGCCGACGTCCAGGTCCTCGGACTTCAGCCGCAGCGCCTCCGCCTGCCGGGCGGGCAGCTCCCCGCTGCGCACGGCCAGCCACCTGGCCTCGGCCCGGTCGCAGACGACCTCCTCGACCGGCACCGGGCCCGGACCGACGAGCGTGGGGCTGCGGTGCACCTCGGCCTCCCGGCTGACCTGGCGGTGCCGGTCGACGCACAGCCGCATCGTCACCGTGGTCAGCCAGGCGGCCAGCCGTTCGTCGTCGAGGTCCGGCCGCTCGGCGGCGCGCAGCATGGCCTCGTGCACGGCGTCCTCGGCGTCCTCCGGGCTCATCGACCGGCGGCGGGCCACCCGCAGCAGTTCCTCGCGATGACTCCACATGCGCTGCCAGCGGTCGTGCGCCGCCTGAATCTCCGCCCGCGCGGGCATGTCCGTCGTCGCCATGAGGGCCCCTTCGCGCTCACCCGCCGGACCCGTCTTGGTGCGGTCCGGCGGGCTGCGACATTACCGCCGGGTAGCGGCGGTTGTGGAGGGGGCGGCGGCTATCGAGTCGGCAACGCCTCCGAGCAGCGGGGGAGCCTCCTCCGTGGGCAGCTCGACGGGGGGTCGAGGGGGCGGGGCGACGGGGGCTGCCGGCGCCGATGCGGCGGGGGAGGGCCGTGGGGCGGTCTCGGGGGTCTCGGAGGGCTCGGGCCGCGGTGCCGCCGTGGGCGACGCGGGCCCGGCCGGAGCGGGCCGCGACGGCGCCGGCTTCCGGGCGGACGGGGACGGGGACGGCTCGGGACGGGCGGACCCCGTCGCGTCCGGCACGACCTGGTGATGTCCGCCGAGGAAGTACCCGTACCAGGCCAGCACCGTGCGCAGATAGGCCCGCGAGTGGTTGTAGCCGAGGATCGCCCGCTCCAGGTCGGCCGCCTCGGACAGGTCCCGGCCGCCCGCGCACAGATAGCGGCCGGCGGCGAGCGCGGCGTCGTACACGTTGTGCGGGTCGGCGCGGCCGTCGCCGTTGCCGTCCGCACCCCACCGCGCCCAGGTCGACGGGATGAACTGCATCGGCCCGGCCGCGCGGTCGTAGGCGCGGTCGCCGTCGTAGGCGCCGTCGTCGGTGTCCCGGATCAGGGCGAAGCCGTTGCCGTCCAGGCGCGGGCCGAGGATGGGCGCCCGGGTGGTGCCGTCCGCGGTGACCCGGCCGCCGCGGGCCTGCCCCGACTCGACCTGGCCGATCGCCGCGAGCAGCTCCCAGCGCAGCCCGCAGCCGGGGTCGGTGCGGGCCACCTCCGCCTCGGCCCGGCGGTAGGCGGCGAACACGCTCGCCGGCACTGCGGCGGCCGCGGCCCCGGCCCGGCCCTCGGGCCGCTCCGCCGCCCGCAGCGGCGGCAGGTCGGTGCGGTACGGGGTGTCGCCGGAGACGCTCGGCCCCTGCTCGGCGGGCGCCTGCCGGGCGGGCGGGGCGGCCGCCCGCGCCGCGACCGGTGCCGGTGCCTGCGAGGCGGTCAGCGCGGCCATCGCCGCCACCGCCGCCGCCGTGCCTCTCGCCGCCCTGACTCTGTGTCCTGCCACGTCGTGATCCCCTCCCGTAGGCATCCGTCATCTGCTCTACGGGGCGGACCGGCGGGTCCGTCGCGCGGATCCGGCGCCGTGCGGCCACCCCGAAATCCCGGGGGACTGCCCGAATGTCCGTGGCGCGCGTTAGGTTGAGCCCGTGCGACTGCGAGTGGAATTCACAACCGAGCCCTTCGATCTCGACGAGGCTCCCGCGCACGCGGTGGTGGCGCGTGAGGTCATCGAGGCCGCCGAGCTGGACGAGGTGGACGTCGGCCCGTTCGGCAACACCGCGGAGGGCGCCGCCGACCAGGTGCTCGGCGCCGTGGACGCCCTGCTGCGCAGGACCCTGCAGGCCGGCGCGACCCGGGTCTCGCTCCAGGTCAACGTGGTGGGGGAGGGCGACCGGTGACCGGTGCGGGCGAGGAGCCCTTCATCACGGCCGTGAAGCCGCTGGTCGACGCCATGGGCGGCGAGATGGTGCCGCCCGGCGAGGCCGGCCCCGACGACGTCGTGCTCGCCTGGGAGGGCGCCGACGTGGTCGCCGTACGGCTGCCGCAGCTGGCGGACTCGCTCGATCACATCCTGGCCGCCATGGAGCGCAAGCGGGGCAAGCCGCTGGCCGACCTGGACCGCCGGGCCAAGCAGGAGATCGTACGGACGCTGGAGGCGCGCGGCGCCTTCGCCGTACGGCACGGTGTGGAGACCGTGGCGGGCGCGCTCGGCGTCAGCCGCTTCACCGTCTACAACTACCTGAACCGCGAGAAGGAAGGCTGAGCCGTCCCGACGCGGGTGGTCCGAAGGCCGCCGTCCCCGTCCGGGGCGGCGGCTTTCCGGCATCCCACCGCCATCCGCCGTCCGTCCGCTTCGACACCCCGAATTTTCAACAAAGTGTTGACGTGCTGTTTCGGAGGGCGTTAGCTATCCGCAGCCCGTTCAGCACGAAGGCCGACACGGCCACGGAGGCTCCCGTGACTTCCACTTCCACGCCGCCGGGTCTGGCCCGGTTCAACGACCTGGAGGAGCCCGCGGCCTTCGCCGCACTCCATGAGGCGTGTGCCTCCACGGCATGGGTGAAGCGGCTGCTCGCCGCCCGGCCCTACGCCTCGGCCGAGGACCTCTACACGGCCGGCGACGCCGCGATGGCCGAGCTGACCGCCGAGGACCTCGCGGAAGCGATGGCCGGGCACCCGCCGATCGGCCGACCCGAGCCCGGCGACCCGACCTCCGCGCGCGAGCAGCGCGGCATGGCCGGCGCCTCCGAGGAACTCAAGGCGGAGATGCTCGAACTGAACCTGGCCTACCAGGAGAAGTTCGGCCATGTCTTCCTGATCTGCGCCACCGGCAGGACCGGCGAGCAGATGCGGGACGCGGTCAAGGAGCGGATCGGCAACACGCCGGAGCGGGAGCGGGAGATCGTCCGCACGGAACTGGGGAAGATCAACCGCATCCGACTGGCCCGACTCGTCGAAGAGGACGCCTGACACCATGAGCACCAGCAGCACCGCCTCCGTGTCCACGCACATCCTGGACACCTCCGTCGGCCGCCCCGCCGAGGGCGTCGCCGTCCACCTCTCCGCCCGCGGCGGCAGAGGCGCGGACTGGCAGGCGCTCGGCGGCTCCGCGACCGACGCCGACGGCCGGTGCAAGGACCTCCCGGCCCTGCCGGAGGGGACGACCCACGTACGGCTCGACTTCGCCGTCGAGTCGTATTTCGAGAAGAAGCAAGCCGATGCGCAGCAGGACGCCCCCGCGAATCGGGACAGCGGTGCCGCGGTGTTCTTCCCGGAGGTGGCGATCACGTTCGCCGTCGTACCGGGCGAGCACTACCACGTGCCGCTGCTGCTCAACCCGTTCGGCTACTCCGTTTACCGAGGGAGCTAGCAGACAATGCCCACGATCCTGGGACAGAACCAGTACGGCAAGGCCGAGAACCGAGTCGTAAAGATCACGCGGGACGGCGCAACCCACCACATCAAGGACCTGAACGTCTCCGTGGCGCTGAGCGGCGACATGGACGACGTGCACTACTCCGGCTCGAACGCCAACTGCCTGCCGACCGACACCACCAAGAACACGGTGTACGCGTTCGCCAAGGAGTACGGCATCGAGTCCGCCGAGCAGTTCGGCATCCACCTCGCCCGGCACTTCGTCACCAGCCAGCAGCCCATCCACCGGGCGCGGATCCGCATCGAGGAGTACGCCTGGGAGCGGATCGAGACCTCCGACGCCAACAGCAAGTTCATCGGCGCCGACGAGGTCAAGCACTCCTTCGTGCGCAAGGGCCAGGAGACCCGCCTCACCCAGATCACCTTCGACGGTGAGAACTGGGAAGTCATCTCCGGTCTGAAGGACCTGATCGTGATGAACTCGACCAACTCCGAGTTCTGGGGCTATGTCAAGGACAAGTACACGACCCTCCAGGAGGCGTACGACCGCATCCTGGCCACCCAGGTCTCCGGCCGCTGGCGGTTCAACTGGACCGACGACGAGCAGAAGATGCCCCACTGGGAGAAGTCGTACGAGCAGGTCAAGAAGCACATGCTCCAGGCCTTCGCCGAGACCTACTCCCTCTCGCTGCAGCAGACGCTGTACCAGATGGGCGCGCGGATCATCAACAACCGCAGCGAGATCGACGAGGTCCGCTTCTCCCTCCCGAACAAGCACCACTTCCTGGTGGACCTGGAGCCGTTCGGGCTGAAGAACGACAACGAGGTGTACTTCGCCGCGGACCGCCCCTACGGCCTGATCGAGGCCACCATCCTGCGGGACGGCTGCGAGGCCCGTATCCCGGTCGACATGACCAACCTCTGACGCGGGACGCGCGCCCCCGGTCCCGCCACCCGGGCCGGGGGCCCGCGACACCGGAGGGAACACCATGGCACAGCCTGCAAGGGAGCCGGTGAAAGGCTCCTGTTCCACCCCGCCGGCACACACCGAGGACGCCGTCACGTCCGTGCACCCGGTGGACGAGAAGCTCCACCCCTCGCGGCTCGTCCCCGCCAGGTACGCGGGCGTGGCCACTCCTCCGCTCATCGCGGGCGTCGCGACCATCCTCCGGACCATCGGCGTCAAGAACGCCGTCGGCAACCGGCTGCCCTTCGTCAACGCCGCCTCCTCGGCCGGCATCGCCCCGATCCTCGCCATCGCCGAGACCAACGACCCCGGGCGCCAACTCCCCGCCGTCCACGGCGCGCCGGTCGCCGCGCTGCCCGCCCCGTTCGCCTCCGGCGCGCCCGGGTTCCAGCCCGCGGCGATCCTGTCGCACATCAGCGCCGGCGCGCTCGTCGCGGTCACCCTCAACCTCTTCTTCCACCATCTCGGCACCCGGGGGCGGCAACCGGCTCCGGCACTCAAATCCTCCTAGGGTCCTGCCGTGCCCTCCCCGTGGACACCCCCGCCGTCCACGGCCGACACCGAGAGACAAGGAAGAACCATGGCACCACCGGCAGCCCAGCGCGTCGTCATCGAGAACTGCGCGATCGCGACCGTGGACGCGGGCGACACCGAGTACGCCTCCGGGCACCTCGTCCTCACCGGCAACCGGATCGAGTCGGTCGGCGCGGGCAAGGCCCCCGAGGGGCTGGAGAACGTGGCGCGCCGGATCGACGCGAGCGGCCACCTCGCCACGCCCGGTCTGGTCAACACCCACCACCACTTCTACCAGTGGCTCACCCGGGGCCTGGCCACCGACCACAACCTGTTCGACTGGCTGGTCGCGCTGTACCCGACCTGGGCGCGCATCGACGAGCGGATGACGTACGCCGCCGCGCAGGGCTCCCTCGCCATGATGGCCCGCGGCGGTGTCACCACCGCCATGGACCACCACTACGTCTTCCCGCGCGGCTGCGGCGACCTGTCCGGCTCGATCATCCGGGCCGCCGCCGAGACGGGCGTCCGCTTCACACTGGCCCGCGGCTCGATGGACCGCGGCGAGAAGGACGGGGGACTGCCGCCGGACTTCGCCGTCGAGACGCTGGAGGGTGCGCTCGCCGCCACCGAGGAGACCGTCAGGGAGCACCACGACGCCTCCTTCGACGCGATGACCCAGGTGGCGGTCGCCCCGTGCTCGCCGTTCTCCGTCTCCACCGAACTCATGCGGGAGGGGGCCGAGCTGGCGCGCCGCCTCGGGGTGCGACTGCACACCCACGGGTCGGAGACGGTGGAGGAGGAGAAGTTCTGCCACGAGCTGTTCGGGATGGGCCCCACGGACTACTTCGAGTCCACCGGCTGGCTCGGCGAGGACGTGTGGATGGCGCACTGCGTCCACATGACCGACTCCGACATCGCCGCCTTCGCCCGCACCCGGACCGGTGTGGCCCACTGCCCGTCGTCCAACGCCCGCCTCGCCGCCGGCATCGCCCGCGTCCCCGACCTGCTGAAGGCGGGTGTCCCGGTCGGCCTGGGCGTCGACGGCACCGCCTCCAACGAGTCCGGTGAACTCCACACCGAGCTGCGCAACGCCCTGCTGATCAACCGCCTCGGCGCGCACCGAGAGGCCGCGCTGAACGCCCGCCAGGCGCTGCGCCTCGGCACCTACGGCGGCGCACAGGTCCTCGGCCGGGCCGAGCAGATCGGCTCCCTGGAGCCGGGCAAGCTGGCCGACGTGGTGCTGTGGAGGATGGACACGCTCGCCCACGCCTCCATCGCCGACCCCGTGACCGCCCTGGTCTTCGGTGCGGCGGCCCCGGTCACCGCCTCCTTCGTGAACGGCCGGCAGATCGTCGAACACGGTCGCCTGGTCGCCGTCGACGAGGACGCCATCGCCCGCTCCACCCGCGAGGAGGCCCAGCGCCTGGCGCGCATCGCCGCACAGGGCTGATTCCCAGAACTCCCGGCCGAGAGGGACGGCTCCCGGCCGGGACCCGTGGATCCGAGCGGGATCCACGGCAGCCGTCTCCGGGGCGCGCGCGACCGCACGCGCCCCGGAACGGCCGACCGCACACCGTCCCCAGCGCCACCCCCCCAACGGTCCCGCACGACCAACGCAACGCACCACCTCCCTGTACCCGCGTCAGAGCCGACGTGTAACCGACCGGAGGAGCCGCCGTGGCCGCTCAGCCCGATGCCGTACCGCCCATATCCGACAAGGGGCATGCCGAGGACCCCGGCGCCCGTTCCACCGTCCATCCCGTGGACGAGAAGCTCCCGCCCCTGAAGATGGCGACGACCGGCCTCCAGCACGTGGCCGCCATGTACGCGGGAGTCGTCGCCCCGCCCCTGATCGTCGGCGCGGCCATCGGCCTGTCCGGCACCGAACTCACCTTCCTCACCGGCGCCTGCCTCTTCACCGCGGGCCTCGCCACCTTCCTGCAGACCCTGGGCATCTGGAAGATCGGCGCCCGGCTGCCCTTCGTCAACGGCGTCACCTTCGCCGGTGTCGCCCCCATGACCGCGATCGTCGCCTCCACCGACGACAAGTCCGACGCGCTGCCGGTCATCTTCGGCGCGGTCATCGTCGCCGGTGTGCTCGGTTTCTTCGCCTCGCCCTTCTTCAGCAAGGCGGTCCGCTTCTTCCCGCCGGTCGTCACCGGCACCGTGATCACCCTGATCGGCATCTCGCTGCTCCCGGTCGCCTTCGGCTGGGCACAGGGGTCCAGTCCCACCGCGGACGACTTCGGCTCCGCCACCAACCTGGGCCTGGCCGGGGTCACGCTGCTGATCGTGCTGCTGCTGCGCCGTTTCACCCACGGCTTCGTCAAGCAGATCGCCGTACTGCTCGGCCTGGTCGCCGGCACGCTCATCGCGATCCCGCTCGGCGTGACCGACTTCAGCCCCGTCGCGGACGCGGACATCGTCGGCTTCCCGACGCCGTTCCACTTCGGCGCCCCGCAGTTCCAGCTCGCCGCGATCCTGTCCATGTGCGTCGTGATGGTCGTGTCGATGACCGAGTCGACCGCCGACATGCTCGCCCTCGGTGAGATCGTCGACCGCCCGGCGGACGAGAAGACCATCGCGGCCGGTCTGCGCGCCGACACTCTCGGCTCGGCGATCAGCCCCCTGTTCAACGGCTTCATGTGCAGCGCCTTCGCGCAGAACATCGGCCTGGTCGCGATGACCCGGATCCGCAGCCGGTTCGTCGTCGCCGCCGGCGGTGGCTTCCTGGTGCTGATGGGCCTGTGCCCGATCGCCGCCTCGCTCATCGCCGTCGTCCCCCGCCCGGTGCTCGGCGGCGCGGGCGTGGTGCTGTTCGGCTCGGTCGCCGCGAGCGGCATCCAGACCCTGGTGCGGGCCGGTCTGGAGCGGGACAACAACGTCCTCATCGTGGCGGTCTCACTGGCCGTCGGCATCATCCCGATCACCGCGCCGGAGTTCTACCACGCCTTCCCCGAGACGGCGAAGATCGTCCTCGACTCCGGTATCTCCACCGGCTGTGTCGCGGCGGTCCTGCTGAACTTCGTCTTCAACCACCTGGGCAAGGGCCGCGACGACCAGGACGTGACCCACCCGATGGAAGCGGGAGAGGAGATCACCGGGGCGGCCCACCGGGCCCCGGCCACGTCATGAGGCCGGCGGACGACCCCGCCTGTTCCATCGGGCTCCGGCCCGCTCGCCGCCGGTGCCTCGGGGCGAAGTCGTCGCCCCCGGGGCGCGGTTGGGAAGCCGCCGATCCGGGGCGGCGGGCGCACGGGCTGGGACTGCCGCGTCGTACCGCATGACGGACGGCTTCCCGGACGGGCCGGTCGGTCAGAGGCCGAACAGGGCGGGCTCGGCGGCCAGTTCCTTGAAGCGCTCGCGGGGGTCGGGGAGCAGCCGGCGGGCGTTCAGGTCCAGCAGCCCGCCGACCGCCTCGACCTCTGCGGCGACCGTGCCGTCGGCCTTGACGATGCTCTGCCGGATCCGGAACGTCTTGCCCTCGCCCCACTCGAACTCGCAGGTCACCTCGACCTCGTCGCCCGCGAGCAGCTCCCGCCGGTACCGGATGGTCGTCTCCAGGGCCACCGGGCCCACGCCCTTGGCCTGGAGGTCGGCCTGCCGGATGCCGGCCGCGTGGAGCAGGGACCAGCGGGCGTGCTCCGCGTAGTTGAGGTAGACGGCCTGGTTCAGGTGGCCCTGGGTGTCGGTCTCGTACCCGCGGACGGTCACCGGCACGGAATACGGCTTGCTCACCATGTCCCCTTGTGTGATCGACTTTTGTTCGACTGATCCTGGCATGTCCGCCGTCCCTCCCGTCCTCGGTCCCTCAGACGCGCCGCGGTGAGGCCAGCAGATACCGCGCCCTGGTCCGCGGGTCCGTGTGCTCGCCGGTCTGCCAGCCCGCCCGTTCCAGGGTGACCGCGCAGGCGTGCAGCGTCCCGGTGTCCGGCGCGTGCACGGCGACGGCGTCCGGCTGCGGGGTGGCGCGCACCCGGTACCCCGGCGTGTCCGGGCCCTCGGGCGGGTGCCCGGCGGCCTCCAGGGCGAGCGCGGCGGCCCGCACCAGATGGCTCCGCTCCCAGCCGCACGGCCGGTCCGCGGAGCCGTCCGGGTTGGTCATCCGGCGCAGCTCCAGCAGCCCCTGCCAGGCGCTGTGCACCTCGCGCGTCCGCGCGGGCCCGCTGTCCGGGGCCTCCTCCTCCCCGCCGACCCGGGCCGCGAACACCCCGGTGCCGTTCCCGGTGCCGTCCCCGGAGGCCGCGGGCCGCGGCGGCGGGGGAGGCGCCGTGGGCCCGGCCTCCCGCAGCCGGTGTCCGGCCGGGGTGAGGAAGTGGTCGTGCGGCGGGCGCGGATGCCGGAAGGCGAGCCCGCGCCGCACCAGCGCGGCGAGCTGCGCCTCGGTCCCGCGCAGCCGTCCGGTCACCGGATCGGCGGCGTCGATCACCCGCCGCTGGGCGGCGGTGGGCGGTCGGGTCACGGCGTGCTCCTTCCCGGCGCTGGGTCACTGCCCCACCGCTTCGAAGGCTACGACGGGGGTCTGACATTCCACCCGGCGATCACCGGCCGCCCGTGCTCGGTGCCCAGTCGGCACAGCGTCCCCGTGGCCAGCTGGAAGAGCGCGCCGTCCGCCGGGGGCAGCCCCAGCCGCCGTGCGGTCAGCACCCGCAGGAAGTGCCCGTGCGCGACGAGCACCACACTCCCCTCGGTGTCGGCGAGCGCCGCGTCGGCCTTGGCCAGCACCCGGTCCGCCCGCTCCCCGACCTGCTCGGGCGTCTCCCCGGGGCGGTCCGGCGGGCCCGGCGCGACCCCGTCCCGGAACAGGAACCAGCCGGGCCGCTCCCGCTGGATCTCCACGGTGGTGACGCCCTCGTAGGCCCCGTAGTCCCACTCCCGCAGATCCGCGTCCACCCGCACGTCGTGCAGGCCGATGAGCTGCGCGGTCTCCCGGGCCCGCTGGAGCGGGCTGACGAACGCGGCCCCGATCCGGTGCGACCGCACCAGCGGCACCAGCCGCCGCGCCTCCTCCCGCCCGCGCTCGGTCAGCGGAACGTCGGTCAGCCCGGTGTGCCGCCTGGACCGCGACCACTCGGTCTCACCGTGCCGCACGAGAAGGAGATCACCCATGCGGCCAGGTTACGGGCCTCAGCACGTCGCGGCTCAGTGGCCGGAGGCGTACGAGACGAAGGCGGCCCACGGTTCCGTCCCGAACGCGAGCCGGGGTCCCTGCTCGTTCTTGGAGTCCCGTACGTGGATGGTGTCGGGGGTGGAGGCGACCTCGACGCA
>NZ_DASQNH010000054.1:0-100183 GCF_035645055.1 Streptomyces sp. | reverse complement strand
GTGATCAAAGTGCTGACCTGCAGGGACGTTCACGCGGGAGTGGCTTCGGGGCGCCTGCGGGCTGGCGCGGGGCGGGGTCCGCGAGTGGGCGGTGCGGGCGGCCTGGGCCGTACCGGTGGGGTTGCTGCCCTCCTCGCTGTGGCGGGGCACAGTTGCGTTCGCAGCGGCCCGTGCGGCCGCCGGGCGCGTGTACATGCTGGTGCGGGGCTGCCCGGTCATGGCGCTCATGGGTGACTGCGCGGGCGGAGGAGGGCAGCGATGCACGACTCGGCCCTCGGCTCGGCGCGCAGCCGTTCACGTATTCCGCGACGGTCTCTGATGTCCTCTTGCCGTCACCTATCGTTTTTCGATAGATTCACATCGAAGAACGATAGGGTAGGGAACATCGTGAAGGAGGAGGGAAGGCGATGGGAAGACTGACGGTGCTGGCACTGCGCGCCGTGCTCGTGGGGCTGCTCGCCGGTTCGGTGTTCGTGCAGGGGGTGATGGTGCCGCTGCTGGCCGCCGACCTGAGTGACTTCGGTCTGCGCACCCCGGTCATCGTGATCGTGCTCCTGGGCGTGGTGACCGCCCAGGTGGTCCTGGTCTGCGTATGGCGGCTGGTGACGATGGTGCGGCGCGGGACGGTCTTCTCTCACGGCGCCTTCCGCTACGTCCACACGGTGATCGGCGCGATGACGGCCGCCGCGCTCCTGGTGTTCGCACTCGGTGTCGTCCTGGCCCCGGGCGAGGCGGTGGCCCCGGGCGTCGTGCTGTTGATCGGCGGAGTCGGCGTGGCGGTCCTGGGCGTGGCGCTCATCGTGCTCGTCCTGCGCATGCTGCTGGCCCAGGCCGTGGACCGTGACGCCGAGGCGGCCCGGATGCGGGCCGAACTCGCCGAGGTGATCTGATGCCGATCGTCGTCGACATCGACGTCATGCTCGCCCGCCGCAAGATGTCCGTGGGCGAACTCGCGGAACGCGTCGGCATCACCCCCGCCAACCTGGCCGTCCTGAAGAACGGCCGCGCCAAGGCGGTCCGCTTCACGACCCTGGCAGCCCTCTGTGAGGTCCTCGGCTGCCAGCCGGGGGACTTGCTGCGGTGGGAGCCGGAGGGGACGGCCGCGGCAGCGGAGTCCGGGGGGCCGGCGGCCACGGAGGAGCCGGTGGACGCATAGCCGCCCGCCCTGCCGCCCGCGGGTGGTGCACATACGCGCCCCCCACTTTTCCTTGCCGCCACGACCAATTCCCGGGGCCGGGAGGGGCAGGCAACGGCGAGCGCAAGGAGAGCGTTCGCGTCCCGCATCGACGACCCGCACCGGCACCCGCAGCCGCACCGGCACCCGCAGCCGCAGCCGCACTGGCACCCGCACCAGCACCCGGCAGCGGCCACAGCTGCTGCCCCGCGGGCCATGGTGGGACCGGGCCGTCCGGACCGCCCCCATCGGCGACTGGACGGCCCACTGGAACGCGGCGAGCGCATCGGCCCCCGAGGCGCTGGGCCGCATCAAGTCGGCTGGACCGAAGCGGCACGCTACGCGGGCGCCGCCGATCCGGAGGCGTACGGAGAGCGCGTACGCCGCAAACTCAAGCGCCTCGCGCCCGCCACACCGCGCGCGCCCGCGCGACCACGGCCACGGCCACGAGGCAGGGCGCCCGTACGCACGGCCAGGGCGCCCGTACGCACGGCCAGGAGAAGGGAGCCGAGCCATGACCCTGATCACCACTGGAAATTCCTCTTGACCGCCATGTACTTTGCATCGCAAAGTTAAGCGGCGACGGGCGACCACCCGGCGCGCACACAGGCGTCCGGCTGCCAGCCCCGCCAACCGCCGATCACAGGGGGAGACATGGGAACATCCGCATCGAACGGCGCGGCATCCGAACCCAGGGCGGAAGCCGCCGCCTTGCTGGCCGTGACGGCAGGCCTCCGGGCCAGGGCCCGCACCCAGACGAACGGCGCGTGGACGATCCTCCTCGGCTTCGGGCTCCTCGCGCTGGCGGCCGCCCCGGTCGCCCGCTACGCCTTCAACTTCGGAGCCCACGGGCGCTACATCGCGTCCTATCCCGCCTTCGCCTACGCCGAGCTGTCCGGCCTGTGCGTCGTCCACGAACCGGGAACTCCGTGCCTGGAGGGCGAGTTCGACGGCGCGGTCCTGCGCTTCACGGCCTGGGGCGTATGGTTCGCGCTGCTCCCCCTCGCATGGTTCTTCTTCGCCCGCTGGTACCGCCTGCGGGGTGAGGCCCGGGGCATCGTCCCCCGGCGCGGAGTGTGGGTCCGTACGGCCGCCGCAGCCACCGCGGTGATCACCGCGGCCCTGGCCGCGTTCCTGTTCGGCAGGAACCAGCCGTGGGAGGCCGTACTGCTGGAGAACAGGTACGCATCCCCCTGGTACGTGGTCGGCATCGGTCTCCTCGCCCTCGGCATCGCCGAACGCAGCTGGATCGCCGCAGCGGCCGGCGCCGCTCACGCCCTGCTGCTCACCGGGTACCTGGGAGCCTCATGGGGCACCGGCTGGCTCCCCTGGCAGCACCCCGTCGACCCCGGCTGGACCGACGGCCCGCAGGCCAAGGCGCTCCTGCTCGCCGCCGTCCTGCTCCTCGCCGGCCTGGGCGAGTGGACGGTGGCCCGCCGCCGGGGCACGCCTGATGTCACCGGCCCGGCTACGGTCGTCTCATGACCGTCGACGACTCGACCGCCTCGCGGGACGACCAGGAGGGACCGCACCCCACCCAGGCCCTGGACGACACCGTCCACCAGCGGGTGCGACTCGGCGTCCTCACCATCGCCCGCGAAGCCGACCGGGTCGATTTCGGCTTCCTGAAGAAGCAACTGGCCGTCACGGACGGGAATCTCTCCCGGCACCTGAAGGTGCTGGAGGACTCGGGACTGATCACCGTGGAAAAGGGCTACGCCGGCCGGCGCCCCCGCACGTGGGTCACCCTCACCCGCGAAGGCGCGCAGGCCCTGGACACCGAACTCCGCGCCCTGCGCGCACTCGTGCAACGCCTGGAAGCCCCCCGTCCCGCGCCCCCTGGCGAGTGATCACCACTCCTCCGCGACGGCGGGCCGCCCGCCTTGTCCCGGACCCGGAGGCCAGGGCCCGGACCCGGAGGCCAGGGCCCGGACCCTGCTCGGTCGGGGCCCTTTTCACCGGCGCCTCCGGCAGGATGACGCCCCCTCCGCGTGCCGGAGTCCGCGGGCTAGGTACCCCCTCTTGATGGCAGCCCCGGTCCGAACAACCCCTGCCTCCTGACGGGAGCTTGGGGGTTGTTCGCATTCGGCCTCACCTGCGGAAACGTCGTGATCGTTCAGGCGATTTCCAGGCGACGGGGTCGCGCAGCGAGGGTGCATTGAGGGTGTAGCCACCCCGTGGCCAAACGGGGAGCCCGTGCCACGAGAAAGGCCCCGGACCCTCCCCGACCTGGGAGCTCCGGGGCCTTTGCCCTGTTCAACGCTTGGCGCTCGTAGAGTCGCACCATCCAGCTCGATGGAGGGGAAAAATGACGGCGCGCAGCGGGGAGGGGAAGGGCGGATGGTCGAATCCGTACTCGATGTGATCGAAGATGTGGTTCCGCTGCTGCTGGGCTCGCTGATCGCATGGCTGGGGTGGGATGTCTGGCGGAGGCCCGACGAGGCCCCTGCTCTCATGGCGGGTGGCGTCCCGGCATGGGTGGTGCGCTGCTGGGCTGCCGGGTTCCTGCTGTTGGGAATCGCTGTCGCGGGTCTCGGCGGGTTCGGTCTGGCTGGCCACGAGGAGTTCCGCCCGCTCGGCCTTGCCCGCATGGCGGGCGGAGGGCTCGTGGCGCTCTCGATGGCGGTGGCGGCCGGGTTCCGGTGGCGGAAGCGCCGTACCGTGCCGCGCCCGCCGGCAGCCGAAGGCGGTTGAACGCGAGAAGTCACGGTGTCAGAGCCACGGCCGCTCGGCCGGCGGGGTTGTGACGGGGATGGCGATCAGTCTCGGGAGCCGTCGGCGAAGCGTGCCGGCACAGAGATTCCCTCGTGAGGACGGGCGGCGTGCCTCCGGTTGAGCCAGTCGAGGAGGCCGGCACCGCCCTGCAGGCCCATGGCCAGGAACATCAGGGCCGGGACGGTGGCGGTCAGGAGGAAATCGGCGTCTTCGCCCGGTGTCCCCGACAGCCGGAACACCGGGTGGGCCAGGGCTGCGACGTACAGGACCAGCAGCGAGACACCCTGAACCTGAATCCGTGCCCGTGACCAGCGGCGGCTTGTCCACCGGGGAGCCCAGCCGCACAGCGCGGCGATGCCGAAGGGCAGCACAGTCGTCGTGAACAGCGCTATCCAGCACCAGAGGAAGGTCTTCACAGCGGCTCCTGTCGTCGGACCGAGACACTAGAGGCGCAGTCCGGCAGTTTCGATGCCGGTCTCCGGCAATGAACCGGCGATCACGCGGCCGGCCTGTGACCTGGACGGCATGCGGCGGACTCCGGTGTGCTGGGGGCTGGTCGAGAGTGCAGGTGGCACGCCGGAACGCGCGCCTTCCGGCGCAATTGCTGAGGCCCGGCAGACAAGTCGATGTCGCAGCGCGAAGGTTCAAGGGCGTCGGCGGAAGGGCGGAGAGGGTGGAGACGGTGGGCGGGGCGAAGGCGGTCTCGTGGGGCGAGACGGCACTGGTGCTGATGGGGTGCTGGGCGCTTTGTGCTCTGGGCTATGGCGTCGTGTGGCTGCTGGATGACCCGACACTTCCGGCCGCCGCTCCCGCAGTGATGGCGTTGGGCCACTGGTTCTGGCGGCGGCACCGGTCCTGGCCGGCAGCTGCTCTGGCGGCCGTCGCGGGGGCCGCCGTGCTGTTCTGGCTCCTCGACAGCCTCCGTCCGCGGCTGGACCGGATCACCGCCGACGCGCTGTCCACGGGAGCGGGCGTCCTGGCCGCCCTGGTGGTCTTCACCGTGGTGTCACGGGCATGTACCGGACTCCGGCATGGCTGACGGCCGTGACCGCTTCCGGCTGCCGGCCTCTCCCGCTGCCGTGCGTCGGCGTGCCGTCCGGCACCGGGCGTGGGGCCTGTGCTCCGCGCTGGCCGGACTCGTGATGCTGCTGCTCGCGGGAGCGGGCCTGGCTGCCGTGCCGGAGCTGATGGACGACGAGCAGGCGTTCAACACCGCGGTGCCGTGCGGCCCCGAGGCCGTTGCCGGCGCCGACTGCCTGCGTCCGGTCGAGGCGACCGTCGTGCGCACAGTGATCCGCGACGAGGTCAAGTACGAGGAGTTCACACTGCGGCTGACCGGCCCGCGGGAGGTTCCTCATGAGCTGGACATGGGGCATTCAGACCCGCTGCTCAAGCGCCTGCACCAGGGTGACCGCGTGACGGTCACCATGTGGCGGGACTATGCCACCGCGGTCAGCAGGGACGGTGTGACGCAGGAGTCCGCCGACACACCGGTCGGCGAGCCGCAATTCGTCATGGCTCTGATGCTGGCGCTGCTCTCAGGCGGGGCCTACGCCCTGTACGCGGGCGCCGCCGCAGTGGTGCGAGCCCGCCACTACGCGGAACGGGGACTGCCCGCCTCCTTGGCCACGATCGGCAAGCAGGCGTTCGGAGCGGCGCTCTGCGCCCTCCCCACTGTGGTCATCGGTGACTTCGCGGGCCCGCTGGTCGCGGTGACGGCGTGGCTGGCGATGCTCCCTCTGGTCCGTCTGGTCGTAAGGCGGCTGGAACGCAGGGGCAGGGGACGCCATGCCGCCCCACCCGCGGGCGTTTGGTGAGGACGCCGCTGGCCCTGCGGAACGGGCACGGCGAGGCGGTACGGCCGTGAAGAGAACACGCCGGCGGTCCGAGATCACGTCCGTGGTCGCGTGGTGGGCGCTTCTCACCGCCGCAGCCTCGCCGGCTGCGCGCTGGGGACCGCAGCCGTCGGCATGATGTACGCGAGCACCTCCCCCTCACAGCGCGGCAACACGGCAAGCCTCCCCGAGGCCATGCGCGAGGCCCTGCACATCGACGCCACCGCCGCCGGCTACCTGCACGCCAGCGTCTTCGGTGTGATCCTCCCGCTGCTCGCCATGATCTACGGGGTGGCCACAGGCTCCCGCGCCATCGCGAGCGACGAGGAATCCGGACAGCTCGACCTGCTTCTGGCCCACCCGCTGATCCGGACCCGGCTGGCGTTGCAGCGCTTCGGGGCACTCGCCATCGGAGCAGTGACGATCTCCCTCCTCGTCTGGCTGGCCCTGCTCGCCATCCGCGACAGCGCTCAGCTCACCAGCATCACGCCCACCGAGTTCCTCGCCCAGTGCCTCAACCTGGCCCTGCTCGCCATCACCTTCGGAGCTCTCGCCCTCGGCATCGGCGCCGCCGGAGGCCGCCGGGCCGTCGTCCTGGCCACCAGCGCGGTCATCGGCGTCCTCGCCTACACCGCCAACACGTTCGCCGCGCAGATCGGCGCGGACTGGATCGCGTACCTGTCCCCGTTCCACTACTACATCGACGGCGAACCCCTGAAGAACGGCTTCCAGTGGGCCGACGCGACCGCACTCGTCGGCATCACCGCCGTCATCGTCAGCGCGAGCACATTTCGCTTCAACCGCCGGGACCTCGGCTGACGCCAGCCGGGCACGGTTCCGCTGCCCGGGGCTTCAGGGTCGGTAGATCATCTCGATGAGGAATGCGCCGATCAGGACCCATGCTGCCAATCCGAGCAGCCACATCTGGCCGGTGGAGGCACCAACGGCGACCACCGAGGTGAGTGTCACACCGTAAACGATGCGTCGATACCTCGGTCAGCTTCCGAGCCCTTCATGCGGCGGGCCCCGTGCGGCATGTCAACAGGTAAGCGATGCAGTTTCGAGTGGCGTCGGTTGAGGGGCGCAGGCGGGGCATAAGGAAAACTGCAGGCGCGACAGGGGGCACCCGCGGTGAGGTTCGGGCGAGTGGCTGGCTATCGTCGTCCAGTGCGAATGATCGAGAGGAGCCCCGTGCTCACCGCGGACTCCCCGTGGTGAGGCCGAAGTGGCCGCGCCCACGGCATCCGGCGCAGTTCGTGGTGGCCGGGTTCGCCACGGCGATCCTGGTCGGCACCGGGCTTCTGATGCTCCCGGTCGCCAAGGCCGGCCCCGGCGGCGCGACCCTGCTGGAGGCGCTGTTCACCTCCACCTCGGCCGTGTGTGTCACAGGGCTGGTCGTCGTGGACACCCCCACCTATTGGACCGGATTCGGTCAGACCGTGATCCTCGGCCTGATCCAGCTCGGCGGCCTGGGAATCATGACCTTCGCCACTCTGCTCGGTCTGCTGATCTCCCACCGGATGGGCTTGCGCGCCCGCCTGACAGCGGCAGCCGAGACTAAGACCCTGGGGCTGGGCGAGGTCAGCTCTGTCGTCTTCGGCGTGGTCAAGGTCAGCCTGCTGCTCGAAGCCATCACCGCTCTGGTGCTGACCCTGCGCTTCGGCATGGGCTACGACACGCCGTGGCCACGGGCGCTGTGGCTGGGCGTCTTCCATGCCGTGTCCGCGTTCAACAACGCCGGGTTCGCCCTGTACTCCGACAGCCTCATGGGGTTCGTCACCGACCCGTGGATCTGCCTGCCGATCGCACTCGCGGTCATCGCCGGTGGCCTGGGCTTCCCCGTCCTGTTCGAGCTCCGCCGCCGCTGGCGCAGGCCATGGGACTGGTCGCTGCACACCAAGATCGTCGTCTGGGCGAGCGGGATCTTCCTGGTCGGCGGCAGCGTCTTCATCACCGCGATCGAGTGGACCAACCCGGCCACCCTGGGCCCGCTCGACACCCCAGGCAAGCTACTGGCCGGCTTCTTCCAGGGCGTGATGCCCCGCACCGCCGGATTCAACAGCGTCGACACCGGCCAGATGAACCCGGCGAGCTGGCTGGGCATGGACGTGCTGATGTTCGTCGGCGGAGCCAGCGCCGGCACCGCGGGCGGCATCAAGGTGACCACCTTCGCGGTGCTGTTCTTCGTCATATACGCCGAGGTACGGGGCGAAGGCGCGGTGAACATCTTCCACCGGCGCCTGCACGGCGACACCCAGCGCCAGGCCCTGACCGTGGTGCTCCTGTCGGTGGCCGCCGTGGTCAGCTCAACGGTGGTCTTCATGGTCTTCACCGACATCAACCTCGATCGCTCCCTCTTCGAGGTCATCTCGGCCTTCGCCACCGTCGGCCTGTCCACCGGCATCACCGCCGACCTGCCCGCGACAGAACAGATTCTGCTGACCGCGCTGATGTTCATCGGCAGGCTCGGCCCGATCACCGTGGCCTCCGCCCTCGCCCTGCGCCAGCGCATCCGCATGTACGACCTGCCCGAGGAGCGACCCGTCATTGGCTAGGAACCGCAGCCCCAAAACCCGCCGCATCGCCCGCAAGGACTCCGTCGCGGTCATCGGCCTGGGCCGCTTCGGACGCGCCCTGGCCCTGGAGCTCGTCGACGAGGACACCGAAGTCCTCGGCATCGACGAGGACCCGGAAGTCGTCCAGATGATGTCCGGCTCCCTGACCCACGTCGTACGCGCCGACTCCACCAAAGAGAGCGTCCTGCGCCAGTTGGCCGTCCACGAGTTCAACCGTGCCGTTGTTGCCATCGGTACCGACCTGGAGGCGAGCATCCTGACCGCCTCCTTGCTGGTCTCCTTCGGGATTCAGGACGTCTGGGCCAAAGCGATCAGTGAAGCCCACGGTCGTATCCTCACCCAGCTCGGCGTCCAGCACGTCGTCTACCCCGAGCACGACATGGGCCAGCGCGTCGCCCACCTCGTACGCGGCCGGATGCTCGACTACATCGAATTCGAAGACGACTTCGCCATGGTCAAGACCACCCCACCCGCCGACATCGTCGGCAAACGCCTCGCCGAGAGCACCGTACGCACCCGATACGGCATCACCGTTGTCGCCATCAAACGCCCAGGCCAGGACTTCACCTACGCCACCGCCGACACCGTGGTCGAAGACCACGACACCATCATCGTCGCCGGACGCACCCGCCAGACCGAGCGCTTCAGCGAACTCCAGTAGCCGGTCCCCAGTGCGAACTTGTGGGGCGTGTGGTCGTTGCCGACCACGCGGGTGACGTATCGGTTGCGCTGGTGACCGGCGTTGAGCAGGCCGCGCATCTCCTCGTTTTTCTCCGCCCGACGAGGCGGAGAAGTCCCTGCCGGATGGTGCTGATCCGTCGGGAGCAATATCGGGGCCTGGCGACCCGTCCGCTCACGCAAACGGCCTCGGACGAGGAGTCCGAGGCCGAGTAGAACGCCTCCCTGGGGGAGAAACCCCAGGTCAGCGGCTTAGCGTGTTGTGCCCCCGGCAGGATTCGAACCTGCGACACCCGCTTTAGGAGAGGGATCGAATCCTTGCCGGGGGATGCCTGGCGCTGCCGTGTGATGCTGTTCTGCCTGATCAGCGCCACACGGTACAGGGGGGTGCGCCAGTCTGTGACGGCCAGTCCCACAACGTCCGCTCACGCATCGCTCACGCATGTGGGACGTTCTCACCTGCGGCGGAGTGTCTCTGGTTAGCTGTCGGACGTGCGCCCCTGTAGGGTCTCGCCGTCCGTGGCCAAGCGCGTGCCCGTGACCTGCTGGCCTTGCGGCTGTCTCATGCCGTGGCCGAACTCATCAGTCTCATGACTGCGTCGGATCCCCGTTTCGGATGGTTGCCCAGGCGGCACCGTCACCCTTGTGGGTGGTCGGCCTTGATACTGGTGGGCTCGCCTATTCAACTGTGGCCAGTTCCTCGTATGCCCCACCATGCCGGTGACCGTGTGCGATCGCCAGCCGGTATCGGCTCCAGGTTCCGCCGCACTGCTGGACCGGAAAAACTCCTCGCAGAGATGGCCCGTTGAGGGGCTGGTGGCAGCCATACTTCCCGTGGAACATGCGGATGCATGGGGAATAGCGAACGCCGTCAGCCGTGGCCCAGCTTCGTGGCCTTCGTCCATAGCGCCGAGGGCGATGTCGTCGAGGCGTCCCTGACTCCACGAAAGGGCTGGACGTACACCAAGGTCCGCCTGACGACGAACCTGGCCGCGCTCAACATAGTTCTCGACCGTCTGAAAGCCGGAGAAGGCGTACGCGTAACGGTTCCTGATCCGCCCACGCCACCCCGCCAGATCGTGATCACGAGGAGCACCAACCGGGGCGCCCTTGTAGCCGGGTCGCAGAAGGGTAAGGGCAGGCAGTCGCTGATCGAGCTGGTGACGTCCGCGGTGGAGAGGCACCCAGAGACCAAGGCCGGCCGAGAGGCTGAAGAGGCGGCGAAGCGTCGCGAGGCGGAGCGGCAGCAATCGGCGCACGGACGGCAGGACGAACGTACCCCCTCGGTCAGTCTGCGTACGGTTTCCGGTGGTCTGCCGACCTTGGGGCGCCGTAGGTGACGGGGGCCGGTTTTCTGGTGGACTCGTCGCGAGTCCACCAGTATCAGCCCCCTATCCGCGTCGATCACGCTGGAGGCCAGGAGGCTGGCCGAGACGCCCGCGCCCGAGGGGGATGAGCAGCGCACATCCCAGCAGCAGAAGCAGCAGGGCTCAGTCTGGAAGACAGACTTCTTCTTGCCTCGTTCTTCCTCATCTGGCCTCGCCGCTGCGACAGACTGCCGCCATGAACTATCAGGAAGCCCGCGAGGAATTGGCCGAGGCGGTCGCCGACATCAAGTACACGGCCCTGCGCGTCGACGGCCACCTATGGTCGGAAATGGGCACCCCGGACCTGACACTGGCGCTGGAGGACCTGCGGCGCTCGACCGCGCCGGACGAGCAGGAGGGCATGGCTCGGCGTGTGTCGGAGGCATTCGTCGTGCACCCCGGCCAGCTGTACGCGCACGGGATCGACAACCTCTCGTTCGGCACCGCGATTCTCTCGCTGCGGCTGGCGCTGGCCCACCTGGACGCCGTCCAGCGCCCGGAGTAGAGGACCGTGTCGTCGCGCCGTCCGCCCCGGGAGCCTGTGGGCTGGGACCTGTTCGGGGATCCGGTGTACCGGCAGAGGAAGGCCGGGCCGCCGCCGCTGCCGTCGTACACGAGCGAGACGCTGCCCGCATACCTGTGCACGCCAAAACAGATCCGCGCGGAAGGGCTGGAGCCGACCGGCCCTCCCGGCGGGATGCTGTCGTGGACTCCGCAGGGCTCGTGCGCGCCGGCTCAGTGCCCGGTGTGGGACATCCGTAAGGCGATCAGGACGCTCGACCCGGCCCAGGACGGTCTGCTGTGAGTGGTACGGACCGCGTCACGTGGCCTGGATCGAAGCGCGGCACGCGTCCGTGAGGTCACGCAGCCGGTTCAGCCCGCTGGTGACCTTGTGTGATCACCCGGGGCGTATCGGCTCCAAGTCCCTCCGGTCTCGTTGCGGAGGCGGCTGGTGGTCTTGTCGTGGTAGCCGAGAGCGTCCGCGACGACGGGCGCGGGGAGCTCGAGGAGCTGCTGCCGGATGGCGGCGCCGCGGGCGGCGACTCGCATCAGATACGAGAAAACCCCGCATCTTGTGCGAGTCGGCGGTAGGGGCACAGGTCAACCCCTGCGCGGGCCCTGATGAAGCCCGAGACGCGGGTATCGTCACCACCAGAGACCAGGCTCAAGTCCGCAGGTCCGCAGCGTGATTGCCCATGACTCCCCGGGAGATTCACGACTGGCGCGAGTTCGCATCCGATGCAATTGGCGGCGGTCAGAACATCGGTACAGCCGTTGGCGTGCCCGCCGACATCTGCCGGATTGGAAGCGAACGTGTCTCAACCAGTCCATCGGCTCACAACCCGGTCGAAGATACTGTGGTTCTCAGCGGCTTCCGGTAGACATGAGGTTGACCGGCCACTCGTTCAGCGGAGTTATGGATGACGACGACCTCAGTGGCGTCTTCTGGGGGTGAAGGCGGAGCGCCTGGAGTTGGCGAGACTGTAAGCGCAGCGGCCCCAGGAGCGGACCCGGACACTCAGCGTAAGCACGCCAAGCAGATGGTCTGGCTCCGATTCACCATCTGGCTCGTCCTGTCGGTGCTCGTCGGGCTGGCGCCCACGATCAGCGAGTACCTGCATAGCAGGCAAACCGCCGGCGCCCCGCATCGCAGCTTCTGGGAGTGGTGCAGCGAGGCCCAGCTTTATCCCATGGCCATGTCACTGGTCATCGCTTCCGTCGGCGAAGCCCTGATGCAGTTGATGAAGAAGGCATCCGCGGCCTTGGTCTTGGTAACGGTAAACAACCTGATCATCATGGTGTTCGCAGCCATCCTCTCGCCTTCCTCCGGCGACGAGAACAAGATCAAAGAGGTCGTCGGCCAGCAGTCGCTGATCGCGTTCCTCGTGGCTGTGGCTGGTTCTGGGCTATGCACGTTGATGTGTGCGAAGGCCGCTGCGGCAGAGGAGACAGCGCGATGACGGATTGGTTTGTAACGCTCACCCCCGTTATTTCCACCGTGACCACGGCAATCGCGCTCTTGCTCCGCAGCGACGTTGCCATGGAGAAGGTACGGAAGCTGCTGGGCCTCCGCAGGGATTCAACACCTTCGCGGTCGGACTTCAAGGAGCCTCGTCTCTGAGCGGATGCGGAGTCTCAGGGGCTTGGTCAATTAGCAACCGGGTGGCCACGGTTCGTGAGAGTTGGCCACGGGATCTGAGATCCCACAAAGGGTCATGTAGGATCTTGTGGCTCGTGTCATAGAGCATTGCGCTGACGAGCAGGTTCCTGATCTGTCTCAGGATGTTGGCCTACGACTCTGTCTCACCTCCCATGGCATTTCCTCGTGGGGCGACGCAAGCGTGCTGGATGATGGGGCGGTGCAGCTCCCCTACGTCTACCGCGTCACCAAGTACGACCCTGCCGACCGTGACGAACACGGGCATTACACCGGCAGCGAGGACACCGTCAGCGATCACGGCGAGGTCGAGGCGTCTTATCTTCAGGCGGTCGCGGCCTTCGCCGGGGACAGCGGCGTCGATCACCTGGCCGTACGTGAACCACAGGTCCCGTCCTTGGCGCACTTCGGTGTGGAGCCTCCGGTGGACGGCTTTGGGTTGGACGGGATCTTCTCTGGCGGCCCTACCGGTTTTCACGACGGGGCAGAAGTACCGCTCGAAATCGGGCTGCAGCTGGTGCGCGTCATGTTGCGCGACAACGGAGCCTGGTGCCGGTTGGAGGTGGAAGGCGCGTTCGCGGTCCATGTGGGATGGGACCAGTACCTCTACATCAGCAGTAGTCGGCCTTGCGAGGAAGCGTTGGCCCACACCCGGGAGCTCGGACTGTTCCCAGAACGCCTGGACGCCTCCCCGTACGCCTTCGAGGCCGAGGAGGAAGATCAGGTCATCCAGCGTCCCGGCGATGACGACTTCTGGGCCGACCTGCACAGGGCAGTCGTCACCGGCCAAGCAGGAATTCTGGAAGAGACGTATCTCGAAGGTGCCTCACGATGGCACCACCTCACCAGCGACACCATCGACCCCGTTCGCGCTGGACTGGCTCCCCGGGTCCGTCTGGCCGTCTGGCCGCCCCTGTCCACCGACATCGACGCCGTCCTGAGAGCCCTGCCCGCTGATGGCCTCGTCGAAGGCGTGTGGCAGGACGAGTACGGCAACATCCGCAGCGCCATCGCCGAAGAGGACGAGTTCCCCGAACTGGCCGCCCGGATATCCCGTGCTCATGCCGCCGCGCTCCTGTCTGTATATGCGGGTGAATCTGTGCCTCTGTGCACTGCTGTCATGCCCGACAACGACGGAGTCCTACGGGCTCGTGGGCGAACCGAGCCGACGCCGGGCGACCGCGACTGGGCACTTCGTCAGCCTCAAGGGTGAGTGCTTCGACCTGCCGTCTCAGACTGTTGGCCGACCGGCCATCGAGTGGCCATCGGTGGTGAGATTCGGCCACGGAATCTGAGATCCCACAGCCCCGCCCCCGGGCGGTTCGCCGCGGGCAGACAGGAGAAGATCCCGAGAGGGTTGGTGCACCACTGTAGAGGCATGCCAACGTAGACGATCTTTCCGATCGCGGGGGAGAGACTCACCGACTCCGGCGGCGGCACCCACGAGTTCATCGCCTGGCTCGCGAAGGGCAGGTGGCTGTCGTACTCGGTCGGGGTGACCATCACCGACGCCATCCACCAGGCCGTCCTGAAGGTACCGGCCTGGGCTGGAACTCGACGGCGAGATCCGCGACGGCGCCTGGGGCGTCGAACTCGCCGGCGACTGCTTGACCGGCTGCCCGAAAGGGCTATGGCTGATCGTGCGCAAGGAACGGCCACACCCCGGCGCCCAGTTGCGTTTCACTGACGCCGACGCGGCTAACCCGCTTCGCCACCAACACCACCGGCGAGGCGATCGCCGCCCTCGAACTGCGGCACCGGCAGCGGGCCCGGGCCGATGACTGCATCCGCGCCGCCGGCCTGCGCAATCTCCCTCTCCATGACACCGCGCAGAACCAGATCTGGCTGGAGACCGTGCAGATTGCCCTCGACCTGCTCGCCTGGATGCCCCTGACCGGCCAAGCCCGGCTCTGGGAGTCCCGCCGCCTGCGGTTTCGGCTGTTCTCCACCGCCGCCCAGCTCGTCACCACCGGCCGCCGTCGCATCCTCCGCTTCGCAGGGCACTGGCCTGGACCGACGTGATCACGCATGCCCTGGACCGGCTCCAGGCCCTCCCGAACCCCGGCTGACGAGCACCTTCTCATCCCTGCGAGTAGCACCACCCCGACCGGAGCCGTGGAACCCGGCGCACACCCGACGCGACAGCCGGGCACTCCACCTGCCCAGACTCCGAAATTCCCCACCAACACTCGCCACAAAGCGTCCGTCAGCAAGCTGACGGACCCTCATGCAAGATCGAGGTTTGCGAACTACAGGTAATCCCAGAAGACTTCACTTGCACGGTCTCTATGTAGCTAGCATGCTGGAAGATCCCACTGCTCACGAGAGGCGGCGCCGGTTGGCCAGGCATCATCTGCGCTTCGCGCCCAAGATCCTCACGCGTCTCGGTGAAGAGCTCGTTCCGCATCCGGACATGGGAATCATGGAGTTGGTACGCAACGCGTACGACGCAGACGCCACCGAGTGCAGCATCGAGTTGGTCGACTCCGCGCGCACTGGCGGCTCGATCATCGTTTCGGACAACGGGCACGGCATGACCGATGCCGAACTCACCTCCGACTTCCTGCTCATCGGCAGTTCCAGGAAACCGTCGTCACCGTTCACCCGCAGCGGTCGAAGGCGGGTCGGCGAGAAGGGGCTTGGGCGTCTGGCAGCGCTTCGCCTGGGTCGGCGTGTGAAGGTCACGACACGGTCCGCGGCGACTCCAGGTGTGCAGTACACCCTGGGTATCGACTGGGACGAACTCGACTCCGCTCACGCGGTGGAGGACGTAGCGCTCGAACTCCGCGACGTCCCGCCTTACGCCCGTGTGGGAACTCGTATCGAGATACACGATCTCCGGCAGGGGTTGAGCGTCGCCGATGTCGAGCGGCTTACGCGCTCGCTCACGCTGCTCACGGGCCCCTTTCAGACTGAGTCGACCTTCAAGATTCTCTGGAATCACACGGCGTTCGGGTATGAGGACCTCACCTCGACCGTGACGGATGAACACCTGCAGTGGGCCGAGTTCCATTTGTCGGGACGGCTCGGTGCGGATGGCAGCCAGTCGGCGGAGCTCAGGGACCATCAGGGAAATCTGATTGGCACCGCAACGGCGAGAGACCTTCGGTCCGCGGTCGCCGGAGGCCGACGCCCAACGACCGCAACCGGCGGCGAGCGCCTTTTCACCAGTGCCCCTGCGGCCAAGTTCGACCTGTGGATGTTCAATCTCAACCCGAGGCATTCGGTCGCCCTGCGTGACTCGGTTCAGCCAACACCGGAGATTAAGAGCTGGCTTGCCGACGTCGGCGGTGTGCACCTGTATCATCATGGGTTGCGAGTTCAGCCCTATGGTGACCCTGACGACGACTGGCTGAGCATCAACGTCCGTCGCGCTGTGCTCTCCGAATTCCGCCCCTATACGAATAACTCCGTAGGGGCGTTGGTCGTCAATGATCCGGAAGATCGCCTCCAGCCGAAGACGGACCGTAGTGGTTTCGTGCAGAACGCCGCCTTCGGTGAACTACGTGAGTTCGCCCGGTCTGCCATTGAATGGGCATCACAGCGCCGTCGTCAGATTCGCGAAGCCGAACGGCAAGAACAACGCAAGCGCGCGAAGGCGCAGACGGCCGATGCCGAGGCCGACTTCACCGAAGCTAAGAAGGCCCTTGAGGAGCAGCTCGCAGATAATCAGGGCCGCCTGGATGGCAACTTTGACCGTGCGTCGGTCCAACGTATCTTGACCACCTCGCAGCTCCTTGCGGACCAGCGTCTGCGAGAGATCAAGGATCTCCAATCCGAGTTGCTCCTCTACCGGGCCCTCGCCACTGTGGGAACGAGTACCTCCGTGTTCGCCCACGAAGCGCAGCAGCCCGCTGATCGCATCCTCCAGGAAGCGCGTACGGTCGACCGGAGGGTGCGTCGGGACATCGATCCGGCAACTGTCGATGACCGCTATAAACCGTCTCTGAGTGCCATCATGGATGGGGCTCGTACCTTGCAGATCTTCGCCAAACTTCCTTTGGAACTTCTTGTCCGCAAGAAGCGCGATCTGACATACGTGGACATCGACGAAGTGTGCCTGGCCACATTGCGTCTGTTCCACAATTTCCTCAGTGACCGCTGCATTCACGTCACCCATGATCTCGATGGCCGGAACCTTCGCGTACGAACCTACGAGGCTGCGGTCGAATCCATCGTCTCCAATCTTCTCGTCAACTCCGTCCACGCGCTGACGCGTACGGACGGCGGCCTGGAGCGCAGGATCCACCTGGCGACCCGCTCCTTCGTAGATAAGGACGCTCCGTGGATTCGCCTAACCGTGGATGACTCGGGCCCAGGGATCCAGGACGCCTCGACGGAAGAGATTTGGGTTCCCGGATTCACCACCCGAGACGGTGGGACAGGCTTGGGTCTGACCATCGTCCGTGACACGGTTGGCGACATGTCGGGACGCCAGCAGGCGATCAGAAACGGCCCCCTAGGGGGAGCCCGGCTACTGGTCGAGTTGCCTGCCTCGACGACGTCGGCTCCCGCTGCCGGTAACACGAACGACGAAGGGGAGGAGTGACGATGGCTCTGCAGCTTGAGGATGTCCACAGGGTCGGCATCGTGGACGATGTAAAGGCCGACGCAGAAGCCCTCGGCCGACTCTTCGAAGACTTCGACATGCAGGCTCTGATTATGCCCCGGCCGCGTCCCCGCGCCACGGCGGAGGAGTATCTGTCGACGTTACCTCCTCTGGACGTACTCGTCTGCGACCACCAGCTGCGTAGCAGTTGGACGGTCGCATTCACGGGAGCGGAGCTCGCCGCCCGGGCCAACAGCCGCCCTCACAAGCTCCCGGCCATCGTCATGAGTTCGCATGTAGGCACCCACGAGGCATCATCCATCCACCGATGGCGGGCTGACATCCCCGCAGTCGTCCCCAAGCAGGCCGACGACGAAGAAGTCCTCGGCGCAGTCCGATACGCTCTCGAAGAGGCGGCGGGCAAGTGGTCACGAGAGCGGAGCCGGTTCCGCACCCCGATCGAGGTCCTCGCCGTGCACCCGGCAGGCGAAGCACCGTACGCCGAAGTGCTGGTCAGTGGCTGGAGCCTGACGAAGGTGGCGCAACTGCCGCTGCTGCGCTTCGAGGAGGACACGGGGATTCCTGCCGACGCCCTGCTGCCTGGCACCTGGTTGCGGGCCGAGGTCAACTGCTACGCCCCTCGGGCTGAGGACCTCTGCTTCGCACACATCTCCCTGGCCCCTCAACTGTCCGAGGATATCCGCGCCCTGTGACCGTTCCATTTCTCCCCCGTCAGAGCGCACCTTCCGAGGGCGACCTCGCAGTTACGATCCTGGATGTCGGTCACGGCAATTCCGCCATCGTCCGCGACGGGCCACGGTGCGCGGTTGTCGACGCCGCGGACGACACCACACACGCCGAACTCGAAAGACTCGGCTGCACGGGCCTTGAGGAAGTCATCGTGTCGCACGTCGACAACGATCACATCGCGGGAATGAGCAGGCTCCTCCTGGACCCGCGGTGGTCGCTTGGCCGTGTCCGAGTCAACACTGACGCGTCCAAGGACACGCGGGCGTGGCGGCACCTCCAGGAAACCCTGCAGCTCGTGGCGGACGACGAGCGCATCACGGGCATTCTTCCAGTATCTACGGATACGGGCCTTCCCATCCGGGTGGGCCGGGCGGAGCTCGAAGTGTGTCACCCTCGATCGCTGATGGCGCTCTCGGGTCCGCGCACGCGCGATGCCCGGTTCGGCACGGTGACGAGCAATACCATGTCCGCCGTCATCCGGATCCATCTCGACGGCGCGGCGGCCGTGCTCCTCGCCAGTGACATCGACGGCGTCGGCTTGCGGGACATCCTGGATCGCCGGAGTCAGCAACTTCGCGCGGATGTTCTCGTCTTTCCGCATCATGGCGGCCTCCCCGGAGCTATGAATCCGGTGGAGTTCGCCCGCTCGCTCACGTCCGCAGTCGAGCCGCGCATGGTGATCTTCTCGATGGGGACGAGTGGCCGAACAGCCAATCCGCGACCGGAAATCATTGAGGGCGTACGAGCGGCGGCACCCGACGCGCACATCGCCTGCACGCAGCTGTCGGTCCACTGCCACGAGGCGGGGTCGCCGCCGCCATCCGAGGGGCACCTCTCCAAGGCCATGGCCCGTGGCCGCTCCACGAGTCGCTGCTGCGCGGGCAGTATCGTGATCACCCGCACCGAGAACGGCTTCCAGTATGCGCCGCCGCTGTTTCGTCATGGGGAGTTCGTGCTCGCGTTGGCGTCAGAGACAGGGGCAGGATCGTTGCCCTTATGCCGCGCGGGGGCGTCGCCGATCCTGAACCCTGCGGCTGGCAACAGTGTCAGATAGCAGCAGGTGGACGAAGTCAGCTGTATCTCGGCCGGGACCGTCTTAGGGCTTGCCGGGAATCAAGTCGTGGCTTTCAGCTGTGTGACTCGATGTTCTGGTATGGCGAGACCGGAGGGGATCGAGGCCGTCCTGGCTGCGAAGTTCCAGGTGTTGTTGCCGCATCTGGACGAGCGTCAGCGTCGGCTGGTCATAGGGGCGGAAGCGCTGTCGCTGGGGCATGGAGGGAGCAGGCGCGTCGCTGCCGCGGCAGGGGTCCGGGAGGACACGGTCTCGCGCGGAGCGGCTGAACTGGATTTTGGTCAGGCTCTGTTGGGGCGGGTCCGTTGTCTTGGTGGGGGCCGGAAGTAGGCCGTGGACCTTGATCCGGGGCTGCGGCCGGCGCTGCTCGCGCTGGTCGAGCCCGACGAGCGGGGCGCCCCGATGCCGCCGCTGCGGTGGACGACGAAGTCGACCCGGAAGCTGGCAGCGGAGCTGACCCGGCAGGGCCACCGGGTCTCCGCCGACACGGTGGCCGGCTGCTGCGGGAGGAAGGCTTCAGTCTGAAGACCAACGCCAAGACCATCGAGCGTGCTCAGCACCCCGAGAGGAACGCCCAGTTCCGCTACCTCAATGAGCAGGCCCGAGACCACAGGGACGCTGGTGACTAGGTGATCAGCGTGGACAGCAGCCGCATGCTCCCGGGGCCGTCGCATCCAGGCCGTGTCGCCGGTACAGCGCGCTGTCGCGGGTGCCGGTCAGTGACAGGTGCGGATCATCACGGTGAGTACAGGCGAGGCCGGCGACGGCTGGCTCTGTCCGATGTCCTCATACCCCCACGACTTGTAAAGCGCGTGGACCTTTCCGTCGCCGGCGGCCGGGTTGACCATGAGGGTGACGTATCGCTCCTCACGGGTGGCGAGGAGCGCGTCATGAATGCGCCGGGCGGTGCCGGTCTTCCGCCAGGTCGGCCGGACGCCGATCTCTTTCAGGGCCACGGCCGGGCGCTCGGTGTACTTCTCCGCCGGCGTCGGGCTGGTGCGCTGCCAGTAGCGGTCGCCGTGCTCGATGGTGTTGCCGTAGGCGTAGCCGACCGGATGCCCGTCCGCGTACGCGAGGACGGCCGTGAACCCCGGCTCGGTGCCATGCCGGTCCAGGCGTTCGCCGAACGCGGTGACCGCGTAGTTCGGCAGGTGGAGGAGCGGGGCGCGGACTTCGGCGTACACGTCGAGGAGGTCGCCGCGGGCTGTGTCGAGGGTGGTGAACGTGCGCAGTTCGATGGCGGGCGCCGTGGTCATGCGGCCATCCTCCAGGCGGCAGCGTGCTCGGTCCAGGTCTGCACGCTGGAGCTGCCCGGCGCGGTGGCGCGCAGCGCGGCCCCGAACTCCTGCAGCATCCGCGTGACCCGAGCGTGCTGGGTAGCGGCCTCGGCAGGGACCTTCATCGCGGTGGCCGTAGCGGCTTCGGGGGCGCCCTGGGCGAGCTGGGCGTGTGCAAGCCGGGTGGTGGTGATGGCCCGGGACCGGATCATGTGGGGCCGGAGGGCGGACAGGCAGCGGTGGGCGTGGTACTCGGCAGTCGAGTAGTCGCCGAGCGCCAAGTGCGCGGAGAGAGCCAGGGAATCCAGCTCGGCCTGGTCGTAGAAGGCGAGCATCCACACCGGCCGGTAGTCGGCGGGGTCGGCGCGCAGCATGGCGTCCTGCGCCTGCTCGAAGGCCCGGCGCGTGCCGGTGCGGTCCTGTGCCGTGCCGTGGATGGCGCCCTGGCGGGCCAGGCCGAGGGAGGCGAACAGGGGGTCTCGGCGGGTGAGGTGCAGGTTGCGGGCGACGTCGTTGGCGGCGAACGCGTCGGCGGGGCGGCCCATGTGGCGGTACATGGTGCCCGCGTGGCTCCAGATGCGGAACTTGATCGCCTGGTCGCCGGACATCTCGGCGAGGGCCTGGGCCTCGCGCATGTGCGCCTTGGCGACGTCGTAGCGTCGGCCGTCGATGGCGGCCCACATAGCGGAGGAGCGGAAGGCGGCTGCTGAGGCGTAGAGGTTGCTGCGTACCCGCTGGGTGGCGCTGCCGGCGTTCTGGAGGTTGAGCGCCTCGTCGGCGAGTGCGGCGGCCCGCTGTTCGATACCGAGTTGTCCGCCGTGGCGGTGGTCGCTGGCGATGATCTCGGCGAAGCGCTTGTTGAGGCGGTTGACGTCGCTCATGCCGATACGGCGCGGCGATGCGGTGCCGGGTGCGGCTGCTGCTGCGGCAGCCGCCGCGATGCTGCCGACGAGGGTGCGGCGCTTCATGTCGGGGTCCTCCTGCTGCGGTGGGGCCGGGGTGGACGAAGGCCGGCTCCGTGGCACGAACCCTAAGGCGATGGCGGGTAGTCCGGTGACGTCCTCAAGTGCCCTGCGGGCGGCTGACTTTGGCCACGTGACCCGGCCTGCCTTCCATGCTCGGATCGACGAGCCGTCGAGTCCACCAGGGCGTCCGGTCAACCGTTCAATGGCCCTGTTCACGGCCTCGGCGAGGCTGTTGGAGCTGTAGCCGTGTTCGGTCATCCACGCCTCAAGAACGGTGTTGCGGGTGGTGTCCATGCGGGCACGGTAGTCCGCGCGACCCCCACCCGCCAGGTAAAGGAGAGGTCAAAACACCCTAGGTCGGTGCGTCGGCTGAGCACCTGAACGTCCTAACCAACGTGCTGGGAAAGGGAGTTGTCTGGGTGCTGGTCGCCCGCCGCGCCCCACCGTGCGGGCGGCTGTTGACGGCCCGGTCCGCCCTTGAGGTTCCCCCGCGGGGGCGGGCCGGGCGCCGAGACGACACGAAGGCTCCACCCCAATGACGAGTCTGAGAACACCAGTTGAGGCCCTCTCTGTCGGCCACCCCACGTACAGCCAGACCTTCCCGTGCACGCCGTCCACGGCCGAGCTCGGCCGCGAACTCGTCCGAGACGTCCTCGGTGTGTGGCACCTCGACGGCCTCGCCGACCGTGCCGCGCTGATCGTCACGGAGCTGATCGCGAACGCCTCCAGGCACACTCCGTGTCCCGAGATCCGCCTCACGGTTGGGCGGCCGAGCGCGACACGACTGCGTGTCGGGGTCGTGGACCGGGAACCAACGCGTCTGCCCATGCTCAGCCAGGCGGCTGACGACGACGAGTCGGGGCGCGGGCTGCTCCTCGTCGATGCTGTCGCTGACCGGTGGGGCTACGACCTGCACGGCTCGGGCAGATGCCCTTGGGGCAAGGAGGTCTGGGCGGAACTCCGTACCAAGGATGGCAAGTGAGCATCCCGGCCACGGCACCCTCGCCTCTTCCGGATCTTGCCCGACTCCGGCCACGCCAGCAGATGGCCATGGACTGCGCCCTCTGCGCCTGGCCACTGGGAGCGAGCGGCCAACGTCTGGGCGAGATACGCCACCAGGGCCTGCCGTTCCAGCTCTGGGCCTGCGCTCCCAACTGCCAGGCCGCCAGATCGACTATCCCGACCAGCTGAGAAAGGGGACATCCGTCCATGGAGTGGCCGTGGATCACCGGTGATTGCTGGCTCGGCTGCGGGCGTACCGGCGTCCTGGTGATCTGGCTCGGCCCGGTGCAGTGGGACGGGCAGCACGCCCCCTTCTACGCCTGCGAGCCGTGCCTCGATCGCCTCAAGGCCCAGGCGCTCGCCTACTTCATGGAGCGGCGGCCGACGTCCGCTTGATCAGACTTCCGGCACACGACTTCCCGGCGTGAGGCAGGCACCCCGCGAGGATTTCCTACGCGGAGCACGCCCCCTCGTGCCGGGCAGCCAGGAGCCGCCCGGGGAGCAGCCGTTGGCAGCGCTCCCGTGACGGCACCTGGTGGGCGCTCCAGCCCGGTAACACCGCCACGATTATAAGGAGTTGAAGCATGACGCGCAGCACCGTAGTTCCCAGCCGCACCGAATTGCGCCCGCAGATCCCGGGGGCGTCGGACGGCTTCGACCTGGACGTCTCCCTCGTCGAGATCGCCGACCCGGCGGGCCTGGTCAACCTGACCGACGACAACTGCGGGTCCACCTGCGGCGCCTGCACCACCAACGTCGCCTGACCCGGACCCCAGATCACCCCGGTCTGGTGCCGCCGCGTCTCCGCGCGGCGGCACCAGCCGCCCGCCCCCTCACCTACGGAGGTACTTGGTGGTTGCTCCGCCCACAGCGTTCCGCACCGGTTCCACCGCTCTCGTGCGCGCCGTGGCCCGGCCCTCGCTGCCATTCCCTCCATGCCCTGACCTCGATGACTGCTCGCCCAGTGGTTCGTCTGCCCGTGTGGCGTGGCTCCGCACGGTCTGGGCGAACACGGACGTCGCCGAGGCACTCCGGCACTCCAGCCCGGTTCTGGCCGCGCAGGTACGGGCCCTGTGTACGGCCGAGCACCCCGCCCTCCGTGATGTGCAGCGCGCGGTGCTGTCCGTGGCCCGTTACCTGCTGCGGGCCCAGCACCGGGCGACACCCTTCGGCCTGTTCGCCGGCGTGGCCACCGTGAAGTTCGGCCCGCAGGCGGGGGCCGACTGGGGCGAGGAGGACGTGGCCGTCAGCCGCGCGGGGGCAGAGTGGCTGGCGGCCCTGGTTGCACGGTTGGAGTCGTGCCCGGACCTCCTCGAACGGCTGCCCGTCGTCGTCAACAACACCGTGACGTACCGGGGAGACCAGCTCGTCGTGCCGTTCCAGCCCGATGTCCTGGGCGACCGGACTCGCGCAGTCGAGGCGTCTCTGGCCCTGACCGGACCGGTGCACGCGGTCCTGGCCGCGGCCCGACTGCCGATCCGGTTCGGCACCCTCGTGGACAAGCTCCGGGCGGAGTTCCCCGAGGCCGGTTCCGAGAAGGCGTGCCAACTGCTGGCGGAGTTGATCCGGCGGCGGGTACTGATCACGGGCCTGCATGCTCCGAGCACCGAGACCGATGCCCTCGGGTATCTGGTGGGCCAACTCGACGCGATCGATGCTGGAAGCCTCGCCCCGGTCGCGGAGACCGTGCGCGAACTCCACGCGGTCCGGGCGGGCCTGGAGGAGTGCGCCACGCACGGCGGCCGAGACAGCGTCGCGGCGCGGATGCGAGTCCTCGTCCCTGGCCTGCGTCGCCACCCCGTCGCGCTCGACCTCCGCCTGGACGCACAGATCGTTCTGCCAAAAGCGGTCGCCCGAGAGATCGAGCGCGCCGCTCTCATCCTGACCCGCTTGAGCAGCCGTCCGTACGGGACCGCCGCCTGGAACAAGTACCACCAGCGGTTCTACGAGCGGTACGGCATCGGCACGATGGTGCCGCTCGTGGAGGCCGTGGCGGACAGCGGCACCGGCTATCCCGACGGCTACCCAGGCGCTCCGGCCAGCTCACGCAGGCCCCGCGTCTCCGCTCGGGATGACGCCCTCGTACGGCTGGCTCAGGCCGCCGCGCTCGACGGCCGTGACGAAGTGATCCTCACGGACGAACAGATCGAGGCCCTGGACGTGGGTCCCGACGAGCCTCGGCTGCCGCCGCACTTGGAGATCGGGGTGCGGGTGCACGCGGCCAGCCTGGAGGAGTTGCAGCGCGGGCGGTTCCGGCTGGAGGTCTTGTACGTGTCCCGTGGTGCCGGCGTCTCCACGGGCCGCTTCCTCAGTGTGCTGGCCCCCGCCGACCGGGAGGCCCTGGTCGCAGAGCTTGCCGACCTCCCGGCCGCCGACGGCAACACCGTGCCCGCGCAGCTGTCTTTCCCGCCCCTGGTCTCCGAGAGCGCCCACGTCACCCGCTCCCCGCAGGTTCTACCCAACGTGATCAGTCTTCAGGAGCACCGCGCCCCGCAGGACACCGTCCTCACCCCGGAGGACTTGGCTGTGGGGTGCGACGGCCGCCGCATGTACCTCGCCGTCCCCGAGCGCGGACATCGCGTCGAGGCCATCGGGATGCACGCGCTGAACCTGCGCACCCACACCCCGCCGCTGGTGCGGTTCCTCACCGAGCTGTCCCGTGCCCAGTGCGCGCAGGTCACCGTCTTCGACTGGGGCGCCGCAACGGCGATGCCGTTCCTTCCACGTCTGCGGTACGGCCGGACCGTGCTGGCCCCGGCGCGCTGGCGGCTGGAAGCGTCCGAACTGCCCGGCCATGCCCGCCCTCGGGCCGAGTGGGACACGGCGCTCAGCGACTGGCGTGCCCGGCGGAGGCTGCCGCACCGCGTCTACCTCGTAGAAGGCGACCGGCGCCTCTTCCTCGACCTCGACGAGGCCGGCCATCGTGCGCTCCTGCGCCGACACCTCGACCATTCGCGCCTGGCCGTGCTCGTCGAGGCCCCGGGACCGGAGGCGTATCGCTGGTGCGGTGGGCGAGCGCACGAGGTCGTGGTGCCCCTCAAAGCAACCAGGCCGTCAGCATGGTCGCCACTGCCAGCCCCCAGCCGGGCCCGTGCCCTGTCTGCGACCCAGATGCAGACGCCCGCCGCTTCCTCGGTTCTTCTGGCCGCCCTGTACGGCGACCCCCGCCGCCAAGACGTCTTGCTCTCCCAGCATTTGCCCGGTCTCCTCGAACAGCTCGGCAACCCGCCGTGGTGGTTCATCCGCTTCCGCGACCCGAACCAACACCTCCGCGTACGCATCGCCCTCCCCGACGCGCAAGCCTTCGCCGACACGGCCCGAACGGTGAGCGCCTGGGCCGACGAGCTACGAAGCATCGGCCTGCTGGCCGATCTGCGCTATCCCACCTCCTACCGCGAGATGGGCCGCTGGGGCTCCGGCGCCGCATGGGAGGCGGCCGAGGAGGTGTTCCGGGCGGACTCGCGCGCCGTCCTGGCCCAGCTCGCGCAGCCACAGCGCCCCAGTCAGCGCACGCTGGTGGCGGCCCACACGGTCGCCATCGCCTCCGCGTTCCTCGGCACCACCGAGGCCGGGGTGCGGTGGCTGATCGACCATGTCTCGCCGACCGCACCCGTGCCCGTTCCGCGCCCGCAGTTCACCGAGGCCGTACGGCTCGCCGACCCGAGCGACGACTGGTCGGCCTTGCGCAGTGTCCCGGGCGGAGACGCCATCGTGTCCGGATGGGTCGACCGGGAAGCGGCACTCGCCACGTACCGGCCGCACCTGCCCGGCCCGGGCACCCAGGGCATCGCCGTCGACGACGTCCTGACATCCCTGCTGCACGTCCACTTCGTGCGCCACGTCGCCGTGAACTTCCCGGAGGAAGAGGTGTGCCTTTACCTGGCGCGCGCCGCCGCCCTGGCCTGGACGGCCCGCACCAAGGAGAGGGCCTCGTGAACGCGCACCCCACGCTCGGCCTGGTCGACGCCATCGCCGCCCGGCTCGCCGACCCCGAGACCATGCCTCACGGCTCCAGGACGCTGTGCTCGGACCGGCAGCATCTTGCTTACGGGCCACCCGGCATCGCGCTCCTGCACATCGAGCTGGCCGCGAACGGCCTCGCACCGTGGCACCGCGCCCACGACTGGCTCGCCGCCGCCTCCCGACAGCCGCTCACCAGCGGCCCGGACAGCCACCCGTTCTACGGAGTGCCCGCCTTCGCCCACGCCCTGTCCTGTGCGGCCGATCACCTTCCCGGCTCCTACCAGCGCGCCCTCGACGCGATGGACGCCCAGATCGCAGTCGACGTCGGACGCCGTCTCGACGCCGCACATCGCCGCATCGACGCCGGACGCCTGCCGCAGCTCGCCGAGTTCGACGCCATCCGGGGCCTCACCGGATACGGCGCCTATCTACTGCGCCGAAAACCCGGCAGGTCCACGATGCGCGCCGTTCTCGACTACTGCGTGCGCCTCACCGAACCGATCACCCACCATGGCGAGAACCTGCCGGGCTGGTGGGCGGAGACCGGGCCCTCGGGCAGCCCGGACGACCGATTCCCCGGCGGGCACGCCAACACCGGTATGGCGCACGGCATCAGCGGCGTGCTCGCGCTCCTGGCCCTTGCCGCTCGGAACGGCTCCGTCACCGATGGGCACCACGCAGCACTGCGCACCATCCTGGCCTGGCTGGACCGCTGGAAGGAGAAGGCTAACGGCGGACCGGTCTGGCCGTACTGGGTCACTCAGGGCGAGCTGCGAAGCGGGCGTCTCGCCCCGTCCGCGCCCCGTCGGCCATCCTGGTGCTACGGCACCGCCGGCCTCGCCCGCGCCGAGCAACTTGCCGCGCTTGCCCTCGGCGACACCCGCCGCCAGATTGCCGCGGAGAAGGCATTCGTGGCCGCCCTTACCGACCCCGAGCAGCTGAAGGCCACGACGGACAACGGCCTCTGCCACGGGTTGGCCGGCCTCGCCCACGTCGCCGCGCGTACGGCCGACGACGCCCGCCCCTCGACCGCGGAGAAACTCCGCGCCGCGATCCCGGCCCTCCTGGCTGCGGTCATCCCACCGGGCACCGACCCCGAACTCACGGCCATGGCGCTCATCCAGGACGAGGAAAGCGGCCCCGGCCTACTCGACGGCGCCGTCGGCATAGCCCTGGCGCTCCTCGCGCCCAGCACCGCCGCACCACCCCGGTCCGCCTGGGACGCATGCCTCCTCATCGCCTGATCCACCGACCGAAGGACCTCATTGCCTCCCGACCGCTGGCAGCAGCACAACATCACCTTCGTCGACCGCGAGATTGCCCAGCGCACCATCGCCGAACGCCTCGGCCCCACCCTGATCGAGGCGGAGGCCGACGGGCAGCTCACCGACTGGTGGTTCATGAACAAGCAGCCCTGGCCGCTGCGTTACCTCGCGGACAAGCCCTCACCAGCCATTGAGTCGCTCTTGAGCGATCTAGTCGGCGACGGCGTGGCCGTGTCGTGCCTGCCCTGCGTCTACGAGCCCGAGACCGCCACGTTCGGCGGCCCGGAGGCCATGGACACAGCCCACGAACTCTTCCACAGCGATTCCCGCCACTTGCTCACCTACCAGCCGAGCCCGATGCACCTGGGACGCCGGGAGACCGCCGTCCTGCTGACGAGCGTCATGATGCGTGGCGCCGGACTCGACTGGTTCGAACAGGGCGACGTATGGGCGAAGGTCGCGGCCCTTCGACCGGCCATCGCTCCACAACCGCCCGAGCGAGCCATCGAATTGGCTCCGGCCATGCACAAGCTCATGACCGCCGACGCCCACAGCCTCTGTCGCCCGGGTGGCCCACTCCACGCTCACGAGGAATGGGCGACCGCCTTCGAACGGGCCGGTGCCACGCTCGCCGACCTCGCAGCCCGCGGCGCCCTCACCCGCGGCCTGCGAGCCGTCATCGCCCACCACGTGATCTTCCACGCCAACCGCGCCGGTCTCCTCCGGGACGACCAGAGCGCCCTGTCCCACATCGCACGAGAGGTAGTCATGGGAACGAGTGACCACACCGAGTCGCCCACCGAGGCAACGGCCGACGCCGATAGCGTCAGCGCGGTGAACACCGACACGATCACCACCCCCACGGCGGACGCCAAGCGCCTCCGCAACGCCCTGGTCGACCAGCTCCGCGCGGACGGACACGCCCGCACGCCCGCCGTCGAGACCGCGTTGCGGACCGTGCCCCGCCACGTGTTCGTGCCCGACGCGTCACTCGAAGACGCCTACGCCAACGCACCGGTGCACATCAAGTACGACACCGACGGCACGTCCATCTCCTGTGCCTCCCAGCCGGGCGTCGTCGCCCTCATGCTGGACCAGCTCGACGCCCAGCCCGGCGAGCGCATCCTCGAACTCGGCGCCGGCACCGGCTACAACGCCGGCCTGCTCGCCCACCTGGTCGGCGAGAGCGGACACGTGACCACCCTCGACGTCGACGACGACCTCGTGGAAGGAGCCCGTGCGCACCTCGCCGCCGCCGGGATCACCAACGTCCAGGCAGCGACCCGCGACGGAGCACTCGGCTACGCCGAGGCAGCGCCGTACGACCGGATCATCGCCACGGTCGGCGCGCACGGCGTACCGCACGCCTGGCTGCGACAACTCGCCCCCGGCGGGCGGCTTCTCGTCCCCCAGCGTCTCAAGGGCACGGTGTCCCGCTCCATTGCCTACGAGCAGCGTGACGGCCGATGGGTCTCCCTCGGCAGCGAGATGAACACCTTCATGCCGCTTCGGCGGGGCATCGCCGACGACGACCGCCGAGTAATCCCGCTCAGCACGGACGGCACCGTACGGCTGCAGGCCCCCGCCGGACTCAACATCGACGCCGACGCCCTCGCAGGTGTACTCGACCAGCCGCGCACCGAGGAGTGGACCGGCATGACGGTCCGCGCCATGGAATCGCCGGAGTGGATGGAACTGTTCCTCACCTGCTCCCTGCCCTCCGGCCTGATCCGGATGCTGTTCCCTCAGAGCGCCAAGGGCACTCTGCTCACCGAGGATCCCTACCCCTCGTCGACCGCCGTCGTCGACAAGGGCGCCGTCACCTACCTGGCGCGGCGGCTGTCGGAGAAGAGGACCCCCGAAGGCGGCAAGCTCTGGGAGTTCGGCGTCATCGGCCACGGTCCCGGCAGCGACGAACTGGCCGCGAAGGTCGCCGACGCCATCCGCACCTGGGACCGCGAATACCGCAGCCGCGAAGCCACGTTCGAAATCCAGCCCCTCGACGCCCCCAGCATCGAGCGGCGCCCCGGCCTCTTCGCTCTCGACACCCCGCTGAACCGCATCGTCGTCGACTGGCAGTGACGCCCCACGCGTAGCGGACGGTGCCCGTCGACACATGGCTGGCGGGCACCGCCGCCTCAGCATTCCTCACTCTCGACAAGGGGGATCCATGGACCCACACGGCTCCACAGCCCAGCGCTTCCCGCTCGTCGCCCGATTCCGACCCGCCTGCCTGCCCCTGCCTGAACGCGTACGCGCACTCGTCGACCTGGCCGACACCGCGGTGAAAGAGACCGACCAGGGGCTCGCATCGGCCGTCTACAACCAAGCCGCACTCATCGCCTCCGACCTCGACCTCCCCGACCTCGCCCGCGAGATGTGCCACCAGCACGCCGCCGCCTACCTTCATGCCTGCCCCCTGCCCGGCATGAGCGCGATCCGAGGACTGGAACCGATCGTCAACCTCGCTCGCCTTCAGATCCGCGCCGGTCACGCCGATGAGGGTCGGCAGCGACTCCTCAACCTGTACAAGGCCGTCGAGGCGGGCGCAGCCGCCCGGTTCGAGCGCGTCACCGTACCCGCGAGCCTCACTGCGACCGGCGAAGACCGCCAGGAGGTTCGCGCGTGGCTGTGGCGCGTCCTCCTCGCAGACGGCACGCGCACCCTCACCACCGAGGGGCGATGGGCCGAAGCGCTGGCGCACATCGAGGCCCACCATGGCATCGGAAAGCGGATGCTCGACGGTCGGCAGGTCGCCGTCCTCGCCGCTCTCGTTGCGGGTGACACCGCGTGGGCCGCTGCCCTCCTTGCCGACACGATGCCCGGCGACCCATGGGAACAGGCCGTCACGACATGCCTGACCGTCCTATGCCGCCGCGACGCCGGGCAGCCGATCGACGGGCACCTGGCGGACCTGGTGACGGTCTACTCCGGACGGAAGACCGAACCCGGGATGATCGTCTTCGACACCCGGCTCGGACTTACGGTCCTCGACGCGATCGGTTCCGCCGAGGCGCTCACCGCGCACGGCATCGTCGAGGACCTCCACCGCAGGACGACGGACGCCGAAGACGGCTATGCGGCCCGCGAGAGCTTGGCTCACCCTCTGTACACCAAGATCGCCACGGACCGGCAAGTGCAGAACTGTCGCGCGCTGGTGCGCGCCTGCGCCCTCGGCTCAGGGACCCTCCCGAACGAGCTGCGAGGAGAACTGACGGCGGCTCTGCGCGCCAGTGATCGCGTGATCCGGGAAAGCCTCGCACGTTCCTCCGATCCCGGAGGAACGCAACCCCTGCGGCTCTGACGGTGTCTAACGGCGCCGTCGGTGCTGCTGTTCGGCAGGCGTCGTCGCCGACGGAAGCTGACCGTTATGGATCTGCTGGACGCGGACCGAGGGTGTGATGGTCGAGCGTCGGCGGGCAGCTTCAGCGCGGCGGTTCGGGGCAGGGTTCCGGCCGGTGTGCTGAATACGGGTGATCAGCACCCGGGCAGGTCGGCGGGCGCTGGTCAACTCGCGCTGGGCAGCAGCCTCCTTGAGGAGCTGGTGGGGTTGGTGGCCGCGGGCGTCGGCGTCGGCGAGGACGGTGGCAAGTGCCGGCCAGGCCGGGTCGGCGAGGATGCGCTCGGCGTGGTCGGGGACGGCTGCTCGTACGTCGTTCGCGAGAACGCGGCGGGTTTGCTCCCTGGGCGGTCGGGCTGTGAGTTCGGCGAGCGTCGGGGCGAGGGCGCGGTCGGCGGCCATCTGGAGGTGCTGGACGGCCTGTCGGGCGGCGTCGGCCTGGTGAGCGTGGCTCTTCGCTTCGTGCCAGCGCCTGGCGACGATGGTCGCCCAGACGAGGGCGGCGACCAGGGCGGCCAGTGCGCTGCCGTCGGGACCGGTGGCGGTGTAGACGATGTCGCGGGCCGCGCTGCGCAGGGCGTGGGCGGCGCTGTCTTCGGCGCGGATCTGGGAGCGCTGGGCGCGGGCGAACGCCTTGGATGCGGCTTGGAGTTCGGTGCGCAGGCTGGCGGGTGCCTTCTGGGCGGTAGCTTCGAGCAGTTCGCCGAGGGCGGTGATGTGGGCCTGGGCGTGGGTGTCGTCGGCGAGGTCGCCGTGGAGGGTGTCAAGAGCGTCGGTCGCTTCGTGCCAGGGGGTGCTGGGGTGGTTGCGGCGGGCGGTGGGGTGTTCTTCGGGGCGGCTGGATTCGAGACGGGCCTTGATCTTGGGCAGGGAGAGGTCGGGGGAGATCTTGCTTCCGGGGTGGTAGATCTGCTCGCCGGCCTCATTGACGTCGCCAGGTCGGCCGGCGGCGTAGCCGAGGAGGTCGCCTGACGGGCCGCGCCGGACCTGGACCTCGACGCCGCTGGCTTCGAGGTAGGCGATGAATTCCTCGGCGTTGGTCGCGTGCGGGATGGCGGCTCGGATGCGGTCCTGGAGCCACTCGGGGCTGGGCTGTTCCCAGCCGAGGCGTTCGGCCTTGTGCATCTCGGCCTGGGTGGGGCGGCGGGCGCCTGTCCGGTCGCCCTTCTTCAGGCGGCGCAGCCGGTAGTCCTTTTCGATCTCGCGGCAGGCGTCGCCGACGCGGATGCCGCTGTCGTGGAGTTTGGGGCGCCTGCCGTCTTCGCGGACTGTGGTGGCCAGGATATGGATGTGGTCGTCGGCGTGGCGGACGGCGATCCAGCGGCAGGCCAGGTCATCGCCTGCAGGGGCGATGCCAGCCGCCTGGACGATGCGCTGGGCGATGTCGCCCCACTCGGTGTCGGAGAGGTAGCGGTCCTCGGGGGCGGCGCGCACAGGGCAGTGCCAGACGTGGTCGGTGACCTTGCGTCCGAACTCGCTGTTGCGCAGGCGCACGGGCTGGTCGAGGTAGCGGGCGAGTTCGGTGAGGGTGGCGTTCTCGTCTCGGCCTGGGTCGGGCATGCCGAGCATCGCGAATCCCGCGACGATGTGCGGGTCGAGGTGCTCGTCGTGGTCGCCGGGGCCGTAGAGGTAGGCGAGCAGGCCGCGGGTGTTGGATCCGGCCGGTTTGATTGCGGCGATCACGCGGCTGCCTCGGTCTCCGGGTCGGTGGGCTGGCGCAGGGCCTGGGCGATCAGCTCCAGCAGGTCGTGGAGTTCGGTCAGGTGCTGGCGGATCTCGGGTGGGGTGTGGTCGCTGTTGAGGGCGCGGGCGATCTGGTTGACGTTGACGCCGATCCGGTTGAGCTGGCGCAGCACCTGGGCGCGGAAGATGTGCGTGCGGCGGCGGTCCTCGGACAGGGGCAGGTTGGCGGTGAACCGGCCGGTGATGAAGGCGAGGACGATGTCGGCGGCGAAACCGGAGTCGCCCTTGTAACCGTGCTCGGCTGCCGCGTCTTGGAGCCGCGTGTGTTCGTCGCCGGTGAAGCGCAAGGGGCCGACGCGGACGACGCGTTTGGTGCCGGTGAAGCGGCGGATCGTGGGCTGGACGCTCTTCACGACAGGCTCACCGCCGACCGCCTCAGCGGTGTCGGTGGCACGTACGGGGCGCAGGGTCTCGCGCTGGACGGTGTGGAGCGTGTCCTCGTCGGAGCCGCCCTCGGCCTCGACGTCCTGGCCTGGCGCCCCTTGGCGCTGGGCCTCCTCCGCCACCCCCGGGGCGGAGACCCCCGAAGTCCGGCCTTGAGTCGGACTCGGGGTACTACTGGCTCCGCCCGGGGCACCCCGTCCAAACGCCCGCCGCAGACGGCTCATCAGCGTAGGGGACTTCGTCAGCGGCAAAGGCTCGTAGGGGGCGTCGTCGGGCTGGTGGGCGTCGTGCGTCATGGACGGTTCTCCGGAGAAGGGGTGGGAGGGCGCGCAGGTCACCGCGGAGATCAGCCGGAGTTTCGGGCGGCTGCCGCCTCGTCCACAGGTGTGGACGCTCGCGCGTTGCGCGGGGCGGTGGCTGGCGGGCCGGGTGACCGGAAGGGTTCCGGTCACCCGGTGGCGGTTCCGGTCAGTCGCCGGGCCGGTCGGTCTCGGCTGGGGCTTCGGGTTCGGCCCGGAGGATGTCCATCACGTCGGTCAGCCGCTTGCTGCCGATCGTCAGCCCTTTGGCCTCAACTGCCGTTCGGACGACCGTCCGAGTGAGCTTGCCCTGCTCAGCGGCTGCGGCCCGGCCGATCTCCACGAGTACGTCAAGCGGGGCGCCGGGCGGACGCCCACCGCGCGGCTTGCCTGCTGCGGCATCGGCGGGCGATTCCGGCGGCTGGACGGATGTGGCGGTCGGCGGCTCAGTGATCCGACCGGGCTGAACCAGTAGGTCGGCAGGCCGGACGCCCTCGGCCGGAGCCTCGGCAGACGGGCCGACTGCGGTGGCCGGCGCCTCGGCGGGGTGGACGGATGGGGTGGCCGGTGGTTGCGGCACCTGCGCTGAATCGGGGGCCGAATGGTCGACAGCAGACTGTGCGACGAGTTCGTGGATCTGCCGCATCAGCACGCCGAAGGCCACCATCGCGGCGGCCGGGGGAACCGCGGCGACCACGTAGTCGAGCAGCGGCACGCTGCCGACTTCGCGCGTGCCCGTCACCCCGGCCACGTTGAGCCCGATGGAGCCGACCGATCCGACGGCGGTGACGCTGATGGCCCATTTGTCGGTGACGCGGCGCAGCCCCGCACGGAGCATGAGCAGCTCTCCCGCGACGATGAACGCGTCCAGCGTCGCGGGCCACGCCCATCGGCGGGTCGGCGAGTCACGGAGTCCGTGCTGGGCTGCGACCTCGGCCAGGTGTGCGTAGGAGAGCCAGAACGCACCTGCGGTCAGGGCCACGATGACGATGCCGGCCGCACGGAGCACGTACTGCTCCGCAGTCAGCTTCGCCTTCGCCGGCTGCTCCAGACCGGGCTGATCATCCCGCGGCGGACGGTCTGGGCTACGAGACATGAGAGGGATCCTCAAGCGAGGTACTCCTGGGGTAGTGGTGTGGTGCGTCTTTGCCGTCTTGACCGTTGCAAGCGCAGGTCAGAGCAGGTACGGCAACCGCCTCGGCCCTCCGTCCTGGCGGGTGCCGCCTGCGTCGTGTTCCGAGTCGGAACACGACGCAGGGGCGTCCTGCAGAGCTTGGTTGCGGATGGACCGTGTCCCGAGTCGGGACAGAGGCGTTGCATCGTCCGTCCCAGCGGGCGGGGCTGTGACCTGCGGTGATACGGCAGGACGGCGGGGGACGGCGCAAGACGGATGAGGGCGGCTTGGCGGCGGGCTGCGATGGTCGATCGCGGTGCCGTCTTGGCCCCGGTTCCCGTCTTGGCTGCATGCCCTTTGACCTGCGAGATCACGGCAGGGACGGCAGGTACGGCAACCGGGAGAGGGCCTCAGCCCTCGCCGCGAGTGATGTCGGCGTCGACGGGGTGGACGGCGGGGCAGTACCGGCGCCAGGCGTCGAGGAATTTGTTGCGCATGTAGCCCTTGCGCTGGGTCCGGTCGGCCATGCGCACGTTGCCGGACTTGATCTCGTACGCGCGCAGCATCCTGCCCAGTTCACGGGCGTCCAGCCCGCCGCGTCCCCATTCCGCCCACGGCGCCTCGGGGTCCTGGCGCAGGTGGTGGAGGAGTTCCTCGGTGGACAGGCTGTCCACCTCGCGCTGGGCGACGAAGACCCGGCGGATGTCGGCGAGGATCCGCGCACCGCTGGGGTGGTCCTCCTCGGCCGCCTCTTCGGCGGCGACCATCCGCGCACAGGCAACCCGCGCCAGCCGGGGCCAGCAGCCACCGGCCAGGTCGGCGACGATGACCAGAGGTTCCCAGGTGTCCGCGGCGCGGTCCTCGACCGGCATGTCCGGCTCCAGGTCCGCGGCCTCGTCCAGCAGCGGCCTAGCCCACGCGTGCAGACGGTCGCGCAACTCATTCAGGGCCGGGATGTCACGCCGCGACCGGAACGGCTTGACCTTCTCGCCCTCGGCCCGGCGCCGCATACGGATCACCACTGCCCGGTCCATGACCGTGTCGGGCAGGTCGCCGATCCCCGCGATGGCCGCCATGGCGAACGTAGCGAAGCGGTGCGGGGTGTGGTCGTTGCCGACGACCCGGGTGACGTACCGGTTGCGCTGGTGACCGGCGTTGAGCAGGCCGCGCATCTCCTCGTTCTTCTCGGCCATCTTCGGTGTGCCGAAGATGGTGTCGGCCTCGTCCACCAGGAGCGTGGGCGGGTTCTCCTCGGTGATCGATCGGAAGATGGCCGCCGGTGTGGTGTTGATGGTGAGCATCGGTTCGTGGACCGTCTCAGTCAACACGTCGAGAAGACGCGACTTGCCGCACCGCTTCGCCGGCCCCACCACCGCCAGGCGCGGGGCGTGCTGCCACGCGGGCTGTAGGTGCGTCGCCGCCACCCACAGGGTGATCGCGTCCAGGGCCTCCGGCGAGGGTGGGATCACGAACTGAGCTATCTGCGCCCGCAGTTCATCCAGCAGCTTGGAGCCGTGAGTCGGTTCCGCATCGGGTATCGCCTCCAGGCCGCTCGGCGTCTCCGCCTCGTCGGCTCCGTCAGCCTGCGCGGCGCACAGGTGGGCGCCGGGTCGGCCGGGGATAGCCGCTGCGGGCCAGACAGCCTGGGCCGAGGCGGAATAGGACTCGGGGTTCTCGGGTTGCACTCGGCAGCTCCTCGTCTGGCGGTGGCGGGCTCGCACGCCCTTGCCGCCGGGTTGGTTCTTCCAGGGCCGTTCGGGGTTGCTCGGGCCTCCGGCGTTGCACCGCCGGAGGCCCACCCCTTTCTCGCGGGCGCCAGGCCATCGCGAGGGAACACGGACCGTACGTCCACACCCGGCAACAGTCCAGCGTTTCTGTGTCAGCTCAGCGCAGAACGGGCTGCTATGACTCCCCGCTCTCACGCGGCCAGGCCCAGCAGAGCCAGCAGGTCGGCGGTCACCACCCGGTAGGCGTTGCCCAGCCGCAGCACCTTGCACGGGTACTGGCCGCGCTTCGCCAGCTCGTACCCCTTGCTCCGCCCGAGCCCCAGCGCCCGATTACCCGTCTCCAGGTCAACGGCGGCGGGAAGCTCCAGCAGTTCCTCTCGACTCATGCCCTTCACTCGGCCGGCGAGTTCGTTCTCGCGCATACGCGCTCCATCCATGACTGAGCCCTCGGCGAACACGGCGATCGCGCTCGTCTCCAGGCCATGGAATCAACGTTAGGGAAGCTAATGTGTCTGCATGACACAAAGCGGTTTGGATGCTGGAAGGGACGAGGACGACGTCCCGGAGTGGGTGGACCAGGTGATGGCCACGGTGGCCGCCGAGGTCCGCAGACGTAGGAAGGAGCTGCGCATGAGCGCCCAGGACCTGGCCGACCGCTGCGAGGAGATCGGCCACCCGATCCCGCGCAACGTGATCGCCAACATGGAATCCGGCCGCCGCGCCAATCTGCCCCTGGTCGACGTCCTCGTCCTCGCCGAAGCCCTGCGGACCTACCCGATCTGCCTGCTTTACCCCGTCGGCTACGTCGACCGAGTCCAGCGCCTCCCCTTGCAGCACTCCGAACCGACGTGGGACGCCATGCGCTGGTTCACCGGCGACACGGAGGACTTCGGCATGGAAGACGACATGCTCCGTTCCTTCCGCGCCCACATTCGCCACCAGCGCGCCGCCCTGGCCGCTCTGAAGGGCGAGAAGCACGAGCGCTGGAAGGCCGAGACGGCACCCAACCGGGCAGAACGCGAGGAAGCCGTACTCGCCCAAGCCGACTACGCAGAAAGGGCGTTGGAAGCCAAGTATCGGCTCCGCAGCGCCCGCGCCTTCATCCGCGAAGACGGCGGCACCCCACCGCACCTGCCACCGGAACTCGCCGACGTCGACCCACCCGAGACCGACCCCAGTACCACCGAGGAGAACGATCTTTGAAGGGTTCCACCCACCGCCGCTGCTACTGCCGCGACCCCCACACCGGCAAGCCGCTCGGCAAGAAGTGCCCGAAGCTCGTCGGCCGCAAGCACGGTTCCTACTCCATACGTCAGGAGCTCCCGCCTCGCGAGGATGGCACCCGCCGCTCCTTCAGCCGCGCTGGCTACGAGTCCCTCAAGGCCGCCCAGGCGGACCTCGATCATGTGCGCGCGCTCGTCGGCCTCGCTGACGCCGACGATGCCGAGGGTCTGGCGCAGATAGCCGAGTTGCTGGAGAAGGTGGCCGACGAGAAGGCCCCGCTCCCGGACATCGAGGCGACGCGTAGGCGCCTCAGCCACGGCCTGGATTTGACGAGTCGACTCACGGTTGGCGAGTGGCTGGACATATGGCTCGCGGGCAAGAAGGGGCGGCAGAGCGCCATCAGCCGCGACGAAAGCAACATTCGTGTGCACCTCAAACCGCGGATCGGGCACCTGCGGCTCGACCGCCTTAGGGTCACCCACCTGTCGGAGATGTTCGAGGCCATCGCCGAGGACAACGTCGAGATCGCCGAAGGCAACGCCGCGCGACGCAAGGCGTTCGAGGACCTGGCCCAGATCCCCTGGAAGGGGCGGGAGCACCGCGCCCGCCGCAAGGTGATGAAGGCCGCCATCGAGGAGATGGAGCCCTACCGCCGCATCGTGGGCCCGGCTACCCGCCAGCGCGTCCGCTCCACGCTGCGGGCTGCGTTGAACGCGGCGATCGCCCAGCAGCTCATCACCTTCAACCCGGCGGCCCACGTCGAGCTGGAGGCGGGCAAGCGGCCCAAGGCGCTGGTGTGGACCGAGGAGCGCATCCTCCACTGGAAGCGCACCGGCGAGAAGCCGTCGTCAGTGATGGTCTGGACGCCGGAGCACACCGGGCTCTTCCTCGACCACGTCGCGGAGGACCGCCTGTACGCGCTGTTCCACCTGATCGCGTTCCGCGGGCTGCGGCGGGGCGAGGCGTGCGGCCAGAAGTGGACCGACACCAACCTGGACGCAGGTCTCATCACAGTCGCCAAGCAACTCGTCGTAGACGGCTGGGAGGTGTACGAGGACGACCCCAAGACTGACGCCGGCGCGCGCACCATCGCGCTCGACTCCGACACGGTCCAGGCCCTTAAGCGGCACCGCGCCCAGCAGGACAAGGACCGCAAGGAGTGGGGGAGCGCCTGGGTGGAGACGGGGCGCGTCTTCACCAAGGAGAACGGCGAGTTGCTCCACCCCGCCAACGTCACACGGCGGTTCATCGAGCTGTACGAGGAGATCGGCCTCCCACCGGTCCGGCTCCACGACCTCCGTCATGGCGCCGCGACCCTCGCCCACGCGGCAGGGGCCGACCTGAAGGACATCCAGGAGATGCTCGGCCACTCCTCGATCACCATCACGGCCGACACGTACACGAGCCTGCTCCCCGAAGCGGACCTGGCGATCGCCGAGGCCGCAGCCCGGCTCGTCCCACGCGCCCGCACCACCTCCGAGAACACAGCTCCCGAAGCGAAGCCCGAGCCCGACGACGCGCAGCATCCCGCCCCGGAGTCCGTGCCGGATGATGCTGATCCGTTGGGAGAAATTCCGGAGATCAACTCTCCGTCCGCTCACGCACCGCTCACGCAAACGGCCCCGGACGACGAGTCCGAGGCCGAATAGGACCCCTCCCTGGGGAAGAAACCCCAGGTCAGAGCGGTAATGCATTGTGCCCCCGGCAGGATTCGAACCTGCGACACCCGCTTTAGGAGAGCGGTGCTCTATCCCCTGAGCTACGAAGGCGAGGCGTGGTGAGGGCGGTAGTGCCCCGTGTCACCGCCGTCAGTGTAGCGGGCGGTCCGGGGCGTCGGGGGAGGGTCCCGGGAGGTCAGTCGCGGGTGACGCGGACGGTGTGGTTGCCCTCGCGGTCCGCTGAGGTCACCGAGATGTGGATGCCGCGCCTGGGGTCCTTGAAGGTCTCGCCGGGGGAGAAGGGGGCGTCGGAGAGTTCCGCGTGGACGTTGGGGCTGCGGGTGCAGCCGCCGCTCTCCCGGCGGGAGTCGTAGACCGTGACCGGGCCCTGGCCGGTGTCCACGGTGGAGTCGACCTTGTAGATGAGGACGCCGGGACGGCACACCGCCTCGTCGTTGCCCGCGCGGGTGCGCAGTTCGACGGCGTAGCCGGTGCGGCGGTCGAGGGGGACGAAGAGGAGTTTGGGGCCGCCGGGGCGGGCGAGGGGGGTGAGGGTGTGCACGGAGGTTCCGCGGGCGGACGCGCAGGACACCTGGGTCGCGTCCAGCCAGCCCAGCTTCCACTTGTGCCAGCCGAGCAGGTCGTTGTTGGCGCCCCAGTCCTCGCTCATGATGTCCCAGTGGCCGACGGCGCCGCCGCCGTCCTGGGTGTAGAGGTCGGGCAGGCCGAAGACGTGTCCGTTCTCGTGGGGCAGGACGCGGTAGCCGGTGCGGGCGTAGGAGCCGGAGCCGTCGTCCTGGCGGGAGTAGACGAAGGACGCGTTGGCGACGGGCACGCCGTCCGCCGTGGGGGCCTCGGCGTTGCCGGCGAAGGTCACCGACAGGACGGTGTCGAGGGCGGAGGGGCCCGCGTTGGGGGTCACCAGCACGTTCAGGAGGTCGTACGAGGAGAAGTCGACCTTCGGGTCGGCCGCGGCCACCATGTCCTGGACCAGCTTGCGGTAGGCGGGGTCGAAGGGCGCGCCGCGCTCTATGCCGTACGCCTCGAAGGGCTGGGGCATGCGCAGCCAGTGGGGGATGGGAATGTCCGGGCGGTAGTCCAGGCGGCCGTAGGAGCTGGTGCGGAACCACTCCTGGGTCTGTGGGAAGAACTCGCGGAAGCGGTCGAGTGCCTTGCCGGAGCCCGGCGCGTCCGAGAAGTCGATCATCAGGGTGAGTGCCCGGACCGTGCCGGTGGAGGGGGAGTAGCCGCCGGGGGTGGGGATGCCCTCCGTCATCTGGACGTCCGGGGCGCTGTTGATCATGCAGGGAGCGAGGGCCGAGGTGTGGGCCGCGCTGATCGGGCGGGCCCCGGCGGTGGCCGGGCCGTGGGGGAGGTGGCCGGTGCCGGCGGAGGTGCTGACCGCCGCCGTCAGCGCGGTCACCGCCGCGAGTGCGGCCCCGCGCCGCAGGGGCCCCATGGGTCGCCGCGGGGACCCCATGGGCCGCCGCAGGTCCCCCACGGGCCAGCGCAGGGGCCCCATGGGCCGCGTGGGTCGTATGTGCCCCGTGGGTCGCAGGAACCGCCGCGCCGTCGGCTCGCGCCCCGGGTCCATGGCGGGCTGTCCCGGTCGGTCCTGGCTCGGCTGTCCCGGGTGGCCTTGGCCCGGTTGTCCCGGGTGGCCCTGGCTCGGCTGCCCCGGCCGCCCCGGCTGCCCCGGCTGCCCCGGCTGCCCCGGCTGCCCCGGGTGGCCCGGGCCCACCTGTCCCAGTTGGCCTTGACCCGGCTGTCCCACTTGGCCCAGGCCCACCTGTCCCGTTTGGCCCTGGCCCGGCTCTCCGTCTTCGCCCAGCCGTCCCTGCCGGCCGCGCAGTTGCTCCGTCGGTTCCGTCCCGCGCCGCGCGCGTCGGGACCGGCGTATGCGTCGGCTGGACGGCTGCGGCTGCATGCATGGACCTTTCGCTCCAGGCAGCCGCCGGTCGCCGGCTGCACCCTGCGATCACCCTGTGTCGCGAGGGGGCCGGGCGCGCGTTGGACGAGACCGATCGTGGGTTTCTCGGGCGTAGGGGTGTGATTCAGGTCACGCGAATTGTGGTCTCTGGCGGGAAATAAGCGGGGACCCGATCCCCGTTTAACCCAGCGTCCGAGTGAAACGGGGAGTCGGTCCCCGGATCGCTCGCCACGCAGATCCCCATCGACCAAGGAGTACGCCGTGGAGACCGCCACCCCCGCGCGCCGCAAGGCGACCCGGCCGCGCGCCGACGCCCTGCGGAACCGGGAGCGGATCGTCACCGCCGCCCGGGAGATGTTCGTCGAGTTCGGCCCCGACGTGCCGCTGGACGAGATCGCCCGCCGCGCCGGTGTCGGCAACGCCACGGTGTACCGCAACTTCCAGGACCGCGACTCCCTGGTCCGCGAGGTCGTCTGCTCCGTCATCGACCGTACGGCGCACGCGGCCGAGCAGGCCCTCGCGGAGACCGGCGACGCCTTCGCCGCCCTGGAGCGCATCGCGCACGCCGCCGCCGACGAGCGGATCAGCGCGCTGTGCCCCATGGTCAGCAGCACCTTCGACCGGAACCACCCGGACCTGGAGGCCGCCCGCCGGCGCTTCGAGCGGCTGGTGGGCGAGGTCATGGAGCGGGCCAAGGCGGCCGGTCAGCTCCGTTCCGATGTCGGTGTCGGCGATCTGATGGTCGCCGTCGCCCAGCTCAGCCGGCCCCCGGCCGGCACCGCGTGCCCGAGCGCCGACCGCTTCGTCCACCGCCATCTCCAGCTGTTCCTGGACGGGCTGCGGGCCCCGGCCCGCTCCGCGCTGCCGGGCACGGCCGTGACCATGGAGGACCTCCGCCGGCCCTGACCCCACAGCCGCAAGGCCACCACCGCAAGACCCGACCGCACGACCCCGACCGCAGCGTCCTCCGGCCGTCGACGATGACGCGCCGTCCCTCGCCTTTCCCTTTTTTCGCCTCTTAGCTCGCTTTTTGCTCACATATTCCGTCACGAACGTCTGAAGTCCCGAAGTGGGTACCTCCATGTCTCAAGCAGCCGTCAAGGCCTCCTCCGACTCCGACTCCGAATCCGACCACTCCGGCATACCCGCCCCCGATCCAGGGCGCTGGAAAGCGCTGGTCTTCATCGCGCTCGCCCAGCTGATGGTCGTGCTGGACGCGACCATCGTGAACATCGCCCTGCCCTCCGCGCAGCAGGACCTGGGCATCTCGGACGGCAACCGCCAGTGGGTGGTGACGGCGTACGCCCTCGCCTTCGGCGGGCTGCTGCTGTTCGGCGGCCGGATCGCCGACCTGTGGGGCCGTAAGCGGGCCTTCGTCGTCGGTCTGACCGGTTTCGCCGTCGCCTCCGCGCTGGGCGGCGCGGCCACCAACGAGGCGATGATGTTCGGCGCCCGCGCCCTCCAGGGTGTCTTCGGCGCGCTGCTCGCGCCCGCCGCGCTCTCGCTGCTCGCGGTGATGTTCACCGACGCCAAGGAGCGCGCGAAGGCGTTCGGCATCTACGGTGCGATCGCCGGTGGCGGTGGCGCGGTGGGTCTGATCCTCGGCGGGTTCCTCACCGAGTACCTGGACTGGCGCTGGACGTTCTTCGTCAACATCCCGTTCGCGATCGTCGCCGCGGCCGGCGCCTATCTCGTCATCCGTGAGCCGGAGGGCGGCCGCAACCGTTCCCCGCTCGACATCCCGGGCGTGATCCTGTCCACGGTCGGCCTGGTCGCGCTGGTCTACGGCTTCACCCGCGCCGAGTCCGACGGCTGGAGCGACCCGGTCACCGTCGGCATGTTCGTCGGCTCGGTCGTGCTGCTGCTCGCGTTCGTGCTGGTCGAGGCCAAGGTCAAGGCGCCGCTGCTGCCGCTGCGCGTGATCACCGAGCGCAACCGCGGCGGTGTCTACCTCTCGCTCGGCCTCGCGGTCATCGCGATGTTCGGCCTGTTCCTCTTCCTGACCTACTACCTGCAGATCGTGAAGGGCTACTCGCCGGTCAAGACCGGCTTCGCCTTCCTGCCGATGATCGCGGGCATGATCACGGGCTCCACCCAGATCGGCACTCGTCTGATGACCCGGGTCGCGCCGCGGCTGCTGATGGGTCCCGGCTTCCTGGTCGCCGCCGTCGGCATGCTGCTGCTGACGCGGATGGAGGTCGACTCCTCGTACGCCGCCCTGCTGATGCCGGCGATGCTGCTGCTGGGCCTCGGCATGGGTACGGCGTTCATGCCGGCGATGTCCCTGTCCACGCAGGGCGTCCAGGCGCGGGACGCCGGTGTGGCCTCCGCGATGGTGAACACCTCGCAGCAGGTGGGCGGCGCGATCGGTACGGCCCTGCTGAACACGATCGCCGCCTCGGCCACCGCGTCGTACGTCGCCGACCACCTCGGCTCGGCGACCTCCCGCTCCCAGCAGCGGCTGGTCCAGCTGGAGGCCATGGTGGAGGGTTACACCAGCGCCATCTGGTTCGCCGTCGGCATCCTGGTCGTGGCCGCGGCGATCGCCCTGACCTTCGTCACCGCGGGCCGTCCGGGCGCCACCACGGTCGCCGGTTCGGGCTCGGGCTCGCGCTCCGGCTCGGGCGCGGGCTCCGGCTCGGGCGCGGCGGCCGAGGACGAGCTGCCGGTGCCGGTGGTCGCGCACTGAGCACCGGACCCGCCCGGGCCCGGTGATCCGACGGCTTGCCCGAGGGTGACTCACCTGAGCCAGGGCAGGTCCGCTCCCGCTTCGCTGGGCTGAAGTCCCTCGGCGACGATCCTCATGATCTCGCCGAGGGATTTCTGCTGTTCGGGGGTGAGCCGGTCGAAGAGGGCCTGGCGTACGGCGGCCACATGGCCCGGCGCGGACCGGCGCAGCACCTCCATGCCGTCCTCGGTGAGGACGGCGAACTGGCCCCGCTTGTCGGAGGGGCAGTCCTCGCGGCGGACCCAGCCGTTCTTCTCCAGGCGGGCGACCGCGTGCGACAGCCGGGAGCGGGTGATCTTGGCGTGCCTGGCGAGTTCGGTCATCCGCAGCCGGCGGCGCGGGGACTCGGCGAGCTTGACCAGGAGGCCGTAGTACACGTGGGGCATTCCCGCGTCACGCTGGAGCTGACGGTCGAGATGGTCCTCCAGCAGGGTGGCGGCCTCGATGTACGAGCGCCAGACGTGCTGTTCCTCGTCGGTGAGCCAGCGGGGCTCCGCGGGTGCGGGTGCGGGTGCCGTGTTCATGGGTTCCACTCTACGAGGGCGCTCCTTGAAGGTTGAACAAATGGGGCGTACGGTCGGACATGGAGCGCTTGAAGCTTCAAGTATCACCTTGAGTGTCACCTTGTGCGAACCGCCCCCGTTCTCCCCGGAGGGAGTTGCCGGACATGCGCATGCCCACGCTCTACCTGAGCCACGGTGCCCCGCCGCTCGCGGACGACCCGGTCTGGCCCGGCGAACTGGCCGCCTGGTCGGCCGCCCTGCCGCACCCCAGGGCGATCCTGATGGTCTCCGCCCACTGGGAGGAGGCCCCGCTCGCCCTCGCCGCGACCGAGCCGGTGCCCCTCGTCCACGACTTCTGGGGCTTCCCCGAGCACTACTACCGCGTCCGCTACGACGCCCCCGGCGCCCCGGCGCTCGCCGAGTCCGTACGGAAGCTGCTGCGCGCCCCGGGTATGCCCGTGCAGGACATTCCGGACCGGGGCCTCGACCACGGCGCGTACGTCCCGCTCGTCGAGATGTACCCGGACGCCGACGTCCCGGTCCTCCAGATCTCCCTGCCCACCCTCGACCCGGTGCGGCTGATGGAGGTCGGCCGCAAGCTGGCGCCGCTGCGCGACGAGGGCGTGCTGATCGTCGGCTCCGGCTTCTTCACCCACAACCTCGCCGCCCTGAGGCACCCCGGGCCGGGTGTGCCCGGCTGGTCGGCCGAGTTCGACGACTGGGGGCGGCGGGCACTGGAGGCACGGGACGTCGACGCACTGCTGGACTTCCTGAACAGGGCCCCGGCGGGCCGGTACGCGCACCCCCGCACCGAGCACTTCGCCCCGCTCTTCGTGACCCTGGGCGCGGCGGACGCGGCCGGTGAGCTGACGGAACAGAGGTCGGTGATCGACGGGTTCTGGATGGGGCTGGCCAAGCGGTCCGTGCAGTTCGGCTGAGCGGAGCAACCTTCGGGGTCCTGCGGCTCGTCTCCCCGGGTGAGGGCCCCGGTGCAGGGGCGGCGCCGGTGTGACGGCTGTCTCATGTGCGGGGGTGGGGAGAGGCCGGCGGGGGCCGTGTGCCGGGCCCCGATCCCCGGTGTGACCTGCGGCTCCGCCATCCCGGCGGCATCACGCGATGCGCTGCGGCGACACAGGGTACTGCATGATCAGAAAAATTGAGGGGCGGCTTGGGAATTCTGTCCGGATTCCAGTCGTTGTTTCCCTCGGATGCAGGGCACTCGGAAGAGGATCGTGAACAGGTTCGTGAGAACAGGGTTCGTAGGTCCGCGGTCGGTGCCGAGCGTCCGAAGGACCACCCGCTGACCTCACCATCGCAAGGGAGCACGCATGGCAACCCGTGCCGTCGCCCGTCGTACGTCCGCCGCCGGCGAGACCCTCGACGCGGCCAGCAGTGTTCGCGCCCATGGCGGCGAGATCGCGGACCGCGATCTGGTCGGCATGTACCTGGACGAGATCGCGCGGACGCCGCTGCTCGACGCCGCAAAGGAGGTCGAGCTGTCGCAGATCATCGAAGCGGGTGTGTTCGCGCAACAGGTGCTGGACGGGTACGAGGAGTCCGCGGCCGACGCCACCCGCGAGGAACTGGAAGCCCTGGTCGCCGAGGGGGAGCGGGCCAAGGACACCTTCATCCGCTCCAACCTGCGTCTGGTCGTCGCGGTCGCCCGCCGGTATCCGCGCAGCGGTCTGCCGCTGCTCGACCTGATCCAGGAGGGGAACGCCGGCCTGGTCCGCGCGGTGGAGAAGTTCGACTACCGCAAGGGATTCAAGTTCTCCACCTACGCCACCTGGTGGATCCGCCAGGCGATCACCCGGTCGATAGCCGACCAGTCCCGCACCATCCGGCTCCCCGTCCACCTGGTGGAGGAGCTGGGCCGGATCCGTCGCGTGCAGCGCGAATTCAACCGTGAGCACGGCCGGGACCCCGAGCCCGTCGAGATCGCCGCGGAGCTGGGCTCGACGCCGGAGCGCGTCACCGACGTGCTCGACTGGGCGCGTGACCCGGTCTCGCTGAACATGTCCGTGGACGACCAGGGCGAGACCCAGTTCGGCGATCTGCTGGAGGACACCTCCGCCGTGTCGCCCGAGCAGTCGGTGCTGACGCTGCTGCGCAGCGAGGAGCTGGACGACCTGATCGGCCGCCTGGACCAGCGCACGGCCTCCATCATCAAGATGCGCTACGGCATCGAGGACGGCCGCGAGCGCACGCTGACCGAGGTCGGCAAGGAGCACGGCCTGACGCGCGAGCGCATCCGGCAGATCGAGAAGCACGCGCTGCTGGAGCTGAAGAAGCTGGCGCGGGACACCGGGTTCGACGCGGCGGCGTGAGCCGGGCCCGCGCCGGCCGCACCTGGGTCGCGGACGACGCGCCGGACGGCGTACGGTCCGCGGTACCGCGTGCGCCGGGTGGCGAAAGCCCGCGCAAATGTGGCCATGTAACGTCGCTTCAACCGGTGGGAGCCCGGGAACAAGACTTCCGGGTACGGGAGTTCGGTGAGAGGGCCGCCCGCACGGTCCCCCTCCGGTCCCGCCCCGCCCCGCCAAGAGCCATGTCCCGACGCACTCCCCCCGGCGCCGGGACTTTCCAGCCGGACTTCGGCGCCTTCCCCCGGGCGTCGGAGTCCGGCTCTTTTTGCGGGTTTCCGGACCGGGGCACGACTGGGCGGCGGGCCACCCCGTACCTGAACCCCGGGGTGGCCCGCCGGATGGCAGATTGTGTCACATCGGCATAGCCTGACGGAGTGAGCAGCACCACCCCCGCACGGCCTCCGACGGCTTCGTCCGCGTCCGCCTCCAGCGCTCCGCCCGCTCTGTCGCTGACGGAACGGCGCAAAGCGGCCACCCGGATGGAGATCGCCCGGGCCGCGGCGGGCCTCTTCGTCCGGCACGGGCTGCGGGCCACCCGGGCCGAGGACATCGCCCAGGCCGCCGGGATCGCCCCGCGCACCTTCTACCGCTACTTCGCGAACAAGGAAGAGGCCGTCGCCCCGCTCTACGCCGCCGGCGCCCAGCGCTGGGCCGAGGCGGTGCGCGAGGCTCCGGCCGGACTGGCCGTCCCCGAGGCGCTCGACCACGCCGTACGGCACACCCTGTCGCCCGGGGCCGGGGTGTCCGCCGCCTCCTGGGAGTGGGTCCGCACCCTGATCCGCCTCGCCACCGCCAGCCCCGCGCTGCGGAAGGTGTGGGCCGAGGTGTGCCAGGAGGCGGAGGACACGCTGGCGGGCGTGCTGGTGGAGCGGGGCGGCGGGGAGGACCGCGAGGCGGGCGACAGTGAGGCCGGGGACAGTGAGGCCGGCGACAGTGAGGCCCGGAGGGCCGACAACGTTGCCGAGGGGCCGGGCTCCTTGCCGGACCTCCGCTCCTCGCCGGACCTCCGCTTCGCCGCCGCCGTCGCCAGTGCGGCCGTACGGGTGGCGGTGGAGAGCTGGGCGACGGGGGACGCCCCGGCGGCCGGCCCGGACGGGCCGGCCGCGCTGGCGCTGCGGAACCTGGCGGCGCTGCGGGACTTCAGGTGGGAGGGGCGGTAAGGGTTTCTCCGAGCGGGCTTCGCCAGGGCCGGGCCAGGAGATTCAGCCCCCCGCCGCACGGGTCAGTCGCCCGCCCAGTTCCCGTACGCACGCCACGAGTTCCGCCGGCTCCCGCACCGTGAACCCATGGCCCAGCATGACCAGCCGCACCGCCAGCCACTCCACCGGATCCCCTGTGGTGCCCCGCAGCCGGCAGTTCGCCCCGTCGAGGGGTTCCGGCGTGCCCATCCAGGCCGGGAGGCGCTCCGCCACGGCCTCGGCGGGGGCGGCGAAGGTGACGGTGAAGTCGTAGGTCTCGCTGCGGCGGTTGATCGACTGCCGCAGATACTCCGCCGCGCTCCCCGTCGGCAGTTCGCGGGGTGTGAAGCGGGCCCCGGTGGCGAAGGGGTCGCTGATCCGGTCGACGCGGAAGGTGCGCCAGTCGGCGCGGTCGAGGTCGTAGGCGACGAGGTACCAGCGGCGGCCCGTCGACACCAGGCGGTACGGCTCGGTCAGGCGGCGCGACTCGGTGCCGTCCTTGGCGCGGTAGGCGAACCGCAGCCGTTCGTGGCCGGCCACCGTCGAGGCCATGACGGTCAGTGTCTCGGGGGCGATGGTGGGGCCGTCGCCGCTGGTCAGCGGGGTGGTCGCGGCCTGGAGGGTGGCGACGCGGTGGCGCAGCCGGGCGGGCAGTACCTGTTCCAGCTTGGCCAGTGCCCGCACCGACGCCTCCTCCACGCCCTCGACGGCGTGGCCCGCACCGGCCCGCAGGCCGACCGCGATCGCGACCGCCTCCTCGTCGTCGAGGACGAGCGGCGGCATGGCCTTGCCCGCGACCAGCCGGTAGCCGCCGTCGGAGCCTTTGGTCGCCTGTACGGGATAGCCGAGTTCGCGCAGCCGGTCGATGTCCCGCCGGACGGTGCGCCGGGAGACGCTCAGCCGGTCGGCCAGTTCGCCACCGGGCCATTCGCGCGGGGTCTGGAGGAGGGAGAGGAGCTGGAGCAGCCGGGCCGGGGTGTCCGTCGTCATGAGATGAGGATGCCGGACAAGTAGGACGTGATCTGACCTATACCGGGTCTAATTTCGAGCCATGACCTCCACCGAGACCCTCGACTCAGCTCCACAGAGCCCCTCGGCGCCGGACCGGCGCCGCTGGTTCGCGCTCGCCATCGTGATGACGGCGGCCTTCATGGACCTCGTCGATGTCACGATCGTCAACATCGCCATACCCTCCATCCAGCGGGAGGAGGGCGCGTCCCTCGCCCAGATCCAGTGGATCACCGCCGGTTACGCGCTCGCCTTCGCCGCCGGTCTGATCACCGGCGGCCGCCTCGGCGACATCCACGGCCGCAAGCGGGTGTTCCTCGTCGGCATCGGTGGCTTCACCGTCGCCTCCGCGCTGTGCGGGCTCGCCGCGAACCCCGAGATGCTGGTCGCCTCCCGCGTACTCCAGGGCGCCATGGCCGCGCTGATGGTTCCTCAGGTGCTGTCGATCGTGCACGCCACCTTCCCGGCGCACGAACGCGGCAAGGTGTTCGGGCTGTTCGGCGCGATCGTCGGGCTCGGCGCGGTGTCCGGGCCGCTGCTGGGCGCACTGCTGACGGAGTGGAACCTGTTCGGCCTCGAATGGCGCCCGATCTTCCTCATCAACCTGCCGGTCGGCCTCGCGGGTCTGATCCTGGGCGGCCGTTTCATCACCGAGTCGAAGGCGCCGCGCGCCCTCAAGCTGGACCTCGTCGGTGTCGCGCTGGTGACGCTGGGCCTGCTGATGCTGCTTTATCCGCTGACCCGCGGCCGTGAGCTGGACTGGCCGCTGTGGGGGTACCTGTGCATGGCCGGCGCGTTGGCCGTCTTCGCGGCGCTGGTGGCGTACGAGCGGCGCAAGGGCGCGCGGGACGGCTCCCCGCTGGTCGAGCTGTCCCTGTTCCGGGTGAAGAGCTTCGCGGCCGGTATCGCCGTACAGACCGTGTTCGGTGTCGCGCTCGGCATCTTCTTCCTGGTGTGGACGCTGTACCTGCAGAGCGGGCTGGGCTGGGGCGCGCTGAAGGCGGGTCTGACCGGCGTTCCGTTCTCCCTCGCCGTCTCCGTCGCGGCCGGGCTGTCCGTGCAGAAGCTGGTACCGCGCTTCGGCCGCAAGGTCCTCCAGGCCGGCGCCCTGATCATGACCCTCGGTGTTCTGCTCTACCTCTGGGAGGCCGACCACTACGGCCTCGCCATCGAGCCCTGGCACATGGCACTGCCGCTGGTCGTCATGGGCATCGGCATGGGGCTGATCGTCGCCCCGCTGACGGACGCGGTGCTGTCGGAGGTGCCGCGCGAGCACTCCGGTTCGGCGTCCGGGCTGATCAACACGGTGCAGCAGATGGGCAACGCGCTGGGGCTCGGGCTGGTGTCGGTGGTGTTCTTCGGCGTGATCGACGAGCATGTCAGCAGGGCGGAGGCGGGTCCGGCCTTCGTGAACGCCTTCGAGCACGCCCTCGGGTGGGTGGCCGGGGTGCTGGCCGTGATCTTCCTGCTGATGGCCGCGCTGCCGAAGCGGCCGGCCCAGCACGTGGAGGGGGCGGAGGCCGAGCCGGCGGCCCCCGCCGCCGAGGGGCCCGCCATGGCGGCGAAGGCGGCCGAGCCGGAGCTGGTCTCCTGAGCGGAGCGGTTCGCACCCGGGTGCGGTGGTCGAAGGGCCCGGACCTCGAGTCGATCGAGGGCCGGGCCCTCCGTATGCACCGGACGGGCACCGAGACGGGGGCAGGCCGTCCGCAGCCCGGACACCGAGGTGGGGCAGACCCCTCCGTATGCCTGGGTCCCGGTGCCGCCACCGAGTGCCCGATCATGCCTGTTTCGGCCCGAACCTGTTTACTTTCCGGACATCGCGACGTAGCCTCCCACTGAAACCACACGTTCGGGCACAGTCGGAGGCGAACGGACATGTACGCACCGGAGCGGCAGCAGGAGATCCTCCGGCTCGCCCGGGACGGCGGCCGGGTGGACGTCGTATCGCTGGCCGAGGAGTTCCAGGTGACGGCGGAGACCATCCGCCGCGACCTCAAGGCCCTCGACCGCGCCGGCCTGGTGCGCCGCGTGCACGGCGGGGCGATCCCCGCCGGCCGCCTCGACTTCGAGCCGGACCTCGCCGAGCGCGAGACGACGGCCGCCGACGAGAAGGACCGGATCGCCAAGGCGGCCCTCGCGGAACTGCCCGCCGAAGGCACGATGATCCTCGACGCCGGTACGACGGTGGCCCGCCTGGCCGCCGCCGCCCCGCTGGAGACCTCCCTCACCGTCGTCACGCACAGCCTGCCCATCGCAACCCGTCTCGCCGACCACCCCGGCATCCAGCTGCACCTCGTCGGAGGGCGCGTACGGCACCGCACGCGCGCCGCCGTCGACGCCTGGGCGCTGCGGGCGTACGGCGAGATCCGCGCCGACGTCCTCTTCGTGGCCGCCAACGGCTTCTCCGCCGACCACGGCCTGACCACCCCCGACCTCGCCGAGGCCGCGGTGAAACGCGCGGCGATGGCCGCGGCCCGCCGGGTCGTGCTGCTCGCCGACTCCTCCAAGCACGGCCAGGAGCACTTCGCCCGCTTCGGCGACCTGAGCGACGTGGACCTGCTGATCACCGACAGCGGGCTGAGCCCCGAAGACGCCGCCGCGATCGAGCGCGGCGGCACGGAAGTAGTGCGCGCATGATCCTCACCGTCACCCCCAACCCGTCCCTCGACCGCACCTACGAGGTCCAGGCCCTGAAGCGCGGTGAAGTCATCCGCGCCGAGACCGAGCGCGTGGACCCGGGCGGCAAGGGCGTGAACGTCTCGCGCGCCGTCGCCGCCGCCGGACGGCGCACGGTGGCGGTACTGCCCCTGGGCGGTGCGCCGGGCGCGCTCGTCGCCGATCTGCTCGACGCGCAGGGCATCGAGGTCGCGCCCGTACCGATCGCCGGGGCCACCCGCTCCAACATCGCGCTCGCGGAGGCGGACGGGGTGCTCACGAAGATCAACGCGCCGGGCCCGGATCTGTCGGCGGCGGAGCAGGAACAGCTGCTGGAGACGGTGCGGGAGCAGTCGCCCGACGCGGACTGGATCGCCTGCTGCGGCAGCCTCCCCCGAGGGCTCGCGCCGTCCTGGTACGCCGATGTCGTGACCCGGGCCCACGCCGGGGGCGCGCGGATCGCGCTGGACACCTCGGGGCGTGCGCTGCTGGAGGCCCTGGGCGCGCGGCCCGACGTGGTCAAGCCGAACGCCGGGGAACTGGCGGAGGCCGTCGGCCGGCCCCTGGCCACGGTGGGCGACGCGCTGAAGGCGGCCGAGGAACTGCGCCTGCGGGGGGCCCGCGCCGTTCTCGCGAGCCTGGGCGCCGACGGGCAGCTCCTCGTCGACGACGCGGGCACCTGGTTCGGCACCGCCCGCGTGGACACCGTACGCAGCAACGTCGGCGCCGGGGACTCCTCGCTCGCCGGCTTCCTCATCGCCGGTGGCGGCGGCCCCGAAGCCCTCGCCTCCGCCCTCGCCCACGGTGCCGCCGCCGTCCGGCTCCCCGGCAGCGTGATGCCGGCCCCGGCCGACCTCGACCCGGCAGCCGTGCACGTGACGGCGGACGTCCCCGTGGACCGGGCTCTGAAGGAGGCGCCATGAGACGACGCGCGACACGACCTGTGACACGACCTGTGACACGACGGCCGACGCGACGCCTGACGCGACCTACGGCGCGCACACTCCACCACTCCGCGCCGCCCGGCGTCCCGCACCCCCGACCGGCCCTGAAGCGGCGAGGCTCCCCCTTACTCGCCGCGGCCCACGGGCGGCCCACGCACCCCGGTGGGCCCGCCCCCGCCCGGAGGCGGGGTCTCCCCGGCCCCGCCTCCGCCGGCCGACAGGCTCTCGACACCCGTACGGCCCTCACCACCCCCGCCGGTACGGCCGCCCCGACCATCCCCGCAGGCACGGCCGTCACCACCTCCCACACCCCCCACCGCACCCCCGTCCCCTCCCCCGCCCACCCCACTCCCCGGGCGATACGCGAGCGAAGGAGCCCGCGATGAGCGACATGATCACTGCGGACCTGGTCGACCTCGACCTGTCCGCCGACACCAAGGAAGCCGCGGCGCGCGCCCTCGCCCAGCGCATGGCCGCCCTGGGCCGGGTGACCGACCTGGAAGGCTTTCTCGCCGACGTGGCCGCGCGCGAGGCGCAGATGCCGACCGGGCTCGACGGAGGCATCGGCATCCCGCACTGCCGCAGCGCCCATGTCACCGAGCCGACGCTCGCCTTCGGACGCAGCGCGGCCGGCGTCGACTTCGGCGCGGCGGACGGCCCCGCCGACCTGATCTTCCTGATCGCCGCCCCCGCCGGCGCCGACGACGCCCATCTGACGATCCTGTCGTCGCTCGCCCGGCAGCTCATGAACTCCGAGTTCACCGACGCCCTGCGCGCGGCCGGCGACCCGGCTGCCGCGGCGGCGCTCATCCGCGGCGAGGAGCCCCCGGCGGCGGCCGAGCACGCCTCCGGGTCCGAGGCCTCCGCGGCATCCGAAGACTCCGTGGCGGCGCCGGTGGCGGCCTCCGCCGACGCCGCCACGGACCCCACCGGCGCGGAGCCGGAGGGCGGCGCGGGCGTGCGCCCCTTCCGTGTCGTCGCCGTCACCTCCTGCCCCACCGGCATCGCCCACACCTACATGGCCGCCGAGGCCCTGGAGGACGCGGGCCGCGCGGCAGGTGTCGACGTCGTCGTCGAGACCCAGGGATCGGCGGGCTTCACCCGGCTCGACCCGGCCGTCATCGCCGCCGCGGACGGCGTGATCTTCGCCCATGACGTCCCCGTCCGCGACAAGGACCGCTTCGCCGGGAAGCCCACCGTCGACGTCGGCGTGAAGGCCGGCATCAACCGCCCCGCCCAACTCATCACCGAGGTGCGCGAGAAGGCGGCGCGCGGCGAGGTGACGGGCGCCGCCAAGCCCGGTGGCACACCGGTGGAGCGCGCCGGTGAGCCCGGTGAGGGGTACGGCACCAAGCTGCGCAAGTGGCTGATGTCCGGCGTCAGTTACATGGTCCCGTTCGTCGCGGCCGGCGGTCTGCTCATCGCCCTCGGCTTCGCGATCGGCGGCTACCAGATCAACGAGGCGAAGTCCGTCACCGAGCACTTCGACTGGGGCCAGGCCGACAGCTGGGGCGCGCTCTTCTTCCAGATCGGCGCGGCGGCCTTCGGCTTCCTCGTCCCGGTCCTCGCCGGCTACATCGCCTACGGCATGGCCGACCGGCCGGGTCTCGTGCCCGGCTTCGTCGGCGGCGCGATCTCCCTGACCATCGGCGCGGGCTTCCTCGGTGGTCTCGTCGCCGGTCTGATCGCCGGTGGCGTGGTCCTCGCGATCCAGCGCGTCCGGATCCCGGCCGTACTGCGCGGCATCATGCCGGTGGTGGTGATCCCGCTGGTGTCGTCGGCGGTGGTCGGCTTCCTGATGTTCGTGGTCATCGGCAAGCCGATCTCCGAGGCCCAGCAGGGCCTGACCGGCTGGCTGAACGGGCTCTCCGGCGCCAACGCCGTCCTCCTCGGCGTGCTGCTCGGTCTGATGATGTGCTTCGACCTCGGCGGCCCGGTCAACAAGGTCGCGTACACCTTCGCCACGGCCGGCATCTCGGTCGCGGCGCCCAGCGACTCGGCGATGAAGATCATGGCAGCGGTGATGGCCGCCGGCATGGTCCCGCCGCTGGGCATGGCGCTCGCCACCACCCTCCGCAGGAAGCTGTTCACCCCCGCCGAGCGCGAGAACGGCAAGGCGGCCTGGGTCCTCGGTGCCTCCTTCATCTCCGAGGGCGCGATCCCGTTCGCCGCTGCCGACCCGCTCCGGGTGATCCCCGCGTCCATGGCGGGCGGCGCGGTCACCGGCGCCCTGACCATGGCGTTCGGCTCCACCCTGCGCGCCCCGCACGGCGGTGTCTGGGTCACCTTCCTGATCGGCAAGCCGTTCCTCTACCTGCTGGCCATCGCGGCCGGTACGGCGGTCACGGCCGGTCTGGTGATCCTGCTGAAGGGTCTGCGCAAGGCGGTACCCGGGGCGGGGACGGCTCCGGTGACCGGTGGTCCGTCCGCCACCGCGGCGTCCGAGCCCCAACAGCCGGTGGTGGCCGCGTAAGGCGCGCGAGGGCGCATGGGACCGCGAAGGCGCGTACGGCGATGTCCCGTTGATGTCCCGTTGAGGAACTTGAGGGTGCTGTGTCGCACCTGCGAGATAGATCACGGTCCGGGGCCTAAGTCCCGGACCGTGGTGTCTACTGGACCACATGCCTGAGCATGTCTCGATCCTCCAGTGGGCGGGTGTCGCCGTCCTCGCCCTGGCGGCCGCGGCCTGGGTGATCGGCCTGACCCGCATGCCGCGCCGCGGACGCCCCGAGTCCGCCACGGGAGCCGCCACGGGAGCCGGCGCGTGGGCCGGCGTACGCACCGGCGCACATCCCCTCGCCGCACTCCCTCAACAGCGGCAGACCGCTCCCCGCCTGGAGCGCGTCGAACTGACCCCCGCGGAACAGGCCGCCTTCGCGGTCCTGGTCCGCAGACTCGCCGACGGCGGCTGAGCCACCGGCGGCCCGGGGCTCAGGACAGCTGCGCCGCCCGGCGCTCCATCGCCTCCCGCGCCGCCTCCTCGGAGGCGTACACCTCGCACATGTGCCGCCCGTCGGGCGTGGCGGTGTGCTCCACCTCCCACAGGGAGATCTCCGCGCCGTCATTCAGCAGGAACGCGTGCTCGTAGAGCGAGAAGCCCAGACCGGCGCGGCCGGCACGGCAGGGGCGGCCGAACGCCTGGGTGATCTGGTGCGCGCACGCCGTGGCCAGCAGCGCCGCCGTCTCCGCGCCCGGCCGGTCCGGATTCTCCGCGCGGCGCAGCAGCCGGCGCGCATGGTCCGCCGAGTCGTCCGGCACATACGCGTGCCGCGGACCCGGCAGCGGCGACGGCTGCACCAGCACCGGCAGTTCGAAGTCCGGCGCGTCCGGCGGCAGCGGCAGCCGCGTGGTCGCGGCGCGCAGTTCCTCCTCGTCGACGTACACCTCATGCTGGGCCGCACGGCCTCGCGCGGTGTTGTGCACGAGCTCCCACAGCGTGAGCGCCGAGCCGTCGGCGAGCAGCCAGGTGTGCCGGTACGTCTCGCGATGCAGCCCCGCGCTGTGGTGCGCGGAGTGCAGCGAACTGTCGTACGCCAGCGCACCGTCGAGGCGCCTCACCGTCTCGTCGGGCAGCTCGAACGAGTTCAGCGCGCGGCCGAGCAACCGTGCGAGATGCTCCTCCGGAGACTCGGGCGACTCGTGTGGTTCGTACGTTGCGGTCTCGTACGGAACGCTCAAGGTTTCTCCCGGCGTTGCTGCATGTCACCTTGTGGGTGCATACCGTAGCCCCTCGGTCGGACATCGTGTCCGGGAACCGGGAAAACGTACGCGGGGAAAACGAGCCGACGGCGCGGAAAGTTTCCACACGATCCGACGATCCGCCAGAAACACCTGGTGGCAGCGGTGTTCGTCACCGAAGCCGTCGGTCGGTACGACCGTACAGCTCCCCGTAAGAGGGCCAGATTCCGCCCGGTCCGTCCACCGGTCGCGCGGCGCGCACGGCCCGTACGATCGCGCGCGTCACCAGGTCCGCGCCCGCGGCGAGGATCTCGTTGAGCGCGAGCGGGCTGTCCGCGTCGAGCGCCCGCGCCCCGGTCGCCAGCGCGAACACCGTGTCGCCGTCGTTGAGCTGGTGCACCGGCCGTACGGCGCGCGCGATCCCGTCGTGTGCCGTGCCGGCCAGCTTCTGCGCCTGGGCCTTCGACAGGCCGGCGTCGGTGGCGACCACCGCCAGGGTCGTGTTGAGCGGCGGAGGTACGTTCCTGGCCGCCGCCTCGGCGAGGCGCCGCCGCGCGGCCTCGTGGACACCCGCCTCCGGATAGTCCACGCGCCCCTCGAACAACTCCCCGTAGAGCACCCCCGTCTCCGGATCCACCACAGAGCCCGCCGCGTTGGCCACCACCAGCGCGGCCACCGTGATCCCCGAGTCGAGCACCGCGCTCGCGGTGCCGATCCCGCCCTTCAGATCGCCGGTCACGGCCCCCGTCCCGGCGCCCACGCATCCCTCCCGCACCGGCGCGCCGGGCTCGCCCGCCGCCGCGGCCTCGACCGCTTCCCGGCCGACGGCCGCGTCCGGCCTGGCCCGGAAGTCGCCGCCGCGCCCCAGGTCGAAGACGCACGCGGCGGGCACCACCGGCACGACGTGCGCGGGGCCCGCCCCCACGCGCACTCCGCGCCCCCGCTCCTCCAGCCAGGCCATCACCCCCGACGCCGCGTCGAGCCCGTAGGCGCTGCCACCGGTGAGCACGATCGCCTCGACCTTCTGCACCAGGTTGCGGGGGTCCAGCGCGTCGGTCTCCTTGGTGCCGGGCCCGCCGCCGCGTACGTCCACGGCGGCGACGGCCCCGCCCTCCGGGGCGAGGACCACGGTGGTGCCGGTGAGCCAACCGTCGCCGGTGCGCGTCGCGTGGCCCACCCGCAGGCCCGCCACGTCCGTCAGTGCGTCAACCGTCATGAGCGTCATGGGGCCAGTCTGGCCCGCCCCGCCGTGCGTGTCGGCAGCACCGCCTGCTGGACGATGCCCACCGTGAAGTGCCGGGAGTGCAGCGCCCACACGGTCAGCAGACAGAGCGCCGTCGGCAGGGCCACCGCGGCGGCGGACAGCGTGCAGATGTGCGCCTTGCCGATCGCCTGCTCGACCGACACCTCCAGACCCGCGCCGATCGCGGCGGCCGAGGCGAAGATCAGGTAGTAGCCGTAGCCCCACAGGAACGCCTGTCTGGGGCCGTACCCTGGGGGCATGAGCACCGCCTCCACCCCCGAGCCGCGCGACCCCAAGGCCGCGCTGATCTTCGACGACCCGCTGGACGAGCAGTCCTCCGACGACACGGACCGGGGCTGGGGCGAACGGCGGGGCGACGGCGACGCCGCGGACGACCTGAAGCGCTTCCTCGACGAGAAGCCGCCGCACCACCTGTGAGCCGGCCGGGCCCGGCGGGCCGCCGCCCGCGGACCCTGGTGGGCCGCCGCTACGACTCCGCGCGGCCCGGCCCCCGCTGCGCGACCAGCGCGTCGCGGATCTCCTTGAGCACCTCCAGCTCGGTCACCTCGACGATCTCCTTGGTCCCCTCCCTCGCCTCCTTGCGGGCTTGCTGCCGCGCCAGGTACTTCGACATCGGCAGGACCATCAGGAAGTAGACGACCGCCGCGGTGATCAGGAAGCTGAGCGTCGCGCCGAGGACCGAGCCCCACATGATCGGCACGCCGTCGCGCACGGTGCCGTCCGCCGCCACCTCGCACGGGGCCTTGAGGCACGAGCTGTAGCTGTCGAGATTCTTGGTGCCGATCGCGCCGACCAGCGGGTTGATGATCCCCTTCACCACCGAGTTGACGACGTTGGTGAAGGCGGCGCCGATGACCACCGCCACTGCCAGGTCGACGACGTTCCCGCGCATCAGGAAGGCTTTGAAGCCCTGCAGGACACTCGGTTCCTTCTTCTCGCTCACCTGGGGGCCTCTCCTCGCACGCGCACGGTGTGGAACAAAACGCTCCGCAACCTACGTCACGGTGCGGTCGGCGTGTCCAATGCCCTCCCTCCGACGAGCGACTTGACAGCGCCCCGCGCGGCAGGTGCCCGCCCCGGTTCAGCACAGCGTCACCGCCAGCCGGGCCGTCGCACTGGCGCCGACCAGACGGGCGGCCGTGGCCCGGGGGACCGACAGCACGACCAGCGCGCCGCCGTCCACCGAGTGGTCCGAGACGCCGTCCGCCGTGCCGTCCAGCGGTTCGGGCACCTCGGTCACCCGCGCCCCGCGCGCGACCACGCGGGCCTCGCCGCCGGTGGCCGCATCCTCCGCGGCGATCACGTCGACCCGGTCGCCGGGCCGCAGCAGCCGTACGGTGGCCGCGTCCGCGATCCGTACCGGCGCGGTCACCCGCGCCGCGGCGGACCGTCCGGGCAGCGGGTCCGCCACCGGGTGCCCGCGGGCCCGGTCGCCGGGAGGCGGCTCCACGGGGGCGCGCGAGCCGGCCGCGAGGAGTGCGGCGGCGGTGACGGCGAGCCCGGTGGCCAGCGCCCGCTGCCGGTGCCGTACGAGCCGCCGCAGCCGATGGCGTCCGCCGCGCACCCGGATGGGAGCGAAGTGCGGCACCTCGCATGTGGCGGGAACGTCGGTGCCGGGAGGGCGGGGAGACAGGGGAGCGGGCGAGGGAGCGAGGGACACGGGGGCCACCACCTTCGACGAGCGATCGGTTCGACCCCACGATGAGGCTTCGCGCCGCCGCCCGCCGAGCCCGGTGGACTACCGCTCGGTTGTGGACAACTCCCTCACCGGAACGAGCACGTCCGCAGCTTCACAGCCCTGCTACGGCAGCTCGAACCCCGGATCCATCCCGCCCAGCGCCTTCGTGCACAGGCAGTCCCGCTCCGCGCTCGCGGGCAGCGCGGCGACCGCGTCGAAGAGCACGCCCCGCAGCCGGTCCACGTTCGCCGCGAACACCCGCAGTACCTCGTCGTGCGAGACGCCCTCACCGGTCTCGGCGCCCGCGTCCAGGTCGGTGACCAGGGTCAGCGAGGTGTAGCAGAGTTCCAGTTCGCGGGCGAGCGCCGCCTCGGGGTGGCCGGTCATGCCCACCACCGACCAGCCCTGCGCCTGGTGCCACAGAGATTCGGCACGGGTCGAGAACCGCGGCCCCTCCACGACGACCAGCGTGCCGCCGTCCACCGGCTCCCAGTCCCGGCCGCGCGCCGCCTTCAGGGCCGCCGCCCGGCCGACGGGGCAGTACGGGTCGGCCAGGGACACGTGCACCACGTTCGGCACGGTGCCGTCCGGCAGCGGCAACCCGTCGAAGTACGTCGTCACGCGCGCCTTCGTACGGTCGACCAGCTGGTCGGGGACGAGCAGCGTGCCCGGGCCGTACTCGGGCCGCAGGCCGCCCACGGCGCACGGGCCGAGGACCTGGCGCACCCCGGCCGAGCGCAGCGCCCAGAGGTTGGCCCGGTAGTTGATCCGGTGCGGCGGCAGATGGTGGCCCCGGCCGTGACGGGGCAGGAAGGCGACCCGCCGGCCGGCGATCTCGCCGAGGAAGAGGGAGTCGCTGGGCGGCCCGTAGGGGGTGTCCACCCGCACCTCGGTCACGTCCTCGAGGAACGAGTAGAAGCCGGACCCGCCGATGACACCGATCTCCGCGCTGCCGTCGGTCTCCGCGACCCTTGCGCTCTCTGCGTTCGCCATGACCAGCACACTAGCCGTCGCGGTCCGCGCCCAGGGAGGGGCCCGGGGAAGCCGGAGGAACGGGGAAGCCGGAGGAACGGGGAAGCCGGAGGAAGCGGGGAAACCGTAGTTAGCGGGGAAACAGGAGGACCTGGGAAACCGGAGGACCCGGGAAACGCGGAGGACCCGGGAAACGCGCAGGACTCCGGGAACGCGGAAGACCCCGCCGTCCAGGAGACGTGCGGGGTCTTCGCGAAGACGCGGTGATACGCGCTACGCGGCGGTGCCGGTCGAGGTGCTGGAGCTCGACGACTTCGAGTCCGAGGACGAGGTCGCGGACTTGGAGTCCGACGACTTCGAGTCCGACGACTTCGACGACGCCGGCGAGCTGCTCGACGAGGAGCCGCGGCTGTCGTTGCGGTAGAAGCCGGAGCCCTTGAAGACGATGCCGACCGCGGAGAACACCTTCTTGAGGCGGCCACCGCAGCTGGGGCACTCGGTCAGGGCGTCGTCGGTGAACTTCTGCACCGCCTCGAGGCCCTCGCCGCACTCGGTGCACTGGTACTGGTAGGTCGGCACTGTCTTCCTCCTGGCACTCTCACTCAATGAGTGCTAACGACGGTCCATAGTGACGTATTCCAGCGGATCAGTCCACTGTCACCGGCGAGCGGTGACCCACGCCACGCGCGACGGTCCGGGCGGGGGACCGCGCCGCGAGCCGCGAGCGCAGCGCCACCAGGGTCGCCAGGGCGAGCACCGTGCCGCCCAGCGGCACCAGGAAACCGGCGCCGTCCCAGAAGCGGTCCTCCAGCTGTCCGGCGGCCGTCACGGCCGCCGCCTGGCCGAGCGCGACCGCGCCGGTCAGCCAGGTGAAGGCCTCGGTGCGGGCACCGGCCGGGACCAGGCTGTCGACCAGGGTGTAGCCGGTGATCAGGGCGGGCGCGATGCACATGCCGACCAGCAGGCCGAGGCCCGCCAGGACGAGCACCGAGTGGGCGGCCCACAGTCCGGAGGCGGCCAGCGCGAGCGCCGCGTAACCGGCGACCAGTCGGTGCTGGGGGGCCGCCTTCCAGGCGATGGCGCCGCAGACGATGCCCGAGAGCATGTTGCCGGCGGCGAAGATGCCGTACAGGACGCCGTTCAGTCCGGGCTCGCCGATCGACTCGGTGAACGCGGCCAGCGACACCTGCATGCCGCCGAAGACCGAGCCGATGCCGAGGAAGGCCACGATCAGGACCCGCACGCCGGGCACGCGCAGCGCCGAAGCGTGCTCCACGCGCGCGTGGCCGCTCGCTGCGACCGCCGGCTGGGTGCTCTTCTGGGCGGCGAACAGCAGACCGCCGACCAGGGTGAGCGCGGCCTCGGTGACCAGGCCCGCCGCCGGATCCACGGCGGTGCACAGGGCCGTCGCCAGCAGCGGGCCCACGACGAAGGTCAGCTCGTCGGTGACGGACTCGAAGGCGGCGGCGGTGGTCATCAGGGGCGAGCCCTGGAGCTTCACGCCCCAGCGGGCGCGCACCATGGGGCCGACCTGCGGCACCGAGGCGCCGGCGGGGACGGCCGCCACGAACAGCGCCCACAAGGGAGCGTGCGCCAGCGCGAGCGCCGTGAGGGTGAGGCCGGAGACGGTGTGCACCAGGACGCCGGGGACCAGTACGGCGCGCTGGCCGAAGCGGTCCGCGAGGCGGCCGCTGTAGGGCGCGAAGACCGCCATGGAGACCCCGGTGACCGCGGCGACGGCACCCGCCGCGCCGTAGGAGCCGGTGGTGTGCTGCACCAGCAGCACGATGGAGAGCGTGAGCATGGCGAACGGCTGGCGCGCCGCGAAGCCGGGGAGCAGGAACGTCCAGGCGCCGCGCGTGCGCAGCAGTTGCCCGTAGCCCGGGCGGGAGGGCGCCGTCGTGTCCTTCGACGGCTCGGTGGTGACCGCGGACGCCACGGCCCGTGCCTTTCTGCCGCCTGGTAGCGCGGCCCCTGCGGGTGGGGGGCCGGCGCCGAGAGCTGTCCTCTTGCGCGGAACTGCGGTAGATACCGGGCGCTCACTGCGGGGAGCGGGCCGGCCGCCATACGGTCGCGCCAGCTCTGCGTCAGGCAGAGTTGGTTCGATCTGGTGTGGTGCACCTTTATGATACGCAAATCTACGCGCGTCGCACCTGTGAAAAGCGGCACCATGCGTGCCCCGGCCTACGAAGCGGGGGTCAAGGCGTGCTCGCTGGAAAGGCCCTAGCCGCCGTTCCCGCTCGTCCCGAGCCAGCCGGCCAGCTTGCCGCCGCGGCCCACCGCGCGCAGGCGTCGTTCCACGGCGCCGCGGACCGGGTCCGTGGCCACGACCAGCAGCTCGTCGCCGCGCCGCAGCACCGTCGAGGGGAGCGGCACGAACGACGTCCCGTCCCGGACGATCAGGGTGACCGCCGATCCGGCGGGCAGCCGCAGCTCGTGGACCTCGACGCCGTGCATCTTCGACCCCTCGGGGATCGCCACGGACAGCAGATGCCCGCGCAGTCGCTCCAGGGGCGCCGACTCGATGCCGAGGTCGGCGGCCTCGGAGTCGTCGCCGAGGCGCAGCGTGCGGGCGAGCCAGGGCAGCGTCGGCCCCTGGACGAGGGTGTAGACGACGACCAGGACGAAGACGATGTTGAAGATGCGGCGGCTGCCCTCCACACCGCTCACCATCGGGATGGTCGCCAGGATGATGGGCACGGCGCCGCGCAGCCCGGCCCAGGACATGAGGGTCTGCTCCTGCCACCGCACCCGGAACGGGGTCAGGCACAGCACGACGCTCAGCGGGCGCGCCACCATGGTCAGCACGAGGCCGATCAGCAGCGCGGGCACGATGTCGTCGCCCAGCTCGGAGGGCGTGACCAGCAGGCCGAGCAGGACGAACATGCCGATCTGGGCGAGCCAGCCGAGGCCGTCGGCGAACCCGCGGGTGGCGGGCCAGTGCGGCAGCCGCGCGTTGCCCATCACCATGGCGGCGAGGTAGACGGCGAGGAAGCCGCTGCCGTGCGCCAAGGCGCCGGCCGCGTACGCCGCGACGGCGATGGCCATGACGGCGATCGGGTAGAGGCCGGAGGCGGGCAGGGCGACGTGCCGCAGGCCCCAGGAGCCGAGCCAGCCCACCGCGAGGCCGATGCCCGCGCCGATGGCCAGCTCCAGCGCTATCACGCCGAGCAGGACGTACCAGTGCCCGACCGGGCCGGCCGTGGAGAAGGCGACCACCAGGATGACGACGGGCGCGTCGTTGAAGCCGGACTCGGCTTCCAAGGTGCCCGTCACGCGCGCGGGGAGAGGTATTTTCCGCAGCACCGAGAAGACGGCCGCCGCGTCGGTCGAGGAGACGACCGCCCCGATGATGAGGGCCTGCCGCCATTCCAGCCCGATCAGCAGGTGGGCCGCCGTCGCGGTGACCCCCACACTCACCGCCACACCTGCCAGCGCCAGCGTGGAGGCGGCCGGCAGGGCCGGCTTGATCTCCTTCCACTTCGTGCCCAGACCGCCTTCGGCGAGGATCACGACGAGGGCCGCGTATCCGATGACCTGGGTGAGTTCGGCGTTGTCGAAGTGGATGTCGCCGATCCCGTCCTGGCCCATGAGGACGCCGATCCCCAGGTACACGAGCAGGCTGGGGAGCCCGCTGCGCGACGAGACCCGGACCGCCGCGACGGCGACGAGCAGGACGATCGAGCAGACGAGCAGGAGCTGGTTGAGGTGGTGGACAGTCAGCGGCCGTTCCCTTCCCTGGTTCACGCGCCCCACGCGCGCGTGGACACTCGTGTACGAATCCGACACGGAGTCGAGCCCACTCCGCACAAGTTACTTCGTTACCTTACCTAACTCTTGACGATTTCTTGACGTTCGCCAAGGCAAGATCGAACGTCCGTGCGCGCTGGTTCCCGACTCCGCGTCAAGGGGGAGTGGGCCCTGCGCCTATGGTTGCTCCAGCACTCCAGGACCGCCTGCCGCTCGCGTTAGGACAGCAAGGACAGCGATGCCCCCCAACACCACCGCCTCAACGGGTCAGAAGCCCGGCAAGTCCGGCAGGAAGAAGGGGCGCAAAGCCCGGCTGATCGTGCTCGTGCTGGTGCTGGCCATCATCGGTGGCGTCGCCTACGGGGCGTACTGGACCGTCAGCACCGTCCGTGCCTCCTTCCCGCAGACCAAGGGTTCACTCACGCTCGACGGCCTGTCCGGGCCGGTCGAGGTGAAGCGGGACGGCAACGGCATCCCGCAGATCTACGCCTCCTCCGACGAGGACCTGTTCATGGCGCAGGGCTACGTCCAGGCGCAGGACCGGTTCTACGAGATGGACGTCCGCCGCCACATGACGGCCGGGCGCCTGTCGGAGATGTTCGGCAAGAGCCAGATCGACAACGACGAGTTCCTGCGCACCCTCGGCTGGGAGCGGATCGCGAAGCAGGAGTACGAGACCAAGCTGTCGGACTCCGCCAAGAAGTACCTCCAGGCCTACGCCAAGGGAGTCAACGCCTACCTGAAGGGCAAGGAAGGCGAGGACATCTCCCTGGAGTACGCCGCCCTGGGCTTCAGCAACGACTACCGGCCCCAGGAGTGGACCCCGGTCGACTCCGTCTCCTGGCTGAAGGCGATGGCCTGGGATCTGCGCGGCAACATGCAGGACGAGATCGACCGCGCCCTGATGACCAGCCGCCTCGGCCCGAAGCAGATCGACGACCTGTACCCGGAGTACCCGTACGACCGGAACAAGGCCATCGTCCAGGAGGGCCAGTACGACGAACTCACGCAGACGTTCGAGCAGGGTGACGGCTCGGACACGTCCGGCGGCACCGAGGGGACCGGCACGGAAGGGACCGGCACCGAGGGCACTGGCACCGAAGGGACCGGCACCGAAGGGACCGGCACCGAGGGGACCGGTGCCGGCACGGACGCCCTCCAGACCCAGCTGTCGGGTCTGTACCGGATCCTGGACGACCTGCCCACGGCCGTCGGCGTGAACGGCAACGGCATCGGGTCCAACTCGTGGGTCGTCGGCGGCGCCCACACCATCACCGGCAAGCCGCTGCTCGCCAATGACCCGCACCTGTCGCCGTCGCTGCCGTCCGTCTGGTACCAGATGGGCCTGCACTGCCGCACGGTCTCCGAGAAGTGCCAGTACGACGTCTCCGGCTACACCTTCGCGGGCATGCCCGGTGTGGTCATCGGCCACAACAAGGACATCGCCTGGGGCCTGACCAACTCCGGCGTCGACGTCACCGACCTCTACCTGGAGAAGCTCACCGGCGAGGGCTACCTGTACGACGGCAAGGTGGTCCCCTTCAAGACCCGCGAGGAGACCATCAAGGTCGCCGGCGGCGCCAGCAAGAAGATCGTCGTCCGGGAGACCAACAACGGCCCCCTGCTCTCCGACCGCGACGACGAGCTGGTGCAGGTCGGCAAGAAGGCCGGCGTCGACACCGCCGCCCCCGACCGCGGCGACGGCTACGGCATCGCCCTGCGCTGGACCGCGCTGGAGGCGGGCACCACCATGGACGCCGTCTTCGCGATGGACAAGGCGGCCGACTGGGACGAGTTCCGCGCGGCGGCGGCCCGGTTCGAGGTGCCCTCGCAGAACCTCGTCTACGCCGACACCCGGAACAACATCGGCTACACCCTGCCCGGCCGGATCCCCACGCGCGCGGAGGACCACGACGGCTCCGTCCCGGCGCCCGGCTGGGACTCGAAGTACCGCTGGACCGGATACATCGACCAGGACGAACTGCCCTACGAGTACAACCCGGAGCGCGGCTACATCGTCACCGCCAACCAGGCCGCGGTCGGCAAGGACTACCCGTACACGCTCACCACGGACTGGGGATACGGCACCCGCAGCCAGCGGATCACCGACCTGATCGAGTCGAAGATCAAGGGCGACGGCAAGATCTCCACCGAGGACATGCGTCTGATGCAGACGGACAACAGCAGCGAGATCGCCAAGCTGCTGGTGCCCCAGCTGCTGAAGATCGACGTCGGCGACAAGGACGTCCGCGAGGCGCAGAAGCTGCTGGAGGGCTGGGACTACACCCAGGACGCCGACTCCGCGGCTGCCGCCTACTTCAACGCCGTCTGGCGCAACGTCCTCAAGCTCGCCTTCGGCAACAAGCTGCCCAAGGAACTGCGCGTCAAGGGCCAGTGCCTGTGGGTCGAGCCGGTCGACACCACCGGGCCGGTGGACGACGACCGCCGGGTCCGCGAGTGCGGCCGGCGCGACGCCGGCCAGGCGCAGCCGGACGGCGGCGACCGTTGGTTCGAGGTGGTCCGCACCCTGATGGAGGACCAGGACAGCGACTGGTGGACGACGCCCGAGAACGGCACCCGCCCCGGCGCGGACAACCGCGACGAGCTGTTCAAGCGCGCCATGATCGACGCCCGCTGGGAGCTGACCGCCAAGCTGGGCAAGGACATCGACACCTGGAGCTGGGGCCGGCTGCACCGCCTGTTCCTGAAGAACCAGACCCTCGGCACCGAAGGCCCCGGCTTCCTCCGGTACGCCCTGAACCGCGGCCCCTGGAAGCTCAGCGGCGGCGAGGCCACGGTCAACGCCACCGGCTGGAACGCCGCCGGCGGCTACGGCGTCGTCTGGGTGCCGTCGATGCGGATGGTGGTCAATCTCGGCGACCTCGACAAGTCGCGGTGGATCAACCTCACCGGCGCCTCCGGGCACGCCTACAGCGCCCACTACACCGACCAGACGGGCAAGTGGGCCAAGGGCGAACTGCTGCCGTGGGCCTTCTCGGAGAAGGCGGTCGACGAGAGCACGCAGGACACGCTCGTGCTCAAGCCGTGAGCCGCTGACGTCGCACCGCCCGGAAGGGCCCTCCACGCGCGCGTGGAGGGCCCTTTCCCTTCCCCCGCGGGTTCAGCCTCGGGGCGGACGGAAGCGGCGCACCCCGGACGGCGTGATCACCGCGTGCACCGGCCGGTCGTGCGCCTCCGCCGGGACGCGCTCGACGACCTCCGTGTCGTACAGCAGCACCACCAGCGCCGGGTGGGCGCCCGCGCGCTCCAGACGGGCCAGGACGCGGTCGTACGATCCGCCGCCGCGCCCCAGTCGCATGCCGCGCGCGTCGACCGCGAGCCCCGGCAGGAGCACCGCGTCGGCGGCGGTCACCGCGCCGGCGCCGAGGCGGTCGCCGACGGGCTCCAAGAGTTCCATCTTCCCGCCGTGCCGGACCCGGGCGAGCGAGTCCGGACCGTCGTACTCGCCCCAGTCCAGATCGTTGTCGGGCAACAGGACCGGAAGCAGGACGCGTGCGCCCCGCGTGCGCAGCGCGTCGAGCAGCGCGCGCGTCCCCGGTTCGCTTCCGACGGACACATATGCCGCCACCGTGCGCGCCCCCGCCAGCTCGGGCAGCTCCCCCGCCCGCTCGGCCAGCGCCGCCTCGGATTCCCGCACGTCATCCGCCGTCAACCTGTTCCTCACGGCGATGAGATCCCGTCGCAACGCACGCTTGTCAGGCTCGGCCGAAGGTCCGTTGTGGCTCACTCGTCACTCCCGTACTGTGCCAATGTGCTCATATGAGCGCCAACGAACCGGAGCCTCAGATTCCTCACAAAGGCTCCGGATATGGTGTCGGGCATGACTCAGTCGCACCCCAGGATCAGCAAGGCTGTCATTCCCGCAGCCGGCCTCGGCACCCGGTTCCTGCCGGCCACCAAGGCCACTCCCAAGGAGATGCTGCCGGTCGTTGACAAGCCGGCGATCCAGTACGTGGTCGAGGAGGCCGTCTCGGCGGGCCTCGATGACGTCCTCATGGTGACGGGCCGCAACAAGCGCCCCCTGGAGGACCACTTCGACCGCAACTACGAGCTGGAGTCGGCCCTCGAGAAGAAGGGTGACGCCGAACGGCTCGCGAAGGTGCGGGAGTCGAGCGACCTCGCGACGATGCACTACGTCCGCCAGGGCGACCCCAGGGGCCTCGGCCACGCCGTCCTGTGCGCCGCCCCGCACGTCGGCGACGAGCCCTTCGCCGTCCTCCTGGGTGACGACCTGATCGACCCGCGCGACCCGCTGCTCAGGCGGATGATCGAGGTGCAGGAGCGGAGCGGCGGCAGCGTCGTCGCGCTCATGGAGGTCGCGCCCGAGCAGATCCACCTCTACGGCTGCGCCGCCGTCGAGGCCACCGCGGACAGCGACGTGGTGAAGGTGAACGGCCTGGTGGAGAAGCCCGACGCGGCCGACGCCCCGTCCAGCTACGCCATCATCGGCCGGTACGTCCTCGACCCGCACATCTTCGACATACTGCGCAGGACCGAGCCCGGCCGCGGCGGCGAGATCCAGCTGACCGACGCCCTCCAGCAGCTCGCGCAGGACGAGAAGATCGGCGGCCCGGTGCACGGTGTGGTCTTCCAGGGCCGCCGCTATGACACCGGCGACCGCGGCGACTACCTGCGTGCCATTGTCAGACTCGCGTGCGAACGTGAAGACCTGGGCCCGGACTTCCGGACCTGGCTCCGCAGTTACGTCACCGAGGAGATGTAGCCACCTTGAGCACCGCCGCGCCCCACGCCACCGGCCAGGACCACCTGTGGTCGGTGGACGAACACCTGGAGGACGTCCTCGCCACCGTCCGCCCCCTCGAACCCATCGAGCTGAACCTGCTCGACGCCCAGGGCTGCGTCCTGGTCGACGACATCACGGTGCCGGTCTCCCTGCCGCCGTTCGACAACAGCTCCATGGACGGGTACGCGGTGCGGGTCGCGGATGTCGCGGGCGCGAGCGAGGAGTTCCCCGCCGTCCTCGACGTCGTCGGGGACGTCGCGGCGGGCCAGGCAGGCCTCCTCCAGGTGGGGCCCGGCCAGGCCGCCCGCATCATGACGGGCGCCCCGCTGCCGCCCGGCGCCGAGGCCGTGGTCCCCGTGGAGTGGACCGACGGCGGCCTCGGCGAGGGCCCCGTCGCCGGGATGCGCGCCCGCAGCCTCGCCCCCGAGGGCGCCGGCGGCCAGGTGCGCGTGCACCGGCCGTGCGCGGCACGCGCGCACGTCCGCGCGAAGGGCAGCGACGTGCAGGCCGGTGACCGCGCCCTCGACGCCGGCACGATCCTCGGCCCGCCGCAGATCGCGCTGCTCGCCGCCATCGGCCGCGGCACGGTCCGGGTCCGCCCCCGCCCGCGCGTGGTGGTGATGTCCACCGGCAGCGAACTCGTCCAGCCCGACGAGGAGCTGGCCGGCGGCCAGATCTACGACTCCAACAGCTTCGCCCTCACCGCCGCCGCGCGCGACGCCGGAGCCATCGCCTACCGGGTGGGCGCCGTCGCCGACGACGCCGAGACGCTGCGCACCGCGATCGAGGACCAGCTGGTGCGCGCCGACCTCATGGTCACCACGGGCGGCGTCAGCGTCGGCGCCTACGACGTGGTCAAGGAGGCCCTCGCGCACGTCGCCGACGAGGACGAGCCGGGCAGCGGCGTCGAGTTCCGCAAGCTCGCCATGCAGCCCGGCAAGCCGCAGGGCTTCGGCTCCATCGGCCCCGACCACACCCCGCTCCTTGCCCTGCCCGGCAACCCGGTGTCGGCGTATGTCTCCTTCGAACTGTTCGTCCGCCCCGCGATCCGCACCCTCATGGGCCTCACCGACGTGCACCGGCCGACCGCCCGCGCCACCCTGACGGCGGACAAGCCGCTGACCTCGCCGAAGGGCCGCAGACAGTTCCTGCGCGGCACCTACGCCGACGGCACGGTGACCCCGGTCGGCGGGGCCGGCTCCCATCTGATCGCGGCCCTCGCGCGCGCCGACGCGCTGATCGTCGTCCCCGAGGACGTGGAGTCCGTCGCGCCCGGCACCGACGTCGAGGTGGTCCTGCTCGGCTGACCCCCCGGGGTTGGCGGTACCGTGTCGCGCACAACTGGCCCGCGCGCCGCACCGCACGGGCCCGGACCGGGAGCGGCACAGCATGAGTACGCAGGACCGACTGACCCACATCGACGACGCGGGCGCCGCCCGGATGGTCGACGTGTCGGAGAAGGACGTGACCGTCCGCACCGCCCGCGCCGGCGGACGCGTCCTCGTCTCGCCCCGCGTGGTCGAGCTGCTGCGCGGTGAAGGGGTCCCCAAGGGTGACGCCCTCGCCACCGCGCGGATCGCGGGGATCATGGGGGCCAAGCGCACCCCCGACCTGATCCCGCTGTGCCACCCGCTCGCGCTCTCCGGTGTGACACTGGACCTGTCGGTCGCGGACGACGCCGTGGAGATCACCGCGACGGTGCGGACGACGGACCGCACGGGCGTCGAGATGGAGGCCCTCACCGCGGTCTCCGTCGCCGCGCTCACCGTGATCGACATGGTCAAGGCGGTCGACAAGGGAGCGGTCATCACGGACGTACGGGTGGAGGAGAAGACGGGCGGCAAGTCGGGCGACTGGAGCCGGGCGTGAGCGCGCCCGCTCCGTCGGGCACGGCGCCGTACCGCGCGCTGGTCGTCACCGCCTCCAACCGGGCCGCCGCGGGCGTCTACGAGGACAGGGGCGGCCCGCTGGTCGCCGACGGACTCGCAAGGTTCGGCTTCGCCGTCGACGGACCGCAGGTCGTCCCGGACGGGGACCCCGTGGAGGCGGCGCTGCGCGCGGCCGTCGACGCCGGATACGACGTCATCGTGACCACCGGCGGCACCGGCATCTCGCCCACCGACCGCACCCCCGAGGCGACCCGCGCGGTGCTCGACCGCGAGGTCCCGGGCATCGCCGAGGCGATCCGGGCGTACGGCCGCGACAAGGTGCCCACCGCGGTGCTCTCCCGGGGCCTGGCCGGCGTGGCGGGTGGCACCCTGATCGTGAACCTGCCCGGTTCGACCGGCGGGGTGCGGGACGGGCTCGCCGTGCTGGAGCCGCTGCTCAGGCACGCCGTCGACCAGATCCGCGGCGGCGACCATCCCGGGCCCGGCGGGGCGTTCGCGCCGGGCGGTGACGGCCGCGCCGGACACCCTGGGGGTGTGAGCTGAACGGTCACCCGTCCTGGCCCGTCGAGCTGGTCGAAGACGATGTCGTCCTCCGGCCGATAAAGCTGCGCGACCAGCGGGCCTGGCGTGAGGTCAACCGGCGCAACCGGGACTGGCTGCGCCCCTGGGAGGCCACCATCCCGCCGCCCGGGCCCGGCGGACCGGTCACCCACCGGCCGACCTACCGCCAGATGGTCCGCCATCTGCGCACCGAGGCGAACGCGGGCCGGATGCTGCCGTTCGTCATCGAGTACCAGGGGCGGCTGGTCGGGCAGTTGACGGTCGCCGGTATCACCTGGGGCTCGATGTGCTCGGGGCACATCGGCTACTGGGTGGACGAGGCGGTGGCCGGCCGCGGCGTGATGCCGACGGCCGTGGCGCTCATCGTGGACCACTGTTTCCGCACGGTCGGACTGCACCGCGTGGAGGTGTGCATTCGCCCGGAGAACGGCCCCAGCCGCCGGGTCGTGGAGAAACTCGGATTCCGCGAGGAGGGGCTGCGGCCCCGTTATCTCCACATCGACGGCGCCTGGCGCGACCACCTCGTCTTCGCGCTCACCGCGGAGGAAGTGCCCGACGGGCTGCTGAACCGGTGGCGGCACAGCCGCGCCCGCAGCAGTAATTGAATATACGTTCGAAATTGATCCCCGGTGACCGGATCGGGTCTTTGAATTCACCACCGAAGCGGACCGCTGATCGCATCGATCGCAAAAAAAGCTCGAAATATCAGCCAGATCGTGCGACACACCGGCTCAATTGGCGGATGGCCTCACGCAAACCCCTCTACCGTGTGAGGCGTGAGCAGCAGCGGCCTCATCTACGCAGTCATCGTCGGGGCCTGGGCCGCCTACTTGGTGCCGATGTGGCTCCGTAGGCAGGACGAGCTGAACGAGGCCCGTCCGACGGAACGCTTCAGCACAGCCATCCGGTTGCTGTCCGGACGGGCCGGGATGGAGCGCCGGTACGCCAAGGACCTGCAGGCGCGCTCCGCCGACGAGGGGGAGCCCGCCGTGAGCGATCCGGACGCCGTCACCGACTCGGTGGACGTCCGGGCCTTCGCCGTGCCCCCGACCCGCCCGCAGACCCAGGCGCCCCTGCCGGCGCGGGTCGCCGAGCGGTCGGAACCGGCACGCGAACGGGCCCCCGCGCACGCCGACGGGCACCCGTCCGGCGCCACACCCGCGCGCAAGCAGGTGCCGGGCGCCCGGCGCGCGCCCGGAGCGGAGGCCGCCGCGGCACGCGCCCGGCGCTCGAAGGTCCTTGCGCGCCGCCGGCGTACCACGGTCATGCTCTTCCTCGCCTTCACGCTGGGCTCGGTCGTCGCCGCCGTCGGAGGCCTCGCCTTCCTGTGGGCGCCCGCCGTGCCCGCCGTGCTGCTCAGCGCGTACATCGCCTATCTGCGCTCCCAGGAACGCCGCCGTTTCACGTACCAGATGGACCGGCGCCGCGCGGAGGACGCCGCGCGGCGGCTGCGGGAGCGGGCGCGCCAGCCGCGCCGGCAGCCCTCCGCGCCCACCGACAGCGACGACCCCGACGAAGGCCCTGAACCGGAGTCCGACCCGGGTCTGTCGGCGCTCGCCGCGGACCGGCGGGCGCTCGTCGAGCAGACCGATCACGCCGAGTGGGTCGACCAGCAGCGCGAGCGGCAGCGGCGGCCGGGGCACGGGGACAGCTGGGAGCCGGTCCCGGTGCCGCTGCCGACGTATGTGACCGCGCCGGTCGCGCCGCGCGCCACGGCCGACGTCGACCTCGGGTCGCCGGACGCGTGGAGCTCGGCGCGGTCGAGCTCCGTCGCGCGCGAGGAGGAGACCCGGGCGGCCGGCGAGCCGTCCCCGGAGGATCCGGACGACGGGGAGGCGGACCGCGAGGGCGACCGCCCGGAGGGCGCCGGCCGCAGTGACGCGCGGCGCGCCGCCTCGGCGCGGCGGGCGCGGGAGCGGGGGCGTACGCCGCTGTTCGACCAGTACGAGGACGGGGACCGGCCCCGCGCGGCCAACGAGTAGGGGCTCCCGGCGGCCCCACCGGAGCGGATTTCCGGGCAGGCCGATCGGGGTGCTAAAGTTTCACTCGTTGCAAGGGCCTGTGGCGCAGTCCGGTAGCGCACCTCGTTCGCATCGAGGGGGCCAGGGGTTCAAATCCCCTCAGGTCCACGCAGCATAGAGCCCCGTCGGGAGACCGACGGGGCTCTATCGTGTTTCCTGCCCTGGTGAGGGCCCGTGACGGGCCCTCAAGTGGCAGGCGTCACAACGCCTTCGCGTAGCACCGGCTCGACTCGTAGAAGCGGTAGTAGCCGAACTTGGCGCACGGCTCGTAGCCGCTGGAGGTGTACAGGCCGATGGCCTCCGGCTGCTCGGTGCCGGTCTCCAGGACCATGCGGGTGCGGCCGGCCGCGCGGGCGTCCTCCTCCAGGGCGGTGAGCATCCGCCGGGCGAGTCCCAGGCCGCGCATCTCCCTGATCACGTACATCCGCTTCAGCTCCGCGTCGCCGTCCTCGTTGCCCTCGTCGTTCCTGTCCTGGCGGCGCCAGCCGCCGGTGGCCACGGCGCGGCCCAGCTCGTCGTACCCGATGAAGTACACGCCGTTCGGAGGCTCGAAGTCCTCCGGCGCGAGCACGGTGGCATCGCCGCCGTCGCCGTAGCGCTCGTGGTACTCGGCCTGGACCTCGTCGTTGAGCTTGACGGCGTCGGGGTGGTCGAAGGGGACGCGGCGTATATTCATGTGAGGCATCGTACTTCTATGCAGGCGACGAATCTGGACTTCGTCCAGTGTGCCGGTATCGTGCCGGGGTGCTGACTGTGACCTCCGTGAACGTGAACGGGCTGCGTGCCGCCGCGAAGAAGGGCTTCGTCGAGTGGCTGGCCGGTACCGACGCCGATGTGCTGTGCCTCCAGGAGGTCCGCGCGGAGCCGCAGCAGCTGCCCGAGCACGTACGGCAGCCGGAGGGCTGGCACGTGGTGCACGCCCCCGCCGCCGCGAAGGGGCGCGCGGGCGTCTCGCTCTACACCCGCCGCGAACCCGACCGGGTACGTGTCGGCTTCGGCTCGGCCGAGTTCGACGGCAGCGGCCGGTACGTCGAGGCGGATCTCCCAGGCGTGACCGTCGCCTCCCTCTACCTCCCGTCCGGCGAGGCAGGCACCGAGCGGCAGGACGAGAAGATCCGCTTCATGGGCGAGTTCCTCGCCTACCTCAAGGAACTGCGCGAGCGCGCCGCCGCCGACGGCCGCGAGGTGCTGATCTGCGGCGACTGGAACATCGCCCACCAGCGGGCCGACCTGAAGAACTGGCGTGGCAACACCAAGAGCTCCGGTTTCCTGCCGGAGGAACGCGACTGGCTGACCCAGGTCCTCACCCCGGAGGCCGGCGGATACGTCGACGTCGTACGGGCACTGCATCCGGAGGTGGACGGGCCGTACACCTGGTGGTCGTACCGGGGGCGGGCCTTCGACAACGACACGGGATGGAGGATCGACTACCACGTCTCCACGCCCGGTCTCGCGGCCAAGGCGGTCAAGGGGTACGTCGAGCGCGCGGCCACGCACGCGGAGCGCTGGTCGGACCACGCGCCCGTCACGGTCGTGTACGACCTGTAGGGCGGTCTCGCTCCCGGGGCCGGCTAGCGGAGACGGCGGTCCAGGGCCAGGGAGAGTTCCGCCTCGACCACGCTGCGGGCCAGGGGGCGGAGGCGGTGGACGTGGTCCGCGGGGGCGTGGCGGAGGATCAGGCCGGCGAAGAGGTCGGCCAGGGCGTCGGCGTGTTCGCGGACGCGTTTGGCGGCGGCCAGGACCTCGGCGAGGGGGATGCCCTCGTGGACGAGGGTGGCGGAGACGTCCAGCAGGCGGCGGCTGATGTGGACGATCTCGTCGCCGTCGGTGCCGAGGTAGCCGAGTTCCATGGCGGCGGCGAGGTTCTCGGGGGTGGCCTGGCCGGCGAAGTGGTCGGCGAGTTCCTCGGGGGTGAGGCGGACGGGGGTCTCCTCGGTCGGGGCGCCGAGGCCGAGGAGGTCGCCGACGTCGCGGCCGTGGTCGAAGGCCTCGGCGAGTTCGGCGATGCCGCTGAGGGTGTGGCCGCGTTCCAGGAGGGCGGCTATGGTGCGCAGCCGGGCCAGGTGGTGGTCGTCGTACCAGGCGATGCGGCCTTCGCGGCGGGGCGGCGGGATGAGCTTGCGCTCGCGGTAGAAGCGCAGGGTGCGCACCGTGATGCCGGCCAGGCGGGCCAGCTCCTCCATGCGGTATTCACGCTTCTCGGACGGGTTCTGCGATGTCGTCCCCGCCTGCTTCTCTGCCTTGTCTGCCACGGTCGAACCCTAAGTCGTACCGTCGGTAACTTTCTTCGTTCCGCCCCCTACCGATGAGTACGGCTCTCCTCTACTCTCCCCATTGCGCCAGTGTTCACTGGCATGGTTACGAGTGATGCGTGGAGGCTACGGGATGGCCGAGCACGAGCATGTACGGGTGGCGGTGATCGGGTCCGGGTTCGGCGGGCTCGGCGCCGCGGTGCGGCTGCGGCGGGAAGGCGTCACCGATTTCGTGGTGCTGGAACGCGCCGACAGCGTCGGCGGCACCTGGCGGGACAACAGCTATCCGGGGTGCGCCTGCGACGTGCCGTCCCACCTCTACTCGTTCTCCTTCGCGCCCAACCCCGACTGGCCGCGCGCCTTCTCCGGGCAGGAGCACATCCGCGCCTACCTGGAGCGGGTCGCGGACGTCTTCGGGCTGCGGCCGCATCTGCGGTTCGACGCCGAGGTCGAGCTGATGACCTGGGACGCGGAGCAGCTGCGCTGGGAGATCGAGACCAGCTCCGGCCGGCTCACCGCCGACCTCGTCGTCTCCGCCACCGGGCCGCTGTCCGACCCGAAGATCCCCGAGATCCCGGGCCTTGACTCCTTCCCCGGCACGGTCTTCCACTCCGCCCGCTGGGATCACGACTACGACCTGAAGGGCAAGCGGGTCGCCATGGTGGGGACCGGGGCCTCCGCCATCCAGATCGTGCCCGCCATCCAGCCGCGGGTCGGTAAGCTCACCCTCTTCCAGCGCACGCCCCCGTGGGTGATGCCCCGGATGGACCGCGCGATCAGCGGCGCCGAGCGGTGGCTGCACCGGAAACTGCCGTTCACCACTCAGGCCCGGCGCGGACTGCTGTGGGGCGTCCGGGAGTTGCAGGTGCAGGCGTTCACCAAGCACCCCGGCCAGCTGGGCTTCGTCGAGCAGCTGGCCAAGCGGAACATGGCCCGCGCCATCAAGGACCCGGCGCTGCGGGCCAAGCTCACGCCCGACTACCGGATCGGCTGCAAGCGGATCCTGCTGTCGAGTGAGTACTATCCGGCGCTCGCCCGGCCGAACGTCGAGGTCGTCGCCTCCGGGTTGGCCGAGGTGCGCGGGTCGACCCTGGTCGCCGCCGACGGCAGTGAGGCCGAGGTCGACGCGATCATCTTCGGCACCGGGTTCCACGTCACCGACATGCCGATCGCCGAGCGGGTCGTCGGGGCGGAGGGCAGGACCCTCGCCGAGGTCTGGAAGGGCGGCATGGAGGCCCTGCGCGGCGCCTCCGCGGCCGGGTTCCCCAACTGGATGACGATCATCGGGCCCAACACCGGCCTCGGGAACTCCTCGATGATCCTGATGATCGAGTCCCAGCTGAACTACCTGGCCGACTTCGTCCGCCAGCTCGACGTGCTCGGCGGGCGCGCGGCCCTCGACGCCCGCCCCAGCGCCGTGGGCGCCTGGAACCGGCGGGTGCAGGAGCGGATGAAGCGCACGGTGTGGAACACCGGCGGCTGCACCAGCTGGTACCTGGACGCCAATGGCCGCAACACCACCGTCTGGCCGGGCACGACGGCGGAGTTCCGGCGGGCGACACGACGGGTGGACCTCATGGAGTACGAGGTGCTGCGACCGCCGGTGGCGAAGGCAGGCGAGGGCACCCCGGAGACCGGGGAGCGTGCCGCCGAGGCCGGGACGCGTGCCGCCGGGTCCGGGGAGCGTGCCGCCGAGGCCGAGGCCGCGATATGAGCCGGCTCCCGCACGTCCTCTCCGGCCCCTACGCCCCGCCCGCCCCCGCCCGCGAGCTGACCGTCGTCTCCGCCGACGGCGCGCGGCTGCATGCCGAGGTGCACGGGCCCGAGCAGGCGCCCCCCGTCGTCCTCATCCACGGCTGGACCTGCTCGACCGCCTTCTGGGCGGCGCAGATCCGCGCGCTGGCCGCCGGGCACCGGGTCATCGCCTACGACCAGCGCGGCCACGGGCGCAGCCCCGCGAGCCGGTTGTGCAGCACCGACGCCCTCGCCGACGACCTGGAAGCCGTCCTCGCCGCCACCCTCGCGCCCGGCGAGAAGGCGGTGCTCGCCGGCCACTCCATGGGCGGCATGACGGTGCTGGCGGCGGCCGGCCGGCCCCGCGTCCGGGAGCACGCGGCGGCCGTCCTGCTGTGCAGCACGGGGAGTTCCCAGCTGGTCGCCGCCGCCACCCTCGTGCCCCTGCGCCCGGGGCGGTTGCGCACCTGGCTCACGCGGCGCGTTCTCGGCTCGCGCGCGCCCCTCGGCCCGGTGACGCCGCTCGCCCGGCGCGTCCTCAAGTACGGGACCATGGGCGCCGGTTCCGCCCCGCACATGGTGGAGGCGTGCGCCAGGGTGGTGCACGCCTGCCCGCGCGCCGTACGCCACGCCTGGTCGCGCGTCCTCGATGCGCTCGACCTCGACCACGCCGTACGGGAGTTGCACGTGCCCACGGCCGTCGTCGTCGGCTCGCACGACCGGCTCACCCCGCCGGCGCACGCGCGGGCGCTCGCCGCCGCGCTGCCCCGCTGCACCGGCCTCGACGAGCTGCCCGGGCTCGGCCACATGACACCGGTGGAGGCACCCGAGCTGATCACCGGGAAGATACGGGAACTCGTCACGACGTACGTGAAGGTGAGGGAGGGCGCATGACCAGGGTGAGCCTCGAAGGGCAGGTCGCGGTCGTCACGGGGGCCGCGCGCGGGGTCGGCGAGCTGCTGGCGCGCAAGCTGTCGGCGCGCGGGGTGAAGGTCGCGCTGGTCGGGCTGGAGCCGGACGCCCTCAAGGAGGTCTCCTCGCGGCTGTACGGCGACAGCGACCACTGGTACGCCGACGTCACCGACCACGAGGCGATGGCCCGGGTCGCGGGCGAGGTCAAGGAGCGGTTCGGGAAGGTCGACATCGTCGTCGCCAACGCGGGCGTGGCGACCGGCGGGCCGTTCGCCGACTCCGACCCGGAGGCCTGGCGGCGGGTGATCGAGGTCAACCTGATCGGCTCGGCCGTGACCGCGCGGGCCTTCCTGCCGGTGCTGATGGAGAGCCGCGGCTATCTGCTCCAGATCGCCTCCCTCGCCGCGATCACCCCCGCGCCCATGATGACCGCGTACTGCGCGTCCAAGTCGGGTGTCGAGGCGTACGCGCACAGCCTGCGCGCGGAGGTCGCCCACCGGGGCGTGAAAGTCGGCGTCGGCTATCTGTCCTGGACCGACACCGACATGGTGCGCGGCGCCGACCGGGACGACGTCATGCGGGAGTTGCGGCAGCGGCTGCCGTGGCCGTCGAACAAGACGTATCCGCTGGGCCCGGCCGTGGACCGGATCGTCGCCGGGATCGAGCGGCGGTCGGCCCATGTGTACGGGCAGTGGTGGCTGCGCGGGATGCAGGGCGTGCGCGGGTACCTGCCGGCGGTCATCGGGACGGTCGGGCAGCGGGAGATGCGGCGGTTCGCGGACCGGCTGGAGGGCATGCGCACCGGGCTGGTGGGCGCGGGCGGGGCGGCGGACGAGCAGGCCAGGGCCGTTGCCGCTACGCAGCGTAGGTGATCGACATGCACAGCGTGTCCGCCCATGTGAATCTGGAGGAGCCCCCACGGGGCCCCACATCCCCCCAGTCACAAGGAGTGACGACACATGGGTATGAAGGACAAGTTCCAGGACCAGTCCGAGCAGTGGCAGCAGCAGGCTCGCGAGAAGATGGACCAGGCCAAGGAGCAGGTCCAGAACCGTCGCGGGCAGCGTCGTGAGGACGAGCCGATGACGCGGGAGCGGCCCGAGCGGGAGCGGCCCGAGCGGGAGCGGTCCCAGCGGGAGCGCTTCGACGAAGACCTCGACGAGGTCTGACCGCTGCGGTCTGGTTTTCCTGGTGTGGGTGCCTCCGGTGTTCGCCGGGGGCGCCCATCCTTTTGCTGTTGCCGCGGGTGCGCCGGGCGGGCGGTTCGTCGTCGGGTGTGGGCCGTGGGGGTTCTCGCGCAGTTCCCCGCGCCCCTGAGGCGGGTGGGGGCCGCCGGTGTCGAATGCGGCCGCCGCGCTCACATCAGGAAAACGTGCGTGGGGGGAGTTTCGGGCGGGAGCGGTCGGGGGTGCTGGTGTAGTCGGGTGGGGTCGCCGGGGGGCTGGTCTTGAGGAGGTCGAGGGCCAGGTGGACGGCGTCGTCCAGTTGGGCGTGGCGGCCTTCGGCCCAGTCGAGGGGGGTGCGCAGGATCTCCAGGTCGGGGGTGACGCCCTTGTTCTCGACGGACCAGCCGTACGCGTCGAACCAGGCCGCGTTCATCGGCACGGTGATCACGGTGCCGTCGCCGAGGCGGTGGCGGCCGGTCATGCCGACGACTCCGCCCCAGGTGCGCTGGCCCACGACCGGGCCGAGCCTGAGAAGTTTGAAGGCAGCGGTGATCATGTCGCCGTCGGAGGAGGTGGCCTCGTCGGCGAGGGCCACCACCGGGCCGCGCGGGGCGTTGGAGGCGTAGGACACGGGCTGGGCGTCGCGGGTGAGGTCCCAGCCGAGGATGGTGCGGGTCAGCTTCTCGATGACGAGTTCGCTGATGTGCCCGCCCGCGTTGCCGCGCACGTCGACGATGAGGGCGGGCCGGGAGACTTCCATGCGCAGGTCGCGGTTGAACTGGGCCCAGCCGGAGCCGCCCATGTCGGGGATGTGCAGATAGCCGCAGCGGCCGCCGCTCAACTCCCGCACGACCTCGCGGCGTTTGGCGACCCAGTCCTGGTAGCGCAGCGGCCGTTCGTCGACGAGCGGGACGACGGCGACCCGGCGGGCGCGGCCCTCGCCCTCGGCGGGGGTGAACGTCAGCTCCACGGTCGTGCCGCCCGCGCCGGCGAGCAGCGGGTAGGGGCCCGTGACCGGGTCCACCGGGCGGCCGTCGACATGGGTGAGGACGGCGCCCTCGCGGATTCCGGAACCGGCCAGCGGGGAGCGGGCCTTGGAGTCGGAGGAGTCGCCGGGCAGAAGGCGCTGGACCGCCCAGCCGCCGTCGCGGCGGACGAAGTTGACGCCGAGCAGGCCCTGCCGGCGCTGGTAGTGGGGCGGGCCCTCGTTGCGGCGGGCGGCGGTGACGTAGGCGTGGGAGGTGCCCAGTTCGCCGAGGACTTCGCGCAGCAGGTCGGCGAACTCGTCGGGAGAGGCGACCCGGTCGACCAGCGGGCGGTACTGCTCCAGTACGGCGTCCCAGTCGATGCCGCACATGCCGGGTTCCCAGAAGTGGGCGCGGATCAGGCGGCCGGCCTCGTCGTAGGCCTGGCGCCACTCGGCGGCCGGGTCGACCTCGTGCAGGATGCGGCGCAGGTCGATCCAGGTGGTGGTGTCGCCGTCGCCGCTCTCGGTGGACGGGACCGCGCGCAGGTCGCCCTCGTCGACGACGACCAGGCGGCTGCCGTCGCCGCTGACCGCGAACCAGTCGAGGTGGGCGAGGAGTTCTGACCGCTTGGCCTTGGCGATGCCGAAGTGCTCCAGGGTGGGGCGGCCGCTGGTGTCGTCCGGGTTGACGAAGGTCTCGCCGAGCGCGCCGGAGATCGGCCAGCGCAGCCAGACCAGTCCGCCGCCCGTGACCGGGTACAGCGCCGAGTACTTGGACGCGGCGACCGGGAAGGGCGTGACCCTGCTCGCCAGGCCCTCCACCTCCACGGTGACGGCGCCGCTCTCGCCGCCGCCCCCGTCGCCGAGGTCCCCGGCGTCGCCCAGCTGGCCGAGACCGCCGGCGGCGGGGCGGCCGTCGGGGTCGAGGGCGAAGGGGGAGGGGGTCGCGGAGGAGAGCGGGACCAGGTAGGGGCGGCAGCCGAGCGGGAAGGACAGGTCGCCGGTGTGGACGTCGTAGACCGGGTCGAAGCCGCGCCAGGAGAGGAAGGCGAGGTAACGGCCGTCGCGGGTGAAGACCGGGTTCTCGTCCTCGAAGCGGCCGTCGGTGACGTCGACGACGAAGCGGGCACCTTCGCCGGTGCCTCCGGCACCGGCGATACGGGCCATCTTGATCTGCCGCAGGGTGCGGCCGATGCCCGGGTGGGACCAGGTCAGCCAGGCGCCGTCGGGGGAGAAGGCGAGGTCGCGGACCGGGCCGTTGATCGACCGGATCAGCTCGGTGACCTCGCCGTTGGAGTCCTCGGTCGCGTCGATCAGCAGCAGCCGTCCGTCGTGCGCGGCGATGGCGAGGCGTTCGCCCTGCGGGTCGGAGACCAGTTCCAGGACCCGGCCCAGTTCGCCGGAGGCGAGCCGCCGGGGCTCACGGTCGCCGGTGGCGCGGGGGAGATAGGCGATCTCGATCGCGTCCTCGCCCTCCGCGTCCGTCACATAGGCGACCTGGCTGCCGGAGCCCAGCATCTCCGGCAGCCGGACCCGGACGCCGGGGGTGTCGGTGATGGTGCGCGCGGGCCCGTCGCGGTGGGTGAGCCAGTACAGGCTGCCGCGCACCACGACGGCGCTGGCCCGGCCGGTCTCGTCGACGGAGAGGCCGTCCACGTGGTGGGCGGCGGGCACCTGGTAGGGGCGGCGGCCGGTGCGTGGCCCGTTCAGCCGGATGTCTAGGCGGCGCGGGGCGGCGTCGGGCGAGAAGTCGTCCACGAGCCACAGGTCGCCGGCGCACTGGTAGACCACCCGGGCGCCGTCGCTCGCGGCGTGCCGGGCGTAGAAGGCGTCGTGGTCGGTGTGGCGGCGCAGGTCGGAGCCGTCGTGGGCGCAGGAGTAGAGGTTGCCGACGCCCTCGTGGTCGGAGAGGAAGGCGATCCGGTCGCCGACGAACATCGGCGCGTCCAGATGGCCCTCCAGGTCGGCGAGGAGCCGCTGTCCGTGCAGCCAGAGGCGGCCCATGGCGCCGCCCCGGTACCGCTTCCAGGCGGCGGGTTCGTGCGGCGGGGTGCCGGTGAGCAGCAGGGTCTTGTGCCCGTCGGCGAGGTCGGCGACCTGGATGTCGGAGACCGGGCCCCAGGGGAGCTTGCGGCCGGGGTCGCCGTCGGGGGAGACCTTGTACGCCCAGGTGAAGTAGGAGAAGGGCTCGCCGTGCGAGGCGACGGCGAGGATGTCGCCGGTGCCGTCCCCTTCGGGCGGTGTCCAGCCGCAGACGCGGGTGTCGGCGCTTCCCCAGTAGGTGAGCTGCCGGGCCCGGCCGCCGTCGACGGGGACCAGGTGGATCTCGGGGACGAGGCTGCGCCAGCTGGTGCAGGCGATATGGCGGCCGTCGGGGGAGAAGCGCGGATGGCCGGTCTTGGTGCGGTCGGCGGTGAGCCGCCAGGCCCGGCCGGGACCGTCGAGGGGGGCGAGCCAGAGGTCGTCCTCGGCCACGAAGCACAGCAGGTCACCGTGGAGATGGGGCAGGCGCAGATAGGTCACCTCTTCATGCTTTGCCCGGCGCGAGAGGCGGGCAACTTGTACGGTTTTTACCTGCTCGCCCACCCCTCGGGGTGCGGGACTTATGCGGTTCCGACAGAAGTGATCCAGCGCACGTACGAAACGGTTTCGTTTCGCTAGGGCCGGGCACTACAGTGGTGGTGTACGAAACAGTCTCGTTCACGCGAAGGAAGGTGAGGGGCATGGCCGCAACCGCAACCGCGCGTCGCAGCCGGCTCACGCCCGAGCGCGCGGCCGAGCTGTACACGGCCGTACTCGACCTGCTCCGCGAGGTCGGCTACGACGCCCTGACCATGGACGCCATCGCCGCCCGCACCCACTCCAGCAAGGCCACCCTCTACCGCCAGTGGGGCGGCAAGGCCGAGCTGGTGGCGCACGCGATGCGGCACATGAAGCCGGGCGGCGTCGCCGACGTCGACACCGGTTCCCTCCGTGGCGACCTGGTCGCCCTCGTGACCCGCGAGGACGACTGCGCCATGGAACAGAACACCGCGCTGATGCGCGGCCTGGCCATGGCGGTCCACAACAACCCCGACCTGCTGCGGGCGTTCAAGGAACTGCTGATCGAGCCGGAGCTGGAGGAGTTCCGGCGCGTGCTGCGGCGCGCCGTCGACCGGGGTGAGGTCCGCGCGGACAACCCGGCGATGGAGTTCGTCGTGCACATGCTGCTGGGTGCGTTTGTCACCCGTGCGCTGATCGACGAACTGCCGCCCACGCAGAACTTCCTCATCTCGTACATCGACGCCGTGGTCCTCCCCGCCCTCGGCGTCCCCACCACCACCTGAGCGACCTGCTCCGCACCACCTGACGCGACCGCTCACGTCGTCGGGCCGACCGTTTCTGCCCTGACCACCCCACGACTGACCGGGAGTACGCCCTCGTGGCCACGTTTCTCTACCGACTCGGCCGGTTCTCGTTCCGGCGAAGGCACATCGTCGCCTTCATATGGGTGGCGCTGCTGACGCTCGCGGGCGTCGGCGCGGCAAGCGCCCCCACCCCCGGCACCACCTCCTTCTCGATCCCCGGCACCGAGGCCCAGAAGGCCTTCGACCTGCTGGAGGAACGCTTCCCCGGCATGAGCGCCGACGGCGCCACCGCGCGCGTCGTCTTCAAGGCGCCGGCCGGCGAGAAGATGACCGACGCCGGCAACAAGGCGACCGTCCAGAAGACCGTCCGGGAACTGGCCGACGGCTCCGAGGTCGCCGCCGTCGCCGACCCCTACCAGGCCAGGTCCGTCAGCCGGGACGGCACGACCGCCTACGCGCAGGTCACCTACAAGGTGTCCGGCATGGAGCTGAAGGACACCACCAAGGACGCCCTGGAAGGCGCCGCCGAGGCCGCGCGGAACACCGGGCTCACCGTCGAGATCGGCGGTGACGCCCTCCAGGCCGTGCCGCACACCGGCAGCTCCGAGATCATCGGCATCGCGGTCGCCGCGGTCGTTCTCGTCATCACCTTCGGCTCGCTGCTCGCCGCCGGACTGCCGCTGCTCACCGCCATCATCGGCGTCGGCATCGGCGTCGCGACGATCACCGCGCTGGCCAGCCCCCTCGACCTGGGCTCCACCACCTCCACGCTCGCCACGATGATCGGCCTCGCGGTCGGCATCGACTACGCCCTGTTCATCCTCTCCCGTTACCGCGCCGAACTCGCCGAGGGCCGCGACCGCGAGGAGGCGGCCGGACGGGCCGTCGGCACCGCGGGCTCCGCGGTGGTCTTCGCCGGTCTCACCGTCGTGATCGCCCTGGTCGGCCTGTCGGTGGTCAACATCCCGATGCTGACCAAGATGGGCATCGCCGCGGCGGGCACGGTCGCCATCGCCGTCCTGATCGCGCTCACCATGATCCCCGCGCTGCTCGGCTACGCGGGCCGCAAGGTCCGCCCGGCCGGCGAGAAGAGCAAGCTGCTCGGCGGCGGGCGCGCCGCGAAGAAGGCGGACCGCCCCAACATGGGCACCCGCTGGGCCAGCTTCGTCGTCCGCCGCCCGGTGGCCGTGCTGCTGCTCGGCGTCGTCGGCCTCGGCGCCGCGGCCGTCCCCGCGACCTCCCTCGAACTGGGCCTGCCCGACGACGGCTCCCAGCCGGCCTCGACCACCCAGCGCCGCGCCTACGACCTCCTCTCGGAGGGCTTCGGCCCGGGCTTCAACGGCCCGCTGATGGTGGTCGTCGACGGCAAGGGCAGCGAGGACCCGAAGGCGCTCTTCGGCGACGTCGCCGGGGAGATCAAGAGCCTGGACAACGTGGTGACGGTGACCCCGCCGGCGCCCAACAAGGCCGGCGACACCGCCACGATCACCGTGATCCCGGGCGCCAAGCCGTCCTCGGCCACCACCGAGGACCTGGTGCACGCCATCCGCGACACCGGTGCCGATCTGACCGCCGGCCAGGACGGCCAGGTGCTGGTCACCGGCGCGACGGCGATGAACATCGACGTCTCGCAGAAGCTGAACGACGCGTTGCTGCCGTACCTGGCGCTCGTGGTGGGTCTCGCCTTCCTGCTGCTCATCGTGGTCTTCCGCTCGATCCTCGTCCCGCTGAAGGCGGCCCTCGGCTTCCTGCTCAGCGTGCTGGCGGCGCTCGGCGCGGTGGTCGCGGTCTTCCAGTGGGGCTGGCTGTCCGGCCTGATGGGCGTGGAGGAGACCGGCCCGGTCATGTCGATGATGCCGATCTTCATGGTGGGCGTGGTCTTCGGCCTGGCGATGGACTACGAGGTGTTCCTCGTGACCCGGATGCGTGAGGCCTACGTCCACGGCGAGAAGCCCGGCCAGGCGGTCGTGACCGGCTTCAAGTACGGCGCGCGGGTCGTGACGGCCGCCGCGGTGATCATGATGGCGGTGTTCGCGGGCTTCATCGGCTCCAGCGAGTCCATGGTGAAGATGATCGGCTTCGGCCTGGCGATCGCCGTCTTCTTCGACGCGTTCGTCGTCCGTATGGCGATCGTCCCGGCGGTGCTCGCGCTGCTCGGCAAGGCGGCCTGGTGGCTGCCGAAGTGGCTGGACCGCGCGCTGCCCAACGTGGACGTCGAGGGCGAGGGCCTGCGCACCGCCTCCGACCGGGACGGCCGCAAGGACCCGGACGAGGACCGGGAACTGGTCCGCGTCTGATCGGTCCGATCACGCTCGCGGCTGGGGACCGGCCGGTGAGGGCTCCGTGGGGACGGGGTGCCCTCACCGGCTTCCTCGTTCCACGGCGCGAAACCCGGTCGCGTGCCCTCTACACACACCGCTAGGTTGCCCGCATGACGAGCGCAGCCACCGACACCGAGGGCCGTGGAGCCCACCCCCGATTCGCCGAGGCCCTGCGGGAGATGGGCATCGCGGAGGTGCTGGAGCGGGTCCGCCGGTTCCCGGACGAGACCCGAACCGCCGCCGAGGCCGCCGCCGCGATCGGCTGCGAACTGGGCCAGATCTGCAAGTCGCTGGTCTTCGCCGCGGACGGGGAGCCGGTGCTGGTGCTGATGGACGGCGCCTCACGGGTCGACGTGGAGCTGGTGCGGCAGGCGCTGGGCGCGCGGGAGGTGACACGGGCCGAGGCCGGCGTCGTGCGGGAGACCACGGGGTACGCCATCGGGGGCGTGCCACCGTTCGGGCACCGGACCAGGACCCGGGTGCTCGCCGACCGGGGCCTGCTCGACCACGACGTGGTGTGGGCGGCGGCCGGGGACCCGCACACCGTCTTCCCGATGGAACCGAAGACGCTCGTCGCGCACGCCGGCGGCACCCCGGTGGACGTCCGCGAGCCGGGTGGCGGGTGACCCCGCTGGTCACCGCGGCGGTCCTGGCGGCCGCGGTCACCCACGCCGGATGGAACGCCATCGCCCACCGCATCACCGACAAGCTCGCCGGGTTCGCCCTCATATCCGGCGGCGGCGCGCTGACCGGGCTGGCGCTCGTGCCGTTCACGGCGGTGCCGGCCGCCGCCGCGTGGCCGTACCTGCTCGGCTCCGCCGCCCTCCACATCGCCTACTACGCCCTGCTCATGCGGTCCTTCCGGCTCGGCGACTTCGGGCAGGCCTACCCCATCGCCCGGGGCAGCGCGCCGCTCGTCGTGACCGTGCTCGCCGCGGTCTTCGCGCACGAGGTGCCCGGCGGCTGGGCCGTCGCCGGGATCGCGCTGTCCTGCGCCGGGCTGACCGGGGTCGCGCTGTGGGGGCTGCGCGGGCGGCGCCCGGACCGGGCCGCGCTCGGCGCCGCGCTGGCGACCGGCCTGACCATCGCCGCGTACACGCTGGTCGACGGGCTCGGGGTGCGCTCCTCGGGCTCGTCGCTCGGGTACATCGCCTGGCTGATGCTGATTCAGGGGACGATCATCCCGGCGTACGCCCTCCACCGGTGGCGCGGCGTCTTCCTCGCCACCGTGCGGCCCTTCGCCGTCCTCGGTCTCCTCGGGGCGCTGATGTCCGTCGCCGCGTACGCGCTGGTGCTGTGGGCGCAGACCCGCGCGGAGCTGGCACCGGTCGCCGCCCTGCGGGAGTCGTCGATCATCGTGGGCGCGGCGATCGGCGCCGTGTTCTTCAAGGAGCGGTTCGGCGTGCCGCGGATCGCCGCGGCCGCGCTGCTGGTCGTCGGGATCGGCCTGATGCTGCGCGGGGGCTGAGAGGCGTCAGGCAGATCCCGGGCGCCCGCGACATCGCTGCATTGCCGGAACGTCCCGATTGGATGCATCCGTACGCCATCAGGCGCACCCTGGAAGCAGGTTCTTCCGGAGGTGATCGTCATGACGATGCACACCGCAGTGGGATGGCACGTCGAGCTGGAGTTCAAGGAGGACGAGCGGCACACCGAGGCCGCCGCGCTGGTACGGCTCCCGGACGGCAGCGAGGTGCGCTCCCACGGCCATGCCAGCAGGCACCACACGGACGCGAATCAGCCCAGGGTCGGCGAGGAGATCGCCGGCGCCCGGGCGCTGAACGACCTGGCGATGCGGCTGCTCACCAAGGCGCACGAGGAGATCGACTCGGCGTCGGGGCGCACCTCGCACCCCATCCACGTGTGAGCGCGCGTCACGTGCCGGTGAGGGCGGTGCGGACCGCCCTCACCAGGGCCTGCGCGCGGGGGTCCGCCGTGACGCTCTTGCGGAAGCCGTTCGTCACATAGCCGAAGGCGATCCCCGACTCCGGGTCGGCGAAGCCGAGCGCGCCGCCGCGGCCCGGATGGCCGAAGGAGCCGGGGGACAGCAGCGGGGACGCGCCGCCGTGCAGCATGTAGCCGAGGCCGAAGCGGGTGTTCACCACCAGCACCCGGTCCGGTCCCGCGGACTGCTCCCGGCGCGCCAGGTCGGCCGTCTCCGGGGTGAACAGCCGGACCCCGCCGTCCACCTCGCCGATCAGGGAGGCGTAGATCCGGGCCAGGCCGTCGGCGGTGGCGATGCCGTTGGAGGCGGGCAGGGCGGCGGCGCGGTAGACCGGGTCGTTCTCGTCGGGGTGCGGGGTGATCGCGCCGAAGGCGCGGCGGGTCAGGGACTCGGGGTCGGCGTAGGCGTCGGAGACGGCGCGCTTCGGGCGGGTCCGCAGGGCACCGGCCGCCTCCTCGGCCGTCACCTGGCCGACCCGGCCCACCCGGGCGGCCTCGGCCGCGGGCAGCCCGAGCCAGAAGTCCGCCCCGACCGGGCCCGCGATCTCGTCGGCGATCCACGCGCCGATCGGCCGGCCGGTGACCCGGCGCACCAGCTCGGCCGTGAGCCAGCTGTACGTCTGCGCGTGATAGCCGTGCCCGGTGCCGGGCTCCCACGCCGGTGCCTGCGCGGCGACCGCCTCGGCGCCGAGCACCGGGTCGGCGGCCTGCGCGAGCGTCAGCGGGTGGTCCAGCGCAGGCACGCCCGCGCGGTGCGCGAGCAGATGCCGTACGAGGGTGTGCTCCTTGCCCGCCGCCTTGTACTCCGGCCACCACGTGCCCACCGGCGCGTCGAGGTCCAGCTCGCCGCGCTGGTGCAGCAGCAGCAGGACGGCGGCGGCGACGCCCTTGGTCGCCGAGCGGACGATCTGGGCGGTGCCGGGCTGCCAGGGCTCGGTGCCGTCGACGTCCCGGGTGCCGCCCCACAGGTCGACCACCTTGTGCCCGTCCCGGTAGACGGTGACGGCCGCGCCGCGGTCGCCGAGTGTGCCGAAGTTTCGTACGAACGCGTCCCTGACCGGCTCGAAGCCCTCGGCCACAGTGCCGTTCGCGTCCACGTCCGTCCTCCTCGTCCTGCGGTACGGGTCCGGTACGGGTCCCCCACTCACCCAAGCAGAATCGTCACGTCGATGTTCCCGCGGGTGGCGTTGGAATACGGGCAGACCTCGTGGGCCGCGTCCACCAGCTTCGAGGCGAGGTCCGGGTCGAGGACCGGCAGGGAGACGCTGAGGGCGACCGCGAGGCCGTAGCCGCGGTGGCGGTTGGGGCCGATGCCGACTTTCGCGGCGACCGTGGAGCCGGTGAGGTCGTAGCCCTCGCGGTTGCCGACCAGGATCAGCGCGTTGTGGAAGCAGGAGCTGTAGCCCGCCGCGAACAGCTGTTCCGGGTTGGTGCCGTTGCCGTCGCCGCCCAGCTCCGGCGGCATCGCCACCTTCAGCTCCAGTTGGCCGTCCTGGCTGGTGACATAGCCGTCCCGGCCGCCGTGCGCGGTGGCCTCGGCCACGTACATGATCTTCGTCGGGCGGGTGTCGACGGCGACGCCTTCGGACACGGCGGGACCTCCCCCAGGGCAGACGCGGCGGCGGGCAGCACACGGACGTGCGGGTGCATCGTGCACAAGGTACTGGTCAGTAGGTACGCCGTGTGCGGCGAGGGGGAGCAACCGCGGGTAACGGCGCCGGGCTGCTCCGCCGGTCAGCGGGCCGGGCGTACCGCGTAGTCGCCGAGGGCGGGTTCCAGGGCCGCGAACGCCGTGTGCGCCTGGCCGGTGACGATCCGGGAGATCTCCTCGTTGGCGCGGCCGTCCAGTGTCAGCCGCAGGGTCTCCTCGAACAGCAGCCGGTGCACGCCGCCCAGCAGGGCCGCGGCCACCCGGGGGCGGATGTCGTCCCCGGCGGCGCCGGTCTCCTCGACGAGGGCGCGGGCCAGCGCCTTCTCGCGGGCGTCGTGGAACTCGCGCAGCCGGGCCACCAGGGCCGGGCTGTCGGTGATCATGCGGGCGAACGGCAGGCCCGAGAAGCCGATCACCGGGTCCTGCTCGGCGGCGGCGGCCAGGAAGGCGCGGCGGAGCGCGGCCAGCGCGGACTCGCCGGGGGCGCGGTCGCGGACGGTGCGGGCCGGCGTCTCGACGAAGACCCCGGCCAGGTCCAGGGCCAGGTCCTCCTTGCGCGGGAAGTAGTTGGTGACGGTCATCTTGGCCACCTCGGCGGCGGCGGCCACGTCCGCGATCGTCACGTGGTCGAAGCCGCGCTCCAGGAAGAGGCGGGTGGCCTCGCTGGAGATCTTCTCCCTGGTCTGGCGCTTCTTCAGGGCCCGCAGGCCGGTCCTCGCATCGGTCATGCCGGGCAGTGTAGCTAGGTCGCGCACAAAATTATGCTTGACATATTTCTAGGTCGAACCTAATTTTGTTCCGTCAACCTCTCCCCTCGAAGGGACTTCATGACTGCACGCGAGTTCGACCGGCAGGTACGCAATCTGATCGAGCTGGGCTACCCCGCCCTGTGCGGGCTCGGCACGGCGGAATTCGAGGCACTGTGCGCGCCCCTGCGCGCCGCGGTGCCCGAGAAGGAGGCGGACGTGACCGCCGGGCGGGTGCCGTTCCTGCTGGTCGTCACCCGCGAGACGGCACCGGTCGAGCGGACGATGCCGCTCACCACGCTGCACGGCAAGAAGAAGCCGGGCTTCGTCGACCACAGCTTCGAGCCCGGCGCGCTGGAGCGGTTCGTCGCCGTCCCGTCGGTGGCCATGCCCGGCCACCGCGCCTATCTCGTGTGCGACGTGGAGCGCGGCGAGGAGTTCTGCGGGGTCGTGCCGAACGACGCCATGGAGACCGTCGCCGGACGTGGCCGCACGCTGCTCACCATCGAGGAGGGCATCGCCCTGATCACCCACTTCCCCGAGGTGCTGGTGAAGAACAAGTGCTTCTCCCTCGGCGGCTCCCGCTCCGGCGACCGCCGAGTCCCGGCGATCTGGATCAGCCAGGGCATGCCCAAGCTGGGCTGGTGCTGGGAGGGCAACCCGCACACCTGGCTGGGGATGGCGTCGGCGGGGACCCGGCACGCCGCGTAGGGGCGGACCGGGGGCGGGCGGTCAGCGGGCGCGGGCCGCCGCCTCCTCGGCACGGTGGGCGAGGTGCCACAGTTCCTCGCGCAGCCGGGCCGCCTCCGCCGCACCGAGTCCCGTCGCCGTGAGCAGGGCGACGGGGACGCGCGCCGCGCGCTCCCGCAGTTCCTCCGCGCGCCCCGTGCCCGCGACGAGCACCGAGCGGTCGTCGTGCGGTGCGCGCTCCCGGCGGACGAGACCGGCGCCCTCCAGCCGCTTGAGCAACGGCGACACGGTGCCGTAGTCCAGCCGCAGCGCGCCCGCCAGCTCCTTCACGGTCGTCTCGCCGCGCTCCCACAGGACCAGCAGCACCAGGTACTGCGGGTAGGTGAGGCCCAGCTCGTCCAGGAGTGGCCGGTACGCCGCGGTCACCGCGCGCTGGGCGGCGTACAGCGCGAAGCACAGCTGCTGGTCCAGGAGCGGCGGCCCCTCGGCCGGCTCGACTCCCTCGTCGTCTCGGCGCGTCACGCGCCCATTGTCACGGACCGCGGGTCGAAGCCGAACGGCAGCTCCAGGCGGTGGGCGCGCATCAGGGCGTCGTCGGACAGCAGCTCGCCGGTCGGCCCGTCGGCCGCGATCACGCCCTCGCTGAGGATCAGGGAGCGCGGGCACAGCTCCAGCGCGTACGGCAGATCGTGGGTGACCATCAGCACGGTCACGTCCAGCGAGCGCAGGATGCCGGCCAGTTCGCGGCGGGAGGCGGGGTCCAGGTTCGACGACGGCTCGTCCAGGACCAGGATCTCCGGCTCCATGGCCAGCACGGTCGCGACGGCCACCCGGCGCCGCTGCCCGAAGGACAGGTGGTGCGGCGGGCGGTCCTCGAACTCCGCCATGCCGACCCGCTCCAGGGCCCGCTCCACCCGGGCCTCCAGCTCCGCGCCCTTCAGCCCGGCCGCCGCGGGCCCGAACGCCACGTCCTCGCGCACGGTCGGCATGAACAGCTGGTCGTCCGGGTCCTGGAAGACGATGCCGACCTTGCGCCGGATCTCCGCCATGTGCCGCTTGCCGACGGGCAGCCCGGCCACCGTCACCGTGCCGGTGCCGCCGGACAGGATGCCGTTGAGGTGCAGCACCAGGGTCGTCTTGCCGGCACCGTTCGGCCCGAGCAGCGCGACCCGCTCGCCCCGCGAGACCGAGAAGTCCACGCCGAACAGGGCCTGGTGCCCGTCCGGGTAGGCGAAGGCGAGGCCGGAGACCTCCAGCGAGGCCGGAGCGTCCCCGGGAGCCGGAGAATCCACAGAAGCGGTCACAGCATCCATCCCAGCAGACAGACGACGAGGGCGGCGACGGGCAGGGCGAGGGCGTACGACCACTGCGCCCGGGACGCGGTCACCTCGTCGATGACGGGCATGGCACCGGCGTACCCCCGGCTCACCATGGCCAGATGCACCCGCTCCCCGCGCTCGTAGGAGCGGATGAACAGGGCGCCCGCCGACTTCGCGAGCACCCCCCAGTGCTTCACGCCGCGCGCCTCGAACCCGCGGGACTCCCGGGCGATCCGCATGCGCCGCATCTCGTCAGTGATGAGATCGCCGTAGCGGATCATGAAGGAGGCGATCTGCACGAGCAGCGGCGGCAGCTTCAGCCGCTGGAGCCCGAGCAGCAGCTCCCGCAGCTCGGTGGTGGCGGCCAGCAGCACGGAGGCGGCGACGCCGAGCGTGCCCTTGGCGAGCACGTTCCAGGCGCCCCACAGTCCGCTGACGCTGAGCGACAGCCCCAGCACCTCGACCCGCTCGCCCTCCGCCACGAACGGCATGAGCACCGCGAACGCGACGAACGGGACCTCGATCAGCAGCCGCTTGAGCAGGAAACCGGCGGGCACGCGCGCGTGGTACGCGACGACCGCGAGCAGCAGCGCGTACACCCCGAACGCCCACATCGCCTCGCGCGGGGTGGAGACCACGACCACCACGAAGGCGAAGACGGCGGCGAGCTTGGTGTGCGGCGGCAGCGCGTGCACCGGCGAGTCGCCCCGCCGGTACAGCCGATGCGCGTGCCCTGCGCCCATGACCGCGTCAGAGCTTCTCGACGGCGGTGGACGACGGCGAGGTATCGCCGGCGCGGCGCCGGCGCACCGCCCAGAACACCGCGCTGCCCGCGACGACCGTCAGGCCGACGCCGATCACCCCGGCGAGACCACCGGACAGGCGGGCGTCGTCGACGTCCTTGACGCCGTAGTCGGCGAGGGGAGAGTCGGAGACCGCGTGCTCCTTGGCCTTCCGGTCGATGCCGTGGTCGGCGGCGACCTTCTCCAGGCCGTCGGGGTCGGCGGAGGCGTAGAAGCTGACGAACCCGGCGAGCACCACGGAGGCGGCGAGCCCGGCGAGCCACACCTTGCGGTGCGAGGTGCGGGCCGCGACCGGGGCCTCGGGGGCGGGCGCGTCGACGAGTTCGCCGCCCACCCGCAGCTTCAGCGGAGCGCGCAGATCGTGGGCGCCGTGGACCAGGTCGGGACGGACGGCGATCACGGCGCCGACGGTGAGCGCGGTGATCGCGGCCTCGCCGATGCCGATGAGGACGTGCACGCCGACCATGGCGCCGGCGACCTTGCCGATGGCGACGTCGGTGGTGCCGCCGATCCAGTACAGGAAGGTGAAGGCGAGGGCCGCGGCGGGCACGGAGAGCAGCGAGGCGACGAACGAGGCGGCGGTGATCGAGCGGCGGGTGCGCGGCAGCACCTTCACCAGGCCGCGGAAGACGGCGTAGGCGACGATCACCGTGACCACCGCCATGTCGGTGATGTTCACGCCGAGCGCGGTCAGACCGCCGTCCGCGAAGAGGATGCCCTGCATGAGCAGGACGACGGATATGCACAGCACGCCGGTGTAGGGGCCGACGAGTATCGCGGCGAGCGCGCCGCCGAGAAGATGACCGCTGGTCCCGGCGGCGACCGGGAAGTTCAGCATCTGGACGGCGAAGATGAACGCCGCGACGAGCCCGGCCAGCGGGGCGGTGCGCTCGTCGAGTTCGCGGCGCGCGCCGCGCAGGCTTACGGCGACGGCGCCCGCGGCGACGACTCCGGTGGCCACGGAGGTGGGGGCGTTGATGAAACCGTCAGGTACGTGCACCGTTCGATGATAGTGGCTTAATGCAAACCCTTTGCAAGAGCGAGGTGATATCGGTCCGGCTGCGGAATCCGTCCGCTCTCCTGAGGCGCGAAACGGAAAATATGGGACATTGGAGGGGAAGTGAGTTCACAGCTTCCGAACTGGTCACGCTGGGTAAGGGGCCGTCCGATGTCTGTAGTCGAGCAGTGCGCGCGAGCCCATGTCCTCACCGACACCGACGACCGGCCGGAAGACGAACAGCGAGTCGTTCCGGTCATCCTCCGGTACGACCCGGACTCCGATCCGCGCTCGGTCCGCATAGACCTGCCGGGCACCCACGAGTGGTCCTTCGACCGCTCGCTCCTCGAACAGGGCCTGCGCGCCCCGGCCGGCTCCGGGAGCGTGCGGGTGTGGCCGTGCGGGCGGGTGCAGGCCGTCGTGGAGTTCCACGACACGGACGGCGTCGCGGTCGTCCAGTTCGACTCGAAGGCGCTGGTGCGCTTCCTGCGCCGCACCTACCTGGCCACCCCCGTCGGCACCACCCGCTGATCAGCCCCCGAGCTTCAGCAGCGCCGCCACGATCGGCCCCGCCGTCTCACCGCCGTGTCCGGCCGCCTGGACGACACCCGCGGCCGCCAGATCGTCCCGGTACGCCGTGAACCAGCCGTTCGGCTTCTTCTGGTTGTCCACCTCGGCCGAGCCGGTCTTCGCGCCGACGTCACCGCCCACCCCGGCCATCGCCTCCGCGGCCGTGCCGTACGCCGCCGTGTAGGACATCAGGTCCCGCAGCTGCGCCAGCGTCGACGCCGACATCGTGCGCGAGGCCGTCGCCAGCGAGCGCCCGTCCACCGACGGGGCGACCAGATACGGCTGGCGGAACACCCCCGACTTCACCGTGGCCGACACCGACGCCATGTTCAGCGGGTTCATCCGCACCCCGCCCTGGCCGATCAGCGCCGCGCCCATCTGCGCCTTCGACTCCACCGGCACCGAGCCGTCGAACGTCGGCACGCCGACCGCCCAGTTGTTCATCGACAGCCCGAACACCTGCTGGGCCTGCTTGGTCAGGTCGTCGTCCTTCAGCTTCGGCGCCTGGCTGATGAAGGCCGTGTTGCAGGACCGCGCGAAGCTCGCCTTGAAGGTGCCGCCCTTGATCTCGAACTTGTCGTCGTTCTGGAACTTCCAGTTGCCGTACGTGAAGTACTTCGGGCACGGGTGCGCCTTGTCCGCCGAGGCCAGCCCCTTCTCGATGAGCATCGAGGAAGTGACGACCTTCATCGTGGAGCCGGGCGCGAGCGAGCCCTGGAAGGCGGTGTTGAAGCCCGGCGAGGAGTTCGCCACCGCCAGGATCTCGCCGGTCGACGGCTTGAGGACGACGACCGAGGCGCGCGCCCTGGCGGCGACCTGCTCCTCCGCGGCGGCCTGCAGCCGGGGACTGAGCGTCGTCCTCACGGTGCCGGGCGTGCCCTCGCTCAGCTCCAGCAGCGTCTTGTCGGACAGCTTCTTCGCCTCGGACGCCTTGCCGCGCACCACCCGCAGCTCGACCCCCGCCGTGCCGCCCGCGGTCTTGCCGTACTTCTCGCGCAGCCCGTCGAGGACCGGGCCCAGCGACGGGTAATTCTTCGTGGTCAGCTCGCCGCCGTCCCGGTCGAGCGCCCTCACCGGCGGGGTGCCGGCCTCGCCGGTGACGAGGGTGTCGCCCTCGCGCAGCTCCGGGTGGACCACCGCCGGCGCCCAGTCGACCAGCGGCCTGCCGTCCGAGGCGCGGCGCACCACGGTCAGCGCGCTGTCGTACACCAGCGGCTTGCTGACGCCCTTGTAGGCGACCGTGCCCTTGACGGTGAACGGCACCCTGTCGCCGGTGCGGGGGCCGGGGGTGAGGGTCACCTTCTCGACATGGGCGTTCTTGGTCCAGCCGGTGAGCAGGCCGGTGGCCGCCGGGGTGTCGTCCGTGACGGCGGCGGCCTGGGCGATATCGCCCTGCTGCCAGGCGGTGAGGAAGCGCTGGGCCGTACCGGTGACCTCGGTGGCGGACAGCGGGCCCGCCGGCACGGACTTGACGTGTGCCTCGGCGGCGCCGGCCGTCCCGTCCTCGGCCGCGGCCCCGCCGCCCAGCAGCGCGTAGGCGCCGACTCCGGCGCCGCCGACGACCACGGCGATCACCCCGCCGATGACGGCGGGTCTCGTCTTCCGTCGCTCGGCGACGCGCCTTCTGTTACCCACTGCGTTCCCGATCCTCCGCGGCGTCCCGGGTGTTCCGGAGCGCCGGTGCCTCTCATGGCCTCTACGGCCCCACAGCCTCCACCGTCTGCAACGACGGCACCACCCTAGAGTCCCGTCCGGCGGGCGTGACATCAGCCACCGCCCGCATTCGGGGAGTCTCGTCCTCAGGACGTCCGTCAGCCGCCCGCGCGGAGCACCGACGCCACGATCGGGCCCGCCGCGTCACCGCCGCGTCCGCCCCGCTGCACCATGGCCGCCGCCGCGACGTCGTCGCGGTAGCCGGTGAACCAGCTGTTGGCCCTGGCCCCGTCCACCTCGGCGGAGCCGGTCTTCGCGCCGATGCTGCCGCTCAGCCCGGCCATCACCTCGGCCGCGCTGCCGCTGGTGGCGGTGCGGTTCATCATCGCCCGCAACTGCTGGACCGTGCTCGCGTCGAGCCCCCGCGCGGTGGCCAGTGCCCGGTCGTCGAAGTCCTGCGGGACGATCACCGGCTGCCGGAAGACACCCGTCGTCGCGGTCGCGGTCACCGACGCCATGTTCAGCGGGCTCATCTGGACCTGGCCCTGGCCGAGCAGGTTGGCGGCGGTGTCCGGGCCGCCGGAGGCCGGGACCGAACCGTCGAAGGAGGGGACGCCGACCTGCCAGTCGTCCCGGCCCAGCCCGAAGCGGTCCTCGGCCTCGCGGGTCAGGGAGTCGACCCGCACCTCGTCGGCGAACTTGACGAAGGCCGTGTTGCAGGACCGGGCGAAACTCTCCGAGAGGGTGGCGGTCTCGTCGGGCTCCATACCCGGCAGGTTGCCGAAGGTCTGGCTCTCCGAGACCGCCGTGTGCGGGCAGGGGGCCGGCCCGTCCATGCTGGTCAGCCCGGTGTCGATGAGGGTCGCCGCGCTGACTATCTTCATCGTCGAGCCGGGCGCCACCTGCCCCAGGAACGCCGCGTTCCAGCCGTCCGCGCGGTTGTTGGCGACCGCCAGCACCTCGCCGGTGCTCTGTTCGACGGCGACCACCGACGACTCGGCGTACTGCCGCACCGCCTTCTCGGCCGCCGCCTGCGCGGTCGCGCTCAGCGTCGTCGGCAGCCGCCCGGCCTCGCCCTCGGCGAGGGTCAGCAGCGACGTGTCGGCCGCCCCGGTCCCGTCCGCGTGCCGCACCACCAGTTCGACGCCCGGGGTGCCGCCGGCCTTGTCGCCGTAGCGCTTGCGCAGCTCGTCCAGGATCGGGCCGAGCGAGGGGTAATCGTCCTCGGTCAGCACCGTGCCGTCGCGGTCCACGGCCTTGACGGGCGGGCTCGCCGACTCCTCCGTGACGAGCGTGTCCCCCTCCTTCAGCGCCGGGTGGACGACCGACGGCTTCCAGTCGACCAGCGCCCGCCCGGTGGTGACCCCGCGGACCACGGTGAGCCGGCTCTCGTACGCCAGCGGCTCGCTCCTGCCGTCGTAGGACACCGTCGCCTTCACCGAGAACGGCACCGTGGCGCCCCGGGCGGTGCCCGGCGTGATGCGGACGTCCGTGATGTGCGCGTCCTCGCCGAAGGCCGTCAGCAGCGGCCCGGCCGCCTCGGCGTTGTTCGTGTAGGAGGCGGCCGTCGTACCCTGGGCCCGCTCCCACGCGGCGAAGAACTTCCGCGTGGTCTCCTCGACCTCGTCCCCGCTCGGCGGACCGGTCCTCACGGGCTGCGAGCCACCGGACCCACCCCCGTCGCCGTTCAGCGCGGACACGATGTTGAACGCCCCGTACCCGGCGCCGCCGACCATCACGGTGAACACCGCGCCGACGATGGCCCCCTTGACCCCCTTGCGCATGCCGCGCTCCCCTCCCCGTTTCCCCGTTGTGTGCCTGGCACTGTAGGCGCGGGGTGTGACACCGAGGACGGATGTTTTTCCATTTGTTAGATACAGCTACCGGGACAGCTGCTCCGGCAGCGGTTTCCGGCCGCTCAGACCCACGTGTCCAGCCACATCCGCGACCGCCAGTCGTCTATCGGGATGGCCGTGCCGGTGTGGATGGGCCAGAAGTAGATGAAGTTCCAGGCGATCAGCAGCACCAGCACGCCCGCGCCCGTGGCCCCCGCCACCCGGCGGGAGTCGCTCGAGCCGGGCGGGCCGACCAGCGCGCCGATCAGCATCGCCACCGCCAGGCACAGGAACGGCACGAAGACGACCGCGTAGAAAAGGAAGATCGTCCGCTCCTGGTACAGGAACCAGGGCAGATACCCGGCGGCGATGGCGCAGGCGATCGCGCCCGCGCGCCAGTCGCGGCGGAACAACCAGCGCCACAGCACGTACAGCAGCGCGAAGCAGGCCACCCACCACAGCATCGGCGTGCCCAGCGCCAGCACCTCGCGCGCGCACTTCTCGCCCGCGTCCGCGGGGCAGCCGTCCGTGCCGGGCGCGGGCGACTCGTAGAAGTACGACACCGGCCGCCCGCCGACGATCCAGCTCCACGGGTTCGACTCGTAGGTGTGCGGCGAGGACAGGCCGACATGGAACTCGTACACCTGGGTCTCGTAGTGCCACAGGCTGCGCCACCAGTCCGGGAACAGCCACGACCAGCTGCTGTCCTTGCCGTCGGTGGCGGCCCAGTTGCGGTAGTAGCCACCGGAGCCGTCGCTCGGGGAGAGGATCCAGCCGGTCCAGCTCGCGATGTAGGTGACGACCGCGACCGGCACCGTCGACAGGAACGCCCAGCCCAGATCGCGCCGCAGCACCGTCGCGTACGGACGCCGCGCGCCCGCCACCCGGCGGGAGGCCACGTCCCACAGGACCGTCAGCACCCCGAACGCGGCCAGGATGTACAGGCCGTTCCACTTGGTGCCGATGGCCAGTCCCAGCATCAGACCCGCCAGCAACCGCCACGGCCGCCACCCCAGGCGGGTGTGCTCCGCCGTCCAGGCGTCCGGGCGGACCCGGCCGTCGGCGTCCGCCGGGAGCGCGGCGGCCAGCCTCTCGCGCGCCTTGTCGCGGTCCACCACCAGACAGCCGAACGCGGCCAGCACGAAGAACATCAGCACGCCGTCGAGCAGCGCCGTGCGGCTCATCACGAAGTGCAGCCCGTCCACCGCCAGCAGCGCCCCCGCCAGACAGCCCAGGAACGTCGAGCGGAACAGCCGGCGGCCGATCCGGCACAGCAGCAGCACCGACAGCGTGCCGAGCAGCGCCGTCATGAACCGCCAGCCGAACGGGTCGAAGCCGAAGACCAGCTCGCCGAGCCCGATGACGTACTTGCCGACCGGCGGATGCACGACGTACGCCGCGTCCCCCGGGATCCGCACCTTGCTCCCCAGGTCCAGGACCAGGTCGTTGGCGTTCTTGTCCCAGTTGACCTCGAAGCCGCGGTGGACGAGTGCCCAGGCGTCCTTGGCGTAGTACGTCTCGTCGAATATCACCGCGCGCGGGCTGCCCAGGTTCCAGAACCGCAGCACCCCCGCGAACAGCGTCACCAGCAGCGGCCCCAGCCAGCCGGACCAGCGCACCAGCCGGCCGGCCGGCCCTTCCGGCACTCCGAGTGCCGCCCACAGCCGCGGGCTCGGCTCGGCGTACGGCGGCACCAGCCGGTCCCGGACGTCGCCGCGGGGGCCCGCGACACAGCCGAAACGGCGCAGCCGCCGCTGCCACGACGGCCGCTGGTCGGAGGCGGCCTGGTCCTGCCGGGTGTCCGTGGAGGACGCGGTACTGGTCACCGCGCCATCGTAGGGAACGGCGCTGTGTGAGTCCCGTGCATGGCCCCTGCGAGGATGGAACCGTGACAGACACTCCCGGAACCCTGGTCCTCGCCGGCACCCCCATCGGCGACATCTCCGACGCCCCGCCCCGGCTCGCCGAGGAGCTGGCCGGGGCCGATCTGGTCGCCGCGGAGGACACCCGGCGGCTGCGCCGCCTCACCCAGGCGCTGGGCGTCACCCCCAAGGGGCGCGTCGTGTCGTACTTCGAGGGCAACGAGACCGCCCGCACGCCCGAACTCGTCGAGGCCCTGCTCGGCGGCGCGCGCGTGCTGCTCGTCACCGACGCGGGCATGCCGTCGGTGTCCGACCCCGGATACCGGCTGGTCGCGGCGGCCGTGGAACACGACATCCGGGTCACCGCCGTACCCGGGCCGTCCGCCGTGCTCACCGCGCTGGCGCTGTCCGGGCTGCCGGTGGACCGCTTCTGCTTCGAGGGGTTCCTGCCGCGCCGAAGTGGTGAGCGTGCACGCCGGCTGGCCGAGCTGGCCACCGAACCACGCACGATGGTGTTCTTCGAGTCCCCGCACCGTACGCACGCAACGCTGCGCGCGATGGCGTCCGCATGGGGTGACGATCGCCGGGCGGCCGTGTGCCGCGAGCTGACCAAGACCTACGAGGAGGTCGTACGCGGGCCGCTGGCGGAGCTGGTGACCTGGGCTGGCTCGGGTGTGCGCGGGGAAGTG
>NZ_DASQNH010000053.1:0-26183 GCF_035645055.1 Streptomyces sp. | reverse complement strand
GGACATGAGGGGTACCTCCGTAGGGGGGCGAAGTTGACTAATCGCCACATTAGGAGCGCACGCCGCGGGGCGCCTGTCACAGTGCGCCATCAGGGAGAGGGGGTGGGGTCGGGGGCGGGTGAGGGTGTGTCAGGGCCGGCGGGTGCTCGTGGCCGGGTGGTGCCGTTCGTGGCCGGGTGGTGCCGTTCGTGGCCTGGCCGGCCTGGCCGGACTGGTGGTCGGAGGCAGAGGGCCGTGGCCAGGTGGCCGAGGAGCCGAGCGGGGGGCGAGTGGCCGAGCGGGTGGCCGGGCGGGCCGGACCCCGCGCCACCGCACGGGTGCTCGGGGCGCGGCGCTCGGTATTCCGCGCCGATCGCGAGGCCGGGGCGCGCCGGGAGGCGCCGGTCGGTGTCCCGTGCCGAGGGTGTCGCCGGGCGCTCGGCCCGCCGCACCGCGTCCAGTGCGCGATCGGTGCGCCGGCCCGCCGCGTCGCGGCGCGGGTGCCTCCGGGCTGAGGCTCGGCACCGCCTGCCGGGCGGGTGCCGGGCGGCGCCCCGGCCGTCATCGCTCCACGCGGCGCGCCGTCAGTGGTCGTGGGGGCGTGCCCCGGGCCGAAGTCCACGGGAGCGCGCCGTCGGTGGTCGAGACGGGTGCCCCGGGCCGACGGGATCCACGGCCGTGCGCGGTCAGTGGTCGGGGTGGGGGGCCCGGGGCGGCGCGGTGCGGGGCAGGGTCAGGGTGGCCACCGCCCCGCCGTCGGGGGCGTTGCCGAAGTCCAGGCGGGCGCCGAGCACCTCCGCCTGGCCCAGGGCGATGGTCAGCCCGAGGCCGTGGCCGCGCGCCCCGCCCTCGGTGCGGAAGCGTTGCGGTCCGTGCGCCAGCAGATAGTCCGGGTAGCCGTCCCCGTGGTCCCGTACGGTGACCGCCGGCCCGTCCACGGTCAGCACCACCGGCGCCCGCCCGTGCCGGTGCGCGTTAGCGACCAGGTTGCCCAGCACCCGCTCCAGCCGCCGCCGGTCGGTCTCCACCCGCGCGTCCCGCGCCACCCGCACCTCGGTGTCCGTCCCGGAGGCCCGCACCACCCGCCGGGCCAGCGCCCCCAGCTCCTCGCTGTCCAGTTCCAGCCGCTCCCGCCCGGTGTCCAGCCGGGAGATCTCCAGCAGGTCCTCGGTGAGCGTGCGCAGCGCGGCCACCCGGTCGCGCACCAGCTCCGTGGGCCGCCCCGGCGGCAGCAGCTCGGCCGCGGCGTGCAGTCCCGTCAGCGGGGTGCGCAGCTCGTGCGCCACGTCCGCGGTGAACCGCTGCTCGGCCAGCAGCTTGCCCTGGAGCGACCCCGCCATGGAGTCCAGCGCGGCGGCCACCGCGCCCACCTCGTCCTGCGGCCGCCGAGGATCCCCGGCCCGCCGGTCGTGCACCCGCGCGTCCAGGTCGCCGGCGCTGATCCGCCGCGCGACGCGTGCGGTGGCGTGCAGCCGCCGGGTCACTCGGGTCACCGCGAACGCCCCGACCAGCAGTGTCGCCCCGATCGCGAGCGCCGAGGACCAGACGATGGCCCGGTCCAGGCCGTCGATGGTGCGGGTCTGCTGCGAGTAGTCGACGGCCACGGCGAGGGCGCGTCCGCCGTCGGCGGGGCCCGCGGCCCACATCGTGGGCCGGCCCTGATGGTCGGCGACCATCGTGCCGCGCCGGCCGGAGAGAGCCAGTTCGCGCAGCGGCCCCGGCAGCTGCTCCGGGTCGAGGCCCGCGCCGGGCGGCAGCGGGTCTCCCGCCTCGTACGACGCCGTGGCGTCCGCCAGCCGGGACAGCGCGAGGTCCCGGGCCTCGCCGACGGTCTGGTGGGTCACCGACACATGGACGAGGGCGCCGAGCATGGCGGCGAGGGCGCAGCACATCACGGTGATGAAGAGCGCGGCTTTCACGGCCAGCGCGCCGGCCCACTGGGGAAGCCTCATCGCCGGCTCTCCGTGGGGGACGGCGTGCCGCGGCTCTCCGCGGGGGAGGGGGTGCCGCGGCTCTCGGTGGGCGAGGGCGCGCCCCGGTCGGTGCGCAGCATCTCGTCGTGGGTGAGCAGCATCGCCTTCTGGTCCCGGTCCCAGCTCCACTGGAGCCGGTACTCGTACCCCTGCACCTCCGACGGCGATCGGATGATCACCGACCGCCCGGCCAGCTCCACCCCGCTGATGGCGTCGTCCCAGCTCATGACTCGCACCAGCCGGTTCCTCTCCACCGTGTACACCCGTACGGCGGTCAGCTCGCCGGGCAGCTGCCGGAAGCCGAGCGTGAGGTCGTCGTGGCCGTCACCGGTCAGATCCCGGTAGTACGGCGTGAGCACGGGGCACCGGCCGTGGCCCGCGCCCGCCGCGCAGTCGGCCAGGCGCGCGCCCGTCTCGCGATACGGGGCGTCGGTTCCCTCGTAGTCCCCCGGGCTCGCGTCGATCTCCGTCCGTACGACCGCCACCGGATCCACCGTCCGGACGTCCCCGCCGGGCACCCGGACACCCTTCACGACCTGGCGTTCCACCTCGCCGATCTCGTAGGCGGGACTGGACGCGGGCGGCAGTGCAGGCCAGAGCCGGGCCGGACCCTCGGCGGTCGGCGTGGGCCCGGCGCCTTGCAGCCCGCCGGCGTCCCCGCAGCCCGCGACGGCGACGCCGGTGACCAGCAGCGCGGCGGCGACGGCACAGGCGCGGGGGCGGGCGCGGACGGGCACGGGACTCCGGTGATCAGGGCGACCAGGGACCCGTACACCTTATTCGTACGGACGTCCTTTTTGCGCGTCGCGGCAAGGCGGAACGATCATCCCGCACGCCCCCGGGGCACCCTCACTCGGCCAGCTCCTCCAGCAGCCGCACCGTCGGCAGCCCCGCCCGCAGATACTCCACGAACAGCTCGTTGTGCAGCGCCCACGGCGAGCGGCGGGCCCGGATCAGCCGGATCGCCTCCTCGGCGGAGCGGCCCCGCCGGACGAGGGCGTGCGCGACGACCAGCCCGGAGCGGTTGTACCCGTGGTAGCAGCGGACCAGCACCCGGCGCCCGGCGTCCACCGCCTCGCACGCGGCCTCCGCCAGCCGGATCACCCCCGCCAGCTGGGTGCCGTCCAGCGGGCCGTCCGGGATGGGCCACACCTGGTGCTCGACGCCCGGACCGGGCCCGTGCCCGGGCAGCCGCAGCAGGGTCTGGACGAGATCGAACTCGTCCCGTACGACGGCGAACTCCAGCCCGCCCGCCGAGCCCCGGAACTCGTGCCCGCCCATCCACAGACCGGGCACGACCTCGTGCCACGGGCCGTCCGGAGCGGGCACGCCGGCTTCATTCCCGCGGGTACGCAACGGCGCCTCCCCAACCGCCCACCCAACTCCTCTCCACGGTAACCGGGTTCTTGCCCGCACAGCACCCCGCCTGTTCCCATGGTCATGGGGTGATGGTGCATGACCGGACTGCGCGTCGTACCGACCCGGCGGCACGGCCGGGAACGGCTCTACGTCTGTCTCCCGGACGGCGCGAACATCGCCTGGTACGACCGTGAGACGGCCCGCGTCAACCTGCTGAGCGAGGACCGCAGGGAGGACGTCCTGGCCGCCCTGCACCCCTTCGTCACCGGCCCGGTCACGGTGGGCCCGCCCCCGGTCCCGAGCCCCGCCGAACTGGCCCGGCTCAGCCTCCACCCCGACGACGACCTCGCCCCCAACCGCCCCGGCGAGGCCCTGCTCGTCGCCGTCGAGCGGGATCCGGCCCCCGGCCCCCGGCTGCGCCCCGACCCGCGGCGCCGCGCCCTGGAGGCCGAGCAGACGGTGGGGGAGGCGCTGGACGCCCTGGACGGGGCGGGCTGGCACACGCTGCACTCCCTGCCGCTGCCCGGCGGCGACCGCCTCCACCACCTGCTCGTCGGCCCCGGCGGTCTGTTCGCCGTCCACGCGCTGTACGCCCGCAGGCAGCGGGTCGTGGTCACCGATCCGATGGTCGCGCTGGGCCGCCGGGAGCCGCTGCCGCTGCTGCGCCGCCTGCGCGCCGACGCCTCCCGGGCCGCGTACGCCCTGACCGCCGAGGTCCGCCCCGTGCTGGCGCTGGTCGGTCCCGCCCGGCTGAGCGTGCCCGGCCCGGTCCGCGGGGTCCGCGTCCTCACCGACGCCGACCTCGACGGGCTCGGCCGTCTCGGCGGCGTCCTCAAACCGGCGGACGTCGAGGCCCTGCACGCCATGGCGCGCGACCGGCGCACCTGGAGACGGGTGTGACGGCTCGGCGCGACGGCTCGCCCGGACGCCGAAGCGAGCTGGGCGGCCGGGCGACCCGCGCTCACGGCAGCGAACCCGCCCGCTCCGCGTCCAGCAGCGGGGCCAGCAGATCACCGTAGTCCTGCACCCGCGGGGCGATGTCCGGCGCCCGGAACGCCAGCTGCGCCGGATCCCCGCACGCCTCGACCTCCTCCCAGGTCACCGGCGCGGACACCCACGGCTCGGCGCGCGCCCGCAGCGTGTACGGGGTCGCCGTCGTCTTGCGGGCGGCGTTCTGGCTCCAGTCGACGAACACCTTGCCCGGGCGCAGACTCCGCGTCATACGGTGCACGACCAGCCGGGGCATGGCCCGCTCCGCCTCGACGGCGAGCGCCTTGGCGTACTCGGACGTCCGCTCGGAGGACGCCCCCCGCACCGCCGCCAGCAGATGCAGCCCCTTCGAGCCGGACGTCTTGGCGTACGCCTCGATCCCGTCCCCGGCCAGCCGCTCCCGTAGCCACAGGGCGACCTCGCAGCAGTGCACGATGGTCGCCGGCGCCCCCGGGTCGAGATCGAAGACGATCCGGTCGGCCTCCTCGGGACTGCTCGCGAGCCACTGATGGGTGTGGAACTCGGCGACCTGGTTCGCCGCCCACATCAGACTCGGCAGATCCTGCACGAGCACCATCCGCGAGGGTCCCTCGGAGCGGGGCACCTCGGCGGTCATGACCCAGTCGGGCGTACCCGGCGGCACGTTCTTGGTGAAGAAGACCTGCCCGTCAGGACCGTCCGGATAGCGCAGGAAGGACACCGGCCGATCGCGCAGATGGGGCAGCAGGACGTCGGCGGTGGTGGCGTAGTAGTGCAGCACCTCGCCCTTCGTGAAGCCGGACGCCGGATACAGCACCTTCTCCAGGTTGCTCAGCGCGAGCTTCCGGCCCTCCACCACGGTCATCGGCGTCATACGATGAGAATCACACAAAACCGGGATATAACACCCGGGCAGGGCCGCTTACCGGTGGAAAGGTGGGACGCGTGCGATCCATTTGGAACGGAGCCATCTCCTTCGGCCTGGTCAGCATCCCCATCAAGCTGGTGAACGCCACCGAGAACCACTCGATCTCCTTCCGCCAGATCCACACCGAGGACGGCGGCCGCATCCGCTACCGCAAGGTCTGCGAGCTGGAGGACCGCGAGGTCACCCAGTCGGAGATCGGCAAGGGCTACGAGGACGCCGACGGCACGATCATCCCCATCACCGAAGAGGACCTGGCCCACCTGCCGCTCCCCACCGCGAGGACGATCGAGATCGTCGCCTTCGTCCCGGCCGAACGGATCGACCCGCTCCAGATGGACGCGGCCTACTACCTCGCCGCGAGCGGCGCCCCCGCCGCCAAGCCGTACACCCTTCTGCGCGAGGCCCTGAAGCGCAGCAACAAGGTGGCCATCGCCAAGTTCGCCCTGCGCGGCCGCGAACGCCTCGGCATGCTCCGCGTGGTCGACGAGGTCATCGTCATGCACGGCCTCCTCTGGCCCGACGAGGTACGCGCCCCCGAGGGCGTCGCCCCCGACACCGGCGTCACCGTCCGCGACAAGGAACTCGACCTCGCCGACGCCCTCATGGACACCCTCGGCGAGGTCGACCTGTCCGACCTCCACGACGAGTACCGCGAGGCCGTCGAGGAGGTCATCGCCGCCAAGGCCGCCGGCGAGACACCCCCGGAGGTCCCCGAACCCGCGAAGGGCGGCAAGGTCCTCGACCTCATGGCCGCCCTGGAGAACAGCGTCCGCGCGGCCAAGGAGTCCCGCGGAGAGGGCGCCGACGTCACCACCCTCACCTCCCGCCCGGCCCCGAAACAGACAGGCGGCAAGAAGTCCACCTCGACGACCCCGGCGAAGAAGACCGCCGCCAAGAAGACCACCACGTCCTCCACCAAGAAGTCGACAGCCAAGTCGACCACCCAGGGCACCAAGAAGACATCGGCGGCGAAGAAGACGACGACCAAGAAGTCCACATCCTCCCGCAAGCGCTCGGCGTGAGCACACAAAAGGACCCCGACCTCGGCGCTACCGCCGACGACGGGGTCTTCGGGACCTCATCCAAGGTGCCCCCGGCAGGACTCGAACCCGCGCACACGGCTCCGGGGCCGGACTTATCCCAGAGGTGTCCGCGGGTCAGCGGCCTTGCTGACGAGTGCTCGGCCCGAGTACTCGAGTGGGTCCTCGGCTCGCGGTCCCGCAAGTCATCGCACCCCTTCTTGATGTGGTCGGGTACGTCGGCCGCGTTCACTTTGCCGATGGCGAAGCACAGGCCGAAGGGTGCGCGGCACGGCCTTGATGTCCTTGGCGTGGCAGAGGTCGGCGGCGAGCAGGTCGTGTCCACCGACTTCCGCCGCGCGGTCGACGAGCGTCACTTCGTGCGGAGCCTGCCGAGCGGGACCGTCCGCGCGCTTGAGGTCGATCACCACCCAGGAGCCATGCGCATCCCGCGCCAGGATGTCGATCCGCCCCGCGTGCCGTGTGCGTTGGGCACGCGGAATTCCGTCCCGATGAGACGAAGCCCCGGAGGCTGATGGTCAGACCTTGACGACCGTGGCCCGTCCGCCGCACAGGGCTGCAAGGTCCTCGGGGTCCGAGGTGAGGATCGTGACCGGTCCCGGGGCAGCCAGGGCGGTGGCGGCGAGCATGGCGTCGATGGCGTACTTGTGGCCGTGCAGGCCGGCGTCGGCGAGGACGTCGGCGGCGTGGCGGGCGATGGGCTCGGTGATTGGCTCGACGACGAGGCGGGAGAGCGTCCACTCCAGAGCGGGGCGGTTGATACGAGGGTGGACCACTTCGGCGAGGGTGGCGGCGGAGGTGATCACGCGCAGGTCGTCGGCTCGGGCCAGGGCGAGCCAGCCGGTGACCCTGCGGTCGCGTAGGACGGCCTTGGCCAGCCCTTCGCTGTCGAGGACGAGGGTGCCGCCCGGAACGGCGGGGGAGCGGGTCACGCGGCGCTCGATCCGCCCCGCGTCTGCTCGTGTCGTGCCTGCGCGAGCTGATCCCGCAGGGACTGGATCTCCTCTTCCGTGACGGGGCCGTGCTCGGCTTCGGCGACGGCGATGAGGTCGTTGAGGTTGTCCCGTTCGATCTGACGGGCGACGGCCGCGGCCACGTAGGCGGACAGGCCGGAGGGGCCGCTGCGGGCCTTGGCAGCTTCGGCGATGTCGCGCGGCATGGTGATCGAGTATTTGCCGGTGGGCTCACTCATGCTACTCATCCTACCTCTCATCCTCCCCGTACTGGGTTGAGCCACTCTCCCTCTCTGGCATTGCTGCAGGCGATGCGATGACCTGGAGAGGACCGATGGACGCCATGCGGAGTTCGACAGGCCAAGGAACGCGGTGCTCCCAGGGGAGGCGTGGGCCGCGGACGGTGATCGCCGCACAGTCCTGCCGAGGGCGGGCTGCGGGACACGGGGCGGGCATCAGGGCGCCGGCCGACGAGCTCGGGTCCTCGTTGGTCAGAGCCGTCAGGGAAGCCGCCGCTGATGCCCCCGGCCGGGTGGGGAGGGGGGCATGGCCCGGCCTCCATCTCCTCCGAGAGCACCGGCTCCTCGACATACGACCGGAAGACGGCACACGCCTGCACATACGCGAAGACCCCGCTCTCAGCGCTTCCGCTGGTGACGGGGTCTTGGACACACTTACACAGTGTGCCCCCGGCAGGATTCGAACCTGCGCACACGGCTCCGGAGGCCGTTGCTCTATCCCCTGAGCTACGGGGGCGTGTCGTTCGCGGTGTCTCGCGGCGACGGGTAGAACACTACCAGCTCCGTGGGGGTGTTCATGAACGGGTTTCCCGGTGGTGGCGTGGGTGGGTTCCCCCGCCGGTTCCCCCGCAGGTTCCCCCGCCGGTTCCCCCGCAGGGGGTGGAAGTGGGGAAAACCGGGACGCGGTGGCCGGTCCGGACCTACTCTCGAGTTGTGCCAGGCGCGTGGGGCAGGGTGCTTGTTGTGGACGACAACAAGGTCATCCGGCAGCTGATCAGGGTCAATCTCGAGCTGGAGGGCCTCGAGGTCGTGACCGCGGCCGATGGTGCCGAGTGTCTGGAAGTCGTGCATCAGGTGCGTCCGGATGTCGTGACCCTCGATGTCGTGATGCCGCGGCTGGACGGGCTGCGGACCGCCGCGCGGCTGCGGGCGGATCCGCGGACGCGTGAGCTGCCGCTGGCGATCGTCAGTGCCTGCACGCCGCACGAGGTCGACAGCGGCAGTGACATCGGCGTCGACGCCTTTCTCGCCAAGCCCTTCGAGCCGGCGGAGCTCGTGCGGATCGTGCGCCGGTTGATCGAGGAGAGGAAGGGCGGCACCGAGGGAGAGCCCGATGGGCTGCTCGGTGCGGAGGAGGGGGAGATCGCCGGACGGGCCGGCAGCTGACGCGGGGTGTCGTCGCCGGCGTCGTGTCCTCGCGGCCTCGCTGAGGGAGGCCTCTTCCCGCTCACGGACCTCGGCGAGCCGACGCCGGGAGGTCTCGGTGAGGTGCAGGCGGGCGAGGCGCTTGTCGTCGCCCGTCCACATGCCGGAAGGGTGCGGAAACCGGCTCGCCCACCCACCCCCCTCCTCCCCTACGCTTGTCCCGTGACCCCCGTCGAGCTCTCGCGCACCGTGCTGCACGCGGTGCGTCGCGCTGTCGACGCGGGGGAGCTGAGCGTGACCGTTCCCGCGCGGGCCGTGGTGACGCCGCCGGGGCCGGGGGGCTGGGGGGACTACGCGACCAGCATCGCGCTCCAGCTGGCCCGTCCGGCCGGGCAGCCGCCGCTGCGGGTCGCCGAGGTGATCCGGCCGTATCTGGCGAGCGCCGAGGGCGTCGGCGGGGTCGAGATCACCGGGCCCGGCTTCCTCAACATCCGGCTTCAGGACTCCGCCGCCGACGGTCTTGTGCGGCGGATCCTCCGCGACGGTCCGCGGTACGGGCACAGTGACTCCCTCGCCGGGCAGGTCGTGGAGCTTCGGATCCCGTACGACGTGCGCGCCGAGGTCGTCGCCGACGCGCTCGTGCGGATCGTCGGCTCGCAGGGCGGCCGGGGCGAGGTCGGGCACGGGGAGCCCGTGACGCTGCGGCCCGTGCCCGCGCCGGAGGATCCCGCACCGCTGGGTCCCGACGCCGCCCGCTGGGCGCTGCTGTATCCCGCCTCGCGCGACCGGCCCCGGATCACCGCCGACCATCTGGTCCAGCGGGAGAGCAACCCGCTCTTCCGCGTGCGCTACGCCCATGCCCGCACCCGGGCGCTCGGGCGCAATGCCGCCGATCTCGGTTTCACCGCCGAGCCGGGCCCGCTCGGCGACCTCGTCGATGCCGACGGGCTGCCCGCCCTGCTCGCCGATCACCCCCGCATCCTCGCCGCGGCCGCCACCCACCGTGCCCCGGACCGTCTCGCCCGGCATCTCGTCAGCGTCGCCGACGCCGTTCTCCCCCTCCTTCCCGCCGTGCTGCCACGCGGGGAGGAGAAACCCTCGGCCGCCCACCGTGCCCGGCTCGCGCTCGCCGAAGCGGCCGGGACGGTGCTGGCCGGCGGCCTGTCCCTGCTCGGCATCGACGCACCCGAACACCTCTGAGAGAGCCACGACACGTCATGAGCCGTTCCGCACACCCCGCCGGGCCCCGTCACGCCGACGTCCTTCCCGAGGGCCACTACTCCGCTCCGCCCGCCGACCTCAACGCCCTCGACCCGAAGGTGTGGGCGCAGACCGTCACCCGCGACGGCGACGGGGTGCTCACCGTCGGCGGGATCGATGCGAAGAGCCTCGCGGAGGAGTTCGGCACCCCCGCCTACATCCTCGACGAGACGGACTTCCGGGCCCGGGCGCGGGCCTGGCGTACCGCCTTCGGCCAGGACGCCGACGTCTTCTACGCGGGCAAGGCGTTCCTGTCCCGCGCGGTGGTGCGCTGGCTGCACGAGGAGGGGCTCAATCTCGACGTGTGCTCCGGCGGCGAGCTGGCCACGGCGCTCTCCGCCGGGATGCCGGCCGACCGTATCGCCTTTCACGGCAACAACAAGTCCCCGGCGGAGATCGAGCGGGCCATCCGCGCCGGGGTCGGGCGGATCGTGCTCGACTCCTTCCAGGAGATCGCGCGGGTGGCGCACATCGCGCGGGAGCTGGGCAGGCGGCAGCGGGTGCAGATTCGTATCACCGTCGGGGTGGAAGCCCATACGCACGAGTTCATCGCCACCGCCCACGAGGACCAGAAGTTCGGCATTCCGCTCGCGGGCGGGCAGGCGGCCGAGGCCGTGCGGCGGGCGCTTCAGCTCGACGGGCTGGAGCTGATCGGGATCCACAGCCACATCGGGTCGCAGATCTTCGACATGTCCGGGTTCGAGGTCGCCGCGCACCGCGTGGTCGGCCTGCTGAAGGACATCCGGGACGAGCACGGCGTCGAGCTGCCGGAGATCGACCTCGGCGGCGGGCTCGGGATCGCGTACACGAGTGACGACGATCCCCGCGAGCCGCACGAGATCGCCAAGGCGCTGACGGAGATCGTGACGCGTGAGTGCGAGGCCGCCCGGCTGCGGACTCCGCGGATCTCCGTCGAGCCCGGGCGGGCCATCGTGGGCCCGACCGCCTTCACCCTCTACGAGGTCGGCACCATCAAGCCGCTCGACGGGCTGCGGACGTACGTCTCGGTCGACGGTGGCATGTCGGACAACATCCGTACGGCGTTGTACGACGCGGAGTACAGCGTCGCTCTCGTCTCCCGGGCCTCGGACGCCGAGCCGATGCTCGCCCGGGTGGTCGGCAAGCACTGCGAGAGTGGTGACATCGTGGTGAAGGACGCGTTCCTGCCGGCCGATGTGGCGCCGGGCGACCTGATCGCCGTACCGGCCACCGGGGCGTACTGCCGCTCCATGGCCAGCAACTACAACCATGTGCTCCGCCCGCCGGTCGTCGCCGTGAAGGACGGCGAGGCGCGGGTGATCGTCCGCCGGGAGACCGAGGACGACCTGCTGCGGCTCGATGTGGGCTGATCCCCGCCGGTGAGTCGTCGGGGGTGGAAGATCTCCGGTCTTCCACCCCTGCGAAGATGAAATAGACGTCTCACGATCCGGACCAGTGGCAGAAACCGCGGTCCGGTGAGTGAGACTGGTGAAACCGAAGACGGTATGAGGAAACGAGGTCGGATGATGCGTACGCGTCCGCTGAAGGTGGCGCTGCTGGGCTGTGGAGTGGTCGGCTCAGAGGTGGCGCGCATCATGACGACGCACGCCGACGACCTCGCCGCCCGGATCGGAGCCCCCGTCGAGCTGGCGGGCGTGGCCGTACGACGGCCCGACCGGGTCCGCGAGGGCATCGATCCCGCCCTCGTCACCACCGACGCCACCGCCCTCGTCAAGCGCGGCGACATCGACGTCGTCGTCGAGGTCATCGGCGGCATCGAGCCCGCCCGCACCCTCATCACCACCGCCTTCGAGCACGGGGCGTCCGTGGTCTCCGCCAACAAGGCCCTCCTCGCCCAGGACGGCGCCGCCCTGCACGCCACCGCCGAGGAGCACGGCAAGGACCTCTACTACGAGGCCGCCGTCGCCGGTGCCATCCCGCTGATCCGCCCGCTGCGCGAGTCGCTGGCCGGCGACAAGGTCAACCGGGTGCTCGGCATCGTCAACGGGACCACGAACTTCATCCTCGACAAGATGGACTCGACCGGCGCCGGCTACCAGGAGGCGCTCGACGAGGCCACCGCGCTCGGGTACGCCGAGGCCGACCCGACCGCCGACGTCGAGGGCTTCGACGCCGCCGCCAAGGCCGCGATCCTCGCCGGGATCGCCTTCCACACGCGCGTGCGCCTCGACGACGTCTACCGCGAGGGCATGACCGAGGTGACGGCCGCCGACTTCGCCTCCGCGAAGGAGATGGGCTGCACCATCAAGCTGCTCGCCATCTGCGAGCGGGCCGCCGACGGGGAGTCCGTCACCGCCCGCGTGCACCCGGCGATGATTCCGCTGAGCCACCCGCTCGCCTCCGTGCGCGGCGCGTACAACGCGGTCTTCGTCGAGTCGGACGCCTCCGGCCAGCTGATGTTCTACGGCCCCGGCGCCGGTGGCGCGCCCACCGCCTCCGCCGTCCTCGGCGACCTGGTCGCCGTCTGCCGCAACCGGCTCAGCGGCACCACCGGACCGGGCGAGTCCGCTTACGCCGCGCTGCCCGTCTCGCCCATGGGCGAGGTCGTCACGCGGTACCACATCAGCCTCGACGTGGCCGACAAACCGGGCGTTCTCGCCCAGGTCGCGACGGTCTTCGCCGAGCACGGTGTCTCGATCGACACCGTCCGCCAGCAGGGGAAGGACGGCGAGGCGTCCCTCGTCGTCGTCACCCACCGCGCGTCCGACGCCGCCCTGAACGGGACCGTCGAGGCGCTGCGCAAGCTCGACACCGTGCGCGGTGTCGCCAGCATCATGCGGGTTGAAGGAGAGTAACCAGCAATGACCCACCAGTGGCGCGGAATCATCGAGGAGTACCGGGACCGGCTGCCGGTATCCGACACCACGCCGGTCGTGACGCTCCGTGAGGGCGGCACGCCCCTCGTGCCCGCGCAGGTGCTCTCCGAGCGCACGGGCTGCGAGGTCCACCTCAAGGTGGAGGGTGCGAACCCCACCGGGTCCTTCAAGGACCGCGGCATGACCATGGCCATCTCCAAGGCCAAGGAGGAGGGCGCGAAGGCCGTCATCTGCGCCTCCACCGGCAACACGTCGGCGAGTGCCGCCGCGTACGCCGTGCGCGCCGGCATGGTTTCGGCCGTCCTCGTCCCGCAGGGCAAGATCGCGCTCGGCAAGATGGGCCAGGCCCTGGTGCACGGCGCGAAGATCCTCCAGGTCGACGGCAACTTCGACGACTGCCTGACGCTCGCCCGGGCGCTGAGCGACAACTACCCCGTCGCGCTGGTCAATTCGGTGAATCCGGTGCGTATCGAGGGTCAGAAGACCGCCGCCTTCGAAATCGTCGACATGCTCGGCGACGCGCCCGACATCCACGTCCTGCCGGTCGGCAACGCGGGCAACATCACCGCCTACTGGAAGGGCTACAAGGAGTACGCCGCCGACGGCGTGTCGGCCAAGACTCCGCGTATGTGGGGCTTCCAGGCCTCCGGCTCCGCGCCCCTGGTGCGCGGCGAGGTGGTCAAGGACCCGTCGACCATCGCCACCGCGATCCGGATCGGCAACCCCGCCTCCTGGCAGCACGCGCTGAACGCCCGGGACGAGTCCGGCGGCTTCATCGACGAGGTGACGGACCGTGAGATCCTGCGCGCCTACCGCCTGTTGGCCGCCCAGGAGGGCGTCTTCGTGGAGCCCGCCTCCGCCGCGTCGGTGGCCGGTCTGCTCAAGGCCGCCGAGCAGGGCAAGGTCGACCCCGGCCAGCGGATCGTCTGCACCGTCACCGGCAACGGCCTGAAGGACCCGGACTGGGCCGTCGCCGGCGCGCCGCAGCCGGTCACCGTCCCGGTCGACGCGGCGACGGCGGCCGAGCGGCTCGGCCTGGTGTAACGAGCGCGGGCGGCTCGGTCCGGTGTAACGAACGCCACGTCAGGCGTAAGAGGGCGCTTGCCCGGGGAACGTCTCTGACGGGGGGTGCACAGGGGGCTTACGACACGCATCGTGCGCCTCCTGTGCGCCCTATGTCGCCACAGAACCTACCTTCGATAGGCTGTACCGAACCCGCCCGCCGCATATGCCGCGGTGCCGCGCCGGTCTTCGTGATCAGCGGCCCCGTCAGCGGTTTCCCCTGCGGTCCCCGGGTCCTCGTACGTCATCGAATGTCATTCGACAATCACGCAGCTCAAGGAGAGTCATCGAGCGATGGCCGGTCCAGCGTTCCGCGCCGCCGCCGTCCGGGTGCGCGTCCCCGCCACCAGCGCCAACCTCGGCCCGGGCTTCGACGCCCTCGGCCTCGCGCTGGGTCTGTACGACGACGTGGTCGTCCGGGTGGCCGACTCCGGGCTGCACATCGACATCGCGGGTGAGGGAAGCGAGACGCTGCCCCGCGACGAGAAGCACCTCCTCGTCCGCTCCCTGCGTGCCGCCTTCGACGTCCTCGGCGGACAGCCGCGCGGCCTGGAGATCGTCTGCGCGAACCGCATCCCGCACGGCCGCGGCCTGGGCTCCTCCTCCGCCGCCATCTGCGCCGGCATCGTCGCCGCGCGCGCCGTGACCATAGGCGGCGAGGCCAAGCTCGACGACGCGGCGCTGCTGGAGCTGGCCACCGAGATCGAGGGCCACCCCGACAATGTCGCGGCCTGCCTGCTCGGCGGCTTCACCCTTTCCTGGATGGAGAACGGCGCCGCGCGGGCCATCAGGATGGATCCCTCGGATTCCATCGTTCCGGTGGTTTTCGTGCCCGGAAAGCCGGTCCTGACCGAGACCGCGCGCGGCCTGCTCCCCCGCACCGTGCCGCACGTCGACGCCGCCGTCAACGCGGGCCGCGCCGCCCTGCTCGTGGAGGCCCTGACCAGGCGCCCCGAGCTGCTGCTGCCCGCCACCGAGGACCGGCTGCACCAGGAGTACCGGGCCCCCGCCATGCCCGAGAGCGCGGCGCTGGTGGAGCGGCTGCGGGCCGACGGGATCCCCGCGGTGATCTCCGGCGCGGGCCCCACCGTGATGGCCCTGGCCGACGCCGGCACCGCCGACAAGGTGGAAGCGCTGGCCGGCGCGGACTGGGCGGCGAACCGGCTCGCCCTCGACCTGCGGGGCGCGAGCGTATTGCCGCTCGCGACCGGCGGAGTGAACGGCGCGAGCGGCGCGAGCGGCGCGAATTAAAAAGAGCGGGCGATTGCCGGATGTGGAGAGGGGGAATGTTTGTTGGATCCGGTAGTGTTAACCTCAAGTCTGCACCCGACCTCACCATGGCGAGGTGCCTCGTGTCCCCGTCCGGGACAGACATTCTTCCGGGAGCCCCCCAAGTCGCACTGTGTCTCGTACCTCGTATGCGGGCAGTACGTCGTATGGCGACACTGAGCGGCCCGCCGGGCACGCTCCGGAACCGGTGCGACCACGCCACGTGACACCAGGTGCCACGGCTCGAGGAAGCGCCATCACCAGATATCTCTTCCGCCGCTTAGGCGGACCACCGCCCCGGCACGGTTCACACATCAAGGACCGAAGCCGGACAGCACAACCGGTCGCCGAGCCAGACAGGCCGACGTCCGCTCCAGGGAAGGACCCTTCGTGAGCGACACCACCGATCTGATGGGCGCACGTGTCGAGGAGACCGCTGCCGCGCCCGCCACGGACGCCTCCGCGCCTGCCACCGGTGCCGGCTCCCGGCGGCGCCGCGGTACCGGCCTTGAGGGCATGGTGCTGGCCGAGCTGCAGCAGGTCGCATCCGGCCTCGGAATCAGGGGCACCGCGCGGATGCGCAAGAGCCAGCTGATCGAGGTCATCAAGGAGGCGCAGGCCGCCGGGGGAGCCCCCGTCAAGGCCGAGACCGCCACCGAGACCAAGCCGAAGCGCCGCGCCACCTCCAAGGCCCGCACGGGCGAGGAATCCGCCGCGAAGAAGGCGGAGAAGTCGGAGGCGCCGGCCGAGAAGGCCGTGGCGCAGCAGCAGATCGAGATCCCCGGCCAGCCCTCGCCCAAGGCCCCGGCCGAGACCGCCGAGGAAGCCCCGGCCGAGCGCCGTCGCCGCCGCGCCACCGCCGAGGCGGGCGCCCCCGCCGCGCCGGAGACCGTCGCCGCCGAGGCGAAGAGCGAGCCGAAGGCCGAGACGCCCGCGCAGCAGCAGTCGCAGCAGGGTGACGCCAAGGGCGACGCCGGTGACGGCGGCGAGGGCCGCCGCCGCGACCGTCGCGAGCGCGGCCGGGACCGCGACCGGGACCGCGACCGTGACCGTGACCGTGACCGCCGCAAGGGTGACGACCAGCAGGGCCAGGGCGGCCAGCGACAGCAGCAGAGCCAGCAGCAGGGTGGCGGCCGTCAGGACCGTGACCGTGACCGTCAGCAGGACGACGACGACTTCGAGGGCGGCCGTCGCGGCCGTCGCGGCCGCTACCGCGACCGCCGGGGCCGTCGCGGTCGCGACGACATCGCCACCACCGAGCCGCAGATCGCCGAGGACGACGTCCTGATCCCCGTCGCGGGCATCCTCGACATCCTCGACAACTACGCGTTCATCCGCACCTCCGGCTACCTGCCGGGTCCGAACGACGTGTACGTCTCCCTCGCCCAGGTCCGCAAGAACGGCCTGCGCAAGGGCGACCACGTCACCGGCGCGGTCCGCCAGCCCAAGGAAGGTGAGCGGCGCGAGAAGTTCAACGCGCTGGTCCGCCTCGACTCCGTCAACGGCATGGCGCCCGAACACGGCCGCGGCCGCCCGGAGTTCAACAAGCTGACGCCGCTGTACCCGCAGGACCGGCTCCGCCTGGAGACCGACCCGGGCGTGCTCACCACCCGCATCATCGACCTGGTCTCGCCGATCGGCAAGGGCCAGCGCGGTCTGATCGTGGCCCCGCCGAAGACCGGCAAGACCATGATCATGCAGGCGGTCGCCAACGCGATCACGCACAACAACCCCGAGTGCCACCTGATGGTCGTCCTCGTCGACGAGCGTCCGGAAGAGGTCACCGACATGCAGCGGTCGGTGAAGGGCGAGGTCATCTCCTCTACCTTCGACCGCCCGGCCGAGGACCACACGACGGTCGCCGAGCTGGCCATCGAGCGCGCCAAGCGTCTCGTGGAGCTGGGTCACGACGTGGTCGTGCTGCTCGACTCGATCACCCGTCTGGGCCGCGCCTACAACCTGGCCGCGCCCGCCTCCGGCCGCATCCTGTCCGGTGGTGTCGACTCGACCGCGCTGTACCCGCCGAAGCGGTTCTTCGGCGCGGCGCGCAACATCGAGGACGGCGGTTCGCTGACCATCCTCGCCACCGCCCTGGTGGACACCGGGTCCCGCATGGACGAGGTGATCTTCGAGGAGTTCAAGGGCACCGGCAACATGGAGCTCAAGCTCGACCGGAAGCTCGCGGACAAGCGCATCTTCCCGGCGGTGGACGTGGACGCGTCCGGTACCCGTAAGGAAGAGATCCTGCTCGGTGCCGAGGAGCTGGGCATCGTCTGGAAGCTGCGGCGGGTGCTGCACGCGCTCGACTCGCAGCAGGCGATCGAGCTGCTCCTGGACAAGATGAAGCAGACCAAGTCGAACGCCGAGTTCCTGATGCAGATCCAGAAGACGACGCCGACGCCGGGCAACGGCGACTAGCCGCCGTCGAGCCCGCCCCGGGTGAACAAGGCCGCCCCCCGTCACGGACGTGACGGGGGGCGGCCTTTTGGCGCCGAGAGGTACGGGTGCCGTCCCGCACCCTCACCCGCTCATGCGCATCCCTGCTCATGTGCATCCCCGGGGGACTTCCTTGCGCAGACGCCGTACCCGCATCGCCCTGCCCTTGGGCGCGGCCGGGGTCGACGCCGCCGTCGCCGCCGCGCTGCCGACCACCTCCGCGCAGGCGGCGACGCCGTCGCCGCGGCCCACCGTCGAGCCCGCCGTCGGCTCGGCCCCCGCAGCCGAGCTGGAGCGTCGGCTCGCCACCGGCAGCGGCACCACCACCGGCTGCAACGGCGACTCCGGCGGCCCCCTGGTGATGAACAAGCGAGATCTTCACCACAAGGATCTCGGTCGGCACCTACTTCAAGCAGTACGGCATCCTCGCCTGAAAACGCAGGTGAGCCGGGGAACGCCCGGCCCGCGACCGCTACGCACCGTGCCCACCCGAGCCCCGGGTGGGCACAGTGCGTCATGCAACCCTGTGCCGAGTTTCCCCCTCTGACCCGGCGGGGCGACGATGGAGCGGTACGGGGTCGTTCATTCGGCCGAGTCCGACCGCCACCGCTGGGGGTAACCGACCGACGAGAGCCGAGGAGCACATGTCCGCCCAGAGCACGCCGGGGCCCGGCATAGCGGGCGAGCCCGGCACGAACGGCCCACGCCGCCGAGCCAAGGGCCGCCGCCGCAAGCCCCGCGGCAGACACCACAAGGGGCTGCTGATCACGGCCTGGACCGCGGCGGGCATCGTCGTCCTCGGCGGCACCGGGCTCGGCTACGTCTACTTCACGCTCAACGGCAACCTCAAGAGCGTCGACATCGACCAGGTCCTGGGCACCGACCGCCCCACCAAGGCGGACAACGGCTCGCAGAACATCCTGGTCCTCGGCTCGGACACCCGTTCCGGCAGCAACAAGGCACTCGGCGGCGGCACCGACGACGGCAGCGCCCGCTCCGACACCGCGTTGATCCTCCACGTCTACGAGGGCCACCGGAAGGCCGGCGTCGTCTCCATCCCGCGCGACACCCTCATCGACCGGCCCGCCTGCACCGACACCGACGGCGGCACCCATCCGGCCGCGTCCGGCGTGATGTTCAACTCCGCGTACTCCACCGGCGGCGCCGTCTGCGCGGTCAAGACGGTCGAGTCGCTGACCGGCCTCCGCATGGACCACTACCTGGAGGTCGACTTCTCGGGCTTCCAGAAGCTGATCGACGAGCTGGGCGGCGTCGAAATCACCACCACCCGGGACATCAACGACCCCGACAGCCACCTCGATCTGAAGGCCGGCCCGCACCGGCTGACCGGCGAGCAGGCCCTCGGCCTGGTCCGCACCCGGCACGGCGTCGGCGACGGCTCCGACCTCGGGCGCATCCAGCTCCAGCAGGCCTTCCTCAAGGCCCTGCTCAAGCAGGTGAAGGACATCGGCCTCTTCGGCAACCCGAAGAAGCTCTACGACCTCGCCGACACCGCGACGAAAACCGTGACCACCGACTCCGGACTCGGCTCGGTGAACTCCCTGATGTCCTTCGCGAGCGGCCTCCAGGGCATCGACGCGCCCGACATGACCATGGTCACCATGCCGGTCGTCTACGACCCGGCGGACCCCAACCGCGTCCTCCTCGAAAAGACCAAGGCCCAGCAGGTCTGGACGGCCCTGAAGAACGACCGGCCCATCCCGAAGTCGGCCACGGAAGGCACGGCCACCGGCGAAGCCGAGGGCGTCGTGAACTAGTCAGGGGCGCGGGGCCGGGTCGCTGTGCGGCTCCGCCGCGTGGGGAGCGAACAACCACAGACGCCCCGCAGGGAATAGAAGACCGGCACCCCCGGTTTTGGGGGATGGCCCCAGTCCTGGCAGACTGGTACGTCGGCTCCGGTTCACGCTTCCGCACCCCGCGGCGGCGACCCGGCGCCCTCCCGAACCTAGGAGACACCTTGAAGCGCGACATCCACCCCGAGTACGTCGAGACGCAGGTCAGCTGCACCTGCGGCGCGTCGTTCACCACCCGTAGCACCATCGCGTCCGGCACCATCCGGGCCGAGGTCTGCTCCGAGTGCCACCCGTTCTACACGGGCAAGCAGAAGATCCTCGACACCGGTGGCCGTGTGGCCCGCTTCGAGGCCCGCTTCGGCAAGGCTGCCGCCGGCTCCAAGAAGTAGCGAGCCCCATATCGCCGGTCCACGGTCACGCCCCTCCCGCGGGCGTGCCGGGACCGGCGTTTTTAGTCGCCGCCCACTTCACCTTCGTACTTCCCCAAGTTCTCAGCCACGTCCGAGCAGGGGACACCCCCATCAGGAGCCCAGAGATGTTCGAGGCCGTCGAGGAGCTCGTCGTCGAGCACGCCGACCTGGAGAAGAAGCTCGCGGACCCGTCGGTCCACGCCGACCAGGCCAACGCGCGCAAGCTCAACAAGCGCTATGCCGAGCTGACCCCGATCGTCGCGACGTACCGCTCCTGGAAGCAGACCGGCGACGACGTCGAGACCGCCCGCGAGTTCGCCGCCGACGATCCCGACTTCGTGGCCGAGGTCAAGGAGCTGGAGAAGCAGCGCGAGGAGCTGACCGAGAAGCTGCGCCTGCTGCTCGTCCCGCGCGACCCCAGCGACGACAAGGACGTCATCCTGGAGATCAAGGCGGGCGCGGGCGGCGACGAGTCCGCGCTGTTCGCCGGCGATCTGCTGCGCATGTACCTGCGGTACGCCGAGCGGGTCGGCTGGAAGACCGAGATCATCGACGCCACCGAGTCCGAGCTGGGCGGCTACAAGGACGTCCAGGTCGCCGTGAAGGCCCGGGGGCAGATCGAGCCCGGTCAGGGCGTGTGGGCGCGGCTGAAGTACGAGGGCGGCGTGCACCGCGTGCAGCGCGTGCCGGCGACCGAGTCGCAGGGCCGTATCCACACGTCCGCGGCGGGCGTGCTCGTCACCCCCGAGGCGGAGGAGGTCGACGTCGAGATCAACCCGAACGACCTGCGCATCGACGTCTACCGGTCCTCCGGCCCGGGCGGCCAGTCGGTCAACACCACCGACTCCGCGGTGCGCATCACGCACATTCCGACCGGAGTCGTCGCCTCCTGCCAGAACGAGAAGAGCCAGCTGCAGAACAAGGAGCAGGCACTGCGTATCCTGCGCTCCAGGCTGCTCGCCATGGCGCAGGAGGAGGCGGAGAGGGAGGCCGCGGACGCCCGCCGCAGCCAGGTCCGCACCGTCGACCGCTCCGAGAAGATCCGTACCTACAACTACCCGGAGAATCGGATTTCGGACCACCGCGTCGGCTTCAAGGCGTACAACCTTGACCAGGTCCTGGACGGCGAACTCGACGCGGTGATCCAGGCCTGTGTCGACGCGGACTCGGCCGCCAAGCTCGCAGCCGCGTAAGGCACGTACGAGCAAGTACCCACACGGAGGACGAGCGTGAACCTGCTGCTCGCGGAGGTGGCCCAGGCCACCCAGCGGCTGGCCGACGCCGGCGTGCCCTCGCCGCGCACCGACGCGGAGGAGCTCGCCGCGTTCGTGCACGGCGTGAAGCGGGGCGAGTTGCACTCCGTGAAGGACGCCGACTTCGACGCCCGCTACTGGGAGGTCGTCGCGCGCCGGGAACAGCGCGAACCGCTCCAGCACATCACCGGCCGCGCCTTTTTCCGGTACCTGGAGCTCCAGGTCGGGCCCGGGGTGTTCGTGCCCCGCCCGGAGACGGAGTCGGTCGTCGGCTGGGCCATAGACGCGGTCCGCGCCATGGACGTCGTCGAGCCGTGCATCGTCGACCTGTGCACCGGCTCCGGCGCCATCGCGCTCGCCCTCGCCCAGGAGGTGCCCCGCTCACGGGTGCACGCCGTGGAGCTGAGCGAGGACGCCCTGGTGTGGACCCGCAAGAACGTGGAGGGCTCCCGCGTCGACCTGCGGCAGGGCGACGCGCTGACCGCCTTCCCCGACCTCGACGGGCAGGTCGACCTGGTCATCTCCAACCCGCCGTACATCCCGCTCACCGAGTGGGAGTACGTCGCCCCGGAGGCCCGGGACTACGACCCCGGGATGGCCCTGTTCTCCGGCGAGGACGGCCTCGACCTGATCCGGGGCCTGGAACGCACCGCGCACCGGCTGCTGCGTCCCGGCGGTGTCGTCGTCATCGAGCACGCCGACACCCAGGGCGGGCAGGTGCCGTGGATCTTCACCGAGGAACGCGGCTGGGCCGACGCGGCCGACCACCCCGACCTCAACAACCGCCCACGGTTCGCCACCGCCCGCAAGGCACTGCCGTGAGCACCACCCCCACTCTTTCTCTGAAGCACGTGTACGAGGAGGCCCGCTAGATATGGCACGGCGATACGACACCAACGACGCGACCGACCGCGTGACCGGTCTGCGTGAGGCCGCGTCCGCCGTCCGCCGTGGCGAGCTGGTGGTCCTCCCCACCGACACCGTGTACGGCATCGGCGCCGACGCCTTCTCCAAGGAGGCCGTCGGCGATCTGCTCCAGGCCAAGGGCCGGGGCCGCAACATGCCCACCCCCGTGCTCATCGGCTCCCCGAACACCCTGCACGGGCTCGTCACGGACTTCTCCGAGCTGGCCTGGGAACTGGTCGACGCGTTCTGGCCGGGCGCCCTCACGCTGGTCGCCAAGCACCAGCCGTCCCTCCAGTGGGACCTGGGCGACACCCGCGGCACGGTCGCCGTGCGGATGCCGCTGCACCCGGTCGCCATCGAGCTGCTGACCGAGGTCGGCCCGATGGCGGTCTCCTCCGCCAACCTCACCGGCCATCCGGCGCCGGAGAACTGCGACGCGGCGCAGGGCATGCTGGGCGACTCCGTCTCCGTCTACCTCGACGGCGGTCCGACCCCCGGCAATGTGCCGTCCTCGATCGTCGACGTCACCCGCGAGGTGCCGCTGCTGCTGCGCGCGGGCGCGCTGTCGGCGGACGAGCTGCGGAAGGTCGTACCCGACCTCGAGGTGGCGAATTGACAGCCCCTGAGTCCCCCGGGATCTCGGCTGCGCTCGACCAGGGGGGACCCCCATGCGCGGCATAGGCAGCGGGGAAGAGACGACGACCTTCGGCTTCCCGAGGGACACCTTCCGCATCCTCCACGTCAGCACCGGCAATGTGTGCCGCTCACCGATCACCGAGCGGCTGACCCGGCATTTCGTGTCGCAGCGGCTCGGTGTGCTGGGCGGCGGACTGATCGTGGAGAGCGCCGGAACCTGGGGCCACGAGGGCGCGCCCATGGAGGCCAACGCGGAGACCGTGCTGGCCGAGTTCGGCGCGGACGCCTCCGGGTTCGTCGGCCGGGAGCTGCTGGACGAGCACGTCATCATGGCCGACCTGGTCCTGACCGCGACCCGCGACCACCGTGCCCAGGTCATCTCCATGGGTCACTCGGCGGGCCTGCGCACCTTCACCCTCAAGGAGTTCACCCGCCTGGTGAAGGCCATCGACCCCGCCACGCTCCCTCCCCTGGAGGACGGTGTGGTCATGCGGGCCCGTGCCCTGGTACGGGCCGCCGCCGCGCTGCGCGGCTGGCTGCTGGCCCCCACGGCGGAGGCGGACGAGGTGTACGACCCGTACGGGGCGCCCCTGCCGTTCTTCCGCTCGGTGGGCGACGAGATACACCAGGCCCTTGATCCGGTGGTGACGGCGCTGACCGGAGTACCCGCACGGATGTAGTCGCGGGGCGGGCTGCGGGACCCGGGCCTACATTGGACGTACGTCAGCGTCGACGCCCCGGAGCCCACCATGACGGTCACCCCTGCCCGTGAGACCGATGTCCTGCGCGCTCAGGACCCCGAGCTGGCCGAGCTGCTGCTCGGGGAGCTGGCACGGCAGTCGACGACGCTCCAGCTGATCGCGGCGGAGAACTTCACCTCGCCCGCCGTGCTGGCCGCGCTCGGCTCCCCGCTCACCAACAAGTACGCGGAGGGATATCCGGGCAACCGCTACCACGGCGGCTGCGAGATCGTCGACGTGGCCGAGCGGATCGCCGTGGACCGGGCGAAGGCGCTGTTCGGGGCCGAGCACGCCAATGTGCAGGCGCACTCGGGCTCGTCCGCCGTGCTCGCCGCCTACGCCGCGCTGCTGCGGCCCGGCGACACCGTCCTCGCCCTCGGACTGCCGTACGGCGGCCATCTCACCCACGGCTCGCCGGCCAACTTCTCCGGCCGCTGGTTCGACTTCGTCGGCTACGGCGTCGACGGCGAGACCGGGCTCGTCGACTACGAGCAGGTGCGCGCCCTGGCCCGCAGCCATCGGCCCAAGGCGATCGTGTGCGGGTCCATCTCCTATCCGCGTCATCCCGACTACGCGCTCTTCCGTGAGATCGCCGACGAGGTCGGGGCGTACCTGATCGCCGACGCCGCCCACCCGATCGGCCTGGTCGCCGGCGGAGCGGCACCCAGCCCGGTGCCGTACGCCGATGTCGTGTGCGCCACCACCCACAAGGTGCTGCGGGGTCCGCGCGGCGGGATGATCCTGTGCGGTGGCGAGCTGGCCGAGCGCGTCGACCGGGCGGTCTTCCCGTTCACCCAGGGCGGCGCCCAGATGCACACCATCGCCGCGAAGGCGGTCGCGTTCGGCGAGGCGGCAACACCGGCGTTCTCCGCGTACGCCCATCAGGTGGTCGCCAACGCGAGGGTTCTCGCGGCCGCGCTGACCGCCGAGGGACTGGTCGTCACCACCGGCGGCACGGACACCCACCTGATCACCGCGGACCCGTTCCCGCTCGGCGTCGACGGCCGCACCGCCCGCGGCCGGCTCGCGGCCGCCGGGATGAACCTGGACTGCTGCGCCCTGCCGCACGGCGATCTGCGCGGCCTGCGGCTGGGCACGGCGGCGGTGACCACACAGGGCATGGGGCAGACGGAGATGGCGCGGATCGCCCGCCTGCTGGCCGTCACGCTGCGCGAACCCGGACAGGGCAAGGCCGTGCGTGAGGAAGTGCGGGAACTGACGAGCCGATTTCCGCCGTATCCCGGCTGAGCGGGGGGAGGCGGTCTTCCGCGCACAGCCACGCATGCAACCATCGTCGCTACCCGTAAGTCCCCACACATATGCGTGCCTCGCTAGGGTGTGGGGCTGAGATGGCCAGCGAAACCTGTGGGGAAGCCCGTGCGTGAATACCTGCTGACGCTCTGCATCACGGCCGCGGTGACCTACCTGCTGACCGGGCCGGTGCGGAAGTTCGCGATCGTCGCGGGAGCGATGCCGGAGATCCGGGCCCGGGACGTGCACCGGGAGCCGACTCCGCGGCTCGGCGGGATCGCGATGTTCTTCGGCCTGTGCGCGGGGCTGCTGGTCGCGGACCACCTCACCAACCTCAGCCAGGTCTTCGAGAACTCGAACGAGCCGCGCGCGCTGCTCTCCGGAGCCGCCCTGATCTGGCTGATCGGCGTCCTGGACGACAAGTTCGAGATCGACGCCCTGATCAAGCTGGGCGGCCAGATGATCGCCGCCGGTGTGATGGTGATGCAGGGTCTGACGATCCTGTGGCTGCCCATCCCGGGCGTCGGCAACGTGGCGCTGACCCAGTGGCAGGGCACGCTGCTGACGGTCGCGCTGGTGGTCATCACCATCAACGCGGTGAACTTCGTGGACGGCCTGGACGGCCTCGCGGCGGGCATGGTGTGCATCGCCTCGGCCGCGTTCTTCCTCTACGCCTACCGCGTCTGGGTGTCGTACGGCATCGAGGCCGCCGCCCCGGCGACGCTGTTCGCGGCGATCCTGATGGGCATGTGCCTGGGCTTCCTGCCGCACAACATGCACCCGGCGCGGATCTTCATGGGCGACTCCGGCTCGATGCTGATCGGCCTGGTGCTCGCCGCCGGCGCGATCTCCATCACGGGGCAGGTCGACCCGGACGCGCTGAAGCTGTTCGCGGGGTCCGAGAAGGAGGCCGTGCACCAGACGGTCCCGGTCTACATCCCGCTGCTGCTGCCGCTGACCATCATCGCCATCCCGGCCGCCGACCTGATCCTGGCGATCGTGCGCCGCACCTGGCGCGGCCAGTCGCCGTTCGCCGCGGACCGCGGGCATCTGCACCACCGGCTGCTGGAGATCGGCCACTCGCACAGCCGCGCGGTTCTGATCATGTACTTCTGGTCGGCGCTGATCGCCTTCGGGGCGCTGGCGTACTCCGTGAACAGTGCGTCCATGTGGATTGTGCTCGGTGTCGTGGTACTGAGCGCGATCGGCCTCGTCCTGCTGCTGCTGCCGCGCTTCACGCCGCGCGCGCCCGTCTGGGCGGAGCGCTTCGTGCCGCCGCGCTACCGGCGCCGCAGGGTGGTCGTGGCCTCCGGGCAGCCGGCCGTCGCCGAGGGGGTCGCGGCGGAGCAGGAGCCGCGTACGCCTGTGGCCGCCGGGGTGTCCGGTGTCAACGGGGCGACCGCCGTGGGCCCCCGTTCGCGGCTCTCAAGGTAAGAATCTGACTAAAGCATTGCCAAGCCGTGGGGGAGCGAAGCACCCCAATACCAGACAAGTCGGTTCGGTTTTTGCACAGACGCGCAGGGTCACTCTCATGTGTGACAGCCAGCACACCCGGCAGGTAAAGACCTCATCAAATAGTTTGTGATACCGTTCACGAGAACCCCGGACAGAGCCGAAGGACCGTAGTGCGACGGTCCCTTCGCGTGAGGTTCGCTCTCACCCCCGGGACTACGCTCGTCCATGACGACACCCCTGCCCCCCTGCGAAAGCGGAGTTGCCGCCATGCCGTCCAACGACGTCCGGA
>NZ_DASQNH010000052.1:0-24991 GCF_035645055.1 Streptomyces sp. | reverse complement strand
CGCAGAAGGCGCCGAACTGGTCGTGGAGGAAGGCGCGGCTGGTCAGCGTGAGCCGGTCTAGCTGCTCGTGCGCCGCCTGCAGCAGAGCCGGGTGCCCGTGCCCGAAGTTGAGCGCCGAGTAGCCCGCGAGCAGGTCGAGGTAGCGGCGGCCGTCGACGTCGGTCATCCACGCACCCTCGGCGTGCTCCACCACGACCGGCAGCGGGGAGTAGTTGTGCGCGGTGCGCGCCGCTGCCAGCGCGACCAGCGCCGGGCCGGACTTCTCGGTCACGTGTGCGGTCATGGGAGCTCGCCTCCTTCGGTGTGCGGGGAGATTGTCGGACAATCTGTGGCGAGCCTACCTGCTCCACGCGCGTTCCGGCACACGTCAGGTCCCCCGTAACGTGTCCTGGCATGGCGGTCGTGCTGGGCATCGAGTCCTCCTGCGACGAGACCGGCGTCGGCATCGTCCGCGGCACCACCCTGCTCGCCGACGCCGTCGCCTCCAGCGTCGACGAGCACGCCCGCTTCGGCGGTGTCGTGCCCGAGGTCGCCTCCCGCGCCCACCTGGAGGCGATGGTGCCCACCATCGACCGCGCGCTGAAGGAGGCCGGGGTCAGCGCCAAGGACCTCGACGGCATCGCCGTCACCGCCGGGCCCGGCCTCGCGGGCGCCCTCCTGGTCGGCGTGTCGGCGGCCAAGGCGTACGCCTACGCGCTCGGCAAGCCGCTCTACGGCGTCAACCATCTCGCCTCGCACATCTGCGTCGACCAGCTGGAGCACGGCCCGCTGCCCGAGCCGACGATGGCGCTGCTGGTCTCCGGCGGGCACTCCTCGCTGCTGCTGTCCTCCGACATCACCTCCGACGTCCGCCCGATGGGCGCGACCATCGACGACGCGGCCGGCGAGGCCTTCGACAAGATCGCCCGGGTGCTGAACCTGGGCTTCCCCGGCGGCCCCGTCATCGACCGGTACGCCCGCGAGGGCGACCCCGAGGCGATCGCCTTCCCGCGCGGTCTCACCGGCCCGCGCGACCCGGCGTACGACTTCTCCTTCTCCGGTCTGAAGACGGCCGTGGCCCGCTGGATCGAGGCCAGGCGGGCGGCGGGCGAGGAGGTGCCGGTGCGGGACGTGGCGGCCTCCTTCCAGGAGGCGGTCGTGGACGTGCTCACCCGCAAGGCGGTACGCGCCTGCAAGGACGAGGGCGTCGACCACCTGATGATCGGCGGCGGGGTCGCGGCCAACTCCCGGCTGCGGGCCCTGGCCCAGGAGCGCTGCGAGAAGGCCGGTATCCGGCTGCGCGTGCCGCGCCCCAAGCTGTGCACCGACAACGGCGCCATGGTGGCCGCCCTCGGCGCGGAGATGGTCGCCCGCAACCGGGCCGCCTCCAGCTGGGACCTGTCCGCCGACTCCTCCCTGCCGGTGACCGACCCGCACGTCCCCGGGCACCACCACGGTCACGACCACGTGCACGAGGTCAGCAAGGAGAACCTGTACTCGTGACGGTCGCGTTGATGTGGGAGGCGCGGGCGGTCCCCGGGAAGGGTGAGGAGCTGCTGGAGTGGGCCCGCGCCCAGGAGCTGAGCCCGGCCCCGCTGCGCCGGGAGACCTTCCGCGCGCCGCAGGACCGGGTGCTCGTCGTCACCTGGTGGGACGCCGCGTACGACGCCGACCTCCCCGAACTGCCGGAACCGGCGGGTGACGCGGTGACCCGCGCGGTGCACCGGTGGCGGTTCGAGTCGGTGGACGCCACCGCCGCCGGGGACTGAGGCGTCAGCCCAGCGGCCGTACCTCCGTCTCGCAGCGCAGCGGCCGGTCCGGGCCCAGGACCCGTTCCGGCCCGGTGAGCGTCAGCTCCGCGGTGTGCCGTACGTCCGTGCTGGAGGCGGCCAGGCGGAGCTGGAGCGCGCCCGGCTCGACCACCCGGCGGCCGGTGCGGTCGGTGAAGGACGACAGGGCGGCAGGGAATCGGAAGCTCACCCGGGCCGCCTCGCCGGGCTCCAGGGACACCCGCTGGTAGCCGACCAGGCGGACGTCCGGGCGGGTGACGCGGGCGACCGGGTCGTGCAGATACAGCTGGACGATCTCGGCGCCCGCGCGGTCGCCGGTGTTGCGGACGGTGACGGACAGGTCGTAGGAGCCGTCGGTGCCGAACTCCGGGGTGCCGCCGCCGATGTCCTCCCAGTCGAACGTGGTGTACGAGCGGCCGTGGCCGAACGGGTACAGCGGGGTCGGGTCCAGGTTGCTGACCTCGCCCGCCAGGCCCAGCGGCGGCTGGAGGTACGTCCACGGCTGGCCGCCGGGGGCGCGGGGCACGCTCACCGGGAGCCGGCCGGACGGGTTCACCCGGCCCGACAGCACGCCCGCCACCGCCGGGCCGCCCTCTTCGCCGGGGAAGAACGCCTGTACGACCGCGCCGAGCCGTCCGTCCCAGCGGCCGAGCGCGTAGGGGCGGCCGGTCAGCAGGACCAGGACCACGGGGACGCCGGTCGCCACCAGGGCGTCCAGCAGCTCGCCCTGCACGCCGGGGAGCTGGAGGTCCAGCGCGTCGCAGCCCTCCCCGGACGTGCCCCGCCCGAACAGGCCCGCCCGGTCGCCGAGCACGGCCACGCACACATCGGCCTCGGCGGCGCGGGCCACCGCCTCCTCGAAGCCGGAGCGGTCCGGGCCGGAGGTGTCGCAGCCCTCGGTGTAGGTGACCTTGGCGTCGGGGAGTTCGCCGCGCAGCGCCTCCAGCAGGGTGGGGATCTCGATGCCCATGGGGACCCCGGGGTGCTGGACGCCCACGTGGGAGGGGAAGGAGTAGCAGCCCAGCATGGCCAGCGGGTCGGCGGCGCGCGGGCCGACGACCGCGATCCGGGTGTCCGGGGACAGCGGCAGCAGGCCGTCCGGATTGGCCAGCAGCACCACCGACTCCTCCGCGAGGCGGCGCGCCAGGGCGCGGTTTCCCGCCGAGTCCAGGTCGATCGGGCCGGTGGGCTCGGGCGTCCAGTCCTCGTCGAGCAGGCCCAGGTCGCACTTCTGGGTGAGGACCCGTCTGACGGCCCGGTCGATCAGTTCCTCGGGGACCTCGCCCGCCCGCACCGCCTCCAGCAGCGGCTCGCCGTAGCACTTCACGGTGGGCAGTTCGACGTCGATGCCGGCCGCCAGCGCCGCGTGGGCCGCCTCGGCGTCGGTACCGGCGACGCGGTGCAGGGTCTTCAGGAAGCCGACGGCGAAGTAGTCGGCCACCACGGTGCCGTCGAAGCCCCACTCCTCGCGCAGCAGGCCGGTGAGCAGACCGGGGTCGGCGGAGGCGGGCACGCCGTCGGTCTCGGTGTAGGCGGCCATCACCGAGCGGGCCCCGCCCTCGCGCAGCGCGTGCTCGAACGGCGGCAGGGTGACGTCCGCGAACTCCCGCACCCCCGCCCGCACGGGGGCCAGGTTGCGGGCACCCGCCGAGGAGGCGTACCCGGCGAAGTGCTTCAGCGTGGCCACGATCCCGGCCGACTCCAGGCCGCGCACATAGGCCGCGCCGACCGTGCCCACGAGATACGGGTCCTCGCCGATGGTCTCCTCGACCCGGCCCCAGCGCAGATCCCGTACGACGTCCAGGACCGGGGCGAGGCCCTGGTGGACGCCGACCGAGCGCAGGTCGTGGCCGATGCGCCGGGCCATCTCCTCCACCAGCGCCGGGTCGAAGGAGGCGCCCCAGGCCAGCGGCACCGGATACGCCGTCGCGCCCCACGCGGTGAAGCCGGCCAGGCACTCCTCGTGCGCCATCGCCGGGATGCCGAACCGGCCCGCCGCGGCGATCCGGCGCTGCGCGCTGGCCAGCGAGCGGGCACCGGTTGCCGGGTCGACGGGGGCGGTGCCGAAGGGACGGGTGAGCTGGCCGAGGCCGCGGGTGATCAGCTCGTCCCATTCCTCGCCGGAGTGCTCGACGGTCATGTCGTGCTGGTGCGGGGCGACACCGGCGCCGTCCGTGGCTGCGCCCACCCACACCCCGTACAGCTGGGCCGCCTTCTCTTCCAGGGTCATCCGCGAGAGCAGGTCCTCGACCCGGGCGGCGGTGGGCAGGGCGCGGTCACGCCAGGGGCTGGTCATGAAACTCCTGTCGGTAACGGAGGGGTCGGAGGCCGGTGTCACTTGCCGCCCACTCCCATCAGGCCGCTGACGAGGGCGCGCCGGGCCACCAGGTAGACGGCGAAGATCGGGATGCCGGAGAGGACGACCGAGGCGAGCAGCGCGGGGACGTTGACCCCGAACTGGCTGACGTAGTTGAAGAGTCCGAGGGTGAGGACCCGGGGGCCGTCCGACTGGGTGAAGATCAGCGGGAAGAGGAAGCCGTTCCAGGCCTGGAGCGCGGAGTAGATCACCACCGTGCTGATGCCGCCCTTGGCGAGCGGGATCACCAGCTGGAACAGCATGCGCAGCGGGGAGGCGCCGTCCAGGGCCATCGCCTCGTACAGCTCCTCCGAGATGTCCCGGAGGGTGCCGGTGAGGATGAGCACCGACACCGGCATCGCGAAGGCCGCCGTCGGCAGGATCACGGCGGGCAGGGTGTCGTAGAGGCCGAGCTTTGCGATCAGCAGGTACAGCGGGACGACGACCGCCTGCGCGGGGATCGCCACGCCCAGCAGGAAGAGCCGGAACGCGGCACCGGACCAGCGGTTGCCGGTGCGCACCGCCACGTAGGCGAGCGGGAGGGCGAGCACCAGGACGAGGCCGACGACGGCCACCGCGGCGATCGCCGTGTTGGCGAGCAGATGACCGAAGCCGCTGTCGAGGACGGTGCCGTAGTTCTCGAAGGTGGGGTCGGACGGGGGCTTGAGGGGGTTGCCGGTGAGGGACTGGTCCTGGCGGGTCAGCGAGGCGGAGAGCATCGCGTAGACCGGGACGAGGACGACCACCAGCCAGATCAGGGAGCCGAGGCCCGCGACCGGGTTGGCGCGCCTGGTCCAGTGCCGTCGGCGGCGGGGCGCCGTCGGCGGCGGCCCGGCGGGCTCGCGGAGGCCCGCGGGACGCGGCAACGTATCGTGTGACACTTCGTCACATCCCTTCGCGGGTGCTGCGCATGGAGCCGAAGCCGGTCAGCCGGACCAGCAGCAGGGACAGACCGGTGGCCGCCAGGACCAGGAACGAGGCGATGGCGCTGGCGTAGCCGAAGTCGTACGACTTGAAGCCCGCCTCGTACATCAGGTACGGCAGGATCGCCGTGTCCGTGCCCGGGCCGCCCTTGGTGAGGATGAGAACCGTCTCGAAGTACGTCAGCGAACCGACCACGATCAGCACGCTGGACGTCGTGATCGTGTGCCGCAGCTGCGGCAGCGTGATGGAGAAGAACTGGCGGTAGCGGCCGGCGCCGTCGATGGCCGCCGCCTGGTAGAGCACCGCCGGGATCTGACGGGCGCCGCCCTGGTAGATCAGCGTGTGCAGCGGCATGAACTGCCAGCCGCCGACGAACACGATCGCGAGGAACGCCCCGCTGGACGAGCCGAGGGTGTCCTTCTGGAGGATGCCGAAGTTCGGGTCCAGCAGGGCGTAGAAGAGCACCGCGACGGCGGTGGAGGACAGCAGCAGCGGCAGGAAGAAGATCGCCGAGAGGACCGCCCGGTTGCGCTGCTCGCCCGCCGCCCAGACGCCGAGCAGCAGCGAGACGACCGTCTGGAAGAGCCAGGAGCAGACCGTCAGCAGGACCGTCAGCCAAAGGGACTGGGTGATCCTCGGGTCGTCGATCAGCTTCCGCCAGTTGTCGAGGCCGACCGGCCGGGGGTCGCCCAGGCCGTCCCACGCGGTGAAGGACAGGTAGAAGGCCAGCGCCATCGGGACGACGGCGAAGAACGCGAAGAACAGGACGCCGGGCAGGGCCCAGGCGGCGTGCGGACGGCCCGCCCGGGCCCTGCGCGTGACCGTGGTGGTCCCGGCGGTCACTTCAGCCCCTTGCAGGCGGCCACGAACCGGCTCGGCGACGACTTGCCCGCGAACAGCTTGCCGATCTCGGTGTGCATCTTGGTGCCCAGCTCGTCGCCGAGCGCCTGGTCCCAGGAGAGGGTGAAGGCGGGCGCCTCCTCGACCATCTGGTACTGGAAGCGGGCGTACTCGGGGTTCGGCGCCTCGCCGAGCAGCAGGGCCGCGTTCGACGTCGTCGGGACGTCGCCGTTGGCCACCAGGTCCTTGGCGTACTCGCGGGACGCGCACTCCTTGAGGAAGGCGATCGCCGCGTCCTTGTTGCGGGTGCGGGCGTTGACCGACCAGTAGTTGGTGGGGTTGCCGACCACGTTGCGGGCGTCGCCCGTGCCGCCCTCGATCTTCGGGAAGGGGGCCCAGCCCAGGTCCTTCTTGGCGAAGTCGGGGAACTTGCCGAGCTGCGTGGAGTACTCCCAGGAGCCCATCAGGTGCATCGCCGCCTTCCCCTTCGCGAAGACGGCGGGGGCGCCGCCGTTGACGTACGACACCGAGGTGAACTTCGAGCCGAACGCGCCGTCGTCGACCAGGTCCCGCACCATCTCGGCCGCCTTCAGCACCGCCGGGTCGCCCCAGCCCTCGGCGTCGCCGTCCTGGACGCGCCGGAAGACCTCCGGGCCGCCGATCCGGTCGACCAGGTACTCCAGCCACATCAGTTCCGGCCAGATGTCGGAGCCGCCGAGCGCGAACGGGGTGATGCCGGCCTTCTTCAGCTTGGCGTTGATGTCGAGGAGCTGGTCCCAGGTGGCGGGCGGGGTCAGCTTGTGCTCGGCGAACACGGACTTGTTGTAGAAGAGGATCACCGGCTGCATGCCGCGCATCGGGACGCCGTAGTGGCGGCCCTTGAGGTCGCCGGCCGCGAGCACCGAGGGCAGGAAGCCCTTCTTCAGGACCTCGTCGCTCTCGATGATGTCGGTCAGGTCGATCAGCTTGTCCGCCTCGACGTACGGCTTGATCGAGCCGCCGCCCCAGTTGAAGAACACGTCGGGTGCGCTGGGCGAGCCCATGGCCGTGCGGAGCTTGGGGGAGTAGTCGGATCCGGGGATCCGCTCCAGCTCGACCTTGCCGCCCGCCTTCTTCGCGGCGGCCGACTTGTTGAAGCGGTCCACGGCCGCCTGCTGGACCTTCACCGCGTCGTCGCCGTAGACGAAGGCGGTGAGGGTGCCGCCGCCGCTGCCGGAGCCGCCGGAGGAGCCGCAGGCGGACAGGCCGGTGGTGAGCAGGGTGGTGGCGCCGGCACCGAGCACCCAGCGTCTGCTGAGCGAACGTCCGCCGGTGGACGTGTGGGACCCCATGGCAGCAACCTTTCGGCTTTCTGGACGCCCGGAAGGGCGAATGTTTCGGCATGAACATCGAATGTTCCGGGAACCTAAGGCGCCGCGTGGGGTCCGTCAAGAGGTCGCGCGGAGATACGATCGCGGGCATGACTCCACCGGAACGCGCTCAAACCCAGACGGCACGGCGGTCCGCGCAGACCGCGACGCTCGCGGAGATCGCCCGCGAGGCAGGCGTGTCCGCCCCGACTGTTTCGAAGGTCCTCAACGGCCGCGCGGACGTCGCCCCGGCGACCCGCAACCGTGTGGAGGAGCTGCTGCGCGCCCACGGATACCGGCGCCGGCGCGCCGAGGCGACCCGGTCGCCGCTCATCGACCTCGTCTTCCACGAACTGGAGAGCGCCTGGGCCCTGGAGGTCATCCGCGGCGTGGAGAACGTGGCCCGGGACGCCGGACTGAGCGTCGTGCTGTCCGAGAGCGCGGGGCGGCTCACCCCCGGGCGGACCTGGGCCGACCAGGTCGCCGCACGCCGGCCGCACGGCGTGATCCTGGTGCTGTCCGAACTCGACGAGTCACAGCGGGCGCTGCTCACCAGCCGGTCCATTCCGTTCGTGGTGATGGACCCGGCCGGCGACCCGGGATCCGACGTGCCGTCCATCGGTGCCACCAACTGGCAGGGCGGCCTCGCCGCCACCCGGCATCTGGTCGATCTGGGGCACCGGCGCATCGGGGCGATCAGCGGGCCGTCGCGGATGATGTGCAGCCGGGCGCGGATCGACGGCTACCGGGCGGCGCTGGAGACCGCCGGGGTGCCGGTGGACCCCGCGCTGATCAAGAACGGGGACTTCCATCACGAGTCCGGCTACCGGCTGGGCCTCGAACTGCTCCGCCGGCCGGACCGGCCCACGGCCGTCTTCGCCGGGAACGACCTCCAGGCGCTCGGGCTGTACGAGGCGGCGCGCGAACTGGGTCTGCGGGTGCCGGAGGACCTCAGCGTCGTCGGGTTCGACGATCTGCCCGTCGCCCGGTGGGTGGGCCCCCCGCTGACGACCGTGCGGCAGCCGCTGACCGAGATGGCGGAGGCGGCGGCGCGGCTGGTGCTGGAACTGGCGCGCGGGGACGAGACCACACCGGCGGCGACGCGGGTGGAGCTGGCGACGAGTCTGGTGGTGCGGAGCAGTACGGCCGCGCCGGCGGGGGCGTGAGCGGGGGCCGTACGTGAGTCCGGTGCGGCCTGGCCGAAAGTCGCCCTATTGACGCCCCGCCTCTCCCGCCCCAACACTCCTCCGCAGCCAATCGGTTATATGACCGAAACTTTCGGAGGCACCCGCATGAGATCTCTGAGATCCGGCTTCTCCCTGGTGTCGGCGGTCGCCGGCATCGCCGCGACGCTCGGCGCCCTGCTCACCGCCGCCCCCGCCGCGCACGCCGCCGACGTGCCGCTGCGCGAGCTGGCCGACGCCAAGGGCAAGGTCATCGGCACGGCGGCCGGCGGCTCCCACCTCACCGGTACCCGCGGTGAGATCACCGGGCGGGAGTTCAACTGGCTCACCCCCGAGAACGCCATGAAGTGGGAGGCGGTGGAGCCCAGCCGCGGCACCTACACCTGGGCCGAGGCCGACCGGATCGTCGACTTCGCCCAGGCCCACGGCCAGCAGGTCCGCGGTCACACCCTGGTCTGGCACAGCCAGAACCCGAGCTGGCTCGCCGAGGGCTCCTTCACCCCGGCCGAGCTGCGCACGATCCTCCAGAACCACATCTCCACCGAGATGACCCGCTACCAGGGCAAGGTCGCCGCCTGGGACGTCGTCAACGAGGCGTTCAACGAGGACGGCACCTACCGTCAGTCCCTCTGGTACACCAACCTCGGCACCGACTACATCGCCGACGCCCTGACCTGGGCCCGGGCCGCCGATCCCGCCGCCAAGCTGTACATCAACGACTACAACGTCGAGGGCGTCAACGCGAAGAGCACCGCCCTCTACAACCTGGTCAAGTCCCTGAAACAGCGCGGCGTCCCGATCGACGGCGTCGGCCTCCAGGCACACCTCGTCCTCGGCCAGGTGCCGTCCACCCTCCAGCAGAACATCCAGCGCTTCGCCGACCTCGGCGTGGACGTGGCCATCACCGAGCTGGACATCCGCATGCAGCTCCCGGCGACCTCGGCCAAGCTGGCCCAGCAGGCCGCCGAGTACAAGGCGGTCATGAACGCCTGTCTCGCCGTCACCCGCTGCACCGGCGTCACCGTCTGGGGCTTCAACGACGCGGACTCCTGGGTCCCGGACGTCTTCGACGGCTACGGCGCGGCCACGCCGTACGACGAGAACCTCGCGCCGAAACCGGCGTACCACGCCATCGCCGAGTCACTCGGCGGGACCGGCCAGCCCGGCCCCGGCGACGGCTGCAAGGCGACGTACGGCGTCGTCAACCAGTGGAACAACGGCTTCACCGGCCAGGTGCGGATCGACTGCGCGGGGGCCGCGCTGGCGTCCTGGAAGGCGAACTGGACGTTCGCCGCGGGCCAGCGGATCAGCCAGGCCTGGAACGCGAACTGCACCCAGACCGGCACCGCGGTGAGCTGCTCGAACCTGTCCTACAACGGGACGGTCCCGGCGGGCGGTTCGGTGACGTTCGGGTTCAACGGCACGTGGAGCGGGAGCAACCCGGTGCCGGCGGTGACCCTGGGATGAGGTGGGGTGACCCCGGGATGAGGTCCGGCCGCGGAATCTGAGATTTCCCCAAGAAAAGACGATCCGGCGTTCCTCCCCGTCATAATTCGGACTTACGTTCCTCCCTGTGGCGGGACATGACGAGCACGGGGACGAGGGCGGACCAGTGGGCCGGCGGTCACGATGGCCGAAGACCGCCTGCCTCACCCTCGCCGTACTGCTGACCCTGGGCGCCGGTGCGGCCGGCTGGGTCTACTGGCAGCTCAGCGGCAACATCACCGGCGTGGACATCGACCACGCCCTCGGCGACGACCGTCCCCCGAGGGCGACGAGCAGCGCGCCGCCCGACGCCTCCCCGCTGCCGGGCGGCGCGCTGAACATCCTCGTCCTCGGCTCCGACTCCCGCGACGGCGCCGAGAACCGGGAACTGGGCGGCGGCGAGGGCGGCAGCGCCCGGTCCGACACCGCGATGGTCGTCCACCTCGCCGCGGGGCGCACCGCGGCGACCGTGGTCAGCATCCCGCGCGACACCCTGGTCACCCGGCCGGCCTGCCCGCTGGAGTCCGGCGGCGAGTCGGCCGAGGTCTACGGCGCGATGTTCAACAGCGCCTACGAGGCGGGCGGCCCGGTGTGCGCGGTGAAGACCGCGGAGTCGCTGACCGGTGTCCGGATGGACCACTACGTGGAGATCGACTTCTCCGGGTTCGCGCGGCTGGTCGACGCGCTCGGCGGGGTCACCGTCACCACCGCGGAGGACATCGACGACGAGCGGAGCCATCTGCTCCTGGACGCCGGCACGCACCACCTCGACGGCGAGCAGGCACTCGGCCTGGCCCGCACCCGGCACGGCGTCGGCGACGGCAGCGACCTCGGCCGGACAGAGCTCCAGCAGATCCTGGTGAAGGCGCTGCTGGCGCGGATCTCGGACATCGGCCTGCTCACCGACCCGGCGCGGCTCTACGAGGTCGCCGACGCGGTCACCGGCAGCCTCACCACCGACACCGGTCTCGACTCGCTCGGCGAACTGACCGGCCTGGCCCGGACCCTGCGCGGCCTGCCACCGGAGGCGGTCACCACCCTGACGATGCCGGTCACCCCGGCCCCGGCCGACCCCGACCGAGTGGTGGCCAAGGACCCGGAGGCGGGGGAGCTGTGGGAGTCGCTGCGGTGAGGCGGCGAGACATCCCCTCAGGAACGGGGCCGGCTCAGAAGGCCGTCCAGGACGCGTTCCAGCTGCTCCCGGATGTCGTAGCAGGCCTTCACCTCGTGCCAGCGGCCCGACAGCTGGGCCAGGCGCGGCAGTTCGGCCGCGTCCTCCTCGGTGATCAGGTCGGGGAAGAGCGGCGCGCGGTCGGGGTCGGCGGCGCGCCGGGCGTCGGCGCGCCGGAAGACCAGGGAGCCGTGGATGACGTACCAGAGGGTGTGGTAGGCGTGCACCGCGTCCTCGGGGCTCAGCCCGCAGGCGATCGCCGAGTCGATGATCTGCTCGGCCGTCCACCACGCGTCCTTGTCGGTGGGATCCCCGAGGGCGAGGATGTCGACGACCCAGATCATCTCGGCCAGCACATCGTGCATGTGCACGGCGGTGACGAGGATGCGCTCGCGCGGATCGTCGGGGAGGACCGGGCGCGGGACGGCCGCCGCCATGCCCGACAGGGTGAGCATGAGCAGTTCGACCTTGTCGCGGACGTGGTGGTAGAGCGCCATCGGGGTGGCGCCGACCTCCTTGGCGATCCGCCGCATGGAGACCGCCTCGACGCCCTCCTCCAGGATGATGCGCCGCGTCACGTCGACGATCTGCCCGGCCTCGATCCGGCGCGGGCGGCGTCGTCGGCGCGCTCCCAAGCTCTCTGTCGTTGCCACGGGCACCATTGTCCCGCGCTCGGTCCGCGGCCCCCGGGGGGCGTCCGGTCTGTGGGAACGCGGGGCGGCAAGAAGACCGCAGAACATCGATCGCGTGTGCTGATCCGGATGCCTTCCGGGCGACGCGCGGGTGAAACGCCGTAAGGATGCGGCCACCCGGGTCGAGGAGTCACCCCGACGGGCTAACTCCGCGCGGCCGGCCGCCCGAGCAGCATGGCGGGCGCTCCCGCCACCCGGGTGAGGAAGACGGTCACCGCGGCGGTGCCGTGCGGCTTGGGCAGCACCTTCCGCCGCAGCTCCTCCGGTTCGACGGCCGACCCCCGCTTCTTCACGGTCAGCACGCCCACCTTCCGCTCCCGCAGCAGCGCTTTCAGCTTCTTCACGTTGAAGGGCAGGTGATCGGTGATCTCGTAGGCGGTGGCGTACGGCGTCTCCCGGGGCTCGTCGGCGGTGATGTACGCGATGGTCGCGTCGAGCAGTCCGCCGCCGACCTCCTCGGCCACCTCGGCGACCAGATGGGCGCGGATGACGGCACCGTCCGGCTCGTACAGGAACCGCCCGACGGGCCGTACGGGCGGGTCGGCCAGCCCGCGTCCGGTCAGGGTGCGCGGGCCGGGCAGCAGGGTGGCCCGCACCGGCCCGGGGCCGGCGCCGAACCACAGCACGGCCTCCTTCACGTCCCCGCCGTCCGAGATCCACTCGGCCTCGGCGGCCTCCGGCACCGCCTCGTGCGGGATGCCGGGCGCCACCTTCAGGGCGGCGTGCGGGGCCCGCCGGGCGGCCTCGACGGCCCAGGACAGCGGCGGCGAGTAGGCCTCCGGGTCGAAGACGCGGCCCCGCCCGCCGCGCCGCGCGGGGTCGACGAAGACGGCGTCCCAGCCGCCCGTGTCGACCTCGGTGACGTCCGCCTCACGCACCTCGATCAGGTCCGCGAGCCCCAGTTCCTCGGCGTTCGCCCGGGCCACGGCCGCCGTCAGCGGGTCCCGGTCGACGGCGAGCACCCGGATCCCGGCCCGTGCCAGCGCGATGGCGTCCCCGCCGATCCCGCAGCACAGATCGGCCACGGAGGTGACGCCCAGCTCCCGCATCCGCCGCGCCCGGTACGCGGCGACGCTCGCCCGCGTCGACTGCTCGACCCCGTTGGGGGTGAAGAACATCCGCCCGGCGTCCTCGGCCCCGAACTTCGCCACCGCCCGCTGCCGCAGCCGCGCCTGTCCGAGGGCGGCCGACACCAGCCCGGCCGGGTGTTCGCGGCGCAGCCGGGTGGCGACGGCGAGTTCCCGGGCGGGGTCGGTGCCGCGGACCTCGTCGAGGAGGGCGCCGCCCTCGGGGGTGCGCAGGGCGTTCAGTTCGTTCACCGGGTTGTTCACGGGCTCATTGTCGGCCAGTCGGTGGATGGTGTGCCGCGGGCGGCGGTGTCGGCCCGGGAACGGGGGTGGCGGCTGGGAAGATCCGGCACCATGCAACTAGTCGTACAAAATGAAAAAAGCGGGGCATATGTCACCCGTCATCGCGCGGCACACACCACCCGCCTTCGCGCCGGTGCCGCCGTCCTCGCCGTCGCGGCCCTCGTCTCCGGCTGCGGCCTGGGCGACGACGGCGCGCAGAGCCGCCCCGCCGCCGGCCAGCAGCCGCCCCAGCGGAAGTCGGCGGCCGACGCGCTCGACTCCTACGCCTCCCGGCTGCGCGCCGAGCACACCGCCCGCGTCGCCGCCGCCAGACGCTGGGGCCTGCGCACGGTCCCGCTCACCGCCCCGCCGCCACCCGCGAAGAAGCCGCGGATCATGACCCGGGACGGCTTCGAGGTCGACGGCCACCGGGAGCGGAACCTCCCCCCGGTCTTCACCACCGTCCCCACCCGGCACAAGGTCGTCTTCCTCACCATCGACGACGGCGCCGAGAAGGACCCGGCGTTCCTGCGGATGATGAGCGAGCTGAAGATCCCGTACACCGCCTTCCTCAGCGACTACCTGGTCAAGGAGGACTACGGCTACTTCAAGCGCATGCAGGACAGCGGAGCGCCGCTCAACAACCACACCCTCCACCACCCCTACCTGCCCGCCCTGTCCTACGCCCGCCAGAAGCGCGAGATCTGCGGCATGCAGGACGTCATCGAGAAGCGCTACGGCAAGCGCCCGCTGCTCTTCCGGCCGCCCTTCGGCAACTACGACCGGGACACCCTGCGCGCCGCCAAGGCCTGCGGCATCACCCATGTGCCGCTGTGGAACGAGGAGGTCTTCGTCGACCGGTGGGAGTACCGCGAGTGGGACCGGCGCATCCGCCGCGGTGACATCGTCCTCAGCCACTTCCGCGGCAAGGAGCACTGGAAGGGCACCATGCCCGACATGATCCGCCGGTTCCTGGACAAGGTCACCGCGGAGGGATACGCCGTGGCCCGCCTGGAGGACTACCTGTGAGGGGGCGGGCGGCCGGCGGACGGGCCCTGCTCCTCCTGCTCCTCCTGCTCCTCCTGGCGAGCGGCTGTGCGGCGGCGCGGGACGGCGCACCGGGCTCCGCCGCCGACCGCGCGGCCCCGTCCGCGCCGCCGCACCTGCGCTGGGGCCTGGCCGCCCCGCTGCCGCCGCCCCCGAGGCCACCCGCCCGGTCCGCCCCGCCCGCGACGGCCCTCCCGCCGGTCGTGGACCGCGTCCCCACCCGCGACAAGGTCGTCTTCCTCACCTACGACGACGGCGCCGAGAAGGACCCCCGCTTCGTCGACCTGGTGCGCGAACTGCGCCTGCCGGTCACCATGTTCCTCACCGACAGCGTCGCCGGCCCCGGCTACGGCCACTTCGCCCGCCTGCGCGCGGTCGGCGCCGGCCTGCAGAACCACACCCTCGACCACGCCGCCCTGCGCGGCCTGCCCTACGCCGGCCAGCGCGCCGAGATCTGCGGCCAGCAGCACAAACTCCACGCCCGCTTCGGCGTCCGCCCCCACCTCTTCCGCCCGCCCTACGGCACCTACGACACCACCACACTGCGAGCGGCGGCGGACTGCGGCATCCGTGCGGTGGTCCTCTGGCGCGCCACCATGACCACCACCGACCTCACCTTCACCGAAGGGGCCCACCGCCTCCACCCCGGCGACATCATCGCCGTCCCGGCGACGGAAACCCTGACGCCGAGCCTCAAGGAGCGAACGGTGCGCCTGCTGCGACGCGTCCAGGAGCAAGGCCTGACGGTCGGAAAGCTGGACGACTACCTCTGACGACCTCCGCCCGTCCGGCGTCCGAGGGCGAGGCCGTTCAGACCGGAGCGGGGAGGTCCCGGGGGCGGCAGCCCCCAGCGAGGTCACGCACGACGCCGCGGGCACGGAACAACCGGCGTTCACCTCGGATCGGCTGACGCGCCGCACGGCAATTGGCACTCCGCTTGACCGAGTGCTAATCGCGGTCATAGTCTCGGGTCTGGCACTCCCCCCTGGAGAGTGCCAAACAAGCGACGGGCAGGTCCGGCACCCGCGACGACGGATCGACCTGGTCGCCACCTCAGACAGTTAACCCCGTGAGATCTCCGAAGGGGGAGGTCGGATCGTGACGACCGCCAGCTCCAAGGTTGCCATCAAGCCGCTCGAGGACCGCATCGTGGTCCAGCCGCTGGACGCCGAGCAGACCACGGCCTCTGGCCTGGTCATTCCGGACACCGCCAAGGAGAAGCCCCAGGAGGGCGTCGTCCTGGCCGTGGGCCCGGGCCGCTTCGAGGACGGCAACCGTCTTCCGCTCGACGTCTCCGTCGGCGACGTCGTGCTCTACAGCAAGTACGGCGGCACCGAGGTGAAGTACAACGGCGAGGAGTACCTCGTCCTCTCGGCCCGCGACGTCCTCGCGATCATCGAGAAGTAGTTCCACCGGCTTCACCGAGGCACTTTGCTTCAGCTGCGCCCCTGGCCCCCCGCGACCCCTAAGAAGCCGGGCGCCCGGGGCGCAGTTTCTTTACCCCTGACTTTCCGAGAGGGCTCCCGCTGCCATGGCGAAGATCCTGAAGTTCGACGAGGACGCCCGTCGCGCCCTCGAGCGCGGCGTCAACAAGCTTGCCGACACGGTCAAGGTGACGATCGGCCCCAAGGGCCGCAACGTCGTCATCGACAAGAAGTTCGGCGCTCCCACCATCACCAACGACGGCGTCACCATCGCCCGTGAGGTCGAGATCGAGGACCCGTACGAGAACCTCGGCGCCCAGCTGGTGAAGGAGGTGGCGACCAAGACCAACGACATCGCGGGTGACGGCACCACCACCGCCACCGTGCTGGCCCAGGCCCTGGTCCGCGAGGGTCTGAAGAACGTCGCCGCCGGTGCCTCCCCGGCCGCCCTGAAGAAGGGCATCGACGCCGCCGTCAAGGCCGTCTCCGACGAGCTGCTGGCGACCGCCCGCCCGATCGACGAGAAGTCCGACATCGCCGCCGTGGCCGCGCTGTCCGCCCAGGACCAGCAGGTCGGCGAGCTGATCGCCGAGGCCATGGACAAGGTCGGCAAGGACGGTGTCATCACCGTCGAGGAGTCCAACACCTTCGGTCTGGAGCTGGACTTCACCGAGGGCATGGCCTTCGACAAGGGCTACCTGTCGCCGTACTTCGTGACGGACCAGGAGCGCATGGAGGCCGTTCTCGACGACCCGTACATCCTCATCCACCAGGGCAAGATCTCCGCCATCGCGGACCTCCTGCCGTTGCTGGAGAAGATCATCCAGTCGAACGCCTCCAAGCCGCTGCTGATCATCGCCGAGGACGTGGAGGGCGAGGCCCTCTCCACCCTCGTCGTGAACAAGATCCGCGGCACCTTCAACGCCACCGCCGTGAAGGCCCCCGGCTTCGGCGACCGCCGCAAGGCGATGCTCCAGGACATGGCGGTCCTCACCGGCGCCACGGTCATCTCCGAGGAGGTCGGCCTCAAGCTCGACCAGGTCGGTCTGGACGTCCTCGGCTCCGCCCGCCGCGTCACCGTCACCAAGGACGACACCACGATCGTCGACGGCGCCGGCCAGAAGGCCGACGTCGAGGGCCGCGTCGCCCAGATCAAGGCCGAGATCGAGGCCACGGACTCCGACTGGGACCGCGAGAAGCTCCAGGAGCGCCTCGCCAAGCTGGCCGGCGGCGTGTGCGTGATCAAGGTCGGCGCCGCCACCGAGGTGGAGCTGAAGGAGAAGAAGCACCGTCTGGAGGACGCCATCTCCGCGACCCGCGCCGCGGTCGAGGAGGGCATCGTCTCCGGTGGTGGCTCCGCGCTCGTCCACGCCGTGAAGGTGCTGGAGGGCAACCTCGGCAAGACCGGCGACGAGGCCACCGGTGTCTCCGTGGTCCGCAAGGCCGCCGTCGAGCCGCTGCGCTGGATCGCCGAGAACGCCGGCCTGGAGGGTTACGTCATCACCTCCAAGGTCGCCGAGCTCGACAAGGGCCAGGGCTTCAACGCCGCCACCGGCGAGTACGGCGACCTGGTCAAGGCCGGCGTCATCGACCCGGTGAAGGTCACCCGCTCCGCCCTGGAGAACGCCGCCTCCATCGCCTCCCTCCTCCTCACGACCGAGACCCTGGTCGTCGAGAAGAAGGAAGAGGAGGAGCCGGCCGCGGGCCACGGCCACAGCCACGGCCACGCGCACTGACGCACCGCTTCGCAGGAAGGCCCGGCACCTGGTGGTGCCGGGCCTTCCCGTTTCCCCTCGCGGGCCTCACGCCTATCGCTCCATCTCCTCGAAGACGCCCAGCTGCTCCATCAGCCCCAGCCGGTCGTACTCCCACCAGCCCTCGGCGAGCTTTCCGTCCCCGCCGCACCGGAAGACCGTCGTCCCGCTCATCGAGACCTCCCTCCCGGTGGCCGGGATCCCCAGGAACTCGCCCTTGTGCCGGCCCTTCCAGTACCACCGGGCGCACACCCGGTCGCCCTCGGCGATCAGGTCCTCGATGCTGAACTCGAAGTCGAACCCGTCCCGCCACATCCGCATACCGCGCCGGACGTGATCCATGCCGATCGCGTCCTCCACATCCGCCGGATCATGGTCGTGGTAGTGCTCCGACATCACCTCGTCCAGTGGCGGCGGCTCCCCGCCGGGCGTGGCCAGCAGCTCGAAGAACCGCCGCACCGTGGAGGTGGACAGCTGCTCGTCCCGCACCACGTCCAGGTCGGTGAACGTGGGCATCTCGTCGCAGAGGGCGACCATCTCCCGGAAGATCCGGTCCGTCTCCGGCAGATTGGAATTCCGCATCGCCTCTTCGTACGAGGGGAACTCCACGATCTCGATGAAGTGCGACGCGTCCGACCGGTCCTTCCCGATCACGTTGTGCGTCGCCGTCCGTTTCCCCTTGGTCTGCTCGACCCACTGGTCCATCAGCCGGTTCATCTCGTCGAACCGGGCGGTTTTGCAGTCGATGAGCTGTACGAACGTCATGGTGCCGCCTCCGGCCCTCGGGGTCCGGTCTCGAAATCAGCACCATTGTCCTCCTCCGGTGCCGGTGGCTGCCAGAGGGGGCGGGACACCCCTAGCGCTGCGTCCGGTGCTCCGGACCGTACTTCCGCCCCGCCCGCGAGCTGATCCCCCCGAGCATCCCGCGCGGCACCAGCTTCGCCGCGCCCAGCAGCACCTTGTAGCGCGGGTCGGGAACGGACAGGGACTTCCCGCGGGCCAGGTCCGCCAGGGCCGCCGCGACCAGCTTGTCCGCGTCGAGCCACATCCAGTCGGGGATGTTGTCCGTGCCCATCCCGGCCCGCTGGTGGAACTCGGTCCGCACGAAGCCGGGGCAGAGCGCCATCAGCCGGACCCCGCTGCCCGCCAGGTCCTTCGCGGCGCCCTGGGTGAACTGCACGACCCACGCCTTGGAGGCGCCGTACGTCCCGCGCGGGAGGAACGCCGCGACGGAGGCGACGTTGACCACGCCGCCGCGCCCGCGTTCGCGCATCACCTCGGTCGCCGCGGAGGTCAGCCGCAGCACGGCCTCGCAGTGCACCTTGAGCATCTTCAGCTCGTCGGCCATCGGTACGTCGAGATAGCGGCCCTTGTGGCCGAAGCCGGCGTTGTTGACCAGCAGGTCGACGGGGTTCTTGCGGTCGGCGAGCCGGACGGCCACCGCCTCGATCCCGTCGTCCTCCGCCAGGTCCGCCGTCAGCACCTCGGCCTCGATGCCGTGCCGGTCGTGCAGTTCGGTCGCCTGCTCCCGAAGGCGCTTGGTGTCCCGCGCCACCAGGACGAGGTCGTGTCCGTCAGCCGCCAGCCGCCGTGCGAAGGCGGCACCGATTCCCGCGGTCGATCCCGTAATCAGAGCCGTTGTCATGCAGCAAGCGTAGTGACCCGGACGGACCGCGTCCGCTCCCGTGACGCCCGTTCAGGAGCTGTTCGCGCAGCCTTACTTGGTCCCGCGCTCGTCCCCTGTTTGCTCCCTACCTGTCATAGATGTTCCACATTTTTCCCTGTTTGCACGTGCCGTCGCCGGTGCCTCCGGGTGCAGTGCCTCGCCCGCCTCCGGCAGCCGGGGCAGCGGCTCCCGCTCGGTGGTGACCGCGCGGAACGGAAGGGCGACCGTGATGTCGTGGCCGGGGCGGTGAGCGATCTCCACCGGGCAGCCCGTTCACCCGGATGGCCCTGGGAGGTGAGACGGGGAATCCGTCCGGACGTGACCTCCAGGAGCACCCGCGGCCCGGTCCGCCGGCGCTCGCCGATCCGGGCGCCGGAGATGCCGAGGCCCGAGGGGGGCGGGTTCCCGCCGAACGATCCGTTCGCCGGCGGGCGGCCCGGCTCGCGCCCCCAGTCGTCGAGGTCCTCGCGGGCCATGGCGTAGACCGTGGCGGTCACGCCGTGACGGCGCAGGTCGCAGACCGCGTCCCCGGCGAGCCCGCCCGCCCCGCTCCCCGAGGGCCCCGCTCCCCGAGGCCCCGGCGCCGCCACCCGCGCCCGGCTTCGCCGGCAGAAGCCTCGTGGCGGCGCGGCAGACCCTCGTAGTCAAAAGGGTCGGCGCACTATTCGTCGCCATACCCAAGAATCACTTATGCTGACGGTGTGATCGAAGCTCGTCATCTGCGCGTGCTGCGCGCCGTCGCCGCCACCGGTTCCTTCTCCGCGGCGGGCCGCGAGCTGGGCTGCACCCAGCCCGCCGTCAGTCAGCAGATGAAGGCCCTGGAGACCTCCGTGGGCACGCCGCTGCTGGTGCGCAGCGGGCGGGAGATGCGCCTGACGCAGGCGGGCGAGGCACTGGTGCGGCACGCCGCCGGGATCCTCGCCGGGCTCACCGCGGCCGAGGAGGAGGTCGCCGCGATCGCGGGCCTGCGGGCCGGACGGGTGCGGCTGGTGTCCTTCCCGAGCGGCAGCTCCACCCTCGTCCCCACCGCCCTCGCCGCGCTGCGGGCCGCGCACCCCGGCACCCGGGTCTCCCTGGAGGAGGCCGAGCCGCCGCGGTCCGTGCAGCTGCTGCGCGAGGGGGACTGCGACATCGCGCTCGCCTTCCGGTACGAGGGGGCGTCGGGCGCCGAGGAGTGGGACGACCTCGTCGTACGCCCGCTGCTGACCGATCCGCTGGTCGGGCTCGTCCCCGATCGGCACCGGCTGGCCGGCGCGGCCTCCGTGCCCATCGCCGAACTCGCCGACGAGCCCTGGATCGCGGGCTGCCCGCGCTGTCGCGGCCAGCTGGTCGAGGTGTGCGAGAGCGCCGGTTTCACCCCGCGGATCGACTTCGCCACGGACGACTATCCGGCGGTGGTCGGCCTGGTGGGCGCGGGTCTGGGCGTGGCCGTCCTGCCCCAGCTGGCGATCGAGTCGGTGCGGCCCAAGGGGGCGCGGACGGTGACGCTGGAACCGGCGGTGCGGCGGGAGGTCGTCGCGCTCACGCTGCCCGATCTGGCGCAGGTGCCGGCCGTGGCGGCGACGCTGGACCAGCTGGGGCGGGCGGCGGCGCGTTGACGCGCTGAACGGCTGGGGGCATGAGCCAAGGGCACGCGCACGCGCGCCCTCCGTCGTGTGCGGATGATCTGTGCGGAAGATCTGTGCGGAAAATCTGTGGGAATCTCCGTGAAGAAACGTTCCTTCAGGTGTTCGAAGCGGTGGTTCCGCCCGCCGGTGATGCCGACACCAGCCGGTGACGCGCCCGCCCCATCAGCTCTTCGCGCTCGTCCTCGGTCAACCCGCCCCACACGCCGTACGGTTCGCGCACGGCCAGCGCGTGGGCCGCGCACTGCGCGCGGACCGGGCACCTCATGCAGACCTCTTTGGCCGAGTTCTCACGAGCGCTCCGCGCCGCCCCGCGCTCGCCCTCCGGATGGAAGAAGAGCGAGCTGTCCACCCCGCGACAGGCCGCGAGGAGCTGCCAGTCCCACAGGTCCGCGTTCGGTCCGGGAAGGCGGGAGAAATCTGCCATTGCGTGACCCCTTGTAGCCGTTCTGAGCGGATACGGTGCCCACGACCGTACATCTACGATCTAAGAAGATGAAAATATGACTCATTGCGAATCTAGCCTCAGACACCAACACATGGGAAGAAATAGGGCTAAATGGGGCATGGTTGTGATGAAAACTTGAGAGTCCGCCGCGCGCGTCTGCATCGTGTTCGAGCCCTCACGTAGAGTGCCGAAGATGGCACACGGCCCCGTAACTCTTTCGAGTGACCGTCGTTGAGAGGGCGGAGGCGGTTGAAAACACAAGCGCTCGGGCAGGTGTCCGAGACGGTCGACCGCACAGGTGACGATTTCGTACCAGCCTGGAGGCTCAAGGTGACGCGCATCAGCTGCGGAGGGCGACCATGACTTCCGTCCTCGTCTGCGACGACTCCCCGCTTGCCCGAGAGGCGCTTCGCCGCGCGGTCGCGACCGTGCCCGGCGTGGAGCGTGTGACGACGGCGGCCAACGGCGAGGAAGTCCTCCGCCGCTGGGGCGCCGACCGCTCGGACCTGATTCTGATGGACGTACGCATGCCCGGTCTGGGCGGCGTCGAGACCGTGCGGCGGCTGCTGTCCGCCGACCCCGGTGCGCGCATCATCATGCTCACCGTCGCCGAGGACCTGGACGGCGTGGCCCTCGCGGTCGCCGCCGGCGCCCGCGGCTATCTGCACAAGGACGCGTCCCGCGCGGAGCTGCGGGCCACGGTGACGCAGGCCCTCGCCGACCCCACCTGGCGGCTGGCCCCGCGGCGGCTGCGCTCCGCCGAGATGGGCGCCGCGCCCACCCTCACCGCGCGTGAGATCCAGGTTCTGGAGGGCATGAGCCACGGTCGCTCCAACGCCGAGATCGGCCGCGAGCTGTTCCTCTCCGAGGACACCGTCAAGACCCACGCCCGCCGGCTCTTCAAGAAGCTCGGTGCCTCGGACCGGGCTCACGCGGTGGCGCTCGGCTTCCGCTGGGGCCTGGTGCGCTGAACCACCCGGCCGTCCGCCCCGGGCGCGGGTGGGTGATCGGCCTGTGCGGCGCCGGGCCGTCCGGGCGCGTGTCCGGTTCGTACGGTGCGGAGTCCTCCGGTCGCGCGATTCGCTTTCGCGCGGCACGGGACCGACCATCGTGCGGACGGTCCGCGCGGGGCGGGGTCGGCCGGCCGCGTGATCGGTTCGTGCGGCGCGGAGTCGGCCGGCCGCCTGAGTGTTCCGTACGGTGCGGGGTCGACCGGCCCCGTGGGCGGTTCCACAATGCGGGGCCAACCGGTCGTGAAGCGGTCTGTACGGCGCGGGATCATCCAGCCGCGAGGGCGGAGGAGGGAGTCGACGCGATGGTGGCATCCCCCTGCGCCGGCCCTGCGGCGAGCCGGGTTCCCGCGCGGAGCCGGATTCCCGCGGTGAGACGGCATCCACGCAACCCCTGGAGCGCCATGTGGCGCGCCGTCGCCCGGACCGGGCGCCGCACGCGACCCTCCCGGACGCCCGCGACGGACGGCGCCCCGGGCTCCGGTCCCGGCCCCGGACGCGCGGTGCGGCCCGAACCGGGTGACCGCGCGGGGCGCTTCCCTGGCCGTACGAGGGCTCCCGGCACCCCTTCGCCGTCGTGTCCCCGCGCCCTCACCCCGGCTGGTCGGCCGGTGAGCGGGCGGGGGCCGGGACACGTATCCCGGAGTGCTCCCGAGGGACGCCGTGGCCGCAGGTCATCGCGTCGGAGCGGCGGCCCGGCGGGTGCCCGCTGCTCGTTTCGGCGCGGATGCCGCATCCTTGAGGTGTGGAGTTCCTCGGGGACGAGTCGGTCGAGCGGAAGGGGAGGGCGCAGGGGATGAGTTCCGGCGCACCTGCTCATAACGCTTCGGTGCACAACAACGGACGCGGTGCCGCGCACGGCGCGGCCGCAGGGCACGATGGACCGATGCGCGACGACGAGGCGGTCACGGCCCCCGGGGCGATCGGCGCGCTCGTGCACCGCGCCGTCGACGGGGACGAGCAGGCCACGCACGATCTGCTCGCCCATGTCCACCCGCTCGCGCTGCGCTACTGCCGCACCCGGCTGTCGCGGCTGCCGGGTGACGCCCGGCACTTCGTGGAGGACCTGGCGCAGGAGGTCTGCGTCGCCGTCCTCCTCGCCCTGCCCCGCTACAAGGACACCGGCCGCCCGTTCGAGGCGTTCGTCTTCGCCATCGCCGCCCACAAGGTCGCCGACCTCCAGCGGGCCGCGATGCGGCACCCGGGTTCGACGGCGGTGCCCTCCGACGAGATGCCCGAGCGGCCCGACGACTCCCTGGGGCCCGAGGAGCGCGCGCTGCTCAGCAGCGACGCCGAGTGGGCCAAGAAGCTGCTGGCCAACCTGCCGGAGAACCAGCGCGAGCTGCTGTTGCTGCGGATCGCGGTGGGCCTCACGGCCGAGGAGACCGGCCAGATGTTGGGAATGTCACCCGGCGCCGTCCGGGTGGCCCAGCACCGCGCACTGAGCAGGCTGCGCGCGCTGGCCGAGCAGTAAGCAGCCCCGTACCGGCCCCCGCTGAACGGGGCGGACGGTATGTCCGTACGAACATACGAAGCTCATGGCCGCCCCGAACCGTGGAATGAGACGGCCGTTTATCCCGTTAGCATGGACATCCGCACCGATCAAGGCCATTTGGGGAAGGTGTCATGACTGCCAACGTCGACGGAGTGCCCGGAAAATTCGCGACACTCGGGCTGACCTACGACGACGTGCTGCTGCTGCCGGGCCCGTCGGACATGGCACCCGACGAGATCGACACCGCCTCGTACGTCTCCAAGAACGTGCGGGTGAACATCCCGCTGCTGTCCGCCGCCATGGACAAGGTCACCGAGTCCCGCATGGCGATCGCGATGGCCCGCCAGGGCGGTGTCGGCGTGCTGCACCGCAACCTGTCCATCGAGGACCAGGCCAACCAGGTCGACCTGGTCAAGCGTTCCGAGTCGGGCATGGTGGCCGACCCGATCACCATCCACCCGGACGCCACGCTCGCCGAGGCCGACGCGCTGTGCGCCAAGTTCCGCATCAGCGGTGTCCCGGTCACCGACGGCGACAAGAAGCTGCTCGGCATCGTCACCAACCGCGACATGGCCTTCGAGACGGACCGCACCCGCCGGGTGCGTGAGGTCATGACGTCGATGCCGCTGGTCACCGGCAAGGTCGGCATCTCCGGCGCGGACGCGATCGAACTGCTCCGCAAGCACAAGATCGAGAAGCTGCCGCTGGTCGACGACGCGGGTGTCCTCAAGGGCCTGATCACGGTCAAGGACTTCGTCAAGGCGGAGAAGTACCCGAACGCCGCCAAGGACGCCGAGGGCCGCCTCATCGTGGGTGCCGCGGTCGGCGTCGCCGGTGACGCGTTCGAGCGCGCCCAGGCGCTGATCGAGGCGGGCGTCGACTTCATCGTCGTCGACACCGCGCACGGCCACTCCCGGCTGGTCGGCGACATGATCGCCAAGATCAAGTCGAACTCCTCCGGCGTCGACGTCATCGGCGGCAACGTCGCCACGCGGGACGGCGCCCAGGCCCTGGTCGACGCCGGCGCGGACGGCATCAAGGTCGGTGTCGGCCCCGGCTCCATCTGCACCACCCGCGTGGTCGCCGGCGTCGGCGTCCCGCAGGTCACCGCCATCTACGAGGCGGCACTGGCCGCGCGACCGGCCGGCGTCCCGGTGATCGCCGACGGCGGTCTGCAGTACTCCGGCGACATCGCCAAGGCCCTGGTGGCCGGTGCCGACACGGTGATGATCGGGGGCCTGTTCGCCGGCGTCGAGGAGGCGCCGGGCGAGCTGGTCTTCGTCAACGGCAAGCAGTACAAGACCTACCGCGGCATGGGCTCGCTGGGCGCGATGCAGAAGCGCGGCAACCAGTCCTTCAGCCGCGACCGCTACTTCGCCGACGACGTCCTCTCCGACGACAAG
>NZ_DASQNH010000051.1:0-62661 GCF_035645055.1 Streptomyces sp. | reverse complement strand
GGCATCACATGACGCCGGAACGCGCCTCACTCAGCCGCAGAGCCGTCCTCCTCGCCACCGCCACCGCCCTGACCGCCCCCGCCCCGCCCACGGCCCACGCCGCCGCCGACCCGTACGACACCCTGCGCCGCCGCTGGCTCGGCCTCACCCTCGGCACCGGCTACGACCCGGCCGCCGAACCCTACGCCGCCCGCCTGAAAGAGACCGGCGACCTCGCCCGCGGCTTCCGCGCCACCCTGCCGGACGCGCCCCCGCCCGCCGCCCTGTGGCCGGACACCCCCTACGACCCGCCCGCCGGCATCACCCGCGCGTACGGCCGCCTGTGGACCATGACCCGGGCGTACGTCCAGCCCGGCACCGGCTCCACCGGGGACCCCGACCTGCTCGCGGCCGTCCTGCGCGGCTTCGACCACCTCGCCGCGACCGTCTACCGCCCCGGCACCACCCGCTACGGCAACTGGTGGGAATGGCAGATCGGCAGCCCCCGGCTCCTGATGGACATCACGGCCGCGCTCCACGACCACCTCGGCGCCGCCCGGATCGCCGCCGCCTGCGCCGCCGTCGACCACTTCATCCCCGACGCCGTGCTCCGCGACTACTCCGGCACCTCCACCGGCGCCAACCGCGTCGACCTGTGCCGCTCCGTCGCCCTGCGCGGCATCGCCGGCCGCGCCCCGGACCGCGTCGCCCTCGCCCGGGACGCGCTCTCCCCCGTCTTCCCGTACGTCACCCGGGGCGACGGCCTCTACGCCGACGGCTCGTTCGTCCAGCACACCTGGGTCGCCTACTCCGGCACCTACGGCCAGGTCATGCTCGACGGACTCGGCCGCCTCTTCGCGCTGCTCGCCGGATCCGAGTGGGAGGTGACCGATCCGAACCGGAGAATCGTCCTCGACAGCGTCGAGCGCGCCTACGCCCCGCTGATCCACGACGGCCTGGTGATGGACATGGTCAACGGGCGCGCCATCAGCCGGGGACACCTCGCCGCCGACGAACGGCGCGTGCTGCGCGGCGACCACTTCCACGGGCAGGGCATCATCGCGGCCGTCGCACTCCTCGCTCTCGGCGCGAGCCCCGCCGAACGCGACCGCTGGCACGCCGCCGTCAAGGGCTGGATCCAGCGGAACACGGTCAGCCCGATCCTGACGGCCCGCCAGTTCGACGTGGCCGACCTGGCCCGGCTGCACGCCATCGCCGCCGCGCCCGTCCCGGCCGCCCCCGAACCCGTCGGCCACCGCCTCTTCCCGGCCATGGACCGCGCGGTCCACCGTCGCCCCGCCTTCACCGCGGCCCTCGCCATGGCGAGCGATCGCATCGCGTACTACGAGTGCGGCAACGGCGAGAACCCGCGCGGCTGGCACACCGGCGCAGGGATGCTCTCCTGGTGGGCGCCGGGCCTCGGCGGCCAGTACACCGACTGGTACTGGCCCACCGTCGACTGGTACCGCCTGCCCGGCACGACCGTCTCCACCCGGCGGCTGCCCGACCGCGCCGGCGGCGAGTGGGGCGCGCCCAGACCGGACGTCCGCTGGGTCGGCGGCACGACCGACGGCGAGTTCGCGGCCGTCGGCCAGCACCTGAAGGGACTCGGCTCGACCCTCCAGGCCCGCAAGTCGTGGTTCTTCCTCGCGGACGCGATCGTCTGCCTGGGCGCCGGGATCAGCTGTACGGACGGCGTCCCGGTCGAGACGGTCGTCGACAACCGCAACCTGGGGGAGGGCGGCACGCAGACCTTCGCCCGCGGCTCCGGCTGGGCCCACCTGGCGGGCCACGGCGGCTGGCTCGTCCCCCACGGGGAGCTGCGTACGCTGCGCGAGGACCGCACCGGCGCCTGGTCCGACATCAACACCGGCGGCACCACCGAGCGGCGCACCCGGCGCTGGCAGACCCTCTGGCTCGACCACGGCACGGATCCGGTGGACGCGGACTGCCTCTACGTGCTCATGCCGGGCGCCTCCCGCCGGGCCGTCGCCGCCCGCGCCGCCGACCGCCGCTGGCTGGCGGTGCTCGCCAACGACGCCGCGTGTCAGGCGGTGACCGTGCCCTCGCTCGGGCTGACGGCGGCCAACTTCTGGCAGCCCGGCACCGCGGGCCCGCTCACCGCGTCGGCCGGCGCGAGCGTACTGCTCCGCCGCCACGGCCGGACGGCAAGCCTCCACATCAGTGAGCCGCCCCGCACCGGCGACCCGCTGGAGATCGTCTGGGACCACCCGGTGCACGGGGTGATCCGGGCCGGCGATACGGTCGAGATCCTCGCCACGGGCCGCCGTCTGCGGCTGCGCGTCACTCCGGGGATGGCATGTGCCACCCACGAATGTGAGGTGACTCTCGGCTGACAAGTTTGTGTGACCTCTACAACGGCAAGGCCCCCTGAGCAGTCGGAAAGCCTGCACAAGGCGTGGGTTCTGTTCAGGGGTACCAGGAAAACGAGCCGGAGACTGTACGGAGTCGACGGCTCGCTTTCCTTGCTCTCCTTCGTAAGGTCACTACATGACCGTTTTGGATGAGGCGACGGGTGAGCCGACGGACGCGCGCGGCCGGGTGGCCGAGCTGCACGAGATCCGTGCGCAGGCGCTGGCCGGGCCGAGCGAGAAGGCGACCGAGGCGCAGCACGCCAAGGGCAAGCTGACGGCTCGGGAGCGTATCGAGCTGTTGCTGGACCCGGGGTCCTTCCGGGAGGTCGAGCAGCTGCGCAGGCACCGGGCGACCGGGTTCGGCCTGGAGGCCAGGAGGCCGTACACCGACGGTGTGATCACCGGGTGGGGAACGGTGGAGGGCCGGACGGTCTTCGTCTACGCCCATGACTTCCGGATCTTCGGAGGGGCGCTGGGCGAGGCGCACGCGACGAAGATCCACAAGATCATGGACATGGCCATCGCGGCGGGCGCGCCCCTGGTGTCCCTCAACGACGGCGCGGGCGCCCGTATCCAGGAGGGTGTGTCGGCGCTGGCCGGCTACGGCGGCATCTTCCAGCGCAACACCAGGGCCTCGGGTGTCATCCCGCAGATCAGTGTGATGCTCGGTCCGTGCGCGGGCGGCGCGGCCTACAGTCCGGCCCTGACGGACTTCGTGTTCATGGTCCGTGACACCTCGCAGATGTTCATCACCGGCCCGGACGTGGTCAAGGCGGTCACCGGTGAGGAGATCACGCAGAACGGGCTGGGCGGCGCGGATGTGCACGCGGAGACCAGCGGTGTGGCGCACTTCGCGTACGACGACGAGGAGACCTGCATCGCGGAGGTGCGCTACCTCCTCTCCCTCCTCCCGCAGAACAACCGTGAGAATCCGCCCCGGGTGGAGTGCTCCGACCCCGTCGACCGCCGTAGCGAGCTGCTGTTGGACCTGGTCCCGGCGGACGGCAACCGGCCCTATGACATGGCCAAGGTCATCGAGGAGATCGTCGACGACGGCGAGTACCTGGAGGTCCACGAGCGCTGGGCGCGGAACATCATCTGCGCGCTGGGCCGTCTGGACGGTCAGGTGGTGGGCATCGTCGCCAACCAGCCGCAGACCCTCGCGGGTGTGCTGGACATCGAGGCCTCGGAGAAGGCCGCGCGCTTCGTGCAGATGTGCGACGCGTTCAACATTCCGATCATCACGTTCCTGGACGTCCCCGGGTTCCTGCCGGGTGTCGACCAGGAGCACGGCGGCATCATCCGTCACGGGGCGAAGCTGCTGTACGCGTACTGCAACGCGACCGTGCCGCGGATCTCGCTGATCCTGCGCAAGGCGTACGGCGGTGCCTACATCGTCATGGACAGCCAGTCCATCGGCGCCGACCTCACCTACGCGTGGCCGACGAACGAGATCGCGGTGATGGGCGCCGAGGGCGCGGCCAACGTGATCTTCCGTCGCCAGATCGCCGGGGCCGACGACCCCGAGGCCATGCGGGCGCGCATGGTCAAGGAGTACAAGTCCGAGCTGATGCACCCGTACTACGCGGCCGAGCGCGGCCTGGTCGACGACGTCATCGACCCCGCCGAGACCCGCGAGGTGCTCGTCAAGTCCCTGGCGATGCTGCACACCAAGCACGCCGACCTGCCCTCCCGCAAGCACGGCAACCCCCCGCAGTGACCCTGAGGAGCCTGTCGTATGTCCATGCCTGACATCCGCGTCGAGAAGGGCCACGCCGAGCCCGAGGAAGTCGCCGCCCTGACGGCGATCCTCCTGGCCCGCGCCTCCGCCCGGCCGGCCCCGACCCACCGCCCCCGCGCTCGCGCCGCCTGGCGCCGCCTGGAACGCGAGCCCGGCTTCCGCGCCCCGCACAGCTGGCGCTGAGCCCTTCACGACACTCACGGCCCCGCTCTCCTCGGGAGGGCGGGGCCGTGGTGTGTGCGGTGCACGGGGAGGGTCACGCCGGGGAAGTCCAGTGCCTCGGGGGAGCCGGGCAGGACGCAGTCGTACAGGTTGGGGTCCCGCACCGCCGGAGGCGGGAACCCCGCTGCCTCCGGCCAGGCGCGCACATCGATCCGGTGGAGGGTCAGCTGCCTGAGCTGCACCAGCTCGGCCACCGGCATCCGGTGTTCCCGCGCCCGCCGTCTCCCGCCCGGCCAGGCGAAGAACCGACGGCCCCCGTCCCTCCCGCAGGAGGAACGAGGGCCGCAGGCGATTCGTGCCGATCGCCGATTACCGCAGGCGCGCCATCAGGGCGTGCTCGACCAGCGTGATCAGCGTCGACTTGGCGTCCGCGCGGTGGCGGGCGTCGGTGGTGATGATCGGGGTGTCGGGGCCGATCTGCAGGGCCTCGCGGACCTCTTCGGGGGCGTACGGCTGGTTCCCGTCGAAGCCGTTGAGGGCGATGACGAACGGCAGGCCGCTGTTCTCGAAGTAGTCGACGGCGGGGAAGCAGTCGGCGAGCCTCCTCGTGTCGACCAGCACGACCGCGCCGATCGCGCCGCGCACCAGGTCGTCCCACATGAACCAGAAGCGGTCCTGGCCGGGCGTACCGAAGAGGTACAGGATCAGGTCCTGGTCCAGGGTGATACGGCCGAAGTCCATGGCCACGGTCGTCGTGGTCTTGTCTCCGGTGTGGGTGAGGTCGTCGATGCCCGCCGAAGCAGACGTCATGACGGCCTCCGTGCGCAGCGGGTTGATCTCCGAGACGGCGCCGACGAACGTGGTCTTGCCCACGCCGAAGCCGCCCGCCACCACGATCTTCGCGGAGGTGGTGGAGCGGGAAGGACCGCCGCTAGAGCTTGCGAAGTCCACTGAGCACCCTTTCGAGCAGTGTCACGTCTGGCTGGCCACCGGCGTTCTCGTCGCCGCCGGGCTGATGGATGGCGACCAGTCCCGCCTCCGCCAAGTCGGCGACGAGGATCCTGGCCACGCCGAGAGGGATGGTCAGAAGGGCCGAGATCTCGGCTACCGACTTGATCTCACGGCAGAGGTTGCAGATCCGCTGATGCTCGGGCAACTGGCCCTGCATCTGATGCGGCTGCGCAGTGGTGTGCACCAGCGCCTCGATGGCGAGCTGGTAGCGCGGGCGGGTCCGGCCGCCGGTCATGGCGTACGGACGCACCAGCGGGTTGTGCGTCGCCCCGGCGGGCGCCGGCTCAGGGGTGCGGCGCTGCGGCTGCACGGGCTGGATACGCGGGGCCTGCGGCTGGTCGTAGGGCGCGGGGCCGGGCCCCTGCGGCGCGTACGGCTGCCGGTGGCTCGGGGCGGAGGGGAAGTTGTACCGGTTCTGGGAACCGTCGTTCTGGCCCTGGGCAGGGCCGTACGACCAGTTGCCCGAAGACGAACCGCCTGGGGGTGTTGCCACTTTCTCCTCCTCCGACTGTGCCGGGCACCCATCCGTGTGGAGCCGCGTCCCGAAACCTTACGGCCCCGGGACGCGAAAACGCACCGTCTGTCTGTTAGTTGAGAAGGCTCCCCTGGAGCTCCGCACGGAGATCCGGGGTGAGGACCGTGCCCGCTCGGTCCACCAGAAGCGCCATCTCGTACCCAATGAGGCCGATGTCCGCTTCGGGATGGGCCAGGACCGCGAGCGACGAACCGTCCGAGATGGACATGATGAAGAGGAATCCTCGCTCCATCTCCACAACCGTCTGGTTCACGCTGCCGCCCTCGAAGATGCGCGAGGCACCGGCGGTCAGCGAGGTCAGACCGGAGGCGACGGCCGCGAGCTGGTCGGCGCGGTCGCGGGGAAAGCCTTCGGACATCGCCAGAAGGAGTCCGTCGGCGGAGACCACCACGGTGTGGGACACCCCGGGGGTGTTGTCCACGAAGTTGGTGATCAACCAGTTCAGGTTCTGTGCCGCCTGGCTCATCGGGCTCACACTAACGCTCCTGGTTGTAGGTGCTGTCAGGACCGAAGCCCTGGCCGTTCGTTTCACTTCCTGCGGTGCGTCCCCGCTGCACTCCCCGGCGCAGGTTGCTCAGCCTGCCCCGGACGTCCTCGGGGGCGCGGGAGACCTGTGGGCCTCCCTGCGGGGTCGACTCCGCGGAGCCCTCGACCAGATTGGCCTTGGGCACCCGCCGCGGCAGGCCGGAGGAGGTCACTCCGCCCGCCTTGGGCTTCCGGAGCTGCGCGGCCTGCTGCCACCGCTCGTCGTTCGCCGAGCGCCAGCTGTTGTCGCCGTTGTTCTCCGGGGAGGGAGCCGGCGCTTCCTGGGGCACGCGCTGCGTACCGCCGCCCGTGCCGCTCGCGGTGGATCCGCGGCGCGGAAGCCCGGCGTCGGTCAGCTCGTGACCGGCGGAGTGGGCCGGTCCCGGACGGTCGAAGCCTACGCCGTCCCGCTCACTCGCGTCAGCGGCCTGCACAGATTCCGCTTCGGGAGCGTACTGGTCCGGGTAGCCGTTCCGGTAACCGTCCTGCTGCTGCCAGTCTGCCTGGTAGGACTGCTCTTCGAAGCCCGAGTAGGTCTCCGAGGCAGCGGTCGGCGCCGAAGTGTGCTCGTGCTGAGCGGGCTCCGCATAGCTGGGCTCGGGGTAGCCGCCGGGCGACCGGAAGCCGTCGTCCTGCGGCAGTGAGCCGTCCTGTGCGAAGTACTGCTCGTCGTACGACGGCTGCTGCTCCTCGTACGCCTGCTGCTGACCGTAGCCGGTCTGCTCCGGGTAGCCGCCCTGGCCGTTGTCGTAGCCGTGCTGGGCCTGCTGTCCGGGCCGGGCGTGCTGGTCGAAGCCGTCGGCGGCGTAGGACGTCTCGTCGTGCTGTTCCTGGCCGGGGTGCTGGCCGTGGGTCTGCGCCTCGAGGGCCGCGCGGCGCTCCTCGCGCATCAGGGAGCGGCCGACCGGGTCCAGCTCACGGATGTCGTCCGGGACCTCGGTGTAGCGGCTGTCGTCGAAGCCCAGCTCCGCGGCGGTGCGCATCGGCTGGCTGAAGTCCTCACCCTGGAACTGCTGCTCCGGGATGATCTGCGAGACCGTGAACTCCTCGCCGCCCGTGCCCTCGCCACCGCCACCGTGGGTGATGGCGTCCGGCAGCATGACCAGCGAGGTGGTGCCGGCCTGCTCGCCGGAGGGGCGCAGCTGGACGCGGATGCCGTGCCGGTCCGAGAGCCGGCCGACCACGAACAGACCCATGCGCTGGGAGATCGCGGCGTCCACGGTGGGCGGGTTGGCCAGCTTGTGGTTGATGTCCGCGAAGTCCTCGGCGGTCAGGCCGATGCCCTTGTCGTGGATCTCGACCATCACGCGGCCGTCGGGGAGACGGGTCGCGGTGACCCGCACCTTGGTCTGCGGCGAGGAGAACGTGGTGGCGTTCTCCAGCAGCTCGGCCAGCAGGTGCACGAGGTCGGTCACGGCACGGCCGTGGATGTCGGCCTCGGGGACACCCGATATCTCGATGCGCTCGTACTGCTCCACCTCGGAGGAGGCGGCGCGCAGCACGTCCACCAGCGGGACCGGCTGGTCCCAGCGGCGGCCGGGCTCCTCGCCGGCGAGGACCAGCAGGTTCTCGCCGTTGCGGCGCATACGGGTGGCCAGGTGGTCCAGCTTGAAGAGGTTCTCCAGCTGGTCCGGGTCGGCCTCGTTGTTCTCCAGGTCGGTGATGAGGGTCAGCTGGCCCTCGATCAGCGACTGGTTGCGGCGCGACAGGTTGGTGAAGATCGCGTTGATGTTGCCCCGCAGCAGGGCCTGCTCGGCGGCGAGCCGCACGGCCTCGCGGTGGACCTGGTCGAACGCGCGCGCGACCTCGCCGATCTCGTCCGTGGAGGAGATCGGGATGGGCGCGACCCGGGTGTCGACCCGGCCCGGGTCGGTGCGGGACAGCTGGTCGACCAGCATCGGCAGCCGCTGCTCGGCGATGCCGAAGGCGGCGTTGCGCAGCTGGCGCATCGAGCGGCTCATCTGGCGGGCCACCATGCCGGCCAGGATGAACGCGGCGAGCAGCGCGATCACGACCGCGGCGCCGGTGATGAAGGCGTCGGTCTTGGCGTCACCGGCGATGTCGGCGGCCTCGTTCACCGCCGTGTCGGCGAGGTCGGACTCGATCTGCCGGTACGCGTCGTACTTGAGGCTGTTGACCGCCCACCAGTTGGTGGGGGTGATGCCCTGCGCGGCGAGCGCGTCCCGCGCGGCCTGGGAGGTGTCGGGCAGGCCCGCGATGGCGGCGACCATCTTCGTCGGGTCCGACGGCGGCGCCTTGTAGTTCGGGTCCTGGGCCAGGGCCTCCTTGGCCGCGGCCTCGGCGTCGATCTTGATCTGCGCCGCCGCCTTGTCCAGCTTGTCCGAGTCGGCCTCGGTGCCACCGCCGCGGTACTCCTCGATGGCGATGCGCTCGAGGTAGGCGTACGACGACAGGGAGACCCGCTGGGAGGCGAAGTCGCCCTTGCCGGGGCCCGGCTTCACCAGGAGGTGCATGCCGATGGACCGCTGCAACGACAGCGCGGCCTTGGTCAGCGAGATGGCGTAGACGGTCCGGCCGTAGCTGGTGATGTTTCCGGTGCCCAGACCCAGCTCGTTGGCGAACTCCATCAGCGGGTGGGCGACCTGGACGTAGCCCTCCTCGGTCTCCACGCCCTTCAGACGGGAGGTGTACGCGGCCTGCCGCAGCGCGTCGAGCTGGGGCTCGACCTTGCGGAACAGCTCCAGGCGGCGCACGAGGCCGGCCTTGTCGGGCATGCTCCGGGCGGCCTCGTCGAAGGCGTCGGCGGCCTCGTCGGTCTTCTTGCGGGCGTCGACGACGGCCTTGTCGTCGACGCCCTTGCCCTGCAACAGCGGGGAGGCGGTGGTGTCGCGCTCGGTGTAGAGGGCATCGGCGTAGGTGAGGGAGGCCCGCACCAGACGCGCGGTGTTCTCCGCGTCCTCGGCCTCCTGCCAGGTGTCGATCGAGCTCTTCACCTGGAAGCCGCCCATGACCAGGCCGACCAGCACGGGGATGAGCAGGATCGCGTTCAGTCGGGTCGTCACCCGCCAGTTGCGCGGGGAGAAACGGCCGCCGCTCGGAGCGGGCGCGGGCGTCGGCTCCGAGCCGGGCACCACAGGGGCGGATGCCGCTCCGCGCGGCGGCGGGGTGAAGTTGCCCCGGGCGGGCGGCTCGGGGCCGTTCTTGCTTCGCCTCACTCGACCAACAACCTCTCGGCGGTCGGCACCTACGTCGTGCCGCAGTGTCTCAGAGCCCAGATCGCCATCGACCACTGAGTACGTCTTTGACTATTGGGCAGTTCAGGCATTCCAGCACGTGGACCAGTGCTCTTCCAAACATGGGAATGCGGTGAAACCGCGTGAGGAAGGCCGCAGATAAAACGGTCATAAAGAGCGAGCCCCGTCAAAAGACGGGGCCTTCGTGCGCGCAGCGAGATCAGCTGACCGCGACGCGTGGCGGTACCACCCGATTCCTCTGCCGAAACGTTATGAACAGCGGAGCCGACCGTGTCTAAGGCCACAGTCGGCTCCGCCGTACAGAGAAAAGTGCCTACGGCAAATGCCGCGACACAGGGCCGACTTGGGTGCTACTTCAACCGCGCCATCAGAGCGTGCTCGACCAGCGTGATCAGCGCGGACTTGGCGTCCGCGCGGTGGCGGGCGTCGGTGGTGATGATCGGGGTGTCGGGGCCGATCTGCAGGGCCTCGCGGACCTCTTCGGGGGCGTACGGCTGATGACCGTCGAAGCCGTTGAGGGCGACGACGAACGGCAGGCCGCTGTTCTCGAAGTAGTCGACCGCCGGGAAGCAGTCGGCCAGCCGCCGGGTGTCCACCAGGACCACCGCGCCGATCGCGCCGCGCACCAGGTCGTCCCACATGAACCAGAACCGGTCCTGCCCCGGCGTACCGAAGAGGTACAGGATCAGGTCCTGGTCCAGGGTGATACGGCCGAAGTCCATGGCCACGGTCGTCGTGGTCTTGTCCCCGGTGTGGGTGAGGTCGTCGATGCCCGCCGAAGCGGACGTCATGACGGCCTCCGTGCGCAGCGGGTTGATCTCCGAGACGGCGCCGACGAACGTGGTCTTGCCCACGCCGAAGCCGCCCGCCACCACGATCTTCGCGGAGGTGGTGGAACGCCCCGGAGCAACCGCCCCGCTAGAGCTTGCGAAGTCCACTGAGCACCCTTTCGAGCAGTGTCACGTCTGGCGCACCGCCATTGTTCTCGTCGCCACCCGGCTGGTGTACGGCGACCAGTCCGGCCTCGGCGAGGTCCGCGACCAGGATCCGGGCCACGCCCAGCGGCATGTTCAGCAGCGCCGACACCTCGGCGACCGACTTCACCTCGCGGCACAGATGGCAGATGCGCTGGTGCTCGGGGAGCAGTCCCATGAGCGCTGCCGGGTCGGCCGTGGTGCTGATCAGTGCCTCGAGGGCCAGCTGGTAACGCGGCCGGGTCCGGCCGCCGGTCATCGCGTAGGGACGCACCAGCGGCTGGTCGCCCTCGTCCCCGTACGGATCACTGTACGGATCATGAGAGGCGGTGGGCGGGGTCATGAATCCTCCGGGCGGGACAGCAAGTCGGTCAGGCAAGCCGTCTGAAGGGGGCCGGTGGGGGGATTGTGTCGGCCGGACGGTGATTTGGTGAGACGGGTGGATCTTCGAACGGTCAGTGGAGCAGACTGCCTTGCAGTTCGGCGCGCAGGTCCGGCGTGAGCACCGCGCCCGCACGGTCCACGAGGAGTGCCATCTCGTAGCCGACGAGGCCGATGTCCGCCTCCGGATGTGCCAGGACGGCCAGCGACGAGCCGTCCGAGATGGACATGAGGAAGAGGAATCCCCGCTCCATCTCGACGACGGTCTGCGCCACGGTGCCGCCCTCGAAGATCCGGGAGGCCCCGGCCGTCAGCGAGGTGAGTCCGGACGCGACGGCCGCCAGCTGGTCGGCACGGTCGCGCGGGAAACCCTCGGACATCGCCAGCAGAAGACCGTCGGCGGACACGACGACGGTGTGGGACACCCCGGGGGTGTTGTCCACGAAGTTGGTGATCAACCAGTTGAGGTTCTGTGCGGCCTGGCTCATCGGGCTCAACTAACGCTCCTGCGGGTGAGTGGGGCTCGGGAAACTGCCCGTCTGGCCCGAACCGGCCTGACGGCCCTGTGCGATACCCCGACGGAGGTTGGTCAGCCGGCCGCGTACGTCCTGGGGAGCACGCGAGACCTGCGGACCGCTCTGGTTCGGCTGCTGCTGCGCGGTGCCCGGGACGAGGTTCGCCCGCGGGACCCGGCGCGGCAGGCCGGACGTGGTGACTCCGCCCGCGGCGGGCTGGCGGACGCGCTCGGCCTGCTTCACGAGGTCGTCGTTCGGCGAGCTGCGCCAGGCGGCCGAGGCCGCCCGCTGCGGTCCGGTGGCGGCCTGCGGCTGTTGCGGCGCCCGGTCGGGCGCGGAGCCGTTGCCCGCCGGCCGCTCGGCCCGGACCTGCGGGGCCGGCCGGCCCTGCTGACCCTGCTGGGCCTGCTGACCCTGCTGGGCCTGCTGACCCTGCTGACCCTGCTGGGTCTGCTGGCCTTGGGCCTGCTGGCCGTGGAACCAGTTGGTCTCCAGCGTGTCGTACAGCGGCGTACGACCGTCACCGGGACCGGACGCCGGCGGCAGTGCCTCCGGTTCCGGGCGCCCCGGCCGCTGCTGCGGACGCTGCGCGGCGCGCTGGGCACCGAAGTCGGACTGGCCGTTCTGCCGGCCGCCGGGCAGGGCGTGCCGGCCGGTGGCCGACCCGTCCTGGGCGGGCACCGGGAACTGGCCGGTGGAACCGTTGTCGTAACCCTGCTGCTGGGCGGCCGGGTACTGGCCGGTGGAACCGTTGTCGTAACCCTGCTGCTGGGCAGCCGGGTACTGGCCGGTGGCGCCGTCGTCGTACGCCTGCGGCGCGCGGGACTGGCCCGTGCCGCCGCCGTCGTACCCCTGCGGCGCGGCGAACTGGCCGGTGGAGCCGTTGTCGTAGCCCTGCGGAGCCGGGAACCGGCCCGTGTTCGACGGGTCGCCCGGCGCGGGCGTGCTGCCGAAGACGTCCGGACGGACGAACTGGCCGGTCTGCTGCGGCTCCTGCGCGCCCGGGTGGCCGAAGTCGGCACCGGCGGGCGGGGTCTGGCGCTCGTCGTGCCGGCCGATCGCCGGCATCTCCGCGGTGGCGCCGGGACCCTGACGGTCGTCGACCCGCGGCATCCGGGAGGTCTGCGAGACGTCCGGCTCCTCGTGCCCGCGCGGGGTGTCCAGCGAGGCGCGCGGCACCGGCGGCTGGGCGTTCTCGTCGCTCCAGCTCGGCACGCGCGGCTGCGGGTTGCCGCCCGGCAGCTCGCCGCGCGGGCCACCGCGCGGCGGCAGCTGCGGCCGCTGCCGGCCACGCCGACCGCGCTCGCCGTCCGCGTTGCCGCGCTGCGCGGACAGCGGGCCACGGGAGTCCTGGCCCTGCGGCGCGCCGGCCTGAAGGCCCTGCGGGGCACCGGCACCGGCCGGAGCCGGGCGGCCCTGCTGCGGTGCGGGAGCCTGCGGCCCGCGCCCGGCACCGGGGTCACCGGGACCGCCGGGACCACCAGGGCCGCCGGGAGCGCCCGGACGGCCGCCCGCGTCGCGGCCCGGCAGCGCGGCCCGCGGACCCTGACCGGCCCCGAGCAGCCCGCCACCGGCACCGCCGGTACCGAGCGCACCGCCGTTCCCGCCGCCGTTCTGGCGACGGGCCGCGGCCGCGCCCGCGGCGGCCTGCGCGGCGGCCGGACCGCCGGAGACACCCGGGCCCTGACCCTGCTTGGGCTGGGGCTTCCTGCCGCCCTGGGCGACATCGACGGGCAGCATGACCAGCGCGGTCGTACCGCCGGAGTCCGACGGGCGCAGCTGGATGCGGATGCCGTGCCGCTGGGACAGCCGGCCGACCACGAACAGACCCATGCGGCGGGAGACCGACACGTCCACGGTGGGCGGCGAGGCGAGCCGCTCGTTGATCGCGGCCAGGTCCTCCGGCGACAGACCGATACCGGTGTCGTGGATCTCGATCAGCACCCGGCCGTCGGGCAGGGCGTGACCGGTGACCTTGACCTTGGTCTGCGGCGAGGAGAACGAGGTGGCGTTCTCCAGCAGCTCGGCGAGCAGGTGGACGAGGTCGTTGACGACCCGGCCGGCGACCTGCGTGGTCGGCACGGCGGCCAGCTCGATGCGCTCGTACTGCTCCACCTCGGACGCGGCGGCACGCAGCACGTCGACCAGCGGGACCGGGCGAGTCCAGCGCCGGCCGGGCTCCTCACCCGCGAGGACGAGGAGGTTCTCACCGTTACGGCGCATACGCGTGGCGAGGTGGTCCAGCTTGAACAGCGAGGCCAGCTGGTCCGGGTCGGCCTCGCGGGACTCCAGTTCGGAGATGAGCGACAGCTGGCGCTGGATCAGACCCTGGGAACGGCGCGAGAGGTTGGTGAACATCGCGTTGACGTTGCCCCGCAGCAGGGCCTGCTCGGCGGCGAGGCGGACCGCCTCGCGGTGCACGTCGTCGAAGGCCGCGGCCACCCGGCCGATCTCGTCCCGGGAGTGCACGCCGACCGACTCCACGGACGTGTCGACGTCCTGCGGGTCGGTCTCGGACAGCTGCTTGACCAGCTCGGGCAGGCGCTCGGCGGCGACCTTGGTCGCGGTGTCCTCCAGCCGGCGCAGCGAGCGGATCATGGAGCGGGCCACCACGAAGGCGCCGACCAGCGACACGCCGAGCACGAGCAGGATCAGCGCACCGGAGATGATCGCTTCCTGCTCCGACTCGCTGCGCAGCTCGCGGGCCTTCTGCTCCATCTCCTCGAGCAGCGTGCGCTCGATCTTCTTCATCTGCTCGATCTTCGCCGAGCTGTCGTCCAGCCAGTCCTGGTACGAGCGCTTGTCCAGGCCCTCCAGACCCTCGGGCCGGCCGAACGCGCGCGAGGCGTAGAGGTCGGTGGCCTCGATGGTGGAGTTGCCCTCTTCGATGGGCTCCAGCAGTTCGGCGGCGTTCTCGTCGCCGTAGATGCTCCGGAAGCTGCTGATGTCCGACTTCTGGCTCTGCAGCGCCGACTCGGCGTACAGGCGGTCGTTCGCGGAGAGGTTGCCGTAGGTGTCCTTGTTGGCGGGCAGGGCCGCCGCGAGGACCGCGCGCTGGATGGAGGCGTACTCCTTGGCGGAGGAGAAGGCCGCCAGGGCGCGCGTGCGCTGGATCATCTCCGGGTTGCTGGTCGCCTCGGCCATGTCCTGCGACAGGTCGAGCAGGTGCTCGATCAGCCGGTGGTAGGCCTCGACGGTCTGCATGTTGTTGTTCTTGGCCTCGTAGGCCGTGCTGCGGACCTTGTTGAGGGTCATCAGGTCACGCGCCAGGCCGACGACGCTGTCCCGGACGCCCTGGAGGTTGCCGTCCCGGCTGGCGCTGTCGATCTCCTCGGAGGAGTCGAGGAAGTTCTTCAGGGCGCGGTCGGTCTTGTCCCGGTAGCCCTTGACGGTGATGGCACTGGAGGTGGAGCCGTGCGCCAGCGGACCGGCGGACTTGTCGCGCTCCTCCTGGAGCGCCGCGGCCAGCTCGGTGGCCTGCTTGGTCATGTCCGTCAGCAGCTTCATGTTGTCGAGCTGCTGCATGTCCTCCATCGACTGGCTGATGCGCAGCGCGCCCAGCGAGGTCGCCGCGACCACGGGGAGGGTGAGCAGCGCGACCAGACGGGTGGAGATCCGCCAGTTGCGCAGGGCTATTCGCGGGCCGGGGCCGGTGGGGCCCTGTGGCGGCTTCACGGCCGGCGTGGGGGCCGCCGGGCCCGCGGCAGCGGACGTGCCGGGGCGCCCGGGGCGGGTACCGCCGTCGGCGGACGGGCCCTGGCCCTGGGCGCGCTGGGGCGAGGAGCCGCCGGCCATGGGGCCAGCCCCGCCGTGCGGCTCCGGCTCCGCCGAAGCGCTGCCATCCCTCTTGAAACGTCCCTGCACTAGCGTCGCAACCTCTGGACCAGGCGTCCCTCCGGAACGGAAGGACGGTGTCGGCGTCGTCGGGGACGCCCTGAATACGTCCCCGGATGGTCGTGAGTGACCGCTTCCCCCTTCTCGCCGCCACTCGGCGCTTGTCGCGCCCCCTGCGCGCCGGCTCGTCCCTGCGGCGGTCCGTGGAATTCCAGCACAGTGCAGGATCTCCAACAAGGCCAGTTGGTCAGGCTGTGACCTCCGTGACAGCTTGTGAGGGGCGTGTCACGAGGTGTGCAGCTGGCTCCACCTTATAAGGGACATTTGCCTACGAGTCGCCGAGGTGCGCGCGGTGTCCCAGTCGCCATGATCAGGAGCGGAATGGCCGCTTCAGATGGCGAATGTCCGTTTCGTGGGTATGAGTTGCGGGTCTGAATTGACCGGTTTGGGTGTGACTTCGTGAGCAAACTCACACGCGGTTCATGAGCGCTTCCGCCCTTTGACGGGAATCCGCATGTTTAGCCTGACGCTTTACAGGAGTCAGCGTTCTGACAAGAGCGACGTTCCGACCACGACCCGACCAAGGACACCCGTGAAGACGACGACGATGTTCCACAAGATCGCCAACCCGCGGCGCACGACGCTGGCGCACCTCGACGGCGCCGACGAACTGCAGACCCCGGTGCAGCCGGAGCACCCCGTCGAGCTCCCGTCCCAGACGGCCAATCCCAAGCGTACGGTCCTCATGGAGATCCCGGTGGGCGCCTCCGCGGCCCAGTAGCCACACCGGACACAGATCCACCCGGGCGCCTCGCGCACCATGCGCGGGGCGCCCGCTGTTTGCCGCGTTAGCCTGGAGCGTCAGACTCCCGCCAGCTCAGTCAAGGGGCAAAGCATCCCGTGCGCATCGCCAGGTTCTCCATCGACGGGAACGTCGCCTTCGGCGCGGTCGAGGGCGACAAGCCGGACGAGCTCGTCCTCGACATCATCAAGGGCATCCCGTTCGCGGACTTCGAACTCTCCGGCACGAAGGTGCCGCTGAGCAAGGTCAGGCTGCTGCCGCCGGTGCTCCCCAACAAGGTCGTGGCCTTCGGCCGCAACTACGCGGAGCACGCGCGCGAGCTGGGCAACGAGGTCCCCGACGCCCCCTTCGCCTTCTTCAAGCCGTCGACCTCCGTCATCGGCCCCGGCGACGACATCCAGTACCCCTCCTTCACCGAGGAACTGCACCACGAGGCCGAGCTGGCCGTCGTGATCGGCCGGATGTGCCGCGAGGTCCCCCGCGAGCGCGTCAAGGACGTGATCTTCGGTTTCACCTGCGCCAACGACATCACCGCGCGGGACGTGCAGAAGCGCGAGAAGCAGTGGGCCCGCGCGAAGGGCTTCGACACCTCCTGCCCGCTCGGCCCCTGGGTGGAGACCAAGCTGGACCTCCAGGCGGCGTCCGACCTGACCGTCCAGCTCACGGTCAACGGCGAACAGCGCCAGCTCGGCCGGACCAGCGAGATGATCCACTCCATCGAGGATCTGATCGTCAACATCTCCGAGGCCATGACGCTGCTCCCCGGCGATGTGATCCTCACCGGCACCCCGGCGGGGGTCGGCCCCCTGAACGTCGGCGACGAGGTCGCCGTCACCATCGAAGGCATCGGCACTCTCACCAACAAGGTTGTCAAGCGTGGCTAGCGCACCCGGCTCCGTACGCGTCCGTTTCTGTCCCTCGCCCACCGGTAACCCGCACGTGGGCCTGGTCCGCACCGCCCTGTTCAACTGGGCGTTCGCCCGGCACCACCAGGGCACCCTGGTCTTCCGTATCGAGGACACCGACGCGGCCCGCGACTCGGAGGAGTCGTACCAGCAGCTGCTCGACTCGATGCGCTGGCTCGGCTTCGACTGGGACGAGGGCCCCGAGGTCGGCGGGCCGCACGCGCCGTACCGCCAGTCGCAGCGCATGGACCTCTACAAGGACGTCGCGGGCAAGCTCCTGGACGGCGGCTACGCCTACCACTGCTACTGCTCCCAGGAGGAGCTGGACACCCGCCGCGAGGCCGCCCGCGCCGCCGGCAAGCCGTCCGGCTACGACGGCCACTGCCGCGAGCTGAGCGACGCCCAGGTCGAGGAGTACAAGGCGCAGGGCCGCGAGCCGATCGTCCGCTTCCGCATGCCCGACGAGACGATCACCTTCACGGACCTGGTCCGCGGCGAGCTGACCTTCACCCCGGAGAACGTCCCGGACTACGGCATCGTCCGCGCCAACGGTGCCCCGCTGTACACGCTGGTCAACCCGGTCGACGACGCCCTGATGGAGATCACCCACGTCCTGCGCGGCGAGGATCTGCTCTCCTCCACCCCCCGCCAGATCGCCCTCTACAAGGCGCTGATCGAGCTGGGCATCGCCAAGGGCATCCCGCAGTTCGGCCATCTGCCGTACGTCATGGGCGAGGGCAACAAGAAGCTCTCCAAGCGCGACCCGCAGTCGAGCCTCAACCTCTACCGCGAGCGCGGCTTCCTCCCCGAGGGCCTGCTCAACTACCTCTCCCTGCTGGGCTGGTCCCTCTCGGCCGACCAGGACATCTTCACGATGGACGAGATGGTCGCGGCCTTCGACGTCAAGGACGTGAACCCCAACCCGGCCCGCTTCGACCTCAAGAAGTGCGAGGCCATCAACGGCGACCACATCCGCCTGCTGGAGGTGAAGGACTTCGCCGAGCGCTGTCGCCCCTGGCTGAGGGCCCCCTTCGCGCCCTGGGCGCCGGAGGACTTCGACGAGACCCAGTGGCAGGCGATCGCCCCGCACGCCCAGACCCGCCTCAAGGTCCTGTCGGAGATCACCGACAACGTCGACTTCCTGTTCCTGCCCGAGCCGGTCTTCGACGAGCCGAGCTGGACGAAGGCGATGAAGGAGGGCAGCGACGCCCTGCTGCGCACCGCCCGGGAGAAGCTGGAGGCCGCCGACTGGACCTCCGCCGAGTCCCTGAAGGAGGCCGTCCTGGCCGCCGGCGAGGCCCACGGCCTCAAGCTCGGCAAGGCCCAGGCCCCGGTCCGTGTCGCCGTCACCGGCCGCACGGTCGGCCTGCCCCTCTTCGAGTCCCTGGAGATCCTGGGCAAGGAGAAGACGCTGGCCCGCATCGACGCGGCTCTGGCCAAGCTCGCCGCATAAGACCCACGTGCACACGGCAGGGGCGGTACCCGATCTCCGGGTACCGCCCCTGCCGCGTCCGGCACCCCGCGCCGACGCGGCCGACCGGACTCCCGAAACCGGCGGACGGGACCGGTGTCCCGGCGCTACCGTCGCATCATGAGCATCCGTGCCGTGGTCTGGGACGTGGACGACACGCTCTTCGACTACTCGACCGCGGACCGCGAGGGCATGCGGGCCCATCTGGCGGCCGAAGGCCTGCTGGACCGCTACGGCGGTCCGGAGCGGGCCCTCGCGCGCTGGAAGGACGTCACGGAACGGCACTGGGAGCGTTTCGCGGCGGGGGAGGCCTCCTTCGAGGGCCAGCGCCGTGACCGGGTGCGCGAGTTCCTGGAACGGCCGCTGACGGACGCGGAGGCCGACGCCTGGTTCGAGCGCTATCTCGCCCACTACGAGGCCGTCTGGGCCCTGTTCCCGGACGTCCTGCCCGTCCTCGACGCCCTCGCCGCCAGCCACCGCCACGCGGTGCTCTCCAACTCCAGCCTCAGCGTCCAGGACCGCAAGCTGCGGGCGCTCGGCGTCCACCACCGCTTCGAGGCCGTCCTGTGCGCCGCCGAACTGGGTGTCTCCAAGCCCGACACCCAGGCCTTCCTCGCCGCCTGCGAGGCCCTGTCACTGCCTCCGCACCAGGTCGCCTACGTCGGCGACCACCCGGAGATCGACGGCCGGGGCGCGGCCCGGGCCGGGCTGCTGTCGGTCTGGATCGACCGCCTGGGCGGCTCCGCGACCGTGGTGGTTCCGCCCGGTCCGCACCGGATCGTGTCCCTCTCCGAACTCCCGGCGCTGCTCCGCGCGGATACCCGTTTTGGAGCCCCGTCCACCTTCGGGTAATGTTCTTTCTGCGCCGCCGGGGAGCGGGCCGAAAGGCCGGGAACCGGAGGAGCAAGCTAGAACAAGATCCCCGCACGGGGCTTGCGTTCCAGTGGCCTATGGTGTAATTGGCAGCACGACTGATTCTGGTTCAGTTAGTCTTGGTTCGAGTCCAGGTAGGCCAGCTCGCGGAGCTTCATCCGCAACCGTGGATCTGATCCACAAAGCCCCCGTTGTGTAGCGGCCTAGCACGCTGCCCTCTCAAGGCAGTAGCGCCGGTTCGAATCCGGTCGGGGGTACGGTGATCTCTCACGAGATGATCGCTAGGGCCCCCGTTGTGTAGCGGCCTAGCACGCCGCCCTCTCAAGGCGGTAGCGCCGGTTCGAATCCGGTCGGGGGTACTGACTGGTCTAAACCACATTGGTCTATGGTGTAATTGGCAGCACGACTGATTCTGGTTCAGTTAGTCTTGGTTCGAGTCCAGGTAGACCAGCTCGGACCTGCGGAAACGCAGAGTCCACGCCCCCGTTGTGTAGCGGCCTAGCACGCCGCCCTCTCAAGGCGGTAGCGCCGGTTCGAATCCGGTCGGGGGTACCAGTCCCAAGGGGCCTTTGCTTCGGCGAGGGCCCCTTCGGCGTTGCTCGCTTCACCGCGTCGCTCGCCCGCTCCCCGCCTCCGAGAGGCTGACCCCCAGGTCCCGCTCGGCCCACCTCGTACATCAACTGCGCGTACGCTGCCAGGAGTTCGGTGTCCCGGGCGCAGCCGGCCCGGTTCGCCCGCACCACGTGGTACGTCCGCGCGGCGGCCTTCTTCCCGAATCTCCGGAACTACTCGCCGGAGGTGTTCCGTCACCCCCCGTGGTCGATCATCGACCGCAAGGAGCGGACCGGGACGGCGGTTCGCCCGGCGCGCGTGAGCGCGGGTGGGGTCAGCCCCTCGGGAGAGAGCGTGCCGCGGCGTTGAGGCCCGCTCCCTCTCCTCCCGTTCTGCCGAGAGGTCAGCCCGAGCGGCGCAGGGCCTCGGAGAGGCGGGCGGCGGCGTCGATGACCGCCTGGGCGTGCATACGGCCCGGGTGGCGGGTCAGGCGCTCGATGGGGCCGGAGACGGAGACGGCGGCCACGACGCGGTTGGAGGGGCCGCGCACCGGCGCGGAGACGGACGCGACGCCCGGCTCGCGCTCGCCGATCGACTGGGCCCAGCCGCGACGCCGTACGCCCGACAGGGCCGTCGCCGTGAAGCGGGCGCCCTGGAGACCGCGGTGCAGGCGCTCCGGCTCCTCCCAGGCCATGAGGATCTGCGCCGAGGAGCCGGCCTTCATCGTGAGCGTCGAGCCGACCGGGACGGTGTCCCGCAGGCCGGACAGGCGCTCCGCCGCGGCGACACAGATGCGCATGTCGCCCTGGCGGCGGTAGAGCTGCGCACTCTCGCCGGTGACGTCACGGAGGTGGGTGAGCACCGGGCCGGCCGTCGCGAGGAGGCGGTCCTCCCCGGCCGCCGCGGCCAGTTCTGCCAGGCGGGGTCCGAGGATGAATCGGCCCTGCATGTCACGCGCCACCATGCGGTGGTGTTCCAGAGCCACGGCCAGGCGGTGGGCCGTGGGTCGTGCCAGTCCGGTGGCCGCGACCAGACCCGCGAGGGTGGCCGGACCGGACTCCAGAGCGCTCAGGACGAGGGCCGCCTTGTCCAGAACGCCGACGCCGCTACTGTTGTCCATGCAACGATACTTGCGTCTCACTCTGTGAAACGCAAGTTCAATTTTCCGTGGAACACGCCACCCTGGATGTCACGAAGGCACAGCGGCCCGCACAGGTGACGGGCCTGGCGGCGGACGCCCGTAACCAGGGGCGCGGGCGCCGCTTCCTCAAGATCTCTAGTTGGGTCGGCGCACCTTTGCCGACCGGAGGGAAAGCGATGGGTAGGACACTCGCGGAGAAGGTCTGGGACGACCATGTCGTCCGGCGCGCCGAGGGCGAGCCCGACCTCCTCTACATCGATCTGCACCTGCTGCACGAGGTGACCAGCCCGCAGGCCTTCGACGGCCTCCGCAAGAGCGGGCGGACGGTGCGCCGGCTCGACCTCACCATCGCGACCGAGGATCACAACACCCCCACCCTCGACATCGACAAGCCCATCGCCGACCCGGTCTCCCGCGCCCAGCTGGAGACGCTGCGCAAGAACTGCGCGGAATTCGGTGTCCGGCTGCACCCGCTGGGCGACGTCGAGCAGGGCGTCGTGCACGTCGTCGGCCCCCAGCTGGGCCTGACCCAGCCCGGCATGACCGTCGTCTGCGGCGACAGCCACACCTCGACGCACGGTGCCTTCGGCGCGCTGGCCTTCGGCATCGGCACCTCGCAGGTCGAGCACGTGCTGGCCACCCAGACGCTGCCCATGGCCCGCCCGAAGACCATGGCGATCACGGTGAACGGCGACCTGCCCGAGGGCGTCACCGCCAAGGACCTGATCCTGGCGATCATCGCGAAGATCGGCACCGGCGGCGGCCAGGGCTACGTCCTGGAGTACCGCGGCTCCGCCATCGAGAAGCTCTCGATGGAGGCCCGGATGACCATCTGCAACATGTCGATCGAGGCCGGCGCCCGCGCGGGCATGATCGCCCCCGACGAGACCACCTTCGCCTACCTCAAGGGCCGTCCGCACGCCCCTGAGGGCGCCGACTGGGACGCCGCGGTCGCGTACTGGAAGACGCTCAGGACCGACGACGACGCCGCGTTCGACGCCGAGGTGGTCATCGAGGCCGCCGAGCTCTCGCCGTTCGTCACCTGGGGCACCAACCCGGGCCAGGGCGCGCCGCTTTCGGCGTCCGTCCCCGACCCGGCTTCGTACGAAGACGCTTCGGAGCGCCTGGCCGCCGAAAAGGCCCTGGAGTACATGGGGTTGGAGGCCGGTCAGCCGCTGAGCTCCATCAAGGTGGACACCGTCTTCGTAGGCTCCTGCACCAACGGACGCATCGAGGACCTGCGCAACGCCGCCGAGATCCTGCGCGGCCGCAAAATCGCCGACGGGGTACGGATGCTGGTCGTCCCGGGCTCCGCGCGGGTGGGTCTGCAGGCCGTCTCGGAGGGTCTGGACGTGGTCTTCAAGGAGGCCGGTGCCGAATGGCGGCACGCGGGCTGCTCGATGTGCCTCGGCATGAACCCGGACCAGCTGGCCCCGGGCGAGCGCTCCGCCTCCACCTCCAACCGCAACTTCGAGGGCAGGCAGGGCAAGGGCGGCCGTACCCATCTGGTGTCGCCGCAGGTCGCGGCCGCGACGGCCGTCCTGGGGCACCTGGCCTCCCCGGCCGACCTGTCCGACGTCGAGACCCGTACGCCCGCTGGAGTCTGATCAGTCATGGAAGCTTTCACCACACACACCGGCCGGGCCGTCCCGCTGCGCCGCAGCAACGTCGACACCGACCAGATCATCCCCGCCCACTGGCTCAAGAAGGTGACCCGGGACGGGTTCGAGGACGGGCTGTTCGAGGCGTGGCGCAAGGACCCCGAGTTCGTGCTCAACCAGCCCGAGCGGCAGGGCGCCACGGTGCTGGTCGCCGGCCCCGACTTCGGCACCGGCTCCTCCCGCGAGCACGCGGTGTGGGCCCTGCAGAACTACGGCTTCAAAACCGTCATCTCGTCCCGCTACGCCGACATCTTCCGCGGTAACTCGCTCAAGAACGGCCTGCTCACGGTGGTCCTGGAGCAGAAGATCGTGGACGCGCTCTGGGAGCTGACCGAGGCGGACCCGAAGGCGGAGATCACCGTCGACCTGGTCGAGCGCAAGGTGCGCGCCGAGGGCGTCACCGCCTCCTTCGAGCTGGACGAGAACTCCCGCTGGCGGCTGCTGAACGGGCTGGACGACATCTCGATCACCCTCCGGAACGAGGAGGACATCGCGGCGTACGAGGCGAAGCGTCCCGCCTACAAGCCGCGGACGCTCCAGGCCTGACCTCCGAGGCTCCCGCCGAGGCCCTCCGCAAGGTCGAGTTTCGGCCACCCCAACACCCCGGCTGTACCCCCGATCGGCCCGATCGGGGGTACAGCCGTTTTTGTGCCCGCGCGGCTTCGCCCGGGCCTCGATCACGTTTCAACTTCCCACGTTAGAGCGGTGGTTGCCGGGGTACGCGGGCGATGGCGGCGCGGCGGTGGTGACCGTCCGGAGGGCCGTTCGAGGCTGCAGTTGCCCCCCGGGCAGGCGACAACTCGCCCCAGATGGCACAATCTGTGCATGGAACACGACGGCCAACTCGAGCTCTATGCGGCGGTCGCGGACCAACTCAAGAAAGCGCACACAAGGGTGCGCGCACTGCAAGTCCCGGAGGGCGTACGGATGGCGCTGACCCGGAAGCTGCTGGTCATCACGGCCGCGGCCAAGCACGATCTCGCCGATGCGACAAGGCGCCTGGAGCGGTTCATGGCCGACCTCGACGAGGGGCGATTCCCCGAAGAGGGCGGCTGAACACTGCGGGACTGCCGAGTCGGTTGCGGCACAAGGGTGATTAGCCCGTTTCGTGTTTGATTTGCGGTATATATCTGCCTAACGTGCGAAAAAGCTTGAACACTTTCGTTCTGGCGATGTCTCCGAAGGGGAAGACGTGAACAAGGCGCAGCTCGTAGAAGCGATTGCCGACAAGATGGGCGGCCGCCAGCAGGCCGCCGATGCCGTCGACCACGTACTGGACGCCATCGTCCGCGCGGTCGTCGCAGGTGAGCGGGTTTCTGTCACCGGCTTCGGTTCCTTCGAGAAAGTCGACCGTCCGGCGCGTTACGCCCGGAACCCTCAGACGGGCGAGCGGGTTCGGGTCAAGAAGACCTCGGTGCCGCGCTTCCGCGCCGGTCAGGGCTTCAAGGACCTGGTCAGCGGCTCGAAGAAGCTGCCCAAGGGCGACATCGCGGTAAAGAAGGCCCCCAAGGGCAGCCTCTCCGGCCCGCCGCCCACCATCGCCAAGTCCGCGGGCAAGAAGGCCGCGGCCAAGAAGACGGCGGGTGCGGCGAAGACCACGGCCGCGAAGAAGACCACCGCCAAGAAGGCGACGCCGGCCGCGAAGAAGACCACGGCCACCGCCACCGCGAAGAAGACCACGGCGAAGAAGGCTCCCGCCAAGAAGACGACCACGGGTGCCGCCGCCAAGACCACCGCCGCGAAGAAGACCACGGCCACGAAGGCGACGGCCAAGAAGGCCCCGGCGACCAAGAAGGCGACGGCCAAGAAGGCCCCCGCCAAGAAGTCGTCGGCCCGCAAGACCACCACCGCCAAGAAGGCCACCGCCCGCAAGAAGTAAGGGCAGGTCACAGGGGCACTCACGCGCCGGGCCGGACTCCCTGGGGAGTCCGGCCCGCGGCGTGTGCGGACGCGGACGGGCCGGGCGGAAGTCCAGAAGTCCGGAAGGTCAGAAGGTCTGCAGTGTCACCAGCGTGATCGTGCGGGCCTCGCCCTCACCCGCGGTCTCGATCCGCACCCGCTGGCCGGGCCGCAGCAGCCGCAGCCCGCCCGCGTCGAACGCGGAGGCGTCGAAAGGGAGGGGCGTGCCGTCGTCGAGCAGCACCTGTCCGCTGCGCGTCTCGGCGTCGTACGTGTATGCGGTCGCCTGCATGACGGCAGCCTACTGCCCGGCGATCAGCAGGCGCGCGGCCATCGCTGCCGTACGGGGGCCCACCCCCAGCGCGAGCGCGGTGCGCAGATCGGCGCCGGTGTCCACGTCCTGCCGTACCGAATCCACCCCGCCGGGCCCCAGCTCCACCCCGCCGGGCCCCAGCTCCACCGCGCCGGACGCGCGGTGCCGGGCCCGGGAATCCGGGCCGAACGCGGGCCGCAATTCCCGGCCGGGCCGTGCGGTCAGCAGCGTCGTCCCGATTTCCGCTGCATCCGGGAGAAATGCGCGCGGGAATTCCGCCGCCGCGTCCAGGGTCCGGGCCAATTCCGCCGGCCGCAGCGCCGGGAGATCGGCGTTCAGAGCGGCCACGGCGCTTTCGGGGCGCTCAGCGCGTACCGCCGCCGCCGCGTGCTCCAGTGCGGCGTTGAGACCGCCGCCCGGCTCGTCGGGGACGATTCGGGCGCCCAGTGCCGCCAGCTCCCGGCCGGCCAGCGCGTCGTCCGTGACGACGGCCACATCCCGCACGGCCGCGCAGGCCAGCGCCGCGGTCACGGTGTCCTGGGCGAACGCCAGGGCGAGACCTGGGCGCAGGCCGTCGGCGGCGGTGTCCGCGAGCCTGCTCTTCGCCCGCGCCAAGGGCTTCACGGGTATCACCAAGGTCCACTGCACGAGTGTCGCGCCCCTCTCCGGTCGCGGACATTGTCCCCCGGGCCATCTGGCGGCCCGGTCCTCGGGGCGTACGGTGTTCTCGACAGACCGACGGCCTGGGGCGACACTTGTGCGCCCCTCGTGCCTGGTGGCAGCCCTAGAGGAAGGTGTCCGCGTGCCCCGCCGCAGAATCGGCTTCTGGTACCGCTTCGCCGCGGTGATCTGCAAACCACCGCTGGTGGTTCTGCTCAAGCGGGACTGGCGTGGAATGGAGCATATTCCGGCCGAGGGCGGATTTATCACCGTGGTGAACCACAATTCGCACGTCGACCCCTTTGCGTACGCGCATTTCCAGTACAACACCGGTCGTGTGCCGCGGTTCCTGGCGAAGAGCGGGCTTTTCAAGAAGGGATTCGTCGGCGCCGCGATGCGCGGCACCGGGCAGATCCCCGTCTACCGCGAGAGCACGGACGCGCTCAGCGCCTTCCGGGCCGCGATCGACGCCGTGGAGCGCGGCGAGTGCGTCGCCTTCTACCCCGAGGGCACCCTCACCCGCGACCCCGACGGCTGGCCCATGACCGGCAAGACCGGCGCCGCTCGGGTCGCGCTGCGCACCAAGTGCCCGGTGATCCCGGTCGCCCAGTGGGGCTGCAACGAACTGCTGCCCCCGTACGCCAAGAAGCCGCACCTGTTCCCGCGCAAGACCAGCCGGGTGCTCGCCGGCCCGCCCGTGGACCTCTCCCGGTTCTACGACAAGGACATGACCGCGGACGTCCTCAAGGAGGCGACCGAGGTCATCATGGCCGCGATCACCCGCCAGCTGGAGGAGATCCGCGGCGAGAAGGCGCCCGAGACGCCGTACGACCCGAAGCGCGAACGCATCGAACAGCGTCGGCGCACCCAGGCGCAGTCGCGGGCGCAGGCGCAGGCACAGGCGCAGGCACAGGCCCCGGCTCAGGCGCAGGGGAAGCAGGCAGAAGGGCAGGGCAAGTGAGCAATCCGGTCAAGGCGGCGGTCTTCGCCGCCGGTTCATGGGGCACGGCCTTCGGCATGGTGCTCGCCGACGCGGGCTGCGAGGTCACCCTGTGGGCGCGCCGCGAGGAGGTCGCCGACGCGATCAACTCGACCCGGACCAACCCCGACTACCTGCCCGGCTTCGAGCTCCCGGAGAACCTCCGGGCCACCACCGACCCCGCCGAGGCCGCCGCCGGGGCCGACTTCACGGTGCTGTCCGTCCCGTCGCAGACCCTGCGCGGCAATCTCGCCGCCTGGGTGCCGCTGCTGGCCCCGGACACCGTGCTGGTGTCCCTGATGAAGGGCATCGAACTCGGCACCGCCATGCGGATGAGCGAGGTCATCGACGACGTCGCCAAGGTCGGCCCGGACCGTATCGCCGTGGTCACCGGGCCCAACCTGGCCCGGGAGATCGCCGCGCGGATGCCGGCCGCCTCCGTGGTCGCCTGCACCGACGAGTCCGTCGCCCAGCGGCTCCAGGCCGCCTGCCACACGCCGTACTTCCGCCCGTACACCAACACCGACGTCGTCGGCTGCGAACTCGGCGGCGCGGTGAAGAACGTCATCGGGCTGGCCGTCGGCATCGCGGACGGCATGGGCCTCGGCGACAACGCCAAGGGCTCGCTGATCACCCGCGGTCTCGCGGAGACGACCCGCCTGGGCCTGGCGATGGGCGCCGACCCGCTGACCTTCTCCGGACTCGCCGGACTCGGCGACCTGGTGGCCACCTGCTCCTCGCCGCTCTCCCGCAACCACACCTTCGGCACCAACCTCGGCAAGGGCATGACCCTCCAGGAGACCATCGCGGTCACCAAGCAGACCGCCGAGGGCGTCAAGTCCTGCCAGTCGGTGCTGGATCTGGCCCGCCGGCACGGCGTCGACATGCCCCTCACCGAGACGGTCGTGGGCATCGTGCACGAGGGCAAGCCGCCGGTGGTCGCCCTCAAGGAGCTGATGTCGCGCAGCGCGAAGCCCGAGCGACGCTGAGCGAACCCGCGGGGCGGACGCTGCCCCGGGGTCCTGCCTACGGGTACTCTCATCGCGATATGAGCACCGAGAACCTCCCCCAGAGCCCTGAGCAGCCGCCTCGCAAGCCGCGCGTGGCCGTCGTGTTCGGCGGGCGCAGCTCCGAACACGGGATCTCCGTGGTCACCGCCGGCGCCGTCCTCAAGGCCATCGACCGGACGCGCTACGACGTCCTGCCGATCGGCATCACCCAGGACGGCCGGTGGGCGCTCACCGCCGACGAGCCGGAGCGGATGGCGATCACCGACCGCCGTACGCCCAGCGTCGACGAACTGGCCGAGTCCACCGAGGGCGGCGTGGTGCTCCCCGTCGACCCCGCCAGCCGCGAGGTCGTCTACAGCGAGCCCGGCTCGGTGCCCAAGGCCCTCGGCGAGGTCGACGTGGTCTTCCCGGTGCTGCACGGCCCGTACGGCGAGGACGGCACCCTCCAGGGCCTCCTGGAGCTGTCCGGGGTGCCGTACGTGGGCTCGGGTGTGCTCTCCTCGGCCGTCGGCCAGGACAAGGAGTACATGAAGCGGGTGTTCGAGTCGTTCGGGCTGAAGGTCGGCCCGTACCTGGTGATCCGTCCGCGCGAGTGGGAGCGCGACGAGACCGGTGCCCGGCGCCGGATCGCCGACTTCGCGGGCGAGCACGGCTGGCCGCTGTTCGTGAAGCCCGCGCGCGCGGGCTCCTCGATCGGCATCACCAAGGTGGAGGACTTCTCCGGCCTGGACGAGGCGATCGCCGAGGCCCGCCGTCACGACCCGAAGATCCTGGTCGAGGCCGCGCTGCGCGGCCGGGAGATCGAGTGCGGTGTCCTGGAGTTCGAGGACGGCCCGCGTGCCTCCGTGCCCGCCGAGATCCCGCCGCCGGACGCGCACGCGTACTACGACTTCGAGGCCAAGTACATCGACTCCACGCCCGGCGTCGTCCCGGCCCCGCTGACCGCCGAGGAGACCGCCGAGGTCCAGAGGCTCGCGGTGGCGGCCTTCGACGCCGCGTCCTGCGAGGGCCTGGTCCGCGCGGACTTCTTCCTCACCGAGGACGGCGAGTTCGTGATCAACGAGATCAACACGATGCCCGGCTTCACGCCGATCTCGATGTACCCGCAGATGTGGCAGGCGAGCGGGGTCGGCTACCCCGAGCTGGTGGACCGCCTGATCCAGGCGGCCCTCGACCGGTCCACCGGCCTTCGCTGACGCGGCTGAAGGAGCGCGGGGACTGCGCGACAAGCCACGCACGGCCCGCACCCGGCAACGGACCGATCCAGGTACGGCGTCTAGTCGGCGATGCCTCGGGGAATCGCCGACTTCACGGCCGGCGCCAAGTCGATCAGCACCCCCGAGCTGTCGACGTCCGCCGGCACGCCGACCTCGACATAGGCGCGCCGGTTCGCCGTGGTGAACCGGAATCCGCCGTCCGTCTTCTCCTGGAGCCAGTCGACCCCGTTCACCCCGCCCGGCACCGCGTCCGGGTCACGCCCCTCCGCGACCTCGGGGTCGACCATCTTCGGCGGCCGGGGCACCCCGCAGCGCAGTATGATCTCCGGGTTTCCCCAGCCCGCGGTCAGCGTGGACCGGGGCTCAGGGTCCTTGCGGCTCAGCCCGGCCACCTTCTCCGGCAGCGCTTCATCCAGCTTCCGGCACAGCTCGGTCACCGTCGCGTCCGGACTGGGAACCGCCACCGCCGCGCTGTCGTCTGCTGAGGAGCAGCCCGCGGTGGCGATCAGCAGGGCGAGCGCGGGCAGGCCGATGAGCCGGTGACGGAAAGAGTTCACCGGCACAGGGTAGACGGGGGCTACAAATGGACGACCGGGCAGGTCAGGGTGCGGGTGATGCCGTCCACCTGCTGGACCTTGGCGACCACCATGCGTCCCAGGTCGTCGACGGTGTCGGCCTCCGCGCGCACGATGACGTCGTACGGGCCCGTCACGTCCTCGGCCTGGATCACTCCAGGGATCTTGCTGATCGTCTCGGCGACGGTCGACGCTTTGCCGACCTCCGTCTGGATCAGGATGTACGCCTGTACCACGGAACCTCCAGGGCGGCCACGAGGATCATGTGGGGAAAAGGAACGCCACGGTATCGCGTCGTCGCTCGCCGCGGGGAGACCTGCGGAAACCCGGCTGTGCGCGCCGGGGTGGCGGCACGGCGGAGGTTGACGGTCACGAGGGTCGCGCCGGCGGCCGGGGAGGCCGCGCAGGGGGCCCGGAAGGCCGCGAGGGCGGGCGCCGTGACCGTATCGGGGACCGCGCCGACGGTCGCTTCGGCCGTATCGAGGACACTGTTGACGCGCGACCGGGCATGCACGAGGACAGAAGGGGCGTAAGGGCAATGAAGGGCACTGTTGGTGAGCTCGGGGAGTTCGGGCTCATCAGGGAGCTCACCTCCCGTCTCACCACCACCCCGGCGGTGCGGGTCGGCCCCGGCGACGACGCCGCGGTGGTCGCCGCTCCCGACCGGAGGGTCGTGGCCAGCACCGACATCCTCGTGGAGGGGCGGCACTTCCGCCGCGACTGGTCCACGGCGTACGACGTCGGCCGCAAGGCCGCCGCACAGAACCTCGCGGACATCGCCGCCATGGGCGCCGTGCCGACCGCGCTGCTGCTCGGCCTGGTCGTGCCCGCCGAACTGCCGGTGACCTGGCCCAGCGAGCTGATGGACGGCCTGCGCGACGAATGCCAGGTCGCGGGCGCCGCCGTGGTCGGCGGGGACGTCGTACGCGGCGACACCATCACCGTGTCGATCACCGCGCTCGGCGATCTGCGCAACCAGGAGCCCGTGACGCGGGGCGGGGCCCAGCCCGGCGACCTGGTCGCGGTGACCGGCTGGCTCGGCTGGTCCGCCGCCGGGTACGCGGTGCTCTCCCGCGGCTTCCGCTCGCCGCGCGCCTTCGTCGAGGCGCACCGGCGCCCCGAACCGCCCTACCACGCGGGGCCCGCCGCGGCCGGGCTGGGCGCCACCGCGATGTGCGACGTCAGCGACGGCCTGATCGCCGACCTGGGGCACATCGCCGAGGCCAGCAAGGTGCGCATCGACATCCGCTCCGGGGCGATCGACATCCCCTCCCAGATGAACGACATCGGGCAGGCCGTCGGCGTGGACCCGCTCCAGTGGGTGCTGACCGGGGGCGAGGACCACGCGATCGTGGCGACGTTCCCGCCGGACGTGAAGCTGCCCGCCCGCTGGAAGGTCATCGGCGAGGTGCTGAACCCCTCCGCGCTGCCACAGGTGACGGTGGACGGGGCGCCCTGGACCAGCAAGGGCGGCTGGGACCACTTCGGGGACATGGAGTCATGACCGCGCCGCCGAGAGTGCTGACCGTGGCCGGCTCCGACTCCGGCGGCGGCGCCGGGATCCAGGCCGATCTGAAGACGATGCTCGCCCTCGGCGCGCACGGGATGAGCGTGATCACCGCCGTGACCGCGCAGAACTCGCTGGGCGTCCAGGGTGCTTGGGAACTGCCGGTGGAGGCGGTGCGGGCGCAGTACCGCAGCGTCGTCGACGACATCGGCGTCCAGGCGGTGAAGACCGGGATGCTCGCCTCGGCGGAACTCGTCGAGACGGTCGCCGAGCTGATCTCCGGGACCGACGCCCCCGCCGTGGTCGACCCGGTCGGCGTCTCCAAGCACGGGGACGCGCTGCTGGCGGCCTCCGCGCTGGAGTCCGTCCGCACCAAGCTGCTGCCGGTCGCCACCGTCGCCACCCCGAACCTCGACGAGGTCGCCCAGCTGACCGGCGTCCGGGTCGAATCCGAGGCGCAGCTGCGGCAGGCCGCGGCGGCCGTCCTGGCGTACGGCCCCCGCTGGGTGGTGATCAAGGGCGGCCACCTGGCCGGTGAGGCCGTCGATCTCCTCACCGACGGCTCCGAGGAGCACTGGCTGCGCGCACCCCGGCACGACAACCGCCACACTCACGGCACGGGCTGCACGCTCGCCTCGGCGATCGCCTCCCACCTCGCGCGGGGCCGCACCGTGCCGGAGGCGGTGCGGGCGGCCAAGGAGTACGTCACCGGGGCCATCGCGGCCGGTTTCGCGCTCGGCGGCGGCATCGGCCCGGTGCACCACGGCTGGGCCCTCTCGCGGGCTCAGGAGGGCGCGGGGCCGGAGGCGTAGATCACACGGGTGCCGCCCGGCCGGGCACAGCCCGGGCGGATCCGGACCTGGGGGTGCCCGGCCGGGTACAGCCCGGGCGAGTGGGGTCCGGGTACAGCAAAAAGCCGGTCCACCGAGGTGGACCGGCTTCTCACAGCGAACCGGCAGTGGCCGCGCGCTCAGCTGAGCGTCAGCGCGAGACCTTGCCGGCCTTGATGCACGAGGTGCAAGCGTTCACGCGCTTCGGCGTCCCGCCGACCACGGTACGCACACGCTGGATGTTCGGGTTCCAGCGGCGGGACGTACGGCGGTGCGAGTGCGAGATGTTGTTGCCGAAGCCCGGCCCCTTGCCGCAGACGTCGCAGTTGGCAGCCACGGGTCACTCCAAAGACTTCAGATGCACTTACGGTTGATCCCGGCATGCCGGGATCAAGATCACAGGCTCTACGAGCAATCTGAGATCTGAGTGGCGCTGCCAGGGGGAAAGCCCGATCAGATCGGGCAACCGGAGCAGCATACAACGGCTGCGCCCGTGGAACGAAACTACCATGGCTGCTCCGGGGCCCGCCCCGGGTCTCTTCCGTCCGCCACCGGCCCTGGGTCTACGCTGCGTCCAGTCCAGCAGCTCAAGGAGGCGCAGGTGGCGCAGGTGCCGCAGACATTCTTCGATGCTCTCGCGGTGCGCACCTGGTGCGGGCTCGCGCTCGCGGCCCTCGGACGGGCGCGCGAGGAGATCGACGCCATCAACGTGTATCCGGTGGCGGACGGCGACACCGGCACGAACCTGTATCTGACCGTCGAGTCGGCCGCCGCCGCCGTGGAGGCGGTGTTCGCGGGCCACGAGGCCGGAGCGGGCCCGCATGAGGCCGGAGCGGGGACGCACCAGGCCGGAGCGGGCACGACGGAGCGGCCGTCGCTCGCGGAGGCCGTGCGCGCGATGGCGCACGGGGCGCTGATCGGGGCGCGCGGCAACTCCGGGACGATCCTCGCCCAGCTGCTGCGCGGGATGTCCCAGGTGCTCGCCGCCGACGACACCGCCCCGCACACGGACGGACCCGGGCTGCGGCTCGCCCTGCGCCGGGCCGCCGACGCCGCCCGCCAGGCCGTGGCCCACCCCGTCGAGGGGACGGTGCTCACCGTCGCCTCGGCCGCCGCGGACGCCGCGGAAACGGTCGGGGCGGGGACGCGGGCGGCGGGGGGTGACTGCGGGGCCGTGGCGCGGGCCGCCTACGAAGGGGCGCGCGCCGCCCTCGCCGCGACGCCCGGACAGCTCGCCGTGCTGGAGCGCGCCGGGGTGGTCGACGCCGGGGGGCGGGGGCTCGTGGCGGTGCTCGGGGCGCTGGTGGAGACCTGCACGGGGGAGGCACCGCGCGATGTGGCGGCCTCACCGGCCCGAGGGCACGCGCGCGTGGAGGGCACTGCCGGGGACGAGGCACAGGCCTGCGCGGAAGGGGCCGCGGTCCCTGCGGGCGGCGGCCCCGCCTTCGAGGTGATCTATCTGCTGGAGGCCGACGACGTCGCCGTGGCGCGGCTGCGGCAGCGGCTGGACGCCCTCGGGGACTCCCTGGTGGTGGTCGGCGGCGACGGGCTGTGGAACGTCCATGTGCACGTGGACGACGCCGGTGCCGCCGTGGAGGCGGGCGTCGAGGCCGGCCGGCCGTACCGGATCCGGATCACCCACTTCGCCGCGGGCGACGTGCACACCGCGCGCGGGGAGCGCCCGCCCGCGGAACGGGTCCAGCGGGCGGTGGTGGCCGTCGTTCCCGGCGAGGGCCTGGCCGCGCTGTACGCCGACTCGGGCGCGACCACCGTGCTGGCGCGCCCCGGGGAGCCGCCCGCCAGCGGGGAGCTGCTGCACGCGGTACGCCGGGCCCACGCACGCGAAGTCGTCCTGCTGCCCAACGACGCCGAGCTGCGGCACACCGCGGCCGCTGCGGCCGAGCAGGCCCGCGCGGAGGGCATCCGCGTGGCCCTCATCCCCACCCGGTCCGCAGTGCAGGGCATCGCGGCCCTCGCGGTGCACGAGCCCGGGCGCCGCTTCGACGAGGACGTCGTCGCGATGACCTCGGCGGCGGGCGCCACCCGCTACGCGGAGGTCGCCGTCGCCGAGGAGCAGTCCTGGACCACGGCCGGCATCTGCCAGGCCGGCGACGTGCTCGGCCTCATCGACGGCGACGTGGCCCTGATCGGCACGGACGTCACCGCCACCGCCCGGACCGTCCTCGACCGCATGCTCGCGGCCGGCGGCGAGCTGGTCACCATCGTGCTCGCCGACGAGGTGCCCCAGACCGTCGCCGAGCACCTGGAGTCACGGGTACGGGAGGCCTACCTGGCCGTGGACACGGTGGTGTACCGGGGCGGGCGACAGGGGGCGCTGGTGCTGATCGGGGTGGAGTAGGGGGCGGGCGGACATCGCGGGGGGCGCGGCTCGCGGCGCGGGGGCGCGTCTTTCGAGGTGCCGCGGTCCGCGAGGTGCCGCGGTCCGTGCGGAGACGCGGTCCGTGCGGAGTGGGTCTTCCCGAGGTGCGGCCCGCGCGGGAGTGCGTCGTCCGCGGAGGCCGGCCGCGCGGGAGAGGGACTTCGCGGTTTGCGTGCCCCGCGCGAGAGCGCGCCCCGCGTGGGTCAGCGCTCCCCCTGTTCCCGCACCACCCGCAGCATCTGCTCCGCCTCCGCCCGCCGGGCCCGCGTCGTCTCGTCCCTCTCCCCGGCACCGGCGTACGCCGCCAGCACGCCACGCGCGTGCGCGGCGGCTTCGGCGGAACGGCCCAGGTCCGCCTCCAGCCAGCCGGCGGCGAGTTCGGCGCCGGTACGGCTGTGCAGCCCGTCCTCGCCGAGGGCGGCGAACACCGCGACCGCCTCGGTCATCTGGGCCAGGGCCGCCTCGAACACGGCCTGGATCGAGCCGTCCTCGGCGTCCTCGGCGCACGAGCGGGCCAGCAGGTCGCCGAACTGGCGATGAGTGTCGCCCAGTTCGGCGGCGAGCCGCTGCCGGGCCTCCTCGTCGGGTGCCGCGTCCAGCGCCGCAGCGCATTCCCGGAGGGCGTCCGCCATCAGCTCCCGCGCGCGGTCCGAGCCGTCCTGCGCGCGCAGCGCGAGCCACGCGCGGGCCCGCACCGAGCGGACGAGACCGTGGACGTTGCCGAGCGAGCGCCACAGGTCGCCCGCGCGCGTGTAGGCCTGGTCGGCCTCGGCCGGCATCCCCGCGTGGCCCAGGGATTCGGCGGCGAGGTGGGCGAGGGTCGCGTGGTCGTGCTGGTCCGGCCACTGCCGGGCGACCTCCGCCGCCTGGAGGCGCCGCTCCGCGGCCGCCTGGTGTTCCCCCAGCTCGCTCAGGCAGTCGGCGAGCCACCACTGCGCCTGCACCACCGCGCCGTCGCCGTGCGTCGCCTCGGTCAGATCGGCCAGCGCGGACTCCAGCACCTCCGCGGCCTCGGCCCACCGTCCCTGCCGCAGCAGGAACCCGCCCAGCACCTGCCGCGCCCAGGGGCCGAGGGTGCGGCCCTCACCCGCCTCGTCGGCCCAGTGCGCCGCCTCCAGGGCGTGCTCGGCGGCCTCCTCGGCCTGCCCCGCGCCGCCGAGAACCTCGGCGAGCTGGAGGTGCAGCTGCGCCCGCCCGACGGGCTCCAGCTCGGTTCCGCCGTGCGCCAGTGCCGCGCGCAGCGCCCGCGCCGCCTCGGCGCCGTCGCCGAGCCGGTGGGCCAGTACGGCGAGCCGGGCCTCGTACTCCACGGCGAACCACGGCAGCCCCGCGTCCACGTACTCCCCTGCGGCTCGCGCGAGCAGTGCCGCCGCCGTCCGCGCGTCGCCCGCCCGGACCGCCAGTTCCGCGAGCATCGCCCGCGCCTCGGCGGCCCGCGAGGCCAGCTGGACATCACCCCCGGAGTGCCCGTCCACCAGCGCCAGCACCTCCCGGACGGCGGTCTCGGCCGGGGCCAGGACGGGGTGCACCGCGCGGATGGCGCCCACCACGGAGAAGGGTCCCTCGGGGCCGGCCGTCCCGGAGCCGCCCGCGCGGGACGCGCCCTCTGCCGGGAAGGGGCCCTCGGCCCGCGCGGCTGCGAGAGGTTCCTGGCTCAGCGTGGTGCCGCCCTCACCCGCGAACGCTTCCTGGCTCCGCCCGGTGGAGCCCTCCGCCGCGAGCGGTTCCTCGGCCCGCGCGGCGGCGCCCTCGGCTGCGAGCGGTTCCAGGTTCTGCGCGGTGGAGCCCTCCACCGGGCACGGTTCCCCGGCCTGCGCGGCCGGGTCCGCGGCCACCCGAAGCTCGTCGGAGTCCGCGGTGGCACCCTCCGCGTCCGACGGCGCCAGGCCCCGCGCGGCAGCCCCCTCGGTCACCGGAGAGGGCCCTTCGCCCGCCGCACCGGGCCCGGCGAGGCCCAGCGCCTCCGCCTCGGTCCCCTCGGCCCCTTCGGCCCCCTCGCCCTCCTCGCCCTCCGCGACAGCCTCCGCGGCGCCCTCCTCGTCGCTGCACAGGGGTTCGTCCACCCCGTACACCCGCTGCATCAGGATCCGCGCCCGGGCCATCAGCACCGACGCGGTCTGGCGTATGCCCGTGCGCTCCTCGGCGAAGAGGGCGAGGACCCGGTCGTAGGGCTCGGCGACGGCGGCCTCGGCCTCGTCCACGGAGCCCGCGAGCGCGCGGACGTAGGCGGCACGCGCGCGTGCGGCCAGGGCCTCGCCGGGATCGCCCGCCTCGGCGTACAGCTCCGCGGCGTGCTCGAACAGGGTGGCGCCGTCCGGGCCGAGGCCCATCGCCTGGTGGTCCGCGAGTTCCGCGCGGGCGCGTGCGTCCAGGCCGGCACCTCCGGTCGCCTCGGCGGCGCGCCCGACCGCCGCCCACGCTTCGACGGCGTTCGGCTGGAGGGCGTCCGACAGACGCCGCGCCTCGGCCAGCAGGGCGTCCAGGCCGGGCCGCCCACCGGAGCCCGCGTCCTTCGCGCCGTCCGTGCCGTCGGTGCCGTCCGGGCCGTCCGGGCCGTTCGCGCCGGGGACGGCCAGGGGTGGTGCGACCGGCGCGGGCGCGGTGGCGTGCGCCGTGTGCGCCGAGCGCGGACTGCGCACGCCCAGTGGGAGCCGGTCCAGGAGCCCCGGCTGGTCCATGCGCCGCCGGACACACTCGGTGACGTACGCCGTGCCGTTGCGCTCGTCGAACCGCGCCGCCAGCGCCAGCGCCTCCACGCGCGCGTGCACCGCGAGTTCACGTGCCGTCCAGTCCCGCCCGGCCGGCCCCGGCACCTGCCGGGCGCCCAGCCCCAGCCCGGTCAGCCGGTCCATCAGCAGCGCCACCACGCTCAGGAACTCCATCCGGCTGCGCGGCTGCCCGCTGTCCGTGAAGTACGCCGGCCGCTCCGCCAGCAGCTCCAGCGCGCGTGCCTCGTTGCCCGTCAGCGCGCAGAACTCCACATGCTCGGCGTACGCGCTGCGCATGCTCTCCATGGACCGCACCAGCCGGAAACCCCGCAGATGGTGGGCGCGCGCCTCGTCCGGCCGGCCCAGCCGCACCAGCGGCAGCAGCGAGGAGGCGAGCACCGCGTGCGGCTCGTGGGCGCAGGAGAACTCACCCTCCAGCACGGGCCGCCAGACGCGCAGCGCCTCCTCGTCCCGGCCCCGCTCCGCCTGCCACCAGCCCTGCCCGTCCAGCTCGCAGGCGTGGCAGTCGGCCATGGAGTCCCGGGCGGCGGCCAGCCACGCCGCGTAGGCGCGCTCCGCGCGGGGCACGTCCCCGACGTGCGCGGCCACATGGAACTCGGCACTGCGCACCGCCCGCTCGGAGTGCCCGGCCAGCCGGTAGCGCCGCTCCATCTCGCCGAGCCACTTCTCGATGGAGGCGAGCGGGATGTGCGGCTGGTCGAGCATGCCGGTCGTCATCCACTTGAAGACCCAGTGCAGGGAGTGGGCCTCCTGCTCGTCGAAGTCCTCGGGGCGCTCGTCCCACATGCGCAGCAGCCGCGCGAACGGGACGAACATCTTGGCCTTCTCGGAGCTGTAGTTGTAGACCGTGAGCTGGTGCCCCAGCGCCTCGATCACGGCGAGCGGGATCTCCAGCCGCTCCGCCGCGGCCAGCAGCTGCTCCGCGCGCGCGTTGCGGGCCGGGCCCTCGGGCCGCGCCGCGTTCTCCGCCAGCGCGTCGCGCAGGGAGTCGAAGTCCGTGATCTCGCTCATCAGTGCTCGTCCTCGCGGTGAGTGGCCCATTCCAGAAGACCGAGGAACGCCCGGTTCAGCAGCGCCGAGTCGGCGGGCCGCAGCGGGCGCCGCGCCATCAGCAGGGCCTGGCCGTACAGGGACTCCGTGGCCGTGCCGATCAGCTCCCGCTCGGGCAGCGAACCGATCCGCCGGACCAGCGGGTTGAGGTGGTTCAGCACCAGCCGCGCGCGCGGGGCGCCGCCGCGCAGGGAGCCGAGGATGCCCGCCCACAGCTCGTCGGCCTGCTCCTCGGCCTCCGCGCGGGCCTGCTCGTGCCGCGCGGCGCGGTCGTCCAGATGCAGGGCGGGCACCGACAGCGGGTGGAAGGCGCGCAGCACGACATCACAGCCCAGCGGGTCGAGCGTGGCCCGCGCGGTGGCCAGGAAGTCGGCGAGGGCGAGTTCCGCACCCGGCTCGACCGGGTCCAGGTGCGCGGTCACCGTGTCCGCGTCCAGCTCGGCGACCGCGGTCCCCGGACGGACCGAGGGCAGCGCCTCGACCAGGTCGCTGTCGTAGGTGTAGCCGCCGTTGACGACCCCGATGCCCTGCGCGGAGGCGATCGCGGCGACCTGCCGGAACTCCTCGACGGTCCGCGTGAAGTGCACCACCGGGTGCCGCTGCGCGAACTCCTCCAGGGACAGCTGCCCGTCGGTCGTCTCGAACGGCAGCCACGGCAGCATCGTCCGCAGCATCTCCCGGTCGTGCCGCGCGAGGGACTTCACGCCCAGGTGGTGCACGGTGAGGAAGGCCGTCAGCCGCTGCGGATCGCCGGCCGCGAGCCCGGTCAGCCAGGACCGGATCCGCTCGCCCAGCGCCTCCCGTACGGTGGCCAGCGTCTCGTCCTCGTACAGCGCTTCCCGCGAGGCGGTGGGCCGCAGGCTGTCGGTGTCGAGGACGCAGCGCACGAAGAACGCCCAGTCGGGCAGCAGCTGCTCGGCACGCTCGGTCAGCAGCATGCCCTTCAGATGCACCCGGTGCCGGGCCCGCTGGGCCGGGCTGACCGCGGAGGGCAGGACGTACGCCACCCCGCGTATGCCCGCGAGCGGCACGTCGAGGTCGATCGAGTCCAGCGGGGTGAACCCGAACTGCTCGTGGCAGTGCCGCGCGAGCGCCACCCGGCGGGCCGCGGGGGAGGGGTACGGCCGGTCCCAGGGCGCGGGCAGGTCGGTGACCGCCTCCTCGCCCACCCGTACGTCGTACGGCAGCAGTGCGCCGAAGTCCCGCGCCAGCGCCACGACCCGCTCCCGCGACAGCCACTCCCCGGCACCGGCCCGCGCCACCAGATGCACGGTGGTGCCGGGCTCGGGCCGGGCCTCGCCGGACAGGGTCCGGACGGTGTACGACCCGTCGTCCGACGCCGTCCACTCCACGGGCCGGGCGTCCGGCGTACGGGCGCTGCGACTGACGACCCGGATCCGCTCGGCGACCACGAAGCACGCCAGCAGTCCGATGCCGAACTGCCCGAGGAAGTCGGCCCGCGCCTCCTGGAGGCCGTCGGCCCGCTTGGAGCTGCGGCCGATGGTCGCCAGCAGGCTGTGCACGTCGGACTCGGTGAGCCCGACGCCGGAGTCCTCCACGCGCAGGGTGCCGCCCTGCGCGTACAGCCGTACCCGGGCCGGGGCGTCGGGCTGCTCGGCGCGCCGGGCGGTGATGGCGTCGACCGCGTTCTGCAGCAGTTCCCGCAGGTAGACCTTGGGACTGGAGTAGAGGTGATGGGAGAGCAGGTCCACCAGACCACGCAGGTCGACCTGGAACATGTGAGGCGAGGAAGACGCCTGGGATGCCTGTGATGACTGTGAGGTCTGGGAGTCCATCGTCACGGCGCCGGTGGGGGAGGGACAACGGCGCGGGGTCGGGCGGCCCCGGTGTGGCGGTGACCGCGAAAGGATGGCCGGAGCGCGCCATCCTAGAGCCGGAGCGAACCGCCTGACCAGGGGTTTCGCGAGACGGATCCGGCATCGAAGGCCAGGTCGGCAGCGCATTGTCAGTGCGGTGGTGTGCAATGGATCTCGTGCCCGCACTGGACGAACCCCTGAAGAAGGTGCTCGGCCCCGCCACCGCGAAGGTGATGGCCGAGCATCTCGGCCTGCGCACCGTCGGTGACCTCCTGCACCACTACCCGCGCAGATACGAGGAACGGGGCCAGCTCACCCACCTCGCCGACCTCCCCATGGACGAGCACGTGACGGTGGTCGCCCGGGTCGCCGACGCCCGGCTGCACACCTTCGCCTCCACCCGGGCGCCCCGCGGCAAGGGCCAGCGACTGGAGGTGACCATCACCGACGGCAGCGGCCGGCTCCAGCTGGTCTTCTTCGGCAACGGCGTGCACAAGCCCCTCAAGGAACTCCTGCCGGGCACCCCCGCGATGTTCTCGGGCAAGGTCTCCGTCTTCAACCGCCGTCTCCAACTGGCGCACCCGGCGTACGAGCTGCTGCGCGGCGACAGCGAGGAGGCCGTGGAGACCTGGGCCGGCGCCCTGATCCCCATCTATCCGGCGACCGCCAAGCTGGAGTCCTGGAAGATCGGCAAGGCGGTCCAGACCGTGCTGCCCAGCGCCCGGGAGGCCGTCGACCCGCTGCCACCGGCCCTGCGCGAGGGCCGCGGCCTGCTCCCCCTCCCGGAAGCCCTGCTGAAGATCCACCGCCCGCACACCAAGGCGGACGTCGCCGCCGCCCGCGACCGCCTCAAGTGGGACGAGGCCTTCGTCCTCCAGGTCGCCCTGGCCCGTCGCCGCCACGCCGACGCCCAGCTCCCGGCCGTCCCCCGCAGACCCCGGCCGGACGGTCTCCTCGCCGCCTTCGACGACCGCCTCCCCTTCACCCTCACCGAGGGGCAGCGCAAGGTCTCCAGGGAGATCTTCGACGACCTGGCCACCGAGCACCCGATGCACCGGCTGCTCCAGGGCGAGGTGGGCAGCGGGAAGACGATGGTCGCGCTGCGCGCCATGCTCGCCGTCGTCGACGCCGGCGGGCAGGCCGCGATGCTCGCGCCCACCGAGGTGCTCGCCCAGCAGCACCACCGGTCGATCGTGGAGATGATGGGCGAGCTGGCCCAGGGCGGGATGCTCGGCGGCGCCGAGCACGCCACCAAGGTCGTGCTGCTCACCGGCTCCATGAGCGCCGCGGCCCGCCGGCAGGCCCTGCTCGACCTGGTCACCGGCGAGGCCGGGATCGTGATCGGCACGCACGCGCTGATCGAGGACAAGGTCCAGTTCCACGACCTGGGCCTGGTCGTGGTCGACGAACAGCACCGCTTCGGCGTCGAACAGCGTGACGCCCTGCGCGGCAAGGGCAAGCAGCCCCCGCACCTGCTCGTCATGACGGCCACGCCCATCCCGCGCACGGTGGCCATGACCGTCTTCGGCGACCTGGAGACGTCCGTCCTCGACCAGCTCCCGGCCGGCCGCTCCCCGATCGCCAGCCATGTCGTCCCCGCCGCCGACAAGCCCCACTTCCTCGCCCGCGCCTGGGAACGCGTCCGCGAGGAGGTGGCGAACGGCCATCAGGCGTACGTCGTCTGCCCCCGGATCGGCGACGAGGAGTCGGACCCGAAGAGCGCGACGAAGAAGCCGTCCCCCGAGGACGAGGCCGAGAAGCGCCCCCCGCTCGCCGTCCTGGACGTCGCCGACGAGCTGGCCGGAGGCCCCCTCCGGGGTCTGCGGGTCGAGGCGCTGCACGGCCGGATGCACCCGGACGACAAGGACGCGGTCATGCGCCGCTTCGCCGCGGGCGAGACGGACGTCCTGGTCGCCACCACGGTCATCGAGGTCGGCGTGAACGTGCCCAATGCCACCGCCATGGTGATCATGGACGCGGACCGCTTCGGCGTCTCCCAGCTGCACCAGCTGCGCGGCCGGGTCGGCCGTGGCTCGGCACCCGGCCTGTGCCTGCTCGTCACCGAGATGCCCGAGGCCAGCCCCGCCCGCCAGCGCCTCAACGCGGTCGCCGCCACCCTCGACGGCTTCGAGCTCTCCCGCGTCGACCTGGAACAGCGCCGCGAGGGCGACGTCCTCGGCCAGGCCCAGTCCGGCGCCCGCACCAGCCTCAAGGTGCTCGCCGTCATCGAGGACGAGGAGATCATCGCGGAGGCCAGGGACGAGGCGGCGAGGGTGGTCGCCGCCGACCCCGAGCTGACCTCCCTCCCGGGCCTTCGCACGGCCCTGGACGCCCTCCTGGACGAGGAGAGGGAGCAGTACCTGGAAAAGGGGTGAGGGGACCCACCTCCAGCGGCGCGAGGAACCGCGCGATCAGCCACAACGGACCCGCAGTCGCCCACGACGAAGAACCACCCCTCACCTCCGCCTGCCAAACTGAACCTAAACGCACCCACTTCCAAGGACCCAAGATGACCCGCGTGATCGCCGGCGCCGCCGGCGGACGCCGCCTGGCCGTCCCGCCGGGGACAGGCACCCGCCCCACCTCCGACCGCGCGCGCGAGGGCCTCTTCTCCACCTGGCAGTCCCTGCTCGGCGGCCCCCTGGACGGCGAGCGGGTCCTCGACCTGTACGCCGGGTCGGGCGCCGTCGGCCTGGAGGCCCTGTCGCGCGGCGCGAGCCACACCCTGCTGGTCGAGGCCGACGCCCGAGCCGTCCGTGTCGTCCGGGAGAACGTCCGGAACCTGGGCCTGCCCGGCGCCGAGGTCAGAGCGGGCAAAGCGGAACAGATCATCCGTGCGGCCCCGCCCGAGCGGCCGTACGACATCGTCTTCCTGGACCCGCCGTACCGAGTCACAGATCACGATCTTCGCGAGATTCTGCTCACACTCCGCTCGGAGGGGTGGCTCGCGCGGGACGCCCTCGTCACCGTGGAGCGCAGCACCAGAGGCGGAGAATTCCGGTGGCCGGACGGCTTCGAGCCGCTGAGGGCCCGTCGCTACGGAGAGGGAACGTTTTGGTACGGTCGCGCCGCCTCTACGTGCGAAGACGCACCATGACCGGACCGGAGAGCGAGGGATCTCAAGTGCGCCGCGCCGTCTGTCCCGGGTCGTTCGACCCGATCACCAACGGACACCTCGACATCATTGCCCGCGCCTCCCGTCTCTACGACGAGGTCTATGTCGCGGTCATGATCAACAAGTCCAAGAAGGGCCTGTTCGAGGTCGACCAGCGGATCGATCTGATCCGCCAGGTCACCTCCGAGTACGCCAACGTCCGCGTCGAGGCCTTCCACGGCCTCCTCGTCGACTTCTGCAAGCAGCGCGACATCCCCGCCATCGTCAAGGGCCTGCGTGCCGTCAGCGACTTCGACTACGAGCTGCAGATGGCCCAGATGAACAACGGCCTGACGGGCGTCGAGACCCTCTTCGTGCCCACCAACCCCACCTACAGTTTCCTGTCGTCCTCCCTGGTCAAGGAGGTGGCGGCCTGGGGCGGAGACGTCTCCCACCTGGTGCCGCCGGTGGTCCTCGACGCCCTCACCGGGCGGCTGCGCCAGGACTGACCCGCTGACGGGGCGTCACCCGGTGTCCACCGGATGCCCCGTGGCCGTACAGTCGTCCCGTCCGTCTCCAACACAGCTGTAGAGAGTGGCGAGCACACGGTGGACGTGCAGAAGAAGCTCGACGAGATCGTCGCGGCGGTCTCCAGTGCCCGGTCGATGCCGATGTCGGCCTCGTGCGTGGTCAACCGCGCCGAACTGCTCTCGATGCTGGAAGAAGTGCGCGCGGCGCTGCCCGACTCGCTCGCCCGGGCCCAGGAGCTGATCGGCGGCCGGGAGCAGATGGTCGAGCAGGCCCGCCAGGAGGCCGAGCGGATCATCGCCGAGGCGCACGCCCAGCGCGGTTCGCTGATCTCCGACACGGAGGTCGCCCGCCGCTCCCAGGCCGAGGCCGACCGGATCCTCGCCGAGGCCCGCAAGGAGGCCGAGGAGATCCGCGCCGAGGCCGACGACTACGTCGACTCCAAGCTCGCCAACTTCGAGGTCGTCCTCACCAAGACCCTCGGCTCGGTCGGCCGCGGCCGCGAGAAGCTGCTGGGCACCGGCCCGGGCCTCGACGAGCAGGGCTACGCCGACGAGGACGCCCCCGAGCGCAGCCACGACCCGGAGACCCTGCGCCGCACCGCCGACGAGTACGTGGACGTCAAGCTCGGCGCCTTCGAGGCGGTCCTCGCCAAGACCCTGGAGGCCGTCGGACGCGGCCGGCAGAAGCTGCACGGCCGGATCGCCAGCGACGACCTCGGCGCGCTCGCCGACGACACCAGCACCCTCCAGCACTCCAGCGACGCCGACTACCTGGCCGACCTCGCCGCGCTCGCGGAGCAGGACGCCCGGGCCGAGCAGCCCCGCCCGCAGCAGCAGCAGCCGGAGCCGGCGTACGGCTATCAGCAGCAGCCGGACCCCTACAGCGGCTACCAGCAGGGCTACGCCCAGCAGGACTCGTACGGCTACCAGCAGGCGGACCCCTACGCCTACCAGGGGGGCTACGACGCCCAGCAGGGCGCCTACGCCCCTGAGCAGCCCGCCCAGCAGGCCCCGCCGCAGCCGGCGCAGCCCCCGCAGGCTCCCCAGGCCCACCAGGGATACGCCCTGGACGAGACCAGCCTCTTCGACACCGGCATGATCAGCGCGGAGCAGCTGCGGGCGTACGAGCAGGGCCGGGGCAACGGCTGACCCCGCGATTGGGCCGAGAGCGAAAGGTCAAGTATCCTGGCTCTTCGGTCGCGCGTACGTTCGCGATCAGCGCTGCCCGGGAACACCGAAGGGCGGCGTCCGTCCGAGCTTGGAAGATCGAAAGCAGGAATGGCCTCTCACGCCCGCCTAGACCACCGCAACCCTCTCGTGTTCGACACGCACGAGCTGGGGCGGCGTCCTGGCGCGCTGCAGCGCCTGACCCGCACGATCGAAGCTCCCCGGGACTTCGGTATCCAGGGAGTCATCGGAGTGCCGGAAGGCAACCCGGTGGAGCTCGAACTCCGACTCGAGTCGGTCATGGACGGGGTGCTTGTCACAGGCACCGCCCGTGCAACCGCCGAGGGGGAGTGCGTAAGGTGTCTGGAGCCGCTGGAGCAGGAGCTCGAAGCGGACTTCCAGGAGATGTTCTCGTACCCTGACGCCGACGACCGGGGCCGTGTCAAAGCGGAGCCGGCCGACGACGCCGAGGACGACGAGGACAGGCTCTTCCTCGAGGACGGACTCTTCGACCTCGAACCTGTGCTGCGCGATGCGGTGGTGCTCGCACTGCCGATGCAGCCGGTGTGCCAGGAAGACTGCCCGGGCCTGTGCTCCGAGTGCGGAGCACGCCTCGCGGACGACCCGGACCACCACCACGACGCCGTCGACATCCGTTGGGCGGCATTGCAGGGAATCGCCGGTTCGCTCGAACCCGGCGATAAGGACGAGATGAGCGGCGCCGAAGCGGGCGTCGACGAGAAGCAGGAGAAGTAGCCGTGGCTGTTCCGAAGCGGAAGATGTCGCGCAGCAACACGCGCCACCGCCGGTCGCAGTGGAAGGCTGCGGTCCCCACCCTGGTTGCGTGCGAGCGCTGCCACGAGCCCAAGCAGCAGCACATCGCGTGCCCGTCGTGCGGCACCTACAACAAGCGCCAGGTCCTCGAGGTCTGAGCGGCTGGTGAGAGGCACTGTGTCCACGCCGAAGAAAAACTCTGCGGACAACCAGGCCTCGTCCCACACGCTTCTGGAAGGGCGGCTCGGCTACAAGGTCGAGTCCGCCCTTCTGGTGCGAGCGCTGACCCACCGTTCCTACGCGTACGAGAACGGCGGTCTGCCGACGAACGAGCGGCTGGAGTTCCTGGGAGACTCCGTCCTCGGCCTCGTCGTCACCGACACGCTGTACCGCACCCACCCCGACCTGCCCGAAGGCCAGCTGGCCAAGCTGCGGGCCGCGGTGGTCAACTCGCGTGCGCTGGCGGAAGTGGGACGAACGCTGGACCTCGGCTCCTTCATCCGGCTCGGCCGTGGTGAAGAGGGCACGGGCGGCCGGGACAAGGCGTCCATCCTCGCCGACACCCTCGAAGCGGTGATCGGCGCCGTCTATCTCGACCAGGGCCTGGACTCGGCGGCGGAGCTGGTGCACCGTCTGTTCGACCCGCTGATCGAGAAGTCCTCCAACCTGGGCGCCGGCCTGGACTGGAAGACATCCCTCCAGGAGCTGACCGCGACCGAAGGCCTCGGTGTCCCCGAGTACCTGGTCACGGAGACCGGCCCCGACCACGAGAAGACCTTCACTGCTGCCGCCCGCGTCGGAGGCGTCTCGTACGGCACCGGCACCGGCCGCAGCAAGAAGGAGGCCGAGCAGCAGGCAGCGGAGTCCGCCTGGCGGGCCATCCGCGCCGCGGCGGACGAGCGGGCCAAGGCGGCGGCAGTCGTGGCCGCGACCGCCGTCGACGCCGCTCCGGCCACGGAAGGCAGCACCGACACCTCGTCGGCGACCGCCTGACGACACGCGACCGAGCGCCTGCCCCGTCTCCCGGGGCGGGCGCTCGCTCTTTCCTTCTCCTTCGCACTCCACGGGGTCCCCATGCCCGAGTTGCCCGAGGTCGAGGTCGTCCGGCGCGGCCTGGAGCGGTGGGTCGCCCACCGGACCGTCGCCGACGCCGAGGTGCTGCACCCGCGCGCCGTACGCCGGCACGCCGCCGGCCCCGACGACTTCGCGCACCGCCTCGAAGGCCACCGGATCGGCACCCCCAGCCGCCGCGGCAAGTATCTGTGGCTGCCCCTGGAGGACACCGATCAGGCCGTCCTCGCCCACCTCGGCATGAGCGGCCAGCTGCTGGTCCAGCCGCACGAGGCGCCGGACGAGAAGCACCTGCGGATCCGGGTGAGGTTCACCGACGCCCAGGGCACCGAACTCCGCTTCGTCGACCAGCGCACCTTCGGCGGCCTGTCGCTGCACGACACCGGCCCCGACGGCCTGCCCGACGTCATCGCGCACATCGCCCGCGACCCCCTCGACCCGATGTTCGACGAGGAGGCCTTCCACCAGGCGCTGCGCCGCAAGCGCACCACCATCAAGCGGGCCCTGCTCGACCAGTCGCTGATCAGCGGCGTCGGCAACATCTACGCGGACGAGGCGCTGTGGCGCAGCCGCCTGCACTACGACCGCCCGACCTCCACCTTCACCCGCCCGCGGACCCGGGAGCTGCTCGGCCATGTCCGGGACGTGATGAACGAGGCCCTCGCCGTCGGCGGCACCAGCTTCGACAGCCTCTACGTCAACGTCAATGGCGAGTCCGGCTACTTCGACCGCTCCCTCGACGCGTACGGCCGTGAAGGACAGCCCTGCAAACGGTGCGGTACGCCGATGCGCCGCCGTCCGTGGATGAACCGCTCCAGCTACCACTGCCCGCGCTGCCAGCGCCCGCCGCGGATCTCGGCGTAGGGGACGGCAGGTCAGCGGGGGGCGCGGGCCCCGTCGTAGCGCTCCCGGGCCGCGAGGACGTCGTCCATGCGACCCTCCAGGAAGTGGATGAGGCTCATCAGCCGTTCGGTGACCTCACGGCCGAGGGACGTCAGCTCGTAGTCGACCCGGGGCGGGTTGGTCGGCTGCGCCTCGCGGTGCACCAGCCCGTCGCGCTCCAGCGCGTGCAGCGTCTGGGACAGCATCTTCTCGCTCACGCCGTCGACCCGGCGGCGCAGCTCGTTGAACCGGAACGAGCCCTCGTACAGCGCCCCCAGTGTGAGCGCGCCCCAGCGTCCGGTGACATGCTCCAGCGTCCCCCGTGAGGGGCACGCCCTGGAGAACACGTTGTACGGCAGCTCCTGCTCCGCGGAGCGCTCCTGGGCGGTGGTCATGCCTCCAGCTTAGGCGAAGACAGCGCGAACCGAGGGGGAGCGCTTACCGTGAGTCAGCGGGATCAGTAGCCGAAGTCCTGGGTCCACCACGGGCCGTCCGGGCCGAAGTGGACTCCGACGCCCAGGGTCGTGAACTCGCAGTTCAGGATGTTGGCGCGATGGCCGGGGCTGTCCATCCAGGCGTCCATGACGGCTGCCGCGCCGGCCTGGCCGCGGGCTATGTTCTCACCGCCGAGGTTGCTTATGCCGGCCTTCTCGGCCCGGTCCCAGGGGGTCGCCCCGCTGGGGTCGGTGTGGTCGAAGAAGCCGCGCGCGGCCATGTCCTCGCTGAAGTCGCGGGCCAGCTCCGCCAGCGCGCTGTTCGCCGCCAGCGGGCGGCAGCCGGCCTTCACCCGCTCCTCGTTGACCAGCTGGAGCACCTCCGCCTCGGCGGCGGCCGCCTCGGAGACGGTCACCGGGGCGGTGGTCCGCGGCGGCTCCGCGGTCGCCGTACGCGACGGGGTGGGGGTGGGCTTCGGCTGCTGCTTCGACGGGGTGGCCGACGGCTTCCGCGAGGGCTTTCCGGAGGGCTTTCCGGAGGGCTTTCCGGAGGGCTTCTCCGTGGTGGGCGACGCGGAAGGGCTGGAGGGGGAGGCCGACGAGGAGGGGGAGCGCCCGGCGGTCCGGCTCGGCGCGGTGCTGTCGCCGCCGGTCTCGGCACTGCCGGAGGTGCCGCCCAGCGGGCCCTCGGTGTTGCCACCGGCGCCGTCGGTGGCCTGCACCTTGTTGCCGCTGCCGCCGCCGAGCGTGTAGTTGTCGCCGCCGGGCAGCACACCGGTGGCGACCGCGACCGCGCCGAGGGCGACCGCGGCGGAGACACCGAGCAGCCCGGTGCGGACCGGAGCCACGCCCCTCTTCCTGCGGCGGTGCGAGCGCCCGCGCGGGGCCCCGTCGCCGGAGGGCGCGCCGGCGGCGGCCGGGAGGACCGCGGTCTCGGCCGGGGTGTTCCGGCCGGGGCCCCGGCCGTCGTCCGTGGCGAAAAGGTAGGCGTCGCTGCGGGCCTGCACCTCGGCGTAGGCCTCGGGGTTGAGATAGGGGGCGATGCCCGGCTCGGGGCGGCGGTCCGGCCGCGCGTGCCGCTGGCCCCCGTTCCCGCTGCCGGTGCTCTGTGCCGGTGTGGCCCCCGTGGCGCGGCCCGTGGCGGCGCGGCCGGCGGCGGAGCGTCGGTGGCGTCCCATGTACTGGCCTTCCTCGTCCCTGGTGCTGTCTCGCGGTCGACTCGTCCAGCGGTCAACCAAAGTCACCCGATCGGGTGGCTTTCATATGAGATGCGTTTGGGGCTGGACGGTACCGCATGGCGCTGGGGGAGGAAGTGCCCCGAGAGACATCGGACGGTTAGGTTGCACCCATGAGCGAGGATGTGCGGCTGGTCGCCTGGGTGCGTGGACACGTGCAAGGTGTGGGTTTTCGCTGGTTCACGCGAGCCAAGGCGCTGGAGATCGGCAGTCTGAGTGGTTTTGCTCTCAATTTGGCCGACGGCCGTGTCCAGGTGGTCGCGGAAGGGCCGCGCGAGGGCTGCCAGGGCCTCCTGGACTGGCTCCAGGGTGACGACACGCCCGGGCGCGTGGACGGTGTCACCGAGATCTGGGACACACCTCGCGGCGGTTACGACGGCTTCGCGATCCGCTGACCCCGCCCCGCCCGGCGGCCCCCGCCGGGCGGCGGGACATGCCACCGGCAGCTGCCCGGAGGGAAAAGGCGCAGGTGACTGCCAGAACCTCTTGCCGTGGCGGGCTTCGCAGGGAAAGATGATCGCCACGCCCCGAGGCCCCGAAGGAGTCGCAGCGCCGCCGTTTTGAGGCCGTGCGCGCCCGGGTAGCCCCTCAATACGGGGCGTGATCGTGTTGACCGTCAAACTTTTTGGTGAGACGCTGAAAGCACCCTGCGCACCCAGCTGTTTGGCATGGATGAACGGCAGTAAGAACTCCATAGTGCCAAGCACCGCGGGTGCGAATCCCTCACGACCCACACCGCATCGGTCGGTCACTCAGTGTGGAGGACCATCCATCATGGCAAAGGCGCTTCTCGGTTACGTCGGTGGCTCCGACCCTCGACTCCTCGCCGAGATGCGACGGCTCCAGCAGCGCGTCCAGGATCTGGAATCCGAGCTCGTTCGGATCCAGGCGGAGAACGAGGCGCTCACGGCTGCCGCTTCTCACGAGGACAGGATCATGGAGCGCGTCGACGCACACCAGGCGGAGCCTGCGCTCACCTGATCACTGCATCGCACAATGACACGCAGTGGTTGGGCTGCCCGTATCAACCGCTCTGTTGTCAGAAGTTGCAAGGGACGCTTCGGCGTCCCTTCTTTCTTGCCCCCGTGCACCCTTTCAGTGTCTTTAACGTCTGGTCTGCCCTGCGCGTTCACTCGCGAAACCGCGCGTTCATGCAGTGAGACAAACCCCGGCGGGTAGAGTCCAGCGGCGTGCACCTCAAGGCCCTGACCCTCCGTGGGTTCAAGTCGTTCGCCTCGGCCACCACGCTCCGGTTCGAGCCGGGCATCACGTGCGTCGTCGGCCCGAACGGCTCGGGCAAGTCCAATGTCGTCGACGCGCTCAGCTGGGTCATGGGCGAGCAGGGCGCCAAGTCGCTGCGCGGCGGCAAGATGGAGGACGTCATCTTCGCCGGCACCACAGGCCGCCCGCCGCTGGGCCGCGCCGAGGTGTCCCTGACCATCGACAACTCCGACGGGGCGCTGCCCATCGAGTACGCCGAGGTCACCATCACGCGGATCATGTTCCGCAACGGCGGCAGCGAGTACCAGATCAACGGCGACACCTGCCGCCTCCTCGACATCCAGGACCTCCTCTCCGACTCCGGCATCGGCCGCGAGATGCACGTCATCGTCGGCCAGGGCCAGCTCGACTCCGTCCTGCACGCCGACCCCATGGGCCGCCGCGCCTTCATCGAGGAGGCGGCAGGCGTCCTCAAGCACCGCAAGCGCAAGGAGAAGGCCCTCCGCAAGCTGGACGCGATGCAGGCCAACCTCGCGCGCGTGCAGGACCTCACCGACGAGCTGCGCCGCCAGCTGAAGCCGCTCGGCCGCCAGGCCGCGGTCGCCCGGCGGGCCGCCGTCATCCAGGCCGACCTGCGTGACGCCCGGCTGCGCCTGCTCGCCGACGATCTCGTACGGCTCCGGGGAGCCCTCCAGGCCGAGATCGCCGACGAGGCCGCGCTGAAGGAGCGCAAGGAGGCCGCCGAGCAGGAGCTGCGCGGGGCGCTCCAGCGGGAGGCGCAGCTGGAGGACGAGGTCCGCCGGCTCACCCCGCGCCTCCAGCGCGCCCAGCAGACCTGGTACGAGCTGTCCCAGCTCGCCGAGCGGGTGCGCGGCACGATCTCGCTGGCCGAGGCGCGGGTGAAGAGCGCCGCCTCCGCGCCGGTGGACGAGCGGCGCGGCCGTGACCCCGAGGACCTGGAGCGGGAGGCCGCCCGGGTCCGCGAGCAGGAGGCCGAGCTGGAGGCAGCCCTGGAGGCGGCGCAGCGGGCCCTGGAGGACACCGTCGAGCACCGCGCCGAACTGGAGCGCGAGCTGGCCGCCGAGGAACGCCGCCTGAAGGACGCCGCGCGGGCGATCGCCGACCGGCGTGAAGGGCTCGCCCGGCTGAACGGCCAGGTCAACGCCGCCCGCTCGCGGGCCGCCGCCGCCCAGGCCGAGATCGACCGGCTGGCCGCCGCGCGCGACGAGGCGCAGGAGCGGGCCGCCGCCGCGCAGGAGGAGTACGAGGCGCTGAAGGCCGAGGTCGACGGCTTGGACGCGGGTGACGCGGAGCTGGCCGAGCGGCACGAGGAGGCCAAGCGGCGGCTCGCCGAGGCGGAGGCGGCCCTGACCGCGGCCCGTGAGGCGGTCACCGCCGCGGAGCGCGAGCGGGCCGCGACCCAGGCCCGGCGTGAGGCCCTGGCCCTGGGGCTGCGCCGCAAGGACGGCACCGGCGCGCTGCTCGCCGCGCAGGATCGTCTCAGCGGCCTCCTGGGCCCGGCCGCCGAACTCCTCACCGTCACCCCGGGTTACGAGGCCCCCCTCGCCGCGGCCTTCGGCGCCGCTGCCGACGCCCTCGCGGTGACGACCCCCGCCGCAGCCGCCGAAGCCATCCGCCTCCTCCGCAAGCAGGACGCGGGCCGCGCGGCTCTCCTGCTCACGGGTGCCCCGGAAGCGCCCAGCGGGGGCGCGGGGAACGGCGCGCCCAGCCACGGCGAACCGGCACCCGACCACGTCGGGACAGCCCCGGGAAGGGGCGCGCTCACCCACGACGAGCCGGTAGACAACCACGCGGGGCCAGCCCCCTTCAGCGGCGCGGGGAACGGCGCGACCAGCCAGGACGAACCCGCACTCGCGCACCCGCCCGTCGCCCCCCACCCCGCGGAGCGCTTCGTCCGCGGCCCCGCCGAGCTGATCCCCGCCGTACGGCGGCTTCTGCGCGGCATCGTCGTCGTGGAGACGCTGGAGGACGCCGAGGAACTGGTCTACGCGCGCCCCGAGCTGACGGCGGTGACCCAGGAGGGGGACCTCCTGGGGTCGCACTTCGCGCAGGGCGGCTCCGCCGGGGCACCGAGCCTGCTGGAGGTGCAGGCCTCCGTCGACGAGGCCGCGGCCGAACTGGCGCGGCTCGAGGTGCGCTGCGCCGAGCTGGCCGGGGCACAGCGGCTGGCCGCCGGCCATCGCACCGAGGCCGCCGCGCTGGTGGAGGAGCTGGGGGAGCGGCGGCGGGCCGCCGACCGGGAGAAGTCGGCGGTGGCCCAGCGGCTCGGCCGGCTCGCCGGGCAGGCCAGGGGAGCGGCGGGTGAGGCCGAGCGCGGCGTCGCCGCCGCCGCGCGGGCGCAGGAAGCGCTGGACAAGGCGCTTCAGGAGGTCGAGGAGCTGGCCGAACGGCTCGCCGTGGCGGAGGAGATGCCGGTCGAGGAGGAGCCGGACACCTCGGTCCGCGACCGGCTCGCCGCCGACGGCGCCAACGCGCGGCAGACCGAGATGGAGGCCCGCCTCCAGGTCCGTACGCACGAGGAGCGGGTCAAGGGGCTGGCCGGACGCGCCGACTCGCTCGACCGCGCCGCGCGTGCGGAACGCGAGGCACGCGCGCGTGCCGAGCGGCGGAGGGCCCGGCTGCGCCATGAGGCGGCCGTCGCCGAGGCCGTGGCCTCGGGCGCCCGGCAGCTGCTGGCGCACGTCGAGGTCTCGCTGACCCGCGCGGAGCGGGAGCGTGCGGCGGCGGAGGCGGCGAAGGCCCGGCGCGAGCAGGAGCTGGCCGCCGCCCGCACCAGGGGCCGTGACCTCAAGGCGGAGCTGGACAAGCTGACCGACTCGGTGCACCGGGGCGAGGTGCTGGGCGCGGAGAAGCGGCTGCGGATCGAGCAGCTGGAGACCCGGGCGCTGGAGGAGCTGGGCGTGGAGCCCTCGGGGCTCGTGGACGAGTACGGGCCGCACCAGCTCGTACCGCCGTCGCCACCCGCCGAGGGCGAGGAACTGCCGGAGGACCCCGGGCATCCGCGCAACCAGCCGAGACCGTTCGACCGGGCCGAGCAGGAGAAGCGGCTGAAGGCGGCCGAACGGGCGTACCAGCAGCTCGGCAAGGTGAATCCGCTCGCGCTGGAGGAGTTCGCGGCGCTGGAGGAGCGGCACCAGTTCCTCAGCGAGCAGCTTGAGGACCTGAAGAAGACCCGCGCGGATCTGCTCCAGGTCGTCAAGGAGGTCGACGAGCGGGTCGAGCAGGTCTTCACCGAGGCCTACCGGGACACCGCGCGGGAGTTCGAGGGCGTCTTCGGCCGGCTCTTCCCGGGCGGCGAGGGCCGGCTGGTGCTGACGGATCCCGACGACATGCTCGGCACCGGCGTGGACGTGGAGGCGCGTCCGCCGGGCAAGAAGGTGAAGCGGCTGAGTCTGCTGTCCGGCGGGGAGCGGTCGCTGACCGCCGTCGCCCTGCTGGTGGCGATCTTCAAGGCGCGGCCCAGCCCGTTCTACGTGATGGACGAGGTCGAGGCCGCGCTGGACGACACCAATCTCCAGCGGCTGATCCGGATCATGCAGGAGCTGCAGGAGACCTCGCAGCTGATCGTCATCACGCACCAGAAGCGGACCATGGAGGTCGCCGACGCGTTGTACGGCGTCTCCATGCAGGGCGACGGTGTGTCGAAGGTCATCAGCCAGCGGCTGCGTTGATCGTCCGTTTACGGGCACCGGTCTACACCAGTTGTGACCTGCCCTTTGTGAAGATCGTTTCAAGAAGTGAACGCAAGACCACCAGTCGTGGCTGGAAACTCACAGGTCTTGGCCTATTGACTTCGAAACATGAAGGCATAGTCTCTGCAACGTTGCTTTTACCTTCAGGTGTGAGCGGCGTGAACGCCGCCACTCCTGGAAGGGCTCGCCCCCAGCCGGCAGCGTTGCCGGCGGCCCGAGGAGTTACCCACGTGACCAGCACAGCGCAGGCACCTCAGTCAGGAGCCAAGTCGGCGCACCCCGAACATCTCGGGCACGTCGTCTTCATCACCGCGGCGGCCGCCATGGGCGGTTTCCTGTTCGGCTACGACAGCTCTGTCATCAACGGCGCGAACGGCGGCATCCAGGCTCGGTTCGACCTCAGCTCCGGTGCCACCGGAACCGTCGCCGCCTGCGCCCTGCTCGGCAGTGCCGTCGGTGCGGCCGTCGCGGGCCGGATCGCCGACCGGATCGGCCGCATCCGCGTCATGCAGATCGCCGCGGTCCTGTTCGCGGTGAGCGCGGTGGGCTCCGGCCTGCCGTTCGCCGCCTGGGACCTCGCCGCCTGGCGTGTCCTCGGCGGCATAGCCATCGGTATGGCCTCGGTGATCGGCCCGGCCTACATCGCCGAGGTCGCCCCGCCCGCCTACCGGGGCAGGCTCGCCTCGTTCCAGCAGGCCGCCATCGTCATCGGCATCGCCGTCTCCCAGCTCGTCAACTGGGCCATCCTGAACATGGCCGACGGCGAGGAGCGCGGGCGGATCGCGGGCCTGGAGGCCTGGCAGTGGATGCTCGGCGTGATGCTGGTGCCGGCCGTGATCTACGGTCTGCTCTCCTTCGCCATCCCCGAGTCGCCGCGCTACCTGATCAGCGTGGGCCGCACCGACGACGCCAAGAAGGTGCTCGCCGACGTCGAGGGCGACATCGACCTGGACGCCCGCGTCACCGAGATCGACGAGGCGATGCGCAGCGACCACAAGTCCACCTTCAGGGACCTGATGGGCGGCCGCTTCGGTCTGCTGCCGATCGTCTGGATCGGCATCGGCCTCTCCGTCTTCCAGCAGCTGGTCGGCATCAACGTCATCTTCTACTACTCGAACCTGCTGTGGCAGTCCGTCGGCGTCGACCCGTCGAGCTCGTTCTTCTACTCGTTCGAGACCTCGATCATCAACATCCTCGGCACCGTGATCGCGATGATCTTCGTCGACCGCATCGGCCGCAAGCCGCTCGCGCTCATCGGCTCGGTCGGCATGGGCATCTCGCTGGCGCTGGCCGCCTGGTCCTTCTCCTTCCAGAACGGCACCGACCCGCTGCCCACCACGCAGGGCTACGTCGCGCTGATCGCCGCCAACGCGTTCGTGCTCTTCTTCGCCCTGTCCTGGGGTGTGGTCGTCTGGGTCATGCTCGGTGAGGTCTTCCCGAACAAGATCCGCGCCGCCGCGCTCGGTGTGGCCGCCTCGGCCCAGTGGATCGCCAACTGGGTGATCACCATCACCTTCCCGGACCTCTCGGAGTGGAACCTGTCGCTCACCTACGTCATGTACGCGGTGTTCGCCTTCCTCTCCATCCCCTTCATCCTCAAGTTCGTGCCCGAGACCAAGGGCAAGAAGCTGGAGGAGATGGGCTGAGCCTCACCCGAGGTTCCCTCGACTCGAGGAGACGGGCCAAGTCCCCGCTGCCCGCTCCTCGACACCCGAAAGACGTACTGCCCCGGCTCGGTCACCGAGCCGGGGCAGTACGTCTTTCGGGCAGTACGGGGGCGCGTGCTCAGACGCCGGTCGGCTGAAGCTCGTCGGCGGGATCGGCCGGCCGCGCCGCCGGCGTGGTCACCGCCGGCTTCGGCAGGGCCAGGTACAGCAGCCCCGAGATCATGATCGTGGCGACCCAGCCGAGGCCGTACTCGCCGATCACGTTGTTGGTGGCGAGCGGGCCGGTGAACCAGTCCGAGGTGGTGAACAGCAGGCCCGCGACCAGGCCGACCGCCCAGGCGGTCACCGCGGCGGGGGAGAAGCCGCCCCGGTACCAGTAGCCGCTGGTGCGCGTGGTGTCGGCCATCGCCTCACCGTCGTACTCGGTGCGCCGCAGCATGTCCGCGCCGAACACGCCGACCCAGGCGGAGAACGCCACCGCCAGCAGGGACAGGAAGGCGATGAAGGAGCCCATGAAGCTCGTCGCCACGAGCATCAGCACCCCGCCGAACACCAGCGAGATCAGCGCGTTGACGGACACCGCCCAGTGCCGGGGCACCTTGATACCGAGGGTCTGCGCGGTGAAGCCCGCCGAGTACATCGACATCGCGTTGATCAGCAGCATGCCGATCAGCGCGATCAGCAGATACGGCACCGCGATCCAGGTCGGCAGGATCTCGCCGAGGAAGGAGACCGGGTCGGCGGCCGAGGCCAGGTCCGGCGTGGACACCGCCATCACCGCGCCCATCAGCACCATCGGCAGCACCACGACACCGGCGCCGCCCACCGCGGTGCCCACGATCGCCTTCGAGGAGGCCGTACGCGGCAGATAGCGGGTGAAGTCCGGCGCGGACGGGATCCAGCTGACGCCGCCCGCCGCGATCATGCCGATACCGGTGATCACCGCGGCCGTGGAGCCGGCGGAGTGGTCCAGCACCTTCGACCAGTCCGTGTTCACCGCCAGGTAGCCCAGGACCAGCACCGAGAACGCGCCGAAGAGGTAGGTCGCGTACTTGTTGCACTTCTGCACGGCGCCGATGCCGAGCCCGGAGATCGCGAACGTCGCCACCACGAACGCCAGCAGCATCACCATGTCCAGCAGACTGTTCGCACCGATGCCGAAGACGATGTCCAGGATGGTGAGCATGGCGTAGGCGCCGGTCACCGCGTTGATCGTCTCCCAGCCCCAGCGGGCCACCCAGATCAGCGAACCGGGCAGCAGATTGCCACGCTGGCCGAAGACCGCGCGGGAGAGTGCCATGCCCGGCGCCCCGCCCCGCTTGCCCGCGATGCCGATCAGCCCGACCAGGCCGTACGACACGAGGGGCGCGACGGTGGCGACGACCAGCGCCTGCCAGATGTTGAGGTGGTACGCCACGACCAGACTCGCGCCCATGGTGAGCAGCAGCACGCTGATGTTGGCGCCCACCCAGGTGGGGAACAGCTCACGGGTTCTGGCGGTGCGCTCGTGGTCCGGTACCTGCTCGATGCCGCGGGTTTCGAGAGCGCCTTCGGTCTCGGCGGTCTTGCTCATGACGAACATGCCTAGCGGTGGGGGGACGGGGGACGTCGGGACTCTACGCGCGTTGACACAGTCGACGCCACTGTACTTTGGCCCGACTCACGCCCACCGGTGCCCTTTGTCTCTCGGAGGAAGCCACAAAAGGGGTCGGGCGGACCCCCATGGCCGATACTGGACGGGTTATGGACATCGTCATCCTTGCTGTAGTCATCGCCGTGGTCGTGCTCGGCGCGCTCGGCGGGCTCGTGGTCGGCAGCCGACGCAAGAAGCAGCTGCCCCCGCCGCCCCCCACGACGCCCGACCTCACCGCCCCTCCGGCCGAGCCGCACGTCGGCGACGAGGCCGAGACGCCTAAGGAGGAACCGCGCCGGACGATCGAGGAGGTGGACCTCCCGGGCGGCTCGGCCCCGACCACCGTCGAGGAGCCTCCCGTCGCCGAGGAGCCCGTCGAGGCTCCCCCGATCGAGATCCCCGAGCCCACCGCCGGGCGCCTGGTGCGCCTGCGCGCCCGTCTCTCCCGCTCGCAGAACGCCCTCGGCAAGGGCCTGCTCACGCTGCTCTCGCGCGAGCACCTCGACGAGGACACCTGGGAGGAGATCGAGGACACCCTGCTCACCGCCGACGTCGGCGTCCAGCCCACCCAGGAGCTGGTCGAACGGCTGCGCGAGCGGGTGAAGGTGCTCGGCACCCGCACCCCCGTGGAGCTGCGCGGCCTGCTGCGCGAGGAGCTGCTGACGCTGGTCGGCACCGACTTCGACCGCACCGTGAAGACCGAGCCCGAGGGCCGCAAGCCCGGCATCGTGATGGTCGTCGGCGTCAACGGCACCGGCAAGACCACCACCACCGGCAAGCTCGCCCGGGTCCTGGTCGCCGACGGCAACAGTGTCGTCCTCGGCGCCGCCGACACCTTCCGCGCCGCCGCCGCCGACCAGCTCCAGACCTGGGGTGAGCGCGTCGGCGCCCACACCGTGCGCGGCCCCGAGGGCGGCGACCCGGCCTCCGTCGCGTTCGACGCGGTCAAGGAGGGCAAGGAGATCGGCGCGGACGTCGTCCTCATCGACACCGCCGGCCGCCTCCACACCAAGACCGGCCTCATGGACGAGCTGGGCAAGGTCAAGCGCGTCGTCGAGAAGCACGCCCCGCTCGACGAGGTGCTGCTCGTTCTCGACGCCACCACCGGCCAGAACGGTCTGGTGCAGGCCCGGGTGTTCGCCGAGGTCGTCGACATCACCGGCATCGTGCTCACCAAGCTCGACGGCACCGCGAAGGGCGGCATCGTCGTCGCCGTCCAGCGCGAGCTGGGCGTTCCGGTGAAGCTGGTCGGGCTCGGCGAGGGCGCGGACGACCTCGCGCCGTTCGAGCCGGAGGCGTTCGTGGACGCGCTCATCGGAGAGTGAGACCACCTCCGGAAATCCGGAAGTGCTGGAAGGAAGCGCCCGCCCCCCGGTGCAGGAGGAGGCGGGCGCTTCCTCGTACGGCGGCGTGAGCGCCGCGTCTACGCTCGCGACCGGTGCGCCACGTACGCCAGCGTGCCCAGCAGCAGCCGGGCCTCCGGCGGGCGGCTCGCGGAGTCCAGGGCGGGGGAGCGCAGCCAGCGCACCGGGCCCAGGCCGCCGCGGTCGGAGGGCGGAGCCGTGACGTACGTACCGGGACCGAGGCCGTGCAGGTCCAGGCCCGGGTCGTCCCAGCCCATGCGGTAGAGCAGCGAGGGAAGCTCGGCGGCGGCGCCGGGGGCGACGAAGAACTGGGCGCGGCCGTCCGGGGTGGCGGTCACCGGGCCGAGCGGCAGACCCATGCGCTCCAGCCGGACCAGGGCGCGCCGCCCGGCCGGCTCGGCCACCTCGAACACGTCGAACGCCCGGCCGACCGGCAGCATCACCGCCGCGCCCGGGAACTCCGCCCAGGCCTCGGTGGCCTGGTCCAGTGTGGCCCCGGCGGGCACCCGGGGGGCGAAGTCCAGCGGATGCGCGCCCGGTGCCCGGCAGTCGGGGTGGCCGCAGGAGCACCGCCCCGCGGCGGTCCGCGCGCCCGGTACGACGTCCCATCCCCACAGTCCGGTGTACTCGGCCACGGCGGTGCACTCCGGCGAGCGACCGCGGCGGCGCGTGCCGGTCCGGATGTCGCGGATGCCCCGGCTGCTGCCGATCGTGAAGCCCATACCCCCTCCAACGGGTCCGACGCACCGGTGGTTACGTCACGGATCGAGACGACTGCGGAACGTGACCTCGCCTATCGGGTTGCCCGGTGGCGCGCGACGCACTCGGCGCCCGGAAGCGCGCCGGGTGGTGTGCTCAGCTGTGCGCGCCCTGGCGCACTCCTGTCAGCCCGCTTTCGGCTGTCATGTGTCAAGTGAATCGTGCGGAGGCGTCCGTGAGTTCATTCGAAGGGGTGGCGAATGGTGGCGATTGCCGAATCGCCATGGCTGGACGGGTGATCGTAGGATTACTGTGTGTGCACGGCAGGTGGGGCACATGCACCGGTGGGTATGCCGGAGGCACGTCGATTTCCCGTTCGAAGGGTGACAACTCCGAGAAGGGCGGCTTATTTGACGGGCATTCCGATAAGGCTTGGCGCAGTCGATGACAAGCGGTCTGAGGGATGGGGGCGTTCCAGTGGGCGGCAACGGCGGAGGCGGGACGAACGCTGAGAAGCGCCCGAACGAGCTGTTGGGCTCGTGGTTCGTGCGCAGCGGCTGGTCCAAGGGCGAGCTGGCCCGCCAGGTGAACCGCCGGGCACGCCAGTTGGGCGCCAACCACATCTCGACCGACACCTCACGGGTCCGGCGCTGGCTCGACGGGGAGAACCCGCGCGAGCCCATTCCCCGGATCCTCTCCGAGCTGTTCTCCGAGCGGTTCGGCTGCGTCGTCTCCGTCGAGGACCTGGGCCTGCGCACCGCCCGCCCCGCGCCCTCCGCGTCCGGTGTCGACATGCCCTGGACGGGCCCGCAGGCGGTGGCACTGCTCAGCGAGTTCTCGCGCAGCGACCTGATGCTGGCGCGGCGCGGCTTCCTCGGAACCTCGCTGGCCCTGTCCGCGGGCCCGGCCCTCATCGAGCCCATGCAGCGCTGGCTCGTCCCCGCCCCGCCCTCGCCCAGGCCCACGGCGCCGCCGGAGCCCCAGTCCGCGCCCGCCGCCCGCGCGCGCGGGCGGCTCTCCCGGCCGGAGCTGGACCTGCTGGAGTCCACCACCGTGATGTTCCGGCAGTGGGACGCCCAGTGCGGCGGCGGACTGCGCCGCAAGGCCGTCGTCGGCCAGCTGCACGAGGTCACCGATCTGCTCCAGGAGCCCCAGCCGGAGGCCACCACCCGCAAGCTGTTCAAGGTCGCCGCCGAGCTGGCCGAACTGGCCGGCTGGATGAGCTACGACGTGGGGCTCCAGCCCACCGCTCAGAAGTACTTCGTCCTCGCCCTGCACGCCGCCAAGGAGGCCGGTGACCGCCCCCTCGGCTCGTACATCCTCTCCAGCATGAGCCGCCAGATGATCCACCTCGGCCGGCCCGACGACGCCCTGGAACTGATCCACCTCGCGCAGTACGGCAGCCGCGACTGCGCGAGCCCGCGCACCCAGTCCATGCTGTATGCGATGGAGGCCCGCGCGTACGCCAACATGGGCCAGCCCGGCAAGACCAAGCGAGCCGTGCGGATGGCCGAGGACGTCTTCGCCGAGGCCGACGACTGGGACGAGCCGGACCCCGACTGGATCCGCTTCTTCTCCGAGGCCGAGCTGTACGGCGAGAACAGCCACTCCTACCGCGACCTCGCTTATGTCGCCGGCCGCAGCCCCACCTACGCCTCCCTCGCCGAACCCCTGATGCGGCGGGCCGTCGAGCTGTTCGCCCAGGACACCGAGCACCAGCGGTCGTACGCGCTCAACCTGATCGGCATGGCCTCGGTCCACCTGCTCCAGCGCGAGCCCGAGCAGAGCGCCGTTTTCGCGGGGCAGGCCATGCAGGTCGCCAAGAAGGTCCGCTCCGAGCGGGTCAACACTCGTATCCGAAAGACGGTGGACACCGCCGCCCGAGAGTTCGGCGATCTCGCCGAGGTCGTCGACCTCACCGACAAGCTCGCGGCGGAGCTGCCCGAGACCGCAGAGGCGGTCTGACCCCCGAATCCCAGGCCCCGGCCGCGGCCGGCCCTCCCGAACTGCCCGACTCGGCTCCCCCATGCCAGGTCATCGGAAGGCCGCCCGCGGCCGGTTTCTCTTCTCCCCGGGAAGGTTGCGCCACGATAACGATCGCGCGGCCCGAGATCCGGCAATTCATCGACGCGTAACACGCATGGCGCCTTCGTCACGGCGGCGAAACAACGAGGGGCTTCCACCGAAACCGCGCTGCGCCAATCTCATGGCGCATAACCGGCCCACCCCTCAATCCGCTCCAGGCTTCGCCCGCACGGGGCCGTACCAACGACGAGGAGACGCCGATGGCACCAGCCATCACGCTTGCCGCAGAGACGGAGATCTCTGCCGCCAACACAGGCTTCATGCTCATCTGTTCCGCCCTGGTGATGCTGATGACCCCGGCACTGGCCTTCTTCTACGGAGGCATGGTCCGGGTCAAGAGCACCCTGAACATGCTGATGATGAGCTTCATCAGCCTGGGGATCGTCACCATCCTGTGGGTGCTGTACGGCTTCTCCATGGCCTTCGGCAACGACTCCGGCGGCATCTTCGCCTGGAACTCGGACTACGTCGGCTTCACCGGCATCGGCAAGGACGCGATCTGGGACGGCTACACCATCCCGGTCCTCGTCTTCGCCGTCTTCCAGCTGATGTTCGCGATCATCACCCCGGCCCTGATCAGCGGCGCCCTCGCCGACCGGGTGAAGTTCACCGCCTGGGCCCTGTTCATCGCCCTGTGGGCCACCGTCGTCTACTTCCCCGTCGCCCACTGGGTCTGGGGCACCGGCGGCTGGGCCTTCGAGCTGGGCGTGATCGACTTCGCCGGCGGTACGGCCGTGCACATCAACGCCGGTGCCGCCGCGCTCGGCGTGATCCTCGTCATCGGCAAGCGGGTCGGCTTCAAGAGGGACCCGATGCGCCCGCACAGCCTGCCCCTGGTCATGCTCGGCGCCGGTCTGCTGTGGTTCGGCTGGTTCGGCTTCAACGCGGGCTCCTGGCTCGGCAACGACGACGGCGTCGGCTCCCTGATGTTCGTCAACACCCAGGTCGCCACCGCCGCCGCGATGCTCGCCTGGCTGATCTACGAGAAGCTGCGCCACGGCGCCTTCACCACGCTGGGCGCCGCCTCCGGTGCCGTCGCGGGCCTCGTCGCCATCACCCCGGCCGGCGGCGCGGTCGACCCGCTCGGCGCGATCGCCGTCGGCGCCATCGCCGGTCTGCTGTGCGCCATGGCCGTCGGCCTGAAGTACAAGCTGGGCTACGACGACTCCCTCGACGTGGTCGGCGTCCACCTCGTCGGCGGCATCGTCGGCTCCCTGCTCGTCGGCTTCTTCGCCTCCGGCGAGGGCCAGTCCGACGTCAAGGGCCTCTTCTACGGCGGTGACGCGAGCCAGCTCGGCAAGCAGGCCGCCGGTGTCTTCGCGGTCCTCGCCTACTCCCTGGTCGTCTCCGCGATCCTCGCCTTCGTCCTCGACAAGACCATCGGCATGCGGGTCCCCGAGGACGACGAGGTGGCCGGCATCGACCAGGCCGAGCACGCCGAGACCGCATACGACTTCAGCGGCGCCGGCGGCGG
>NZ_DASQNH010000050.1:0-167120 GCF_035645055.1 Streptomyces sp. | reverse complement strand
TACGCCGTCTTCTGCTCCCCCGCCCCCCGCCCCCGCGAGTCGCGGGGGATCAGGGTCGGGTTGACGTTGGAGAGGACCACGTCGGCGGTGATGACCACGCGGGCCACGTCCTTGCGGGAGGGGACCTCGTACATGACGCCCTGGAGGACCTCTTCCATGATGGCGCGCAGGCCGCGGGCGCCGGTCTGGCGGAGGATGGCCTGGTCGGCGATGGCCTCCAGGGCCTCGCGTTCGAAGTCCAGCTCGACGCCGTCGAGTTCGAAGAGGCGCTGGTACTGCTTGACCAGGGCGTTGCGGGGCTCGACCAGGATCTTCAGGAGCGCTTCGCGGTCGAGGTTGTGGACCGACGTGATGACCGGGAGACGGCCGATGAACTCGGGGATCATGCCGAACTTGACCAGGTCCTCCGGCATGACGTCCTCGAACTGGTCCTTGGACTCGAGTTCACGCTTGGAGCGGATCGTCGCGCCGAAGCCGATGCCCTTGGCGCCCGCCCGCGACTCGATGATCTTCTCCAGGCCCGCGAAGGCGCCGCCCACGATGAACAGCACGTTCGTCGTGTCGATCTGGATGAACTCCTGGTGCGGGTGCTTGCGGCCGCCCTGCGGCGGCACGGAGGCCGTGGTGCCTTCGAGGATCTTCAGCAGCGCCTGCTGGACGCCTTCGCCGGAGACGTCCCGGGTGATCGACGGGTTTTCGCTCTTACGGGCGACCTTGTCGATCTCGTCGATGTAGATGATGCCGGTCTCGGCCTTCTTGACGTCGTAGTCGGCCGCCTGGATCAGCTTCAGCAGGATGTTCTCGACGTCCTCGCCGACGTAGCCCGCCTCCGTGAGCGCCGTGGCGTCGGCGATCGCGAACGGGACGTTCAGCATGCGGGCGAGGGTCTGCGCGAGGAGCGTCTTGCCGGAGCCCGTGGGGCCCAGCAGCAGGATGTTGGACTTCGCCAGCTCGATGGCGTCCTCGCGGCTGCTGCCGCCGTTCTCGCCGGCCTGGACCCGCTTGTAGTGGTTGTAGACCGCGACGGAGAGGGCCTTCTTCGCGGCCTCCTGGCCGACGACGTATCCCTCGAGGAACTCGTAGATCTCGCGCGGCTTGGGCAGCTCCTCCCAGCGGACCTCGCTGGTCTCCGCGAGCTCTTCCTCGATGATCTCGTTGCAGAGATCGATGCACTCGTCGCAGATGTACACACCGGGGCCTGCGATGAGCTTCTTGACCTGCTTCTGGCTCTTGCCGCAGAACGAGCACTTGAGCAGATCGCCGCCGTCACCGATGCGTGCCACGGTGTGCTTCCCCTTCGCCTGGGAGTCGTCTGGACGCGGGCGTCCAGCGGCTCCTCGTGCTGCCTTATGTCCGACGGTACCTTGCCGAGCCCCCCGTTCGGGCCCCCCTTGGCGCGGTTCACTTCGACGTGCACTGTGCCAAGGGGCGGCACATCCTAACGGTGTCCGCGTCAGCGGACGGCTGCGTTGTTCATCTTGCGGGTGGAGATGATCTGGTCGATCAGCCCGTACTCCAGCGCGTCCTCGGCCGTGAGGATCTTGTCGCGCTCGATGTCCTCGCGGATCTTCTCGATCGGCGTGGTGGAGTGCTTGGCCAGCATCTCCTCCAGCTGCGCGCGCATCCGCAGGATCTCGTTGGCGGCGATCTCCAGGTCGGAGACCTGACCGCGGCCGGTCTCGCTGTACGGCTGGTGGATCAGCACGCGGGCGTTCGGCAGCGCCATGCGCTTGCCGGGCGTACCGGCGGCCAGCAGGATGGCCGCGGCGGAGGCCGCCTGGCCCATGCAGACCGTCTGGATGTCCGGCTTGACGAACTGCATCGTGTCGTAGATCGCCGTCAGCGCGGTGAAGGAGCCGCCGGGGCTGTTGATGTAGACCGAGATGTCCCGGTCGGGGTCCATCGACTCCAGGCACAGCAGCTGCGCCATGACGTCGTTGGCGGAGGCGTCGTCGATCTGCACGCCGAGGAAGATCACCCGCTCCTCGAAGAGCTTCGCGTACGGGTCGTACTCGCGGATGCCCTGGGAGGTGCGCTCGACGAAACGCGGGATGACGTAGCGGGACTCGGCCGTGGGGCCGGTGTACTCGGCGCGCGCACTGCCGTAGGGGCCGCTGCCGGGGAAGTCGTTCACGGTGTCTCCTGAAAAGGGGCTGGGGCGGTGACTGGGCTGCGAGGGGGCCGGGTGGGCCCCGCCGGGGGCCGTCAGGGCCGGTGCGGGGCCGCTACGGGCCTCAGGAGCCCGCCCCGGTGCCGCCGCCGCCCGGCATGCCGGCGGCCGTGGCGATGACGTCGTCGATGAGGCCGTACTGCTTGGCCTCGTACGCGTCGAACCAGCGGTCGCGGTCCGAGTCGCGGGTGATCTGCTCGACCGACTGGCCGGTGTGCTGCGCCGTGAGCTCGGCCATGCGCTTCTTGGTGTGCAGCAGCCGCTCGGCGTGGATCTTGATGTCCGAGGCCGAGCCGGCCAGGCCGGCGGAGGGCTGGTGGATCAGGATCTCGGCGTTCGGCAGGGCGAAACGCTTGCCGGGGGTGCCCGCGCTGAGCAGGAACTGGCCCATGGAGGCCGCGAGGCCCATGGCGATCGTCACCACGTCGTTCTTGATGTACTGCATGGTGTCGTAGATCGCCATGCCCGCCGTGATCGAACCACCGGGGCTGTTGATGTAGAGAAAGATGTCCTTGTCCGGGTCAGCGGCAAGGAGCAGCAGCTGCGCGGTGATCTTGTTGGCGATGTCGTCGTCGACCGGCTGGCCGAGGAAGATGATCCGCTCGCCGAGCAGCCGGTTGTAGACCTGGTCGCCGAGGCCACCACCGATGGAAGGCTCGCCGGCGGCGGAGGGCATCAGATTCGTCACGTATCCACCTGCTCGTCTTACGACGGCGCCGGGCCGTCTCACGTGTACTACGTATTCATGGACCCTAACGCGGGGGCCCTCCGGGGGAATCCCGGTAATGGGAGTGTTCGCCGGGGGCGTAGCGTCGATCTCCGCGCGGGCAAGTCCGGGGACAAGGCGACGGACCCCGGGCAGCGAGTACCCGGGGTCCGTCGTGACGTGCTCAGAGGTGCCGTACGGCTCAGCCCTCGGACTTCTCCTCGGCGGCGGCCTCGGCGGACTCGGCGTCGGCCGACTCGGCGGCGGCCTCGGACTCGTCCTCGTCGGACAGGTCGATGATCTCGCCGTTGGTGTCCTTGACCGTGGCCTTCTCGACCACGACGGCCAGCGCCTTGCCACGGGCGACCTCGCCGACGAGCAGCGGGACCTGGCCCTGCTCGACGACGGCCTGGGCGAACTGGTCGGGGGACATGCCGGAGGAGGCGGCGCGCCGCATGAGGTGCTCGGTGAGCTCCTCCTGGTTGACGTTCAGCTTCTCCTGCTTGACCAGCTCGTCGAGCACGAACTGGGTCTTGATGCCCTTGACCGCGGCCTCGCGGGTCTCGTTCTCGAACTCCTCGGCGGTCTTGCCCTGGAGCTCCAGGTACTTGTCGAGGGTCAGGCCCATCTGGCCGAGCTGGTGGTGCTCCAGGTTGTGCTTGCGGGTGTTGATCTCGTCCTCGAGCAGCTTCTCGGGGACCGGGACCTCGACCAGCTCGAGGAGCTTCTCCAGGACGCGCTCCTGCGCCTGCGTGGCCTGGTCGAACTGCTTCATGTTCTCCAGGCGCTTGCGGCTGTCGGCCTTCAGCTCGTCCAGGGTGTCGAACTCGGAGGCCATCTGCGCGAACTCGTCGTCCAGCTCGGGCAGTTCACGCTTGGCGACCTGGGTGACCTTGACGGTGACCTCGGCCTCCTTGCCGGCCGCCGAGCCGCCCTTCAGCTCGGAGGTGAAGGTGGCCTCGCCACCGGCCTCCAGGCCCTTCACGGCGTCGTCGATGCCGTCCAGCAGCTCGCCGGAGCCGATGGTGTAGGAGACGCCGTTGGCGACACCGTCCTCCAGGACCTCGCCCTCGACCTTGGCCTCCAGGTCGACGGTGACCACGTCGCCGTCCTCGGCGGCGCGCTCCACCGGGGTGGTGGAGGCGAAGCGCTCGCGGAGCTGCTCGACCGACTTCTCGACGTCCTCGTCGGTGACCTCGACGGCGTCGACCTCGACCTCGATACCGGAGTAGTCCGGGATCTCGATCGCCGGGCGGACGTCGACCTCGGCGGTGAAGTTCAGCGTCTCGCCGTCCTTCAGCTCCGTGATGTCGACCTCGGGCTGGCCGAGGACGTTCAGCTCGGCCTCGTTGACCGCCTCCGTGTAGAACTTCGGAAGCGCGTCGTTGACCGCCTCCTCCAGCACGGCGCCGCGGCCGAACCGCTGGTCGATGACCCGGGCGGGGATCTTGCCCTTGCGGAAGCCCTTCACCGTGACCTGCTGGTTGATCTTCTTGTACGCCGCGTCGAGGCTGTCCTTGAGCTCCTCGAAGGGCACCTCGACAGTGAGCCGAACCCGGGTCGGGTTCAGGTTCTCCACGGCGCTCTTCACGGTTCGGTCTCCTTGTGGCTGACTGCTCGGGTTCTGCCGGAGCCAGACTGGTCCGGCGGATTTCGCCGCCCGGAGGAGTTATAGGCCGCTAGGCCGGACACACGGGCGTGCAGCTTGCATAGTAACGGCAGCGGGTACACGGCCCAAAAGGCGATCGTCCGCGATGGCGAGGTCGATCACTCAAGGTGATCAGCCGGTGGTCGGGGTGGCGGGATTTGAACCCACGGCCTTCCGCTCCCAAAGCGGACGCGCTACCAAGCTGCGCCACACCCCGTCTGGTGTGCGACACGTAGGGTACATGCCCAGGGGCTGCTCGGCCGCCGTATTCGGGGCGCGCCCGCGCGTGGGCGTCGGCGTGGCGCCGGAAGGGGTGTGCGCCGAACGGGGCCGACCCGCTAGGATGCCTGAGTGCCGCGGTCGTCCGACAAGCGGCGCGTTGCGTGCGGGCGTAGCTCAATGGTAGAGCCCCAGTCTTCCAAACTGGCTACGCGGGTTCGATTCCCGTCGCCCGCTCTCTACGGCTCAGGGCCGGCCGGAGATCATCTCTCCGGCCGGCCCTGACGCGTTTGCGCGCCCGGCCCCGATCGCCTGCCAGGCGCGAGCCGGCCGGGCTCAGAAGCTGATGGAGTTGATCGTTTCCGCTATCGAGTTGAGGAAACGATTGATCGACGGCGCCATGCCGGTCGAGGCGAGGAAGAAGCCGAAGAGGATCGCCACGACGGCGGGCCCGGCCTTGATCGAACCGCCACGCATCATCACGACCAGGATGATCGCCAACAGCAGCACCACTGACAGTGAAATGGCCACAACAGATCCCACCCTCGGTCGGTCGGCTTTCCCGGCCGGGGCATGCAGCCGCGCGCACCCCGCCAGAACCATCGTGCCACCAACCGGCCCACCCTATGCGGCCCATGACGCGACGTCGGTCACGGCAGTGCTCCGCAGGCACTCCGCCGCTGCCGTCAACACCCGTACGCGGAGGCGTCGTACAGCAATCCGCACGTTAATCCGCACAGCAATTCGAAGGCATGCTCGCGACAGAAACGCGACACGTTGCTTTCCCTGCCCACACACCATGCGGGCAGGTAAATCGAATTGCCCCCAACTGGCCTTTTCACGTGCGCAAAGCGTGTGACCGAGCGCTGAACCAGGAATGACGTGGAGGGTTTTACGGGACCCCACGGACGACGCTAGGGTGCCTCAGATGTTTCACGCCGCCTCCTTCCGCCGCAGGGCGCCGCTCCCCCCGGCACAGCCGCCGGCCTCGGGGGTGCCGGGCCCGCGGTCAGCGCAGGGTCCGCAGTCCGGAAAGCAGCGCGACGCGTTCTTCGACAACGCCAAATACCTGGCGATCGCGCTGGTGGCCATCGGTCACGCCTGGGAGCCGCTGAAGGGCGACAGCCGCGTCCTCGAAGGCGCGTACAACGTCGTGTACGCCTTCCACATGCCGGCGTTCATCATCATCTCCGGCTTCTTCTCGCGCGGTTTCGACCTGCGCCCCAGCCGGCTCAAGCGGCTGATCACCGGTGTGGCCGTGCCGTACATCGTCTTCGAGACCGCTTATCCGCTCTTCAAGCGGATCGTGGACGGCGATCCGGGGCAGGAGATCACCCTGCTCGATCCCTGGTATCTCACCTGGTTTCTGTGCGCGCTGTTCGTGTGGCGGCTCACCACTCCGATCTGGAGGATGGTCCGCTGGCCGCTGCCGGTCGCGCTCGGCATCGCGATGGCCGCGTCGGTCAGCCCGGAGATCGGGAACGACCTGGACCTCCAGCGGGTGCTGCAGTTCCTGCCGTACTTCGTGCTCGGCTTGTGCGTGCGGGCCGAGCACTTCCACCTGGTGCGCCGCCGCTCGGTGCGGATCCTGTCGGTGCCGGTCTTCGCCGCCGCGCTGGCCATGGGCTGGTGGGCCGTGCCGCGGATGGACACCGCCTGGTTCTACCACCGGGACTCAGCGCAGGAGCTGGGCGTGCCGTGGTGGATGGGTCCGATGATGGTGCTGGCGATGTTCGGCTGCTCGCTGGTGCTGACGGCCTGTTTCTTCGCCTGGGTGCCGCGCCGCCGCATGTGGTTCACGGCGCTGGGCGCGGGCACGCTGTACGGCTACCTGCTGCACGGTTTCGTGGTCAAGGCCGGTATCTACCAGGGCTGGTTCGACCACGCGTGGCTGCACCGGCCGCTCGGTGAGCTGTTCGTGACCGCGCTCGCCGCGATCGGTGTGACGCTGCTGTGCACCCGGCCCGTGCGGCGGGTGTTCCGGTGCGTGATGGAGCCGCGGATGGACTGGGCGTTCCGGCAGGACGCCGCCCAAGCCGCCCGGGAACGCCAGAAGAGCGAGAAGAGCGAGAGCGAGAGCGAGAGCGAGAAGAGCGACCAGGTCAGGCGGGAGACCGCTCACGTCTGAAGCCCGTTCCCGACGTCGTCTCTCCCGGCCTCATGCCTACCCGGCGTCATGCCTCCCCGGCGTCACCCGTCTCGGCGTCATCCCTCCAGGCCGAGCAGTGCGCGCATCCGCGTGTACTTCTCGGTCAGCCGTGTGCGGGTCGGCTCGTCCAGGGCCGCGAGACGGGCGGGGTCCGCGTTGTGGGCCAGATCGGCCTCTTTCACCAGCAGCGCGCCGGGCGTGGCGAGGATCCGGGCGGCGTACGCCTCGGGCGGCTCCCCGGCCCGCTTGGTGACCGCCCGCACGATGGCCTTCGTACGGTCGCTCAGCGGGGCCTGATCCAGCCATCGCTCGGGCATCGCGTCGTCCTCGACGGCGTCGTGCAGCCAGGCGGCGGCGATCTGCTCGGGGTCGCCGCCGCGGGCACGGACGCCCTCCGCGACGGCCTGGAGGTGCTCGGCGTAGGGTCGGCCGGCCTTGTCGGTCTGGCCCTGGTGGGCGGCCCGGGCGAGGGCCTCCACCTCGGCGAGGGGGAGGGTCTGCGGAGTCTCGGTCACCCCGCCAGTGTCTCAGCGGGCCGCCGGCTGCGCCTGCGATGACCGGGCCTGCGACGACTGGGCCTGCGACGACTGGGCCTGTGCCTGTGCCTGGGCCTGGGCGGTCGGGCCCTCGCGGCAGATCAGCAGCAGGGCCCGGTCGTCGTTGACGTCCTTGGCGACGGCTTCGATGAGGTGCCAGGCGGCGCCGTGGAAGCCGCCGGCGACATAGCGGTCGGCCTCGCCGGTGAGCCGGTCGATGCCCTCGACGATGTCCCGCTCGGAGGTCTCCACCAGTCCGTCGGTGAACAGCATGAGCACGTCACCGGCTCGCAGCGAGCCCTTGACCGGGTCGAACTGGGCGCCCTCGTACACACCGAGCAGCGGGCCCTCGGCCGCCTTCTCCTCCCAGCGGCCGCTGCCCGCGCTGAGCTGGAGCCCCGGCGGGTGGCCCGCCGAGTACAGCTCGTAGTCCCCGGAGTCCAGGTCCAGGACGAGGTGGATGGAGGTCGCGAAGCCCTCGTCCCAGTCCTGGCGGAGCAGATAGCCGTTGGCGGCCGGGAGGAAGGCGTGCGGCGGCAGCGAGCCGAGCAGGCCGCTGAAGGCGCCGGCCAGCAGCAGCGCGCGGGAGGCGGCGTCCATGCCCTTGCCGGAGACGTCGGTGAGCACGACCTCCAGGGTGCGTCCGCCGTTGGTGCGGGCCGCGACGACGAAGTCGCCGGAGAAGGACTGGCCGCCGGCCGGGCGCAGCGCCATCTCGCGGTGCCAGCCGGCCGGCAGCTTGGGCAGCCGGCTCTGGGTGCGGATGCGCTCGCGCAGGTCGAACAGCATGGTGCCGCCGCGCCGCCAGGGCACGCCGACCCGGCTGCGGAACTGGGCGATGAGCAGCCCGAAGAGCCCGCAGGCCGCGACGACGAGCACCACGCCCGGGGTGACCCGGGAGGGGCCCTCGGTGTACGGGCCCAGCTGGACGGACTCCACGATCAGCGCGGTCGCCGCCGCCGCGTACAGGCCGAGCAGGCTCGCCGGGCGCAGCAGCAGGCCGCCCGCGACGATCGGCAGGACCAGCGCGGCCGGGGAGCACCACACCGGGTTGGCGAGCGTGGTGATCGCGATCAACGGGACGGTGAGCAGCAGGCCGGCGAGGGCGACCCAGTCGGAGCCGTCGCCGCGGAAGTAGTCGACGGCGCTTCTGCGCAGGCCGACGCGGACCCGGTGCCACTGCATCTTCCACCGGGCCGGGAACCTCTCGGCCGCCGCGCGCCGACCTCGTCCTGCTGCCATTAGTTCGGGACCCTATCCATCGGACCTGTCGCTCGGCACGGGAGGTCCCACTTGTCCCCCGTCCGAGGCTCGACTTCACAGTGAACTCCACGGAAAGCCGCCGTGCCGCCGCCTGCCGGAAATCCCGTGGCTCGCCCACCATTGCCCTGGTAGGCATGGACCATGGCGATGGCGAGCGAGGGGCCGGACGGACTGCGCGTCCTGCGGCCGGACGACTGGGACGTGTGGTACGACACCCTGCTGCGTGCCTTCGGCGGTGTGCCGGAGGCGCCCGAGGAGCGGGAACTGTGGCGCGAGCTGACCGAGTTCGACCGTTCCCTGGGCGTCTGGGACGGGGGTGCCTGTGTGGGGACGTCCGGGGCGTTCTCGTTCCGGCTGACCGTGCCCGGCGGGGCGTCGGTGCCCGCGGCGGGCGTCACGATGGTGGGGGTGGCCGCCACGCACCGGCGGCGCGGGGTGCTGACCTCGATGATGCGGCGGCAGTTGGAGGACGTCCGTTCCTGGGGCGAGCCGCTGGCGGTGCTGACCGCCTCCGAGCCGGACATCTACGGCCGGTTCGGGTACGGCGTGGCGACGTACGCGCTGGGCGCGGAGATCGACACCGGCCGGGTGCGGCTGTCGGTGCCCGCGGGGACCGATGACGTACGGCTGCGGTACGCGGCGCCCGCCGAGGTGCTCGACGCGTGCGAGGCGGTCTACGCCCAGCTGGTGCCGCGGCGGCCCGGCATGCTGGCCCGGCGGCCGAAGTGGGAGCGGGTGGGGCTGCTGGACCCGGAGAGCGAGCGGGAGGGCGCGTCGCCGTTGCAGTGCGTGGTCGCCGAGCGCGACGGCCGGATCGTGGGGTACGCGCGGTACCGGGTGAAGATCGGCTGGGGCGAGAGCGGACACGACGGCACGGTGTTCCTGGAGGACCTGGCGGCGCCGGATCCGGCCGTGGACGCGGCGCTGTGGCGGTTCCTGTTCGGGATCGACCTGACCGCCACGCTGGTGGCGCGAGGGCGGCCGGTCGACGACACCTGGCAGTACCTGGTGTCGGACACCCGGCGGTGCCGGCCCCGGCTGCGGGACTCGCTGTATCTGCGGCCCGTCGAGGTGGGGGCGGCGCTGGAGGCGCGCACGTACGCGGCGCCGGTGGATGTGGTGCTGGACGTGGAGGACGCCTTCTGCCCGTGGAACGCGGGGCGTTGGCGGCTGAGCGGGGACACCAAGGGGGCGACCTGCGAGCGGACCGCGGACGCGGCGGATCTCGCGCTGTCCGTACGGGAGTTGGGCTCGGTGTATCTCGGCGGGGTGCGCCTCGCGGCACTGGGCGCGGCCGGGCGGGTGCGGGAGCTGCGCGCCGGGGCGCTGGCGGAGGCTTCGGTGGCGTTCGGGGCGGCGGGGCTCGCGCCCTGGCTGCCGCACGGCTTCTGAGCCGGGTGCGTCAGGCCCGCTGGCAGGCGGGGCACCAGAAGAGGTTGCGGGCGGCGAGGCCGGCGGTGCGGATCTCGCCGCCGCAGATGTGGCAGGGCAGGTCCGCCCTGCGGTACACGTACACCTCGCCGCCGTGGTCGTCGACGCGGGGCGGGCGGCCCATCGCCTCGGGGGTGTGCTCGGGGCGGACGGTGTCGATGCGGTTGAGCCGTACGCCCTCGCGCATCAGCTCGACGAGGTCCGTCCAGATCGCGGCCCACTCGGCGGGCGTGATGTCCTTGCCCGCGCGGTACGGGTCGATGCCGTGCCGGAAGAGGACTTCGGCGCGGTAGACGTTGCCGACGCCGGCGATGACCTTCTGGTCCATCAGCAGGGCGGCGATGGTGGTGCGGCTGCGGGAGATCCGCCGGTAGGCCAGGGACGGGTCGGCGTCCTCGCGCAGCGGGTCGGGGCCGAGGCGGTCGTGTACGGCCCGCTTCTCCGCGTCGGTGATCAGCGCGCAGGCGGTGGGGCCGCGCAGGTCGACGTAGGAGGTGTCGTTCGCCAGGCGCAGCCGGACCGTGTCGGTGGGCGGGGGCGCCGGGGCGTCACCGAAGGCGACCTTGCCGAACAGGCCGAGGTGGATGTGGACCCAGTCGGCGTCGCGGAAGCGCAGGAAGAGGTGCTTGCCGTGGGCCTCGGTGGCGGTGAGGACGGCTCCGTCGAGCAGGTCGGCGGCGTCGGAGAACTTGCCCTGGGGGCTGGTGACCCGGGGGGCCGTGCCGGAGAAGCGGGTGGCGTAGTCGTGCGCCAGCCGGTGAATCGTGTGCCCCTCTGGCACGGCTCCCGCGTCCTTCCAGCCCCCGAGGGGCACCCGCCGTATTTCCTTGCCCGCCCCGGGGAGCGGTGTCAGTCCTGCTGCGGGTGGTGCGCCGGGATCGGCGGCAGGTCACCCGTGGTCTCGTACGCCGAGAGCATGTCGATGCGGCGGATGTGGCGCTCGTCGCCGGAGAAGGGGGTGCCCAGGAAGACCTCGACGAACCTGGTCGCCTCCTCCTCGCTGTGCATGCGCGCGCCGACGGCCACGACGTTGGCGTTGTTGTGCTGGCGGCCCAGCGCGGCCGTCTCCTCGCTCCAGGCGAGGGCGGCACGGACGCCCTCGACCTTGTTGGCGGCGATCTGCTCGCCGTTGCCGGAGCCGCCGATCACGATGCCGAGGGAGCCGGGGTCCGCGGCCGTCTTCTCCGCGGCGCGGAGGCAGAAGGGCGGGTAGTCGTCCTGGGCGTCGTAGATGTGGGGGCCGCAGTCGACGGGGTCGTGGCCCGCCGACTTGAGCCATTCGACGAGGTGGTTCTTGAGTTCGAAGCCGGCATGGTCCGAGCCGAGATACACGCGCATGGGATGAGTGTGACATGCGCGCGGCCGGGCAGCAGGGTGGGGTGGCGGCGCCGAAAGCAGAGGAACACCACCGAACCTCAGGGAAACCTCAAGTAACAATCCGGATTCAAAGGTTCAAGAATTCGTTCACCTCGGATTCACTGGTCCGGCTCGTACGCCGTTCGTACGGGAACTGATCATTCCGGCGCAAAGGAATCCGTCCCATGACTTCGCAGCCGACCCTGACAAAGGCCGACGACGGCCCCGGAAGCCCCGGAGGAACCGGCGATCCCGGTTCCGGCGGCGGGCTCCAGGCAGGGCTCAAGAATCGCCATCTGTCGATGATCGCCATCGGCGGTGTCATCGGCGCCGGACTCTTCGTGGGGTCCTCCTCCGGTATCGCCACCGCCGGCCCCGGCATCCTCCTCTCCTACGCGCTCGTCGGCACGCTCGTGGTGCTGGTGATGCGCATGCTGGGTGAGATGTCGGCCGCCAACCCGACCTCCGGCTCCTTCTCCGCGCACGCCGACCGCGCGCTCGGCCGCTGGGCCGGGTTCTCCATCGGCTGGCTCTACTGGTTCTTCTGGGTGGTGGTGCTCGCGGTCGAGGCGACCGCCGGTGCCGTGATCCTCGAGGGCTGGGTGCCCGCCGTACCGCAGTGGGCCTGGGCGCTCATCGTGATGGTGGTGCTGACCGGCACCAACCTGGTCTCCGTCGGCTCCTACGGCGAGTTCGAGTTCTGGTTCGCCGGGATCAAGGTCGTCGCCATCGGCGCCTTCATCGTCATCGGCGGCCTCGCGGTGTTCGGCGTGCTGCCCGGCGTCGACAGCGAGCAGGCCGGGTTGTCCAACCTGACCGAGCACGGCGGCTTCCTGCCCAACGGGCCGGGAGCCATCCTGACCGGTGTGCTGCTGGTCGTCTTCTCCTTCATGGGCAGTGAGATCGCGACCCTGGCGGCCGGTGAGTCGGAGGACCCGCAGCGGGCCGTCACCAAGTCGACCAACAGCATCATCTGGCGTATCGGCGTCTTCTACCTCGGCTCGATCCTCGTGGTCGTCTCGCTGCTGCCGTGGGACTCCGAGTCCATCCAGGACAAGGGCTCCTACGTCGCCGCGCTCGACTCGCTGGGCATCGCGCACGCCGGTCAGATCATGAACTTCATCGTGCTGACCTCGGTGCTGTCGTGTCTCAACTCCGGCCTCTACACCGCCTCCCGGATGGCCTTCTCGCTCGGTGAGCGCGGGGACGCGCCGAAGGCGTTCGCCCGGACCACCGCGCGCGGTGTGCCGCGTACGGCGATCCTGGTGTCCGTGGTCTTCGGGTTCGTGGCCGTCTTCTTCAACTACAAGTTCCCGGACTCCGTCTTCCTCTTCCTGGTGAACTCCAGCGGCGCGGTGGCGCTGTTCGTCTGGCTGGTGATCTGCTTCTCGCAGCTGCGCATGCGGAAGATCATCCAGGCCGAGGCGCCGGAGAAGCTGGTCGTGAAGATGTGGCTGTACCCGTATCTGACCTGGGCGACCGCCGCGCTGATCGTCTTCATCCTGGGCTACATGCTCACCGACACCGAGCACGACGGCCGCAAGACCGTGCTGCTGTCGCTGCTGGTGGCGGCGGTGGTGCTGGCCATCGCCGTGGTCCGGCAGAAGCTCGGCTCCGGCCAGGACCGGGAGCAGGAGCGGGAGCGGGAGCGGGACGAGGTCGCGGCCGGCTGACCTTCGCCGTCCGGCGCCTCAAGGGCCTCGCGGCCCGTCCGGCACCTCAAGGGCCTCGCGGCACGCGCCGCGAGGCCCTTTCTCACAGCACGGCGCTGGAAAAGTTGACGGCCGTTGTCAGGTTATGCCGCCATCCTCGGCGGCATGAATCTCACCAGCACCGACATCACCGCAGCTCCGCTCGTCCTCCGCCCCGGTGACGCGGGGTACGCGGAGGAGACCGCCGGCTTCCAGACCGGGTTCGTACGGCGGCCCGCCGTGGTCTTCGGCGCTTCCTCGGCCGAGGACGTGGTGGCCGCCGTGCGGTACGCGGCCGAACGGAACCTGCCGCTCGGCGTCCAGGCGACCGGCCATGGCACGCCCGGTGACGTGGAGGGCGGGGTCCTGGTCGGCACGCGGCGCATGAACCGCGTCACCGTCGACCCGGCCGCCCGCACCGCCCGGGTGCAGGCGGGGGTCCGCTGGAGCGAGGTCGTCGCGGCCGCCGCCCCGCACGGGCTGGCGCCGCTCAGCGGCTCGGCCCCCTCCGTCGGGGCCGTGGGTTACACACTGGGCGGCGGGCTGGGCCTCCTGGCCCGGGAGTTCGGCTATGCCGCCGACCATGTGCGCTCCCTGGACGTCGTCACCGGCGACGGGCGCCCGCACCGGGCCGTGCGGGAGGACTCCGAGCTGTACTGGGGGCTGCTCGGCGGCGGTCACGGGCTCGGGATCGTCACCGAGCTGGAGATCGGGCTGGTTCCGGTGGCCCGGCTGTACGGCGGCTCGCTCGCCTTCGACGGGCGGCGCGTCGACCCGGCGGCGGCGCTGGCGGCGTACGAGGCGTGGACGCGGACCGTGCCGGACGGGCTGACGTCGTCCTTCGCCGCCCTGCCGTATCCGGACGTGCCCGCCATGCCGCCGCATCTGCGGGGCCGGTACGAGGTGTCCGTGCGTGTGGCGTACACCGGGACGGACGGGGAACGGCTGGTGGCGCCGCTGCGGGAGATCGGGCCGGTCCTGGCCGACTCGCTGCGGGAGATGCCGTACACGGAGAGCCACACCATCCACAGCGAACCGGACTTCCCGCACTCCTACTACGGGGACAGCGCGGTGGTGCGCGAGCTGGACGTGGAACGGGCGGGCGAGGTGCTGCGGCGCACCGGGCCGGACGCGGAGGCCATGATCGTCGTACAGGTCAACCATCTGGGCGGGGCGCTGGCGCGGCCCGCGCCGAACGCGGTGCCGTTCCGCGACGGGCGGTTCCTGGTGCGGCTGCTGACCGTGGTCGGGCGGGAGCCGGCCCGCGCCCTGCTGGACCCGGCGTTCGCGCTGCTCGCGCCGCAGACGCTCGGGCGGTCCGTCAACTTCGCGCTGGGCGCCGGGGACCGCGCCGAGGGGCTGCACGACCCTCAGACGCGGAAGAGGCTCGCCGGGCTGAGGTCGTCCTACGACCCGGCGAACCTCTTCCGTACCGCCTGAGGGGTTACCGCTTGCCGACGAGCTTCCAGGCGGCGGGCAGCGCGCCCATCGCCAGGGCCGCCTTGAGGGCGTCGCCGATCAGGAACGGGGTGAGGCCCGCCGCGATCGCCGCGGAGGCGGACAGGTCGAGCGACAGGGCCAGGTAGGGCACGCCGACGCCGTAGATGATCGCCGAACCGAGCAGCATCGCACCCGCCATGCGCCACGGGGAGCGGTCGGCGCCGCGGCGGGCCAGGGCGCCGACGACGGTGGCGGCGAGCAGCATGCCGAGGACGTAGCCGAAGGACGGGATCCCCACGCCGGAGGCACCCTCCGCGAACCACGGCACACCCGCGATGCCGGCCAGCGCGTACAGCGCGAGCGAAAGGAAACCGCGGCCGGCGCCCAGGGAGGTGCCGACGAGGAGCGCGGCGAAGGTCTGGCCGGTCACCGGGACCGGGGAGCCGGGCACGTTCACGGCGATCTGGGCCGCGAGGCCGGTGAGCGCGGCACCGCCGGCGACGAGGGCGATGTCGCGGACGCGGGAGGCCGGGAGCAGGTCGGCGAGGACCTGGCCCGGACGGGCGAGGGAGGTGGCGGTGGCGGTGCTCATGGGGACTCCGCGGGTGACGGCGGTACGGGACACCGTGACGCTAACCCAGGGCGGTCGGACCGATCACCGTTACCGGTCGACAAAGGCGGGAGCACGGGTGTGGTGGGGTGCGCACAAAGAGTGCCGATCACACCCCCGGCGACGTGATAACGGTCACTGAGGTGGGGACGTGTGCGTCACGTGGGGCGGGGCAGGGCAGGCTGTAGGTTTCCGCCAACCCGGCGGGAATCGTGCTCTCCCCGTCGGGTGAGGGGGGCCGTACACTCCGTATTCCGCGCGTCCGCATAGTGAACGGTGGTGTCCTGTCACCGGGGCCGCCACCCAGACTGTGGGCGCTTTTACCTGTCCCCGCTCACGGATGGACGAGCCGCGCCCATGCCCAGCACCACCGCTCAGGAGACCCCGCCGCAGGCGGACGGTTCCCTCTCCCATGGCCTGAAACAGCGCCACCTGTCGATGATCGCCCTCGGCGGTGTGATCGGCGCGGGCCTGTTCGTCGGCTCCGGCGCGGGCATCGCCGCCGCCGGACCGTCGATCATCATCGCCTACGTCCTCTCCGGCCTCCTGGTGATGCTGGTGATGCGGATGCTCGGCGAGATGTCCGCCGCCTACCCGTCGTCCGGCTCCTTCTCCGCGCACGCCGAGCGGGCGATCGGCCCCTGGGCCGGGTTCACCGCCGGCTGGTCGTTCTGGGTGCTGCTGTGCACGGCGGTCGGCCTGGAGGGCATCGGCGCCGCGAAGATCGTCAGCGGCTGGCTGCCGGGGACGCCCGAGTGGGCGTGGGTGGCGCTGTTCATGGTGGTCTTCTGCGGGGCGAACCTGGCCGCCGTGAAGAACTTCGGCGAGTTCGAGTTCTGGTTCGCCGCGCTGAAGGTGCTCGCGATCTCGCTGTTCCTGGTGCTGGGCGTGCTCGCCATCCTGGGCGTGCTGCCGGGCACCGACGCGCCGGGCACCGCGAACCTCACCGGAGAGGGAGGCTTCCTGCCGGGCGGCGGTGAGGGGCTGGTCATCGGCCTGCTCGCCTCGGTGTTCGCGTACGGCGGCCTGGAGACGGTGACCATCGCGGCGGCCGAGTCCGAGGACCCGGTGCGCGGGGTGGCGAGCGCGGTCCGTACGGCGATGTGGCGCATCGCGCTGTTCTACATCGGCTCGATGGCGGTCGTGGTCACGCTGGTGCCGTGGGACTCGAAGGAGATCGTCGAGTCGGGCCCGTACGTCGCCACCCTCGACCACCTCGGCATCCCCGGCGCGGGCCAGCTGATGAACGTGGTCGTGCTTATCGCCCTGCTGTCCGCGATGAACGCCAACATCTACGGCGCCTCGCGCATCGCCTACTCGCTGGTGGAGCGCGGGCAGGGCCCGAAGGCGCTGGGCCGGGTGTCCGGCGGGGTGCCGCGGATCGCGGTGCTGGCCTCCTCGGTGTTCGGGTTCGTGTGCGTGCTGCTCAGCTACTGGCGGCCGGACGACGTCTTCCCCTGGCTGCTGAACATGATCGGCGCCGTGATCCTGGTCGTCTGGATCTTCATCGCGGTCTCCCAGCTGCGGCTGCGCCGCCGGGTGGAGCGCGAGGCGCCGGAGAAGCTGGTCGTGCGGATGTGGGCGTTCCCGGTGCTGACCTGGGTCGCGCTGGCCGGGATGGCGGCGATCTTCGTCCTGATGGCGCGGGAGCCGGACACCCGGGTGCAGCTGTACTCGACGGGCGGCATGACGCTGTTCCTGGCGGCCGTCGGATACCTCTGGCAGCGCAGGCGCGCCGTGAGCTGACGCCGGGCCCGGTCGGGCCTGGGCGGCTTCCGCTTCCCAGGCGGCGAGCCAGGTCGTGTTCTCCTCGATGAACGGGTGCTCGGGTCCGAGCACCCGTTCTCGTCGTTCGGTGACCTCCCGCGGTGTCGCCATCGCCAGTGCCGCGGCCGCCCATGCGCGCACGACGTGGATCTCGCCGCCGGACCCGGTGACGCCGGCCCGGAAGACCCGGCCGTGGCCGAAGGCGCGGCCGTCCGGTTCGCTCATCGCTCGGTGATGCGCTGGTCGCGTCCCGCCCGGTGGACCCGGCCGCTGCCGGACATATCGACGTGGAGCCGGACCCGCGGTGCGGGAAGCGGCTGCGGCGGCTCGGGGCGCACCTGGGCGGGGCCGCGGCGCAGTTCGCCGGCGATCTCGGGGCGGGCGAGCGGGAGCCGGCGCCCGCGCGCCTTCCACTCGGCGGTGCGCTCCGCCTCGGTGCCGGAGTCACCGGACTCCTGGGCCGGGATCAGCTCGTCGCGCGCGTCCTGCGGTTCGCTGCCGACGGTCTCCGCCCGCTCGGGCTGGACGCGCCGCGAGAGGGCGACGAGCCCGTCGCGTACCGATTCCCCATCTGCGTGGTCATGAGCGTGACCACGGTCGTCCCGGTCACGCGGGCCCGTTCGGCGATCGCGGCCGTCCATGGCGCCCCCTCCGTCCCCAGAGCGCCATGGTGGGGCGCGCGTGACCGCCGGGCCCAGGGACCGGCGGCGACACCCTGCCCTCGCCTCCTCTCCGCGGCAGCTTGATGCTGTTAATCTGCACTTGCAAGTGACTTGCAATAAGAGGTCGGAGGGGACCCGCCATGCCCGTCTACACGCTGCCTGAACTGCCGTACGACTACTCCGCGCTCGCTCCCGTGATCAGCCCGGAGATCATCGAGCTGCACCATGACAAGCACCACGCGGCCTATGTGAAGGGCGCCAACGACACGCTGGAGCAGCTGGCCGAGGCACGGGACAAGGAGCAGTGGGGGTCGATCAACGGCCTGGAGAAGAACCTGGCCTTCCACCTGTCCGGCCACATCCTGCACTCCATCTACTGGCACAACATGACCGGTGAGGGCGGGGGCGAGCCGCTGGACAAGGACGGCGTGGGCGAGCTGGCGGACGCCATCGCCGAGTCGTTCGGCTCCTTCGCGGCCTTCAAGACCCAGCTGTCCAAGGCCGCGGCCACCACCCAGGGTTCCGGCTGGGGCGTACTGGCGTACGAGCCGCTGAGCGGCCGGCTGATCGTCGAGCAGGTCTACGACCACCAGGGCAACGTGGGCCAGGGCTCGACGCCGATCCTGGTCTTCGACGCCTGGGAGCACGCCTTCTACCTGCAGTACAGGAACCAGAAGGTGGACTTCATCGAGGCGATGTGGCAGGTCGTCAACTGGCAGGACGTCGCCCGCCGTTACGAGGCCGCCAAGTCCCGCGCGAACGCGTTGCTGCTGGCGCCCTGACCCCTTGAGACGTCCCGCCTCGTGATCGTCTTCTCACCCTTCACGCGGGCGGGCGGAAGAGAGGAGAACCCCCGCGAGGACGTGACTCGCGGGGGTTTTCCGCGTCCCCTACGGCCCGGTGGGGACGTTCAGGGAGAGCAGCCCCGCCGTGCCGGTCTGCGGGTCGAGGCGCAGCTCGGTGACGGCGGCGTTGCGCAGCTTGGGGAAGACCCGGCGGTAGTCGGCGAGCGGGATGCCGAGCAGCCGGCACAGCACCAGGCGCAGCAGGGAGTTGTGGGCGACGACGAGGACGCGTCCGCCGGGGTGGGCCGCCGCGACGCGGCGCAGGGCGGCGGCTCCGCGCTCGGCGGCGGCCGCCGGGTCCTCGGCGCCGGGGAAGGGGTGGGCCACCGGGTCGGCCCGGTAGGCCGCCGCGCGCTCCGGGTCCTCCTGCGCGAACTCGGCGAGGGTACGGCCCTCCAGCACCCCGAAGTCGCACTCGCGCAGGTCGGGTTCGCGGCCGGGGGTCAGCCCGAGCGCCCGGCAGGCCGGCTCGGCGGTGGCCACGGCCCGGGACAGCGGGGACGTCCGGACCGCGTCGACCGGCTGCGCGCCGATCCAGCGCCCCAGGGCCTCCGCCTGGGCGCGCCCGGTGCCGGTGAGCGGGATGTCGCTGACACCGGCGTAGCGGTTCTCGGCGTGCCAGACGGTCTGCCCGTGGCGGGCGAGGAGGAGGAGGGCGGTCATGGGCCGTGAGTATCCCGCTCCGTCCGTCCGCCCGCATGTGGAGCGGCGGGCTAGGGGTGTCTCGTCGGGCCCGGCATGATCGGCGACAGGCCCTAGAGGTTGCTGAAGTCCGGGCCCTTGGTGCGGGAGCGCTTGATCTCGTAGAAGCCGGGGATCGAGGCCACGGCCAGGGTGCCGTCCCACAGGCGGGCGGCTTCCTCGCCCTTGGGGGCGGGGGTGACGACCGGGCCGAAGAAGGCGGTCTGCTCGCCGCCGGGGCCGGGCACGGCGATGATCGGGGTGCCGACCTCCTGGCCGACCTTCTCGATGCCCTCCTTGTGGGAGACGCGCAACTGCTCCTCGTACGGGGTGTCGTCCCAGTGGTCCATCAGCGACGCGGGCAGGCCGACCTCCTCCAGGGCGGCGGCGACCGCCTCCTTCTCCGGGCCCATGCCCTGGTTGTGGAAGCGCGTGCCGATCGCGGTGTACAGGTCGCCCAGCACCTCGGTGCCGTGCTCCTCCTGCGCGGCGATGACGACCCGGACGGGACCCCACGCCTTGGTCGTGAGCAGCTCCCGGTACCACTCCTCCAGCTCGTCGAGCCTGTCCTCGTTCAGCACGGCGAGGCTCATCAGGTGCCAGCGGACCTCGATGTCACGGACCTTCTCGACCTCCAGCACCCACCGGGAGGTCATCCAGGCCCAGGGGCACAGCGGGTCGAACCAGAAGTCGACGGGGGTCTTCTCGGACATGTCTCTCCTTGGGCAGTGACGCTCTCCGCGGCAACGTCCGGGAGAACGCCGCCGCCCTGCCCGCTCATTCCCTGCTGCCCCGCGTCAGGGGCGCATGGCAGGATCGGTCCTGTTCAGGCGTAGTCATCACGTACGAGGGAGTGCCGCCCGTGCCCGGTGAGAATCTGTCCCGCGACGAGGCCCGTGAGCGGGCCGCTCTGCTGTCGGTCGACGGGTACGACGTGTCCCTCGACGTGCGCTCCGCCGTCGGCGACCACGCCGGTGACGGCCCGCGCACCTTCCGCTCGGTCACCACGATCCGCTTCCGCTGTGCCGAGCCGGGCGCGTCCAGCTTCGCGGACCTGATCGCGCCCAGCGTGACGGCCGTCTCGCTGAACGGCCGCGACCTGGACCCGAGCGAGGTCTTCGACGGCTCCCGGATCCTGCTGGAGGACCTGGCCGCCGAGAACGAGCTGGTCGTGGACGCGCGGTGCGCCTACTCCCGCACCGGCGAGGGCCTGCACCGCTTCGTCGACCCGGAGGACGGCGAGGTCTACCTGTACACGCAGTACGAGCCGGCCGACTCGCGGCGGGTCTTCGCGAACTTCGAGCAGCCGGACCTCAAGGCCCCGTTCCGCTTCGAGGTGCGGGCGCCCGAGGAGTGGACGGTGTGGAGCAACGGCGCCGGCGAACGGGCCGACGGGGTGTGGCGGTTCGCGGAGACCAAGCCGATCTCGACGTACATCACCTGTGTGGTGGCGGGCCCGTACCACTACGTCACGGACCGCTACGAGCGGGTCTTCGAGGACGGCACGCGGCTGGAGATCCCGCTGGGCGCCATGTGCCGCAAGGGCCTCGCCCCGTACTTCGACGCCGACGACGTCTTCCTGGTCACCAAGCAGGGCCTGGACTTCTTCCACGACCACTTCGACTACCCGTACCCGTTCGGCAAGTACGACCAGGCGTTCGTGCCCGAGTACAACCTCGGCGCGATGGAGAACCCGGGCCTGGTGACCTTCCGCGAGGAGTACATCTTCCGGGGCAAGGTGACGCGGGCGTCGTACGAGGCGCGGGCCAACGTGATCCTGCACGAGATGGCGCACATGTGGTTCGGTGACCTGGTCACCATGGAGTGGTGGGACGACCTGTGGCTGAAGGAGTCCTTCGCCGACTTCATGGGCTCGTTCTCGCTGGTCGGCGCCACCCGCTTCACCGACGGCTGGATCACCTTCGCCAACCGCCGCAAGGCCTGGGCGTACCGCGCGGACCAGCTGCCCTCCACGCACCCCGTCACCGCCGACATCCGCGATCTGCAGGACGCCAAGCTCAACTTCGACGGCATCACCTACGCCAAGGGCGCCTCGGTGCTCAAGCAGCTGGTGGCGTACGTCGGCCAGGACGCGTTCCTGGAAGGCGCCCGGCGCTACTTCAAGCGGCACGCGTACGGCAACACCCGCCTCGGCGACCTGCTGTCGGTGCTGGAGGAGACGTCCGGCCGGGACATGGGGGCGTGGGCGCGCTCCTGGCTCCAGACGGCCGGGCTGAACGCGCTGACCCCGCAGGTGCTGCTGGCCGCGGACGGGCGGGTCGAGGAGCTGGCGGTGGTGCAGGAGGCCGCCGAGTCGCACCCCGAGCTGCGCCCCCACCGGGTCGCGGTGGGCCTGTACCGGCGTACGGCGGAGGGCGCGCTGGAGCGGTACGCGCGCGCCGAGGCGGACGTCGACGGCCCGCGCACGGTGGTGGCGGAGCTGGCCGGTGCCGAGGCGCCCGAGCTGGTGCTGGTCAACGACGACGACCTCACCTACTGCAAGATCCGGTTCGACGCGACGTCGCTGGAGACGCTGAAGGAGGGTCTCGGTGGCCTCACCGACCCGCTGGCGCGGGCGCTGTGCTGGTCGGCGCTGTGGAACATGACGCGGGACGCGCTGCTGCCCGCCCGTGACTTCATCGGCCTTGTGCTGCGGTTCGCGGGCCGCGAGTCGGACATCGGCGTGCTCCAGATGCTGCACGCCTGGGCGAACTCGGCGCTGGTCCACTACGCGGCCCCGGCCTGGAGGGCGGAGGGGGAGCGGCTGCTGGCGGAGGGCGCCCTGCGGGAGCTGCGGGCGGCCGAGCCGGGCAGCGAGCACCAGCTGGCGTGGGCGCGGTTCTTCGCCGCGACGGCGTCCCGCGGCTCGGATCTGGAGTTGCTCAAGGGCCTGCTGGGCGGCACCGAGAAGATCGACGGCCTGGAGGTGGACCAGGAGCTGCGGTGGGTGTTCCTGGAGCCGCTGGTCGCGCACGGTCACGCGGACGGGAAGGCGCTGGAGGCGGAACTGGCCCGGGACGACACCGCGTCCGGCAAGCGCCACCAGGTGCGCTGCCTGGCCGCGCGTCCGTCCGCGGCGGTGAAGGCGCAGGCGTGGGCGCGGGTCGTGGAGTCCGAGGCGCTGTCCAACGCGCTGGTGGAGGCGACCATCACGGGCTTCGCGCAGCCGTCGCAGCGGGCGCTGCTGGCGCCGTACGCGGAGAAGTACTTCGCCGTCATCGAGCGGGTGTGGGCCGAGCGGTCCATCCAGATCGGCATGGACGTGGTGCGGGGTCTGTTCCCGTCGCTCCAGGACTCCCCGGAGACGCTGGCGGCGACGGACGGCTGGCTCGCGGCCCACGAGGACGCGCCGCCGGCCCTGCGCCGGCTGGTCCTGGAGGCCCGGGACGACTTGGCGCGGGCGCTGCGCGGGCAGGAGTGCGACGCGGCGGCGGAGTGAGCCGTCACGGTTGCTCTGGCCAAAGCCAGGGCCGCGGGTGACCGTTACGAAATCTGGGCACGAGCGACCGTAACCCCTGGGCCACCCCGTTCGGACCAGGGGTTTCGGCGCCTCATCGACATCCGAACACCCGTCCTTTAGCGCGGGATTGTCCGGATGTGTCGACGGGCGTGTAACAGCGGTTAAGAAGTGGATCGGGCGCGGGAATCTCCGGTGCATGACCCACAACACCCCGCTCTCCCCCCGCCCCCTGCACCACCTCCCCGACGGCAGCCGCCACGTCCTGACCGCCGCCCAGCTGCGCGCCCACGGCATCCCCTCCGCCGAACTCGCCACGCGGTGCCGCCCCGGCGGCCCCTGGCAGCAACTGCTGCCCGGCGTCTACGTCCTGCACCCGGGCCCGCCGACCAGCGAGGAGCGCCTGCACGCGGTCCTCACCTACGCGGCCCGGGAGACCGCGACCCCGGCGGTGCCGTCCCAGCCGCGCGCGGAGGGCACCGGCGCGCCGCCGCGACCGCCCCGAGCGGCGCACCCGGACGCGGTGATCACCGGCCTGGCCGCCCTCACCCTGCACGGCTTCACCTCCTCGCCCCCGCTGCCCGCCCTGGACCGGATCGACGTCCTGGTCCCCCGGTTGCGCCGGCTGCGCACGACGGGCTTCGCGCGGATCCTGCGCACCGCGGCGCTTCCCGCCCCCGAGCAGGTCACGGGCCTGCCCGTCGCCCCGGTGCCGCGCGCCCTCGCCGACGCGGTGGCGGGCCTGCCGGACGCGGGCACGGTGCGCCGGCTGCTCACCGAGGCGGTCCGGGGCGGCCACTGCGACCCGGCGTCGGTGGTGCGCGCGCTGACCGAGGCGAAGCTGCTGAGCCGCCCGCACGTGGTGGACGCGGTGGACTCGCTGCTGGCGGAGGGCCGGGCGATCGCGGAGGGCCGGCTGTACCGGATGGTGCGGGAGTACGGCCTTCCGGACCCGGTCTGGAACGTGGACCTGAGGCTGCCCGGCGGCCCCCATCTCGGCGGCCTGGACGCCTACTGGCCGGAGCACGCGGTCGCCGTCGAACTGGACACCCGGGCGCCGCGCCAGGACGAGGACGCGATGTGGCCGGAGTACGCCCGCAAGCGCGAGCACCTGGAGCGGCTGGGCATCACGGTCGTGCACATCACGCCGAGGAAGCTCCGCGACTGCCTGGAGCAGCAGGCCACCGTCGTCCGCACGGCCCTGATGGCCTCGGTGGACCGGGACCCGGCGGCGCACGTCCAGGTTCTGCCCCGCTAGCGGCAGCACGGCGGCTGCGGGACGGGGACGCCGACGGGCCCCGGCGGAGGGGGATCCACCGGGGCCCGTCGGGCCGTACGACCGTGGGCCGGGGCTCAGTCCGTGCCGGACTCCATCGCCGCGCGGTCCAGCATGGTCTCCTCCTCCGGGGCCTCACCGCGGGAGGCGATCGCCTCGGCGCCGCCGCGGTCCATGGCGCCGATCAGCCCGGTGGAGGCCGCCTGGGCGGCGCCGATCAGGGTGGGGTGGTCGGGTCCGACCATGCCGAGGCCCGCGTACTGCTCCAGGCGGGCCCGGGAGTCGGCGATGTCCAGGTTGCGCATGGTGAGCTGGCCGATGCGGTCGCCGGGGCCGAACGCCGAGTCCTCGGTGCGCTCCATGGACAGCTTGTCCGGGTGGTAGCTGAGCGCCGGGCCGCGGGTGTCGAGGATCGAGTAGTCCTCGCCGCGCCGCAGCCGCAGGGTGACCTCGCCGGTGATCGCGGAGCCGACCCAGCGCTGGAGCGACTCGCGGACCATCAGGGCCTGCGGGTCCAGCCAGCGGCCCTCGTAGAGCAGCCGGCCGAGGCGGCGGCCCTCGGTGTGGTACGCGGCGACCGTGTCCTCGTTGTGGATCGCGTTGACCAGGCGCTCGTAGACGATGTGCAGCAGGGCCATGCCGGGCGCCTCGTAGATGCCGCGGCTCTTCGCCTCGATGATCCGGTTCTCGATCTGGTCGGACATGCCGAGGCCGTGCCGGCCGCCGATCGCGTTGGCCTCCATGACGAGGTCGACCGCGCTGCCGAACTCCTTGCCGTTGATCGTGACCGGGCGGCCCTGGTCGAAGCCGACCGTCACGTCCTCGGGGGCGATCTCCACGGACGGGTCCCAGAAGCGGACGCCCATGATCGGCTCGACGGTCTCGATGCCGGTGTCCAGGTGCTCCAGCGTCTTGGCCTCGTGGGTGGCGCCCCAGATGTTGGCGTCGGTGGAGTACGCCTTCTCCGTGGAGTCCCGGTAGGGCAGGCCGTGGGCGACCAGCCACTCGGACATCTCCTTGCGGCCGCCCAGCTCGGTCACGAAGTCCGCGTCCAGCCAGGGCTTGTAGATCCGCAGGTGCGGGTTGGCGAGCAGGCCGTAGCGGTAGAACCGCTCGATGTCGTTGCCCTTGAAGGTGGAGCCGTCGCCCCAGATCTGGACGCCGTCCTCCAGCATCGCCCGGACGAGCAGCGTGCCGGTGACGGCGCGGCCCAGTGGGGTGGTGTTGAAGTAGGGGCGCCCGCCGGACTTGATGTGGAACGCGCCGCAGGCGAGCGCGGCCAGCCCTTCCTCGACCAGCGCGGCCTTGCAGTCGACGAGGCGGGCGATCTCGGCGCCGTACTGCGCGGCACGGCCGGGCACCGAGGCGATGTCGGGCTCGTCGTACTGGCCGATGTCGGCGGTGTACGTGCACGGGACGGCGCCCTTGTCGCGCATCCAGGCGACGGCGACCGAGGTGTCGAGCCCGCCGGAGAAGGCGATGCCGACGCGCTCGCCGACAGGGAGGGAGGTGAGGACCTTGGACATGGCAAAACTATGCAACATCTCGCATTGTCATGCAAGCCCGCGCATGGTCATGCACCTCCCCCGGACTCCCGCCGCTCCCTCCACATCCCCAGCCCGATGTCCACCAGCGGCACCCTGACCGGCCCGTCCACCGCGTCCAGGGCGTGCCACGCCGCCATGTCCGTCGAGCCCCCCGACCTCGAAGGCCGGCTCGCCGCCGACGACGCCCCGCGTACAGCAGCCGTACGGAGTGATGGTCGACGCGGCGGCGCAGCCCCCGGCGCGGGAGCGGACGCCGGAAGGAGGACACACCGAGGAGACCGGTCACCTCGACGCGGTAGCCGGTCTCCTCCAGCAGCTCCCTGCGGACCGTGTCGTACGGGTCCTCGCCGTGCTCCATGCCGCCGCCCGGCAGCACCCGCTCGGGGGTGCCGTCGTCGGCCGGGGAACGGGCGAGCAGGACCTGGCCGTCGCGGACGCATATGGCGCAGGCCGCCACCCTCAGCTTTCTCCGCATTCGGGGACGCTAGCGCGCCGGGAGCGGGTTGGCGGGTGAGTACCGGGGCGCGGACCAGCGCAGCGGGAGCGCGGCCGGGGTCTCGACGGCCTCCTCGATCGCGAAGCGGACCGTGCGCTCCCCGTCCGGGGCGAACTCCGTGTGCGCCTCGCCGGTCAGCTGGAGTGTGGTGCCCGTCGTCCAGTCCAGGACCAGCAGGCCCGCGCGCGGGTCCGCCGCGAGATTGCCCAGAGTGAGGAACATGGCGTTGCCCGGGTAGTCGCGCCAGGACAGCTCGTGCGGTGAGTCGACCCGGAGGAAGCCGGGGTGGCCACCGCGATGACTGGCGTCGGCGCCCTCGGGGCGGACGGTGGCGACGAACGCCGTGTCGGCCGCCGCCAGGAACGCCGCCTGCGCGTCGGTCAGCCGGGTGCCTCGGCGCCGCGCCCCCGGCGTGCGGTCCGCGACCACCTCGTACGCTTCCCGCTTCTGGAGGTACTTCGGGCAGTTGGCGAACACCTGCCCCGCCGCCACCGCGAACCCCCGCGCCGTCGGCTCGGCCACGCCGTTCAGGCGCATCCGGCGACGGGTGCGCGGGTCGAGGGCGATGGTGCCGACCTCGGTACCGCGGGTCGCGAGTGCGGTCGCGAGCGGGTCGGCCGAGGGCGGCCCTCCCGCCACCGAGACCCGGTGCGGACCGGTGGCGCGGGCGAAGCCGGGGGTGCCGGTGAGCGCGGAGGCCCACACCCGGCCGGTCGCCGGGTCGGCCGCGCCCACCACCAGCAGCGGCTGCTGCTCCAGGAAGGCGGCGGCGACCGTTTTGATGCCGGACCCGATCGAGCGGCCGACGTGGTCGGCGAGGTCGCGGACGCCGACCCGCTCCTGCACGGCGAGCGAGCCCTCGTGATAGACGCCGGTCATTAAAAGAACCCGCAGGTCGGAGCGGACTCGTTGGGCGCCGGGGCACCTTCGGCCCCGGTCGGCGCGTAGATCTCCAGGCGGATGCCGTCCGGGTCGTGGAAGAAGATGCCGCCCGAGGCCGCGCCCTCCCGGTGGGCCACCACGCCGTCGTAGGCGAACGGGGCGCCGTACGCCCGCAGCGCCTCCTCGTACTCCCTGACCCGCTCGACGGAGTCCACCTCCAGGGCGAGGTGGTGCAGGCCCGCCCGGCCACCGTCGAACGGCCGCTCCGCCTGCTCCCAGAGGGCCAGGGTCAGACGCTCGCCGTCACCCAGGAGCGCGAACCGCCGGCCCTCCTCCTTGCCCTCGACGAGCGGTGCGAAGCCCAGGACGTCCCGGTAGAAGGCGAGCGAGCGGCCGAGGTCGGTGACGTTCAGGCCGACGTGGCCGGTGCGCAAGGTCATGACTGTCCCCATTCAGCTGACGTTTGTAACCGCTGTGAGCGACTTTAAAGGTTAGATCCGACGAGCGTCAACCGGTGATTTAGTCTTGAGGGGTTAGCCCCGAAGGAGGCCACCGATGTCCGCCGCCCGCGACCCCCGCCCGCTCACCGGCGAGCCGCTCGCGCTCGACCTGCTCAACACCCGATGGGTCCACGACGGCGCCCCGCACGATCTCCTCGACGGAACGGACGGACTGGCGGTCTGGCTCGCGGCGAACGGCCTGGACGGGCGGTTCACCGCCGACGCGGACACGCTGCGGCACACCCTGCGGGCGCGCGAGGCGCTGCTGGCGGCGGTGGACGGCTCGCTCGCGGCCGGCGCGGCACAGGTGGACGCCGTCCTGGCGCACGGCCGGATCCGGGCGACCCTCACCGAGGCGGGACCCGGCGAGGAGGCCGAGTTCCCGGACGCCTCCTGGGGGCCGGGCTGGCTCGCCGCCCGCAACTACCTGGAACTGCTCGCCGCCGCCCCGGACCGCATCCGCCCCTGCGCCCACGAGGCGTGCGTGCTGCACTTCTTCGACACCTCGCGCAACGGCACGCGCCGCTGGTGCTCGATGGCGGTGTGCGGAAACCGCGCGAAGGCGTCGCGGCACTACGCCCGCTCCAAGGACGCCTGAGGCGCGCACCGGCAGCCGACGGGAGGCGAATCGCCCCGTTCAGGCGTTATCCACCCACATCACATCGCGGGTTTTCCCCATACATCCATATCGTTTCGGTCAACCTCCCCCAAACACCGGTCCCTTGAGTAAGGCTGAGCGGTCGTCCGGTGTCGCATTCCGGACGACAAGCGACACGCTCGTTCCCTCACCTACAAGGGATGCCGATGACCCACACCCCCCAGAGCGACCCGATACCGGGCGCGAGACGCGTGGCCCGCATCGCCGTGGCCGCCGGTCTGGTCGCCGCGCTCTCCGCCGCCGGGCCGATACCCATGGCCTTCGCCGCGGACCCGGCCGCCCCCGCGGCGGCCGACCCGGGCGCCAAGTCCGCCCACGACAAGCTCGGCTCCGACGACGCCGACCTGCTCGCCGAGGCCAAGGCCAACGGCGACAAGAGCGTGACCATGATGGTGGCCACCGCGCCCGGCCAGACCGAGCAGGTCGCCCAGCAGCTCGACGCGGTCGACGGCGGTCTCGTGGGCCGTACGTACGACAAGCTCGGCTACGTCCGCGCCACCGTCCCCACCGGCAAGGCCGACGCGGCCATCGCCGCCGCCGCCAAGCTCTCCTCCGTGCACGGCATCGACCTGCGCCAGGAGATCCCGCTGGAGGACCCGTCGCCGAACGCGGGCGCCGCCCGGGGCGCGAGCGCCACCGGCAGCTACCCGGCCCCCGGCAAGGACACCCCCGCCGAGAACCCGTACAACCCGTCCTTCGAGACCGGTGCCGTCGACTTCGTCGAGGACCACCCGAAGGCGGACGGGCGCGGCGTCACCATCGGCATCCTGGACTCCGGTGTCGACCTCGGCCACCCGGCGCTCCAGAAGACGACGACCGGCGAGCGCAAGATCGTCGACTGGGTCACCGCGACCGACCCGGTCGCCGACGGGGACGGCACCTGGCGCCGGATGACCACCTCGGTCGCCGGCCCGGCCTTCGCCATCACCACCGCCGCCCTCGGCACGGAGACCTTCAAGGCCCCCGCGGGCGCCTACCGGTTCAACTACTTCTCCGAGTCCGCCACCACCGGTGGCGACATGGCCGGCGACCTGAACCGGGACGGCGACAAGACGGACGTCTGGGGCGTGCTCTACGACGCCGCCGCCGGCACCGTCCGCGTCGACCTGAACGACGACCTCGACTTCACGGACGACGAGGCGATGAAGCCGTACAAGGACGGCTTCCAGGTCGGCTACTTCGGGACCGACAACCCCGCCACCGAGATCGCCGAGCGCATCCCGTTCGTCGTCGAGGTCCGCAAGGACGTCGTCTACAACTCCTCGGGCGCCAAGGCCGATTACGTCAGCATCGGTGTCATCGAGGGCTCGCACGGCACCCATGTGGCCGGCATCACCGCCGCCAACGGCCTGTTCGGCGGCGAGATGAACGGCGCGGCACCCGGCGCCAAGCTGGTCTCCTCGCGCGCCTGCACCTGGTCCGGCGGCTGCACCAACGTCGCGCTCACCGAGGGCATGATCGACCTCGTCGTCAACCGCGGTGTCGACATCGTCAACATGTCGATCGGCGGTCTGCCGGCGCTGAACGACGGCAACAACGCGCGCGCCCAGCTGTACACCAGGCTCATCGACACCTACGGCGTGCAGCTGGTGATCTCCGCGGGCAACTCCGGCCCCGGCGCCAACACCATCGGCGACCCCGCCCTCTCCGACAAGGTGATCTCGGTCGGCGCGACCATCTCCCAGGAGACCTGGGCCGCCAACTACGGGTCACGGGTGGAGAAGGACTACGCGATGATGCCGTTCTCCTCGCGCGGTCCGCGTGAGGACGGCGGCTTCACGCCGACGCTCTCCGCGCCCGGCGCCGCCATCAACACCACCCAGACCTGGTCGCCCGGCGGCCCGGTCGCCGAGGCCGGCTACAGCCTGCCGCCCGGCTACTCCATGCTCCAGGGCACCTCGATGGCCTCCCCGCAGGCCACCGGCGCCGCCGCGCTGCTGCTGTCCGCCGCCGAGCGCAAGGGCATCGAGCTGACGCCGGCCACCCTGCGCACGGCGCTCACCTCGACCGCCGACCACATCCCGGGCACGCAGGCCTACGAGGAGGGCGCGGGCCTGATCAACATCGAGGACGCCTGGGACTCGATCCTGGACGGCGCGAAGGCCCACGAGTACACCGTCAAGGCGCCGGTCGACACCGCGATCGACCAGTTCCTGAAGACGCCGGGCTTCGGCACCGGCCTCTACGACCGCGAAGGCGGTCTGAAGGCCGGCCAGAAGAAGACGTACGAGATCACGATCACCCGTACGTCCGGTGCCGACCGTGCGATCCGGCACGAGCTGCACCTGGAGAACAACGCGGGCGGCACCTTCCGCATCGTCGGCTCCGACGAGGTGAACCTGCCGCTGAACCAGCCGGTCACCGTCAAGGTGCAGGCCGCGCCGAAGTCCGCCGGGCTCAAGAGCGCGATCCTGGAGGTCGACGACCCGCGCACCGAGGGCATCGACAAGCAGGTGCTGCACACGGTCGTGGCCGCCGCGCCGCTGAAGTACACCTACTCCACGTCCGGTTCGGTGCAGCGCAACAGCCACAAGTCGTACTTCGTGACCGTGCCCCAGGGCGCCAAGTCCCTCGAGGTCGCCATCGGCGGGCTGAAGGGCAAGAGCCAGACCCGGTTCATCGCCATCCACCCGTACGGCGTCCCCGCCGACCCGACGTCGACGATCAACTGCTACGCGAACTACGCCAACCCGGCCAACACCTGCCGTCCGGACGTGCGGTCCTACGCCGACCCGCAGCCGGGCGTCTGGGAGATCGAGGTCGAGTCGCGCCGTACGTCGCCGCTGCTCGACAACCCGTACGCGCTGGACGTCACCGTGCTCGGCGCGGCCTTCGAGCCGGAGACCGTGACCGTTCCCGAGGCCAAGGTCGGCACCCCGGCCGCCGTCTCGTGGAAGGTGACCAACAAGTACGCCGCCCTGGAGGGCAAGCTGGCCGGCGGCCCGCTGGGCTCCTCCAAGACGGCCCGCCCGACCATCGCGAACGGCGTCACCCAGACCACCACGGTCGAGGTGCCCGCGGGCGCGCAGTCGCTGAACGTCACCATCGGCAACGTCTCCGACGCCGCCGCGGACCTCGACCTGGTCGTGAGGAACGCGGCCGGCACCGAGGTCGGCAGCTCCGCCGACGGTGACTCCGAGGAGTCGGTCTCGGTGCCGAACCCGGCAGCCGGGACGTACACCATCGAGGTCGTCGGCTACTCGGTGCCCGCCGGTTCCACCGCCTACGACTACCTGGACGTGTTCTTCTCCCAGGCGCTCGGCTCCGTCACGGTCGACGAGTCGGCGCCGGTGAAGCTCGGCACGGGCGACTCGGCGACGGTCTCCGGCAGTGTCACGGCCGCCGCGGCCGCGCCCGAGGGACGCGAGTTCTTCGGCCAGGTCCAGCTGGTCAACGCGCGCGGCACGGCCGCGGGCCTGGGCAGCGTGAAGATCGAGAAGGTCACGCCGTAACACCTGCGGGACCTCAGGGGCGGGCGTCCGTTGCGGACGCCCGCCCTTCCGCGTGCCCCGGCCGCTCACTCACAGGGCGTGGTCCGGGCCCGCGGCAGCGCTTCGGCGATCGCCTGCCGCTGCGGGGCGATCGCCTCCTCCCCGACGAACCACAGGTCGGCGTCGGTGCCGCCGCGCGGGACGGCGACCAGGACGTGGTCGCCGGCGTGGAGCCGGCCGGGGGCACCGAAGGCGGGTTCGTCGTCCTTGACGAAGCTCGTCGTCCGCCCGCCGCCCCCGGCGGGCCGGTAGGACCGGGTCACGTCCAGGGTGACGCGTTCCCGCCCGGTGCCGGGTACCTGCGCGACGCCGGTCACCGTTCCCTCGGCGAGCAGCCGGACGCAGGCCAGGTAGGCGGGCGAGCCGAGCGGGCCCGTCGACTCGTGCGCGGAGGCCTCCCCGGCGGAGTCCGCGGCCTTCGCTCCCGACATGGCGTCGTCGCCCGTCCCGGACTGCGCGACCAGCCAGCCCAGGCCGACGAAGACGGAGGCGGCAGCGGCGGCGACGAGACCGCCCAGGGCGAGGCGCACGGCCCGCGGCCGGCGCCCGGACCGCCGCGACGGCACGGGGCGTGCGGCGGGTCGTGGGGCGGGGCGGGACGCCGGCTCGGCGCTCAGCGCGAGCCCGATCACCTCCAGCTGCTCCCGCAGCAGGGCGACGTCGGCCTCGGCCCCCCGGTACTCGGCCAGCAGGACGGCGTCGGCGCGGGCCTCCTCGGACAGCGGCTCACCGGTGACGACGGCCAGCAACGGGTCGTCGCGGCCGGAACCGTCCTGCCCGTCGGGTTCGACGGTCACGTCACACCACCTCGTCCTCGTGCAGCCGGGCCCGCAGGGCCCGGACCGCCGTGTGCAGCCTGCTCTTGACCGTGCCCTCGGGGATGCCGAGTTCCTCCGCGATGGAGCGCACCGGCAGGTCGGCGTAGAAGCGCAGCACCACGACCTGCCGCTGGGCGTCGGACAGTTCGTCCAGGCCCTGGGCGACGGCGACGGAGAGCACGCTGGTGTCCTCGCCGGAGGGGTGCTCCAGTTGCCGCAGCGAGGCCAGCCGTTCACCGATCCGTTCCTGGCGGCGCTTGGCGCGGTGCCAGTCGACGGCGAGGTTGGAGGCGACGACCGCCGCCCACGCGGAGACGTCCCGCGGTGCCTCGTGTCCGCCGGCGGCGCGCTCCAGCAACCGCAGGCGGACCTGCTGTACCCCGTCCAGCAGGTCCGCCTGCGGCACCCCGCCCAGGGCGAGCACCGCCCGCACCCGTCGTTCCTGGGCCGCGTCCAGCGGGTCGTCGGCACCGTGGTCCGCCCGGTACGCCCCCTGGGCGCGGCGGGCCATTCTGCGCAGCACAGCCACCCCTCTCCTCGCCGCGTTTCCCCTAGGACGCGGCGGGGGGCGGAAACGTTCACCCCCGACTCGCGGAATCTTCTCTTCATATGATCCGCGCTGGGAGCATGTGCCCATGACGCACATCATCAAGGGCGCCAACACGCCCGTCCCGGCCGGTCCGTTGCGGGTCGCGGTCGGCCGCGGCGCGGTCCCGGGCACGCCGGCCGTGGACGCCTCGGCGCTGCTTCTGGACGCCGCGGGCCGGGTCCGGGGCGACGCCGACCTGGTCTTCCACGGCCGGCCGCGGCATCCCTCCGGCGCGGTGCGTCACGTGGGCGTCGGGCAGGGTGGCGGCCAGTTCGCCGAGTGGCTGGAACTCGACCTGCCGAACATCGAACCGGCCGTCCAGCGGGTGGTGATCGCCGGGTCCTGCGCGGGCGGGACGTTCGGGCAGGTGCCGGGGCTGTACGCGCAGGCGGTGGCGTACGACGGCACGATCGCCGCGCACTACGAGGTGACGGACGCCTCCACCGAGACGGCTTTCGTGCTCGGCGAGTTCTACCGGCGCGACGGCGCGTGGAAGTTCCGGGCGGTGGGTCAGGGATACGACTCGGGGCTGGCGGGCCTGGCGACGGACTTCGGGTGCGGGGCGGCGGCACCGGCCGCGTCCGGGGAGCCGATCGTGACCACCGGGGTGGCGAAGACGGCCGGACCGCCTCCCGTGGCACAGCCCGCCGCACCGGCGGGGCCCGCGGCCCCGACGGAAGCCCCCGCCGTGCCGCCGCCCTCGCCGTCCCTCGCGGACGCCCGGCCCCTGCCCCCGGATGCCACCGGCAGGCCGGGGTTTTCCGCCCCACCCGGCTCATCGGGCTCATCGTGTGCATCGGGCTCATCGGGCGCGTCCGGCTGGTCCGGCCCGTCCTGGTCTCCGCCGTACGTGCGCAGCGGTACGGGCGCGGCGACGCTCACCGTCGACCCCCCGTTCCCGCCGGGGGCCGGGCCGGTGATCGTGGAGGCTCGGGTCCGGGGCAAGGACCGGCTCACCGTCCGGCTCCCCGGCCGCGCGGACGAGGTCTTCGACGGCGTGTTGCCCGGCCGCCGGGGTCGCGCGCTGGTCCAGCCGCCACGCAAGGGCGGCCCGCTGCGGCTGGACGTGCGCCACGACGGTGACTGGACGATCTCGGTCCTGCCGCTGTCCGCGGCCCGCCCGTTCGGCACCGGGACGGTCCGCGGGCAAGGCCCCGACGTCCTCGCCTACACGGGCGCCGCGGCCGATCTGCGGATCCGCGTTGCGGGCCGCCACCAGGGCCGGTTCCGGCTGAGCTGCCACCGGGGCGACACCCTGGACGGCCTCCGGCGGCCCGAGCTGCTGCACAGCGACTCCGGCCGGATCGGAACAGCCGTCCGGATCAGCGACGGGCCGCTCCTCCTCGTCGTCGACAAGTGCCACACCGACTGGGAGCTGACCGCCCTCCCGCTGTCCGCGGGCGCCCCCTCGGCGGACCGGAAGAGCGGCGTCCACGAGGGCCGGGGCCAGAAGACGATCACACTCGTCAACCCCCAGCCGGGGCGCCCGGCGCTGGTCCGGTACGAGTTCCGGGGTGCCGAGCCCGCCTACGGCCTGGAGGTCAGGACGGTCGGCCGGCACGGCGACGAGAGCGGCTGGCTGAGCGGCTACGCCCACGGCAACCGCGGCGTGAGCCTGGCCTTCGCCTCGGGCGCGGCCGAGAGCACCGTGCGGGTCAGGCACTCGGGCGAGTGGACACTGCGGCTGCTGCCCGAGGAGGAGGCACCACTGCTCACCGGCCCGGTCGAGGGCAAGGGCAGCACGGTCCTGCGCTACCAGGGGCCGCCTGCGCTCATGCGCCTTCGGCGGGCCTCGGCCGCGGCAGGCGGGCGGCTGGCCGCCTGGGCCTGGAACCACCCGTCCGGCGAGCCGGCGATCATCGCCGACGTCGGCGACCGTCCCGCCCTCGGCCCGTTGTGGGTCCATCCGGGCGGTTCCGTCTTCGTGGCCGTCGCCGCCTCCGAGTACACGCGCTGGCGGCTGGCGCCGGCCTCGTTCGACGAGGTGCCCGTGCTCGGCGGGCGCGCCCAGGGCACCGGCTATGGAGTCGTACGTCACATCGGGCCCGACACCACCGTGTCGTACGGCTCGAACTGCGGCGACCCGCGTCTGTGCCAGCTGGACGAAAATCTGTTCCCGCGGCGGGAAGTCACCGCAACTTCCGGCCCGTACGTCGTCTCGGAAGGAATCCTCCACGTCCGGGCGCTCGGCGACTGGACGATCGAGCCGCACCGCTGACCAGGCCTGATCGTCCATACCTCGGGCAATGGATTGGACACACCCGCCGGGGTCCCCCGCATGATGGAAGGGTCCGGGCGGGCCCGGGCACACATGGATACGCCACTCAGAGGAGTCCCCGTGAAGGTAGGAATCGTCGGAGCCACCGGCCAGGTCGGCACGGTCATGCGCAGGATCCTCGCCGAGCGGGACTTCCCGGTCGACGAGCTGCGTCTGTTCGCCTCGGCCCGCTCGGCGGGGACGGTCCTCGACGGGATCACGGTGGAGGATGCCTCCACGGCCGACTACACCGGCCTGGACATCGTGCTGTTCTCCGCGGGCGGCGCCACCTCCAGGGCGCTGGCCGAGAAGGTCGCCGCCCAGGGCGCCGTGGTGATCGACAACTCCTCCGCCTGGCGCCGCGACCCCGAGGTCCCGCTGGTGGTCTCCGAGGTCAACCCGCACGCGGTCGCCAACCGCCCGAAGGGCATCATCGCCAACCCGAACTGCACCACGATGGCCGCGATGCCCGTGCTGAAGCCGCTGCACGCGGAGGCGGGTCTGGAGGCCCTGGTCGTCGCCACCTACCAGGCGGTGTCCGGCTCCGGCCTCGCGGGTGTCGACGAGCTGTTCGAGCAGGTCGAGAAGGTCGGCGCGGACGCCCCGAAGCTCACCCACGACGGCTCGGCGGTGGAGTTCCCGGCGCCGAACAAGTACGTCGCGCCGATCGCGTACAACGTGCTGCCGCTGGCCGGCTCCATCGTCGACGACGGCCTGAACGAGACGGACGAGGAGCAGAAGCTCCGCAACGAGTCCCGCAAGATCCTGGAGATCCCCGAGCTGAAGGTCTCCGGCACCTGTGTGCGCGTCCCGGTCTTCTCGGGCCACTCCCTCCAGGTCAACGCCCGCTTCGCCCGCCCGATCAGCGTGGAGCGCGCCAAGGAGCTGCTGGCCGGTGCCCCGGGTGTCGCCCTCACCGAGGTGCCGACCCCGCTCCAGGCGGCCGGCCAGGACCCCTCGTACGTCGGCCGGATCCGCGCCGACGAGACGGTGGAGAACGGTCTCGCGTTCTTCGTCTCCAACGACAACCTCCGCAAGGGCGCGGCCCTGAACGCCGTGCAGATCGCGGAGCTGGTGGCGGCCGAGCTGACCACCAAGGCGCAGCAGTAGGACTCGGGCGGTCACGCCCGCCGAGGGGCACACCCGCCGAGGGGCGGTCACCGGGAGCCGGTGGCCGCCCCTTCGCCGTTCTCCGCCGCCGGGACCGGCCGCCGCAGCAGGTAGACGCCCGCGGTGGACACCAGGACGGCCATGCAGGCGATGAACACCAGCCCGGCGCCCTCCAGCCCGATCGGCCCCGACAGCACCCCGACGCCGATCACCGGCACCGAGATGCCGGTGTAGGCCACCACGAACAGCGCCGAGATCACGGCCGCGCGCCGGTCCGCGCCGGACGCCTGGGCCACCGCGGACACCGCCCCGCGGAACGACAGACCCTGCCCGATCCCGCCGACGACCGCGCTCAGCACCACCAGCGGCAGCAGCTCCCAGCGCAGCGCGCCCGCGAGCAGCGCCAGCCCGGCGAGCAGCGCGGCGCAGCCCAGGGGCAGCGACCGGCCCACGCCGACCCGGCCGACGGCCAGCTGCCCGGCGGTCGAGGAGAAGAAGGCCAGCGCGACGACGAACCCGCTCAGCGCGCGGTCGTGCACGTCCAGGGACTGGGCGAGGAACGACGGGCTGACCGAGGTGAACACCCCGAACAGGGCGAACCCCACGAAGGAGGCGGCCGCCGCCGGCCCGAACACCGCCCGCACCCGGGGCGGCAGTCCGGGCCGCCGCGGCCGGACCTCGCTCACCGGACGCCGCTCCCGCACGGTCTCCGGGAGCCGCAGCAGGACGGCGGCCGAGCCCGCCACCAGGACGAGGTGCACGATGAACGGCAGGTACAGCGGCCAGGCGGCGTACTGCGCGAGCAGCCCGGCGAGCAGCGGCCCGCAGCCCAGCCCGCCCATGTTGGCGGCGGTCGCCACGAACGTGGCCCGGGAGGCGCCGCCGCGCGGGGCCAGCTCCATCACGTACGCGGTGGCGGCGCCGGTGAACAGTCCGGCGGACAGACCCGACAGCAGCCGTCCCGCGTACAGCCAGCCCAGCGCGGTGGCGCACAGGAAGCAGACGGCGCTCGCCGCCGCGAACCCCAGCCCCCACAGCAGCACCGGTCGCCGGCCCACCGCGTCCGAGGCGTTGCCCGCCAGCAGCAGCACCCCGATGACGCCGACGGCGTAGACGGCGTAGACGACGGTGACCGTGAGTTCGGAGAAGTCGAACTTCTCCTGGTAGAGACCGTAGAGGGGAGTCGGCAGGGTCGTGCCGGCCATACAGACGGCGAACACCGCCCCGCTGAGCAGGCACCGGCGCCAGCCTCGACGATCTTCGTCCATGCCGCCGACGGTAACCGCGCCCGCCCGTCGCCCACGGCCCGGCGCGCCGCGCCGGCACGGTCGGGCGGGGCGGCGGGGCAGGCGGGTCAGGCAGCCTCCTCCACCACCCGGATCCCGAAGCCGTACGACCCCAGCGCCTCGGCTATCCCGATGAACAGCAGGCTGTAGTGCTCCTGTCCGCGGGCCGTGGCGATGCCGCCGAGGTCGAGCAGGGAGTCCGCCGGCCAGCCCAGGTCCCGCAGGAGTCCGGCGACCGTCCGCTTGGCCTCCGCGTCCTCCCCGGACAGGAACAGCGTGGACGGGCCCCGGACCGAGTCGGGGGCGATCATCAGCTTGCGGTCGACGGTGCAGAGCGTCTTGACGACCCGGGTGGCGGGGAAGGTGCGCTGGATCTCCTCGCCGAGGCTCTCCCCGGGGTGGGAGAGCGAGCCGTCCGCGGTGAAGCCGACGGCCACGTCGAGCAGCACCTTTCCGGCCAGCGCCTCCGCCCCCACGGCCGTCAGCAGTTCCACGGAGGCGGTGCCCGGCGTCGCGTTGACCACGACCGGCGCGTCGGCGACGGCCGGGGCGAGGTCCGCCACCGGCAGGCCCTCGGCGCGCGGCCGGGCCTCCTCCGGCTGCCGCGAACCGAGGACGACGTCATGGCCGGCGCGCAGCCAGCCCTGGGCGAGATGGCGGCCCACCGTGCCCGTTCCGAGAATGGCGATCTTCATGCCCTCGACGGTAGGGGCGCGGGGTGGACGCCCGCGTCCCTCCGCGGAGGGGTCCGCGGTACCCCATGGGTCCTAGATCCGGAGAAGGGCACCCGGCGGGAACCGGGTGCCCCTCCGGGCGTACGGGAACGTACGGGACGCCCCCGCGCGGGAACTACTCGGCTGCCGCCGCCGCGTCCGCCGCCTGCGCCTTCAACGCGCGCTCGACGCCCGAGCGGGACTCCGAGACCAGCCGCCGCAGCGCCGCGTTCGGCTCGGCGGAGGCGAGCCAGGCGTCCGTCTTGTCCAGCGTCTCCTGGGAGACCTGGACGGACGGGTACAGGCCGACGGCGATCTGCTGGGCCATCTCGTGCGAGCGGGACTCCCACACGCCCTTGACCGCCTCGAAGAACCGGTCGGTGTACGGCGCCAGCAGCTCGCGCTGGTCGGTCTGGACGAACCCGCCGATCACCGCCTCCTGCACGGCGTTCGGCAGCTTGTCGGACTCCACGACCGACGCCCAGGCCTCCGCCTTCGCCTCGGCCGTCGGGCGGGCGGCGCGGGCGGTCGCCGCGTGGCGCTCGCCGGCGGCCGTCCTGTCCCGCTCGTACTCGGCGGCGATCTCCGCCTCGTCGTAGCGGCCCACCGCGGCCAGCCGCTGGACGAACGCCCAGCGCAGCTCGGTGTCCACGGCCAGGCCCTCGATCGTCTGCGCGCCGTCGAGCAGTGCCTCCAGCAGGTCCAGCTGATCCGGCGTGCGGGCGGTCGCGGCGAACGCACGGGCCCACGCCAGCTGGTGGTCGCTGCCCAGCGCGGCGGACCGCAGGTGGGCCAGGGTGGCGTCGGTCCAGCGGGTGAGCAGGGTCTCGCGGGCGGCCGGGGCGGCGTACAGGTCGATCGCCAGCTTCACCTGGCGGTGCAGCGACTGCACCACGCCGATGTCGGACTCCTTGCCGATGCCGGACAGGACCAGGGACAGGTAGTCGCGGGTCGCCAGCTCGGCGTCGCGGGTCATGTCCCAGGCGGACGCCCAGCACAGGGCGCGCGGCAGGGAGGCCTCGAAGTCGCCCAGGTGCTCGGTGACGGTCCTCAGGGAGGCCTCGTCCAGGCGGACCTTGGCGTACGACAGGTCGTCGTCGTTGAGCAGGACGACGGCCGGACGGCGCTTGCCGGTCAGCTGCGGGACGGCCGTCAGCCCGCCGTCGACGTCCAGCTCGACGCGCTCGGTGCGCAGCAGCTTGCCGGACGTCTCGTCGAGGTCGTACAGGCCGACCGCGACGCGGTGCGGGCGCAGCACGGGCTCGCCCTTGGCGCCGGCGGGCAGGGCGGGGGCCTCCTGGCGGATGGCGAAGGAGGTGATGGCGCCCTCGGCGTCCGTCTCGATCTCCGGGCGCAGGATGTTGATGCCGGCCGTCTCCAGCCACGCCTTCGACCAGGCCTTCAGGTCGCGTCCGGAGGTCTCCTCCAGCGCGCCCAGCAGGTCACTCAGGCGGGTGTTGCCGTAGGCGTGGCGCTTGAAGTAGGCCTGCACGCCCCGGAAGAACTCGTCCTCGCCGACGTACGCCACGAGCTGCTTCAGCACGCTGGCGCCCTTGGCGTAGGTGATGCCGTCGAAGTTGACGAGCACGTCGTCCAGGTCGCGGATGTCCGCCATGATCGGGTGCGTGGAGGGCAGCTGGTCCTGCCGGTACGCCCAGGTCTTCATGGAGTTGGCGAACGTGGTCCACGAGTGCGGCCAGCGCGAGCCGGGAGCCGCGGCCTGGCAGGCGATGGACGTGTAGGTGGCGAACGACTCGTTCAGCCAGAGGTCGTTCCACCACTCCATGGTGACCAGGTCGCCGAACCACATGTGGGCCAGCTCGTGCAGGATGGTCTCCGCGCGCACCTCGTACGCCGCGTCGGTCACCTTGGACCGGAAGACGTACTGGTCGCGGATGGTGACCGCGCCCGCGTTCTCCATGGCGCCGGCGTTGAACTCCGGCACGAACAGCTGGTCGTACTTCTTGAACGGGTACGCGTAGTCGAACTTCTCCTGGAACCAGTCGAAGCCCTGCCGGGTCACCTCGAAGATGGCGTCCGCGTCCAGGAACTCGGCCAGCGAGGGGCGGCAGTAGATGCCGAGCGGGACGCTCTGCCCGTCCTTCTCGTACACGCTGTGGACGCTGTGGTACGGCCCGACGATGAGGGCGGTGACGTACGTCGAGATGCGCGGGGTCGGCTCGAACTCCCAGACGTTGTCCTTGGGCTCGGGCGTCGGCGAGTTCGAGATCACCGTCCAGCCCTCCGGCGCGCGCACGGTGAACTGGAACGTCGCCTTCAGGTCGGGCTGCTCGAACGAGGCGAACACCCGGCGGGCGTCCGGGACCTCGAACTGGGTGTAGAGATACGCCTGGTCGTCGACGGGGTCGACGAACCGGTGCAGGCCCTCGCCGGTGTTGGTGTACGCGCAGTCGGCGACCACGCGCAGGATGTTGCGGCCCTCCGGCAGACCGGGCAGGGCGATCCGGGAGTCCTTGAAGACCTCGGCGGGGTCCAGGGAGTCCCCGTTGAGCGTGACCTCGTGGACGGCCGGCGCCACCAGGTCGATGAACGACTCCGCCCCGCCCTCGGCGACATCGAAGCGCACCGTGGTCACGGACCGGTAGGTACCGCCCTCCTGCGCGCCGGAGAGGTCGAGATCGATCTCGTACGAGTCAACGGTGAGCAGCTTCGCCCGCTGCTGCGCCTCTTCGCGAGTCAGGTTTGTGCCAGGCACGCGGTCATCTCCTCGAATGTGTGGGTTGCGCCATCCTTCCACGGGACCTCCGCCGAACGCGATGTCCGGATACCGCCGGTCAGCGGGCCGCCCGCGCGTGACGCTGGGGCCATGACGACGTACACCGCACGCCCCGTCCCGCCGGAGACCCTGAAGGAGCTGCGCTCTGCTGACGACGCGGGACGCCCGATGGTTCCCGTGACCGACGAGGAGGGCGGCGCTCCGCTGCGCTGCTGTCTGCGCCGCAGCGCGCCCGGCGAGTCGATCGCCCTGGTCTCCTACGCCCCGCTGCGCCGCTGGGCCGCCCGCACGGGCGCGGACCCCGGCGCGTACGACGAGCAGGGCCCCGTCTTCATCCACGCGGACGACTGCCCCGGCCCCGAGGGTGACGAGCTGCCCTTCACAGGCGCCCACCGCCTCCTTCGCCGCTACTCGGCCGGGGGCCGCATCCTCGGCGGGCATCTGGTGACGCCGGAGGAGTCCTTCCCGTCCGCCTTCGCGCAGGCGTTCGCCGACCCGGAGGTGGCGCTGGTGCACGTGCGGGCCGTGGAGTACGGCTGCTTCCTGTACGAGGTACGGCGTCCCGAGGAGGGCTAGCCGGTCGGACCGCTCGCAGGCCCCGCGGGTGATGTCCGACCAGGGGGCCGCTGCCGCCGAAGATCCACGGCTCGGCGGCGAGGTCGGCGAGCCGCACGCCGTCGGCCGCCGCCGGCGGGTGGTCGCGGGGCAGGGCTGGGGTCGGCGAGCAGCGGGACCAGGGTGAAGCGGGGGTCCGCGGCCGTGGGGGCCTGGGCGGCGAGGGAGAGGGCGAGGCCGACGTCTCCGACGGTCAGCAGGTCGTACGCCTGTGCCGCCTCGGCCTCCCGGCCGCCAACAGCCGCACCCGCCGCCCCTGTGTCGGAGGTCGGTTCGATCGCGGTGGATCTACCGTCGCAGCGCCGGACCTGTCAGGTCCCTCGAAACTTTTCGATCATTCTTTTCAGCAGAAGTGAACGACAGGGCCTTCACCACCGTCGACCGCCGCCCGCCCGTCACGAGCTGCCCCGCCACCGTCGCCCCGAACGCCAGCGCCATGCCCGCCAGCTGTACCGGCGTCAGCGCCTGGCCGAGCGCGGCCCAGCCGACGACGGCCGCGGTGAGCGGGGAGAGCGGGCCGAGGAAGGTGACCTGGGTGGCGGTGAGCCGTCCGATGCCGCGGAACCAGAGCCAGTACGCGACCGCGGTGTTGGCGAGCGCGAGGTAGAGGTAGCCGCCGATCGCCGCGCCGTCCAGCGCGGGCGGCGCTCCCTCGACCAGGAAGGCGACCGGGGCGATCAGCAGACCGCCCGCGGTCAGCTGCCAGCCGGTGAGGGCGAGCGGCCCGACACCGTCCGGGCGGCCCCAGCGCTGGGTGAGCACGGTGCCGGCGGACATGGAGGCGGTGGACGCCAGGGCGGCCAGCACCCCGAGGGCGTCCAGGGCGCCGGCCGCCTTGAGCACGACGAGACTGACACCGAACGCGGCGACGACCGCGGTGAGCACCGTCCGGGCGGCGGGCCGCTGCCCCAGCAGCAGCGCGGAGAGCCCGATGACGAACAGCGGTCCGACCGAGCCGACGACCGCGGCCATGCCGCCCGGCAGCCGGTACGCCGAGAGGAACAGCAGCGGGAAGAAGGCGCCGATGTTGAGCGCGCCCAGCACCGCCGCCCTGCCCCACCAGATGCCGCGCGGCAGCACCCGGGCGAGGGCGAGCAGCAGCAGGCCGGCGGGCAGGGCTCGCAGCAGGCCGGTGAACAAGGGGCGGTCGGGTGGCAGGAACTCGGTGGTGACGGCGTAGGTGGTGCCCCAGGAGACGGGGGCGAGGGCGGTGAGCAGGACGGTCGTGGACCGCTTCATGGCGGGTCCCTTCGGCGGTGGACGGAGGCGCTGGGGCGCTCGGATCACGAGGCTTCAACTTGACGGTAAGTAGCTTAGCGCTAAGCAAGTTTCCCGCAAGCTACTTTCTTGCGGCCGACCCAGTCGCTGCGGATACTCCTGCCATGACGCAGAGCCGCCCCCAGAACCAGCCGGACCAGCCCGCCCCCGACGCGGTGGACGCGATCATCGAGCAGTGGGCCGCCGTGCGCCCCGACCTCGACACCCGCGCGATGGAGGTCTTCGGCCGGATCTACCGCCTGTCCCGCGCGATGGCCGACCGCACGGAGAAGACGTACGCCCGCTTCGGCATCTCCCGCGGCGAGTTCGACGTCCTGGCGACCCTGCGCCGGGCGGGCGAGCCGTACACCCTCTCCCCCCGCCAGCTCGCCGCCACCCTCATGCTCACCACCGGCGGCATGACCGGCCGGCTCGACAAGCTCGAACGCGCCGGTCTCCTGCGCCGCTCCCCCGACCCGCACGACCGCCGCGGCCTCCAGGTCACCCTCACCGACGAGGGACTGTCCCTGACCGAGGAAGCGGTCGGCGCGGGCCTCGCCACCCAGACCGAGGCCCTGACCTCCCTCACCGACGAACAGGCCCGTCAACTGGCGGACCTGCTGCGGCGACTGCTGGCGGGAACCGCCTGAAACAGGCCCCCACGGAGCCTTGAGGCCGGGCCGACCGGAGAAAAACAGTGGAAGGGCGCCGCCGTGCGCCACTACCGTGCCGCCTGACCACGCCGTCCAGTCGAGGACCTGCCGTTGTACACCGTGTGAGACCTCCCGAGCGCTGAATCGTCGCGCGTCGCACCTGTGCGCCGCGCTCCTTTTTGCTGCGGACTTCTCACTGGAACCGGTGTACTTCTGTGCTCAATGACTGGGTGGTCGCACCCACCTGCCTGCCTACCGTTCTCCGCCGTTGCCACGCGTGCGCGTCCGAACGCTTCCGGGCAAACGGCAAGTTCCGCGTCAACGCGAACCACAAGCTCCTCGACGCCTGGCTCCTCGTGCTCTGTACCGCGTGCGGGGACACGGCGAAGCTCACGGTCTGGGAGCGGATGCATGTGCGCTCCGTCCGACCGGAGCTGCTGGACCGGCTGCACGGCAACGACCCCGGCCTGGCGGCCGAGCTGCTCCAGGATCCGGCCGTGCGGCGCCGTAATCGCATCGCCCTCGACTGGGACGGCGCCTGGCGCCTCGACACGGGCGGATCGGGTCACCTGGACCACGAGGTGATCGACGTCTCGGTCCGCTTCGCGGCGCCGATCCCCGTCCGGCCGGTGCGGCTGATCGCTGAAGGCTGCGGTCTTTCGCGGGCCCAGGTCGAGCGGCTGATCACGGAGGGGAAGCTCGTCTCGGCAGTCCGGCTGAGCGGCAGGCTCACCGGCGACTTCACCTTCACGCTCAAGCGCTGAGCCCTCCTCGGGGCCAGGGGCCCGTCCGGCGAGACCCGCCGGGCAGGCCCTGGCCGGCCCCGCCCACATGCGCCGCGAGTGCCGTCTCGATGTCCGCCGGGGTCGCCGCGTCCGATGCCCACGCCACGTAGCCGTCCGGGCGGACCAGGAGGGTCGCGCGGCGGGAGCTTGCCCAATGGGCGGTGGTGAGGCGGGGCGTGGGGGCGGGAGCGCAGGGCGCCGGGGTGATGAGGACGAAGCGGAGGCCGCGCAGGGCCTCGTAGAGGCGGGTGCCGCCGGCGAGAGCGACGTCGGGGACGCGGGCGCCGGTCAGGGGGTGGGCGCCACGGGGTGCGGGGTAGCGGTGGCCGATGCCGGTGATCTGGCCGAGGGCCCTGCGGCGGACCGGGCCGGCGAGGCCGGCGAAGGCGGTCACGGCCGCGCGGAACATCAGGGCCGCGGGACGCTTCGCCATGGCGAGCCGGAGGATGCCGCCACTGCTGCGCAGCACGGTCCTGCCGATGGGGTGGCGTTCGGAGTGGTAGGTGTCGAGGAGGTCCGGGTCCGCGTGGCCGTGGACGACCTGTGCCAGTTTCCAGCCGAGGTTGGCCGCGTCCTGGAGGCCCGTGTTCATGCCCTGGCCGCCCGCGGGGCTGTGCACGTGCGCGGCGTCCCCGGCGAGGAAGACCCGGCCGACGCGGTAGGCGGGCGCCTGGCGTTCGTCGCTGTGGAAGCGGGACAGCCAGCGGGGGTCGTGCATGCCGAAGTCGTCGCCGAGCGCGAGACGGGCGATCTCCTTGATCTCGTCCAGGTCGACGGGGGTGTCGTCGGGGAGGTCGCGGCCGCGGTGCCAGGCGGCGACCCGGTGGTAGCCGTCGCCGAAGGGTGCGACGAGGGCGAAGGCGTCACCGATCGCGTTGGCGGTGATCAGGTCCGCGTGCTCGGGAGCCAGCCGGACGTCCGCGAGGACGATGGAGCGGATCACCGAGCGGCCGGGGAAGGGCAGCCCGACGGCGTCGCGGACCACGCTGCGCAGGCCGTCCGCGCCGACGACGTACGCGGCACGCAGGGTTTCCGGCCGGCCGTCGGGGTTCTGGACCTCGACGGTCACACCGGTCGCGTCCTGGGCCAGCCCGGTCACCTCGGTCTCGTGACGGAAGTCCGCTCCCGCCTCCACCGCCCGTCGCTCCAGGGCCTTCTCCACCTCGTACTGCGGGATGACCAGCAGGTGCCTGAAGCGGGAGGGGAGGCCGCCCAGGTCGACGCCGAGGCCGCCGAAGAGGCGCAGCCGTTCGAGGGGGTGGCCGATGGCCTCCAGTTCGTCCGCGAGTCCGCGCGCGTCGAGCTGTTCCAGGGTGCGGGCGTGCACCGCGAAGGCGCGGGTGAGGTTGCTGATCCTGTGGGGGCGCTTTTCGAGGACGGTGACGGGGACACCGGCGGTGGCGAGGTCACCGGCGAGGAGGAGGCCCGTCGGACCGGAGCCTACGACGATGACCGAGTGCTGGGGGGTGGGGGTGGTGGAGGTGGTGCCTGTGCCGTGCATCTCTGCCTCCCGGAGCCAACGGCTGTTGGTCAACGCTTGTTGGCAACTTAGGACGGCCACCCCTCCAAGTCAACACTTGTTGGCCAACGGTTGTGGACCTACCCTCGTCCGCATGACCGACAGTCCCAGGGTCCGCCGCTCCGACGCCACCCGCACCGCCATCCTCGACGCGGCCCGCGAGCGCTTCGCCAGCGACGGCTACGACCGCGCCACCATCCGGGCCATCGCCAAGGACGCGGGCATCGACCCCTCGATGGTCATGCGCTACTACGGCAACAAGGAGGGCCTGTTCGCGGCGGCCGTCGCCATCGATCTCCGGCTGCCCGGACTCTCCGCACTTCCCCGCGACACCATCGGCCCGGCCGTGGCGACGCACTTCCTCGATCTGTGGGAGGGGAACGAGGTGCTGACCGCCCTGGTCCGGGTCGGTGCGGCCAGCCAGGCGGGGGCCGAGCGGATCCAGGGCGTCTTCCGGGAGCAGCTGCTGCCGGTCGCGCACCGGATCTGTCCGGACCCGGAGCAGGTGCCCGCGCGCGCCGCGCTCGTCGCCTCGCAGCTGCTCGGCCTCGCGCTCACCCGGTACGTGCTGCGCATTCCGCCCGCCGTGGACCTGACCCGCGAGGAGATCGTGGCGTGGCTGGGGCCCACGCTCCAGCGGTATCTGACCGCGCCCAGCCCCTGACCCGGAGAAAAACACGCCGGGGGCGCCGGCCTCGCCCCCGTACGGCGAACACGCGTACGTGCGGCGGGCCGGCGCCCCCGGCGGAAGCGAACGTCGGGCGGGCGTCAGGCCTTCGACTGAGCGGTGGCCTTGGTCCTGATGTTCCTGGTGGTCACCCGGTGCTTCTCCTGGGACCGGTCGAGGACCATCACCAGGCCCGCGATCACCGCGAACAGCACGATCGGAGCGACGACGTAGAGGCCCAGCGTCTCGATGACGCTCAGGCCCGGGCCGGGGTCGTCGCCGTCGTCGCGCGTCAGCGCGCTCGCGGGAGACGACATGAGCAGCATCATCAGCGTCGTACCGGCGGCCAGGGCGCCGGCGCGCAGGGCGTTCTTCTTGTCCACGGTCCCAAAAGTAGCGAACGCCGGTCGGGGCCGCGCGTCCGGGGTGCCCGTACGCGATCCCGGGCGCCGCCCCGGGGGCCCCTGCCGGACATCCCCGCGGGCGCCCACACGGACGCCCGTACACCGGCCCTGCCCGCCATCGGCCGACGTCACGAGCCCCCGTCCCCGCCCGGTGTCCCCCGCAGCACCTCGGTCAGCGCGCGCAGGCGCGGTGAGCCCGCCAGGTCCTCCAGGGTGACCGGCCGCCCCCGCGCGTCCGCGATCGGCAGCCGCCAGTTCGGGTACTGGTCCCAGGTGCCCGGCAGGTTCTGCGGGCGGCGGTCCCCGACGCCGTCCGGCAGCCAGACGCCGATCATGCGGGCCGGGGTGCGCAGCAGGAAACGGTGGACGGCCTGCACCCCGGCCTCCTCGGACGTCCCGTCCGAGCCGCCGCCGGTGCCGGGCAGCAGCCCGAGCCGGGAGAGATACGTCAGCCACTCCCCCGTGTCCGCCGCGGCCTCCGCCCGCTCGTCGGCGACCGGGCGGGTGAGCAGGCCCAGCCGGTCGCGCAGGTCGACGTGTTCGCCGGTGAGCCGGGCGGCGGTGGGCGGCAGGTCGTGGGTGGTGGCGGTGGCGAGGCAGTCGGCGCGCCAGGCCTCGGGCGGCAGGGGGCGGCCGTCGCCGTCCCAGTCGCGTTCGAACCAGAGCACGGAGGTGCCGAGGACGCCCCGCTCGCGCAGCCGTTCGCGGACGCCCGGTTCGACGGTGCCCAGATCCTCGCCGATCACCACCGCCCCGGCCCGGGAGGCCTCCAGGACCAGCACGGCGAGCATGGCCTCGGCGTCGTAGCGGACGTAGGTGCCCTCGGTCGGGGGCAGCCCCTGGGGCACCCACCAGAGCCGGAACAGGCCCATCACATGGTCGATGCGCAGGGCACCGGCGTAGCGGAACAGCCCCCGCAGGAGGGCGCGGTAGGGCGCGTAGCCGGTGGCCGCGAGGCGGTCCGGGCGCCAGGGCGGCAGGCCCCAGTCCTGGCCGCGGGCGTTGAAGGCGTCGGGCGGGGCGCCGACGGACATGCCGGCGGCGAAGTACTCCCGCTGGGCCCAGGCGTCTGCGCCGCTCGGATGCACACCGACGGCCAGGTCGTGCACGATCCCGATCGGCATGCCCGCCTCGCGGGCGGCGCGCTGGGCGGCGGTGAGCTGGCTGTCGGTGAGCCAGGCGAGGCGGCAGTGGAAGTCGACGCGGTCCATCAGGCCGGCGCGCGCCCGGGCGGTCTGCGGGGAGCGGGGGTCGCGCAGCCCGGCGGGCCAGCTCCGCCAGTCGGTGCCGTACACCTCGGCGAGCGCGCACCAGGTGGCGTGGTCCTCCAGGGCCTGGCCCTGTTCGGCGAGGAAGTCGTGGTAGGCGGCCTGGCGGCCGGGGCCGAGCGGGACCGCGCACAGCGATTCCAGCGCCTCCCGCTTGAGGTCCCACACGGCGTCCCGGTCGATCAGCTCGCCCTTCTCCAGCACGGCCTCGCGCAGCCGGGCGGCCCGTTCGGGCAGCGCGCGCAGCCGCTCGCCGCCGGGGCCGCACAGGGCGTGGGCGAACTCGGGGACGTCCTCGATCCGCAGATGGACGGGGTCGGGGAAACGGCGGGAGGAGGGGCGGTACGGGGAGGGGTCGGTGGGGGCGCCGGGCACGGCCGCGTGCAGCGGGTTGACCTGGATGAATCCGGCGCCGAGGGCGCGGCCCGCCCAGGCGGTCAGCTCGCCGAGGTCACCGAGGTCGCCCATGCCCCAGGAGCGCCGGGACAGCAGGGAGTAGAGCTGGACGAGCAGGCCGTAGGAGCGTCCGGGCGGGCTCGGCAGCCGGGCCGGGGCGACCACCAGATGGACGTCGGCGGTGCGGCCGTCGGGCGCGGTGGCGGTCAGCCGGTGCACGCCGGGCGGCAGTTGTTCGGTGGCGGCGTGGGTCTCGCCCTGCTCGGTCTCGATCCGCAGCCGGGTCCCGGCGGGCAGCGCGGCGAGGGTGTCCGGCACGGGGCCGCCGCCCCAGCAGACCACCGTGGGCGGCAGCAGCCGTTCGTCCAGTTCGCGCCGCCGGGCGGCCAGCGCCGCCCGGACCGCCCCGGGGGTGGCGGCGTCGACGCCGAGTGCGCCGAGGGCGCGGACGACGGCGGCGGCGGAGGCGTCGACCGTGCGGTCGGGGGACGGGCGGTAGGAGGTGGCCACGCCGTGCAGCTCGGCGAGCCGGGCCAGCTCCTCGCCGGGGAGACCCGGGTCGGCGGGTTCGGCGGGTTCGGCGGATTCGGCCGGGCGGGGCGCGGTCATCTACGGCCTCGTGGAGTCGGCGTCCGGGGCGGCGAGCGGGGGCTCGCTGGTGAGGGGTTCGGCGTCGGGGAGCGGGGGCTCGCTGGTGAGCGGGGCCTGGGCGCAGGAGCCTTCGGCGCTGAAGGCGCACGGATGGGGCTGGACGCGGGGGTCCGCACCGGGGGCGTGGGGAAGGTCGGCGGTGCGTTGCGCCGTGCGTTTGGACAGCGCGGGGAGGAGCAGTTCTGCCGGTGCCGTCACGGGTGACCTCCTGGTCGGTCGCGGTCTCGGGCGCCGGGTTCGGCGTCGAGCGGTCACCGCAGCCCTACCCAGTGAGCGCGCGGGCAGACGCCCCGGCGGGCGGCCACCGCACTTCTCGTCACATTCCACACCGATCCACCTTCACCAGATTCGGGCAATCCGCGCATTACGGCCACCCCCGTTGACACCCTCACCCCCGGATGGTGGGCTCGATCACCCGTGACGGTGCCGTACGAAGAGCTACGACAGCTACGAGAGCGACGAGAGCGACCCGTGACCAAGGAGGGGCCCGTGCAGCTGCGGCGTGGAAGGGGCGGTGCGGCCGCGCTCGCGTTCGCCGTCGTCGCCGGAACCCTGGGCAGCGCCCCGGCCGCCATGGCGGCCCCGCCCGCGCCCGGCGCGACCGCACCCGGCACCCCCGCACCCGGCACCGCCGCCAGGACGCCCGGGTCGGCGTCCCCCGCGCTCTCCGTCTGGCCCCGCCCGCAGTCCCTGCGCGCCACCGGCGCCCCCGCCACGGTCACCGAGGAGGTCGCGCTGGTCGGCGACGGCACGGCCGCGGCGTCCGACCTGGCGGCGCTGCGCGAGGTGCTGCGGGCGGCGGGGGCGCGCCGGATCGCGCTGCTCTCCGCGGGCGATCCGCTGCCCGCGGGCGCGCTGGTGGTGCGCGTGGGCGCGGAACGGGCGCGCGCCGGCGACCGGCGGGCGCTGCCCGCCGGCGGCTACCGGCTCGTCACCGGACCGGACGGCGTCACCCTCTCCGGCGCGGGCGAGGACGGCCTGTTCCACGCCGTGCAGACACTGCGGCAGCTGGTGCGGCCCGGCGGCACGATCGCGGGCGCGGAGATCCGCGACTGGCCCGGCACCGCCGTACGCGGCACCGCGGAGGGCTTCTACGGCACCCCCTGGACGCATCGCGAGCGGCTCGCCCACCTGGACTTCATGGGCCGCACCAAGCAGAACCGTTACCTGTACGCCCCGGGCGACGACCTGTACCGGCAGGCCCGCTGGCGGGAGCCCTACCCGGCCGCGCGCCGGGCCGAGTTCCGGGAGCTGGCGGAGCGGGCGCGCCGCAACCATGTGACGCTCGGCTGGGCCGTGGCGCCGGGCCAGGCGATGTGCTTCGCGTCGGACGCGGACGTGCGGGCGCTGACCCGGAAGCTGGACGCGATGTGGGCGCTGGGCTTCCGGGCGTTCCAGCTCCAGTTCCAGGACGTCAGCTACAGCGAGTGGCACTGCGAGGCGGACGCGGACCGGTTCGGATCGGGCCCCGAGGCGGCGGCGCGGGCCCACGCGCGCGTGACCGACGCGGTCGCCCGGCACCTTGCGGAACGTCACCCCGGGGCCGAGGCCCTGACGTTGATGCCCACGGAGTACTACCAGGAGGGCACCACCGACTACCGGGAGGAGCTGGCGGGCGCGCTGGACCCGGAGGTGGCGGTGGCGTGGACCGGGGTCGGGGTCGTCCCGCGGACCATCACCGGCCGGGAACTGGCGACCGCGCGGGACGTGTTCCGCCATCCGCTGGTCACCATGGACAACTACCCGGTCAACGACTACGCGCCCGGACGGGTCTTCCTCGGCCCGTACACCGGCCGCGAACCGGCCGTCGCGACCGGCTCGGCGGCGCTGCTCGCCAACGCGATGGAGCAGGCCACCGCGTCCCGCATCCCGCTGTTCACGGCCGCCGACTACGCCTGGAACCCGCGCGCCTACCGCCCCCAGGAATCCTGGCGGGCCGCGATCGGCGACCTGGCGGGCGGCGACGAGAGCCGCGAGGCGGCGCTGGGGGCCCTCGCCGGGAACGACGCGTCCTCGGTGCTGGGCGGCGAGGAGTCGGCGTATCTGCGGCCGTTGATGGCGGAGTTCTGGCGCACGCGCGCGGGGGGCGGCGAGGGGAGCGCGGAGGGCGCCGAGCGGCGGCTGCGGGCCGCGTTCGCGGTGCTGCGCGAAACCCCGGAGCGGCTCGACGGCACCCCTCTGGCGGGCGAGGTCGCCCCCTGGACGGGGCAGCTGGCCCGGTACGGCGAGGCGGGCCTGACCGCGCTCGACATGCTGCGCGCCGCCCGCGCGGGCGACCCCGCGGCGGCCTGGACGGCGTACCGCGCCCTCGGTGGGCTGCGGTCGCGGCTCACCGCCTCCCGGGTGACGGTCGGCGAAGGAGTGCTGGACCCGTTCCTGGCGCGGGCGCAGCGGGCGTACGAGTCGTGGGCGGGCCTGGACGGCGAGCCCGGCGCGCGGCCGGGCGGCCCCGCCGACGGCCGCACGGTGCGCTTCGCGCGCGCCCGCGCGCTGAGCGCGGTGACGGTGCTGACGGAGCCGGGCACCGGCGGGACGGTCGAGGCCCGGGTGCCCGGCGGGGGCTGGCGCCCGCTCGGCACCCTGGACGCGTCCGGCGCCACGGAACTGACGGTCCGGCTGCGCGCCGACGCCCTGCGCGTCACCGGCCCGGCGCCGTCGCGCGTACGGCATCTGGTGCCCTGGTACGCCGACGCGCCCGCCGCGTCCCTGACGACGGACCGCGACGAGGTCGACGCGGACCTCGGCGGCACCCTGCGGATCGGGGTGCGGCTGGCCTCCCTGCGGCCGGCGGAGGTGCGCGGGCGGCTCACCGCCGAGGCGCCGAGGGGCATCGCCGTACGGGTCCCGGAGGGCGTGCTGGCCCTCCCGCGCGGGACGTCGGTCCGGGTGCCGGTCGAGGTGCGCGTCCCCCGCGGGGCGCCCGCCCGGCCGTACGGGATCACCCTGGCGTTCGGCGGGGTGACCCGCACGCTCACCGTCCGCGCGGTGCCGCCCACCGGCGGGCCGGACCTCGCGCGCACCGGCATCGCGCGGTCGTCCGGTGACGAGACGCCCGACTTCCCGGCGTCCGCGGCGAACGACGGCGATCCGGCCACCCGCTGGTCGTCGCCGGTGGAGGACGGCGCCTGGTGGCAGGTGGAGCTGGCGGAGCCCGTCCGGCTGGGGCGGGTGGTGCTGCGCTGGCAGGACGCGTACGCGTCGGCGTATCGCGTGCAGGTCTCGGCGGACGGCCGCCGCTGGCGCACGGCGGCGACCGTGCGTGACGGCCGCGGGGGCGGCGAGGAACTGCGGATGGACGAGCCCGGCGTGCGGTACGTGCGCGTGCAGGGCGACGAGCGGGCCACGCGGTACGGCTATTCGCTGTGGTCGGTGGAGGCGTACGCGGTCCGGGACTGAACCTCCGCGCGGGACGCGCCGAAAACTTTCCCGGCCCCACTATTCACTCAGTACATGTAGCGGGTACATACTGATCTCCATGAGCACCCGCCACATCCTGCTCGGGCTGCTCGCCGCCGGTCCCAGCCACGGCTACGACCTCAAGCGACGGCACGACGAACGCTTCCCGCAGGCCCGCCCGCTGGCCTACGGGCAGGTGTACACGACCCTGCAACGCCTGGTCCGCGACCACCTCGCCGAGGTCGACGGCACCGACGCCGACGGCGGCCCCGAGCGCACCCTGTACCGCTCCACCGAGGAGGGTGCGGCCGAACTGGCCCGCTGGGCGGGAGAGATCACCCCGCCCGCGCCCTTCGTCGCGAACGAGATCTTCGCCAAGGTCGTCGTCGCGATCCTGGCCGGCGGCGATCCCGAGCGCTATCTGCGCGAGCAGCGCGCCGCGCACCTGGCGCGGATGCGCGACCTCACCGCGGTGAAGACCGCCCCGGGCGCCGGTCTGTCGACGGTCCTGTCCGCCGACTACGCCCTCACCCACCTCGACGCCGACCTGCGCTGGATGACGACCACCGCGGCCCGGCTCACGTCCCTGACCGCGGAGGTAGACCACAGATGACGGCCGACAACAGCACCGCACCGCTGCTCGCGGCCCGCGGCCTGGCCAAGGCGCACGGCAGGACCGAAGCCCTGCGCGGTGCCTCGGTCGAGCTGGCGGCCGGCGAGATCCTGGCCGTGACCGGCCCGAGCGGCAGCGGAAAATCCACGCTGCTGCACTGCCTGGCCGGGATCGTCCGGCCCGACCGGGGCGCGGTCACCTACGGCGGCGAGCGGATCGACCAGCTGCCCGAGGCCCGGCTGAGCGAGCTGCGGCGCACCGAGTTCGGTGTGGTCTTCCAGTTCGGGCAGCTGATCCCGGAGCTGACCGCGCTCGACAACGTGGCGCTGCCGCTGCTGCTGGCCGGCCGGGATCGCGCGGGGGCGCAGACGCTGGCCGGGGAGTGGCTGGAGCGGTTCGGAGTGCGCGGGCAGAAGGAACTGCGGCCCGGCGAGCTGAGCGGCGGGCAGGCGCAGCGGGTCGCGCTGGCCCGGGCCCTGGTGACCGGCCCGAAGGTCGTCTTCGCCGACGAGCCGACCGGCGCCTTGGACTCGCTCGCCGGGGAGCAGGTGATGACCGCGCTGGCGCACGCCGCCCGCGAGTCCGGCACCTCCGTCCTGCTGATCACGCACGACGCGCGGATCGCGGCGTACGCCGACCGCGAGCTGACCCTGCGCGACGGCGCCGTGGTCGCCGAGGACGCGCACGCGGTGGAGGTGCCCCGGTGAGGAACGATCTGCGGCTGGCCCGGCTGCTGGTGGCCGGCTCCGACCGGCGGGAGTGGTGGAGGATCACCCTGACCGCGGTCGGCGCGCTGCTGGCGACCGGGTTCGCGCTGGCCGCCGTGGTGCTGGCCGCGCTGCGCGGGCACCACGCGGTCGGCATCGCCCACGGCCTGCTCGACAACCCGGGCGAGCGGCAGGGCGTCGTGATCAGCCTGCTGCTTCTGCTGGTGCCGGTGTTCGGGTTCCTCGGGCAGTGCGCCCGGATCGGCGCGGTGCACCGGGACCGCCGGCTGGCCGGGCTGCGGCTCGCGGGCGCCACGCCCGGACAGGTGCGGCGGATCGCCGCCGTCGAGGCGGGCCTGACCTGTCTCGCCGGTTCCGCGGTCGCCACCGTCTTCTCGGTGCTGCTGCTGGTGCTGAACTGGAGCGTCCCCTCGGGCTACGCCTGGGCCGGGATCGCCGCCGTGGCACTCGGCGTGCCGGTGGCGGGCGTGCTGGTGAGCGTGCTGGCGCTGCGCCGGGTGGTGGCCTCGCCGCTGGGCTGGGTGCGCCGGGTGCGGCCGCAGACCCGGCCGGGGCCGCTGTTCCTGGTGGCCCTGGTGCTGTTCACCGGGGCGGCGGCCCTGGCGTACGTCTTGATGGCGGACCACCGCGGCCGGGGCGTCGTGCTGTCCGGCCCGCTGCTGGTGTTCACCGTGCTGCTGGTGACCGGGGCGGCCGCGCTGTGGCTGGTCGGCGCCACGGCCCGGCTCACCGGACGGCTGCTGGCGGCGCGCACCGGCCGTCCCGCCGTGCTGATCGCGGCGGAGCGGCTGCGCGACGACCCCTGGGCGGCGGCCCGCACCCATGCGGCCGTGCTGCTGGTGACCATCGTCGCGACGGCGTTCGTGGGCATCCGGCAGGTGCTGCTGGAGGTGCTCGACTCGCAGAAGCAGCTGGGCGCGTCCCGCGGCTTCTACACCACCGGCATCGACCTGACCGCCGTCGCGATCGGCATCGCCCTGCTGATCACCCTGTCCGGGCTGGCCGTCGGCACCGCCGAGTCGCTGGCCACCCGCCGTCGCGGACTGGCCGCGCAGGCCGCCGCCGGGGTGCCGCGGGCGGTGCTGGGCCGGGCGCTGCTGCTGGAGACCGCGCTGCCGCTGGCGCCCGCGGTGCTGCTCGCGGGCCTCGGCGGGATGGCGATCGGCACCGGGTACGCGGCGCTCACCGACGACGGCGGCAGCCGGTCGGTGCCCTGGGCGGCGCTGCTGGTCCCGCTCGCCGTCTACGCGACCTGTCTGCTGGCCGCGGCGACCTCGCTGCCGCTGCTGCGCCGCTCGGCGCACCCCGGGGAGCTGCGCTACGCCTGACGCGGGCAGGCCGACGGGACCGGGGTGGACGGGGGTCTCCCCGGTCCCGTCGGCGGTGCCTGCGCGCCGCCCGCGCGCCTGTGCGCCCGCGCGCCCATGGGCCTGTGCGAAAGCCCGGACCGTCAGGCGGAGATGCCGTCGATCCGGGCCAGGGCGTCGTCCGCGCCGAACGGCCGCAGGTACGGCAGCCAGCGCGGATCCCGGTGGCCGGTGCCGATGATGCGCCAGGCCAGGCCGGTGGGCGGGGCGGGTTTGTGGCGCAACCGCCAGCCGATCTCGCCGAGGTGGCGGTCGGCCTTCACGTGGTTGCAGCGGCGGCAGGACGCCACCACGTTGTCCCAGACGTGCTTGCCCCCGCGCGAGCGCGGGATGACGTGGTCGACGCTGGTTGCGACGCCACCGCAGTACATGCACCGGCCCCCGTCCCTGGCGAACAGCGCCCGGCGGGTCAGAGGAACGGGCCCCCGGTAGGGAACCCGCACGAATCGCTTCAGCCGGACCACGCTGGGTGCGGGGACTGTGACGGTTGCGCTGTGCAGATAGGCGCCGGACTCCTCGAGGCATACGGCCTTGTTCTCGAGGACGAGGACGAGCGCGCGGCGGAGCGGTACGACGCCGAGCGGCTCGTACGACGCGTTGAGGACCAGGACATGCGGCACGGATGCCTCCTTGTACGCCGGCGGCGCGTGGCTCGCGCCGGGACGATCTGCAGTCAGTCTCCCCTCATGCCTGGTGAACGCGCCACCATGTCCCGGTAACGGGCTGGGAGTGTTTTCGACCACATCTGATGCATCCCCCGGAAGGGGACCTGTTCAAGCCCGGGTGAGTCCGGTCTCTCCTTCGCGAAACGGGCGGGTGGGCACACAATGCCCCGTTAGTGTGGTGGTTCTGCCCGTCCGGTGACCTTCCGTGACCCGCACCATCCGTGGCCCGAACGACTCCGCCGGGGGCAGACCGCTGCACCTGGAGGTATCCGCCGTGTCCTTGTCCGCCGTCCTACTGGCCGCCGGCCCCTCGCCGTCGCCGTCGCCCTCGGAGACGACGGCTCCGAAGGTGCCCACCCTCCAGGACGCCCAGGAGGGCGCGAGCAACGCCGCCGGCTGGGTCGAGGAGAACTGGTCCACGTGGCTCGCGATCGGCCTGCAAGTGCTGCTGATCGTGGTGGTCGCGGCGGTGCTGAGAATGGCCGTGCGGCGGGGGATCACCAAGCTGATAGACCGGATGAACCGCACCGCGCAGGCGGTGGACGGCACCGCGATCGGCGGCCTGCTGGTGAACGTCGAGCGCCGACGGCAGCGGTCGCAGGCGATCGGCTCGGTGCTGCGCTCGGTGGCCAGCTTCGTGATCCTCGGCACCGCCGCCCTGATGGTCCTCGGCACCTTCCGGATCAACCTCGCCCCGCTGCTGGCGTCGGCGGGTGTCGCGGGTGTGGCGATCGGTTTCGGCGCCCGCAACCTGGTCACGGACTTCCTGTCCGGCGTGTTCATGATCCTGGAGGACCAGTACGGCGTCGGCGACCAGATCGACGTGGGCGTGGCCTCCGGCGAGGTCATCGAGGTCGGCCTGCGGGTGACCAAGCTGCGCGGTGACAACGGCGAGATCTGGTACGTCCGCAACGGCGAGGTCAAGCGGGTCGGCAACCTCTCCCAGGGCTGGGCCACCGCGGGCGTCGACGTCATCGTGCGCCCGTCGGAGGACCTGGACCGCGTGAAGGCGGTCCTCACCCAGGTCGGCGACACGATGAGCAAGGAAGATCCCTGGAACGAGATGCTGTGGGGCCCGGTGGAGATCCTGGGCCTGGACAGCGTGCTGCTGGACTCCATGGTCGTACGGCTGTCGGCGAAGACCATGCCGGGCAAGTCCCTCACCATCGAGCGGGAGCTGCGCTGGCGGATCAAGCGGGCCTTCGACGCGGAGGGCATCCGGATCGTCGGCGGCCTGCCGGCCCAGCCCGACAGCGAGGCGGAGAGCGACCCGACGGCGGGTATGGCGCCCCCGTCGGCGTACGCCAGCACGACGTCCCCGCAGTCGGCGGCGGCGTCCCCGCTCAGCCCGCCGAGCACGGCGAAGTAGCCGTCTCCGCACCCCGAGGGCTCCTTGCGAGGGGCCCTTTCCCTTGACGGCTCGTTCCCGGCGGGGCTAGCTTCCCCCCACGCCAATAGGAAACCTTCCTAACAGTGGCGGGCCGTCCCAGAGAGGGAGACGCATGGCAGGCACCCCGCGCGTCCTGCGCGCCATGAACGACCGCGCCGCACTGGACCTCCTGCTGGAGCACGGCACCCTGTCCCGCACCCGGATCGGCAAGCTCACCGGCCTGTCCAAGCCCACCGCCTCCCAGCTCCTCGCCCGCCTGGAGGCCGCCGGGCTCGTCCTCGCGACCGGCACCAGCGAGGGCCGCCCGGGCCCCAACGCCCAGCTCTACGCGCTCAACCCGGCCGCCGCCCACGTCGCCGGCCTCGACGTCACCCCCGAGCGCATCCGCGCCGCCGTCGCCGACATCACCGGCCGCACGGTCGGCACGTACGAGGCCGCCACCCCCGGAAAGCGCGCGGACCGGCCCGTCGTACGGCAGGTCACCGACGCCCTCGACGGCGCCGTGAAGGCCGCCGGGCTCACCCGGGCCGACGTCCACCGGCTGGTCATCGGCACCCCCGGCGCCTTCGACCCGAACACCGGACGCCTGCGGTACGCCTCCCACCTGCCGGGCTGGCACTCCCCCACGCTGCTCGGCGAACTCGCCGCCGCGCTGCCCATGCCGGTCGAGTACGAGAACGACGTCAACCTCGTCGCCGCCGCCGAGCAGCGCCTCGGCGCCGCCCGCGGCCACGAGGACTTCGTCCTGCTGTGGAACCAGGAAGGCCTCGGCGCCGCCCTCGTCCTCGGCGGCCGGCTGCACCGCGGCTGGACCGGGGGCGCCGGCGAGGTCGGCTTCCTGCCGGTGCCGGGCACGCCCCTGGTCCGCCAGGTCACCAAGGCCAACAGCGGCGGCTACCAGGAACTGGCGGGCTCCCAGGTACTCCCGGCGCTGGCCCGCGAAGCCGGTCTGCCGGACCTCCCGGCCGGCTCGCACGCCGAGACCGCCGCCGCCCTGCTGACCCGCGCGGTCCGGCACCCCGACGACGAGCGTCACCAGCGGCTGCTGCGGGCGTACGCGACCCGGCTCGCCACCGGTCTCGCCTCCCTGGTCTCGGTCCTGGACCCGGAACTCGTCGTCCTCAGCGGCACCTCCCTCACCTGCGGCGGGGAACCGCTGCGCGCCCTGGTCCAGGCCGAGCTGGCGGAGCTGGCGGCGGCCCGGCCCCGGCTGGTCGTCGGCGCCGTCACCGAACACCCCGTGCTGCGCGGCGCGCTGGAGAGCGCGCTCGCGACCACCCGCGACGAGGTCTTCGACACCTCGCGCTGAACCGCCGCCCCTCCCCCGCTTCCGCCCCTCCTCGCCCAGGGAGACTTCGCCATGCCCGGAATATCCAGAAAAGCCATGGTGGTCGTCACCGCGTCCGCCTCCCTCGCCCTGCTCGCCACCGCCTGCACCGGCCAGGCGGGCACCTCGGCGACCGGTGCCACCGACGACCCGAACGCCGAGACGACCATCACCTTCTGGCACGGCTGGAGCGCGCCCGCCGAGGTGAAGGCCGTCCAGGACAACGTCGACCGCTTCGAGCGGGCGCACCCGAACATCAAGGTGAAGGTCGTCGGCAACATCAACGACGACAAGCTCAACCAGGCGCTGCGCGCGGGCGGTTCGAACGGCCCGGACGTGGTGTCGTCGTTCACCACCGCCAACATCGGCACGTTCTGCTCGTCGGGCGCCTTCGTCGACCTGAAGCCCTTCATCGAGAAGTCGAAGCTCGACCTCGACGCCACCATCCCGAAGCCGATGCTGGACTACACCCAGTTCGAGGGCACCCGCTGCGCCCTGCCCCTGCTCGGCGACGCCTACGGCCTCTACTACAACAAGGACGCCTTCGCGGAGGCCGGGATCACGGCCCCGCCGAAGACCTGGTCGGAGTTCGCCGAAGTGGCGAAGAAGCTCACCAAGCCCAGGGGCGACGGCTACGAACAGCTCGGCTTCATGCCGAACTACCACGGCTACGAGACGGTCGTGAGCCACTACATGTCCCAGTGGGACCACGCCTACTTCGACGCCGACGGCAAGTCGAACGTCGCGAAGGACCCGGCGTTCGCGGAGATGTTCACGTACCAGAAGAAGCTCGTCGACGACCTCGGCGGCTACGCGAAGCTGGAGCGGTACCGCAACACCTTCGGCGACGAGTGGGGCGCCACGCACCCCTTCCACACCGGCCAGGTGGCGATGCAGCTCGACGGCGAGTGGCGCCTGGGCATGGCCAAGGACGCGGGGGTGGACTTCGAGATCGGCACCGCCCCGCTGCCCGTCGCCGACGACGAGGCCGACGAGTACGGCAAGGGCTTCCTCTCCGGGACGATCATGGGCATCGCGCCGCGCAGCGAGAAGCAGAACGCGGCCTGGGAGCTGGTGAAGTACATGACGACGGACACCGAGGCCGTCGTCTCGTTCGCCAACGCCATTCACAACGTGCCGTCCACGTTCGCGGCGCTGAAATCGCCCGAACTGAAGGTGGACCCGGCCTTCCGCACCTTTCTGGAGATCGCCCGGCACCCGGAGTCGAACACCGCGCCGGCCTCCGTCAACGGCTCGACGTACCACACGACGCTCCAGGACCTCGGCTTCCGCTACGAGTCCGGCAAGGTCAAGGACCTGAAGGCGGAACTCGCGCGGACGGCGGCGCAGATCGACCGCGACATCGAGCAGGCGAAGTAGCCGTTCGATGGCCACGCACACGCTGCGCGCCAGACGCCGCCGCTCGGCGCTGCGCACCACCGCGTTCCTCTCCCCGTGGCTGATCGGCTTCGGCGTCTTCTTCGCCTATCCGCTGGTGTCCACGGTCCACTTCTCCCTGATGCGGTACGACGGCTTCGGCGTCCCGGAGTTCCGGGGCCTCGGCAACTGGGCGTACGTCTTCCAGGACTACCCGCTGTTCTGGCCCGCGCTGCGCAACACCCTCTGGCTGGTCCTGGTCATGGTGACCTGCCGGGTGGTGTTCGGCCTCGGCGTCGGCCTGCTGGTCACCCGGCTCCGGACCGGCACGGGCGTCTTCCGCACCCTCTTCTACCTGCCCTGCCTCGCCCCGCCGGTCGCCGCCACCCTGGCCTTCGTCTTCCTGCTCAACCCCGGCACCGGGCCGGTCAACTCGGTCCTGGACGGGCTGGGCGTCCCGGCACCCGGCTGGTTCACGGACCCGGCCTGGTCCAAGCCGGCGCTGACGATGCTGGCGCTGTGGGGCGTGGGCGACCTCATGGTGATCTTCATGGCGGCCCTGCTCGACGTGCCGAGGGAGCAGTACGAGGCGGCGGAACTGGACGGCGCCTCGGCCTGGCAGCGGTTCCGGTACATCACGCTGCCGAACATCTCCCCGATCGTGCTGTTCGCCGTCGTCACGGGCGTGATCCAGGCGATGCAGTACTACACCCAGCCACTGGTGGCCGGAAAGGTCGCCTCCGGTGTCATCGGCGGCTCCGGCCAGCAGTTCGAGCCGGGCTACCCGGACAAGTCGACCCTCACCCTGCCCCAGCTCGTCTACAACCTCGGCTTCCAGCGCTTCGACTACGGCTCCGCCTGCGTGGTCGCGCTCGTCCTGTTCGCGCTGTCCATGGCGTTCACGGCCCTGCTGATGCGCCGCCGGGGCGGTCTGATCCAGGCGGGTGGGCGATGAGCACCCGCCGCCGGGCCGCGCTGGAGTGGATCGCGGTGCACTCCCTGGGCGTGGCCGCCGCGCTCTTCTTCACCCTGCCGTTCGTCTTCGTCGTCCTCACCTCGCTGATGAGCGACCAGCAGGCCCTGACCCGCGACCTCGTCCCGGACACCTGGCAGTGGGACAACTACCGCAGGGTCTTCGGCACTCCGGGCTTCCTCACCTGGTGGCGCAACACCCTGCTGTACGCCGGTCTGGGCACCGTCCTGACCGTGGTGTCGTCGATCCCGGTGGCCTACGCCCTCGCCAAGTTCCGCTTCCGCGGCCGGAATCTCTCCCTGCTGCTGGTGATCTCGATGATGATGCTGCCGCCGCAGGTCGTCGTCATCCCGATGTACCTGTTCTGGGCCCGGCAGCTGGACCTCTCCGGCAGCCTGTGGCCGCTGATCGTCCCGATGGCGTTCGGCGACGCCTTCTCGATCTTCCTGCTGCGGCAGTTCCTGACGACCGTCCCCGGCGAGTACCTGGACGCCGCCAAGGTCGACGGCTGCGGCGAACTGCGCACCCTGCTCAAGGTCGTCCTCCCGATGGCGAAGCCGGGCATCGCGGCCGTCGCCCTGTTCCAGTTCTTCGCCGCCTGGAACGACTACTTCGGCCCGCAGATCTACGCCTCCGAGAACCCCGCCGCGTGGACCCTCTCCTACGGCCTGGAGTCCTTCAAGGGCGCGCACCACACCGACTGGAACCTCACCATGGCCGCGACCGTGCTGGTCATGGCCCCCGTGATCCTCGTGTTCTTCTTCGCCCAGAAGGCGTTCGTCGAGGGCGTCACGCTCACCGGAGTGAAGGGTTAGCACCGTATGAAACTCACCGTGGTAGGCGGCGGTTCGACCTACACGCCCGAACTGGCCGACGGCTTCGCCCGGCTCAGGGACACCCTGCCCGTCGACGAACTGGTCCTCGCCGACCCGGCGGCGGACCGTCTGGAGCTGGTCGGAGGCCTCGCCCGGCGCATCTTCGCCCGCCAGGGACACCCCGGCCGGATCGTCACCACCGCGGACCTCGACGCGGCCGTGGACGGCGCGGACGCGGTGCTCCTCCAGCTCCGCGTGGGCGGCCAGGCGGCCCGCGAGCAGGACGAGACCTGGCCGCTGACCTGTGGCTGCGTCGGCCAGGAAACCACCGGCGCGGGCGGTCTCGCCAAGGCCTTGCGCACCGTCCCGGTGGTCCTGGACATCGCCGAACGCGTCCGCCGCGCCAACCCCGAGGCCTGGATCATCGACTTCACCAACCCGGTCGGCATCGTCACCCGGGCCCTGCTCCGGGCGGGGCACAAGGCGGTCGGACTGTGCAACGTGGCGATCGGCCTCCAGCGCAAGTTCGCCGCGCTGCTGGGTGTCGCCCCCGCCGACGTCCACCTCGACCACGTGGGCCTCAACCACCTCACCTGGGAGACGGCCGTACGCCTGCGCGGCCCCGAGGGCGAGGACGTGCTCCCCCGGCTCCTCGCCGGCCACGGCGACGCCATCGCCGCGGACCTGCGCCTGCCCCGGACCCTGCTGGACCGCCTGGGCGTGGTGCCGTCGTACTACCTGCGCTACTACTACGCCCATGACGAGGTCGTACGGGAACTGCGCGCCAAACCGTCCCGGGCGGCGGAAGTGGCCGCCATGGAGCGGGAACTGCTCGGTCTCTACGCCGACCCGGCGCTGGACACCAAACCGGAGCTGCTCGCCCGGCGCGGCGGCGCCTACTACTCGGAGGCGGCGGTGGACCTGGCGGCGGCCCTGCTGAGCGGCGCGGGCAGTCCGCACCAGGTCGTCAACACCTACAACCGGGGCACCCTGCCCTTCCTCCCCGACGACGCGGTGATCGAGGTCCCGGCGGCGCTGCGGGCCGGCGCCGCCCCCGCCCCGCTGCCCGTGGCCCCGGTCGACCCGCTCTACGCGGGCCTGATGGCGAGCGTGACGACGTACGAGCACCTGGCCCTGGAAGCCGCCCTCCACGGTGGCCGCGACCGCGTGTTCCGGGCCCTCCTCGCACACCCCCTGATCGGCCAGTACGCGTACGCCGACACCCTCACCGACCAGCTGATCGCACACAACCGGGAGCACCTGGCGTGGGCCTGACCGCAACCGTCCTCGCCGTCGACGCGGGCAACAGCAAGACCGACGTGGCGGTCGTCGCCGCCGACGGCACCGTCCTCGGCACGGCCCGCGGCGGGGGCTTCCGCCCGCCCACCGTCGGTCTGGACACCGCGATGACCGCGCTGGCCGGCCCCGTGGAGCGCGCCTTCGCCGCCGCGGGCGTCACCTCCGTCGCGCATGTCTCGGCCTGCCTGGCCAACGCCGACCTCCCCGTCGAGGAGGAGACCCTCACCGCCGCCCTGCACGCGCGCGCGTGGGGCACCACCGTCGAGGTCCGCAACGACACCTTCGCCCTGCTGCGCGCCGGAGTCACCGAACCCCTCGGCGTCGCCGTCGTCTGCGGCGCCGGCATCAACTGCGTCGGCATGCGTCCCGACGGCCGTACCGCCCGCTTCCCCGCGCTCGGCCGGATGTCCGGGGACTGGGGCGGCGGCTGGGGACTGTCCGAGGAGGCGATGTTCCACGCGGCCCGCGCGGAGGACGGCCGCGGCGCGCCCACCCGGCTGGCCGCCGCCCTCCCCGCCCACTTCGGCCTGCCCACCATGTACGCCCTCATCGAGGCGCTGCACCTCGGGCACATCCCGGAAGCCCGCCGCCACGAACTCACCCCCGTCCTCTTCGCCACCGCCGCGTCCGGCGACCCGGTGGCCCGCTCCCTCGTCGACCGCCTCGCCGACGAGATCGTCACCATGGCGGTCGTCGCCCTCACCCGCCTCGACCTGCTGGCCGAGGAGACGCCCGTGGTCCTGGGCGGCGGCATCCTCGCCGCCCGGCATCCCCGACTCGACTCCGCCGTGCGCACCCTGCTGTCCGAACGGGCCCCCGCAGCGGTACCCCGGGTCGTCACGGCCCGCCCGGTGCTGGGCGCGGCACTGCTGGGCCTGGACCACGTCGGCGCGCCCGCGGACGCCCAGGCCCGTCTGGCGAGCCACCACTTCGACCACTGAACAGGGCGGCCGGCCGGGGAGGGGCGCCCCCGGGGGCGCGCACGCCCGCGCGGGGAACCGAACCGCCCCCACCGGCGTATTCACTGCGGGGAGAGGTGTGACGTCGCGCGCTGCGATCGGATCAAGATCCGGCGAAGGCCGGTGCGGATGCCGGTCCGGGCGGGCGATACTTGCCGCGTCGGATGACCATGGGGGAGGTCGAGCGTGAGCGTGACACACACGCGGAACGGCACCGCGGCACCACCGGCGGCACCGCCGACGACACCACCGACACCACCCACCGCACCGTCGGCAGCCCCGCGCCGCACCGCCTTCGCCGAGGGCCTGGACCGGCTCCGCGCGGCCGCCACCACGGAACCCGGCCGGCTGCGCATCATCGGCGCCGTCCTCGCCCTCCTCGTCGTCGCCTTCGGCGCCGTCACCGCCTGGCAGACCACGGCCCGCTCCGCCGCCGCCGACGACGTCCTGCACAGCAGCCAGCCCCTCACCTCCGCCGCCGCCGACATCTACCGCTCCCTCGCGGACGCCAATACCGCCGCCTCCAGCGGCTTCCTCGCCGGCGGCCAGGAGACCGAGGCGGGCCGCGACCGGTACGAGAAGGACATCCGCACCGCCGCCGCCAAACTGATCACCGCGGCCAACAGCTCCGACCCGGACTCCCCGTCCGCCCGGACCATCGCCGAACTCAACCGGCTGCTCCCCGAGTACAAGGGCCTGATCGAACGCGCCCGCGCCAACAACCGCCAGGGCTACCCCCTGGGCGGCGCCTACCTGCGCTACGCGAACGACAAGATGCAGACGGAGATGCTCCCGGCCGCCGAGGACCTGTACACGTCGGAGAACCGCCGCCTGCGCGCCGACTACGCCGACGCCACCCCCTACCCGTGGGCCGCCATCGCCCTCGGCGTCGCCGCCCTCGCCGCCCTCGCCTGGGCCCAGCACCGCACGTACCGCCGCACGAACCGGGTCCTCAACCACGGCCTGGTGGCCGCGACGGCGGCCACCACCGCCGTCCTGCTCTGGCTCGTCGTCGGGCACAGCGTCGCCCGCGCCGGCCTCAACGACTCCTACGACCACGGCGTCCGCTCCCTCGGCGTCCTGCACGACGCCCGCATCGCCTCCCTCAAGGCGCGCGGCAACGAGAACCTGACCCTGGTCAACCGCGGCGCCGAGACCGTGGAGACCACGCCCGGAAAGTTCGCCGACAAGTTCGACGTGGCGTACCAGGCGTCGATGAAGGACCTCGCCGAGGGCCTGACCCGGGCCGCGGATCTGGCCGATGACGACGCGGGCGCCCGGCCCGTGAAGGCCGCCACCGGCAACATGGACGTCTGGCAGGACCGCCACCGGCAGGCCCGCGAGGCCGACGACGCCGGTGACTACCAGGCGGCCCTCGACAAGGTCATCGGCGCCAAGAGCGACGAGCCGACCGGAGAGTGCTTCGACGGCGTCGACCGCAGCCTCCAGATCGCCATCGCGCACGAGGAACGCGAGTTCGCGCAGGCGGCCGGCGACGGCCGGGACGCGATGACCGGGCTGGCCGCCGGCGCCGCGGTCCTCGCCGTGCTGGGCGCCGCGGGCGCGGTGCTGGGCGTCGGCCGCAGGCTGTCGGAGTACCGGTGAGAGGGGGACCGGTGGAAGGGACAGCGGTGAGAGGGGGCGTGAGGATGTACGCACGACGGGTGCGGGCCGGCCTGCGGGGCTGGGGCGGCGTGGGCGCGATGGCCCTCCTCTGCGCCCTGGCGGTGGCCTTCGCCCTGCTGCTGCCGCACACCCAGCCCCGCCCGGACGGCAGCACCGGTGCCGGCGGCCGGGGCGTCGCGGAGGGCACCCTCGCGAAGGCCGGCGCCTGCGCGGACCCGGAGGCGCGGAGCCTGCCCCCGGCCACGGTCGAGGGCCCGGCGATCGCGGCCGTCAGGAAGCGCGGCTATCTCTCGGTCGGCGTCGACCAGAACAGCTACCGCTGGGGCTACCGCAACCCCAACAGCACGGCCGAGACGGTCGAGCTGGAGGGCTTCGACATCGACCTCGCCCGCCGGATCGCCCAGGAGCTGCTCGGCTCCCCGGACCGCATCCGTTTCAAGGCGATCCCCACCAACCAGCGGGTCCCGGCGATCCAGAGCGGCCAGGTCGACATGGTGGTCCGCACCATGACCATCACCTGCGCGCGCCTGAAGGACGTCGCCTTCTCCGCCCCGTACTTCCTCACCGGCCAGCAGGTCCTGGCGCCGAACTCCTCGCCGGTGGAGGGCTACGACGACACCCTCGCCGGCAAGCGGATCTGCTCGGCGGCGGGTTCGACGGCGTACGAGAAGCTGGACGCGGACCGCGCGGCCGGGAACCTGCCCGCCTCCGCCGACATCTCCACCACTGTGCCCAGCCAGCTCGACTGCCTGGTCAGGCTCCAACTCGGTCAGGTGGACGCGGTGGTGACGGACAGCGCGCTCGCCGCCAGCCAGGCCGCGCAGGACCCCACGGTGGAGCTGAAGGGCAAACGCTTCACCACGGAGTACTACGGCGTGGCGATGAAGAAGGACGCCACCGATCTGGTACGCCGGGTCAACCGGATCCTGGAGGACTACCGCCAGGACGGCGGTTGGAAGGCGTCGTACGACAAGTGGCTGTCGCCGACGCTGGGTAGGGACTCCGAGTCGGCGACCCCGCCGACGCCGCGTTACAGGTGAGAGGTGATCATGGGCGCCACGGGAACCTCCGGTCCGGTCATGGACAGGGACGAGGTGGACCGTGCGCTGGCGCGGCTCGGCGCCGAGCACGAGGCGATAGAGACTTCGCTGCTCGCGCTCCAGGACCACGCGGGCCGCCGCCTGCTCGAAGGCGCCGAGCTGACCGGCGTCACCGAGGAGCGCTGGGCGGCCACCGAGGCGTCGATCACCCTGCTGTGGACGTACTTCGACGCCTACACGGACGCGCTGCGCGCCGCCCGCAACATCCGCGCCCGCCGCCGCTGGTCAAGCCGCGAGGACCTGGTGGAGCTGACCGAGCTGCTGCGCGGCGAGCCGGTCACGGTCGCCGGCGGCGCGACCGCCGTGACCCACGCGCCGTCCCCGCACGGCGGTGCGGGCCGGCTGAGCACCCGCTACTCGCTGGCCGCGCTCGTGGACCGGATGAACGAGCTGTACGCGGCCTCGCTGGACATGGTGGTGGCCGCCGACGCGGTGTGGTCCACGCTGCCCGCCCGGATCGATTTACTGGCCGCCGAACTCCAGCGCACCCGTACCCTCGCCCACTCCGTCGGCGTCCGCCCCGGCGAACACCCCTCCGGTGACGACCTGGAGCGCATCACGCGCACCCTGACGAAGCTGCGCGAGCAGGTGGTGTCCGACCCGCTGGCGTTCTGGAAGCCCGCCGAGGGCAGTTCGGCGCCCGGCGGCGGCAAGCCGGACACCACGGTCTACGACCGGGAGGCGCGCGCCCTGGAGGAGGTGCGCCGGGAGATCGACGCGGTGCTCACCGTCCGCCAGGACGCCGAGCAGCGGCTGATCCGGCTGCGGGACGTGCTGTCCCGCGCGGACCGCACCCTGGCCGAGGCGCGCACGGCGCGCGGCGAGGTGCTGGCGAAGATCGCCGCGACGGAGGTGCCCGTGGTCAGCGGTCCGCCGACCGCGCTCCAGGAGCAGCTGGCGGCCGCCGCCGAGTACCGCAGGCAGGCGCAGTGGCACCGCCTCTCCCCGCTCCTGGAGTCCCTGGAGCGGAAGGCGGAGGACGAACTGCTGCGCGCCCGCGAGCAGCTGACCGCGGTCACCGCGCCGCTCGCGGTCCGCGCCGAGCTGCGCGGCCGGCTGGACGCGTACAAGGCGAAGGTGGCCCGGCACGGCCTGGCGGAGGACCCGCTGCTGGTGGAGCGGTACGACGCGGCGCGCCGCATGCTGTGGAGCGCGCCCTGCGACCTGCGCGTCGCCGAGCAGGCGGTGTTCCGCTACCAGCAGGCGGCGGCCGAACTGCTCGGCGGAGGCCCGCGGGTGCCCGGCCAGGGCGGGCCCGAGGACCGCAGGGGGGACGCTGCGGCGCACAGGGGGGATTCCTCGGCATGAGTCAGGCCATGAGTCAGGCACCGCGCACCTGCCAGCGGCCCGGCTGCGGCGGCGCGTACGAGGACGTCGGCGGCGGCGAGCTGTACTGCGACACGTGCGGTCTCGCCCCGGTCGTCTCATCGACCGGGCTGGTCGGCTCGGCGCCGACCGGGGTGACGGGCGGCGGCCGGTCCTCGGCGGGCAGCGGCAGCGCCCGCACCGGCAGCCGGGGCAGCTCGCGTACGTCGTCGCAGTCGTCGAAGTCCCGGCGCTCGGTGTCGGGACGCCTCTCGCGCTCCCGGTCGGGCCGGCCCACCAGCCGTTCGGTGTCGGTGCGCAGTTCGGGATCCACCTCGTCCTCCAGCGGCCGGGGGCGGCTCGGCGCGGGCCTGGTGCAGGTGCCCGGGGTGCCGCGGCCGGATCCGCGGGCGATGGTGCTGGCGAACCCGGAGGTGCCGGAGCGCAAGCGGTTCTGCTCCCGCGCGGACTGCGGGGCGCCGGTGGGCCGCTCGCGCGGCGACCGCCCCGGCCGCACGGAGGGCTTCTGCACCAAGTGCGGCCACCCGTACTCGTTCGTGCCGAAGCTGCGGGCGGGTGACATCGTGCGCGGCCAGTACGAGGTGGCGGGCTGTCTCGCCCACGGCGGCCTGGGCTGGATCTACCTCGCCGTGGACCGCGCGGTCTCCGACCGCTGGGTGGTGCTCAAGGGCCTGCTCGACACCGGTGACCAGGACGCGATGGCGGCGGCGATCTCCGAACGCCGGTTCCTCGCGGAGATCGAGCACGCCAACATCGTGCGGATCTACAACTTCGTGGAGCACCTGGACCAGCGCACCGGCTCCCTCGACGGCTACATCGTCATGGAGTACGTCGGCGGCAAGTCCCTCAAGGAGATCGCCAACGCCCGCCGCACCCCCGAGGGCCGCCGGGACCCGCTGCCGGTGGAACAGGCCTGCGCGTACGGCATCGAGGCGCTGGAGGCGCTCGGCCACCTGCACAGCCGCAACCTCCTCTACTGCGACTTCAAGGTCGACAACGCCATCCAGACCGAGGACCAGCTCAAGCTGATCGACATGGGCGCGGTGCGCCGTATGGACGACGACGAGTCCGCGATCTACGGCACGGTCGGCTATCAGGCGCCCGAGGTGGCCGACGTCGGCCCGTCGGTTGCCTCCGACCTGTACACGGTGGGCCGCACCCTCGCCGTCCTCACCTTCGACTTCCAGGGCTACACCAACGTCTACGCCGACTCCCTGCCCGACCCCGACACCATCGAGGTGTTCCGGCGGTACGAGTCCTTCTACCGTCTCCTGGTCCGTGCCACCGACCCCGACCCGGCCCGCAGATTCGCCTCCGCGCAGGAGATGGCGGAGCAGCTGACGGGCGTGCTGCGGGAGGTCGTCTCCCTCCAGACCGGGCGCGCCCGCCCCGCGCTGTCGACCCTCTTCGGTCCGGAACTGCGGGTCACCGACTCGCAGTTGTTCCCCGCGCTGGACGGGGAGGTGTCACGGCTGGGGGCGCGGACGGCCGCCGCGCGACGCGGACCGGTCGCCGGTCCCCGAACGCCCGCCGCCACGGCCTCCCTGGTCAAGCCGGTGCGGACCGACGCCGCCGCGCTCGCGCTGCCCATCCCGCGGACCGACCCGGGCGACCCCAACGCCGGTTTCCTGGCGGCCCTGCTGACCTCCGCGCCGGCCGAGCTGACCGCCGCCCTGACCGCCGTACCGGCGCAGTCGACGGAGACCAGACTGCGGCAGGTGCGCGCCTGGCTGGAGAACGGCGACACGGCGACCGCGCACACCGTGCTCGCCGCGCTGGAGGAGGAACGCCCCGACGACTGGCGGGTGGTCTGGTACCGGGGTGTGGCCGCGCTGGGGACCGGTGACCACGAGGGCGCCGCGCTCGCCTTCGACGCGATCTACGACGCCTTCCCCGGCGAGGCGGCCCCCAAGCTCGCCCTCGGCCTGTGCGCGGAGGTGCTGGGCCAGTCGGACAACGCGGCCGAGTACTACCGGCTGGTGTGGTCGACCGATCCGAGCTGCGTGAGCGCCGCGTTCGGCCTGGCCCGCGTCCAGCTGGCCACGGGCGACCGGCGGGGCGCCGTGCGCACGCTGGAGTCCGTCCCGGAGTCCTCCATCCACTACACGGCCGCCCGGGTGGCCGCCGTCCGCGCCCGGCTGCGGCAGCGCACGGCGACCGCCTCCGACGCATCCTTCCTGGACGATCTGACCGCGGCCGCCGGCCAGGTCGAGGCGCTCGACGCGTACGGTCTCGACCCGACGCGGCGCGAGCAGTTGGCCACGGAAGTGCTCGGCAGCGCCCTGGACTGGATACTCTCCGGGGGCCAGGGTTCCGTCCCTCCTGCCGCCGGAGGACGGACGCTGCTCGGCAGCGGCCTGGACGAACGGGGCCTGCGTTTCGGCCTGGAACGTTCGTACCGCACGCTGGCCCGGCTGGCGCGGGGCGGCGAGGAGAGGATCGACCTGGTGGAACGTGCCAATCGTTACCGCCCCCGGACGTGGGTGTAGTTGATGTCGCAGATGCCGCCCCGGCAGGCCGCCCTGACGCAGTGCCCGAACTGCGCGGAACCGCTGGAAGAGGGGGACCGTTTCTGCGGAGCGTGCGGATACGACCTGTCGGCCGTACCGCCCCGCCCGCAGCAAGCCCCGACCCCCACCGCGAACGGCCCTACGCAGGGGACACACGGCCCGGTGGCCGCGGGGTACGGCCCACTGGTCCCGGGGGCCGGTCCGGTGGCCGCGGGGGATGGTCCGCCGGCCGCGGTGCCTGCCGAGTACGGCAGGACGCCTGCCGTCGGCGGCCCGGCGTCGCCGGTGAACGGGGGGGTGCCGCACCCGGCTCCGGCCCCGGCCCCGGCCCCGGCCGAGGGCTGGCCCGGTGCCGCCCCACCACTCGCCGGTCCGGCGTCCACCGCCGGTCCCACGCGGGTCAGTTCGGCCCCGGACGGTTCCGTGCCCTACGGCCCCGCTGCCGCCCCGGTCCCGGAGGCCTCGGGCGGCCCGGGCGCAGCGGACGCCGCTGGTGCCTCCGGCACTCCTGGCGCGCCCGGTGCCCCCGGTACGCCCGTGGGGCAGGACGGCCACGGCTGCCCCACGGCAGCCGACCCGTACACCGCCCCCGCCCCCGGCGTCCGTTTCGACCGGAGCGGTGGCGAGCCCGACGAGTATCCGCTTCAAGCGCCCGACCCGCGCGTGGCCGGTGCCGCGGCGTCCACCGAGCCCGGCAGGCTGTGTGTCGCCTGCCGCTCCGGCCGGGTCGACGACGACGGTTACTGCGAGAACTGCGGCCACGCCCAGCCCCGCGAACGCGACCACATGGAGCAGGAGTGCGGCCCCGTCGCCGCCGTGTCCGACCGCGGGCTGCGCCACCACCGCAACGAGGACGCCTTCGCCCTCGGCACCGCCGCCCTGCCAGACGGCTCCCCCGCGACCGTCGCGATCGTCTGCGACGGCGTGTCCTCGGCGACCCGCCCGGACGACGCCTCGCTCGCCGCGTCCCGGGCGGCGAGCGCCGCGCTGCTCGCCGCCCTGCCGCGGGGCACCCACCCGCAGCAGGCCATGCACGAGGCGATCGTCGCCGCGTCCCACGCGGTCAACGCCCTGGCGGAGGAGCCGGCGACGGCCCGCGAGCACGCCCCGCACCAGAACGCCCCGGCCTGCACCCTGGTCGGCGCGGTGGTCACCAGCGGTCTGCTGGTGGTGGGCTGGGTCGGCGACAGCCGCGCCTACTGGGTGCCGCTGGACCGCACCGCCCCGGCGGCCCGCCTCACCGAGGACGACTCGTGGGCGGCTCAGATGGTCGCCGCGGGCCTGATGAGCGAGGCCGAGGCGTACGCCGACGAACGCGCCCACGCGATCACCGGCTGGCTCGGCGCGGACGCCTACGAACTGGAGCCGCACACCGCCTCCTTCAAGCCGGACCGCCCCGGTGTGGTGGTGGTGTGCACGGACGGTCTGTGGAACTACGCGGAGGCGGCCGAGGAGATGGCCGGCGCGGTTCCCCTGGACGCCGCCGTCCGCCCGCTGCACAGCGCCCGGGTCCTGGTCGGACACGCGCTCGACGGTGGGGGCCACGACAACGTAACAGTGGCCGTCCTGCCGTTCCCCGCCCCGCCGCAGGGGGCAGGATCCGTCTGAGGCGTGCGCACGACGGGGAAGCCTCGACGGACCGGAGGGGACCGGTCCGGCCATAAGCCGTCACCCCGCTCCGGCGGGGCTCCGAGGGGGATTCGAGTACGTATGGCCAGATTGTCGAAGTCGAACGTGCCGCAGTTCTCGGTGGACGTCTACCAGAACGAGCATCTCCCGGAGGGCGGCCGGGAGGTCAACGCGATCGTCACGGTGACCGCGACCGGCGGCGGCACCATCGGCACCGCCGTCACCGCCCCGCAGCTGTACGGGCCCGGCCAGGGTCCGTCCGCGGCCGTGGCGATCATGGTGGACTGCTCGGGGTCGATGGACTACCCGCCGACCAAGATGCGCAACGCCCGGGAGGCGACCGCCGCCGCGATCGACACCCTGCGCGACGGAGTGCACTTCGCGGTGGTCGGCGGGACCCATGTGGCCCAGGAGGTCTACCCGGGCGGCGGGCGGGTCGCCGTGGCCGATCCCACCACCCGCGAACAGGCCAAGCAGGCGCTGCGCAAGCTCGGCGCGGGCGGCGGTACGGCCATCGGCACCTGGCTGCGGCTCGCCGACCGGCTGCTGTCCTCCGCCGACGTGGCGATCCGCCACGGCATCCTGCTCACCGACGGCCGCAATGAACACGAGTCACCCGAGGACCTGAAGGCCGCCCTGGACTCCTGTGCCGGGCGGTTCACCTGTGACGCCCGCGGTGTCGGCACCGACTGGGAAGTGAAAGAAGTCACAGGGATCGCCTCCGCACTCCTCGGCAGCGCCGACATCGTCGCCGATCCGGCCGGTCTCGCCGCCGACTTCACGCGGATGATGGAGACGGCGATGGGCAAGGAGGTCGCGGACGTCGCGCTGCGGCTGTGGACCCCGGTCGGCACGACCATCAAGTTCGTCAAGCAAGTGGCGCCACGGGTCGAGGAGTTGACCGACCGGCGCACCGAGGCGGGCCCGCGCGCCGGGGACTACCCCACCGGCTCCTGGGGAGACGAGTCCCGTGACTACCACCTCTGCGTAGAGGTCCCGCCCGCGAACATCGGCCAGGAGATGCTCGCGGCCCGGGTCTCCCTGGTCATCCCCCAGCCCGACGGCAGCGCGCAGAACCTCGGCGCGCAGGGGCTCGTCCGCGCGGTCTGGACCGACGACATGGCCGCGTCGACGTCGATCAACCCCCAGGTCGCCCACTACACCGGCCAGGCCGAACTGGCGCGGGTCATCCAGCACGGACTGGATCTGCGCAAATCGGGAGACTTCGATGGAGCAACGGCCAAACTGGGCCGTGCCGTTCAGCTCGCCAGCGCCTCCGGAAACGCGGATACTGCGAAACTGCTTGCGAAGGTGGTGGACGTGGTCGACGCCGCGACAGGTACTGTGCGACTGAAGGCGAAGGTCGCGGAGGCCGACGAGATGACTCTCGAGACTCGGTCGACAAAGACCGTTCGTGTAAAGAAGTGACGTAAAAAGCAACGAGCCCGGCCCCCTTGGGGTTGGAGAAATCCGGTCATAGCGACCGGAAAAGGAGAGGGGGAAGCGCCGACATGCCGACCTGCCCGAACGGACACCAGTCGGGATCCGACGACTGGTGCGAGGTCTGCGGTCACCGCATGGCAGGTGCCGTGCCCCCGCCCCCGCCCCCGCCGCCTGCCGGTGGTGGCGGCTATGGCTTCCCGCCGCCCCAGCCCGGCGCGGGCGGCCCGGGCGGCCGACCGGCCGCACCGAGCGCTCAGCCGGAGCTGTGCCCGCAGTGCCGCACGCCCCGCGAGGGCGGAGCGCCGTTCTGCGAAGAGTGCCGGTGGAACTTCCTGACCAACACCGCGACCTCCTACACCCCGGCCGCCCCGCGCCCGTCGGCGCCCGGCCAGGGTCCCGGCCCCGGCCCCGGTCCCGACCCTCGCTTCCAGCGGCCCCCCGGCCCGCCGTCGTACGGCGGCGCGGACCAGTACGAGTACCAGGGCTCCCGCCCGTCGCAGGTGAACCGGCCCGCCGAGCCGATCCCTCCGGGCCCGGGCTTCGGCGCTGAGCCGGGCCGGCCCGGCCCCGGCGGACCCGGCATGCCGCCCGGCCCGGGTGGCCCCGGCGCGTTCCCCGGTCCCGGTGGGCCTGGTGGCCACGGTGGTCCGGGTGGTCCCGGTGGTCGGAGCGGTCACGGTGGCCAGGGCGGGCCTGGAGGTCACGGCGGCCCCGGTGCGCCTTCCGGTCCGGGTGGTCCGGGCGGTCCCGGTGCCCCCGGCGGCCCCTTCGGCGAGCGTCCCGGCGGTCCGTCGCCCGTGCCCGGTCAGGCCGGCCCGCCGCCCGGTTTCGGCGCGGACCCCTCGCGCCCCGTCCCGCCCCCGCCCGGCCCGCCGGGTGGACCGGGCGGTCACGGGGGTCCCGGCGGTCATGGCGCTCCCGGTGCCATGGGTGGCGCCCCGCAGGCGTTCCACCAGCCCGGCCCCGGCGGTCCTGGTGGCCCGGGCGGCCCGGGTGCGCCCGGCGGTCACTCCGCCCCGCCCGCCTTCCCGCAGGAGACGGGCGGCCGCCCCCAGTCCGGCGGCCCGTCCTTCGGCGGCGGTGACGACGACTGGGTGATCTCCCCGCCGTCCGGCACGAGCCACCCCGGCGGCCCCGGCGCTCCCGGTCAGCCCGGCGGCTACGGCTACCCGCACCCCGGTGCGACCCAGGCTCCGCCGCCCGGTCCGGCCGCCCCGCGGGGCCCGGTCACCTGGACGGCGACCATCGGCCCGGACCGCGAGTACTTCATGGCGATGATGCAGCGCTCCGGCCCGGAGGCCGCGGGCCTGAACCTGCCCGCGTACTCCCCGGAGCAGCAGCGCACCCTCACCGGCAACCAGGTCACCATCGGCCGCCGCCGCCACTCCACCGGCGACACCCCCGACATCGACCTGTCGGTGCCGCCGGAGGACCCGGGAGTCTCGCACCAGCACGCGGTGCTGGTGCAGCAGCCGGACGGCAGCTGGGCGATCGTCGACCAGAACTCGACGAACGGCACCACGGTCAACGGCGGCGAGGAGCCGATCCAGCCGTTCGTCCCGGTGCCGCTCCAGGACGGCGACCGGGTGCACGTGGGCGCCTGGACGACGATCACCATCCGCCGCGGCTGACGCGGCCGAGCCGGCGGTCAACCCGGCAGGGGCCAGGCGTACGGCCCTTCCGGGTCGTCCAGCCAGGCCCACTCGCCGTCGCCGGTGACCGTGATGCCGTAGCGCTCCCGGCGGGGCCGCCCCTCGCGCTCCCACAGCGCGTACGCCTCCTGCGGATCGAGGCTGCCGCGGGTGAGGGCGAACAGGAACCGGAACAGGTCGTCCTCCCGCCCCCGCCTCGGCACCGCGCCCAGCCCCGCCTGGTCCGGCCCGCTCCGGCTGCCGCCGCGCAGCGGCACGAAGTAGGCCGGGGTGTCCAGGAAGCGGCCCTCGGCCTGTCCGGGGCCACCGACCGTCAGCACCACCAGCCCGGTGGCGAGCGGGGCGAGGATCCGGCCGCCGGGGCGGCACTGGGCGAGCCAGGCGGGCGGGATCGACGGCAGCGCGCAGGTGGCGATGATCCGGTCGAACGGCGCGCGCTCCGGCACCCCGCGCCCACCGTCCCCGGTGACGACCACCGGGTGATACCCGGCGGCGTCCAGATGCCGCCGCGCGGACTCGGTGATCTCAGGTTCCAGGTCGATGGTGGTGACGAGGTCGCCGTCGCCGAGCCGGTGCGCGAGCAGCGCCGCGTTGTAGCCGCTGCCGGCGCCGATCTCCAGCACCCGGTTCCCGTCCTCCACTCCCAGCGCGGTCAGCATCAGCGCCATGAGGGACGGCTGGCTGCTGGAGGAGAGCAGTTCCCCGTCGCGCAGCCGGGTGGCCAGCGGGGCGTCGGCGTACGCGCCCTTCACCCAGCGCTCCCGCGCCTGCGGATCGGGGTGCTCGCCCCAGCGGCGTTCGTAGCCGCCCAGGACGCCGACGTAGTAGTACGGCACGAACAGATGCCGGGGCACCGCCGCGAACACCTCTCGCCACACCGGGTCCTCGGCCCACGCGCCGCTCACCTCGATCTCACGCACCAGCGCGGCCCGCGCCGCGGCGGCGAGGTCTTCCAGATCCTTGCCGAGAGCGTTCGCACCCATGGGTCCACTGTGCTGCGCATCACACCCGCGAGGCGAGCACCCCAGGTCATGGGCCCGGGCGAGGTCCTAAGCCCGGAGTCCTCGGTCCCTCCGTCTGAGACCATGGAGGGCGTGACAGAGATTCGGCGTGGCACGCTTCAGGAGCAGACCTTCTACGAGCAGGTCGGCGGGGAGGAGACCTTCCGTCGGCTCGTCCACCGTTTCTACCAAGGAGTCGCCGAGGACCCGGTCCTGCGGCCGATGTATCCCGAGGAGGACCTGGGTCCCGCGGAGGAGCGGCTGGCGCTCTTCCTGATCCAGTACTGGGGCGGTCCCACGACGTACAGCGAGAACCGCGGCCACCCGCGGCTGCGGATGCGTCACGCCCCCTTCACCGTCGACCGCGCGGCGCACGACGCCTGGCTGAAGCACATGCGGGTCGCCGTGGAGGAACTCGGCCTGTCCGAGGAGCATGAGCACACGCTCTGGAACTACCTGACGTACGCCGCGGCGTCGATGGTGAACACGGCCGGCTGAGCCGGGAAAAAGGGAAGCCGGCGGGGGCGGTCAGGGCGTGCCGGGCCGCCCTCAGCGCACGCTGACGCCCAGCGCCCCGAGTCCCGACCGGCGCACGGCGATCGAGCCGTACGGCGTCCGCAGCCGCAGCCACGCCCCGGACGACAGCAGTGCCGGCTCCTCGGCGCCGGGCACCGGCCGCAGGAAGCCCAGCGACTGGGCCGCGTGCACGGCCCGCACCGGCAGCCTGGTCCCGCCGACGGTCCGGGACCAGATTTCGCCACCGATCCGGTCAAGCTCCGCGCGGGTGCGCGCCTCGGGCGCCAACTCCTGTGTACGGGACCGGAACTCCGCGACCCCGGCGGCGACCATCGCGCGCAGCGCGTCCCCCGCCGGCAGCCCTGGTTCGGCCTGCCAGCCGCCGCGCGGCGGCAGCACTCCGGCCCACGGCGGCCCGGTCACCGCGCCGGGCACGGCGGCCGTGGCCGCCTGCTCGTCCACGGCCTCCAGCAGTTCGCCCGCGGACACGGTGACGTCCAGGGTGGCGTCGATCCCGTTCTCGTACGGCTTGACCAGCCGTACCGCGCGGATCGCCAGCACCTCGAAGGACGGCGGCCGTCCGAAGACGGCGAGCGCGGTGCCCGCCGCCTGGAGGCGCACCGCCGCTCCACGGTCGTAGTGGAGCAGCCGGGAGAGGAAGGCCGCCAGATCCGCGGCCTCCCCCTCGTCGGCGAGGTGCAGCACCGTCATGCGGCGCCGGCCCCCTGCTCGGAGGCGTCGTCCATGTACTCCTTGAGGAACGCGCGCTCCTCGTCGGTGATCCGGCGCGGCCGCTGCCGTTCGAAGTCGAACGGCACGATCACGGTCGACGCCCGGACGTAGATCTGGTCGCCGTCCTTCACCTCGTAGGTGAGGGTGAAGGACGCCGCACGGATCTCGGTGACCCACAGCTCGATGTCCACGGGCGCGTGCCGGTGGACGAGCTGCCGCTTGTAGTCGATCTCATGGCGCGCCACCACGGACCCCTGCTTGAACTCCTTGTCCGGGCGGAAAAGGAAGTCGATACGGGCCTCCTCCAGATAGCGGAGGAACACCACGTTGTTGACGTGGCCGTACGCGTCCATGTCCGCCCAGCGCAGCGGGCAGCGGTAGATATGCCGCAAGATCGATCAGCCCCGGGTCAGCTTCTTGTAGGTGGCCCGGTGCGGACGCGCGGCGTCCGGGCCCAGCCGCTCGATCTTGTTCTTCTCGTACGACTCGAAGTTGCCCTCGAACCAGAACCACTTGGAGTCACCCTCGTAGGCGAGGATGTGCGTGGCGACGCGGTCGAGGAACCACCGGTCGTGGGAGACGACGACGGCGCAGCCGGGGAACTCCAGCAGCGCGTTCTCGAGGCTGGAGAGGGTCTCGACGTCGAGGTCGTTGGTCGGCTCGTCGAGGAGCAGCAGGTTGCCGCCCTGCTTGAGGGTCAGCGCCAGGTTGAGGCGGTTGCGCTCACCACCGGAGAGCACGCCGGCCGGCTTCTGCTGGTCCGGCCCCTTGAACCCGAAGGCCGACACGTAGGCGCGGGACGGCATCTCGACCTGGCCGACGTTGATGTAGTCGAGGCCGTCGGAGACGACCTCCCACAGCGTCTTCTTCGGGTCGATGTTCTCGCGGCTCTGGTCGACGTACGAGATCTTGACGGTGTCGCCGACCTTGATCGAACCGGCGTCCGGCTGCTCCAGGCCCTGGATCATCTTGAACAGGGTGGTCTTGCCGGCGCCGTTCGGGCCGATGACACCGACGATGCCGTTACGCGGCAGCGTGAAGGAGAGGTCGTCGATCAGGACCTTCTCGCCGAAGGCCTTGTTGAGCTTCTCCACCTCGACGACGATGTTGCCCAGACGCGGGCCCGGCGGGATCTGGATCTCCTCGAAGTCCAGCTTCCGCATCTTCTCGGCCTCGGCGGCCATCTCCTCGTAGCGGGCCAGACGCGCCTTGGACTTGGCCTGCCGCCCCTTGGCGTTGGAGCGGACCCACTCCAGCTCCTCCTTGAGGCGCTTGGCGCGCTTGGCGTCCTTCTGGCCCTCGACCTTCAGACGGGTCTGCTTGGTCTCCAGGTACGTGGAGTAGTTGCCCTCGTAGGGGTAGGCGCGGCCGCGGTCCAGTTCGAGGATCCACTCGGCGACGTTGTCCAGGAAGTACCGGTCGTGGGTGATGGCCACGACGGTGCCGGCGTACTTGGCGAGGTGCTGCTCCAGCCAGTTCACCGACTCGGCGTCGAGGTGGTTGGTGGGCTCGTCGAGGAGCAGCAGGTCGGGCGCCTCCAGCAGCAGCTTGCAGAGCGCGACGCGGCGGCGCTCACCACCGGAGAGGGTGGTGACGGGCCAGTCGCCGGGCGGGCAGCCCAGGGCGTCCATGGCCTGCTCCAGCTGGGCGTCGAGGTCCCAGGCGTTGGCGTGGTCCAGCTCCTCCTGGAGCTTGCCCATCTCGTCGAGCAGGGCGTCCGAGTAGTCGGTGGCCATCAGCTCGGCGATCTCGTTGAACCGGTCGAGCTTGCCCTTGATCTCGGCGACACCCTCCTGGACGTTCTCCAGGACGGTCTTCTCCTCGTTGAGCGGGGGCTCCTGGAGCAGGATGCCGACGCTGTAGCCGGGCGAGAGGAAGGCGTCACCGTTGGACGGCTGTTCCAGCCCCGCCATGATCTTCAGCACGGTCGACTTACCGGCACCGTTCGGACCGACGACGCCGATCTTGGCACCCGGCAGGAAGTTCAGGGTGACGTCGTCGAGGATCACCTTGTCGCCGTGCGCTTTGCGCGCCTTGCGCATGGTGTAAATGAACTCAGCCAAGAGAAACCGTCCGGCAGCTTGAATCTGGCAGTGGGCAGATACACCCCATCTTGCCGTACCGCCACCCCTGGGCGGAAACCCGTCCAGGAGCGGCGGCACGCTCCACGTCAGCGGGTGAGCGCGATGTCACTCACTGTTGAGGTGTCAAGGGGCAAGCAGGAGGCGTGGTCAGTCCTGCGTCTTCTTCTTGCGGACCAGCAGGAGCGCCGCGCCGCCGATCAGCACCAGGCCGATGGCCGCGCCGCCGATCATCGGGGTGGCGTCGGAGCTGCCGGTCGCGGCGAGGTTCACGTCGGCGGCGGGGGCGGGGACCGTGGCGGGGCTGGGCTCGCCGAGGGTCTGGGTGGTGGTACCGGCGGCGTCGGTCTCGGCGGCCTGGGTGCGGCAGTCGAGGACGCCGGTGAAGCGCTGCGCGTGGCCGCCGGGGCCGGTGATCGTGAAGTCGTAGGCCTGGTCCTCCTGGAGCGGGACCGTGACCGTGCGGGTCTCGCCCGCGGCGATGGTGTGCCGGGCGCCCATCAGCTCGAAGGCGAACGGCGCGTCACCCTCGTTGACGGCGGTGATGTCGACGCCGCCCTCGGCGCAGTTCTCCGCCGCGGACAGCGCCGGTATGGCACCGGTCTCCGCCCATGCGGCGCTCGCCGTCGCGGAGACGGTGGACTCGCTGGAGCCGGCCAGGATCTGGGTCTGACTGCGGCTGTCGGAGGCGAAGGCGCGGCCGACGGGGACGGTGGTGGAGGCCTGCACGGTCAGCTCGGCGGAGCCGTCCGGCGCTTCGGCGGGCACGTCGAGGAACAGCTGGGTGCCGTTCCGCGCGGTGGTGACCTCCTTGCCGTCCTTGCCGACGACCCGCACGCCGCTGGTGACGGCGGCGGCCGGCGGGGTGACGGTGACGCTGTCCGCGTTGGTGCGCACGGTGACCGGGCCGAGTTTCCCGCCGGGGTGGCCGGAGAGGGCGGGCGGGTCGAGGGTCAGGGACGCCTGGGGCTCCGCCGCGGGGCGGGCGCTGTCCTGCAGATAGTCCGCCAGCTTCTCGGCCTGCGGGTCGACGGCCTCGACGTCCACGCCGTCCGAGTAGCGCCAGATCGCCACCTGGGTGCCGGCCGCCGCGTCCTGTTCGGTCAGACCGCCGCGCACACCGGCCTTGCGGGCGAGCGCCGCGAGGTCGTTGACCTGCGGGTAGGAGTTCTGCAGGATCCAGCGGATCCGGCCCGCGTCCTTGTTGGCACCCAGCGAGGTGCCGCTCCAGGGTGTCTCTCGGTACTTGGCGTCCCGCTGCGTGGGGTTGTGGATGTCCACGCAGTACGTGTGCAGGGTGCCGCCGCCCTCGACGGACATCTCGAACAGGCCCGCCGACAGCTCCAGGTCCCCGGCCTCGGTGTGCACCACGGCGTCGCCGTACGTCTTCAGGCCGCCGATGGTGGCGGTCGCCCCGCCCTGGGCCCGCCCCGCCGCGTCGTCGGCCGCGGCCGGCCCGGTGGCGGCCGTCAGCGCGGCCACGGCGAGTCCGGACACCAGCGTCACGGCGGCGATCCCGGCCGCGCGTCGCCCGCACGCGGACCGTGCGGAGAACGAAGAAAACACAGAATTCCCCTTCGAGCAGGACCGGTTGACGTGGGGGCGCGGTCCCGCCAGCAGAGTCGTCAAGCCCCTGGAGCCATGTCCGGCATCCTAGGGACGCGTGCGCACCGCCTTTCCCGGTGATCGCTTCGGAGGGCTGATCCGACTCGTAATCGTTATCGCCGGGGCGGGCTTGAACTGGGCTTATCGACAAATCCACCGGTCTTTTCGGAGCGCATTCACCGATAAGCCCCCACTTCGGTCAGGCCGGTGCGTTGTCTGACATCACGTCACCAGGGCGCGCTCAGCCGACTGTTGATCAGTAAGAGCCTCCGGTTGGTCCGAATCATCCACCGGGGTCTCCCAGTTGGGCTCGGGGCGCGGTGGCGAGACCGGTGCCACCGCCGCTGCCTCCGCCCGGCCCGTGCGCCGGAAGGCCGCCGTGCCGCGCGACAGATCATGGCCGATGGCCACGGCGTCGATGTCCGCCCAGGTCCGGCTCTGTCCCTCGCGCACATCCGTACGCACCTTCAGCCTGCCCTGCACCACGACGGGGTCGCCGAGGTTCACCGAGGCCGTCACGTTCGCGGCGAGCTGCCGGTTGGCCCACACCGTGAAGAAGTTGGTGTGGCCGTCCGTCCAGATGTTCTTCTCCCGGTCCAGATAGCGCGCGGTCACGGCCAGCCGGAACCGCGTCGACGGTCCCGTCGGCGTCTCCCGGTGCACCGGCTGGGTCGCCACGTTGCCGACCGCGCAGACGATCGTCTCGTTCATCTCCGTCATCCCCTCCCTCGTACGGGCCCTCCCGTACGGCAGTTCCTGGACCGGCGACCGCGTCCGTCGCGATCGCCGCGCACCCAGACTGCCCCCTGTCCCACCCAGCCCGCCGAGCCCTGTGGACCACCGCTGAGCTGTGGAAAACCCCGCCACCCAAACGGGTGACGGGGTCGCCCAAGGCTTGGCCCCCGGGCGCCTTGTACCGCTCGTATGACGTGCGCCTACCTCCCCCCGGCCCCGGCTCCGACCCCGATGACCCGCCCGTACCGCTCCCGCACCTCCCGGTACCGCAGCAGCTCCGCGGCCACCGGATCCAGCACCCGCGCCCGCCCGCACCCGGCGGCGGCCTCGCGCAGTCTGCGTTCCGCCTCCATGCCGTACCGCCGGGCCGGTCCCCGCGCCGCCATCCGGCAGCTCCACTCCACCAGCGGGCCGCCGATGATCCCGAGCACCATCAGCAGCACCGGCACCCCGAGGTTCGGTGCCATGACCCCCACGATCTGCCCCACCAGCCACAACCCGCCGACGACCTGGAGGATGGTCATCGACGCCTGGGCCAGCACGGCCGCCGGCCACCAGCCGGGCCGGGGCGGTCGCCCCGGGGGCAGCCCGGTCCGTGCCGCCAGCTCGTCCAGCGCCTCGGGCAGCCCCTGCGCACCACGCACGGCCGCCTCCCGCACCGCCTGCGCCCAGGGCGCGGGCAACCCGGTCGCCGCCCGGTCGGCCACGGTCCGCACCGCCTGCTCGACCCGCTGCCGCGCGGTCGCCTCCTCGTCGGCCTGTGTACGGACCGGCAGCCGGCCCGTGGGCGGTTCGCGCCGGTCCTGGCACCAGCGCCACAGCCGCAGCCAGGGCGTCCCGCACGCGCGGTTGGCGTTGCGCAGCCACGCGCGCTCGGCGGCCTCCCCGGCCGCGGTGGCGCCCACCGCGTCGGCGAGCCGCGCGGAGAACTCGTCCCGGGCCGCCTCGCTGAGCCCGGTGCGCCGACCGGTGGCGTAGACGGGCCGCAGCCGCCACGCGGCGGAGTCCAGATCGGCGGAGATCCGCCGGGCCGGCGCGCCCCGCTCGGCGACGAACTGCCCGAGCGCGTCGCGCAGCTCCCCGAGGCCGTCCCCGGTGAGCGCGGACAGCGCCAGCACGGTCGCACCCGGTTCGCCGTACTCCCCGAGCGCGATGCCGTCCTCGTCGAGCAGCCGCCGCAGATCGTCGAGGACCTGTTCGGCGGCCTCCCCGGGCAGCCGGTCGATCTGGTTCAGCACGACGAACATGATCTCGGCGTGCCCGGCCATGGGCCGCAGATAACGCTCGTGCAGCACGGCGTCGGCGTACTTCTCCGGATCGACCACCCAGATCACCGCGTCGACCAGGGCCAGCACCCGGTCCGCATGCTCGCGGTGCTGCACGGCCGCCGAGTCCAGGTCGGGCAGGTCGACCAGGACCAGCCCGCGCAACTGCCCGTCGGCCTCCGCGTGCTGCGCGGGACGCCGCCGCAGCCGGGGCGGGATGCCGAGCCGGTCGATGAGGCTCGCCGCGCCGTCGCTCCAGCTGCACGCGATGGGCGCGGCCGTGGTGGGGCGGCGTACGCCGGTCTCGGAGATGGTGACCCCGGCGAGCGCGTTGAACAGCTGCGACTTGCCGCTCCCCGTCGCGCCCGCGATGGCGACGACGGTGTGCTGCCCGGAGAGCCGGCGCCGCGCCGCCGCCTCGTCGAGGACCCGGCCCGCCTCGGCGAGCGTACGGCTGTCCAGCCGGGTCCGGGAGAGTCCCACCAGCTCCCGTAGCGCGTCCAGCCGCGACCGCAGCGGTCCGTCGAACGCCAGCGGGGTCACGGTCTGCGGCCCGCCGAGCCGGGTCTCGACGACGGTCACGGCGGCCTGCTCGGCCGCGGCGGCCCCTTCGGCGACCCGCCGCGCGATCAGCCCGTCGTCCCAGGCGGGCCCGGCCTCCGGACGGTCCGTACGAGGTGGGCTGTCGTCACCGGCCCGCACGCGCGTGTCCTTCGCGTGACTCTTCGGCTCGTCCTTCGAGGGGGTTTCGCTCCCTGACGTCACAACGGTCCCCGAAGACTCGGACGACTCCGTGGACGACCCTTCGGACTCGAAGGGTTCGGCGCAGGATTCCCGGGACTCGGAGGACTCGGAGGACTCAGAGGCCTCGGCAGACCCGGAGGGTCCAGAAGACCCAGGAGGCTCACAAGGCTCAGAAGTCACAGGCCCCTCCTTCCCCTCCGTCACGCGCTCGACAGCGCCGACGGGATCGGCATCCCGGTGACCGTTGCGGTCGCCGTTCTCCATCTGCTCGACGTGATCCATGTGATCCATGTGGTCCTGGTCAGTGACAGCGGTCACCGCTCACCTCTCCTTCTGCAATAGGGACAGCGCGGCGATGAGTTCGGCCTGGGGCTCGGGGTGGACGTCGAGGGCGTCGAGCGGGGCGAGGCGGCGTTCGCGTTCGATGTGGATCACGCGGTCCAGGTACTCGGCGAGCAGCCGGCCGCCCCGGTCGCGCAGCCGCAGCGCCCCGTGCGCGCCGATCCGCTCGGCCAGCCCCTCGCCCGCGGACCGGGCGCGGCGGCCGCCGAGCAGCGCGGTGGCGACGAGTGCGGCGATCACTTCGGGGTCGGGTGCCGGGCTGCGTTCGAGGGCGCGTACCTCCTCCTCGGCGTACTCCTCCAGCTCGCGCCGCCACCGTCGTACCGCCAGTCCGATCCGGTGCTCGGCGCTCTCCGGCTCGGTGTCGTGGTCGGTGAGTTCGGGCGCGTCGGCCGCGGGTTCGCGCCGCCAGGCGTCGTCGACGCGCTCGTCGGCGGCGGTGACGGCACACAGCAGAAGGTCGCCCAGGCTTTCGACGAGCGCGTCCAGCAGTTCCCCGGCGGTGCAGTCGAGCGGGAAGGCCCGCCAGCGCTTGAGGGCGTCCCCGGCGAGCACGGCCCCGGACTGGAGCCGGCCCCGCACGCGCGCGTGCTCGCTGTCGTAGGCCGTGTCGACGGCGGCGGTGAGGCGGAGCGCGGCGGCGTACTGCGCGGCGGCGGCACTGGCCAGCTCGGGCATCCGGGACTTGAGGGAGTCCAGGAGGCCGTAGGCGGTGCGGGCCAGGGCGTGCTGGCGGGCGACGGGGTCCTGGGCCTGGTGGACGAGCCAGGTGCGCAGGGGTGCGACGGCGGTGGCGGGCAGCAGTCCGCCGCCCCACGCGGACTCGGGCAGTTCGGGCACGGTGAACCGGGGTACGTCGCCGAGTCCGGCCTTGGTGAGCAGGGCGCCGTACTGCCGGGAGACCTCGGAGACCACCTGGTGCGGCACCCGGTCGAGCACGGTGATCAGCGTGACTCGGTACTCCTTGGCGGTGCGCAGCAGATGCCAGGGCACGGCGTCGGCGTAGCGGGCCGCCGTGGTGACCATCACCCAGATGTCGGCGGCGCAGATCAGCTCGGCGGCGAGGACACGGTTGTCGGCGACGAGGGAGTCGACGTCGGGGGCGTCGAGCAGGGCGAGGCCGGGTGGCAGGGTCTCGGCGGTCTCGATGCGCAGTACGCGCGCGGGGTTCTCGCCGGGGAGCAGCAGATCGTCGTTCCCGGGGTCCTGTTGGGGCACCCACACGCGCGTGAGGTCGGGCAGCACCCGCATCCCGCTGAACCAGTGTTGGTCCTCCGGGTGGCAGACCAGCACCGGGGTCCGTGTCGTCGGCCGCAGCACGCCCGCCTCGCTGACCCGCCGTCCGACCAGCGAGTTGACGAGTGTCGACTTCCCGGCCCCGGTGGATCCCCCCACGACGGCGAGCAACGGTGCTTCGGGCTGTCTCAACCGGGGCACCAAGTAGTCGTCGAGCTGGGCGAGCAGTTCGTCGCGGTTGGCACGCGCGCGTGGGGCCCCCGCCAGAGGCAGCGGGAAGCGTGCGGCGGCGACACGGTCGCGCAGCGCGGAGAGAGCGTCGAGCAGCTGAGGCCGTACGTCCAAGGTCACCACATGCGAAGAATGCCCAATTTTATGGGATTTCTGAAGCATATGAGCATGTCTGCGCGCCGACTGGACGCAAGGGACAGAAGGGACAAGTGGGGCAGGAGCGCAGGCGAGGCATAACGAGTGCACAACACCCGGTGCGCCAGGCGTCAAAAGCGATGCACGATTCGTACCTGCCTGCGATTATCAGGACCGCTTCACCGAACCTCCACATCGAGCCACGGAGGCGAAGCAACAGGGTCAAGGATCCGGGAGCCCTATCCTTGTCCCCGGCAACGTCACGGATCAGCCCACACCCGGGCACCACGACAGAGGCCACCACACCGGCCCCCGTAGCTCAGTGGATAGAGCAGGCGCCTTCTAAGCGCTTGGCCGCAGGTTCGAGTCCTGCCGGGGGCGCCACCCGCCACCAGCCAAAACGCCCCAGAGGGGATCTCCCCTCCAGGGCGTTTCGTGTCTCTGACGGCAACGCTGACGGCAACGGCCCCGTCACTCGACGGCCAGCAGGCTCCCCAGCCGGTCCAGAGCGGCCCGCTTCTCCGTCATGTCGGCGTGCGCGTAGATGTTCATGGTCACGTCAAGGGCGCTGTGCCCGACGATGTCGCGGACGATGTGCGGCGGGACGCCGAGGCCGAGCAGCAGGGTCACGCAGGTGTGCCGCAGGTCGTGGAACCGGACGTCCAGGCCCAGCCGCTCACGGATCGGGTAGAAGTGCCGGTTCAGGTTCCGCGGCTCGATCGGGGTGCCCCGCCTGGTGGTGAAGACCAAGTCCGTCTCCTGCCACCGCTCCCCCGCCGCCCGCCGTTCCTCGGCCTGGTGCTCGCGGTGCCGGCGCAGGGCGTCCACGCACACGGTCGGCAGCGGTACGGGACGCTCCGAGCGGCGCGTCTTGGGCGCGGTCAGCGTCAGCTCTCCGTCAACACGCTGGAGGGCCGTTCGGATCTCCAGCGATCCCCCATCCAGATCAACGTCCGACCAGTGGAGGCCCAGCAGCTCACCCCGCCGCAAGCCGAGATAGAGCGCGAGCACGTACGCCGCGCTGAGCCGGTCGTCACGCACCTCTGCCAGCAGCTTCTTCGCATCAGTGACGGAGAGCCCGCGGCCGACGCGGTAACGCGGCGTCTGAACCTGCACCAGCTTCGCGACGTTGCGCTGCACCAGCTCCTCACGGACGGCGTGCTGCAGAGCGTTCCGCAGCACGGCGTGCAGGTACTGGACCATGCGCGGCGACAGCCGACGCTCACAGCACCGCTTGGGCGTTGCGGCACAGCAGCGGCGCTCCCCCGCCGGACGAGCGGCATCCCGTCCCTGGGCGCAGCACTGGCACGCCTGCCGTGCCCAGTCGAGGAAGAGGCGCACGTCCTTGGCGGACAGCCGGGCCAGCTTCTTCTTTCCGAGCCGGGGGACGATGTACGCGTTGACGCACTTGCTGTAGCTGTAGACCGTCGAAGGCCGCACCTTGTGGCGCACGACGTGTTCGAGCCAGTAGGCAAGGTACGGCCCGAGGCTTTCGGCCGTGTCGGCCGCCGGGATGCCCTGGTCGCTCTTGGCGAGCATTTCGGTTAGTTTCTTCCGGGCTTCCTCCCAGGTCTTGCCGTAGACCCGCCGGCGCTTCTGCGTGCCGTCCGGCATGAGGACGTAGCCCGCGCCCTCGTACCGTCCGTCCTTGCGGCGGTAGATGGTGCCCTCGCCGTTGGGGTTGCGCTTGGCCATCAGGCGGTCTCCTCGATCTCGCGGTTGATGAAGTCGCGCAGGGCGTCGGCGGGTATGCGGCGGGAACGGCCGACGGTGATGGAGATCAGCCGACGGGAGCGGATCAGGTCGTAGACCGTGGAGCGGCCGAGCCTGAGCCGCGCCATGACTTCGGGCACGGTCAGCAGTTCGGGGGTGGCGGTGGTCATGCGGCAGCTCCTTCCAGGGCGAGTTGGTCGCGCAGGGCTTCGCGGGCGGTTTCACGGTTGAGCCGGATGTCCCGGGCGATGGTGGCGGCGAGGACGGATTCACCAGGGGTGTGGCCGTGGCCGGCGTACTGCCAGTCGGCCAGGACCAGGACGGTGTCCGGCTCGGTGTCGTCCAGGCCGAGGGCGGCGTGTTCCTGGGCGGCGCGGTAGTCGGCACGGGCCTGACGGAGGGCGCCGAGGGTGGTGGAGTAGCGGCGGGATTTGGTGGAGAAGTGGCCGCGGAAGCCGAGCATGTGCGCCCAGGCCCACAGACGGCGTTCCGGATACACCGGATCGAGCACCTTGCAGGCTTCGATCAGGCGGCGGGTGTGGTCGGGGACCTGGTGGCGGTCGAGTTCGGAGAGTTCCCCGATGCGGCGGTCGAGGGTGCCGGTGTTCTCGGCGGCCTTGGTGGCGTACTTGGCGACGTAGGAGGCGACGGCCTGTTCCGTGATCTCCGAACCGTCGCCGAATGCCTTGACCGGCCGGACGTCGAGCTGGGTGCCCCAGCGGAAGGTCCGGGCCGGTTGGTCGACGGCGGCCGGGACGGAGACCGAGGTGTAGGAGTGCGCGGCTGCGGCGCGGATCGCGTCGGCGAGGAGGCCGACCGTCGCCCAGGACGGCGGCGGGGTGTCGGGCCCGTCCGGTCCGTCGAGGCGGATCACCGCGTGGAAGTGCACGGCGCCGCGCTTCTGGAACTCGGCGACCTTGCCGTACGAGACGCGGCAGTGGTCGGCGAGTTCCCGGCGGGAAAGGCCGGCGCGGGCGGCGATTTCGCGGCGGAGCCGGTTGGTGAAGCGCTGCCAGAGCTGCCCGGCGTGGTTGTTGAACAGCACCGCGCCCGCGTAGTCGTACGCTTCCGGGTCGAGGGCGGTGCCCAGTTCCGGGGCGTCCGGGGCGTGGCGGGTGCCGCAGCGGCAGGTGCCTCGGTCGGGGCGGTTGTGGACCGGCCCGAACGAGGGTGCGGTGAGGGTGGCGAAGACGCGGGGGTGGTCGCGGACGGTGGCGGGGATGTCGCGGCGGTCGTCCCCGGCGAGGCCGGCGCGGATGAGGTGGTAGGTGTCGCCCGCGTAGGTCCAGGCGCAGGCCGGGCAACGGGAGGCGCGCCGGTTGCCACAGGCCACCCTCAGGCGCCCGCCCGGCTCGTCCTTGGTCGAGTAGTGGTGCAGCGTCTGGCCGGTGGTCTTGTCCTTGTGCAGCACCCAGCCGGTCAGGTGGATGGGGTCGGCGCAGCCGCCGGTGCGGCGGATCTGTTCTTCCCAGCGGTGGTAGTCGGAGGCCGAGGCCACCCTCAGCAGGTCGCCGAGGGTGGCCGGGTCGAGCAGCGTCTCAGGCACCAGCGCCCTCCCGGACGCGGCGGGCGGAAGCGGTTCCGGTGCCGTGGCAGGCCGGGCAGTGGACGTTGATGATGCGCAGGTGGCCACGGGCGTCTCGACCGCCGAGGGTGATCGCGGCGGAGGCGAAGCCGTCGCAGGCCTGGCAGCTCCTCGGCGCGAGCGGGGTGTGCTGGGTCATGATGGTGGTGCCTTTCGATTGCGGTTGGAAGGAACGGCCCCGGGTGGCGGCGTGCTTGGCGGCTTGTGCGCCACCCGGCGGCCGGTCAGCGAAGTGGCGCGCGCCCCGGCGGCCACGTCCCTTGGCCACGTACATGGCCGCATCGGCGGCGGCGAGCGCGTCGGTCAGGAGCGGCATCGGCAGATCGGCGACGCTGCAGACGCCGACCGAAGCGGCCAGCGGCAGTGACCTCCCGGCGTAGGCCAAGGGTTGGTGCAATGCGGCGGTCAGCGCGTCGAGGTCGGCGGCGGCCAAGTCCCGGATGACGGCCACGAACTCATCCCCGCCCAGGCGACCGGCGGTGCCGTTGTGGCCGCACCAGGCGCGGAGCCGGTCGGCCGTGGCGATGAGCGCGGCATCCCCGGCGGCGTGGCCGTGGGTGTCGTTGAGTGTCTTGAAGTGGTCGAGGTCGACCAGGAGCACGGCCGCGGCCGGGTGCCGGCGGATGAGGTGTTCGGCGCGGGCGGTCCATCCGGCGCGGGTGTGCAGCCCGGTGAGCGGGTCGCGGCGGGCGGAGACGAGCCGGTGCGTGAGGATGCCTCCGTGTACGACCCAGCCCAGTAACGGCACCAGGCTCGCGGCTATGTGCAGGTCCATGGGTGTTCTCCCTTGACGACGGCGGTTGGCGGAGCAGGGGTCCCGGAGGCGGCGGCGTGCTGGCGGCTTGTGCGTCGCCCCGGGGCCGGTCAACGGCGGTGCTGGGAGGTCAGCAGTGAGCGCAGGACGACGGCGCAGACGGCGACCGAGGTGGCGGTGACGGCGACGGCCAGGAGCATGGAGACCAGAACGGCGCCGACGACCAGGACCACGGCGGTACCGCCGCCGACCAGGGCGAGCACGGTGCCGGGGGTGAGCTGAACCGTGGGCCGGGACGGAACCGGGGCAGGCGGCGAGGCCGGAGTGCCGGGGGTGATGGTGGTCGGCTCGACGACGACCGCGGGCGGGGTAGCCGTGCCGGTGGGCTGGGGCATGGCCGGGAGCTTGGGCCGGAACATGGGCGGATCTCCTCACTTCACGGTGGTGTCGATGACCGGGGCCAGGAGGCTGTCGGCGCGGAGGTAGCCGCCCAGCAACAGCACCAGGACCAGCCAGAGCGGCGGGCGGATGAGCTTGACGCCGAGGACTCCGACAACCAGCAGGGCGAACCAGAGCGGGACGTCCATGAGGTGCCTCCTAGCGGACCTTGCAGCGGTGGGTGCGGGCGGCGAGCTGGGCGGCGGACTGGCTGGAGTAGTCGGCGGACCAGCCGCAGCCGTCGTTGCTGCACACGGCGGCGTGCTTGGTCTGGCCGTTGCGGTCGCGGTGAGTGCCGATCTGTACAGGGCCGATCCGCATCACGGAGTGGAAGAAGTCGCGGGCGGGCATGTCAGTGGGTCTCCTTGCGGGTGGTGGTCGGGTCGGGGAAGGCGGCGCGGATGCCGACGGCGGTGGCCGGGTCGGTGGTGAGGCGGGCCGCTTGTTCGGCGAGCAGGTGGGCGAGGTAGGGCCGGTTGGCGGCGGTCATCTCGCGGGCGGCGTCGAGGTGATCGGCGGCTGTCAAGTCGGCCGGGTCACGGGTCAAGACGTGTCTCCCGTCGGTGTCAGGTGAGCTGGGCGGCGATTGCGTCGGCCAGGTGCGGCGGGACGCCGAGGCGGGCGCGCAGGGTGTCGGTGTCGATCTGGGAACCGGTCCGCTGCTCGTGGTCGGTGGCGACCTTGCGGGCGTGGTCGACCAGCGCGGCCGGGACCGGCACAGGCGGGAAAGCCGGGGACGGTACGGGGGTGGGCAGGGCCGGGGTTTCCTCGGGTGCCGGAACCTCGGCCGGTTCGGCCACTGAGTCCGGCCTAGAGACGGTGGCCGGTTCGTCGGCGATCGGTTCGGGCAGGGGGTCCGGACCGCGGGGTGCCGGCGCGTCCGGCTCCTGTCGGGTGGGTGTGTGGGCGAGGAGGGTGCCGCCCATGAAGGCCAGGGCGGGCCAGGCGGCGACGAGGATGCGGAGCCAGGCCGGAACGGCGCCGAGGTCGAGGAGTCCGGCGGTGGCGACGTTGGCGCCGAGCGAGGCGACCAGGGCGATCGGGAACCAGCACCAGGCCAGCCGGGACGGCCCGTCCGTGCGCAGCCGTCGCCAGGCGGCAACCAGCAGCAGGTCCACCGAGACCGGGTAGGCCCAGGCCTTCCAGCCATCCTGTCCGGCAGCGGCGGCCAGATCGTGCAGGTGGGCGAAGGACAACGCCCCGGCGATGACCGCCTGCACCAGGACGGCGTCCACGCGGAGAGGGGGGCGAGCCATCAGTACTGCCCGCCGGGGTACTGGGGGCCGTCGGTGGGGTCGTAGCCGGGCGGGAAGACGCCCGGCGGCGGCTCGGGCAAGGAGGCGGCCAGAGAAGGGCCGATGGCGTCGACGAAATCGGGGTCGGCGCCGAGAGTGTGGGCGTACAGGGCCAGGGCGCTGAGCAGTTGCACCGTGCGGTTGAAGTCCTCGCGGATGTCCACGGTTCACCTCCGGTTTCTGGCATGACGGGGCTAGGGACCTGGCGCGAAGCGGTCGCGCCGACCGGGGCAGATGTGTGGGGTCAGGCGGCGGTCGGGGCAGACTCGACAGCCGGGGCCGGAACCGAGGCGAGAGTGCCGAGCGCGGGCCGGAAAGCTGCCAGGGCAGGTATGTCCGGGACCAGGTCGGCGTGCCGGTTGCAGATGTTCACGGCCTGACGCAGGGAGGTGTGCGGGGCGCGGATGCGAGCCCAGCCGCCGGTCGAGTCGCCGGTGATGGCGACGCCGGGGGTGTCGGTTGGGATCTGGATCGCGGCCAGGACGGCGTCCGGGGCGATGTCGCCGAAGGCCATGTTCGCGCTAGATTCGTCGTTGACGCGGTGGGCGGTGCGGCCGGTGAGCTGGGCGCGGAGCATGGTGATGCCCTTGCCGAGTTCGGAACCGAAGCGCTGCCCACAGATCTCCAGGTAGATGCCAGCCGCGCGGCCGAGCTGGGCGAGCCGAGCGAGCGCGGTGATGATCCGGTCCCGGCGCTTCTCCCCTACCTTGGTGGCGAACAGGGCGAGTTCGGCGACCTCATCCACCAGGACCACAATCGGCACCGGTCGCAGGTCCTCGCGCAGGTCCCAGATGTCGGCGGCGATCTCCGCATCCGGCACGTCAGCGGTAATCCGCTGCTCGGCCCGGATGAGCTGATACACGTCCTCCATGTGGGCCACCAGCGCGTCGAGGAGTTCGGCGGCAGTGTCGGGGTTGTCGGCGAGCGCGGAGAACCGGCGGGCCAGCGGGAACAGTTCCACGCCCTGCTTGCAGTCGATGCCGACCAGGGCGACTCGTTGCGGCGCGAGCGCGGCGACAAGGTTGCGCTGGTAGACGGATTTGCCGGACTCCGTAGCGCCGAGGGTGAGTGCGTGAGGAACGGCCCGGTAGTCGCGGTAGTGCACGGCCCCGTCTTCGCGCAGGGCGACCGGGACCCGCATCGGCCGACTGTCGAGCCGGGCGGGCATCTGCACCCGCTTGAGTACGTCGTAGCCGGTCATCCGCAGCTCGACCACACCCGAGCGCAGCTCGCGGGAGGTGACGCCGTACATGGCGAACGAGTGCCGCAGCCGGTCACACGAGGCGGCCACGTCGAAGGCGTCCTGGCCGGGGCGGAGCTTGAGCCGCAGCACCAAGCCCGTCCGGGTCACTCGCACCCGAAGGATGCGCGGGGCACGAGGCCGAGGAACAGGCCGGTTGGCCATCCGGGCCAGCGCCAGACGCCAGCGAGGGGCCGGGACCGTCAGGCCGCAGGCGTCCATGACCGAGCCATACCGGACCAGAACCCGCAGCGCGGCGAGGGTGACCCCGAAGGTCAGCCAGTACCAGGCAGGGCGCCGCCACCGCAGCAGACCCGCAGTGGCGACGACCAGCACCAGGGCGACGAGCAGCCAGGCCACGGCTCAGGCCGCCTTCGAGGCCGAGCCCGCAGCGGCCAGCGAAGTCACCGCGACCGCGCGGAAGGCGATCCCGTGCCGCTTCTGGCCGTTGAACTCGTTCTCCCACGCCGAAGCGACCAGACCCGTCAGGACGACCGGGGTGCCCATGGTCAGGTCCTCCGAGACGCCGGACTGCGGGACGGTGAGCTTGAGGATCTCGACCTCGTCGGGCGTGGAGAACATGACCTCCACGACCATCAGGGTGACGCCGTCCTTGTCGGTGGCGATCTCACCGGTCCGACGGTCCTTCACCTTGGGCTGCGGGGCCTTGGCGACCATCACGGTGGCGTTGGAGGTGTCCACGGGGATCTGACGCATCGTCTTATCTCCTGCTGAAGTGAGGTGTTGACCGACATCCCGTCGGTGGAATCAGGAGACCGCGTGAGGGGGTGGACGCATCACCGCCCGTATGGACGTTTGGGGACGTCTGAGCTACCGTCAAAACGTCCCCAGAGGTCCGGACGGAAGGACAGGACGTGGCGAACGAGCGTTTACGGACGGCCATCTCAGCGAAGGGTGAGACGATCCAGTCCGTTGCCGAGCACGTCGGCGTGGACCCCAAGAGCGTCGAACGGTGGATCACCACCAACCGCACTCCGCACCGAGGGCACCGTTGGAAGGCGGCGAGTTTCCTCGGAGTCGACGAGGTCTACCTCTGGCCGTCGGTGGAGAAGCAAGCGGAGAAGGCCAGCGCATCCGAGCTGATCACGTACTACCCGCACCGTGGTGCGGTTCCCGCTCCGCTCTGGTCATCCTTGATCGAGAACGCAACGGACCAGGTCGACATCCTGGTGTACGCCGGACTGTTCCTCTTCGACAGTCACCCGGACTTGCCCGACCAGCTGGCCGAGAAGGCGAAGGCCGGCGCCCAGGTCCGCATCCTGCTCGGCGACCCCGACTCCGAAGCGGTCCGCCAGCGCGGCGAAGAGGAGGGCATCGATGGCGATCTGGCCGCACGCGCCCGGATCACCCGCCGCTACCTAGAGCCCGCCATGTCGACGCCCGGCGTCGAAGTCCGGCTGCACGACACGATTCTCTACAACTCGATCTACCGGTTCGACGAGGACGTCCTGGTGAACCCGCACGTCCTCGGGGCTCCCGCCGGCCAGAACCCGGTGATGCATTTCCGGTACCTCCCCGGAGCGCGGACCTTCCGGCACTACATGCGGAGCTTCGACTACGCATGGGAGCGAGGCCGGGCGGCATAACAGGCCGCGGACGTGCAAGGCTGAACGCATGGCCCGCGTCGACTACTTCAACGATCCCAACGCCCCAAAGGCGAACAGCCTCGTTCCCTCCGTGACCGCCGTCGCCCGCAACGAGGCCGGAGAGGTCCTGCTGATCCACAAGACCGACAATGACCTCTGGGCCCTACCCGGAGGGGGCGTCGACCTGGGCGAGTCAGCACCGGACGCAGCCGTGCGCGAGACGAAGGAAGAGACCGGCTTCGACGTGGAGGTGACCGGCCTCGTGGGCATCTACACCAACCCCGGGCACGTCATGGCGTACGACGACGGCGAGGTCCGGCAGCAGTTCTCCATCTGCTTCCACGCCCGCATCACCGGTGGCGAGCTGCGGACGAGCAGCGAGAGCAAGGAAGTGGCCTTCGTCGACCCGAGCAAGCTGGGCGAACTGAACATCCACCCGTCGATGCGCATGCGGATCGAGCACGGCCTGACCGACCGGGCAGAGCCCTACATCGGCTGATGAGCCATGCGGTCAAGGGTCCGCTCGACAGCGCCCCGCAGGTACGGCCGCGCCTTGCTGATCGCGTTGTGCACTTCAGTGCCCGGCTCGTAGCGCACGAGGATTTCGTCGATCCGGGCATCGAAGTCGAAGGACTGCCCGGCGGGACCGGTCGTCATGTCGGCGAAGATCAGGGCATCCAGGACCGGAGAGTCTTCCCGCTCGTAGACGGCCAGCTCCGCCGACAGCCCGCGCTGTTCCGCCTCGTACACGGCTCCGGAGTGATGCGCGACCAGCCGCACCAGGCGCGCCGGCGCACCCAGCGATTCCAGATGCCGAGCACCGTCGAGAGGGTGGAAGCCGGTATCACGCAGCTCCGGTGCGTAGCCGATGTCATGCAGCCACGCGGCAGCGACGAGGAGATCCCGGTCCACCTCGGACACAGCCACGGATGCCTCGCGCGCCCGAGCAGCCACGGCCTGAGTGTGCAGCCAGCGGTTCCCGAGCGGGGGAAGCAGGGACTCAGCGAGTTCAGCCGCTCCCTGGGGCGTGTCCAGTGCAGAAGACATGGATGGAACGGTAGCCGAGTCGAGCGGTGAGCCGACAGGCCACGATCGAGGGCACCGATCAAGGTGGGGTAAGACTTTCCCTACTTCATCAAGTGCCCGCGCACGGCGCGGGCGCGCGCCGCCTCTGCGGCGCGGCCTGCCTCCTGTCTTCGCCCCGGCTGGCCGCGCCCGGCGGCGCGCTGGCGAGCTGCGGGCATGACGTGGGAGACACCCTCTGTGGCTGGGCCGGTCGGCTCCACGGCTTTAGCCACCTCCCCGGTCCGGGTCCCGCGTCGAGCAAGACCAGGGGGCCACTCGTGCACATTGCGGGCAGGTCCAAAGCCTGCCCGAGTTGCCAACCAGCGTACGGCCCCCTGATCATGCTCGACCCCAAACCGGGCAGGCTACCGGCCAAAGCCGCTCCGCCGACCTTCTCGCGTATCCATCGGCACACTGTCAGTGGCCCTTGGTAGCTTCCCCCTACTGAGGAACTAGGGGGACCGACATGACGAATCGGCCACGCAGTCACGAGATTGCGGCGCTAGCCGTATCCGCCGTCAGTCAAGAATGGATCAAGAGCGGAGCCGCCGTAGAGGAGATAAGAAATGACTACGGAGAGGACCTGTTGGTGCAGACATCCTGGGAGGGGGAGATGGATGACTGTCGCATCTGGGTGCAGGTAAAAGGACGGGAAACAGTAAAGAGGAACCGAAAAGGCGAGCTACCAGCACTCAGAGTCCCAACAGGTCACGCGTCTCGCTGGGCAAATACCGCTGACACTGTTGTGATAGCGATCTGGGACATTTCCCAAGGGAAAGGATGGTACGCCCTACCTCAGGAGCAGATAAATCCGTTTTCCTTGATGATCAGCCAAACGGACTCGGTCGGCATTTACTTCCACCCCGATCACGCATTCGACGCCGCTGCCGCTCGACGCCTCACATGGCTTGCCCGCACGCGTCACGTCGCTAGGCAGCTTGAACACGCCCGCACACAGCAGCGCAACTTCAAAGATTTGAATAATTCAGAAGGCGCGCAAGCCGCACACGGAGTGGCGATCGCAGCCGCTTTCAGTTTCTTAATGAAGATCGGGCTCTTCGTTGATGACGCCATTCCTCCCCCCGCCTTCGACAGTATGGTTCGCGCCGCCTATGTGAACATCGAAGACGCAGATTACTTTTCCACCCCGGAAACGCGTTTCGATGGAGCTATCCATCTGTCCATTCTCGCCCACATGGACAGTATCGAACCCGAACTAGGCGTCCCACAGACACTTTGGGGCGAGTTGGTCGGAGCGGTAACCCACCTATATTTGACACATTACGGCACCATTGAGAATTGGTGGGCCGCTGGACCACGTACGGGGCCTTAGCAGCACTCGGGAAACAACACCCGCAGTGCCAATAACGACAGGGAGGTGGGCGGTCGCCGCGCCCGGCGAAACGGCAGCAGCCCCCCTGCCCGACCGTCGCCAAGGTGAGTGTCTAACTGCGTGACAACGCAGACGGACAGCGGCGAATAACCACGCACACTCGTGGACCATCCCAGCAGGTGAGAGGCACACCAGCCCCAGGTCAGGGGCCCACCCAAGTTGCTTCGGGACGAAGAGGTCGTGCCAGATCCGTGCCAGATCGTGCGGGCAACCACCGGGAACGACGGAGGCCAGGCCGCCGGCCAAGCAGGCCCATAGCCGCCCTCACAGGTCAGCCCAGCAACCCACCCATAGAGACCCCGAGCTAAGCTGAGAGCGCGTGCGGCGCATTGTCGGCCATCTGTAAGTGGGTTTCCTCGGCTTCCAGTCGCTTGTTTGAATTTTCGGCCCGGAAATACCCGTACGCCGAAGCGACTACCGCGCCTACGAGAAATCCAAGATCGCCGACAAAATATGTCATCACCACCACGAATATGATCGGCATGATGAAGTCGATGAATGACCTAAAGTAAATTCCCAAGGCCAACCCCCCCAAAACGAACCCCCAGAACGCTGCAACTTGCGGATTTCGTTTACGAGCCAGTCTAGGGAGCCGATCGAGGATCTGGTCCACGGGTTTCATAGGTTCCGTTGACATAAGATCACCAAGCTAAGCACCCGCTGTCTGCAGTGGCGCTCCTCCAGTCTCTCTCCCTGGCCCCCTACTCGCACCTTGGCTGAGCACCCTCCCTGATCCATAGTGGCCGGCGCTGCCCCTGTCGGACAGAGTCTCGCTAGGGGGCCTCAAGCGGTCGCGATGCCGGTCGCTGACCGAGCCGCATAGGGCGGGCGGCCGCCGCAGCGGGAGCGACGTCCCTGGCTGCGATACGGCAGCGAAGTTCAGCAACCCCAGCAACCGACTGAGCCCGACACCAGCCCTCATGGCCCTTCCGGCAGCCCGTATGACCTTCAATGACCGATCTCTGTAGAGCTACGGAACAGAAGGTTTCTGACATCCACGGCTGACATCAACGACGTCGGACGGAGGCGTACACCAGTGTCTTCGTCCGGCCATCGCACCAGTCGCCGACCGCAGCCGGAGTGGGCGCGAATCGAACTCCTAATGCGGTGGTCACACGGCAGCGCCGCCGACGGCAGTGACGGCAGTGCTGACGGCAACGACGGCGGACGGCAGCAGCACTCGGCGGCCCAGCACGATACCGACATGGGACGATCGGACCGGCTCACCACGGCGTGCCCGCATCTTCTAAGCGCTTGGCCGCAGGTTCGAGTCCTGCCGGGGGCGCAAGTCTCCGCCCTCCCTCATGGGAGGGCTTTTTGCTGGTCAGGGTGGGTGCGGGGCGACACGGCGAGGCCCCGGAAGGCCCCTTGATGATCAAAGGCGGGATCCGGGGCCGTACGGCTGTCACCGGGTTTTCGCGGGTGGCTGTGTCGAATACGTGTCGAAGATCCCGGCCGGAGGATCAGCCGGCGCGGGCGCCTCCGGCAGGTCGCCCGCGGCTTCGAGCCGCCGCTTCAGATCGGGCGGCTGCCCGTCGACGCACCGTGCGTACGTGGCGAGGAGCACGGCCACGCTGTTCCCGGCCCACTCCGCCACCTGGGCGGGCGGAACCCCGTCGTTGAGCCACTCGTCAAGCGCGTGTGCCGGTTGTCGTCACGCGCCGCCCGGTCGGCGAGTCGAAGACGTGCGGCGGCAGCACGGCCTTGCGCGCACCGCGCCACGCCCGGCGGTGACGGAACCGGCGAGGACGCCGCCGACCTCACCCTGGAAGGGCAGATCACCCGGCTTGAGCTGTTCGTCGGCGATGCACCGGCGCAGGATGCGAGTGAGAGCCGGATATCCCGGGACGTGCGTGTCCCGCCCTCCGCGCGGCCCTTCAGGTCGCGGCGCTCGTGTTTCTCACCCGTGCCGGTCCACTGTATTCCGATCTCCGGCGTCGCCGCGTGGATCAGGAGCCCGCACCACCGGTCCTCGGCGTCAGGTTCCGGCAGCTTGCCGTCCTCCACCCGCATGGCCACGGCTGCCTCGGGCCGCGGTTGCCCGCAGTAGTACAGCGCGGCGAAGAAGGCGTGGAGCCGCCTGCCACCGCGCGGCCGGCGCCGCACTTGGACTCCATGTGATCGGCTACCGAGCAGCAATGGCCGTGGACAACATCGAGGAGGACTTCGCCTTCTGGAGCCCCGGCGCACATGGGCCGTTCACCGAGTGGCTCAGGTGAACGCCCCCGTGATGAGAATCTCGGAAAACGGCCAAGGCTACTCGTCGCCCCACTTGGTCCGGAGTTCAACGGAGTGGGGTGCCTCAGCCAGCGTCGCGCGGGTTGTCCGCTGGGGTCGCCCGCTCGTGGAGCGTGTGGGCCCGAGTCGGCCGGCGCCAACTTGAGCAGCAGGATCGGTCAGTGGCGTCGGCGTCGGTGCGCGCCTTCGTTCACAAGGACTCGCCCGGTCGGAAGTCTCGGCAAGCGCGACCACAGTCAGCACCTGGTCGAGCACATGTCTGATCGCGGCGGCCTGGACCGGCAGAAATTCTAGGATCTGCGGCATGGCAACACGACTCGTGCAGATCAACATGAAGGCCCAGGACGACTCCGCGCTCGGCCGGTTCTGGGCGGAGGCACTCGGTTGGGGTGTCGACAGCGAGGGGCCCGGCGTGACCAACCTCGAACCCGTGGGCTTCGCCTACCCCGACCCCGTTGCCGTCTGCATCGACATCGTCGCCCGCCCGGAACCCAAAACGGTCAAGAACCGCGTGCACCTTGATCTGGCCACCACCTCGACTGCCCATCAAGCGGAGTTGGTCGCGCGCTTGAAGGATCTCGGCGCGACGCTCGCCGACGTGGGTCAGGGCGACGTCCCCTGGACGGTCATGGCCGACCCGGAAGGCAACGAGTTCTGTGTCCTGGAGCCCCGTCCGGTCTACCAGGACACCGGGCCGATCGCCGCAGTGGTGGTCGACTGCACCGACCCACGAGGGATGGCCCGGTTCTGGGGCGAGGCGATGGACTGGACGCTGCACGAGGTCACCGACGACCACGCGACCATGCGCTCCGGCAAAGGCGTAGGCCCCTACCTGGAGTTCCTCCGCACCCCTGACACCAAGAGCGTGTGGAACCGCGTCCACCTCGACGTCTGCCCCTACCCCGGTGACGACCTGGCCGCAGAGGCAGCGCGACTGCGCGCCCTGGGCGCCACCGACCCCGATATCGATCAGTCCGCAATCTCCTGGACGGTTCTGGCCGACCCGGAAGGCAACGAGTTCTGCCTCCTCACCCCTCGCTGACCTTGAGCAACGACTCCGGCTGACTCCGGGAACGCGGCGATGACCGCTTGGCGTCAACCCTTGCCGCCGGAGACGGGGAAGGCGTCCCCTGTGAGCCAGCGCGCGTCCTCGGGGGCAAGAAGGCCACGAGCGGCCCGTAGTCGTGGGTCGTGCCCGTACGGTTCCGGTGCTTACGGCGGCGCTTGGCGCCGGCCCTAGGTCACCCTGGGCAGCCCGCAGGGGGAACCGGCTGCCCATGGCGGCCTCTCCCCTGTGGCGCCCGGCGGCAGGTCAGGTGCCCTATGGCTGGGGAGATCCATCGAGCAGGTGTGGGGTGACTACCGATCAGGGGGTGGCCGCTTTCGAAGAGCGCCATCACCCGCACGCACCCCACCACCCCACCACCCCACCACGCAGCTGGAATGCGTGTTGGCGATGGAGTCGGGCTACCTGGCCGGTTCGCCTGTGCGACTCCTCTCGCTCCTGATGGCGACGTGGATCAGCTCACCCCCCCCAGAGCCCGCTCGTAGCGGCGCGCCGGCGCGCCGGCCGGCCGGCGGGCCGGTCGAGCCAGGCCAGGCGGTTCAGGCCGTGCACCGGCCCGGGACGCGGTGCACGGTCGAGGCGAGCAGGCAGGGGACCCGGCCGATGCGGGCCGGGTCGCGGGCCTGTGCCCGGTCCGTGGGCGGCAGACGTGGGCCTCGACCGCGGCGGGCGTCCGGTGCGGTGCCGTGCGGCCAGGGACCGTCTTCCGGATCACTCCGGGACCGCGGAGGCGGCCAGGCACTGTCACTCGGAGTCGGGACGATCCCGAACGAAGGCTCTAGGCGTACCGGTAGATCCCGCTGTGGTCCTCCAGTTCGGCGGGTGTCACGTCCCACGGCGGCAACTTCTCGTGCCGTGCGACGATCCGGCCGCGCTGGGCGTCGCCCCGGGCGAGCGGCTTCGCGGGGAGGTAGCGGGCGCCCCGGTGCCGCCGCTGCCAGCGGGACCAGAGGAGGTCGACGAAGGCGTGGTGCATCCAGAAGACGGGGTCGTTGACGGAGGCACCGCCGACCATGTGGCCGCCTACCCAGCGGTGGACCCGGTTGTGGGTGTGCCACGAAGCGGCGCCCCGGCCTCGCCCCCACCCCTCCAGCTTGTTGCGGAACCCCTTGGCGGACGTGGAGTCCCAGGGGGCCGTGTCGTAGACGGGGTCGTCGATGGCCCGTTTCACATCGCCGGCCGTGGGCAGGGCGATCGGGTCCCGGGAGCGGCCCAGGTCGCGCCTGAGGAACTCGGTTCGGGTGATTCCCACCTTGATGGTCCACTCGCCGTTGCGGTAGGCGAAGGGGCCCGTCATGACCTGCCGGTCGGACGGGCGCCCGGTCCCGCCGAGCAGGTCCTCGGTCCACGGTACGGCCGTGGGGGTGCGGGTGCGCGTCCAGTCCCAGTACGGCACGGTCACCGACTCGTCGACCCGGCGCAGCGCGTCCTCCAGGTCCAGCAAGAACCTGCGGTGCCAGGGCAGGAAGGAGGGTGCCATGTGGGCGGTGCGCAGCCCGCGTTCGCCGTCGGAGACGTAGTACTCGATGTGCGTGCGCACGAACTCGTCGTACTCGCCGCGGCGTTTGACCTCGAGCAGCGCGTTGACGAACCGGCGCCGCTCGGACCGGGTGAGGGTGCTGACGTCCTTACGCGTGTACACCATGGTGGTGATCTCCCTCGGTTGCCTTGCCTCCGCGCGGCGTACCGCTGGGCTCCATGCCGCTGCCCCCGTCGTCCGGCGTGCCCAGTTGTTCGGCGGGGCCGAGTTCGTCGACGGCCGCGCGCGCGGCGGCGAGCGGGGTCGGATACGAGCAGTAGTGGTCGACCATGCTCATCCAGCTGCCGTCCGCCCGCCGCATCAGATGCAGCGGTCGCCCGTCCACGGTGACGTGCCATGCGCCGGAGCCGTCGCGCCCGCGCCCGTCGCCCTCCCCGACGCCGACGATGCGGCGCCCGCGATACGTCTCGGCGAACCGCGCCTTCTCCGCCCCGGCCGGCCTCGACGCCGTCAGGAACGGCGCGAACATCCCGCCGACCGCCGACGCGGACAGCCCCCACAGCACCCGCCGCCGTCCCGTGGCACGCGGGGGACCGGCGACGGCTGACGGACGGTCGTCAGCGGGCCCGGCCTCACTGTGCACCGACGGACACCGAAGTGGTCTGTTGGTTCGCAAGGGTCTGTCTCCTCCTCGTCACGACGGACACCTGACAGCCATGTGGCACACAATCCAGAGGCCGATCCCGCACGCGACGGGATCGGCCCCTGGACGGCACAAGCGCCCGCTACACAAGTCCAGCAGAAAGCCCGGAATGAAGGTCCGGGCAAAAGCCTGAGACGAAAGAACGCCCGAACCGCTCAGACCTGCAGGGTGCGTCCGTCCAGCACGTGGCCCTCGGCCTGCTCGGTCAGGGTGGTCTTCGCGCCCTCGACGGTGCCCGACAGACCGCTCTTCTTCTTGTCGAGCACATTCGCCTGGTCCAGCAGCGCCAGGTCGGCGGGGTCCTTGGCGACCTTGTTCACCACACCGGTGACGTCGGGCTTGCCCGCCGCGACGTCCAGAGCGACGGCGGGAGCGGCGATACCGGCCACGACCATGGATCCGGCGATGACGGCGGCAGCCTTCAGAGACTTCATCGTGTTCCTTTCTTCGGCAACTGGAAAGTCACCAGGGGGAATTGCTTCATCGCCTCTAACGAGCCCCGGACGCCGCGGAAACTCCGCACACAGAAAATTCCGGTGCCCCGCGCGCAAGCTCACCCGAATGAAGGGCATGTCTTATCTGGGTTTCTCATCCTCCTATGAACGCGGGATGAACGCGGGAGACCATGAAGTCCGTGGCGCCGGCCGGTTCACCGGACCCGACAACGGTGATCGGAGCCTCCACGGCAGGCCTCGCGGCCTCACACCTCGCGGCCTCACACCTCGCGGCCTCGCACCTCGCGGCCTTGCACCTCCCGACCTTGCGCCTCGCGCCCATGCGCCTCGCGAGATCGGGACCGCACGGCACTGGCCCGGCGCCGCCCCCCCTCCCCCGCCATCAGGCGCCAACCCTGCGCGAATCAGGGAGGTTTCAACACACGTGTCACTCTTGCCCGATAAATGTGAAACTTCGGGATAGAGTGATGCGTCCTGATTCAGCCGAGAAGTTGATGTTCATCACGAAGGGGCAACGCCGGTCATGCGTCACGCCCGGGATCTTTCCACTGCGACACGCACGGGGATCCACCTGCCCGACGGCCCGTCAGGGCGCGGCTTCCGCCCTCCGCGTCGTCCCGCACGGTGATGACCAGCCGGTCTTCGGGATCGTCGCGCAGCGCGACACGGGCGGCTTCACCACGCGTCCTCCATGTCACCCAGCCGGTGGACGGCGGAGTCGCCCGAGTGGTCACCGAGCTGGTGCGTGCGCAACGTGCGGCCGGTTTCGGCGTCACGGTCGCGTGCCCCGAGAGCGGCCTCGCGCAGACACTGCGGGAACTCGGCGCGAGCGTACGGAACTGGCCCGCCACGCGGGCGCCGGGACGGTCGCTACCCGCTGAGGTACGCCGGCTCGCGCATGTCGCCGACGACGTCCGCCCCGACGTGCTGCACGCGCACAGCGCCAAGGCAGGGCTCGCGGCCCGGCTGGCGGTACGGGGGCGCATCCCGACGGTGTTCCAGCCGCACGCCTGGTCGTTCGAGGCGGTCGGCGGGGTCACGGCGGCGACCGCCACGGCGTGGGAACGGTGGGGGGCACGGTGGGCCGCCCGTGTGGTCTGCGTCAGCGAGGCGGAACGCGAGCGAGGTGTGCGCGCCGGAGTGCGCGCACGCTGGCGGGTCATCCCCAACGGCATCGACCCGGCGCGCTTCCATCCCATCGCCGTCACCACCGCACGAGCCGCCCTCGCGCCGCTCACCGGCCTCGATCCGGCCGCTCCGCTGGTGGTCTGCGTGGGGCGGCTGTGCCGGCAGAAGGGGCAGGACGTGCTGCTCGAGGCGTGGCCCTCGGTGCTGCAGCGGGTGCCGGGGGCCAGGCTGGCACTCGTCGGTGACGGGCCGGAGGAAGCGCGGCTGCGACACCGCGCGCCCGAGGGCGTGCTGTTCGCCGGGGCCGTGGCCGATGCCGTCCCCTGGTACCGGGCGGCCGACCTGGTGGTGCTGCCGTCGCGCTGGGAGGGCATGGCGCTGGCCCCGCTGGAGGCGATGGCGTGCGGGCGTCCCGTCCTGGTCACGGACGTGGCCGGGGCGCGCGAGAGCCTGCCGCCCGGTCACCGGGCGCACTGTCTGGTGCCCGCCGGCCGACCGGGCCCGCTGGGCGACGCGCTCGCCCGTGCTCTGCTCGATCCGCTGCTGCGGGAGTCGCTCGGCCACCAGGGGCGCCGCCACGTACTGACCGCGCACGACGTGCGGCACTCGGCCGAGGCGGTCGCGGCCCTCTACCGCGAACTCCTCGACGCCGGACGCACGGGGACCCATCGCGCGGAACGCACCGAGTGCAGGGAGTCCATCCGCTCGTGACCGCCGAACGTACCGTCGCTCCCCCCGGCAGCCAGCCACCGGAGCACGGATTGCCGCCCGTCTCGGTCATTCCGCCGCGCGGGACCGCCGACGGCTTGCGGCGCCCCGCAGGGCAACGCCCCACGGCGCGGCCCGCTCCGTGGCTGCCGCTGCTCGCCGCGGACGCGGCCGCCGCGCTCACCGCCGCCCCCGCACTCCCCCACCCCCTGCTGGCCGCGCCCCTGCTGCTCGCCGTCCTCTGTCTGAACGCACGGGCGGCGCTGTACCGCCCCGCCGCCGTGCCCGCCGCCCTGGACGAACTCCCCGCCGTCTGCGCCCGGATCGCGGTGAGCTGGTGCGTGCTCGCGGCCCTGGTCGCGGCGTTCGCCCCGGCGCATGCCCTGTCCGTCCGTGCGTTGCTGACCGGCTGCGCCCTGCAGTCGGCGGCGAGCTGCGCGGGCCGCGGCATGGTGCACTGGCGCCGCCGCCGGGCGCTGGTCCGCCACCCCGCCGCGGCCCTCGTCGTCGGTCCTGCCGCCACCGCACAGCGCGTGGCCGCCGCCTTCCTGCGCCACCCCGGGTGCGGTCTCAGGCCGGTGGGCGTCCTCGCCGACGGCCCGGCCGGCGGCGAGGGACTGCCGGTGCTCGGCACCGACGAGGAGGTGCACCGGGCCGTCATCCAGAACGGCGTACGGGCCGTGCTCATCGTGGGCCCGGCGGGCGAACGCGGCCCGCTGCTGCGGTCACTGGCCGAGACGGGCTGCGCGCTGTGGGAGGTCGACGCGGACGCACCGGCGTACGACCGGGCCCGGAGCGCCGCGTACGACAAAGCCGGACGCACGGCCGGCGACCGGGTCCCGCGCGAGCGGATCGCCGGCTTCTCCTGCCGCCGCCTGGAGGCCGGCCGACACCGCGGCGGCCCCGCCAAGCGCGCCCTCGACGTGCTGGTCTCCGGGACCCTGCTGCTCCTGGTCAGCCCGGTGCTGCTGGCCTGCGCGCTCGTGCTCCGGGTCAGCGACGGGCCGGACGTCGTCTTCCGTCAGGAGCGCGTCGGCAAGGACGGCCGCCCCTTCACGCTGCTGAAGTTCCGCACCCATCGCCCGTCCGACGCACACGAGTCCGCCACCCGCTGGAGCGTGGCGGGCGAGCGGGACATGAGCCGCTTCTGCCGTTTCCTGCGCCGCAGTTCGCTCGACGAGCTGCCCCAGTTGTGGAACGTCTTCCGGGGCGACATGAGCCTCGTCGGCCCACGCCCCGAACGCCCCTACTTCGTCGCCGTGTTCAGCGAGAGCTACCCCGGTTACGCCGCCCGCCACCGCATGCGGACCGGCATCACCGGGCTCGCCCAGATCAACGGCCTGCGCGGCGACACCTCCATCGAGGACCGCGCCCGGTTCGACAACGCGTACATCGACGACTGGTCGCTGTGGCAGGACGTGTGCATCCTGCTGCGCACGGCCGCCGCGCTGGTCCGCGCGACGGGGAGCTGAAGCCCGGTGAGCCACGCGTACGCCCTGCCCGCCGCGCGCGAGGCGGCGCCCGTCCTGCCGGTGGTGGCGGTGATCGCCCTGCTCGCGGTGCCCGTCGCCCCGGGCGGTGAGGGGGGCGCGACCGCCGCGGACGCCGCGTCCGGTGTCCTGGTTCTGTGGTGCGTGGTACGTCTGCTGCTCCACCGGCGACGCCCCCTGTCGCGTACCGCCGCCGTGGTGCTGGGCCTGCCCGTGGCCGGGTTCGCGGTGGCGGCGACGGGGGCCGCCGTGCCGGGCGCGGCGGTCACCGGCTTCGGGCGCTGTCTGCAGATCTTCGTGCTCGTCCCGGCCGCCGTCCTGCTGCTCGTCCGTGACCGGCGCGACGTCCGGCTGCTGGCCTGGGCGGTGGTGGGGCTCGCGCTGTGGCAGGGAGCCGTCGGGGTGCACCAGTACGCGACCGGGACCGGCGCCTCGTACATGGGCCGGGAGATCCGCGCCGTCGGCACCTTCGGACCGGGCGACGTCATGGCGATGGCGAGCGTGGTCTCCTTCGGGCTGGTGTGCGCGGTGGGGCTGGCGCTGGGACCCGCGCCGGTACGGAGGGGGCACCTCCCTGCTCGAACGGAGCCGAGAGCTTGGGGGCGGGTGTGGGCCGTGGTGTGCGCGCTGCTGCTGGTGGTGCCGCTGGCGGTGTCCTTCAGCCGGGGCGCGTGGATTGCCACCGCCCTGGCCTGCGGGGCGCAGCTGGCGCTGGCGGGCATGCGGCGGGCGGTGACGGCGGGAGCGGTCGTGGCCGCCGGCGCCGTGCTCCTCGTCGGCGGGTTCGGTGTCGGCTCCGCGCTGCTCCAGGAGAGGCTGAGCACCCTCGGGCAGGTCGCCGACGCACCCGACCAGTCGGTGACCGACCGGTACACGATGTGGGCGGCGGCCGCGGGTATGTGGCGCGAGCGGCCGCTGACGGGCGTCGGTCTCAAAGGCTTCCCCGAGCACCGCGACGGGCACGCCTCGCTGGCCCTGTCCTCAGGGAGCGACACGGAGGGCGCGGGCGCGGCGTACCGGAAGCAGCCGCTGCTGTCGCCGCACAACATGTACCTGCTGGTGCTCAGCGAGCAGGGACTCATCGGGCTGCTGGCGCTGGCGGGGAGCTGGCTGGCCCTGCTGGTGCTGGGGCTGCGGCGGCTGGTCCGCGCACGCCGGGCGAACGGCCCCGGCCTCGACTGCGCGCTGGTCGCCTGCGGGCTGCTGATCTGGCATCTGATCGACTTCGCGTACGCCGACATCGGCGGGCCCACGACCGTCCTCACCGCCGTCTGCTTCGGGTTGGCGGCGTGGTGGGCGCTGGCGAGTGACGACCCGGCCGCCTCCCGGAAGGCCGTGGCACGATGACGATCACCCCTCCCGACGCCAGGGACACCACGCTCCCCCCGGCACCCGCCGGCACGGACACCGGCGGTCCCGGACCCCTCTCGCAGGGCCTTCTCGCCCGGGCCGCCCTCGTCACCGTCGTCCTCTCCCTGGCCGGTGCGCTGCTGGGGCTCGGCCGGGACCAGGCGCTGGCACACCTCTTCGGGGCGGGGAGCGACACGGACGCCTTCCTGGTCGCCTGGACCGTGCCGGAGTTCGCGGCGACGCTGCTGATCGAGGACGGGCTGGCCTTCGTCCTCGTACCGGCGTTCAGCGCCGCCGTGGCCCGCCGAGCCCAGGGCGCTGCGGGCGACCCGGTGCGTGTCCTGGTCCGCGGCACGCTGCCCCGCCTGTCGCTGGCGTTCGCCGCCGTGTCGGCGCTGCTCGTCTGCGGCGCGCCGTACGTGGTCGGGGCCCTGGCGCCGGGGATCCCGGACCCGGATTTCGCGGTGGACTGCACCCGGCTGACCGGCAGCTGTGTCCTCACCTTCGGTCTCGCCGGCTACTGCAGCGCGTTCCTGCGCGCGCACCGCCGGTTCGTCGCGCCCGCGGCCATCTACGTCGCCTACAACGCCGCCATCATCACGGCGATGTTCGTCCTCGGCGGCCGCTGGGGCGTAGGAGCGGCGGCGGTCGGTGTCGCGGTGGGCGGTGTGCTCATGGTCGTCGCCCAGTTGCCCGCCGTTCTCCGGCAGTCGCACCGCAAGCGGAGGGTCCTCCCGGAGGACGCGGCGGACCCGGCGGACCGGCGCGCCATGAACCTCGCCCTCATCGTCACCGTCCTGCTCTTCGCCCTGTGCCGCCAGTCCCAGGTCCTCATCGAGCGCTTCCTGGCCTCCACGCTCCCGGCCGGCGCCATCTCGCACCTGAACTACGCCCAGAAGGTGGGCCAGATGCCGATGGTGCTCGCCCTGATGCTGTGCACGGTCACCTTTCCGGTCGTGGCGCAGGCGCTGGCCGAGGGCGACACCGAGCGGGCCCGCGACCGTGTCGAACGCGACCTCGCGGTGGTGTCGTGCGTCGTGCTGCTCGGCGCCGCGGCCGTCGTCGCGTGTGCCCCGCACCTCGTCCACCTCCTCTTTCAGCGGGGCGCGTTCACCGCGCAGGACACCGCGGCCACCGCCGCCGTGATGCGCGTGTACGCGCTCGGGCTGCTCGGCCACGCACTGGTGGGCGTGCTCGTCCGGTCGTACTTCTCGGCGGGGCGGCCCACCTGGTATCCGGTGGCCGCCATGGCCGCCGGGATCGTCGCCACGTCCTGGATCGGCGCGGCGACGGTCGGCTCGTGGGGCGTGCTGGGGATCGCCGCGGCCAACGCGGCCGGCATCACCCTCACCGCACTGATCCTGCTGTACGGCATGAAGACGCGCGGAGTGCCGATCCGCACGTGGGCGGTGCTGACCGGGATGGGCAGGCCGCTGCGCGCGGCGGTCGTCGCCTGCGGCGTGGGCGGGTTCTGCGCGGGCCGCATCGACTCCCCCGCCCTCGGGCTCGCGGCCGGCGGCACGGCCGTGACCGTCGTCTTCCTCCTGCTCGCCCGGCCCTCGGGCGCGCAGCACCTCGCACCCGCCCTGCGCACCGTCTCCCGGAGGCTTCCGCATGCCCGTTTCCGCTGACCGCGGCCCTTCCACCCCTCCCGCGCCGGCCACGCCCCCGCGCAGGCCCGGTCCTCCCCCGTGGGTGGCGATGTACCACTCGGTGGGCGACTGCTCCCAGGACCCTTACCGCGTCACCGTCTCGCCCCGCCGCCTGGACCGGCAGCTGGGCTGGCTGCGCCGCCGGGGCCTGCGCGGCGTCGGCGTGCGGGAGCTGCTCGCCGCGCGCGCCCGGGGCGCGGGGCAGGACCTGGTGGGGCTGACCTTCGACGACGGGTACGCCGACTTCCTCACCCACGCCCTGCCGCTGCTGCACCGCCACGGCTGCGGCGCCACCCTGTTCGTGCTGCCGGGCAGGCTGGGCGGCGACAACGCCTGGGACCCGCTCGGCCCGCGCAAGCCGCTGCTGTCGGCGGAGGGCATCCGGCAGGCCGCCGCCGAGGGGATCGAGATCGGCTCGCACGGCCTCACGCACGTGGACCTGACCCGGGCCGACGACGCGCTGCTCCACGCCGAGGTGAACGACAGCGGAGACCTGCTCTCCGGCATGACCGGTGCACCCGTCAGCGGCTTCTGCTACCCGTACGGGAAGGTCGACCACCGCGTCGTCGACGCCGTGGAGAAAGCCGGCTACGCCTACGCCTGTGCCACCGACCCCGGCCACCTGGCCGGCCCGCTCGCCCTGCCCCGGGTGCACGTCGGCGAGCGGGACACGGCCTGGCGGCTGCACCTCAAGCGCGGGCTGCACCGGCTGCGCCACCGTGCCGTCGAAGGGGTGTGAACTCCGCGATGCCCGCGCTGAAGGCCCTGCACGTCATCACCGGCCTCGGCGTCGGCGGTGCGGAACAGCAACTGCGGCTGCTGCTGCGCCACCTGCCCGTCGACTGCGACGTCGTGACGCTCACCAACCCCGGCGCGGTCGCCGAGGGCCTGTCGGCGGACGGCGTCCGTGTCGTCCACCTGGGCATGGCCGGCAACCGCGACCTGACCGCCGTCCCGCGCCTGGCCCGCCTGATCCGGTCCGGCCGCTACGACCTCGTGCACACCCACCTCTACCGGGCCTGCGTGTACGGCAGGGTCGCCGCCCGCCTGGCGGGCGTCCGGGCCGTGGTGGCCACCGAACACTCCCTCGGCGACTCGCAGATGGAGGGCCGCGCCCTGACCGCCGGCGTGCGCGCCCTGTACCTGGCCAGCGAACGGCTGGGCCACGCCACGGTCGCGGTCTCCCCCACGGTGGCCGACCGGCTCACGCGCTGGGGCGTACCCGAGCCGCGCATCGAGATCGTGCCCAACGGCATCGACGTGGCCCGCTTCCGCTTCGACCCGGTCGCCCGCGAACGCACCCGCCGCCGGCTCGGGCTGCCGGAGGACGTGTACGTCGTCGGCGGCATCGGCCGGCTGACCGCGGGCAAGCGGTTCGACGTCCTGATCGGCGCACTCGCCCGGCTCCCCCGCGACTACAGGCTGCTGCTGGTCGGGGACGGCCCGCAGGAGAACGTGCTGCGGCGCACCGCCCAAAGGGCCGGGGTGACCGACCGGGTGCTGTTCACGGGCGCACGGCCCTACCTGCCCGACGGCACCTCCGGCCCCGATCTGCCGTCGCTGACCTCGGCGATGGACGTGCTGGTCTCGCCGAGCCCCGAGGAGGCCTTCGGCCTCGCCGTCGTGGAGGGCCTGGCGGCGGGGCTGCCGGTGCTGTACGCCTCCTGTCCCGCCGTCGAGGATCTCCCGCCGCGTCTCACCGCCGGGGCTCGCCGGGTGCGGGGCGACGCGGACGCGTTCGCCCGCGCCCTGGCCGAGACCCGCGCCCTGGCCGAGACCCGGACCGGGGCCGAGACCGGCCGGCCGCACCCGCCGGCCCGCCCTGCCTCGGCCGCCGCCCGCCACTACTGCATCACGCGCAGCGCCGCACGACTCATGGACGTGTACGCGGCCGCCCTCTCCTGCTCGTCCCCGTCACCCCTGGGAGTGACCCCCTGATGACCTCCATCACCTCCAAGGCCGCACCCCCGTCGCCCCCGGCCCGGCGCCTCCCGGCGCTCCGGCGCCTGAGCGCGCTGCCGCGGTGGTCCCTGCTGGTGGCAGGCACCCTCGCCGGAGGCCTCGCCGGAGGCGCGTACGGCGCCCTCACGCCGCCCGCCTACTCGGCCACGGCGTACGTCATCGCCGTACCGACCACGACGTCGGACCCGCAGACGGCGCTCGGCTTCGCCCAGGCGTACGGCCGGGTCGCCACGCAGCCCGCGGTGCTCGGGGACGCCCAGGTGCGGGCGGGGGTGCCGGTGAGGACACTGCGGGAGAGCGTGCGGTCGGCGACCTCGCCGGACGCGCCGATGGTGGCCGTGACGGCCACGTCCGAGCGCGCCGGTCTCGCCGCCGACATGGCCAACGCGGTCGCCCGCTCGCTGACCCGGCACGCCGACGACGCCAAGGTCGCCACGCACGTCGCGCTCCTGCCGTTCTCACGGGCCGTCAAGCCCACCGAGCCGTCCTCGGCGTCCCCGGCGCTGACCGGCCTGGTGGGCGCGAGCGCGGGCGGCCTGCTGGGCGGCCTCGCGCTGCTGGTCCGTCCCCGGCGCGCCGCCGCCGAGGGCGCGCGCCCGGCCACCGTGCCCGGTCCGGCTCCCGCCGCCGACGCGCAGGGACAGCTGTGAGCGCGGTGCTGCGGACCGACGCCGGCACGCTGCGGGCCGCGCTGTGCACGGACGAGCGGGAGTTCGCCGCGCTGGGCCCCGCCTGGGAGCGCCTCTACCGCAGGTGTGCCGCGGCGACTCCGTTCCAGAGCCACGCCTGGCTGCACTCGTGGTGGACGTCGTACGGAACCCCCGGCCGGCTGCGGCTGGTGCTGGTGCGCGACGGCGGCGAACTGCGAGCGGCGGCGCCGCTGATGCGGGTCGGGCGGACGCTGCCCCGGCTCGTCCCGCTGGGCGGGGCGATCTCCGACTACGGAGACGTACTGCTCGACGACGAGCACGCCGACCGTGCGGCGGCCGCGCTCGCCGAGGCGCTGTCGGCGGCCGCCCGCACCGCACTGATCGACCTCCGCGAGGTCCGTCCGGGCGGCGCGGCCGAAAGCGTCTACGCGTACTGGCGGGGACCGCGCCGCCGGGTGCGCGACTCGCTGTGCCTGGAACTGCCCGCCGTGCCGATGGAGGAGCTGACGGCCCGGCTGCCCGGGGCGAAGGCCCGGCGGGCGCGGGCCCACCTGCGCAAACTGACCGCGCTCGGTGTGACGCGCCGGACCGCGCCCCCCGACGAGACGGGCGCGGCGCTGCGGCGGCTCCTCGCACTGCACCGGCTGCAGTGGCAGGGCCGCGGCGTGACGCCGGAGCACCTCCGGGAACGGTTCGCCACGCACGTCGTGCGCGCGGCCGGGGCGCTGGTGCGCTCAGGAGATGCCGTGGTCACCGAGTTCCTGCTGGACGGCGAGGTGGTGGCCGTCGACCTGACGCTGCTGTCGCCTCGCCTGGCGGGCTGCTATCTGTACGGCGTCCATCCGCGGCTGCGCGAGCGGAAGGCGGACATCGCCGTGATGCTGCTGGACGCCGGCACCCGGCACGCCGTCAGCGGTGAGCGCGACACGCTCAGCCTGCTGCGCGGCGACGAACCGTACAAGCGCCGCTGGCGCCCCGAGCCCGTGGTCAACCAGCGGCTGCTGCTGGCCCGGCGGCGCACCGCCCCGCTGATGCCGGTGGTCGTCTGCGAGGTCGCCGCGCGCGCCCGGGCCAGGGAACTGGTGCGCGGCTGGAAGGAACGGCGCGGCGGCGGGACCTGAGCCCTCCGCCGCCGTCCGGCCGGCGGGGACAACGGGGTCACCGGAAGCGCGACCACCAGTCGACGCGGATGCAGAGCCTTCCGCCGAGCCAGTACTCGACCCAGTCGCCCAGGTTCAGCGGCGCGCAGTCCGGGTGGGGCGGCGCCGTCGGTTCCGGCCGGGGCGTCGGCACGGGACTCGGCACCGGCACCGACTCGGAGCGGCCGGAGAGCACGGACCGGTACACCTCGGCCGCCTTCGGGTTCCGCCCGCACTGCCACACGCCGTGCGGGCAGTAGTCGGTGATCGAGTGGTAAAGCGGCTTGTGCACGTCCATCCAGGCGAGCATGCGCCGCATGTACTCCGGGTTGTCGCCGTTGCGGAACAGGCCCCACTCCGGATACGAGATGGGCTTGCCGTGTTCCTTCGCGAACTCCACGTGCTTCCGCAGGCCGTACGGCTCCGTCACCTGTCCGTCGAAGGACAGCCCCTGTGGCTGGTCGTACGCGTCCATGCCGATGATGTCGACCGTGGCGTCCCCCGGATAGCAGTCGGTCCAGGGGACGGCGTCACGCCCGCGGCTCGGTGCGAAGTCGAACCGGAATCGCTGACCCGGCACCGCGCGCATGGTGGTGACGATTCTGTTCCAGTACGTCTTCCAGGCCTCCGGGTCCGGCCCGCATCGGTGGGTGTACGTGACGCCGTTCATCTCCCAGCCGAGCACGAGGACCGTGTCCGGCACCCCCAAGTCGACCAACCGCTCGGCCAGACGGCGGTAGTGCGGGTCGAACTCCCCGGCCGCGCCCCGGCGCAGCAGGGCACGGACCTCGGCGTCGGAGAGGCCGTCCTCGTTGCGTTCCAGCATGGGCACGTTGAGGACGAACATCCGGTCGGCCCTCGCCCGGCGCCAGTTCGCCCACGCGTCGAGGAAGCCGGGGGCGCCTTCGATGTTGCTCCAGCGGTCGCCCGGCAGATAGGTGCGCCCCACGCGCGGGTGGCGGCCGTCCAGCCACCGGCTGATCTCGGCCATACGGAGCACCCCGAGAGGGCTGTAGTGGAGGTAGGCGCCGAAGGCGGGCTGCGGGTCGGGGGATGCGGACAGTGCGGGTGGGACGACGGGAGCCGCCGGAGCCGCCGGCACGGGGACTGTCGGCACGGGGACTGTCGGCACGGGGGCCGCCGGCAGGACTGCCGGCACCGGAGCCGTCGGCACGGGGACTGCCGGCACCGGAGCCGTCGGAACAGGCATCGCCGGAACAGGCGTCTCGGCGGCCTCTTCCACCCCGGCGCCCACGGCGAGTCCGGGTACCTGTGCCAGAGCGGCCGACGCGAGAAGAGCGGCCGCGACGTACACGGCCCATCTTCCGCGGCGCCGTTGCCGAGCGGCCATGGCTGCCCCTCTTCTCCGCTCACCGTGCAGCAGCCGGAGCGTGCGCTGCCACTGGTTTACCCGTATCCGCCCCGTTGATCAGTCATATGTATGCCCACTCTGTCGACTGGGTTCTTCGCCTGCGCACACCCCGACCACCCGCACGAGTGAGCCGCGGCCGAGGAGGTCCAGGGTGATTCCGGGGGAGGCCGGAACGCACCAGGGTGCCGGACGCGGTACGTCCGGCACCCTGAGCGCTGTACTACCGGCGGGACGCGGTCCGGCCTCGTCGGTACAGGACGGCGCCGCTCGTCAGCAGCAGCGCGGCGACGCCGGAAGCCGCCAGCACCTGCTGGCCGCCGCCGGTCTCGGCAAGAGAGGGCGGCTCGACCGAGGGCTCGGTGTGCGGTGGGGACGACACAGGCGGCGTGGTCGGCGGCTTCGTCTCCGCCGGCGGCGTGGTGGACGGTGACGTCGGCGGCTTCGTCTCCGCCGGCGGCTTCGTCGTCGGCGTGTCGCCGTAGCCGCCCTCCTCCTCGCCGTAGCCGCCTTCCTCCTCGCCGTAGCCACTTTCTTCATGGCCGTAACCGACGTCGCCGCCGCTGTCGCCTTCTCCGTGGCCGCTTTCGTCGTGGCCCTGGCCGTGGCCGGCGTCGTCGTCGCCGTATCCGCTCTCTTCGCCCGAGGTGGCCGATGACGTCAGCGGTGCCGTCTGTGCCGACGGCGCGGTGGAGTGCTGCGTGGAGGAGGCGCCCTGGCCACCCGGCGTCTTGGAGTCGTCGGCGCCGACGTTGCCGGAGCCGCCGGCGTCCCCGTGACCGGCCTTGTCGACGTCATCACTGTCGTGGCCGTAACCGTCGCGGTCGTCACCGGAGCCGGAGGCCGGGCCGCTCGTGCACGAGTCCCCGGAGGACGGGTCCACCGTGGTCTGCACGCCGCTGGATTCACCGCAGGCGCTTGCGGAAACCTCGGAGTGCGAGACCGCGAACGCCTGGATACCGTACATGGGCAGGATGCCCGTCGCGGCGGCGGCCACGACCATTCCCCTGCTCAGTTTTTTTCGCATTCTCGTCGTCTTCCTGCTTGAAGGGGAAATGCCGGCCCTGGATGCGAAGGAAGGTCCAAGGCCAGCTCGTGCGTGCTGGTGACAGGAACTGGGATGAGGGCCAGGCATGACGGGCCGATGCCCACTGCGGGACGGGTGAGGACTGGTTCTCGTCAGCCCTTTCCCCTCGTCTTACGGCTGTGCCCCGAGACGGCTTCCCGCCTCCCGTAGTTCCGCCTCCTCTTGATCTTCTGGCTGGTCCAGTGATGGGATCCGGTGAAGTGCCAGTACCGGCAGTCCGAGCATCGGTAGATACGGTCTGGAATCTTCCTCAGCAGTGGCTGCTTGATCAGCCAGAGCCTCGCCTCGGATTCAGTACGGAACGACGCTTTTCCTGTCTCCGGACAACGCGGCAGGATGATCACATCGGCCATCTTTCCTCCGAGGCGGGATTCAACTCACATGTCTCTTCAGCACAAGGATGAGAACCGATACTGCATCAGCAGGAAATCCACCATCAAGCAGATGACACCCTTACGGACGAGTAGTCATCCAACTTCATCCGCATGGCCCTGTATGCAGCTGATGTGAAGTGAACTGATCGGATGATGGGGCTCAATCCCGGCACGTCACTCCCGCCACGCGAAAAAGAGGCAGCGGCCATCGAGAGGATGACCGCTGCCGATATCGGGGCGAATGCGCAACACGAGTGGAGGAATCCGGTGGCTCTACCGACGGATCTCTCGGCCGGCCCATTCAAGACGCGTCCACATCGCCGGACTCACCCCTTGGACCTACCGCCGGACGATCAGCCGCTCAGCGACCTGGACCCACATGCGAGCAGAAATTGCCGATCTTCGTGACGTTGACGCCCGATGCGGTGATCGGCGCGTCGACCACAACCAGAGAGGCGTTGAATGTCTGTTCGCACTTCAGGAACTGCGTGTTGCCGCTGCCCGCACCGGACGGTTCCTCACCGGCGTCGCCGGCCTGAGCTGTTCCGGCGCCCGTCACACCGGCACTGCCGATAGCAGTGGCCATCAGCATGACTTTCCTGAACCTGCGCATGTGCATCTCCACGGGCTGACCACAGGCGATTACGAGAAGAGCGGGCCGCACACTGAGGCGCGAGGCCCGAATTCTTCACGAGGCCGCGGAATCAGTCCTCGACAGGCCCGGCCACCGTGCAGAAGTTGCCGATCGTCTGGGTGTTGTCCCCGATGACCGTAACCTGAACGGGCGCAAAGATGAGGCCGCCGTTGAACTCCTGGTCGCACTCCACGAGCTGCAGGTTGTCGATGGCGATGCCGGACGGCTTCTCCTCCGACTTGTCCTTGTCACAGGCGTGAGCGACTCCGCCACTGAGTGCCATGCCACCCACCATGACCGCTACGGCCGCGGCCTTCTGGAACTTCTTCATCACTTCTCCGATTTTCTTGGCGCGCCCGGATCCATTACGGACCGTGCTCGGACAGATACAGACGATAACACGCAGTCCACTCAATACTGGATTCCCCGATACGCCATATGGGGTAATGATTGGCGCCGGACCGGGACTACAGAGGAAACCGAGGATTGCGAAAGACGGGAAGAACAGCACCGGACCCCGATCGGGGCAGCCGGCACGGCCAGGACGAGAAGCGGGTCTCGCGCCGAAAGCGCGAGACCCGATCTTCACAATGCCGCGGAATCAGTCCTCGACAGGACCGACCACCGTGCAGAAGTTTCCGATCACCTGGGTGTTGTCCCCGGTGCCCGTGATCTGAGCGGGCACGAAGAGGGCGCCACCGTTGAAGTCCTGGTCACACTCCACGATCTGCACGTTGCCGAGGATGACGTCGCCCGCGTCCTTGTAGTCGTGGCCGCCATCGGCGTGAGCGACCCCGCCACCGAGAGCCATGCCGCCGACCATGACCGCCACGGCCGCGGCCTTCTTCAGCTTGTCCATCACTTCTCCGATTTCTTCGCACGCTCGGGCCAATTACGGACCGTGCTCGAACAGTTACAGACCATAACATACGGCTCACTCGAAGCGGCATTTTCCGATACGCCATATGGGTAATGATTGATGCTTGCACGCCTCATCTCTCTCCGGGCATGCTCACCGGCCACCAGAAATACCGATCAGCCATTCGAAGAAAAGCCACGGGAGTGAGCGCGCCGGTCCAACGCAAAGCGGGTCTCGCACCAAAGGCGCGAGACCCGATCTTCACAATGCTGCGGAATCAGTCCTCGACAGGACCGACCACCGTGCAGAAGTTGCCGATCACCTGGGTGTTGTCACCGGTGACCGTCACCTGAGCAGGCACAAAGGCCACGCCGCCGTCGAACTCCTGGTTGCACTCGACAGCCTGCAGGTTGCCGATGATGACGTCACCCGCGTCCTTGTAGTCGTGGCCGTCACCGGCGTGGGCGACCCCGCCACCGAGAGCCATGCCGCCGACCATGACCGCCACGGCCGCGGCCTTCTTCAGCTTGTCCATCACTTCTCCGATTTCTTCGCGCGCTCGGGCCAATTACGGTCCGTGCTCGGACAGTCACAGACGATAACACAGGAAACACGTACCGCTGCATTTCCGGCACACCAATCGGAGCGTGACTAATTGATTCATATGTGTTTTATTGCAGGCTGTCGCGGCGCAGCGCCGCGGGATGGACGGCGGGCCGACCGCGCCCATGAGACGTCGTCGGCCCGGAGAGCGTCAGGGGGTGCAGAGCGTGGTGCTCTCGCCGTCGGTCCGCAGCGTGGCGCAGGCCTGCTGAACCCGGGGCACGGTGACGGTGACGCTCTGCTGGACGCCGGCCTGAACGGTCTGCTGCAGACTCATGAGCTCGGTACCGCCCGCGGTGATGCGCACATCGACGGTTCGCGTCTGGGCGCATGTGACACTGACGCTGATCGTGCTGGTCGTGGCGTTGCTGACGTTCTGGACGCCAACGGCGCAGGGGAAGACATGCTGCGACGCGGCCTGCGCGGGCGCGGCGGCGGCGACCGGCGCGAAAGCCAGCAGGGCGGTGGCCGCCGAGCGGAACATGAGATGAGGCATCGGTCCTCCATCTGTCGATGAGGGCAACCGGCATGGACCGTCGCCCCTCGATTGAGGCTGAATGTCCCTTTATTGGACATTTGAGGGCATGTGATCACGGGCGCGCCGGGGTGTGCAACACCTTCAGCGCCGTCCAGCTGATCACCCGGCGTTGGCGGCAGGTGCTCCCCGCGCACGCGTTGTCGTACGCCGTCGGCGCAGCAGCCGGAGTGCGGGGCGGGTCGAGGGCGGGCGCACAGCCTCTACGAACGGCGGCTGGCGGACGCATTGTTGAGCGCCTCGATCTCGTCCGCTTACGCCGCCGTCATCGCGTGGCGCTTGATCTTCAGGGACGGTCGGGCAGCGGCGGCGCCATACGGGTGGTTGTCGCCGACGATGCGCCGGCCGTTGGGCCCGCCCTGTGACCAGGTCACGCGTCCGGCCCGGCGGACGCTAGGACACCACGTCCTTGCGGGCGAAACCGCGGAACGCCAGGGCGACCAGCACGAGCGCGTACGTCACCGACAGGGCCGTGCCCTGGATCATGTCCGTCCACTGCAACCGCGGCTGGACGGCGTCGAGCCAGGCGTACTGCCAGTGCGCGGGCAGGAAGTGCCGCCAGTCGCCGAGCGCCGTGATCTCGTCGAGCACGCTGCCGATGACGGTCAGGAACACGGCGCCGCCGACCGCGCCCAGCGGCGCGTCCGTCCGGGTCGACAGCCAGAAGGCCAGGGCGGCGGTGACCAGTTGGGACACCATGATGTACGCCGTGGCGATCAGCAGGCGCGTCGCGGCGGTGCCGGTGGGCAGGGTGCCGCCGGTGGGCAGCTGCAGCGGGCCCCAGCCGTACGCGGCCGTGCCGACGGCGAGCGCGACGGCAGGCAGCAGGACGAGGGCGGCCAGGCTGAGACCGAGCCCGACGACCAGCTTGGACCACAGCAGACGGGCGCGCGGCACCGGGGCGGCGAGCAGGTAGCGCAGCGACGACCAGCCCGCCTCGGAGGCGACGGTGTCACCGCAGAACAGCGCCACGGGGATGACGAGCAGGAAGCCCGCGGAGGCGAAGAGATTCACCGCGGCGAAGTTGGCCCCGGACGCGGTGGCGGCGTCCATGAGGTTGATCCGGTCGTTGCCCTCGCCCGGTTCGCCGCCGATCTGGAAGGCGACGAGCAGGACGAGCGGCAGGGCGAACAGGACCCCGCCCATGACGAGCGTGCGCCGGCGCTTCAGCTGGCGGACCAGCTCGACCCGCAGGGGCAGGGTGCGGCCCGCCCGGTAGCCGGACGCCGCCTCGGTCCGCTCGGTGAGCGTGCTCATGCCTCGGCTCCGATCAGGGTGAGGAAGGCGTCCTCCAGGCGGCGGTGCGGGCCGACCGACGCCACGGGCACCTCCAGCCGGACCAGGTCGGCGACCAGGCGCTGTGCGGTGCCGTCGGCGCCGAGCCGGACCAGGAGACCCTCGTCGGTGCGCGCGGCCGAGGCCACGCCCGGCAGGGCGGCGACCTTCTCGACGACGACCTCCTCCAGGGGGGCGGCCGTGCCGACCAGCAGGGTGTCGCCGGAGCCGACGATCTCCGCCACCGGGCCGGCCTGGACGAGCTGCCCGTGGTCCATCACCACCAGGTGGGTGCAGGTCTGCTCGACCTCCGCCAGGAGGTGGCTGGAGACGATCACGGTGCGCCCGGCGGCCGCGTACCGGATCATGACCTCGCGCATCTCGCGTATCTGGGGCGGGTCCAGGCCGTTGGTCGGTTCGTCGAGGATGAGCAGGTCGGGCAGGCCGAGCATGGCCTGGGCGATGGCGAGGCGCTGGCGCATGCCCTGGGAGTACGTGCGCACCGGGCGGGCCAGGGCCTCGCCGAGGCCCGCGATCTCCAGGGCCTCGTCCAGGTGGGCGTCCCCGGGCGGGCGGCCGGTGGCACGCCAGTACAGCTCCAGGTTCTCGCGGCCGGACAGGTGCGGCAGGAAGCCCGCGCCCTCGACGAAGGCGCCGACCCGCGACAGCACCGGGGCGCCGGGGCCGATGGCGTGGCCGAAGACGCGGACCTCACCGCCGTCCGGCCGGATCAGGCCCATCAGCATGCGCAGGGTCGTCGTCTTGCCCGCGCCGTTGGGGCCGAGCAGGCCCAGCACCTGGCCCTGCTCCACGCGGAAGGACAGGTCCCGGACCGCGTACCGGTCGGTGGACTTGGCGTACCGCTTGGTCAGGCCCGTGATCTGGAGGGGGACGTCGGCCAGCGCGGGGTCGGGCGGGGCGGGGGCCACCGTGCGGCGCCGGCCGGTCAGCACCAGCGCCAGCGCGGTGCCCGCGCCGGCGAGCGGCAGCCACCACACCCAGGCGGGCAGCGTGCCCTCGGCGCTCGACTCGCCGAGCGCGCTCGGGACCTTGAGGTCGCCCTTCAGGGAGACCGTGTACGTCGCCGGGGCGGCCGGGGAGGCGTAGGCGAGGTCCGTGGAGGCGAGGACCAGCCGCAGGCGGTGGCCGTCGTCCCATTCGTGGTCGATGGCCGGCAGGGTGAGGGTGACGTCCTTGCCGGCCTTGGCGCCCTCGACCCGGACGGGGGTCACCAGCTGGGAGGGCAGCACCGCCGCCCGGCCGCCGCCGGGGCCGACGTCGTAGAGCTTCGCGAAGAGCACGGCGTCCTCGCTGGTCGACCTCACGTGCACCGTGACCGTGGGCGAGCCGGTGATCTGGAGGTCGTCGCGCAGGGGCGCCGACTCGAACGCGGCGAACTGTCCGGGGAAGTCCAGGGACACGCCGATGCCGAGCGCGGACAGCCGGGCGAGACCGCCCGCGCCGCCGAGGCCGGGCAGGGAGGAGACGCCGGGCGGGCTGGCGCCGGCCGGGTTGGCGAAGCTCTGCTCGCGACCGGTCAGGGCGACCGGGCGCATTCCGCTGCCCAGCCCCGGGTAGCGGTCCGCGGTCGCGCCGCTCAGCCGGGGCTCGCCGTCGCCGGTGCCGGTGCCGGCGACGAGGGTGCGGGTGACCCGGAAGCCGGATCCGGTGGTGACGCTCTCGTCGTCCTTCAGGTAGCGGTCGAACCAGGTCCGCACACGCGTCCGGACGCGGCTCGTCTCCATGTCGCCGCCGTCGTGGCCGCCCGCGATCCAGTCGACGTCGACGGGGGCGCCGTTGGCGCGGATCGCCTTCGCCGCCTGGTCGGCCTGGCCGAGCGGGAACAGGGAGTCGGACTGGCCCTGCACCAGCAGTGTGGGCACCTTGATGCGGTCGCCGACCGCCGACGGCGAGCGCTCCTCCAGCAGCTTTTGCGCCTCGGGACCGGGCTCGCCCGACTCGGCGACCCGCTCGTACATCCGGCACAGCACGGGCTCGAACTTCTCGCAGCCGCCGCCGGAGTTGACGAAGATGCCCGCCCACAGCTTCTTGAACACGCCGTCCGGGAACAGGGCGTCGGCGAGGTTCCAGTACGTGAGGGCCGGGGCGATGGCGTCCACCCGGTCGTCGTGGCCCGCGCCCAGCAGGGCGATGGCGCCACCGTACGAGGCGCCGGACATGCCCACCCGCGGGTCGCCTGGTTTGTCGAGCTGGACCTGGGGCTGCCCGGCGAGCCAGTCGATCAGCTTCGAGACGTCGGCGACCTCGCCCTGGGGGGCGTTCAGGCCGATCTTCCCCGTGGACTTCCCGAAGCCGCGCGCCGACCAGGTCAGGACGGCGTACCCGTCCCGGGCCAGGTCCTCCGCCTGCTGCCGTACGTCGTCCTTGCTGCCTCCGAAGCCGTGCCCGAGCAGCACGGCGGGGCGACGGCCGCCCGGGCCGGAGGTGAAGTACGAGGTGTCGATGCGCACCCCGTCGCCCATGGCCATGACCCGGTCGGCGCGCTGCACGGCGGGCGCCTCGTCGGAGGCGACGGCCGACCAGGTACCGGCGCCGGCGAGCACCACGACGGCGGCCGCGGCGGCGGCGAGCCGGCGCGGCCGCCGTGACAGCGGCCCCCGCAGCACGGGCAGTCGGAGATCCATGCCTCAACGGTACGGGGCCGACCTGTCGGCGGCAGACAGCTTGTGGGCGGAGCCCCACCCCCTCCCCGAGGAGTACGAGCCCGCCCGCGCGTACCGCGCCCGTGGTACGAACGGCCGCATGGACATTCGCCGAGCCACGACGGTGACGGAACTCGCCACCGCCGAGCCACTGTTCGACCACCCCGTGCGTCCCGAGTGGGCGGAACGCTTCCTCGCCGCGGCCGGACACCACCTGTTCCTCGCGTACGAGGACGACGTCCCCGTCGGCTTCGTCAGCGGCGTCGAGACCGTCCACCCCGACAAGGGCACCGAGATGTTCCTGTACGAACTGGGGGCGGCCGAACCGTCCCGGCGGCGGGGCGTCGGACGCGCGCTGGTTCGGCGGCCGGCGGAGCTGGGGCGGGAGCGGGGCTGCTACGGGATGTGGGTGGGGGTCGACACCGACAACGAGGTGGCACTCACCGCGTACCGCAGCGCGGGCGGCCGGGAAAACGGCGGCTGCACGGTGGTGACCTGGGACTTCACCTGAGCGAAGCGTGCGGAACATGGACTCCGCACGAGGTCGCCCACTACCGGGGCAGCGTCGGCGCGGAGCACACCGGGAAGTGCAGGCTCACCGAGGCCGAGAAGATCACGGCTCCGCCCGCCGCCGAGACCGGCGACCTCACCGAGCAGGTCGGGGAAGAGCGGGACGCGGCGATCGGTCAGTGAGCCGCCGGCGCCCCGGTCCGCCGTGTCGCTCGGCGGACCGGGGGCGTCCGGGCCGGCTCAGTGGTTGCGCGGGAAGCCCAGGTCGACGCCTGCCGGGGCGTCGGCCGGGTCGGGCCAGCGGGTGGTGACGACCTTGCCGCGGGTGTAGAAGTGCGTGCCGTCGTTGCCGTAGATGTGGTGGTCGCCGAAGAGGGAGTCCTTCCAGCCGCCGAAGGAGTGGTAGCCGACGGGGACCGGGATCGGGACGTTCACGCCGACCATGCCGGCCTCGATCTCCAGCTGGAAGCGGCGGGCCGCGCCGCCGTCCCGGGTGAAGATCGCGGTGCCGTTGCCGAACGGGGAGTCGTTGATGAGGGCGACGCCCTCCTCGTAGGTGTCCACGCGCAGCACGCACAGCACCGGGCCGAAGATCTCGTCCTGGTAGGCCTTGGCGCTGGTCGGGACCTTGTCGAGGAGCGAGATGCCGATCCAGTGGCCGTCCTCGAAGCCCTCGCCTTCATAGGTGTACGCCGAACCGTCGAGGACGACCTCGCAGCCCTCGGCCGCCGCGTTCTCGACGTAGGAGGCGACCTTGTCGCGGTGGACCTTGGTGATCAGCGGGCCCATCTCGGACGCCGGGTCGTTGCCGGGACCGATCTTGATCTTCTCGGCGCGCTCGCGGATCTTCTCCACCAGCTCGTCGCCGATCGCGCCGACGGCGACGACCGCCGAGATGGCCATGCAGCGCTCGCCGGCCGAGCCGTAGGCGGCCGAGACCGCCGCGTCCGCCGCCGCGTCCAGGTCGGCGTCGGGCAGGACCAGCATGTGGTTCTTGGCGCCGCCCAGGGCCTGCACGCGCTTGCCGTTGGCGGAGGCGGTGGTGTGGATGTAGCGGGCGATCGGGGTGGAGCCGACGAAGGAGACCGCCTTGACGTCGGGGTGCTCCAGCAGGCGGTCGACGGCCACCTTGTCGCCGTGCACCACGTTGAAGACGCCGTCGGGCAGGCCCGCCTCGGCGAGCAGCTCGGCGATCCGCATGGACGCCGACGGGTCCTTCTCGCTCGGCTTCAGCACGAAGGTGTTGCCGCACGCGATGGCCAGCGGGAACATCCACATCGGCACCATCGCCGGGAAGTTGAACGGCGTGATGCCGGCGACCACGCCCAGCGGCTGGCGGATCGCGGCCACGTCGACCCGGCCGGCGACCTGGGTGGACAGCTCGCCCTTGAGCTGGACGTTGATCCCGCAGGCCAGGTCGACGATCTCCAGGCCGCGGGCGACCTCGCCGAGGGCGTCGGAGTGCACCTTGCCGTGCTCGGCGGTGATCAGCTCGGCGATCTCGTCGCGGTGCGCGTCCAGCAGCGCCCGGAAGCGGAAGAGGATGGTCGTGCGCTGGGCCAGCGAGGACTGGCCCCAGGTCGTGAAGGCGTCCTTCGCGGCGGCGACCGCGGCGTCCACCTCCTCGACGGAGGCGAACGCGACCTTGGTGGTGACCGCGCCGGTCGCCGGGTCCGTGACCGGCCCGAACGTGCCCGACGCGCCCTCGACGGTCTTCCCGCCGATCCAGTGGTTGACGATCTTCGTCATGCCCAGTTGCTCCTTCACAGATGGCGGCGTCGGGTCGAGACGTGCCGGTCGTACAGCTCTCGTGCCTTGACCGCCGACGGTCGGGTCGCGGTCTCGGCCACAGGTACATCCCACCAGGCCTGCGCCTCGGGCGCGCCCGACACTGTGTCTGCCGTTTCGGTCTCCACGTAGACACATGTGGGAGTGTCGGCGGCCCGCGCCTCCGCGAGCGCGGTGCGCAGGTCACGCAGGGTGCGGGCGCGCAGCACCCGCATGCCGAGGCTCTCCGCGTTGGCGGCGAGATCGACGGGGAGCGGCGCCCCGGTGTAGGTGCCGTCGCCGGAGCGGAAACGGTAGGCGGTGCCGAACCGCTCGCCGCCGACCGACTCGGACAGGCCGCCGATGGAGGCGTAGCCGTGGTTCTGCACGAGCAGCATCTTGATCGCGATGCCCTCCTGCACGGCCGTGACGATCTCCGTCGGCATCATCAGATACGTCCCGTCGCCGACCAGCGCCCACACCGGCCGGTCGGGCGCGGCCAGCTTCACGCCGATCGCGGCGGGGATCTCGTAGCCCATGCAGGAGTAGCCGTACTCCAGGTGGTACTGGTCGCACGACCGGGCCCGCCAGAGTTTGTGCAGGTCACCCGGCATCGATCCGGCCGCGTTGATGATCACGTCCCGCTCGTCGACCAGGGCGTCCAGGGCGCCGAGGACCTGCGTCTGGGTCGGGCGGGCGTCGGGGTCGTGGGCGGCGTAGGCGGCGTCGACGCGCTGCTCCCAGCGCTCCTTGGCCCGCGTGTACCCGGCCCGGTAGGCGTCGTCGACGCGGTGGCCGTGCAGCCGCAGCGCGTCCGTCAGCTCGGTCAGGCCGCTGCGGGCGTCGGCGACCAGCGCGAGGCCGGCCATCTTGTGACCGTCGTAGGGGGCGATGTTCAGGTTGAGGAAGCGGACGTCCGCACTCGCGAAGAGGGTGTTCGAGGCGGTGGTGAAGTCGGTCCACCGGGTGCCGACGCCGATCACCAGGTCGGCGGCGCGGGCCAGCTCGTCGGCGGTGGCGGTGCCGGTGTGGCCGATGCCGCCGACGTCCTGCGGATGGTCGTACGGCAGGGAGCCCTTGCCCGCCTGCGTGGCGGCGACCGGGATGCCGGTGGCCTCGGCGAACTCGGCGAGGGCGGCCTCGGCGCGGCTGTGGTGGACCCCGCCGCCAGCGACGATCAGCGGGCGCCGGGCCGCACGGACCGCCCGGACCGCCTCGGCGAGTTCGGCCGGGTCGGCGCCGGGGCGGCGGATCACCCAGGTGCGCTCGGCGAAGAACTCCTCCGGCCAGTCGTACGCCTCGGCCTGCACGTCCTGCGGCAGCGCGAGGGTGACGGCGCCGGTCTCGACGGGGTCGGTGAGCACCCGCATGGCCTGGAGGGCGGCCGGGATGAGGGCTTCCGGGCGGGTGATCCGGTCGAAGTAGCGGGACACCGGGCGCAGGCTGTCGTTGACCGACACATCGCCCGCGTACGGCACTTCGAGCTGCTGGAGCACCGGGTCGGCGGGGCGGGCGGCGAAGACGTCGCCGGGCAGGAGCAGCACCGGCAGGCGGTTGACGGTGGCGAGGGCGGCGCCGGTGACGAGGTTGGTGGCGCCGGGGCCGATCGAGGTGGTGACCGCGTGTGTGGACAGGCGGCCCGACTGGCGGGCGTAGCCGACCGCCGCGTGCACCATGGACTGCTCGTTGCGGCCCTGGTGGAACGGCATGACGTCGGCGTACTCGACGAGCGCCTGCCCGATCCCGGCGACGTTGCCGTGGCCGAAGATGCCCCAGGTCGCGCCGATCAGCCGCCGCCGCTCGCCGTCGCGTTCGGTGTGCTGGGCGGCGAGGAAGCGGACGAGCGCCTGGGCGACGGTGAGCCGCGTGGTCATCGGTACCCCCCTGTGCTTTCTACGTGGTCCGGGTGGAAGCAGATCCGCCACTCCCGGGTCGCGCCCGGGCCCGCCATGACGTTCAGGTAGTACATGTCGTGGCCGGGCTGGGCGACGGACGGGCCGTGCCAGCCGTTCGGCACGAGGACGGCGTCGCCGGAGCGGACCTCGGCGAGCACGTCGGCGCCGCCCGCGCGGGAGGGGAAGACCCGCTGGTAGCCGAAGCCGTTCGGGCCGTCGATCTCGAAGTAGTAGATCTCCTCCAGCTCCGCCTCCTCGCCGGGCCGGTGCTCGTCGTGCTTGTGCGGCGGATACGACGACCAGTTGCCGCCCGGGGTGATCACCTCCACGGCGATCAGCCGGTCGCAGTCGAACGCGTCGGCGGAGGCGAAGTTGCGCACGGTGCGGGCGCAGGTGCCGCTGCCGCGCTGCTCGACGGGAACCTCCGGCGCGGGGCCGTAGCGGGCGGGGAGTCGTCGCTCGCACTTCGCTCCTGCCAGGGCGAAGCGGCCTCCCGCGCCGGAGGCGATCTGGGTCCGGGCATCCCGGGGGACGTAGGCGAAGTCGGTGACGGACGCGAACACGCTGTCGCGCCCCTGGAGTTGGAACTCCGCCCGGGCTGTCCCGTCCTCGGTGCGCACCGTACAGCCGCCGCTGAGCGGGAGCACGATCCACTCGCTGTCCCCGGCGAGCAGGGTGTGTTCGCCGCCGGGCGGCAGTTCGACGATCCGCAGGCCGCTGTAGGTCCAGCCGGCCCGTTTCGGGTCGATGGCGAGCGCGTGGTCCGCGTCGGCGGCGGCGCCCTTCGGCACGTACAGCTCATTCGGCATGTCGCTCATGCGGCCCTCACAGCAGTCCTACGGCGGTGTCCACGGCGGCGGCCACGTCGCCGTCCGCCGGGTACAGCAGCGACCGGCCCACGACCAGCCCGCGCACGGTGGGCAGGCGCAGGGCGCCGCGCCACTTCTCGTACGCGCCGTCCTGATCGTCCCCCACCTCGCCGCCCAGCAGCACCGCCGGGAGGGTCGAGGTCGCCATGACCCGCGCCATGTCGTCGGGGTCGTCGGTGACCGGCACCTTCAGCCAGGTGTAGGCCGAACTGCCGCCCAGGCCCGAGGCGATGGCGATCGACCGGGTCACGGCGTCGGCCGACAGATCGTTGCGCAGCCGGCCGTCCTGATCCCGGCGGCTGATGAACGGCTCGACGAACACCGGGAGACGGCGGGCGGCCATCTCGTCGATGGCGCGGGCGGTGGACTCCAGGGTGTTGAGGGAGCCCGGGTCGTCGTAGTCGATACGCAGGAGCAGCTTCCCGGCGTCGAAGCCGAGCCGCTGGATGTCCTCGGGGCGGTGGCCGGTGAAGCGGTCGTCGAGTTCGAAGCGGGCGCCCTGGAGGCCGCCGCGGTTCATCGAGCCCATGACCACCTTGCCGTCGAGGGCGCCGAGCAGCAGCAGGTCGTCGAGGATGTCGGCGGTGGCGAGGACGCCGTCGACGCCGGGGCGGCCGAGCGCCAGGCAGAGGCGGCCCAGCAGGTCGGCGCGGTTGGCCATGGCGAGCCCCCGGTCGCCGACGCCGAGCGCGCCGCGGGCGGGATGGTCGGCGGCGACGATCATCAGGCGGCCGTGGTCGTCGAGGAGCGGCCGGCGGGTGCGGCGCGCGGCCGCCTCGGCGACGGCCTCGGGGTGGTGGGTGCGCAGGCGGACCAGCTCGGCGACGTCGACGGCGGGGATGCCCGGCCCGGCGGCCGGGGGTGTGCCGCCGCCCGTCGCCCCGCCGCTCTCGTGGTGCGCGTTCACCCGGCCCGCCCTCACAGCACCGCTCCCGCGCTCAGTGCCGCCTCGATCTCGTCCAGGGTGGGCATCGCGGAGGAGCACTCCAGGCGGGAGGCGACGATCGCGCCGGCGGCGTTGGCGTACCGCATGATCCGCTCCAGGTCCCAGCCGGCGAGCAGCCCGTGGCAGAGGGCGCCGCCGAAGGCGTCCCCGGCGCCGAGGCCGTTGAGTACGTTCACGGGGAGGGGCGGGACCTCGGCCGATCCGCCCTCGGCGTCTACGGCGAGGACGCCCTTGGGCCCCTGTTTGACGACGGCCAGCCGGACCCCGGCGGCCAGCAGGGCGCGGGCGGCGGCGTGCGGTTCGCGGACGCCGGTGGCGACCTCCACCTCGTCGAGGTTGCCGACGGCGACGGTGGTGTGTTTCAGGGCCTCGGCGTAGAACGGGCGGGCGGCCTCCGGGTCCTGCCAGAACATGGGACGCCAGTCCAGGTCGAAGACGGTGGCGGCCGCCTTGGCGCGGTGGGCGAGGGCCGCCAGGGTCGCCGTACGGCTGGGCTCCTCGCTCAGGCCGGTGCCGGTCACCCAGAGGATCCGGGCCTCGCGGAGGGCGTCGAGGTCGAGTTCGTGGGCGTCGATCTCCAGATCGGGGGCCTTGGGCCGGCGGTAGAAGTAGAGCGGGAAGTCGTCCGGCGGGAACACCTCGCAGAAGGTGACCGGGGTGGGCAGTCCGGGCACGGCGGTGACCCAGCGGTCGTCCACGCCGAAGTCGCGCAGCGCCTGGTGGAGATAGGTGCCGAAGGGATCGTCGCCGGTGCGGGTGATCACCGCCGTGCGGCGGCCGAGGCGGGCCGCGGCGACCGCCACGTTGGCGGCCGATCCGCCGAGGAACTTGCCGAAGGACGACACCTGCGGGAGCGGGACGCCGGTCTGGAGCGGATAGAGGTCCACGCCGATGCGCCCCATGGTGATCAGGTCGTACGCCATCGAGATCCCTTCGCGTCGCGCCTTCGCGGCTCTGTGAGGGTTTGTAGTCGCGGGCGGACGACCCTGTCAATAGTTTGTCCAGACATTCGGACTAGACCGACCGGATATCGCCCGGCCGGGTGAGTGGGAGCGGGAGGACCTTTTGCCACGCGTTCGTCACAAACACCACCCTTGCGTCACAGATGTCCCATGCATGTGACGCACCTGTCACGTCCGGTCAACGACCGCTCACGAGCGGTCACCGTGCGTCGTTGAGGGGGCACAGGCTCAGTGATCGCCAGCGCAGCGCCCGGCTCCCTCGACGGCTCCCCCGGCCGCCGCCGCGGCGCGCGCGGGGAGGTGCACCACATGACCGACCGAAGGCTCTGGTCCTACAAGGACATCGCGGCGCACATCCGTGTCCAGCCCGACACCGTCCGCTCCTACCGCAAGCACGGCCTGCTGCCCCCGCCCGACCACGTCGAGAGCGGCAAGCCGTACTGGTACGCGGACACCATCCGCGCCTGGGTCGCCTCCCGGCCCCGCAACCGGGGGCGCAGACGGGACTGACCCCCGCCACCGGAAAAGACTCCGTGCCCACCTCGCCGTGGGACACGGTGCCGTCCATGGACTTATCCGGGAAGCCCGTCCTCACCGGCGAGCGAGTCGCGCTGCGGCCGTTCACCGAGCACGACGCCGCCGCGATGCGGGAGATCATCGGCGACCCGAGGCCGTCCGGTACACCTTCGGTCCGTCCACCGGCCTCACCCCGGAGCGGGTGCGCGCGTGGTACGGCTCCCGCCAGGTGCTCATGGCGATGCGAGACCGCGGGCGGGCCGCGCTCGGCTCCACGGCTCGATGACCGTCACCCCGGCCCCCGGTGCCGTGCCCAGCGCGGCGAGGGCGGCCGGGGCGGCGGCCAGCGGGATCGTCGAGGTCACCAGCAGGTCGGGGCGCAGGGCGCCGGCGCGGACCAGCTCCAGCATCGGCGGGTAGGTGTGCGCGGCCATGCCGTGGCTGCCGAGAAGTTCCAGCTCCAGGGCTACCGCGCGGGCCAGGGGCACGGGCGTGGTGCCGTCGGGCGAGGGCAGCAGGCCGACCTGGACGTGCCGGCCGCGGCGGCGCAGGCCGTTCACGGAGGCCGCGCAGGTGGCGGGCGAGCCGAGGGCGTCCAGGGAGAGATGGGCGCCCCCGCCGGTCAGTTCCCGGACCGCGTCGGCGGTGTCCGGCACCCGTGTCCCGTCCACGCACTCCGCGGCGCCGAAGGCGCGGGCCAGGCCGAGGGCCCGCGGCGATATGTCCACCGCGACCACGCGCGCCCCGGCCGCCGCCGCGATCATCACCGCGGACAGCCCGACGCCGCCGCACCCGTGCACCGCGACCCACTCCCCCGCCGTCACCCGGCCCTGCTGCACCACCGCCCGGAACGCGGTGGCGAACCGGCAGCCCAGCGAGGCCGCCGTGGCGAAGGACATTCCCTCGGGCACGGCGACCAGGTTCACATCGGCGTGGTCCAGCGCCACGTACTGGGCGAAGGACCCCCAGTGGGTGAAGCCGGGCTGGGTCTGCCGCTCGCACACCTGCTGGTCGCCCGCCGCGCACGCCGGGCAGCCGCCGCAGGCGCAGACGAACGGCACGGTGACCCGGTCGCCGGGCCGCCACCGGGTCACCCGGGCGCCGGCCGCCTCGACGACTCCGGCGAGTTCATGGCCGGGCACGTGCGGGAGGGCGATGTCCGGGTCGTGCCCCTGCCAGCCGTGCCAGTCGCTGCGGCACAGCCCGGTGGCCTCGACGCGCACCACCACACCGTGCCCGGCGGGCCGCGGGTCCGCCACCTCCCGCACCTCGGCCGGCTCCCCGAACCGTTCGAACACCACCGCCCGCATACGCCCCTCGCCTTCCGCGGCGCTCCGCTCCGACGTGGGGAACGGTATCCGCCCGGCCGACGCCGACCCATTTGGCTTCATACCCCCTAGGGGTATACAGTGAGGGAAGTGAGCCCCCGTGGGCCACCGCAACCCCATACGCCTCGACGAGGAGTAACGACATGAGCGCCCAGACCGACACCCAGGGTTCCGTCACCACCGTCTACAAGGTGACCGGGATGAGCTGCGGCCACTGCGAGGGCTCCGTCTCCGCCGAACTCACCCAGCTTCCCGGCGTGACGTCCGTGCGGGCCGTCGCCGCCACCGGCGAGGTCACCGTCGTCTCCGAGGCGCCGCTGGACGAGGAAGCCGTGCGCGCCGCCGTCGACGAGGCCGGTTACGAGCTGGCCGGCCGCGCCTGACCCACCCGCCCTCGACACCGGGCCGTACCGACCGAGCACACTGGTCGGGTACGGTCCGGTCCGTCGTCTGGAGCCCGGACATGACCACCACAGACACCCCCACGGACACCCCCGCGGACACTCCCATGGACGCACCGCCGACGTCCCAGGTCGAGCTGCTGATCGGCGGCATGACCTGCGCCGCCTGCGCCGCCCGCGTCGAGAAGAAGCTCAACCGCATGGACGGGGTCACCGCCACGGTGAACTTCGCGACGGAGAAGGCCAGGGTCACCTACCCCGCCGGGACCGAGGTCGCCGACCTGATCGCCACCGTCGTGAAGACCGGCTACACCGCGGAGGAACCCGCGCCCCCCGCCCCGGACCCCGAGGACATGGGGCCGGACGGCCCGGCGGCGGACCCGGAGCTGTCGGCGCTGCGGCAGCGGCTCGTCGTCTCCGCGCTGCTCGCCGTGCCCGTCGTGCTGCTCGCGATGATCCCCGCCCTCCAGTTCGACAACTGGCAGTGGCTCTCGCTGACCCTCGCCGCGCCCGCCGTCGTCTGGGGCGGCCTGCCCTTCCACAAGGCCGCCTGGACCAACGCCCGGCACGCCGCCTCCACCATGGACACCCTCGTCTCGGTCGGCACCCTCGCCGCGTTCGGCTGGTCCCTGTGGGCGCTGTTCCTCGGCGACGCGGGCATGCCCGGCATGCGGCACGGCTTCGACCTCACCGTCTCCCGCACCGACGGCACCGCCACGATCTATCTGGAGGTCGCCGCGGGGGTCACCGCGTTCCTGCTCCTCGGCCGCTACCTGGAGGCCCGCGCCAAGCGCCGCGCCGGGGCCGCGCTGCGGGCCCTGATGGAGCTGGGCGCGAAGGACGTGGCGGTGCTGCGCGGGGGACGCGAGGTGCGCATCCCGGTCGGGCGGCTGGCGGTGGGTGACCGGTTCGTCGTCCGGCCCGGCGAGAAGATCGCCACCGACGGCACCGTGGTCGAGGGCACCTCCGCCGTGGACGCCTCCATGCTGACCGGCGAGTCCGTGCCGGTGGACGTGACCGTCGGGGACGCCGTCACCGGCGCCACCGTGAACGCCGCCGGCCGCCTGGTCGTCGAGGCCACCCGGATCGGCGCCGACACCCGGCTCGCCCGGATGGCCAAGCTGGTCGAGGACGCGCAGAACGGCAAGGCCGAGGTGCAGCGGCTCGCCGACCGGGTCGCCGCGGTCTTCGTGCCCGTGGTGCTGCTGATCGCCGCCGCCACCTTCGGCGGCTGGCTCGGCGCCACCGGGGACACGGTCGCCGCGTTCACCGCCGCCGTGGCCGTGCTGATCATCGCCTGCCCCTGCGCGCTCGGCCTGGCCACGCCCACCGCGCTGCTGGTGGGCACCGGGCGCGGCGCCCAGCTCGGCATCCTCATCAAGGGCCCCGAGGTGCTGGAGGCCACCCGCCGCGTCGACACCGTCGTCCTGGACAAGACCGGCACCGTGACCACCGGCCGGATGACCCTCCAGGAAGTCCATGTCGCCGAGGGCGCCGACGAGAAGCAGGTACTGCGGCTCGCGGGCGCCCTGGAGCACGCCTCCGAGCACCCCGTCGCCCGCGCGGTGGCCGCGGGCGCCGCCGAGCGGGCCGGGGAGCTGCCGGTGGCCGAGGGGTTCGAGAACGTGCCGGGGAGGGGCGTACGCGGGCGCGTGGAGGGCCATGAGGTGACGGTGGGGCGGCTCTTCGACGGAGCCCTGCCCCCGGAGCTGGCGGACGCCCGTGAGCGGGCCGAGAGCGCCGGCCGGACGGCCGTCGTGGTCGGCTGGGACGGGGCCGCGCACGGGGTGCTCGCGGTCGCCGACGCGGTGAAGGAGACCAGCGCCGAAGCGGTGCGCGAGCTGCGCGCCCTGGGGCTCCGGCCGGTGCTGCTGACCGGTGACAACCGGAGGGTCGCCGAGGCCGTGGCCGGGGAGGTCGGCATCGACGAGGTGATCGCCGAGGTGCTGCCCGAGGAGAAGGTGGCGGTCGTCAGGCGGCTCCAGGACGAGGGCCGTACGGTCGCGATGGTCGGCGACGGCGTCAACGACGCCGCCGCGCTCGCCACCGCCGATCTGGGGCTCGCGCTGGGGACCGGGACGGACGCGGCGATCGAGGCGGGCGATCTGACGCTGGTCCGCGGGGATCTGCGGGTCGCGGCGGACGCGATCCGGCTCTCCCGGCGCACCCTCGCCACCATCAAGGGCAATCTCGTCTGGGCGTTCGGCTACAACGTGGCCGCGTTGCCGCTGGCCGCGGCGGGGCTGCTGAATCCGATGATCGCGGGCGCGGCGATGGCCTTCTCCTCGGTCTTCGTGGTCACGAACAGCTTGCGGCTGCGGACCTTCCGCGAGACCCCTCTTCAATCCGGCGCAAGCCTCACATAAGCTCTTCACAAGGCTCGCGCATCATCCTTACGCTTGAGCCCCGTTCGACGTATCGGCCTCTTACGCATCTAACAGGACATATGCAAGAGACGCAGATCACAGTGATGTGAACGTAACCATCGAAGGGATTCGAAGGTCTAAGTTGGCGATGTCAGAAGGCGTCTTGGGGGGCGCCGGCTGGCGTCTGGGGATGTCTTGGGGGACTTCCCCGGGTGGGGGTACCTCCGTGCTCGAACGCAGTTGAGAGCTTGGGGGAGCGTTGCCGGGGCACGTACACCGGGAAGCTTTGAGCGGCCATCCCAGCGTGCGCTGTCCCGGCAGACCGCAGCCGACGGCATCACAAGGCGAAGAGGTACGACCCGAGCACGGTGAGTTTTGCTCATTGTGCTCACACAGCGATTCAGGCGCTGTCTCACAGGCGCCCGGCCGGATCCCGTGGGGGGAATCCGCACCGGGACATGGGAAGGCGCCCTGGTCGTCGGCCCGTGGGGGGACCGACGCACCAGGGCGCCTTTCGCTATGCGCGCGTCACGCCGTGCGCGGGGGTGGTACGCACGGGGCAGGGGCGCCGAGATCCGCTCAGCGCCCCTCGGAAGTGGCGGTTCAGCGCGCCTCGACCGGGACGAAGTCGCGCTCGACCACGCCGGTGTAGATCTGGCGCGGGCGGCCGATACGGGAACCCGGCTCCTTGATCATTTCGTGCCACTGGGCGATCCAGCCCGGCAGCCGGCCGAGGGCGAACAGGACCGTGAACATCTCGGTCGGGAAGCCCATGGCCCGGTAGATCAGGCCGGTGTAGAAGTCGACGTTCGGGTAGAGGTTGCGCGAGACGAAGTAGTCGTCGGCGAGCGCGTGCTCCTCCAGCTTGAGCGCGATGTCCAGCAGCTCGTCGGACTTGCCGAGCGCGGACAGCACGTCGTGCGCGGCGGCCTTGATGATCTTGGCGCGCGGGTCGAAGTTCTTGTAGACCCGGTGGCCGAAGCCCATCAGGCGGACGCCGTCCTCCTTGTTCTTCACCTTGCGGATGAAGGAGTCGACGTCGCCGCCGGCGTCGCGGATGCCCTCCAGCATCTCCAGCACCGACTGGTTGGCGCCGCCGTGCAGCGGGCCCCACAGCGCGTTGATGCCGGCCGAGATCGACGCGAACATGTTCGCCTGGGACGAGCCGACCAGGCGGACCGTCGAGGTCGAACAGTTCTGCTCGTGGTCGGCGTGCAGGATCAGGAGCTTGTCGAGCGCCGAGACCACGATCGGGTCCAGGTCGTACTCCTGCGCCGGCACCGAGAAGGTCATGCGCAGGAAGTTCTCGACATAGCCGAGGTCGTTGCGCGGGTAGACGAACGGGTGGCCGACCGACTTCTTGTACGCGTACGCCGCGATCGTCGGGAGCTTGGCCAGCAGACGGATCGTGGAGAGGTTGCGCTGCTGCTCGTCGAACGGGTTGTGGCTGTCCTGGTAGAACGTGGACAGCGCGGAGACCACCGAGGACAGCATCGCCATCGGGTGCGCGTCCCGCGGGAAGCCCCGGTAGAAGTTCTTGACGTCCTCGTGCAGCAGGGTGTGCCGGGTGATCTCGTCCTTGAAGGCGGACAGCTCGTCGACGGTCGGCAGCTCACCGTTGATCAGCAGGTAGGCGACCTCCAGGAAGGTGGAGCGCTCGGCCAGCTGCTCGATCGGGTAGCCGCGGTACCGGAGGATGCCCTGCTCGCCGTCGAGGTAGGTGATGGCGGATTTATAGGCGGCGGTGTTGCCGTAGCCGCTGTCCAGGGTCACGAGACCGGTCTGGGCGCGGAGCTTGCCGATGTCGAAGCCCTTGTCCCCGACGGTGCTGTCGATCACCGGGTAGGTGTACTCGTTACCGTCGTACCGCAGTACTACAGAGTTGTCGCTCACGTCTTCCCTCACCGACGTAGTGCCTCATCTTCGAGGTGCCCTGACTGTCTCTACCATCCCCCATTTGGCTCAGGAGAGTGCACTCGGGGTCGACCATTGGGCTTATTGGCGGCACTCAGTGCCTCCAACTTGCTCATCCTGCCCCCTTGATCCCGCATCCGGAAGGGCTGTGTGACGTTTGCGACTCGTTTGATCGATCATTTTTCTGCCCGGCTCACGGACAGCGTCCCCGGATGCCCCATCTCACGCCGCCGACGGTCCGCCGGAGAGCCGGAAGTCGAGCGCCGTGCACCGCCGTCCGGCCGACACCGTGCGCACCGCCTGGCCGATCGCCTTGCGCGACCCGACGAGGACGACCAGCTTCTTCGCCCGGGTGACGGCCGTGTAGAGCAGATTGCGCTGGAGCATCATCCACGCGCCGGTGGTGACCGGGATCACCACGGCCGGGTACTCACTGCCCTGCGACCGGTGGATCGTGACCGCGTAGGCGTGCGCCAGTTCGTCCAGCTCGTCGAAGTCGTACGGCACCTCCTCGTCCTCGTCCGTCAGCACCGTCAGGCGCTGGTCGACCGGATCGAGCGAGGTGACCACGCCCACGGTGCCGTTGAAGACGCCGTTCTTCCCTTTGTCATAATTGTTACGGATCTGAGTGACCTTGTCGCCGACCCGGAAAACGCGTCCGCCGAACCGCTTCTCGGGCAGGTCCGGCCGGCCCGGGGTGATGGCCTGCTGGAGGAGCCCGTTGAGGGTGCCCGCCCCGGCCGGTCCCCGGTGCATCGGCGCCAGCACCTGCACGTCCCTGCGCGGATCGAGCCCGAACCTGGCCGGGATCCGGCGGGCCGCGACATCGACGGTGAGCCGCCCCGCCTCCTCCGTGTCGTCCTCGACGAAGAGGAAGAAGTCCTTCAGCCCCTCGGTGAGCGGATGCCGCCCCGCGTTGATCCGGTGCGCGTTGGTGACGACACCGGACTGCTGGGCCTGCCGGAAGACACGGGTGAGGCGCACGGCCGGGACCGGGCCGCCGTCGGCGAGCAGATCGCGCAGGACCTCGCCCGCGCCGACGCTGGGGAGCTGGTCCACGTCGCCGACGAAGAGGAGATGGGCGCCCGGCGGCACCGCCTTGACCAGCTTGTTGGCGAGGAGGAGATCGAGCATGGACGCCTCGTCGACGACGACCAGGTCCGCGTCCAGCGGGCGGTCCTTGTCGTAGGCCGCGTCACCGCCGGGCTTGAGTTCCAGCAGGCGGTGGACGGTGGACGCCTCGGCCCCCGTCAGCTCGGCGAGCCGCTTGGCGGCCCGGCCGGTCGGCGCGGCGAGGACCACCTTGGCCCGCTTGGCGCGGGCCAGCTCGACGATGGACCGCACGGTGAAGGACTTGCCGCAGCCGGGCCCTCCGGTGAGCACGGCGACCTTCTCCGTCAGTGCCAGCCTGACGGCCGCCTCCTGCTCGGGGGCCAGGTCGGCGCCGGTACGGCCCTTGAGCCAGTCCAGGGCCTTGCCCCAGTCGACGTCCCGGAAGCCCGGCATCCGGTCCTCGCCGGTGCGCAGGAGGCGCAGCAGCTGGGCGGAGAGGGAGAGTTCGGCGCGGTGGAAGGGGACGAGGTAGACGGCGGTGACGGGTTCGGCGGCGTCGCCGTCGGAGCCGGGCACCTTTTCCCGTACGACCCCGGGGTCACCGCCGTCCTCGGGCGGTGTCGCCAGCTCGGCGAGGCACTCGATGACGAGCCCGGTGTCGACCTGGAGGAGCTTGACGGCGTCGGCGATGAGCCGCTCCTCGGGGAGATAGCAGTGCCCCTGGTCGGCGGACTGGGAGAGCGCGTACTGAAGCCCCGCCTTGACCCGGTCCGGGCTGTCGTGCGGAATCCCGACCGACCGGGCGATCTTGTCGGCGGTGAGGAAGCCGATGCCCCAGACGTCGGCCGCGAGGCGGTACGGCTGGTTCTTGACGACGGAGATGGACGCGTCCCCGTACTTCTTGTAGATCCGCACGGCGATCGAGGTGGAGACCTCGACGGTCTGGAGGAACAGCATCACCTCCTTGATCGCCTTCTGTTCCTCCCAGGCGTCGGCGATCTTCTTCGTCCGCTTCGGCCCGAGCCCGGGCACCTCGATGAGCCGCTCGGGCTCCTCCTCGATGATCTTCAGGGTGTCGAGCCCGAAGTGCTGGGTGATGCGGTCCGCGAAGACCGGGCCGATGCCCTTGACCAGGCCGGAACCGAGATAACGGCGAATGCCCTGGACCGTGGCCGGCAGCACGGTGGTGTAGTTCTCCACGTGGAACTGCTTGCCGTACTGGGGGTGGGACCCCCAGCGCCCCTCCATGCGGAGAGATTCGCCGACCTGCGCACCGAGCAGCGCACCGACGACGGTCAGCAGGTCTCCGCCGCCTCTGCCCGTGTCGACCCGGGCGACCGTGTAGCCGTTCTCCTCGTTGGCGTACGTGATGCGTTCCAGGACGCCTTCGAGGACGGCCAGGCGCCGTTCGCCGGTCTGCGAGGTCCCCGACTGGTTGGTCATGATCCGACGGTACCGGTGGGGTGTGACAGCGGGGGTGGGTCAGGCCTGGGGAGGCACTTTGAGGGCTTGGAGAAAGGTGGAGAAGGTTTCCGCGGCGAAGGTGAGGTGGGGGCTGGTGGGGGTTTTGGAGTCGCGGATGGATATGTGGGTGGGGCGGTGGGCGATCTCGACGCAGGCATCGCCCTGTCCACCACCGGAGTAGGACGACTTTCGCCAGATGTCGGGGGTCGTCATGTCCTCATAGCTCCTTCGCCAGCTTGTGGATGAAGTCACGCGAGCGGCTGGGCTCAAGTGACACCGCCTTCACCCTACGGAAAAGGGTTCGATAGCGATCCAATTGGGATTCCGCATCGATGAACACAGGACCGTTGAGACCGTCGCGCACCACCGTGTCCAACCGAGGCACCGGGCCGCCCGCGTACACCATCGCGCTACCGGCTCCGCCGAAGCCGTCGAGGTCGAAGGGAACGACGCGCACGGTGATGTGCGAGGCCTCGCACAGCTCCAGGACCTGAGTCAGCTGAGCCCGCGCTGCCGTACGGTCACCGACCCTGATACGCAGTGCCGCTTCGTGGATCACAGCCTCGTAGGGAATCGGGTCGGGGCGCTCGATCACGACCTTCCGCCTCATCCGGTGTTCCACCCAGCGCTCCACCTCCTCTTCCGGGAACTCGGGATTCACATAGGAGAAGAGCGCCCGGGCATAGTCCTCTGTCTGCAGAAGGCCCGGCACGTGCAGGAAGTCCACATCCCATCGGTAGCTCGCATGGTGCTCCAGCTCGGGAAGGTCCAGGAAGGGCATCGGCAGGAGACCCCGATACTCCTCCCACCAGCCGGTGGTCCGATCACGCGCCATGCCTACGAGGGCATCGACGAACTCCAGATCGGGGCAGGAGTAGTTGGCCGCGAGGCGGCGCAGCCGTTTCTCGCTCACACCCGTGAGGCCGGCCTCGATCTGGCTTATCTGCGGAGCGCTGACCCCGAGCAGGGTCGCCGCCTCGCGGGCGGTGAGGCCTGCCGCCTCGCGGAGCCTGCGCAGTTCCACCGCAAGGCGCATCTGTCGCGCCGTCGGCTCGCTCCTCAGTGCCATCGCCTGCTTCTCCCAACAGCCTGACAAGGCCGACTCGTTCGGGGTTCAGGGTACGCGATCGACTTGCGGAACTTAAACAATTAGGTCTACCGTCGGTGACACGACACTCACTGAGTGAAACCGGGCTCCGGAAGCGCACCGCTCCGTCCTGCCATGACGGCTGCGGCAACGACACCACTCGCCCCCGCATGACTCCCCACTGACCAACCGGAGTTGACGCATGCCCGAAAACGAACCATGGGAGTACTCCCTCTATATCCCGAACGACGTCCGCGCCGTCACCGTCTGCCGACGCACCCTCCGCCTGATCCTGACCATGCACGGACTCATCGGCCGCGCTGACGTCGCCGAGCTGCTGGCCACCGAGCTGGTCTCCAACGCCGTACGGCACACCAAAGGGCCGGCCGCGCTACGGGTGCGCTGGGCGCCGCCGGGGACGCTGCGGATCGGGGCCTGGGACGCGGACCCCGAACCGCCCGAGCCGCCCATGACCCTCGACCAGGTGACGGAGTTGGAGGGAGGGCGAGGGCTCTCGTTGGTGCGGGCCTGCTCCGACCTGTGGGGGTGGCAGCCGTTGTCCAGATTCGGCAACCGGGGGAAGTACGTGTGGTGTGAGCTGGAGGCCTCCTGATGGTCGGCTCGTCGCATGAGGCGCTGCACGTGCCGTTCCCCGAGCCTCGGGAGATCGCGGCGCTGAACGTCGATCTGACGGAGATCGAACCGGTGGAACGCCGGGTGGACACGCTGCTGCGGGCGGAGACGGACGAGGGGACGTACCTCCTCGTGGTCGAGTCGCAGGGGAAGGTGAACGACCGCGAGCGGGGCAGCCGGCCCTGAACTCACTCACGGCACGGCCGCTCGTGCTGGGCCCGGACAACGTGCCCGTGATCGCGGACGAGCGGCAGGCCGAGAGGGACGCACCCCTCGCGGTGCTCTCGGCCATGACACACGGGCGTGGCCCGCAAGCCCCGGCCATACTGGAATCCCTGGCATCCGCCCTGCGGACCATCGACTCCGACAGTGCCGCGGTCTTCGTGCAGTTCGTCGACTCATGCCTGGCCGACCCCCGGGCGAAGCAGATGTGGAGGGACCTGATGGCGGCGATCCAGTACTTCTGGCGACACCCGCTGGCCGAGCAGGTGCGCGAGGAGGGGCGGGAAGAAGGGCGGGAAGAGGGCCGTATCGAGGATCGGCGGCAGATGGTGCTCCGCATCCTGGAGTGGCGCGGGGTCTCGGTGCCCGACGACATCCGGCAGCGCGTCGACACCTGCACCGACCTCGACCAGTTGGAGCTCTGGGCCCAGCGAGCCGTGCATGCCGCGGACGCGGCGGAGTTGTTCGCAACGGAGTGAGCCTGTGACCGTGGGGTTGACTACGTCCCGCGCACCGCACGCACGGCTGACTGGAAGATCTGGGCCAGCCACACGGCCAGCACAGTGCGTCACCAGCCCCCGCCCCGAAGCCTCCCCTCCGCCCGCTGCCCAAAGGTTCCGATCACCCCCAGCGAGGAACCCGCCCACCGGCCACAAGCCGCTGAGCCGACCCGGGTCGCGGAAGCACGACACCGGCCGAGAAGCGGGCGGCCCCCACGGCAACCTCTGAAGCCACCTGCGGTTCAGCCGGCCTGCGACACCACGTGGTTGATGACCTTCTCGAACTCCTCCGTGGGGGAGAACTCCACCAGTTCGCAGTCCTCCTCGACGACCGGGACGTGGCCCGGCGACCAGTAGTACGCCTGGCCCGCTTCGTAGGTCTCCTCGCCCCCGGCCGTGCGCATCCGGATGCGGCCCTTCAGGACGTAGCCCCAGTGCGGGCACTGGCAGGCGTCGTCGGGCATGCCCTTCAGGGCCGGGCCCATGTCCGTGCCCCGGGGGAGGGTGAGGTAGCCGATGGACATGCCGCCTCCGAGCGGCTTCATGCGCAGTTCCAGCCCGTCGCCTTCGAGTGCGACGGGGACGTCGTTCCGGGTCGCGGACGTCATGGCTCCTCCGGTTCCGGTCCGAGCGGACCTCGACGACTCCCCTGCTTCCAGCCTGATCCCGGTGTGCCCGGCCCGCGACCCCGGCGCCGCTCATCTGAGCGCCGTACATCACGATCCTGTCTCGGCCTCCCGTCGAGGGCTTGATTAACCCCCGTGTAATCGATTCCAATCCTCCGTGCAGGTCGATGTAATCGATTCCATGAGCTTTCCACGAGGAGGTGGACAGGCGATGGCGAGCATCAAGGACGTCGCCGCCGAGGCCGGCGTCTCCGTCGCCACGGTCTCGCGGGTGCTGAACGAGCACCCGTCCGTGAGCCCCGAGGCACGCGCGCGCGTGCTGGCCGCCGTCGAGGCGCTGGGGTACCGGCCGAACGCCGTCGCCAGGTCGCTGCGCACCGACCAGACCCGCACCCTCGGGCTGGTCATCAGTGACGTGCTGAATCCTTACTTCACCGAGCTGGCCCGGTCCGTGGAGGAAGAGGCCCGCGCCCTCGGGTACAGCGTCATCATCGGCAACGCCGACGAGCGGCCCGACCTCCAGGACCATCACGTACGGACGTTGCTGGACCGCCGTATCGACGGGCTGCTCGTGTCCCCCACCGACGGTGGCTCGCCGCTGATGCTGGACGCCGCGCGGGCCGGTACGCCCATGGTGTTCGTCGACCGGTGGATTCCCGGTGTGGACGTGCCCGTCGTGCGCGCCGACGGTCGCGCCGCCGTGCGGGATCTCGTCGCGCATCTGCACGGGCTGGGGCACCGGCGGCTCGCCATCATCGCGGGGCCCGCGGCCACCACGACCGGCAGCGAGCGGGTGGACGCGTTTCGCGAGGCCCTCGCCGAGTACGGGCTGCCGCTGCCCGACGAGTACATCGGGCAGGGCGACTTCCAGGCCGAGAGCGGGCGGCGGGTCACCGAGGGCTTCCTCGATCTGCCCGAGCCGCCCGAGGTCGTGTTCGCCGCCGACAACCTGATGGCGCTCGGCGCGCTGGACGCGGTTCGCGCGCGCGGGCTGCGCGTTCCCGACGACATCGCGCTCGCCGCGTTCGACGACATCCCGTGGTTCGTGCACACCGATCCGCCGGTCACCGCGATCGCCCAGCCGACGGGCCAGCTGGGCCGGGCCGCCGTACGCGCCCTGGTGGACCGAATCGAGGGGCGGCCCCCGCAGTCCGTCACCCTCCCCGCCCGACTCGTCGTACGCCGCTCGTGCGGCGAGTCCCCCGCTGAGAACAGGAGCCGGTCGTGAGCGATGACCCGCACGAGTTGCTGCGTATCGAGGGCATCCGGAAGGCCTTCCCGGGCGTGGTCGCGCTGGACGGCGTCGACTTCGACCTGCGCCGGGGCGAGGTCCATGTGCTGCTCGGGGAGAACGGCGCCGGCAAGAGCACACTCATCAAGATGCTCTCCGGCGCCCACCGGCCGGACGCCGGGCGCGTCCTGGTCGGCGGCGAGGAGGTGCGCATCCACGGGGCGCAGGACGCCGAGCGGCTCGGGATCGCCACCATCTACCAGGAGTTCAACCTGGTTCCCGATCTCACCGTCGCCGAGAACATCTTCCTGGGTCGCCAGCCGCGCCGCCTCGGGATGATCGACCGGAAGCGGATGGAGGCGGAGGCCGCCGTCCTGCTGGAGCGCGTGGGCGTGAAGGTGTCCCCACGCGCGCGGGTGCGCGAACTCGGCATCGCACGGCTCCAGATGGTCGAGATCGCCAAGGCGCTCAGTCTGGACGCGCGCGTGCTCGTCATGGATGAGCCGACGGCTGTGCTGACCAGCGAAGAGGTCGAGAAGCTGTTCGCCATCGTGCGCACCCTGCGCGAGGACGGCGTCGGCATCGTCTTCATCACCCACCACCTGGAGGAGATCGCCGCTCTCGGGGATCGGGTGACCGTCATCCGTGACGGGCGCAGCGTCGGGCAGGTGCCTGCCTCCACGCCCGAGGACGAACTCGTCCGCCTCATGGTGGGACGGTCCATCGAGCAGCAGTACCCGCGCGCGCGTGCCGAGGCCGGGCCCGCGCTGCTGTCGGTCGAAGGGCTCACCCGGGACGGCGTCTTCCACGACGTCGGCTTCGAGGTGCGGGCCGGTGAGGTCGTCGGCATCGCGGGGCTGGTCGGCGCCGGGCGGACGGAGGTCGCGCGGGCCGTGTTCGGCGCCGACCCGTACGACAAGGGCACGGTGAAGGTGTCGGGCGCCGCGCTCAGGCGGCACGACGTGAACGCCGCGATGGCCGCCGGGATCGGGCTCGTGCCCGAGGACCGCAAGGGGCAGGGTCTGGTGCTGGACGCCTCCGTAGAGGAGAACCTGGGCCTGGTCACCCTGCGCGGGGCGACCCGAGCGGGGCTCGTCGACCTCAAGGGGCAGCGCGAGGCCGCCGCGCGCATCGCGCGGCAGCTGGGCGTGCGGATGGCGGGCCTCGGCCAGCAGGTGCGCACGCTGTCCGGCGGCAACCAGCAGAAGGTCGTCATCGGCAAGTGGCTGCTCGCCGACACCAAGGTGCTGATCCTCGACGAGCCGACGCGCGGCATCGACGTCGGCGCGAAGGTCGAGATCTATCAGCTGATCAACGAGCTGACGGCCGCGGGCGCCGCGGTCCTGATGATCTCCAGCGATCTGCCGGAGGTCCTCGGCATGAGCGACCGGGTCCTGGTCATGGCACAGGGCCGGATCGCCGGTGAACTGCCCGCCGAGCGGGCCACCCAGGACGCCGTCATGGCGCTCGCCGTCAGCACCCCCAGCAACACGGAAACGGAGGCCCCCCGTGGCCACTGACACGCTCAAGAGCACCTCGGGCGGCCCGGCCGGCCTGCGCCGCCTGCTGCTCGACAACGGCGCGCTCACCGCGCTGATCGTCCTCGTCGTCGCGCTGTCCGCGCTGTCCGGGGACTTCCTGACCACGGACAACCTGCTCAACATCGGCGTCCAGGCGGCCGTCACCGCGATCCTCGCCTTCGGCGTCACCTTCGTCATCGTCTCGGCGGGCATCGACCTGTCGGTCGGCTCGGTGGCGGCGCTGTCCGCGACGGTCCTCGCCTGGAGCGCGACCAGCGAGGGCGTGCCGGTGGCCCTGGCGGTGCTCCTCGCCGTCGCCACGGGCATCGGCTGCGGCCTGGTCAACGGCTTCCTGATCTCGTACGGCAAACTCCCGCCGTTCATCGCGACGCTGGCCATGCTGTCGGTGGCCCGCGGTCTGTCCCTGGTGATCTCGCAGGGCTCACCGATCGCCTTCCCGGAGTCCGTCTCGCACCTCGGTGACACGCTGGGCGGCTGGCTGCCGGTCCCGGTGCTGGTCATGGTGGTCATGGGCCTGCTGACGGCGTTCGTGCTGGGCCGCACGTACATCGGCCGCTCCATGTACGCGATCGGCGGCAACGAGGAGGCGGCGCGCCTCTCCGGCCTGCGGGTGAAGAAGCAGAAGCTGGCGATCTACGCGCTGTCCGGGCTGTTCGCGGCGGCGGCCGGCGTCGTCCTGGCCTCCCGGCTCTCCTCCGCGCAGCCGCAGGCCGCGCAGGGCTACGAGCTGGACGCCATCGCGGCGGTCGTCATCGGCGGCGCCTCGCTGGCGGGCGGCACCGGCAAGGCCTCCGGCACGCTGATCGGCGCGCTCATCCTGGCGGTGCTGCGCAACGGGCTCAACCTGCTCTCCGTCTCCGCCTTCTGGCAGCAGGTCGTCATCGGTGTCGTGATCGCGCTGGCGGTGCTGCTGGACACGGTGCGGCGCAAGGCGGGGGCGACCCCGGTGACCGCCGGGGGCGGCGGCGACAGGGGCAGGCAGGCGCTGACGTACGTCCTCGCGGCCGTGGTCGCCGCGGCGGTCGTCGGCGCCACCTCGCTGCTGCACGGTGGCTCGTCGGCGGCGAGGACGGAGAAGATCGGACTGTCCCTGTCCACGCTCAACAACCCGTTCTTCGTGCAGATCCGGGAGGGCGCGGAGGAGCGGGCGGAGAAGCTCGGCGTCGACCTGACCGTGACGGACGCCCAGAACGACGCCTCCCAGCAGGCCAACCAGCTGCAGAACTTCACCAGCGAGGGCGTCGGCTCGATCATCGTCAACCCGGTCGACTCGGACGCGGCGGGGCCCTCGGTCCGCGCCGCCAACGAGGCGGACATCCCCGTCGTGGGCGTCGACCGCGGCGTCAACAAGGCCGACACGGCCGCGCTGGTCGCCTCCGACAACGTCGAGGGCGGCAGGCTCGGCGCCCGCGCGCTCGCCGAGAAGCTGGGCGGCAAGGGCACCATCGTCATCCTCCAGGGCCAGGCGGGCACCTCCGCCAGCCGGGAGCGGGGCGCGGGCTTCGCCGCCGGGCTGAAGGAGTTCCCGGGCATCAGGGTCGTCGCCAAGCAGCCCGCGGACTTCGACCGCACCAAGGGCCTCGACGTGATGACGAACCTGCTCCAGGCGCACCCCGGCATCGACGGAGTCTTCGCCGAGAACGACGAGATGGCGCTCGGCGCGATCAAGGCGCTCGGCGCGAAGGCCGGGAAGTCCGTCCAGGTCGTCGGCTTCGACGGCACGCCGGACGGCCTGAAGGCGGTCGAGGCGGGCACGTTGTACGCCTCCGTCGCGCAGCAGCCGAAGGAGCTGGGCCGGATCGCGGTGGACAACGCGCTGCGGGCGGCCGACGGCGAGCAGACCGCGGAACTGGTGAAGGTGCCGGTCAAGGTGGTCACGAAGGAGAACGTGGCCGGCTTCGGCGGCTGAGACAGCTGCGGCTGCGGCTGCGGCTGCGGCTCAGACGACGTGCCCGCTTCGGCGGGCGGGACACGGCAGCGGGCGGGCGGGCGTCGTACGGTGGCGGCGACCGCCCGCCCCGATCCGCTACCAGGGGAGAGATGTGATGAACGACTACGACCTGCTGGTCGTGGGGTCGGCCAACGCCGATCTGGTGATCGGCGTGGACCGCCGGCCGGGCCCCGGCGAGACGGTGCTGGGCTCCGACCTGGCGGTCCACCCGGGCGGCAAGGGCGGCAACCAGGCCGTCGCGGCGGCCCGGCTCGGCGCGCGTACGGCGCTGCTGGCCCGGGTCGGCGACGACGCGCACGGCCGGCTGCTGCTGGATGCGCAGCGGGCCGCCGGGGTCGACACGGTGGGCGTGCTGGTCGGCGGCGCCCCGACCGGCGTCGCGCTGATCACCGTCGACCCGTCCGGCGACAACAGCATCGTGGTGTCGCCCGGCGCCAACGGACGGCTGACGCCCGACGACATCCGCGCGGCGGGCAGCCTCTTCCACGCCTCCCGGGTCGTCTCGGCGCAGCTGGAGATCCCGCTGGAGACGGTCGTGGAGGTCGTCCGGAACCTCTCCCCGGACAGCCGTTTCGTCCTCAACCCCTCCCCGCCGCGCCCGCTCCCCACGGAGGTGCTGGCCGCCTGCGATCCGCTGATCGTCAACGAGCACGAGGCGAAGGTACTGCTCGGCGAGGCGAAGGTGAGCGAGGAGCCCGAGGACTGGGCGCGGCTGCTGCTCGCCAAGGGGCCCCGGTCGGTGGTGGTGACGCTGGGCGCGGCGGGCGCGCTGGTGGCGTCGTCCGACGGGGTCGCCCGGGTGCCGTCCGTGCAGGTCGAGGCCGTGGACACCACCGGCGCGGGCGACGCGTTCACGGCGGCGCTGGCCTGGCGGCTGGGGGCCGGGGAGCCGCTCGCGGAGGCGGCGGCGTACGCGGCCCGCGTCGGCGCGGCGGCCGTCACCCGCGCGGGCGCGCAGGAGTCCTACCCGACCGCGGCGGAGGTCGCGGCGCTGTGAAGAAGGCCGGAATCCTCAACCGCCGGCTCGCCGGGGCACTGGCCGGACTCGGCCACGGCCACGGGGTGCTGGTGTGCGACGCCGGGATGCCGATACCGGACGGCCCGCACGTGGTCGACCTGGCCTTCCGGGCCGGGGTGCCGTCGTTCGGGGAAGTGCTGGAGGGCTTGCTGGACGAACTCGTCGTGGAGGGCGCGACGGCGGCGACCGAGATCCGGGACGCCAATCCGGCGGCGGCACGCCTGCTGGCGGACCGCTTTCCTCGGCTGACGCTGGTCCCGCACGAACGCCTGAAGGAACTGTCGGCGCAGGCCCGGCTGGTCGTCCGCACCGGGGAGGCACGGCCGTACGCGAACGTGCTGCTGCGGTGCGGGGTGTTCTTCTAGACGAGGCGTGCCGCAGATGCTTCGAGGGGCCCGGTCGCGACCGGGCCCCTCGGCTTCTCCCCCTCCGTCAGAACCCCGTGATCCCCCCGGATCCCCCTCCAGAAGTCCTGATGCCACATACGACCGGCGAGGTGGGCGAAGGGTTGCACGCGAGTGCCGAGATTCTTCCTCAGGCTCTCACCGGGTCCCCCTCGGCGATCCTTCCCGCCCGCACCACTTCCGCGTACACACCGGCGATGGGCTCTGGGTCCCTTCCGGGCCGGGCGGGGACGGCGTTGGCGCGGCGGATGACGCGCAGCGCCTCCGGGTCGCGGGGCAGGGCCCCGTGGACGAAGGTCGGGATGGCGCAGCGGGGTGTCCCGGCGGCCACCCGCAGCACCGCCTCGTCGCCGACGCGCACCTCGCGGCCGATCCAGTGGTTCTCGACGAACCCGTCGCCGCCGGTGTCGATCAGGAGGTTGGGCCGGTACCGCTCGGGCTCGGCGAGACCACGCGGGTTCTCGGCGGCCAGCCGCTTCAGCGTGGCCGTCGTGAGCAGGTGCACCGGCGCCCCCTCGAAGAGGGACGCGGGCACGGGTGTGGGGGCCAGGGTGACGGGCCTGCCGACGTGGCCGGAGAGGACGGCGTCGACGTCCGGGGCGGTGCTGTGCGTGCCGCCGCCGTCCGGCAGCGTGATCCGGGTGCCGCCCGCCTCGTCCAGGGCCGCGGCGCACCTGAGCACCGTCTGGTACAGCCGCGCCTGGATCGCGGTGACGAACTCCCCGCTCTCCGGGTCCAGCAACGCCAGCCGCCGATCCCCCGCCAAGCCGTGGGCGGTGAGATCGGCGGCGCGGAGGCGTTCGCCGAGCATGGCCTTGACGGGGTAACGCCAGAGTGCGGTGACCGTGCCCAGTTGTGCCGACATGCCTCCGAGCATCACACGGAGAAGGTCACTCCATCACGTGTTCGACGAAACGCGCGGCGGTCTCCGCCAGTACCTCCCGCCCGTCCCGGGCCCACAGCCCGTCGTTGAACAGTTCCACCTCGACGGGCCCGGTGTATCCGGCGGCCTCGACGTACGCCTTCCATTCGCGCATGTCGATGGCACCGTCGCCGATCTGGCCGCGGCCGTTGAGGACGCCCTCGGGGAGCGGGGTGGTCCAGTCGGCGAGCTGGAAGGTGTGGATGCGGCCGGTGGCGCCCGCGCGGGCGATCTGCTCGGGGGCGCGGTCGTCCCACCAGATGTGGTACGTGTCGACGGTGACGCCGACCTGGTGGGCGGGGAGGCGTTCCGCGAGGTCGAGGGCCTGGGCGAGGGTCGACACCACACAGCGGTCGGCGGCGTACATCGGGTGCAGGGGCTCGATCGCGAGCCGTACGCCGTGCCGCTCGGCGTAGGGCCCGAGTTCGGCCAGTGCGTCGGCGATGCGTTCGCGGGCGCCGCGCAGGTCCTTGGAGCCGGCGGGCAGGCCGCCGGAGACCAGGACGAGGGTGTCGGTGCCCAGGGTCGCCGCCTCGTCGACCGCGCGCCGGTTGTCCGCGAGGGCCGCGGCCCGTTCCGCCGGGTCGATCGCCGTGAGGAAGCCGCCGCGGCACAGGGTGGTCACCGTCAGGCCCGCGTCCCGGACCAGTTCGGCGGTGGCCTCCAGGCCGTACGACTGCACGGGCTCGCGCCACAGGCCGACGTTGCGGATGCCCAGGCCGGTGCAGGCGTCGGCCAGGTCGGGCAGGGACAGCTGCCTCACCGTCATCTGGTTGATGCTGAAGCGCTCGAGACCGGTCACTGGGTCACCCCGTACATCGCGAGCAGGGTCTTCATCCGCTCCTCCGCCAGCTTGGGGTCGGGGAACAGGCCGAGACCGTCGGCGAGCTCGTAGGCGCGGGCGAAGTGCGGCAGGGAGCGGGCCGACTGGAGGCCGCCGACCATGGTGAAGTGCGACTGGTGGCCGGCCAGCCAGGCCAGGAAGACCACGCCCGTCTTGTAGAAGCGGGTGGGGGCCTGGAAGAGGTGGCGGGACAGCTCCACCGTCGGGTCGAGGAGGTCGCGGAAGCCCGCCGTGTTCCCGGTGTCCAGGACGCGGACCGCCTCCGCCGCCAGCGGGCCCAGCGGGTCGAAGATGCCGAGCAGGGCGTGGCTGAAGCCCTGCTCGTCGCCCGCGATCAGCTCGGGGTAGTTGAAGTCGTCGCCGGTGTAGCAGCGGACGCCCTGCGGGAGGCGGCGGCGCAGGTCGATCTCGCGCCGCGCGTCCAGGAGGGACACCTTGATGCCGTCGACCTTGTCCGGGTGGGCGGCGATGACCTCCAGGAAGGTGCCGGTGGCCGCGTCGAGGTCGGCCGAACCCCAGTAACCCTCCAGGCCCGGGTCGAACATGGGGCCCAGCCAGTGCAGGATCACCGGTTCGGCGGCCTGGCGGAGCAGGTGGCCGTAGACCTCCAGGTAGTCCTCGGGGCCCGACGCGGCCTTCGCCAGGGCGCGGGACGCCATCAGGATGGCCTGGGCGCCGGACTCCTCCACGACCGCCAGCTGTTCCTCGTAGGCCGCGCGGACCTCGGCGAGGGTGCCCCCCGCGAGCTGGTCGGTGCCGACGCCGCAGGCGATGCGGCCGCCGGCCGACTTGGCCTCCGCCGCCGAGCGGCGGATCAGTTCGGCCGCGCCCGCCCAGTCCAGGCCCATGCCGCGCTGGGCGGTGTCCATGGCCTCGGCGACGCCGAGTCCGTGGGACCACAGGTGGCGGCGGAAGGCGAGGGTGGCGTCCCAGTCGACGGCGGCCGGGGAGTCGGGGGTGACGTCGGCGTAGGGGTCGGCGACGACGTGCGCCGCGGAGAAGACCGTACGGGAGGTGAAGGGGGCGCCGGGGGTGACGGCGAGGGGTTCGGCGCGCGGCTCGTAGGCGCGCAGTCCGCCGGTCGCGTCCGGGAGCTGGATGGTCACAGGGAGACCTCCGGCACGTCGAGACGGCGGCCCTCGGCCGAGGACCTCAGGCCCAGTTCGGCGAGCTGGACGCCGCGGGCACCGGCGAGCAGGTCCCAGTGGTAGGGGGCGTCTGCGTAGACGTGCTTGAGGAACAGCTCCCACTGGGCCTTGAAACCGTTGTCGAAGTCCTGGTTGTCGGGGACCTCCTGCCACTGGTCGCGGAAGACCTCGGTGGCGGGGATGTCCGGGTTCCAGACCGGCTTGGGGGTGGCGCTGCGGTGCTGCACGCGGCAGGTGCGCAGGCCCGCGACGGCCGATCCCTCGGTGCCGTCGACCTGGAACTCCACCAGTTCGTCGCGGTGGACGCGGACCGCCCAGGAGGAGTTGATCTGGGCGATGGCACCGCCTTCGAGTTCGAAGACGCCGTAGGCGGCGTCGTCGGCGGTGGCGTCGTAGGGCTTGCCCTCCTCGTCCCAGCGCTGCGGGATGTGGGTGGCGGTGAGGGCCTGGACGGACTTCACGCGGCCGAACAGCTCGTGCAGGACGTACTCCCAGTGCGGGAACATGTCGACGACGATGCCGCCGCCGTCCTCGGCGCGGTAGTTCCACGACGGGCGCTGGGCGGCCTGCCAGTCGCCCTCGAAGACCCAGTAGCCGAACTCGCCGCGCACGGAGAGGATCCGGCCGAAGAAGCCGCCGTCGATGAGGCGCTTGAGCTTGAGCAGGCCCGGCAGGAAGAGCTTGTCCTGGACGACGCCGTGCCTGATGCCCTTCTCGTGGGCGAGGCGGGCCAGTTCCAGGGCGCCGTCGAGGCCGGTGGCGGTGGGCTTCTCGGTGTAGACGTGCTTGCCGGCCGCGATGGCCTTGCGGATGGCGTCCTCGCGGGCCGAGGTGACCTGCGCGTCGAAGTAGATGTCGACGGTGGGGTCGGCGAGGACGGCGTCCAGGTCGGTGGAGACGTGCTCCAGGCCGTGCTTCTCGGCGAGCGCCTTGAGCGCGTGCTCGCGGCGGCCGAGCAGGATCGGCTCGGGCCACAGCACGGTGCCGTCGCCGAGGTCGAGGCCACCCTGCTCCCGGAGGGCGAGGATGGAGCGGACGAGGTGCTGGCGGTAGCCCATGCGCCCCGTCACACCGTTCATGGCGATACGCACCGTCTTGCGTGTCACGTCGGTCCCTTCCCAGGCGTCGTACGCGGTGGAGGCGCGCCGCGTACGCCCCCTGGCCGTGACTGGTGAGCGGTACAGCAAGCGCTTTCTATGTGAGGAGAAGCTAGCCTCTCGGCAGGGGTCCGGACAAGACCACCGCACACTCGGCCTGTTCGAGGGGGCGAACAGGTGGGGCCCGCGGGCTTATGGTCTGCACGGAACCGCGAGCGGCCGGGCGGCCGTGTACGACGTCGGGACGGGAGGGCCCTCCCCCGCGACGCCCGGCACACCGACGGCGAGAACGCCGACGACGTACGGCGAGGTACGACAGATGCGCGAGACGCACGACCGGAGGACGACGAGATGACGGTGACCCTGGCGGACGTGGCGGCCCGCGCCCAGGTCTCGCCCGCGACGGTGTCGCGCGTGCTGAACGGGAACTACCCCGTGGCCGCCTCGACCCGGGAGCGGGTCCTGAAGGCGGTCGACGAACTGGACTACGTCCTCAACGGCCCCGCGAGCGCGCTCGCCGCCGCGACGTCCGACCTCGTCGGCATCCTCGTCAACGACATCGCCGACCCCTTCTTCGGGATCATGGCGAGCGCCATCCAGTCCGAGATCGGCGGCCCCGGCGGACGCGCGGGCGGCGAACGGCTGGCCGTCGTCTGCAACACCGGCGGCTCGCCGGAGCGCGAACTCACCTACCTCACCCTGCTGCAACGGCAGCGGGCCGCCGCCGTGGTCCTCACCGGCGGCGCCATGGAGAACGCGCCGCACGCCGCGGCCGTCGCGGCGAAGCTGCGCAAGCTGAGCGAGGCCGGCACCCGGGTCGTGCTGTGCGGGCGCCCGCCCGCACCCGGCACCGACGCCGTCGCCCTCACCTTCGACAACCGGGGCGGCGGCAAGCAGCTGACCGAGCACCTCATCGGCCTCGGCCACCGGCGGCTCGGCTACATCGCGGGTCCCGAGGAGCGCACCACCACCCGGCACCGGCTCGAGGGCCACCGCGCCGCGCTCGCCGCCGCGGGCATCGAGGAGGACCCCCGCTGGACGGTCCACGGCCGCTACGACCGCCGCTCCGGCTACGAGGCCACGCTGGAACTCCTGCGCCGCGACCCCACGATCACCGCGGTGGTCGCCGCGAACGACTCCGTCGCCCTGGGCGCCTGCGCCGCGCTGCGCGAGTCCGGCCTGCGCATCCCCGAGGACGTCTCCGTCGCCGGCTTCGACGACCTGCCCTTCAGCATCGACGCGGTGCCGTCCCTGACGACGGTGCGCCTGCCGCTGGCCGAGGCGGGGGCCCGCGCCGGGCGCATCGCGATGGGCCGCGAGGAACCGCCGCCGGGCGGGGTCGCGACGGCGCGGGGCGAGCTGATGGTGCGGGGGTCGTCGGGGGTGCCGCGGAGCTGACGCGGCGCGGACGGCACCGGTGGCTCCGGTGGCGTGACATGAGTGGCACCGGTGCCATGGGGCGATGGTGGGGCACCCGGTGCGGGAACCACCGCCGCGGCCCTGCCGGCCGCGGCGAGACAAGTCCGACTAGGCTTCGCCAGGCGCATACTGCGCCTCCCCCTCCCCCAGGGACCAGTCGATCGGCTCGTTCTCCGTGAGGGTGACGAAGACGTTGCGCGGCTCGGTGCCCGCGTGGACACGGGCCAGCTCGGCGATACGGCGGTACAGGGCGCGCTTGCGGTCCGGTGTGCGGCCCGCGCGGAGGGTGATGGCGATGTAGGCGATGCCCTCGTCGCGCGGGATGCCGAGATAGTCGCCGTGGCGGAGGGCGCCGGTCGCGCCGTCGTGCGCGGTGAGGATCTGGAAGTGGTCGTCCGGCGGGATGCCGATGACCTCGATCAGGGCCTCGTGGACGGCCCGGCCGAGGGCGGCGAGGCGTTGGGTGTCGGCGCCGAGGGCGTCTATGCGGACCAGGGGCATGGGGACCTCCTCCGAGAACCGGACAGCCGGAGAGACAGGCTGTTATACATACTAGTAGTTACAGCCCCCCCGTGGAACCGGAGCGATTACTTTCCGCGGCGGCGGCCGTCTATCTTCCGAACGGCATCCACCGACGCGGGAGACACCACCATGCGCATCGTCATCAGCGAGTTCATCAGCCTCGACGGCGTCGTCCAGGCTCCGGGCGGGCCGGAGGAGGACACCGACGGCGGGTTCGCGCACGGCGGCTGGACGCACCCGTACTTCGACCCGGAGATCGTCGGCGGGGCCTTCGACGCGGCGCTGGAGGGCGCCGACGCGCTGCTGTTCGGGCGGCGCACGTGGCAGACGATGGCGTCGGCGTGGCCGGAGCGGGCCGGGGACCCGTTCGCGGACCGGATGAACTCCCTCCGGAAGTACGTGGTCTCCGACACCCTCGAGGAGACCGAACCGACCTGGGAGAACTCCGTCCGCATCCCGGGGTCCGAGGCGGTCGCCGAGCTGCGGAAGCTGCGGGAGGGGGACGACGGCGGGCTGCTGCTCATGGGAAGCCCGACCCTGGCCCGCACGCTGATCACCGAGGGTCTCGTCGACGAGCTGCGGCTGATCGTGATGCCGGTGGTGCTCGGCGGCGGAAAGTCGATCTTCCCGGACGGGGGCGGGAAGTTCCCGTTCGAGCTGGTCTCCACGACGAGGTCGGACGCCGGCACGCTGGTGAACGTGTACCGGCGGGCGGCCGAGTAGCGCGAGCCGTGGACGGGAGCGGGTCCCGCGCTTACGCTCGAACCGGAGAAACCTCTGACTGAGTCAAAGACCACTCAACGGGGTCGGCCATCGGGGAGACATCGGGGGCGAGCATGACCGTCGAAGACATCCGCTCCTTCAACCGCTTCTACACCCACCTGATCGGCGCGCTGGACTACGGCCGTCATCTGTACGCCCCGTACACCCTCACCGAGTCCCGCGTGCTCTACGAGCTGGCGCACTCGCCCCGTACCGACGTCGCCGACCTGCGCACCGGACTGCACCTGGACGCGGGCTATCTGACCCGCATCCTGAACAAGTTCGAGACGGACGGGCTGATCGAGCGCGGTCCGTCGGAGCGGGATCCGCGGCGGCGGCGGATCCGGCTGACGGCGCGGGGGCGGGCGACCGCCGGCCTGCTGGACGAGCGGGCCCGGCAGACGGTCGGCTCGCTGCTGGCCGGGGTGGCGCCGCAGGACCGGCCGCGGCTGGCGGAGGCGCTGCTGACGGTGCGGACGCTGCTGTCGGGCGGCCGGGCGCCCCGCCCCGAGGACGTGGTGCTGCGCCCGCCCGCCCCCGGCGACCTGGGCTGGATCGTGCAGCGCAACGCCGCGCTGTACGCCGCCGAGTACGGCTGGAACACCGACTACGAGGCGCTGGTCGCGCGGATCGTCGCGGACTTCGCGCAGGACCACGACCCGCGTCGGGAGCGGGTGTGGATCGCCGAGCTGGACGGGCGGCCGGTGGGGTGTGTGATGTGCGTACGGGACGAGGCGCCCGGCACGGCCCGGCTGCGGCTGCTGCTGGTCGAGCCCGGCGCGCGCGGCCTCGGCATCGGCGACCGGCTGGTCACGGCGGTCGTCGGCTTCGCGCGCGGGGCCGGCTACCACGACCTGGTGCTGTGGACGAACGACGTGCTCACGGCCGCCCGCCGGATCTACCGGCGGCACGGATTCGCGCTCGTCGCCGAGCAGCCGCACCGTTCCTTCGGCAAGGATCTCGTCGGGCAGGACTGGCGGCTGGAGCTGCGGCGCGGGCGGAGTGACGAGTAGGGTCGCTGAGTATGAAGCTGGCGTTCTCCACTCTCGGCGTCCCCGGTCTCCCCCTCCCCGATGTGCTGCGCCTCGCGGCGGAACACGGCTACCACGGGGTCGAACTGCGCGTGCACCCGGAGGAACCGGTGCACCCAGGCCTCGGCCCGGACGAACGCGCGCGGGTGGCCGCCGAGTTCAAGGCGGCCGGTGTCGAACCGCTCGGCCTCGCCGGGTACACGCGGGTGGCCGCGCCGGGCGACGACGAGCCCGTGCTGGCGGAGATCCGCGCCCTGCTGGACCTGGCCCGCGATTTGGGCGCCCCGTTCGTCCGGGTCTTCCCCGGCGCGGACGCGGTGGGCCGGCCGTCGGAGGAGGCCGACGCGGTGGCCGCCCGGCGGCTGGGGGTGGCGGCCGAACTCGCCGCCGACGCGGGCGTGCGCATCCTGCTGGAGACCCACGACTCGCACCGCACCGGCGCCGACGCGATCCGCATCCTGGGCCCGGTCGGGCACCGGCACGTGGGCGCGCTGTGGGATGTGATGCACACCTGGCTGGGCGGCGAGCAGCCCTCGGAGACCTACGCGGCCCTCGCCCCGCACCTCGGCTATGTCCAGGTCAAGGACATCGCCTCCGCCGACGACGCCACCCCGCTGCCGCTCGGCGCGGGCGTGCTGCCGGTCGCCGAGGTGGTGGAGGTGCTGTCCCGGCACGGCTGGGACGGCTGGCTGTGCTGGGAGTACGAGAAGCGCTGGTACGAGTCGGCGGCCCCGCTGCCCGGCCTGCTGGGCGCGGGCCGGGACCATCTGGCACGGCTGCTCAACGATTCGGCGTGAGCGGGGCGCCGGCGTCCAGGCCCACCGGCCCAGGACGGCGGGGCCACGGGCCGTAACCCGCGTCGAGGCTGAGTGCTCGCCGCCGTTGCGGGAGCAGTTGGCGGCCACCGCCCGCGAGGTCAGCCGAGGCCGATAGCCGCGCGCAGTTCGGCGAACTCCTCGTGGAAGCCGGGGAAGGTCTTGCGGACGCACCCCGGGTCGTCGAAGGAGATGCCGGGGGCACGCAGGCCCGCCACCGCGAAGGACATCACGATGCGGTGGTCGCCGTAGGAGGCGATCTCGACGCCGGACGCGGGCGTACCGGGCCGGATCTCGATCCAGTCCGGGCCCGTCTCGACCGCCACGCCCAGCCGCCGCAGGTTCTGCGCGCAGGCCTCCAGCCGGTCGCACTCCTTCACGCGCGTGTTGGCGACGTCCTCGATGCGCACCGGGCCGGAGGCGTACGGGGCGATCGCGGCGAGGGTCGGCATGGTGTCGGAGATGTCCCGCATGTTGACGGTGAGGCCGCGCAGTTCGCCGGTGCCGCGCACGGTCGTGCGGTCGGCGCCGATCTCCACGTGCGCGCCCATCCGGCGCAGCACCTCCACGAAGCCCAGGTCGCCCTGGAGAGCGCCCTCGCCGAGGCCGGGCACGGTGACCTCGCCGCCGGTGAGCGCGGCGGTGGCGAAGAAGTAGCTGGCGGTGGAGGCGTCCGGCTCGATCGCGTAGGTGGTGGCGCGGTAGCCGCCCGGCGGGACGACGAAGGTGTCGCCCTCGCGGCGCACCTCCACACCGAAGGCACGCATCATCGCGATGGTGATCTCGACATACGGCGCGGAGACCAGGTCCGTGACGGTGATCCGCAGGCCCTGCCGGGTGAGCGGGCCGAGCAGCAGCAGCGCCGTCAGGTACTGCGAGGACAGGCCCGCGTCCAGGGTGACCTGACCGCCCTCCACCCCCGCCGCCTCGACGGTCAGCGGGTGGTGGCCCTCCCGCTCCTCGTGGCGCAGCTTCACCCCGAGGTCGCGCAGGGCGCGGGTGAGCGGCAGCAGGGGGCGGCGGCGCATCTGCTCGGAGGCGTCGAAGCGGTAGGTGCCGTGGCCGGCGGCGGCGAGAGCGGGCAGGAAGCGGGCCGTGGTCGCGCCGTCCCGGCAGTAGACGTCGGCCTCCGCCACGGCCGGGCCCTCGGGGCGCCCGTCGATCTGCCAGGTGTCCGGGGTGCGGCCGACCCGGTAGCCGAGCCGCACCAGGCCCTCGGCGAAGCCCTCGGTGTCGTCCGACCGCAGGGGCCGGACGAGAGTCGTGACGCCGTCGGCCGCCGCCGCGAGGAAGAGGGCGCGAGCGGTGATGGACTTGGAACCGGGGATGTCGACTGCGGGCATGTCCTTATGATCGCCCAACCGCGGCCCCCGCGCGGCACCGTCCATGAGATGGACCCGCGCGGGCCGGACCCGCCGGGCGTCCGGCCGGGCCGACCCGAGTCCGTGGCCGAGCCCGGCGGGAGTCCTTGGCGGAACCCGGCGGGGGCCCGACGGGGCCGGACCGGGCCCGACAGGGACCGGACCCGGCCCTCCGGGAGCCCGGCCGAACCCGGCGGGAGCCCGGCCCGGCCCGGTGGGGCGCCCAGGGGTGTCCACCGGCGGGCCGTCCTGGGCCGGTCCTCGGCAGGGCGTACCAGGCGGTCGACGGGGCATCGCGAGCCAGACCCCGGCAGGGCTTCGAGCCGGGCCCGCCGGAACGTCCGGGAAAGGGCCCCGGGCGGCGGGGACCATGCGACGCGGCGCCCCGCCCGCCCCCACCGGCCCCGGATCCGGCCGAACCGCGGCGGGCCGGGAACCCGGCCGGGACCGCCGGCGTCCAACCGCCGGACCGCCGGACCGCCGGACCGCCGGACCGCCGGACCGCCGGAGAGTCACCGTGCCACGGTGTCGGCCTCGCTGCCGACCGCGAACGCCGACCACCCTCTCCGCCGCGGGCGCGGCCGACGGTATGCCGCCATCGGCGTGCCGCCCTCCCGTGCGCCGGCGGCGGCGTCCTCGCTGGGTACTGTGCGTTCCCTTGACTGGCAGAAACTTCCCGGATATTGGTGACCCCTCGGAAGTTTCCTTCAGCGGACCACCTCCTCCGGAAGGAGCGCACGTGCCCGACACCAGCACGGGAAACACCGCGAAACCCTCCAGACGCACGGTCCTCGCCGCCACGGCCGGCGTCACCGCGGCCCTCACGGTCGGCGGCCCCGCCCACGCGCACGGCGACCGGAAGCTGCGCCGCCTGATCTCCCGGATGACCCTGGAGGAGAAGGTCGGCCAGCTCTTCGTCTCCCGGGCCTACGGCCACTCCGCCACCGCTCCCGACCAGGCCGACATCGACGCCAACCTCCGCGAGTTCGGCGTCCGCACCCCCGCCGAACTGGTCGCCCGCTACCGGCTGGGCGGGGTCATCTACTTCGCCTGGGCGCACAACACCCGTGACCCGCACCAGATCGCCGCCCTCTCCAACGGTCTCCAGCGCGCGTCCCTGGACCTCCCGCACCGCCTGCCCCTGCTGATCTCCACCGACCAGGAGCACGGCATCGTCGCCCGGATCGGCAAGCCCGCCACGCTCTTCCCGGGCGCGATGGCCATCGGTGCGGGCGGCTCGCGCACCGACGCCCGCACCCTCGGCAGGATCGCGGGCAAGGAGCTGCGCGCGATGGGCGTACGGCAGGACTACACCCCCGTCGCCGACGTGAACGTCAACCCGGCCAACCCGGTCATCGGCGTGCGCTCCTTCGGCGCCGATCCGGAGGCGGTGGCCCGGCTGGTCGCGGCCGAGACCGCCGGCTACCAGCGCTCCGGTGTCGCGGCGACCGCCAAGCACTTCCCGGGCCACGGTGACACCGAGACCGACAGCCACTACGGCTTCCCGGTCATCAAGCACACCCGCGCGCAGTGGGAGTCGCTGGACGCGCCGCCGTTCCGCGCCGCGATCGAGGCCGGTACCGACTCCGTCATGACCGCGCACATCCTGGTCCCGGCCCTCGACGACTCCGGCGACCCGGCCACCCTCTCGCGGCCCATCCTCACCGGCATCCTGCGCGAACAGCTCGGCTTCGACGGGGTGGTGGTCACCGACGCGCTCGACATGGCGGGCGTACGGCAGAAGTACGGTGACGACCGGGTGCCGGTGCTGGCGCTGAAGGCGGGCGTGGACCAGCTGCTGAACGCGCCCAGGCTGGACCTGGCCTGGAACGCGGTGCTGAAGGCCGTCCAGGACGGGGAGCTGACGGAGGAGCGCCTGGAGGAATCGATCCTGCGGGTGCTGCGGCTGAAGGCGAAGCTGGGGCTCCTCGACGACCCGTGGACCGACGAGGACGCCGTGAGCGACAAGGTCGGCACGGCCGAGCACCTCGCGGCCGCCGACCGGATCGCCGAGCGGACCACGACCCTGCTGGTCAACGAGGGCGGGCTCCTCCCGCTCGTCCCGAAGGACACCCCGCGCCTGCTGGTCGTCGGCGCCGACCCGGCCTCCCCGTCCGGCACCACCGGCCCGCCGACCGGTGTGCTGGCGCGGGCCCTGACGGAGCTGGGATTCACCGCGACCGCGCTGTCCACCGGGACCGCGCCGTCCGCGGCGGTGACCGAGCGGGCCGTCGCGGCGGCCGGGGAGGCGGACGCGGTGGTCGTGGCGACCTACAACGTCACCGCGACGAGCCCCCAGAGAACACTGGTCGAGCGGCTGCTGGCGACGGGCCGCCCGGTGGTGGCGGTGGCCGTGCGCAACCCGTACGACGCGGCCCGGCTGCCGGGCGTACGCGCGTACCTCGCGACGTACTCCTGGACGGACGTCGAGGTGCGGGCCGCCGCCCGGGTGATCGCCGGAGCGGTGGAGCCGCGCGGGAAGCTCCCGGTACCGGTGCAGCGGGCCGACGATCCGTCCCGGGTGCTGTACCCCCTCGGGCACGGCCTGACGTACTAGACCTACGGGGAGTCGTGCCGGTCCTGCCCATGGCGCTGCTGACGGGCTGCCAGGGGCCGCCGGACACGCGGGACGACGACCGCGCGGCACCGTCCCCGAGCGCGTCACCGGCGGCGGCCGGGGGTCTGCCCTCGGGGTACGGGACCCGGTTCCCCGTGGGCTGCGCCCGCCCCCTGCAGCCACCGTGAGGCACAAGGAGCGGGCGCCGCGGGGGACTTACGGACGCAGCGTCCGCTCCGTGCCCTTCTTGTCGAGCTTGGCGTCGAACGTGGCCAGGGGCCTGGCCTTCGAGGGGTCGGCCTGGACGGCCGCGGGGGCCACGCCCGCCCACTCGAGGATCTTCGCCGTGGCGAGGGCCTTCTCGTCGTCCACGAGGCCCGCGACGCGGGCACCGTGGTTGGCGCCGGGTGCGGTCAGGACGTACGAGTCGCGGGCGCCCTTGCCGAGGCGGAAGGGCTCGGCGCCCCACGGGTCGTTCTCGCCGTAGACGAACAGCATGTGACGGGCGTTGTGGCGGACCCAGGTGTCCACGTCGCGCATGGCGCCCGGCTGGAACCGCATCTCGATGTCACGCGGCACGTAGTAGCGCGGCGGCAGGTAGCCGTAGCGGATGTACTGCTTCTCGATGTGCGGGAAGCGGATGGTCGGCGCGCCGAGCTGGGTGCCCGCCTGGTAGTAGTACGGCGTGTACGGCTCCAGGCCCTGGTCGGTGTAGAAGGAGAACCCGGCGACGGCGTCGAGGGTGTTCCAGATCTCGTCGTCGGTGGCGTTCTGCGCGTCCGCGGGGATGGTGCCGCAGTCCGACAGCAGGCTGTACTGCCAGAAGCCCCAGACGTAGTCGAGGACGGTCGCCTCGTACGCCTTGTCGAGGCTGCCGACGGTGCGGAAGGTGTAGCCGTTCTCGGCCGCGTACTTCGCGTACCGCTGCTCCATGACGTCCCGCCGCACCAGCGCCTCGCGCTGCACGCCGTTCAGCCGGTCGCGGCACTCCTCGGTGCCGACGGTGGCGAAGAACCGGTCGTAGGCCGAGTCCTCCTTGTCGACGACGTCGTTGGGGGCGACGTAGGCGACGACGCCGTCCATGTCGCGGGGGTAGAAGCGCTCGTAGTACGTCGCGGTCATGCCGCCCTTGGAGCCGCCGGTGGACAGCCACTTCTTGTCGTAGACCGGCTTCAGGGCCTTGAAGATGCGGTGCTGGTCGCTGGCGGCCTGCCAGATGTCCAGCTTGCTCCAGTCGGCCGGGCTGGGCCGGGAGGGGGTGAAGTAGCGGTACTCCATGGAGACCTGGTTGCCGTCGACGATCTGGGTCGGCTCGCGGCGGCTGGGGGTCGTGGAGACGCCGTAGCCGCTGGTGTAGAAGACCGTCGGGCGGGAGACGTCCTTGTGCAGGACGGTGATCCGCTGCTGGAACGTGCCCTTGGCCGGATCGCGGTGGTCGACCGGCTGGGTGTAGTTCAGGACGAAGAAGCGGTAGCCGGGGTACGGCTTCTCCTCGATCAGGCTCATGCCGGGTACGGCCAGAAGCCGGTCCTTGATGTCGGTGGCCTCCGGCTGGACGGCGGTGGCCGTCCCCGCCGTGCTCAAGGTGCCTATGAACACCGTGAGCGCGAGCAGCCATCTGAGCGCCTTGCGCATGCACCCTCCCCTGTGAGAACAGATGTGCGCCGGAAGCTATCGGAGTCAACCCGCTTCACACCAGGGGATGTTCGGTAACGGGCGCTATGCGCCAGGTGCTTCGCTCAGCAGAGGATCCAGCCCGAGTCGACCGAGCCCCGCCCCGCCGAGCCCTTCACCCACACACAGCGCTGCCCGGCGTAGACCTTCACGCCCGGGGTGTGGTAGCGGTGCTTTCCCTTGTGGGGGACGGGGCGGTGGCCGCGCGCCTGCACGCTGACGCTCATGGTCCGCAGGGGGCCGGGGTTCTTGGCGTAGGTGGCCGCGCACACGTAACCGCCGCTCTTGTAGACGTGCACGGAGCCGGTGGAGAAGGGCAGTGTCCTGACCTTGCGGCCGGGGCACGGCGCGGCGGCGGCGTGGGCCTCGGCCGGCGCGGCGAGCGCGAGGAGTCCGGCCGCGGTCAGCACGCACAGACCGAGGGCCAGCCGCCGTCGTATCGCACCCGAGTCCACAGTCGTCCCCTCCCGTGCCGCACCCCTCGGCAGATTGACGTACGGATGTACGGACGCGCAGCGTACGCCGGATGGTTGCGCCGGGCGGCGGTCAGGCCCCCACGGGGGTGTCCTCGCCGACGAAGGTGCGCCACAGTTCGGCGTACCGCCCGCCGCGGGCCAGCAGCTCCTCGTGGGTGCCGTCCTCAGCGACCCGCCCGTGGTCCATCACCACGACCCGGTCGGCGCGGGCCGCCGTGGTCAGGCGGTGGGCCACGACGAGGGTGGTACGGCGGCCCGCCAGACGGTCCGTCGCCTGGTTGACCTGGGCCTCCGTCGCCAGGTCCAGGGCGGCCGTGGCCTCGTCGAGGAGCAGGACGTCCGGGTCGACGAGTTCGGCGCGGGCCAGCGCGATCAGCTGGCGCTGGCCGGCGGAGAGGTTGCGGCCGCGCTCGGCGACCTCGTGGAGGTAGCCGCCCTCCAGGCGGGCGATCATCTCGTGCGCGCCGACCGCGCGGGCGGCGGCCTCCACCTCGGCGTCGGTGGCGTCGGGGCGGCCGTAGGCGATGGCGTCGCGGACGGTGCCGGGGAAGAGGTACGCCTCCTGGGGGACGACGCCGAGCCGGTGCCGGTAGGCGGTGAGGTCGAGGGTGCGCAGGTCACGGCCGTCGACGGTGACCCGGCCCGCGGTCGGGTCGTAGAACCGGGCCACCAGCTTCACCAGCGTCGACTTGCCCGCGCCGGTCTCGCCGACGAACGCCACGGTCTGCCCGGCGGGGATGCGCAGGTCGATGCCGGTGAGGGCCGCCTCGTCGTCGCCGTACCGGAAGTGCACGCCCTCGAAGGCGATCTCGCCGCGCAGCGAGGACACGGCGCGGGGTTCCCCGGCGGACTCGGTGGACGTGGGCTCCCGCAGGAGTTCCTGGACCCGGCCCAGCGAGACGCTCGCCTGCTGGTAGCCGTCGAAAACCTGGGAGAGCTGCTGCACGGGGGCGAAGAACAGGTCGATGTACAGCAGGTACGCCACCAGGGCGCCCGTGGTCAGGGTGCCCGCGTCGACCCGCCCGGCGCCCACGGTCAGCACGGCCGCCGCCGCGGCCGACGACAGGAACTGCACGAACGGGAAGTAGATCGAGATCAGCCACTGGCCGCGCACCCGGGCCCGCCGGTAGCCGTCGCTGCGCTCCGCGAACCGGCGTCCGCCGTCCTTCTCGCGCCGGAACGCCTGCACGATCCGCAGTCCGGCGACGGTCTCCTGGAGGTCGGCGTTGACGCCGGACACCCGCTCGCGGGCGAGTTCGTACGCCTTCACGCTCGCCCGGCGGAAGAAGAACGTGGCCACGATCAGCGGCGGCAGCGTCGCGAAGACGACGAGTGCCAGCTCGACATCGATCACCAGCAGGGCGACCATGATGCCGAAGAACGTGACGACCGAGACGAACGCGGTGACCAGGCCCGTCTGGAGGAACGTCGACAGGGCGTCGACGTCCGTCGTCATGCGGGTCATGATCCGGCCGGTCAGCTCCCGCTCGTAGTAGTCGAGGCCGAGCCGCTGGAGCTGGGCGAAGATCTTCAGACGCAGGGCGTACAGGACCCGTTCGCCGGTGCGGCCCGTCATCCGGATCTCGCCGATCTGCGCCGCCCACTGGGCGAGCACCACCACCAGGGCCAGCGCGGACGCCGCCCAGACCGCGCCGAGGGCCAGCTCCGAGACACCGCTGTCGATGCCGTGCCGGATCAGCACGGGGAGCAGCAGGCCCGTCCCCGCGTCCACCGCGACCAGGGCGAGGCTGACGAGGAGGGGCAGCCCGAAGCCCTTGAGGAGCCTCCTGAGCCCGTACGACTCCTCCGGCCGCACCGCCCGCGCCTCGTCGACGTCCGGGATGTCGGTCGCCGGGGGCAGGGCGTCCACCTGGGCCAGCAGCTCCGGGGTGGCCGGGGTGCCGGACAGCGCGGTGTCCTTCGGCTCGCGGTCGCCGGTCCACAGCCTCGGGGTGACCCCGCGCTCGGCGTCGAACTCGGCGTCCAGTTCCTCGCGGACCGAGGTGTCCTCGTCCTGCGGCGCGGCGGGCGGGGTGTGGCCCGGGGAGACGCCGCCCAGCTCGTCGGGGTCGGTGAGCAGCCGCCGGTACAGGGCCGAGCGCCGCTCCAGCTCCTCGTGGGTGCCCAGGTCGGCGAGCCGGCCGCCGTCGAGGACCGCGATGCGGTCGGCGAGGTTCAGGGTGGAGCGGCGGTGGGCGATGAGGAGGGTGGTGCGGCCCTCCATGACCTGCCTCAGCGCCTCGTGGATCTCGTGCTCGACGCGCGCGTCCACCGCGGAGGTCGCGTCGTCGAGGACGAGCAGCCGGGGGTCGGTGAGGATGGCGCGGGCGAGCGCGACGCGCTGGCGCTGGCCGCCGGAGAGGGTGAGACCGTGCTCACCGACGACGGTGTCGTAGCCGTCGGGCAGGTCGCTGATGAAGCCGTGCGCCTGGGCGGCGCGGGCGGCCCGCTCGATCTCCTCGTCGGTGGCGTCGGGGCGGCCGTAGGCGATGTTGGCGCGGACGCTGTCGGAGAAGAGGAACGAGTCCTCGGGGACCAGGCCGATGGCGGCGCGCAGCGAGTCGAGGGTCAGCTCGCGCACGTCGTGGCCGCCGATCAGCACGGCGCCGCGCGTGACGTCGTAGAAGCGCGGCAGCAGCAGGGAGACCGTCGACTTGCCGGAGCCGGAGGAGCCGACGACGGCCAGGGTCTCGCCGGGGCGGATCTCGAAGGAGAGGCCGTCGAGGACGGGCTTGCCGGGGTCGTAGCCGAAGGACACGTCGTCGAACTCGACGGTCGCGGGGGCGTCGGCGGGCAGCTCCCTGGTGCCGTCGGCGAGGGCCGGCTCGGTGTCGATCAGCTCCAGGACGCGTTCGGTGCCCGCGCGGGCCTGCTGGCCGACGGTGAGGACCATGGCGAGCATCCGGACCGGGCCGACGAGCTGGGCGAGGTAGGTGGAGAAGGCGACGAAGGTGCCGAGGGTGACGTCACCGCGTACGGCGAGCCAGCCGCCGAGGGCCAGCATGGCGACCTGGCCGAGGGCCGGGACGGCCTGGAGCGCGGGGGTGTACCTGCTGTTCAGCCGGATCGTCCGCAGCCGCCCCGCGAAGAGCCGCCGCCCGACCTCCCGCAGCTTCCGCGTCTCCTGCTCCTCCTGCCCGAAGCCCTTGACCACCCGTACGCCGCCGACCGCGCCGTCGACCACCCCCGCGACGGCCGCGGCCTGCGCCTGCGCGTACCAGGTGGCGGGGTGCAGCTTGGTGCGGCTGCGCTTGGCGATCCACCACAGCGCGGGCGCCACGGCGAGGGCGACCAGGGTGAGCGGGATCGACAGCCACGCCATGATGACCAGGGAGATCAGGAAGAGCATGAAGTTCCCGATGGTCATCGGGAGCATGAAGAGCAGGCCCTGGATCAGCTGGAGGTCGCTGGTGGCCCGCCCGACGACCTGGCCGGTGGACAGCTCGTCCTGCCGCCGCCCGTCGAGCCGGGTGATCGTCCCGTACATCTCGGTGCGCAGGTCGTGCTGGACGTCGAGGGCGAGCCGGCCGCCGTAGTAGCGGCGGATGTAGGTGAGGACGTAGACGAGGAGGGCGGCGCCGATGAGGGCACCGGCCCAGGGGGCCATGCCCTTGGTCTTGTCGCCGACGACGTCGTCGATGATCACCTTGGTGATCAGCGGGACGACGGCCAGGACGGCCATGCCCGCGAGGGAGGAGCCGAGGGCGAGGACGACGTCCTTGGGGTAGCGCCAGGCGTATCCCCACAGCCGTCGCGCCCATCCCCGTTGCGTGCTCACGCGGGTGCCCTCCGTTTTTCGGCCTGATCTTCCGGAAGGCACCAACGCGGGCGGAAGCGGATTTCATCCCTCCGCAACAAGGCGTGAGGGTTCAGAGGCGTACGCGCAGGACGTAGAAGCGGGTGGTCTGGGCCGGGTTCTGGTTGTCGTCGCTGGCGAGGAGGACGTTCAGGCGGCCGTGGAAGCGGCCGGTGACGGCCATGGCCTCGATGTTGTCGAGCAGCGGGTTGGGCTGCGGCTGCTTGGCGGTGGCGCCGAGATCGGGGCAGTCGGCGAGATCGGCGAGCAGCGTCTTGCGGACCGGCCGCACCCCATCCTGCCCGGTTAGATGTTCGACCCCGCTGACGTCCGTGGCGTGGCGCGGGTCGGCGAGGTAGAGGCGGACCGTGTTGCCGACACCGGCGGTGAAGCCGCGCTCCAGGACGAGGAGGCGGCCGTCGGGCGTCGCGGTGATCTCGGGGACGCCGAGGCCGGGGTCGGTGCGGTAGGCGTACTGCGCGGCCGGCCGGAACCGGTCGTCGTGCGTCCGCCGCCAGGTCTGGACCCGCACGATCCCGGCGCTGTCTCCACCGAGGGCGTACTCCATGGAGGCGACGAGCGTGCGGCCGTCCCGTGTCATGGTCAGCCCCTCGAACGTGCCGTTGACGGGCGCCCGGCCCGCCGGGGCGACCCGCAGGGCGTCCGGCACGGGCAGCCGGTCGAGCACGCGGCCGTCGCGGGAGTGGCGACGCACGGAGGGCTCGGTCTCCGAGGAGACGAGGTACGTCCCGTCCCGGTCGACGACCAGACCCTCGGAGTCCAGCGCGGCGCCGTTCTCGTCGGCGAGGGGCAGCGTTCCGCGCGGCTCGAGCGTCCGCCCGTCGAGCGAGAACAGCACCGACCTGTCGGAGACCGCCGCGAGGGTGCCGTCCCGGTCCGGGGCCAGCCCGGAGAAGTTGCCGACGAAGGTGCCCTCGTACGTCGTCTTGTCGAGCGC